>NZ_JHXR01000068.1 GCF_000621645.1 Vibrio cholerae ATCC 14035 | reverse complement strand
ACGCGCGGCGTTTCCAGTCCCAATGAGCCGCGGTGGTTGCAGTTGTTGTGTTTGAGTTTAGTGGTATGCGTTGTCAGCCCCTTAGGCGGGCGTTAGTTTCTATCTAGAAAAAATCATCCAAAGCTCAGATTAAATGCCCTAAAAAATCAGCTTTAAGCGTTCAAGTCGCACAATTTGGCTTTTGAGTTTTGCCTGATGCTGATTTGGTAGAAAGTGTTGAAATTTCAGCTATTTCAAAGTCGCTGAAAACCCACAAGTCTCGAAGCTTCAATGTTGTCGGATATTCAACACGGCAAATTTGGTTTCACAAAAGGCAGCATCATCGCTGTGATCCTGCTTTCTTTGTTGCGGACTCTTAACCGTGGCCAACTTAACCTTGATCGTTTTGAGTTTTGGCAGCTCACTTCACAGCTTTTGGCGTTGGACGTGTGCATGTTCGATGCATTTGCGTAAAATATTTTTCAAGTAAAGGTGTTAAAAGTCATTGTTAAACAATGGGCTACGAAACTAACAAACGCCTCAAGAGGGACTGTCAACGCGTGGCGTTTCCAGTCCCAATGAGCCGCGGTGGTTGCAGTTGTTGTGGTTGAGTTTAGTGGTAATGCGTTGCCAGCCCCTTAGGCGAGCGTTAGGTGAATGGTCAGTGGATTGAACAAGGACAGTTTTATGAAATGGTTTTTAGCGTGTTGGCTCGTTCTCGCGAGCTGTTTTTCGGTCAGCTTGCATGCCAATGACACTGTTTTACAACAAGCTTATCAATCGCAGCAAAGTGACATACAGGTTCAAGGATTTGGACAGGTAGCGAAAGTGTTGCCTGATGACAATGATGGTTCAAGACATCAAAAATTCATCTTAAAGCTCAATAGCGGACAAACATTGCTGGTTGCTCATAACATCGATTTAGCACCGAGAATTCCGGACTTGAAAGTTGGCGATAGTGTTGAGTTTTATGGTGAATACGAATGGAACAAAAAGGGTGGGGTTCTTCACTGGACTCATAAAGATCCTCAAAAT
>NZ_JHXR01000067.1 GCF_000621645.1 Vibrio cholerae ATCC 14035 | reverse complement strand
CGCGTGGCGTTTCCAGTCCCATTGAGCCGCGGTGGTTACGGTTGGTGTGTTTGAGTTTTGTGTTATGCGTTGTCAGCCCCTTAGGCGGGCGTTAGGCATAAGTAGGGAGATCGTTTTGGCAAATAAAATTATTGAAAATTTACTCGCCAGAAATTTCACAGATTTTGAGTTTGCATTTCAGCAAGCCGAAACGCTGTATGCAAATGAAAGAGGTGAGTTATTCCATAAACTTGAGTACGGGGAATACAGAGAACGTGTATTATTAAGATTACTAAAGTCAATTCTTCCTGCTCGATTTGATATTGGTAGTGGATTTATAGTCAATGCAGACGGCAATGTTAGCACTCAGTGTGACCTCATTATCTATGATAAAAATGAGATGCCAACACTTGAAAGTGATTATGGACAACGATTTTTCCCTGTAGAAGCGGTTGTAGGCGTAGGAGAGGTCAAATCAAAAATAACATGTATATCCAAGCTCAATGAATATCTAGAAAAGTTGTCATCTGTAGCATCCATTAAAAATAAAATACATGATGCTGTAAAAGTGAATGAGTTAAATTACAAATTTTGTCCTATTGATCCCAAAGATGGTATTTTTACTTTCATTGTTTGTGCGGAATTTGACTTCAATTTGTCAACCGATAAAATCGTTGAAAATCATGCGGTAATGAATAGAGTTAACTGTGTGTTAAGCGTAAAAGATGGCATTCTTTGTAGAAAATCACCACAAGGTGAGCTGTATCCTTTCCCTGTTCATCCCGAGTTCAATGATATCTCACTTCATTATATACGTGCTGACAGTAACGAAATGAAATCTCATTTCCAAATATTCACTTCTTTAATTCGTTTAATGGCAGAAACCACACATGTTTATAAGGTTGATATCACAAAATACTTGCCCTAAAAATGCCTAACAAACGCCTCAAGCGGGACTGTCAACGCGTGGCGTTTCCAGTCCCAATGAGCCGCGGTGGTTACAGTTGTTGCGTTTGAGTTTTGTGGTAATGCGTCGCCAGCCCCTTAGGCGGGCGTTATGAGGAATATGGATATCAAATTACGACCAATA
>NZ_JHXR01000066.1 GCF_000621645.1 Vibrio cholerae ATCC 14035 | reverse complement strand
GCGTGGCGTTTCCAGTCCCATTGAGCCGCGGTGGTTACGGTTGTTGTGTCTGAGTTTGGTGGTAATGCGTTGCCAGCCCCTTAGGCGGGCGTTAGCTGTCACATTGCTCTTACACCTTGAAAAATAAAGCTTTAAACCCAATTCATATCCAAAGAGTTGAACTTTAGAGTGTTAAAAGATGAGTCTACCAATAACCGATAGTTGTATTGTTGCTGTTGCAAAGCTAGTTGATGATGCTCAATCTGATTGCAAACGTGAACCGAGTCATTCTGATTTGTCATTTATGATCAATAAAGCAGGCTTAAAAAATGTAGATCCTAAAGAGAATGGGCAAACAGTAGGTAAGGCTAAACGCTTAAAAGAAACGTTGTATTGGGCTTTAGAAAATTCCCCAAATCAGGGTAGTGAGCTTATTTCATTAGTTTTGTCCCATGTTAGAGCCGTAGGTGGCTTTAGGGTGCAGTCAGCAAACTTCGTCGGTACAGATAGCATTGAAAATGCTATAAGTGCTTTCGATGTGGAAGGGTTCGAACTTTCTTACGATGGTAGCATTCGAGCGAAAGTGCTCGATAATTTATCTGGTAAGCAATTGACAGAAGCGTTGCTTTCTTATGCTCAACGCGCCAAAAAAGGTGTCGGTGACCCCGCATTGCTAGCAGGTACAGGAAAAGAATTACTCGAAGCTACAGCTAAACATGTAATACACACTAAGTATGGTGCGCATCCTCAAAATGCTAATTTCCCAACACTGATGGGACAGGCATATTCTGCACTTCAGATGTCGATCCCTGAAAGTAATGCAACTCCAGTTTCAGATAATCCCGTTGCTGAGTATGAAAAAGCCATGTTCAATATGGCGCTAGCTATCAATAGGGTGCGTAACAAAGAAGGTACGGGGCATGGACGTATTTCAGTTACTAAGCTAAGTGATACCGAAGGTGAGAACATCGTTCAAATGGTTGGTGTCATCGCGGACTTTTTGCTTCATCGGCTAAGCCAAGACAGCTAACAAACGCCTCAAGAGGGACTGTCAACGCGCGGCGTTTCCAGTCCCATTGAGCCGCGGTGGTTTCGGCTGTTGTGTTTGAGTTTTGTGTTATGCGTTGCCAGCCCCTTAGGCGGGCGTTAAATGCACTAGTGAACAGTTTGGATTTACGGATGAACAGAAATATAGAGTTTAGAACTAAGAAATGGCACTCGAAAATAGTGTTGTCCATGGTGGCGAGTTATGTGGTTTTTACTCTTGTTT
>NZ_JHXR01000065.1 GCF_000621645.1 Vibrio cholerae ATCC 14035 | reverse complement strand
AACTCATCTGAGTCAATCCATTTTATAAGCAGGTCAAAATCCGATTCTTGAAACTCTTCTAAGTTCATGATTTCCCATTAGGTTATAACGCCCGCTTAAGGGGCAGCCAACGCTACTACTAACTTAACGCATAACACCATAATCACAAAAACCAACGCATAATAAAAATGCCACGCGTTGGCTGTCCCTCTTGAAGCGTTTGTTATGTGTTTATTATTTTGATACCCATTTCAAGTAAAACCTCTCTACGCACGTGTGAAAGATGCTCCTCATTGATTTGATAAGCAATGTCGGGATTTTTAGCCATTGTGGACAAGCTCATGTTAATTATCTGATCTTTTGAATAGACAAACCTGGGGTTCTTAGGAATACACTTTCTAAGTGCAATGATCTCAGCTAGCGCGAGCTTTTGTACTGGAAAATGAGGATCCAGCTTCTCTTCCTCTTCCATCCAAGAACGTAATTTTTTGAGCGGATGTCCATTCAAATAATTCTTGGTTAGAAAGCCGTCACATATACAGAGCACAAATGTTAACGAACCAATTTTAAGCAATAATGTACTAGGTTCTACTATTGTTACTAGATCGGTTTCAGTGTTCTTGGTTTTGAAAACATAAAGACTTGAAGGGAGTTGAAAACCATAGCCTTGTTTATACGAGCTCTGCACGAGTTTAAAATTATCACTTTGTATAATTGATGAACAAACATCTTTCCATTGAGGGGCTTTCGTAGAGATCAAGTCATAGTAGAAGAGTCCATAATAGATCTTCGATAGCCAAGTTGTAATCAATGCAGATACGGAGCTATCGGGGCTGTACATCATTAAGATACCAGCTTCTTCAAGTAACTGGTTATAAAGTTGTTCCGGATTTTCAAGTAAGCTTAATATTCTGTTTTCATAATCACTGCCAAACTGATTATTGCAGCTTTCATGAGCTGGAACTTTTACTCTGCTATATTGAATAGTGTTAAATTGACCAGTGACCGTTTTTTCTTTTATGCCTAATTTCCCGAGCAAACTATTTGGAATAATGTGCTCTAGTGTCTTTTTGCCATCAATTCTATCTTTACAGAAAAAACACTTCCTTCTTAAATCATCCATTTTGATTCCACGATACCTCTGTAAACACATAACGCCCGCCTAAGGGGCTGACAACGCATAACAACCAAACTCAAACACAGCAACCGTAACCACCGCGACTCAATGGGACTGGAAACGCCACGCGTTGACAGTCCCTCTTGAGGCGTTTGTTA
>NZ_JHXR01000064.1 GCF_000621645.1 Vibrio cholerae ATCC 14035 | reverse complement strand
TGTAGTGGTCAACTAAAATTGGCCACGGTTTTAGAGTTTTCCCAATATAATCGTTCTGATTCATTGGGAGTTAGACCACCGTTATACTGATGTGGCCTGAGTTGGCAGTAATATCCGATAATGTAGCGGGTGATCTCTTGTTGAGCCTCAGCGAAGCTACGATAACCCACAGTTGGCACCCATTCCGTCTTCAGACTTCTAAAGAAGCGCTCTATCGGCGCATTATCCCAACAGTTTCCTCGGCGAGATAAACTCTGTTTTATTTGAAAGCGCCACAGTAATTGACGGTATTTACGGCTAGTATAATGACTGCCTTGATCGCTATGGAACATGACACCTTTTGGCTTTCCGCGAGATTCATAGGCCATAGACAGCGCTTTACCTGTCAACCGACTATCAGGCGACAAAGACATTGACCAACCGATCACTTTGCGGGCAAAAAGATCGATAACGACCGCTAAATACATCCACCGATTACCAGTCCAAATATACGTAACATCGCCAGCCCAGACTTCATTTGGAGCCGTAACAGCAAATTGACGACTTAAGTGATTTGGAACGTCAATATGTTCTTGTGAAGCCTTTCTGTAACGATGCTTTGGTTCTTGGCAGCTTACTAAACCAAGAGTTCTCATTAGCTTTGTTGCTCGGTATCGGCTCAGCTTTACACCCTGATTTGTGACTATATCTGCAATGGTTCTCGCTCCCGCAGAGCCATTGCTTGCGGCGTGAGCCTCGCTAATCAAGCTGCGCAGTTTTATTGTTTCCGCATTAATTAACGCTGGGCGTTTAAGCCAATAGTGATAACTACTTCGATGAACATTGAAGACTTCGCATAATATTTTTACGCTGTGGCTCTGCTTGAGTTTCTTGATTATCAAGAATTGTTCAGTGAGTCCGACATCAAGAGAGCCGTGGCTTTTTTTAGTATTTCATTATGCTCTTCAAGGCGAGCCAGCTTCTTTTTCAATTCCCGAATTTCTATTTGCTCAGGGGTCATAGGTGAAGCTTTAGGTGTTTTCCCTTGGCGTTCTTCTCTAAGCTGGCGAACCCATTTATCCATCGTGGACTTGCCCACATTCATGGCTTGGGCTGCTTCCGTCACTGAGTAATTTTGGTCTAAGACTAGCTGCGCTGCTTCTAACTTAAATTCTGCGCTAAATAGTCGTCTTGTACGTTTTGTCATAATGTCACCTGTTAACTTATGAGGTGATGATATCACCTCTAACTAAGTGACCAAATTCACTATGCCACTACA
>NZ_JHXR01000063.1 GCF_000621645.1 Vibrio cholerae ATCC 14035 | reverse complement strand
ACTTTGAAGCATCGAGACTTGTTGGCTTTCAGCGGCTTTGAAACTGCGGAACTTCCAACACTTTCTACCAAATCAGCATCTAGCAAAATTGAAATGCCAAATTGTGCACTTTGAACACTAAAAACTGATCTTTCAGAACAAGAAGTTTGGATTTTGATGATCTTAGCCTTTAAGAAGCTAACGCCCGCCTAAGGGGCTGGCAACGCAAACCACTAAACTCAAACACAACAACCGACACCACCGCGGCTCATTGGGACTGGAAACGCCGCGCGTTGACAGTCCCTCTTGAGGCGTTTGTTATGTGTATGAACTCTAAGCTAAAGTTAGCCTCACCCAAACATGCTACGCGATATTTTATGACCCACTGCAAAGCAAACCACAGCAACACCTATGAAAACTAGGATTGAGAGTAAATATCCAACCGTCGCTGATACGCCAAAGCCCCAAACAAACGAAAATACTAAGCCTTGATATGCTTCGTATGGCCATTGAATTACTGGAAAATGTGAACCGGCTATCACAGTAAAGATTAAAGCTGCCAATCCTAATAGTGATGCCACAATCCCAAACATGCTTGATCTATTCATGCTGAAAACTAAATTGGAAACAAGTCTGCCAATTCTATGTGCTTGTTTCGATTGGGACTAGCTAAAAAACACATAACGCCCGCCTAAGGGGCTGGCAACGCATGCCACTAAACTCAAACACAACAACTGCAACCACCGCGGCTCATTGGGACTGGAAACGCCGCGCGTTGACAGTCCCTCTTGAGGCGTTTGTTATGTGTGTGAATTTAAAGGGAGCTCTATTTCAATCAACCCTTTGATTTCAGATACTCTAACAAACCCCTTTGACTCATACAGATTGATTGCTGGATTTTCACTAAACACACGCAGAACTAGCTTCGTGGATTGTCTGTCGAGCGCATGTCTAACAACTAGCTCAAGGCACTTAGACCCAATTCCGCATCCCTGAAACTCGGGCAAAATTTGAAAATCTCTCAAGAAGGTCACATCGTTACTGTAGCTCAAACGCAACACACCAACACGAGCTAGGCCTAGATAGATTTCGTAGTTGTCTAACTCATCCCAACTACTTAGGAACCGATTATGATCCCAGGTTAGCCCACGGGCTTGATAGTAACTTGCCATATTTGACTTTGTTAAGGACTCTGCAAACAAGAGGTCACTACTAACTTTCAGACTTACTTCCATGCATTTTCCTCTGCTTACACATAACGCCCGCCTAAGGGGCTGGCAACGCATACCACTAAACTCAAACACAACAACCGAAACCACCGCGGCTCAATGGGACTGGAAACGCCGCGCGTT
>NZ_JHXR01000062.1 GCF_000621645.1 Vibrio cholerae ATCC 14035 | reverse complement strand
GCTAAATGAAAGCCTGCATTGGTCAGTTCATAGGTAAAAGTTGAGCCAGTTCTAGTTCAAGAAAATTCGAAGTTTAGTCAATGATTTCAGTGGGTTATTCTTGAGTTGGTTTAAATGTAAATTGTTGAAGCTTAAGCATAACAAACGCCTCAAGAGGGACTGTCAACGCGTAGCGTTTCCAGTCCCATTGAGCCGCGGTGGTTTCGGTTGTTGTGTTTAAGTTTAGTGGTATGCGTTGCTAGCCCCTTAGGCGGGCGTTAGCTTCTTAAAGGCAGGAATCATCAAAATCCAAGCTCAATCGTTCTGAAAAATCCGATTTTAGCGTTCAAATTCGACGACTTGGCTTTCGAGTTTTTCTGATGTTGATTTGGTCGAACGTGTTGAAAGTTCAGTGGGTTCAAAGTCGATGAAAACTAGCAAGTCTCGATGCTTCAACGTTGTTGGATGTTCAACACTCAAAGTTTGGTTTCACAAAAGGCTGCATTATCGCTGTGTTCTTGCTTTCTTTGTCGCGGACTCTTAACCGTGGCCAACTTAGCCTAGATCGTTTTAAGTTTTGGCAGCCAACTTCACAGCTTTTGGCGTTGGACATGTGTTTGTGTGATGCTTCTGCGTAAAATGGCTTTCAAACAAAAGTGTTTAGAAATCATTGTTAAACAACAGGCTACGAAGCTAACAAACGCCTCAAGAGGGACTGTCAACGCGTGGCGTTTCCAGTCCCATTGAGCCGCGGTGGTTATGGTTGTTGTGTGTGAGTTTGGTGTAATG
The DNA here is from genome assembly GCF_000621645.1 of Vibrio cholerae ATCC 14035. Classification (GTDB taxonomy): domain Bacteria; phylum Pseudomonadota; class Gammaproteobacteria; order Enterobacterales; family Vibrionaceae; genus Vibrio; species Vibrio cholerae. The sequence goes on along the minus strand of NZ_JHXR01000062.1, from coordinate 585 downwards.
CGTTGCCAGCCCCTTAGGCGGGCGTTATGCTTAATTACGTAAAATCAGTGGTTTATGCTTTTTCTTTGTTCCCTCGGCTGATTGGTTTTGAGTTTGTCGGCAAGTTGTCTTCAGTAGGCGCTGTTTTCCGGACACTTATTCTTTGGCGCTGGAAATTCAGAGAATTGCCTCAATCCAGTATCGGGCAGGCACGAGGTTAGAGCGGTTGGCTCAATCAGAAATTTGATCTTGGATTTTTCGTTTTGGCTGGCAAAGTTCAAAGTCTGGTTTTCAAAATTATGAGTCATTTCAGTTTTTTGATTTTTGGCTTTTGTTTGTGAGTCAAAGCCGAGTTAATCTTGGTTATGTTAAAACGTAAGTTATTGAAGCTTAAGCATAACAAGGCGTTCAAGAGGGACTTGGCACGCGTGGCATTTTCAATTTGCGTTGGGTTTAGTGGTTAAGGTGTTATGCGGTCACTTTTGTATTGCGTGCCTGCGCCCCTTAACGCGGCGTTAGTTTCTATCAAGAAAAATCATCAAAAGCTCAGGTTCAACGTTTTGAAAAATCAGCTTTCAAGTTGTCCGACTTGGTTTTTGAGTTTCA
>NZ_JHXR01000061.1 GCF_000621645.1 Vibrio cholerae ATCC 14035 | reverse complement strand
AACTTAGGTTGTTTAAACAGCAACCCGAAACTCCTTCGGGTTGTATGGTTAAGTGACTAAGCGTACACGGTGGATGCCTGGGCAGTCAGAGGCGATGAAGGACGTACTAACTTGCGATAAGCGCAGATAAGGCAGTAAGAGCCGTTTGAGTCTGCGATTTCCGAATGGGGAAACCCAACTGCATAAGCAGTTACTGTTAACTGAATACATAGGTTAACAGAGCAAACCGGGGGAACTGAAACATCTAAGTACCCCGAGGAGAAGAAATCAACCGAGATTCCGGTAGTAGCGGCGAGCGAACCTGGATTAGCCCTTAAGCACTCGGTGAAGTAGGTGAACAAGCTGGAAAGCTTGGCGATACAGGGTGATAGCCCCGTAACCGACGCTTCATCGAGCGTGAAATCGAGTAGGGCGGGACACGTGATATCCTGTCTGAATATGGGGGGACCATCCTCCAAGGCTAAATACTCCTGACTGACCGATAGTGAACCAGTACCGTGAGGGAAAGGCGAAAAGAACCCCTGTGAGGGGAGTGAAATAGAACCTGAAACCGTGTACGTACAAGCAGTAGGAGCACCTTCGTGGTGTGACTGCGTACCTTTTGTATAATGGGTCAGCGACTTATATTCAGTGGCAAGGTTAACCGTATAGGGGAGCCGTAGCGAAAGCGAGTCTTAACTGGGCGCTCAGTCTCTGGATATAGACCCGAAACCGGGTGATCTAGCCATGGGCAGGTTGAAGGTTGAGTAACATCAACTGGAGGACCGAACCGACTAATGTTGAAAAATTAGCGGATGACTTGTGGCTAGGGGTGAAAGGCCAATCAAACTCGGAGATAGCTGGTTCTCCCCGAAAGCTATTTAGGTAGCGCCTCGGACGAATACTACTGGGGGTAGAGCACTGTTAAGGCTAGGGGGTCATCCCGACTTACCAACCCTTTGCAAACTCCGAATACCAGTAAGTACTATCCGGGAGACACACGGCGGGTGCTAACGTCCGTCGTGGAGAGGGAAACAACCCAGACCGCCAGCTAAGGTCCCAAAGTATTGCTAAGTGGGAAACGATGTGGGAAGGCTCAGACAGCTAGGATGTTGGCTTAGAAGCAGCCATCATTTAAAGAAAGCGTAATAGCTCACTAGTCGAGTCGGCCTGCGCGGAAGATGTAACGGGGCTAAGCAATACACCGAAGCTGCGGCAATGTCTTTTAGACATTGGGTAGGGGAGCGTTCTGTAAGCCGTTGAAGGTGAATCGTAAGGTTTGCTGGAGGTATCAGAAGTGCGAATGCTGACATGAGTAACGACAAAGGGGGTGAAAAACCTCCTCGCCGGAAGACCAAGGGTTCCTGTCCAACGTTAATCGGGGCAGGGTGAGTCGA
>NZ_JHXR01000060.1 GCF_000621645.1 Vibrio cholerae ATCC 14035 | reverse complement strand
TAACGCCGCATTAAGGTGTGAGCAACGCTAACACGAGACTCAACCATGCCACCATAAACACAAAACCCAACGATTAGCACTGAAAATGCCAAGCGTTGGGAATCACTCTTAAATGCTTTGTTAGCCATTTTTTTTCGGTGGCGGCGGAGGTGGTGGGCTAGGCCTTACGTTCTGAGGTGTTCTAGCTGGATTTGCACCATCTGTAGTCCAACCAGTTCTTCCACTTGGTGGTGGAGGGTTTGAACCTTTTTTTGACATATAACTACTCCCAGTTTTTCTCTAGAAATTCCACCCATTTTACTTCACTAGCGCTAATAACAAGTTTAGATACACCTGTTATTTCTGCCTCAGTGCCATCATCGTTGAGCCAAGACGGGTCTGCGATAACAAAATGACCTTTATGTGGTTCTGAAGGCCATTCAATTGGCCAGCCATATAACCTTCGTTCATCATTTAGGTGTAAGACAACAAAAGTAACGTCCTGTAAAAAGGCACCAAACCATTCCGAAGGATATGATGTTTCTCTTGTGATCAAACACCTTCTTAGACACTTATGCAATAGGTCATTGTTGGCAAAGCCTGCAAATGCAACCCCAAGTAAGATAGCTGTCACAACAGAACCAACTAACCCAAACTTGTCCGGTACTCCTGTAATTTCATACGTAGCACACAACCAACGGACTGAGAACTCAACCACCACAACAATTGCTTGTATAAAAATAGTAAAAATCAGAGCCTGTACCACACGCTCAAATTGTGATGGCTTGGGATAAGAGGTCAAACTATAAAACACCCAAGCAGACACAAACCCCGGGAGCAGATACTGTAAAATTGTAATTACATCATTTGTTAAATTTTCCATAGTTCTCCCAAATGGCTAACGCCCGCCTAAGGGGCTGGCAACGCATGACACCAAACTTAAACACAACAACCGTAACCACTGCGGCTCATTGGGACTGGAAACGCCGCGCGTTGACAGTCCCTCTTGAGGCGTTTGTTAGGCGCGTAGCCAATTTTTACAGCTTAATATCAACCCTGTTCCGAACATAGGTTGGGACAGACAACTGCTCATCTAAGTCTTTGAATATTGGTTTCTTGGGCATCTGTTCAATTATTGTGTTGAGTTCTTCAAAACTGATCCCTACAACTCGGCAGGCAGTCATTAAACCATTGATAAAATGCTTTTTATTACGTTTCTTCTGCTGTTCACTATCTGGGATAGATGCATATAATTCGCATTCTTTGCTAAGCAAGGCCAGAAGTTCTTCTTTTGATGGCAACATATTTAACTCATCTTGAGGATAAATTTGAGTTGATTATCAATCATTACAAGAAGTTGTTCTAAGGGATTGATCTAACATTAGCAAGAAAGCGCCTAACGCC
>NZ_JHXR01000059.1 GCF_000621645.1 Vibrio cholerae ATCC 14035 | reverse complement strand
AAAAAGTGATAACCAACAATTCTGGAAAGCTGTCTTCGTTCTCACACACATTCTTATGCGCTTAGCTTTGAGTCCACTACAAAACCCCTTGGGTGTTGTATGGTTAAGCCTCACGGGCAATTAGTACAGGTTAGCTCAACGCCTCACAACGCTTACACACCCTGCCTATCAACGTTCTAGTCTCGAACAACCCTTTAGGACAGTTAAACTGTCAGGGAAGACTCATCTCAGGGCTCGCTTCGCGCTTAGATGCTTTCAGCGCTTATCAATTCCGAACTTAGCTACCGGGCAATGCGTCTGGCGACACAACCCGAACACCAGAGGTTCGTCCACTCCGGTCCTCTCGTACTAGGAGCAGCCCCCTTCAATCTTCCAACGCCCACGGCAGATAGGGACCGAACTGTCTCACGACGTTCTAAACCCAGCTCGCGTACCACTTTAAATGGCGAACAGCCATACCCTTGGGACCGACTTCAGCCCCAGGATGTGATGAGCCGACATCGAGGTGCCAAACACCGCCGTCGATATGAACTCTTGGGCGGTATCAGCCTGTTATCCCCGGAGTACCTTTTATCCGTTGAGCGATGGCCCTTCCATACAGAACCACCGGATCACTATGACCTGCTTTCGCACCTGCTCGAACCGTCATTCTCGCAGTTAAGCGGGCTTATGCCATTGCACTAACCTCACGATGTCCAACCGTGATTAGCCCACCTTCGTGCTCCTCCGTTACTCTTTGGGAGGAGACCGCCCCAGTCAAACTACCCACCAGGCACTGTCCTCAACCCGGATAACGGGTCTAAGTTAGAACATCAAACATACAAGGGTGGTATTTCAAGGACGGCTCCAACGCAACTGGCGTCACGTCTTCATAGCCTCCCACCTATCCTACACATGTAGGTTCAATGTTCAGTGCCAAGCTGTAGTAAAGGTTCACGGGGTCTTTCCGTCTAGCCGCGGGTACACTGCATCTTCACAGCGATTTCAATTTCACTGAGTCTCGGGTGGAGACAGCGTGGCCATCATTACGCCATTCGTGCAGGTCGGAACTTACCCGACAAGGAATTTCGCTACCTTAGGACCGTTATAGTTACGGCCGCCGTTTACCGGGGCTTCGATCAAGAGCTTCGCTTGCGCTAACCCCATCAATTAACCTTCCGGCACCGGGCAGGCGTCACACCGTATACGTCATCTTGCGATTTTGCACAGTGCTGTGTTTTTAATAAACAGTTGCAGCCACCTGGTATCTGCGACTCTCGTCAGCTCCATCCGCGAGGGACTTCACCATCAAGAGCGTACCTTCTCCCGAAGTTACGGTACCATTTTGCCTAGTTCCTTCACCCGAGTTCTCTCAAGCGCCTTGGTATTCTCTACCCGACCACCTGTGTCGGTTTGGGGTACGATTCCTGACTATCTGAAGCTTAGAGGCTTTTCCTGGAAGCATGGCATCAATGACTTCACT
>NZ_JHXR01000058.1 GCF_000621645.1 Vibrio cholerae ATCC 14035 | reverse complement strand
ACACACCTAACGCCCGCAAGGGGCTGGCAACGCATTAACACTAAACTCAAACACAACAACTGCAACCACCGCGGCTCAATGGGACTGGAAACGCCACGCGTTGACAGTCCCTCTTGAGGCGTTTGTTAGGCATAAATAGTTTCAAGCTCTATTCTTAAAATACTCATGTGCAGAACTTGATATATCACAACCAATGTATTTTCTAGAGAGATTATTAGCTGCAATTAAAGTTGAGCCTGAACCAAAAAATGAATCCGCTACAATTTCATTTTCTGAAGAGCTTTGCCTAATCAAAACCTCCAGAAGTTCAACTGGCTTTTCTGTTGGGTAGCCTTTCCAAACTCTCTTATATTCCAACACATCAGGAACACTTAAATCATTTAACTTTCTCTTTCCTTTCTCGAAAAATAGAATAAATTCATATCTAGCACGATAATGATATCCCATACCTATAGCACACTTATCCCAAACTATAGGCTTCCAAAATTTAAAGCCTACACTTTCCGCTATTGGTTTCGCCAAAAACATAGTTTCCTGGTCGCAAAATAAATAGAAATGAGAACCTTTTTTTAGCACTCTATAAACTTCACGAAACAACTCTTCAAACCTAGTGTTAGGAAAAACACTAAACCATTGATTGCTCGATGATTTACTCTCTTTTAACCGTGTAGTCGTACCTATTTGTCTATATTTTTCTAGCGATTCATATGGTGGATCAGTGATGAACAGATCAACACTACAATTTTCAAGTGTTTTAAGCCAATCAACCGCATCCATTTGATAAATTTTTGACATTAAATTGCCTAATATCGAGGGAAACGCATAACCTAACATGAAATGACAGATACGTTAAAATCGTATCTGTCATTAACCTATATCATTTTCTTATCTAACAAATCATCAAAATACCTAGGCATGATGATTACATTTAGGATTACTAGCTTCACAATGCAAGCCTCGACATTCGCGACAATATGATTGTACGCGAATCGTACCATCACCCATATTTCTGAGGCCAAACAGCTCTTCTACCTCTTCTGCATTGTTCGCAACTTTATTGCATCCACGACACGGACAGCGAGCTTTCGTTAAATCTGGCATATGGTCTACTCCTTTTATTTAATGACCATAATTTAAATATGGGCAATATGGAGAATATCAAGCAATTGCTTATAAATTTTATGCCTAACGCCCGCCTAAGGGGCTGGCAACGCATAACACTAAACCCAAACACAACAACTGCAACCACCGCGGCTCATTGGGACTGGAAACGCCGCGCGTTGACAGTCCCTCTTGAGGCGTTTGTTAAACTGCATTTTCAAGACTATAATGACCCAATTAAAGACCACATAAAGGACCGATTAAATGACCACTAGAATCCTAGCTGATGTTGCAGCAAGCATTACCGAATTTAAAGCAAACCCAATGAAAGTTGCAACTAGTGCCTTCGGTGCTCCTGTTGCTGTACTCAACCGAAATGAGCCGGCTTTCTACTGCGTCCCTGCAAGCACCTACGAGATCATGATGGATAAGCTTGAAGATCTTGAGCTACTGGCTATTGCCAAAGAACGCTTAAGTGAAGACAGCGTATCGGTAAATATCGATGACCTATAAGCTTGAGTTCAAAAAGAGTGCTTTGAAGGAATGGAAAAAGTTAGCCGTTCCACTCCAACAGCAGTTCAAGAAGAAACTAATAGAACGCCTTGAAAATCCACATGTTCCATCAGCCAAACTGTCTGGCGCTGAGAACATTTATAAAATAAAACTTCGGCAGTCTGGTTATCGCTTAGTCTATCAAGTTGAAAATGACATCATCGTAGTTACTGTTTTAGCTGTCGGTAAACGAGAACGCAGCGAAGTTTACACTAAAGCGCTGCAACGGCTAGACGACTGATGAAGTTTAACGCCCGCCTAAGGGGCTGGCAACGTATTACCACTAAACTCAAACACAACAACCGAAACCACCGCGGCTCAATGGGACTGGAAACGCCACGCGTTGACAGTCCCTCTTGAGGCGTTTGTTA
>NZ_JHXR01000057.1 GCF_000621645.1 Vibrio cholerae ATCC 14035 | reverse complement strand
TCCCACAGAGCCTGTGATACTCACCTTGTATTCGCAAGCGTAGCGCGCCAGTGTTTGAGCGCTAGCGAGTCTTTTGATTACCTACCTAAATTCTTTTTGTATTTCTCGACTCTTACTTCTCATCAGCAAAGCCTCCATCAAAATGAATAATGACTCTTTTTCTGGTTCATCAAGTGATTCAATCATTCGGATTTTCGATTTCAGCTTTTCGTCAATGTTTGTTTCGCTATCGCTGACAAGTTCAGCTATTGGTACACCATAGAATTTTGCTAATTTTTCTACAGTTTCCAGTTTTGGTGATTGTGTGCCTTTTTCATAAGCTAAATAGGTATTTTTTCCAACGCCGATACCATTTGCTACTTCTTCTTGGTTTAGATCTCTCTCAACTCTTAAATCCCTAATTTTTGAACTAAACATACATACCACCCCTATAGTTGTGCTTATTTTTGAACATTATAATCCCTGTTTTTTTGGACAGCTGTTTACAATCCCAATATTTTGGGATAACTTATCACTATAAATTGAACTTGACAGGTTTTTGAAGGCTAATGAAAAAGCAGATTTTCACTCTTGATGAATTACAACTCGATACAAACGCTTCTCCGTTTGTTTTTGTCGATTATCTTGCTTGGTCGGTTCCTTATGCTTCATTCCGTCACGCGCATAAGTCCGATTTGTCCTCGCTTATCTGGGCGCCTCTTCCTAAGCCTGATTACCGTATGGCTCGCACACCTGAGCAAAAAGAGAAGTTAATCGAGCTTTATAAGCAGAAGTGGAACGTTGCCATGATGGAACGCTTGGAGGTCTTTTGCCTTCATGTTCTTGGTCTTCGTATGTCGCCTTGGCGCGATAAGGGGCTTTATGGGTATGAAAACTCATGCCATTTGATGTCTAAGTACTCCAATAAACACGTGGGCTTTGTTGCGCTAGGGGGAAACCGTAATACCTGTTACTTCCAAATTGAGGGAGTAGGGTGTCGAACCGTGTTAGAGCACACCTCTTTATTCCGTCTTCATTGGTGGCTCGATTTATTAGGTTGCTCTCGTCTGTCTCGTATTGATTTAGCCGTTGATGACTTTCACGGTTTGTTTGGCCGTGAGTACGCCAAAAAAGCCTATTCCGATGACGCCTTTCGCACCGCTAGAGCGGGACGTGCCCCTAACGGTGGTGAGCGATTAGTCTCTGAGCCTAATGGCAAAATCATCAATGAATCTTTCGAGGTAGGCTCTCGTGAATCTCGCATTTACTGGCGTATCTACAACAAGGCTGCTCAGCTTGGTTTAGATATGCACTGGTTTCGTAATGAGGTCGAGCTTAAAGATATGCCTATCGACGTTCTGCTCAATATCGAGGGGTATTTTGCAGGTTTGTGCGCGTACTCGGCCTCAATTATCAATTCCTTGCCTGTCAAGGTGGTCACAAAAAAGCGTCAAGTGGCGCTTGATATCCACTCACGCATTAAGTGGGCTCGTCGTCAGGTCGGTAAGACGTTGTTTGATATTTCAAAGCATTTTGGTGGTGATTTGGAAAGGGTGTTTGGGGCGTTGATTTCTAAGGAAATTCACGACGATTCACTCAACCTTCCAGATTCTTATATGAAGTTAATTGATGAAATTATGGGTGATTAATATGAAATCTCGTTTTGTTGTTTTTGGTGCCTCTCATTCTGAAGGGGTGAGTAAGACTGGTGCTCCTTACCTTATCCCAGTGCTTTTTGTTGGTAAGCCGATTCGCCAGTGGAAAAACGATAAAGGCCAATGTTTGACGTTTGGCTTGCAGCATCAGGAAGTGAAATTTGTATCCAGTGACGCGATGACCAGAAAACTCGAACAGACCGCCTTTCCGGTTCTTGTCACGTTTGACAATGAGCCAGACCCAGAAGACCCATCGCGTAACCTCGTGATTGATTATCAAGTGGTGTGTTCCTTGTTTGACAACGTGCCGGGCGGCAAGCCATTGGATAAACCTCAACCCATTAAATCTTGATGGACTTAACCCATTATGTCTGGAGCGAGGCGCTCTATTTCGCGGTGGTCAAGGCCGTTCTCGTTCTGTTCTTTACATCCTTTGGGATTGGCGCGGTTGCCAGTCTCATTTTATCCACGGTAAAGGAGAAGCTACATGTTTAGCTCACTGAAAAACAAACT
>NZ_JHXR01000056.1 GCF_000621645.1 Vibrio cholerae ATCC 14035 | reverse complement strand
GTAAGTCAGGTAAGTCAGGTAAGTCAGGTAAGTCAGGTAAGTCAGGTAAGACACTTTATCTTATATATCGTTGTGGCACATGCCCATGATACTTAAAGATAGACTGAAAGAATATAAAGATTCTTCTTATAGACCATCTTCATATCTTAAAGATTCCTTCATAAAGATTCTTCTCTAAGTTTGTTGGTTTAATATTAATTATTAAAAACCAACTCACCTATAGATATAACTTAAAGATAATCCTCAATGAGCTAATCAATAGATGCCTCTCCAAGTGTGAGAATAAGGCAATGGTGTCTATTGGTCTCAATTCATTGAGTCTTGTCTTAAAGTCACTTAATGATGCCTTACCATGAGCGAAGCTAATACCGTGAATTAACCCTGACTATAGGAAACAATCACCAACTAACAATCACCAACCACCAACAAGGAGACCCCTATATGACAACTACTAACGAAACAAACACTCTCGATATTCATTTCAGAGGTGAGAAGCCTAAGCGTCTTTCATTTACCCAGAAAGCAGCTTTACACCATCGGATGATTAAAATCCTAAAAGGCTTTAACTGTGAGCATTCCCAAAGTGCAGCCAATAAACTTCAAGCGACTCTTAAAGGGATGACTGGAATTAAATATACCGGATGGGAAGCTTGTCGAAAAGAATTAGCCTTTGAAAAAGCCAAGTTCCAGTTAGAAAAGGAAGGAGTTCTTTAAGATGAGTATTATTAAATATGATGAAACAACTAATACATTTAGTGTCTACGGACAAACTTTCACAGCAGATTATTTTAATCATGTTGAAGTTCCTTCTTTACTCAATCTTGGTTGGTCTCTCAAGCTCGTCAATGACGCACTGAAAGACACACCATTAGCGAATCATCGTGACCATCGTCTTGTGAATCATCGTCGTGAACTGGCAGAGATTGCAGAACGTGAAGCTAAAGAAGCAGCAGAGCGTAAACGTATAGCCCTACTCCGAGACCCTGAACATCAAGCAAAGCTCAAGCGTCAACGTGAAGCCTTTGCAGCTAAGAGTCGAGCACATGCAGCAGCCTTAAAGTCTGGTCGTCCTGTCTACACAAACAGTCCTCACCAAGACCCTATTCCAAGTATCAAATGGTAAAGCTATGGCCTCCTAAAAGGGGAGGCTATCGACCCTAAACACTCTAAACACCAACCACTGTGAACGCAGTAAACACTAACCACTAACCACATTACCCACAAAGGAGAACACCAATTATGAATATCACAATCTATGAAAAACCTTCAGCACAGAGTTACTTAGAGTCATTGGCTCGCAAGTTGTCCGGTTGTTTCAACTCAGTAGCATTTAAGACTGCTTGCGGTACTGAAGCTCGTTACTTCCGATTCCATCGCAAAGGTGATAACCCTAAGACAATCCAAGTCCCTACCCTTGCGAACCGCAGCTTAAAGCTCAACCTTCAAGACAAATCACAGAATGGTAAGCCAACTATCATCACTCACAAACAAGGCTCGTTGGTGGTCTCTAAGCCATGCAAAGAGGGCTTATTGTTATCAGCAGCGATTGAGCTTAATGATTCTGAGGTAAGTGGTCATATTACTGATTTGTCACTCCAACAAGAGATTGAAACAGTAACCGAGACCATTAACGATACTTTGAACAAAGAGATTCTTGGTCTAATCGAGGAATCAGACGACTTTGAGAAGCTCGTTAAGGTTATGCCAGAGACAAGCTCACAAGGTGGTCTTAAAGCCCGTGGAGAAGCTCTACAAGAATCAATCTTCACAGCTAAGGCCGAGGTATTACCTTTCGGTAAAGAGCTTTCAGATTACATTGTGGGGCTTTCGGACGCTGCTTTTACTGCCCTTGAGTATAGTGCTCGTGTTAATGGCTTTAGCTCTATCCATGAAATGATGGGTACTGAAGTATTTGCCTTTACCAGTAAGAGCGATGACACAGGTACAAAGAACTATGGCTATCTAATCCCACGTAGACACACAGCGATTAGCTTTGCTGAGTCAGCTACAGGTGAAGTCTTCAAATTCGAGGTGACTCGTAAACCTGAAACCCAATCAAGCATCATGGAGATTATCGCTAATGCTGAAGTTCTGGCAGCAGGTTTCACCAAGCTTGATGTGGATGGTCAGACAGTTGATGTAACCATGCCTCTTATCACTCAGTTCAGCTTAAAGATTGCTTGAGGAGTGTGTCTATATGGAAATCATTAGCTTAGATTGGAATGGCTCACACGGACAAGTGAGCTACCACGACAAGTACACTCTACTATGGAACAAGCCTAAGCTCTCCTTTGCGTTTGTCATTATCCACTATGTGAAAGGTGATGAAGTCTACCCTAACGGGTTCAAGACGATTGACACTAACGGACAACCTGTAGAGTTGAGTCTTGAAGAGATTCAAGAGGTTGAGGCTTACTGCCAAAACAATGCGACTACTCCGTGGGCTGACCTGTGTAGTATTCGGTAGTGAGAGAGAGAGAGAGAGAGACTTTAGGAACATGTGCTGAAATTTCAGCAGATGTTAAAGTAATCAAGGTCTGTAGTGGTCAACTAAAATTGGCCACGGTTTTAGAGTTTTCCCAATATAATCGTTCTGATTCATTGGGAGTTAGACCACCGTTATACTGATGTG
>NZ_JHXR01000055.1 GCF_000621645.1 Vibrio cholerae ATCC 14035 | reverse complement strand
TAAGCTTTTGCTCTTTGAAATCGATTTGGAGCAAAGGCTGTAGCCGGTGAAGATGGTGAGAAAAAACCAATTTCGTCTCCAATACTTAAAGCTTTGGCATATAACACTTACCGCTTTCCTCCATGATTTGAATAAGCAAAATAACGCCCGCCTAAGGGGCTGACAACGCATTACCACTAAACTCAAACACAACAACAGTAACCACAGCGGTTCAATGGGACTGAAAACGCCACGCGTTGGCAGTCCCTTTGAGGCGTTTGTTATGGCGCTGGTTCTTCATCAGGTTCAACGTCATTGTCTCTAACTATCCTGTCTGTAAGAAAGTGTAGAGCAAGCAATGTTGTAAAAATAATATTGCTAACCAATGAAAAATAGATAAAAACCGCTACCAACTTTACCTGTGTAAAATAGCTGCCGAAAGTTTCTTTCCAGACTTTCATGGTCAACTCAAGAACACCACTACCAAAATAAACAGCGATACTCATAAATGCCAGATAGCCGAACATATAGCAAAGGTACTGTCTTCGAGTAACACCTTTACCTTGTAAAGTTGGAGCTTTACCTCTCATGTTCTCATCCATTCCTGGACGTTGAAAAGTTGCAACAGCAGCTAACGATGCAACAAAAAAACCAATCAGAACTTGCAACAAACCATTCACCAACTGCACTAAACCACTTTTTCCTACAAAAGCGATTTCTACAGAAGTACGAGAAAGCAAAAACAAAAATAATGCAGCCACCATTAGTGGCAGATATATATCTATAAATAGTTTTTGCTCATGCTTAATTTTGAGGTAATAAAGTGGTTTCAGTAACTTCTTTATTGTTGCTTTCAGCATATGCCACCCCACACTCTTTGCATATTAATGCCTTGATTTTATTGACCAATTGATAATGCAAACTGTCCTGACACTGATGTATTTGGCTTTCAGTATAAACTTTACCTCGTTTGCAAAATACTCCAGTTGCTCGTTTGATAGCTTCTTCTTCCAAAGAGTTAAACTTACCTGTTCTAGTGCCTCGATATTCATCATCATATTGTACTTTCAGAGTCGAGTAGCCTTTGCTTTTAGCTTTTCTAGAAAGTCGATAAAGGAGCTGTTCGGCTGCCTCTTCTTTCAAACTAGCACCTATTGCATAACTAACTTGAGTCTCTTTAGTAATCAGATCGTCTTCGTCGAAGTCATCTTCATTTGTCTTGTGTATCAACGTCACACCTGTTAAGCGACGAGTTTTCAAGCCTTCGGATAAACTCTCTGAAGCTAGATTATTAAAACTAAAACTTGGGCGACATGGCTTACTTTTGCTTTCAGTGCTTGATTTGTATGTCCATTTAGGCCGGTTAATAGTCTTGTTAAACAAGCTAGTAAGAGCTCGTTCAATTAGAGATTTGGTTATACCTGGTACGACTTCCAACAACGCTAAATGAATTGGTGCTCTCTGACCTTTGAAATGATTCAAGTCTACTACTAGGTGCGCTGAAACTGCGATACCCTCACCTTTTGTTTTTCCCGCAATCCGAACGGATCCTGACGTCATATTCTTAAATGCTGGATCCGTAAGGTTAGTGTCGGTGTAATGAAAAAGGATAACTGCTATTTCATTCAATTCATCAACATCGACTGAGTGAACATGTAGCGATGCGGTTTTATTTTTTGTTAAAAATACAGCTGTTTTTTCTTCCGCCGCCTTCTTTAAATGAGGAATGATATGTTCGTTTAAACTAAAACGGACATTTACATTAGTTGGGATTGACTTAAGTTCCAATTCGAGATAATCAATATTTCGCTCATAGTATGACAGCATAAGTAACCTTTTAATAAGTAAAACTATTTTGGCATCAAATATACAACAAAGACACTAAGCAAAAAAGCGCATAGCAAACAACAATTCGTTATAAAGCGCCATAACGCCCAGTTAAGGGGTGAAGCACGCAATACCGATGTTACAGCATTGCACTTCAACACCGAAACCAATGCATACCAAAAATGCCAAGCGTGCTGAATCCCTCTTGAACTGTTTGTTATACAAAATTCTCCAATTGCCCACCAAGCCCATCAAAATCACTCACCATAACGCGAGCTCTATTTGGGTCTCTAGCGTTTAAACGTTCAACAAGTTGCTTCGCATCTTCAGTTAATGGGGAGTTTGTAACCAACAATATTGGAAGGTTAAGCGAGGCTGATACTGAGTGGAGCATATGAATCTGATTAGAATTAACACGTTGGTTTCTGTAATCTTTGATTGCCACACCTAGCTTAGCAACACCGTTATTTTTAACGATAAAGTCTATGCCAATATCTCGCTCTGTTTCTTGTTCTATGTTTTTACGACCGAAGTAAGCCATTAACACCTTATGAACTTTGCTTTCAAAAGCAATAGTACGCTTGATGACTTGTTGATATTTCTCTTTAGCATCGTTAATTTCAAGCTCAATTTCTTCTTTACGTTGACGCTTGGCAACGAAAGTTAAGCTAGAGAAGCCAAGGGCAGCAGCCAAGCTACCAAATATACCTGCGGCAATACTCAATAGACTAGAAGCTTTAGATTTTGCTGGCTCAACTGGTTCTACAGATTGTTTTATAGAGTTTCTAATCTCATCTACTTTATCAACCAATGACTTTCGCGCGTCTAGTGGGATAAAACGATTAGATAAAAAAGCGTCTTGAACCTGTATCAGCAGCTCCTGCTTGGTAAAAGGATAAACAATATTGTTTTTTACCTCTTTCCCAGATATCAATGTCTCAATATTGTGCTCGTTAACCTCATGGTTGTTATAAACGAGCTCTTGAATAGTACTTACAAGTTCATTGTGTACACTCTCAATACGCTTAAATTTTAGTTCTTCCGAATATTGAGGAACATACCAAATAGAAAAGTAGATAGTTAAGATGATACCCAATAATGAAAACAGGTGAGACAAGTTACTTTTCAGCCAACCCCAAAAACCTAAACTCAAGTTTTTCTCCTTTTTGTATAACGCCGCATTAAGGTGTGAGCAACGCTAACACGAGACTCAACCATGCCACCATAAACACAAAACCCAACGATTAGCACTGAAAATGCCAAGCG
>NZ_JHXR01000054.1 GCF_000621645.1 Vibrio cholerae ATCC 14035 | reverse complement strand
TGTTCTTTACATCCTTTGGGATTGGCGCGGTTGCCAGTCTCATTTTATCCACGGTAAAGGAGAAGCTACATGTTTAGCTCACTGAAAAACAAACTTAATACCTTTAAAAGCACCCTTTCACTCGGGGTTTTCTTGCTGTTTTCCGCATTTGCTAACCAAGCACTCGCGGCTGCTGATACGGGTTTGGTCGCGGAAGTCACCAAAACACTGGGCACCAGTAAAGATACGGTGATTGCGCTTGGGCCGCTTATCATGGGCGTGGTGGGAGCAATTGTTCTGATTGTTACCGTGATTGGCTTAATTCGTAAGGCTAAATAGTGCTTGAGTTGTGGCTGGGTCTCTTTGGCTCAGCGGTCATCATTATCGGCTTTGTGTCGGGCTTATATTTGGTTTAAGGGAGGAGGGCGAGCGTTCGCCCTTTTTTATGCGCTATTTTCTACTGTTTTTGACATTGCTCTTTCTTTCTCCATCGGTAACAGCTTCCTCCATCAATTGTGATCCTAATACTACTACGTCACACCAGTTACTTTTCGGTTTTGGCTCTCCCATTGTGCAATCGGTGTTATTTGATGGCTGCATGCTTGATATTGAAAAAGATGACTATGGTTTTGTTTGGTCTTGTCTCTCAAATGAAAATGGGGACTATTGCAAGGGGCTCTACAAACCCCGTTTTACACAAGGGGTGTCCCCGAACTGGCCGATGTGCGACTTGTCCGGAGCATCTGCAGAGCGCTGCATTTATCCTTATTGCCCTGAGGGGGAAGAGTGCGTTCCCTTACCACCTTCACCGCCCAGTGATTCCCCTGTTGATGGGCTGAGCAGCTCGTTTAAGTCTGCGTTCAATCAGGTCTATAAAAACCAATCAGAGATGGCTTCGACTCTCAATCATGTCAGTGGTCAGGTGTCCCACTCTCAAGATATGGTTCAGCTCAATACGAAGTTTCACGCGGACCGTGTTCTTGAAAAAGTGAACGCAATCAACAATCGATTGAATGGGCAGATAAACTATCTTGAAGAAGTTCGCATCGATGTATGGGATACACAACGGGAGGTCAGAAAAGCCAAGGATGAACTCTCTTCACGTGTTGGTTCTGTTGCACACGATGTTTACCAAAGTAAGAATGCTGTGCTTCGGGCGATTGATGAGCTTAAAGATTCACTCGGTGGGGTTGTCGTTCCGCCTAACCCAGACCAACCCAATCCCACGCCACCCGATAGCAGCAGCCCCAATTATACAGGGGCGCTTAATACCATCTCTAAAAAGCTCAATACCTTAGAGACGATTTCACAGCAACTCGACACCATGAACACGGCGCTATCAGGGCGCTGTAGTAACCCTGCTCGCTGTCAGTTTCCGATACGCGAGGCCGAGACCGAGTTAGAAACGGCTCAGCAGAATTTAAAGCAGATGATCAACGATAAAATCACCCAGTCGGCTTTGCATCAGTTCAAAGGCTCGGCGGCGGTGCCTTCGTTTTGCTCCTATGTCGAGGAGTTTGGTTACAACCTCTGTTTTGACTTCTCCCTCTTTTCTGAAAACCTGCACATCATCCGCATGATAGTGCTCGCGATGGCGTACATTCTGGCCGCCATGCTCATTTTGTTTAGGTGATGCTTATGATGGACCCCCTTTATGACTGGCTAATTGATGGCTTTACGTGGCTTGTGATCAAGCTCGGTATTATGTGGATTGAGAGCAAGATTTTTGTCATCCAATTCTTCTGGGAGATGTCCCAGAAAGTGATTGATATGTTTACCATCTATCCGCTTATCCAACAGGCTATCGATATGCTGTCTCCTCAATACAGCGGCTTTCTGTTCTTTTTAGGGTTAGACCAAGCGCTGGCTATCGTGCTTCAGGCTTTGATGACCCGTTTCGCCCTGCGAGCGTTAAACCTATGAGTATCTTTATTCATCACGGCGCGCCAGGCTCTTATAAAACGTCCGGGGCATTATGGCTTCGTCTGCTGCCGGCGATTAAGTCAGGCCGTCACATCATCACGAATGTGCGAGGCTTAAACCTTGAACGCATAGCTAAGTACTTAAAAATGGACGTCTCAGACATCAGTATCGAGTTTATTGATACAGACCATCCAGACGGTCGCTTAACGATGGCGCGTTTTTGGCACTGGGCGAGAAAGGACGCGTTTCTCTTTATTGATGAATGTGGTCGCATCTGGCCGCCGAGACTGACGGCCACCAATTTAAAGGCGCTCGACACGCCGCCGGATTTGGTCGCAGAGGATAGGCCTGAGAGCTTTGAGGTGGCTTTTGACATGCATCGTCACCACGGCTGGGATATCTGCCTAACCACGCCTAACATTGCCAAAGTGCACAACATGATAAGAGAGGCGGCGGAGATAGGGTATCGCCACTTTAACCGCGCCACGGTGGGGCTAGGGGCAAAGTTTACCCTGACCACCCACGATGCAGCCAACTCTGGACAGATGGATTCGCACGCGCTGACACGCCAAGTCAAAAAAATTCCAAGTCCGATTTTTAAGATGTACGCAAGCACCACCACAGGCAAAGCACGCGACACGATGGCCGGAACGGCGCTGTGGAAAGACAGAAAGATCCTTTTCTTGTTCGGCATGGTTTTTTTGATGTTCTCTTATTCGTTTTACGGCTTACACGACAATCCAATTTTTACAGGGGGAAATGATGCAACTATCGAGTCAGAGCAATCCGAGCCTCAGTCAAAGGCTACTGCTGGGAATGCTGTCGGGAGCAAGGCGGCTGCTCCTGCGTCTTTTGGTTTTTGTATTGGTCGGCTTTGTGTCCAAGATGGTTTTGTCACTGTTGGTGATGAGCGTTATCGCCTCGTAGACAATTTGGACATTCCTTATCGTGGTCTATGGGCGACAGGTCATCACATTTACAAGGATACGCTTACAGTGTTTTTTGAAACCGAGAGTGGCAGCGTCCCAACAGAGCTGTTTGCATCGAGCTACCGCTACAAGGTGCTACCGTTACCGGATTTCAATCACTTTGTGGTGTTCGATACCTTTGCAGCGCAAGCGCTGTGGGTAGAAGTGAAACGGGGTTTACCGATAAAAACAGAAAATGATAAAAAAGGACTAAATAGTATATTTTGATTTTTGATTTTTGATTTTTGATTT
>NZ_JHXR01000053.1 GCF_000621645.1 Vibrio cholerae ATCC 14035 | reverse complement strand
TTTTTCTCTGGTTGACTTAATCCAAGCAGCTCCGACATTGTTGAGCCGCACGTATTTAGTCATAACATATCCTTATCACAGTTTCTTGCTCTGGAATGCCGAGTTTGCGTTCGAATACTCCGAGCGCAGCGCTCAGCTCCTTATCGCGCTTAAACACTTGTAGCAACCGTTGCTCTGTTGCTTCTGTTGTTTTGGCGTCTTCTCTTGTATGATGTCCCTGCATTGGTTCTGCCTTATCGCTTGAATTTCAGTGCATGAACTGACTTACGCCCATAAGTCAGTTCACTTTACCGCTTTGCTTTACACCGTCATTTCCTTTAAAGCGTCATAGAATGTCCAGTTCGCCAGTGCATCCAATACGCGAGCGTTATCGCTGTCATCATCCAGACTGTCACGCTCAAGACTCACCACTTCCGGCATTTCAGCATGTAACAGTGTTAAGTATTGTTGTGCCATGTAAGCTATCAGCTTAGCACTGCGTTCGTCCGCATCTTCTTTAAAGAAGCCCACTTTACCTTGCATCTGCCCTGCCTTGTCCGCCAAGAAGTGACGTTGTAGCACGTTATGCATTTCCAGATATGACTCTGGCAGCTCAACAGCATCTAGCTCAACCTCTTCTTGTGCCACATCCATTGGGCGCGCCAACATAGACAACAAGTCATGGCTTGCATCGGCCAAAGCGAGAACCGCCTCACCTAGCCCATTCATGTTAACGTCGTACGCTGCATCAACAAGGCGTTCACGCGCATCATCGTAGCGTGTGGCTAACACGGTTTCGTCGGTGGTCTGAGGTTCATCGAAGTGATAACCGCGCTCTTCGTAACAACCTGCAAGTCGTTTCTTTTCAGAGCCGCTTAACGAGGCCTTTTCTTGCTCGAACTGGCTAAGAGTATTGCGGTTGATTCCGGTGAGTTTCGCCACGGCTGAGATGCTGAGGCCGATGTGTGTACGTGCAGCCATGAGGTCTGCACCCGTGAGTTGATTCAAGTTCATTTGTGTTTCCTTTTATCGAGTGATGCCTATATAGATAACGTTACATAGGCGGTTGCTTGGTATTGCATGCAGGTATTGGCAGTTGCATGCGACTGCATGACGCCTTTGGCAGCAAGCCGCCAGAGACAGTTACTGAGTCAGACCGACTACCCATGTTTGGGTAAAGTTGGAAGGTTTCGGCTCCACAGAGACATTCACTTCCGATAACGGGCTTACTTTGTCGAACTGAGGTAAACAAAGCGGGTCGATATCCAGTGTTTGCTCTTGCAAGCCACGTCCTGATAAGGACATGTTGGGTGTGTCGATGGTTTCGATAGGTGTTGCGAAGTGGATTTTGTGCATCTCGTAAGGCTTGCCTAGCCCTTTGTTTGAGATACCTTTGCGATGGCTAATGCCCATGTATACAACTTTCATTGTGTTACCCTCTTGGTTGATTGGCCGCTTTACGGTTCCGGTGGTTGACCGGATTGACGCCGCCAGTGAATAAATCAGGTGTAATGTCGTGTTCAGTTAAGATCATTTCGCCGTCTGGCCAGATAACCAGACTCAGTGCCCGCCGTGGGCTAATTGGGATGGACTGCCCCTCTATCAGAGCGTCGATGTCGATATCATCTTTCAGTCCGAGTTTCTCTTTCAGGTTATGGATTGGGTCTTCTGCCAGTCCCAACTCATGAGCAAGGCGTTTCGACACACCATAAGCGACCGCTAGGTGTGACATATCTTGAATGTGTGCTGTCGGTGAGACTGGCTCGACATAGTTGGCCGGACGTTGATTGTCGAAGTTAAAGTTCAGCACTTGTGCCAATGGCATACGCTCACCCTCACTCAGGTTTTGCAAGTCAGCTTTGGAGAAGCCAATTGCCATTAAGTCACGCATATTGCGGTGAAGTGTGGCTTTCGAACTGTGCGCCTTTAGCTCTTGATAGCCACGGTCACAGAGTGTCATGTAAAAACGGAACAGTCGGTCAGCCTTGGCGTATGAGATATTGCCTTTCGGTGTCATCGTGCTGTACGCATCACGCAGCAACTGCTTAATTTTGCTGTCGTTATACAGCTCTAACTCTTCACCTTTCAGCGATTCCAACAGGTCGTGGAACAGGGTTTTGAACATCCATTCGCAGAAGCGGTAACCATTCTTAGCCTCGAACTGCTCTGCATGTCGGATAACCTGCCACAGGTTTGCGCTGCCAACATGTTTCTGGATGAAGCGTTTCTTTGCACGCCCTTCGAAGCGTAATCGGTTCGCAGCGAACGCCTGCAATTCAGGCTTGGATAATTCATCAATGATGCGGTTAAAACGGTCGCTATCGCCTTGTCTGGCGCGGCGTTTCAAGTCAGCTAACTGGTGAGCGATTTCATCATGCTTGGTGTAGATACACAGTTCGAATGAGCGCCCTGCTCCCGGATTCGCCTTGGTAGCACGGTTGAAGTAGAGCGTGGTTTCAAAGTCTGAGTTACGGGCGGGTTTGATGTAACGGTTAGAGACATTGCCCATCTGTTTGATGGTCTGGCGTAGGATATCGGGGTTAGCACATTTAATTGAGTACGTGCAGTCAATACGAGTCATCTCTGCTAAGCCGACATCCAACAACTCCCACAGTTCCGGCTGTGCTTTTTGTAGCGAGTCGAGTAGGTATTCAACACATAAGCGAAAGTCTTCCGAGCCGTAGACATTGTGCCCTTGCATAACCTTGGCTGGCGAGGCTTTCAGTTGTAGGTAGCCCCAGAAGACATTGGCACGAGGCTCAGCATCGAAGACCTTACAGGCAATGTCAGTGTAGGATGATGGGATGGTAGACCAAGGATGATATAGGTCATCAGTACGCACCTTCTTTTGGTCATTCACCACTGAGAACTCAACATTCCCGCAAGCGATTTTTAGCTCGGTTTTTTCAGCCAGTTTTGCAAAGTCCACAAAACCGCAATCACCCATTTCGATGATTACGTCCTTTTTAAAAGGAATGTTTATGTGGAACATGTCTATCATAAAAACCTGTCAATACCCATTAGTGATACTTTTCGTACTCAATAATGGTATCAGCATGAGACTTTTTTGACAACGAGAAAGTGAGACTCTCCATACTCAGAAATGAGTATGACGAAGATCACACTAAAAAACAGGGTATATAATCTCGAACATGAACCTTAATGCGAGTATTAAGAATGTCAGAAGTGAGCATTGCAGACCGAATTAAAAAAGCCATTATTGACAATGGCGGCTACCAAAACATTAGTGACGTCACAGGCATCAGTAAAAGTACTTTAGCCCGCATGGCTGCCAATCAGACAGAGCCAAAGCTCAAAGACGTTATGGCTATATCGAAAGCAACAGGCGTTAGTCTTAACTATATCGCCTATGGGATGCTGACAGAGGATGAGGAAGAGTCTGCTCTTAATGAGAAGAAGATGTTCAACTTAATTCTTAACTTAGTGAATCATGTCAGTCGTGAAGTTGAAGAGTTAAGAGCAAAAGTAGGAGTAAATGATCCCAAAGGGAACCTAAATGCAAGACGCACAATCGATGGGCTGAGCAAAGACATCACCGACAGCGTTACCGATGGTGCAGATATAAACAACCTCTCTCCAGAAGCTCTCGGCATAGACTCTAAAGAACACATAGAACTACTGTTTGATTTACTCAATGAAGAGTCAAAACGTCGAAATAGCAATTTAGATACAATGCTGGAACCCACACAACCACATAAATCAAAATGAAACCATAAGCCGCTATTAGAGCATGCGGCTCTCGAACTTCTCCGGCGCATCGAACTCTTTCCATTCGGTGCGCTTTTTCTTTCCCATCTCTCTAAATCTCCGATTTAAAACTCCCCTGACCATACGGCGGGAACTCTGGCTCTGGGAAAGTCGCATCCAGTTGCAAGCTGACGAAGTTATGATTAACTAGTAATTCAAGACAAAGAACATGTAGGGCAAGTGTCTGATTTTTCTTCTGGCTCAGGTGGTATCTAACTATGAATAGGGTCAACTTACCTAAATATACATTTGCGTTAGTTGGGAACTTTTCCCAACTGCTATAAATGCGCCTATAAATCAGTAGAGTAAACAGGCTTCATTGTTCGCGGTTAGTTTTTGGGTAGCTTGGGTCTGGCAGGACGGGAGCTTTTCTTTTTCTTAACACCTTTTGTGGCTAACCGCGCCGCTCAGCTTTCCAAATATTCGAACCTTTATCGAGCGGCTTGGTGCCTCGGTCGCGCTCCGCACTCCCTTATCCCTGCGGGGCTTTTTGGTGCGGATTTTTCAGTATGCTACTCAAGGTGCTTATGTCCTGCATAGCAGGGAGGATTGAGGCGTACACAATACTACTTATTAATGTGTAAGACCGTAATTCATAAATGACGTGGTAGGTTTGAACTCGTATACTGTGACTTACTGAAGCGACTTTCTTAGAGCCATCAACTTTTTGGAATTGATATGATGAAGACAGAAAAGAAAAAACCCCAGAGCATAAATGCGCTAGGGTTTGTGTATCTCAAACCAACCTAATAAGGAGGTCAGTATGATAGAGCTGTTAACTGCATTCGTTCAGTTGCTCACAGCAATTATCAACGCGTTCTTCTTATAACGCGTTCTCAAAAGCTCAGCCTCCTACCGCTGAGCTTTTCTATTTCCCACTTTGGGAAATATATCATAATAATAAGCCCACACATTTAAATGTAAACCCTTATCGGCCTCTCAGATAAACATTGACCACACAAGCTTGGTACTCTCACCGACAAATTGCCCTGCCAATCCTTACGATGTTTTAGGGATATAAAAATAGAAAAACCAAGCGGTTAAGCTTGGTTTGTGTTTCGTAGTCTTCACTTTCTCTACATACATAAT
>NZ_JHXR01000052.1 GCF_000621645.1 Vibrio cholerae ATCC 14035 | reverse complement strand
TCGAGCACCCGTTTCGCATCATTAAATGCCAGTTTGGTTTTATCAAAGCCCGCTACAAAGGCCTGATGAAAAACGACAACCAATTAGCCATGCTATTCACCTTGGCGAATCTGGTCAAAGTCGACCAACTGATACGACGACAGGCGAGATCTGCCTGAAATCCGCCAATAGCCGGAGAAAACGGCTGAAAGTGGCTTGAAACGCTCGGAATCGACAAAATACCACTCGTTTTACGAGTAAAAAGTCAGCGATCGCACTGTCGTGCGACTTGGAGCAGTTCAGTCACCACTTAATCGCAGCTTCCCTAGCGAGTGAAATCTCACATGTAGAGTTACGAAAAGGATAAAGGAGTTAAATATGTCAGATGGCAAACAGCAGCAAAATAATGGTTATCAACCTGAACGAATTGAAAAAGGTTATCAACCGCAATCAGATTCATCTAGTGACAACGGGAGGTTTGGCTATCAACCACCTGAAAACAGTAACAATAGCCCATCAAATGTCAGTGCTCCCCCTGGTGATGAATAAACATACAAACGTTTAAGGTTGTAAGATACTTTTTCTCATCTGAACGAACCTAGTTAGACTCAGTAATCTAACTAGGTTTTGTCCATAAACGCGTTATCCATTCACGTTCAGCCACAAAATCCAAATGACCACAAATCCAGTTCCCTCCCCTTCTAGGGGAGGGTTAGGGTGGGGTATTTTAGTTATCGCTGATGTAAAGTTTGCACACAGTTGAGTAAGCCTAGCGTGAAATACCCCCTCCCGTCCTCCCCCTAAAAGGGGGAGGGGCATAAAGCATTTTCACTATCGTTAACGTAAAAAGTGAACGCGGTTTAGCTTTTCACCTTCAACCGATTTTTATTATCACGATTGGCGATTACTTGTGCTTGATCGTCGATCTCACCGAGGCTTTTGGCTAAACGGTCATACAGCACAACATTGACGGTGGCGGCGAGGTTCATACAGCCGTGGGTGGGCACGTAAACCACATGATGCGCTTGATCGACCACCTCTTGCGGCAGCGAACCATCTTCGGGGCCAAACAGATAAATCGCTTGTTCTGGATGGGTAAAGTGAGGCAGCGCGGTTGCACCTACCGCCAGCTCGACACAGACGATTTTGACTTCACTATCCAATCCCGCGGTGAGGTCATCCATCTCGACCAATCCAATACGTTCATGGCTATTTTGAGTATCGGTCTGAAATTTCACGGCGCGAGCATAACGCGTACCGTTGTAACGCACTTGAGTGGCGTTGTAGCAGCCAGCGGCACGCATTACTGCGCCGACATTGGTTGGGCTTTTCGGGTTGTGCAATCCAATAATTACGGTGGAAGAGGTGGTCATTGCGGTGGTTCTACTTCTGTGTTGCTTTGATTTGAGCTTGGCTCACGAATGGCGCGATTGTCGCTCTAACACGAGAGAAAAGCCAGTTGATCGCTCCATCTGAGCATTGAATCAGGAGAATTCATTAAGCAATCGATTGCTAATTTTGCTTTTGTTCGGTGGCGATAAATGGCTCAATCAGAGTAAATCGTGCGCAAACGATTGATCGTATGAATGTTTGTGGGAGCAAGGTCACTAAAATCATTGTTACAAATTGTTGATAATAGTTATCAATTGCATCAGTATTCGTGCTTTATTTTTGACAAGGATCAAATTATGCAGTTGAAACCTTTGTTCACTCTTCTTCCTTTCGTTTTGAGTAGTGTCGTTCAAGCACAAGAGAATAACGAGCAAGCCGTCGATGAAACCGTTACGGTTCATGGTCAATCGATTCCCTCCGATCAACGTACTCGTTCTGATTTAGATAAAGTGCGCGGTATTGCCAACGCGGATATTTTTTCCGGCATCACGAGTGTGCAGAGTAATAACATGCACAACGAAGCGGGGGCATTGGATATTGGCATCCGTGGTGTGCAGGGCGAGGGGCGTGTGCCGATCTTTATTGATGGGAGTTTGCAATCCACTCATACCTCTCGTGGCTATCAAGGGGTGAGTGATCGCACTTATATTGATACCGATTTGCTCAGTTCATTGACCGTCAATAAAGGGGCGACCATTGATAGTTCACCTTATGCCAGTGGCGCGGTGGGCGGTGTGGTGAATGCCACGACCTTGGGTATCAAAGACATCATCAAAGATGATCAAGCCTTCGGTGTGGTACTGAAAGCACGCGCCAATAACCACAATCGGACGCCTGATGTTTCGGGTGATTATTCGGAACAAGGCCAATACGCACTTGATGAGCGAGGTGAGCATTCTGCATTTAAACACGGTTCACTTATGCTTGGATTGGGTTATCAGGCCGAATCGTTCAATACGGTACTGGCGTACAGTAAGCGTTCAAAAGGCAATCACTTCGCTGGCAAGAAAGGTTATGAGGAGTATCAAGAGCCTGTTGTTGGGCAAGGGCAAGAAGTCGTCAATACCAGTTTTGAGAGTGACTCTTGGCTGTTCAAACTCGCGAGCGACACTGGCACGGCACACAATGCCGATTTTAATTACCGTCACCATGCGCAAAAAGCGGGTGAAGTGCTGATGGCGTATTGGTACAAATCCTCAGAAGATTGGGAAGGGAACCCATACCCCGATGGCAAAGACAGAATGCCGCAGTGGGGGCTAGGAACCGCCAAAGTGAATACCTACAGCGCCAATTACTATTACCAACCGGATCATCCTTGGCTCAATTTGAATGCTAACTTTTGGTACACCGAGGCTGATCTGGCTCAATACAATGGGCTTTGGGCGCTAGGAACCAACGCAGAGCAATATTTTCATGCATATCACAATGATCGCTCTGGTTTGAGTCTGACCAATGAAACCTTACTGACTCAGTGGCCAGTCAGGCTGAATTATGGTTTGGCTCAGCAGAATGAGCGTTTATCTCCCGAAGAAGATGGGCAAACCCGCTTTACCAAGACGGTGACTTCTCGCCACGGAAAACGCACGGCGCAGAACCTGTTTGCAAATGCGGATATCGATTACTCGCCGTTGAGAGTTCAGCTTGGCCTCAATCTGCACAATGCCAAGTCAACCGATTATCAAACCAAGCAGCAGTTAGACTATAAGGAGAAGCTCGATCTGCTCAGTGAGTTCACCTACGCCTTAACACCTAGCACTCAGCTGTTTTTGAAATCCTCACGCACTTATCGTATGCCGAGCTTGTATGAAACAACGCTATCAAATGAGGTGTTCAGCTATAACCCATACAACCCGATCAAACCGGAACAAGCGTGGAACAATGAGGTTGGCGTGCAATTTATGGCGTCGAACAGTGTGCTGCAGAATGATCGTTTGAATCTGTCGGTGTCCTATTTTCGCAACAGTATTAAAGACTTCATTTCAGGTGGACGATTGGCGAAAACCCCGGGTATGTCTGAATGGCAGGCCAACTTTACCTTCACCAATTATGATAAGTTGCAACTCTCTGGTTGGGAGTTAGGTGCTCATTACCAATATGCTTGGTTGTACACCCACTTTGCTGCGACCTTGTACAGCGAGACAAAGATTTGTTCCGTTCAACAAGCGCAATACGCGGAGAGTGATACCTGTAATTCGCTCGGATTTGCATGGGGATTAACCCCAACACGTATTCCGCCAAAACGGAATTTGTACCTGAATGTGGGCACGAAATTCTTCCACGATACGCTCGATTCTGGGGTGAAAGTCTCTTATCACTCGGGCAAATCAAATCCTAGTGATTGGTTGGCGGGCACGGCGGCCAATCCGATCCTTGAAATTCCGTCCGATTACACGATTGATCTCTATTCACAATACGAGTTGAATGCCAACACCCAGCTGTTCTTTGCGATCAACAACGTGACCGATCGTTATCAAGTGCGTCCGGGATCTGTGGTCAGCATGCCTGATCCGGGGCGAACCATTACGCTCGGATTTGAAATCTCTTACTAATCGAATCGTTTAAGTCTCGTGCCATAAAACAAAAATCCCGCCGCAGCGGGATTTTTTATCGTCGATTTTTCTTTGCTTCACAAAGAATCGCTTTTAATTACGCCAGCAGTTCTTTGGCTTGTTTCACTACGTTTTCAGTCGTGAAACCAAACAGTTTGAACAGCTCACCGGCTGGTGCTGATTCGCCGAAGCTGGTCATACCGATGATGCGACCGCCAAAGCCGACGTACTTGTACCAGAAGTCTGCAATACCCGCTTCAATCGCGATACGCTTGGTGACTGCCGCTGGCAGAACGGCTTCGCGGTAAGCGGCATCTTGCTTATCAAATGCGTCGGTCGATGGCATAGAGACCACGCGAACCGCTTTGCCTTCGGCGCTCAGTTGCTCGTAAGCGGCAACCGCCAGTTCCACTTCAGAGCCTGTTGCAATCAGAATTAGCTCAGGTTGGCCTGCACAATCTTTCAGGATGTAACCGCCTTTAGCGATGTTCGCGACTTGCTCTGCGCTGCGTGGTTGCTGCGCAAGGTTTTGACGCGAGAAAATCAGCGCAGATGGCGCATCTTTACGCTCGATGGCCAGTTTCCAAGCCACTGCCGATTCCACTTGGTCACATGGGCGCCATGTGCTCATGTTTGGTGTCATACGCAGAGAAGCGATTTGCTCAACTGGTTGGTGAGTTGGGCCATCTTCACCCAGACCGATAGAGTCATGCGTGTACACTTGGATATTTTGCACTTTCATCAGTGCTGCCATACGCATCGCGTTACGCGCGTATTCCATAAACATCAGGAAGGTTGCACCGTAAGGGACAAAACCGCCGTGCAGCGCGATACCGTTGATGATGGCCGTCATACCAAACTCACGCACACCGTAGTGGATGTAGTTGCCTGACGCATCTTCTGCTGTCAGTGACTTAGAGCCAGACCACATGGTGAGGTTAGAAGGCGCCAAGTCAGCAGAACCACCCATAAATTCTGGCAGCAGTTTGCCGAACGCTTCCAGCGCATTTTGTGATGCTTTACGCGATGCGATGTTGGCAGGGTTAGCTTGCAGGTTAGCGATAATCTCGCTGGTTGCGGCTTCCCAATTCGCTGGCAGCTCGCCCGCTACGCGGCGTTTGTATTCAGCAGCTTCGGCTGGGTAAGCTTTCGCGTAAGCGGCGAATTTCTCATTCCAAGCGGCTTCTTTGCTTGCGCCTGCTTGTTTTGCATCCCACGCTGCGTAGATGTC
>NZ_JHXR01000051.1 GCF_000621645.1 Vibrio cholerae ATCC 14035 | reverse complement strand
GGCGTTTCCAGTCCCATTGAGCCGCGGTGGTTGCAGTTGTTGTGTTTGAGTTTAGTGTTAATGCGTTGCCAGCCCCTTGCGGGCGTTAGGTGTGTTGCATTCACAGTTTGGCTTTATTTTTGTTGATGCATTCTCCCTGATTATGTATAAGTCGTTTTGAAAATAACCTTTAACACCATGATTACATTAGTTTTTGCTAACCTTTAATAACATGGAGAATAAAGGTGGAAAAAAGTAACGAGAAAGTACAGTTGCTAGTAAATGCTATTCGGTTTCGTAAACCCTACACGGCTAATGATTTTCAAGTAACAGCATCTGAGCTGAAAGTGAAAAAAGAGAGTTATCACTTAAGTAAAATCAAGAGTATTGAACTGAAGCGTCTTGGCTTCAAAGATAACGTGGTTAAAGTGACAACATACGCCATTTTACTGTCAGCAGCGACTTGGGCTTTTGTACCTGAGTTTGGTTTTTTTGCGCTCCTAATTGCTCTGATTTTGGCTTTGGTTTCGATGAGAAAGTATGAGTTGAAAGTAGAGTTTAAAGGTACAGATGAAACGGGTGATTACTGGGTATCAATAGCGCGTTGTTGGACGGAAGATGAATTTCATATTCTAGATAATATTTATACTGAACTGAAAAGCAGAATCTAGCACAGAGGCTCGTCAATTTTGGCGAGCTTTTGAGTTTATGGTCCCGCACCTAACAAACGCCTCAAGAGGGACTGTCAACGCGCGGCGTTTCCAGTCCCATTGAGCCGCGGTGGTTGCAGTTGTTGTGTTTGAGTTTAGTTGTTATGCGTTGCCAGCCCCTTAGGCGGGCGTTATGCTTAATCCATAAAAATCAGCAGGTTGTGAATGTCGATTCCTTTGGGATTTCGTTCAGGTTTTGTCGGCAATTCAATATTGTTTGTCGCTGCCTAATGAAGCTGCAATGTGTCTGGCGCTGTAAATTCTGAGTTGTTGCTTCACTAGGTTTTTGAGTCTGCGCGAGGTTAGTCTTGTTGGCTCAAGTCGCTTTGAGCAGTCTGGTGCCTTTACTTACAGGCTTAAAGTCTGTCGGCAATTGAATATTGTTTTGCGCTGCCTAATGAAACAGCAATGTGTCTGTCGCTGTAAATTTCAGTGTTATTGCCTCATTGAGTTGTCGCGCCCATGCGTGGCGAGTGAGTTTGTCGGAGAGGGTTTCCACATTGGCCTAGTTGCTAAATGAAAGCCTGCATTGGTCAGTTCATAGGTGAAATTTTAGCCAGTTCTAATTCAAGGAAACTCGGAATTTGGCCAATGATTTCATTGGGTTACTCTTGATTTGGTTCAAATGTAAAGTGTTGAAGCTTAAGCATAACAAACGCCTCAAGAGGGACTGTCAACGCGTAGCGTTTCCAGTCCCATTGAGCCGCGGTGGTTACGGTTGTTGTGTTTGAGTTTGGTGTTATGCGTTGTCAGCCCCTTAGGCGGGCGTTATGTTTATCGGAGAAGTTCATGGTCAATTGGCCTTGTATTCTGAAATTAGATGGTGACGATGAGCTTGTTTATTTGGGCTCAGAGGCTGATTTGAATTGCGAATGTGTGGATCTGATCGTTAGTCCGAGCGATCGAGTCATTGATTCTGAAGGTTTTGTCTATTCAATAGTTTCAAATGATTCAGCAGTTAGCTTGATTGGAAATTCAACCCAGATTTCAGCAGAGGAAGCGTCTAGATTGATTCAACGTCATGAGTTTTGTTTAGCGGAAGTCTGTTTGGCGAAAATTCAGTTTGAAACAGTCGCTGAAGCATTTAACTGTTTGAAATCTTAGGCTAAATAAACATAACAAACGCCTCAAGAGGGACTGTCAACGCGCGGCGTTTCCAGTCCCATTGAGCCGCGGTGGTTTCGGTTGTTGTGTTTGAGTTTCGTGTAATGCGTTGTCAGCCCCTTAGGCGGGCGTTATAGCTTATCTCACATTTCAACCTAGACATTGCTCAATCGATGCCTCAGAGTAAATTCCGACTTTGCTCAACAAAAGGAACAAGTATGTTTAGTCACATCATGATCGGCTCAAATGATATTGAAAAGTCAAAGGTTTTCTATGATGCCATATTGTCGGTGTTAGGTTATCCGGCGGGTGTTATTGACGCTAAAGGCCGCTGTCTCTACATAAACCAAGACGGTGTGCTTGGTATTACTAAACCAGTAAATGGTGAACCTGCGACGCATGGTAATGGGATGACAATTGGCTTCAAAGTTAGTAGCCCAGAGTTAGTAGAAGCATGGCATGCAGCCGGTTTAGCAAATGGTGGAGTTGCTTGTGAAGATCCTCCGGGTATCAGAACGAGTGGACAAAGAAAAATGTATTTAGCTTATTTACGAGATCCTGCAGGCAATAAGCTATGTGCAACACATCATATGTCCACGGGCAACTAAAAGCACCGCTATAACAAACGCCTCAAAGGGACTGCCAACGCGTGGCGTTTCCAGTCCCATTGAGCCGCGGTGGTTATGGTTGTTGTGTTTGAGTTTAGTGATAATGCGTTGCCAGCCCCTTAGGCGGGCGTTAGATTTTTCGGGAAAGTAAGGATGTACAAATATATTTCGAATGAGTTGCCACAGTTTTTTGAGAATGGAATGTTAAGGTTTACTCAGCCTGGACAGTTCAATGATCCATTCGAGCTTTTACCCCGCTATGTCGACTTTATGGGAGAAAATACCAAACAATATATCCTCGACAATATTGAAGTTTTGGTAAAGGAAATTCCCCAAAATGAACCTTGGTATATAAAATTAATCCCGATGTCTATAAAGGTATTTGCGATTAGGCTTCTTCTGACTAGTAACCATAAACGCGTGAAAAAAGTAACAGATGAAATTGATGCTTTTGGTCTAAGTGTCGCGAATGGACAATATCGAGATATAATTGACCAATCTTATGGAATACTTTGTTTATCAGCAAAAGAAGATAGTCTTTTGATGTGGTCACACTATGGAAATAGCCATAAAGGGTATGTGATAGAATTCGATACCTCGCACAAATTTTTCAATCAAGTTATTCCCAATAAGAAAACTGGTGGTGTGCTTGACTATGCAGGTACTCCATTAAAAGTCACATATACAAAGCGTAGGAAAACAATATTATTTTGGCAAAAGGCGATGTCTGAGGTCTTTCTAACGAAAGGAAGTGATTGGGAATACGAACAAGAGTATCGAATGGAGCTACCTCTTGAGACTTCAACTGAAGTAGTAAATGGAAACATACATTTATTTCACATCCCATTCGATGCTGTCAAAAGCATAATATTCGGCGCAAAATGTGAGGATGAGTTTATTCAGAACAGTATTGCAAAAATCCACCATTGGGATTCCAAACATATAGATTTTCAACTGTTTCAGTTCAACTTGTCTGATAATGATTTTGAGTTAGTGCGAAAGAAAATCTAACAAACGCCTCAAGAGGGACTGTCAACGCGTGGCGTTTCCAGTCCCATTGAACCGCGGTGGTTTCGGTTGTTGTGTTTGAGTTTAGTGGTATGCGTTGCCAGCCCCTTAGGCGGGCGTTAGCTTCTTAAAGCGAAAATTATCAAAATCTGGGTTTAATTACTTTGAAAACTCAGCTTTTAGCATTCAAGTTTCACAACTTGGCTTTCGAGTTTTTCTGATGCCGATTTGGTAGAAAGTGTTGAAAGTTCAGCAGGTTCAAAGCCGCTGAAAACCCACAAGCCTCGATGCTTCAAGGTTGTTGGATGTTCCACACGGCAAGTTTGGTTTCACAAAAGGCTGCATCATCGCTGTGATCTTGCTTTCTTTGTCGCGGACTCTTAACCGTGGCCAACTTAACCTTGAGCGTTTTGAGTTTTGGCAGCCAACTTCACAGCTTTTGGCGTTGGACGTGTGTTTGAGAGATGCTTTTGCATAAAATGCATTTCAAGCAAAAGTGTTAGAAAGCCATTGTTAAACAATAGGCTACGAAGCTAACAAACGCCTCAAAGGGACTGCCAACGCGTGGCGTTTCCAGTCCCAATGAGCTGCGGTGGTTACGGCTGTTGTGTTTGAGTTTGGTCGTTATGCGTTGTCAGCCCCTTAGGCGGGCGTTATGCAGTTATTTGAGCATGGATGAAAAAGTGATTATTAGAAAAGTAACAGTCGAAGATGCAGAGTCAGTATTGTCATTAATGTACCAATTAGATCGAGAGTCTAAATTTATGCTGCTTGAACCAGAAGAAAGGACAACCACACTGGAGCAGCAAATCCAAATTATTCACTCATTCAATGATTCATCTAATAAGGTGATGTATTTACTGACCAATGATGAAAAGGCTTTTGGTTTCATTGTCGGTGTAGGTAATACAGCCAATCGCAATAAACACTGCATGTCTTTGGTCATTGGCCTTCTCCAAGCTGTTAAAGGCCAAGGATTTGGAAAAGAATTAGTAAACAAGCTTGAAGGCTGGGCGATTTCTCATGGATATAGCCGGCTAGAGTTGACCGTAATGCAGCACAATGAGAGAGCTAAAAGGCTCTATGAGTCATGTGGTTTTGAAGTTGAGGGTTTAAAGCGCCATTCTCTGGTTGTCGATGGTGAGTATGTTAATGAGCTGTATATGTCTAAGCTATTAACCGCATAACAAACGCCTCAAGAGGGACTGTCAACGCGTAGCGTTTCCAGTCCCATTGAGCCGGGGTGGTTAAAGTTGTTGCGTTTGAGTTTAGTGTTATGCGTTGCCAGCCCCTTAGGCGGGCGTTAGCTTCTTAAAGCAAAAATCATCAAAATCTGGGTTTAATTGTCCTAAAAATTCAGATTTTAGCGTTCAAATTGCACAATTTGGCTTTTGAGCTTTTCTTGATGCTGATTTGGTCGAACGTGTTGAAAGTTCAGTGGGTGCAAAGTCGCTGAAAACTAGTAAGCCTCGATGCTTCAACGTTGTTGGATGTTCCGCTCGGAAAGTTTGATTTCACAAAATGCTGCATCATCGCTGTGATCTTGCTTTCTTTGTCGCGGACTCTTAACCGTGGCCAACTTAACCTTGATCGTTTTAAGTTTTGGTAGCCAACGTCACAGCTTTTGGCGTTGGACGTGTGCTTGCTTGATTCTTTTGCGTAAAATGCCTTTCAAACAAATGTGTTAAAAGCCATTGTTAAACAATAGGCTACGAAGCTAACAAACGCCTCAAGAGGGACTGTCAACGCG
>NZ_JHXR01000050.1 GCF_000621645.1 Vibrio cholerae ATCC 14035 | reverse complement strand
TGGGACTGGAAACGCCGCGCGTTGACAGTCCCTCTTGAGGCGTTTGTTATGTGTGTGTTTCTGATGCCCACCCTTCCATTTAAAGGGGTAGCGAAAGGCATTTATGCCAAACAGCATTCGATAAAAAACTATCATATACACAAGACTAAGATGCTTCATGTCGATATATTTCGGCCCTGAACTCTAGCTAAGCAATTGATTAATATTTCTTGTTTTTCGCTATTTGTTGCACTACTCCAACGACATATCTCGTCAATAGTCCTGCCACAACCTATGCAGATGTCTTTGTCATCTAAACAACAATGACGAACACAAGGACTCTTATATGAACACGTTTCAATCGGTTCAGCTCTTTTAACGTTTTGATTTTCAGACATAGTGCACCTCACGTCTGAATTATAAGCGCAGAGCTATGAAAGTTTTCCAGAAAAACACATAACGCCCGCCTAAGGGGCTGGCAACGCATTACCACTAAACTCAAACACAACAACCGAAACCACCGCGGCTCAATGGGACTGGAAACGCCGCGCGTTGACAGTCCCGCTTGAGGCGTTTGTTAGGTGAATTTACTCGTACACCTGCTCATTGTGTTTTAACCAACCATGAGCATGACGATTTTGAGGATCTTTATGAGTCCAGTGAAGAACCCCACCCTTTTTGTTCCATTCGTATTCACCATAAAACTCAACACTATCGCCAACTTTCAAGTTCGGAATTCTTGGTGCTAAGTCGATGTTATGTGCAACCAGCAATGTTTGTCCGCTATTGAGCTTTAAGATGAATTTTTGATGCCTCGAACCATCATTGTCGTCGGGCAACACTTTTACTACTTGTCCAAGTCCTTGAACTTGCAAGTCACTTTGCTGCGATTGATAAGCTTGTTGTAAAACGGCGTCATTGGCATACAAGCTAACCGAAAAACAGCTTGTGAGAACGAGCCAAAAAGCTAAAAACCATTTCATAAAACTGTCCTTGTTCAATCCACTGACCATTCACCTAACGCCCGCCTAAGGGGCTGGCAACGCATAACACTAAACTCAACCACAACAACCGTAACCACCGCGGCTCAATGGGACTGGAAACGCTACGCGTTGACAGTCCCTCTTGAGGCGTTTGTTATGCTTAAGCTTCAACACTTTACATTTAATCAAATCAATGATAACCAACTGAAATCATTGGCCAAACTCCGAGTTTCCTTGAATTAGAACTGGCTCAATTTTTACCTATGAACTGACCAATGCAGGCTTTCATTTAGCAACTAGGCCAATGTGGAGACCCTCTCCGATAAACCAACTCACCACGCATGGGCGCGACAACTCAATGAGGCAATAACACTGAAATTTACAGCGACAGACACATTGCCGTTTCATTAGGCAGCGAAAAACAATGCTCAATTGCCGACTGACTTTCAGCCTGTAAGTAAAGGCACCAAACGGCTCAAAACGACTTGAGCCAGCAACATTCACCCCGCGCAGACTCAATATTGCAATGAGGCAATAACACTGAATTTTTAGCACCAGATACATTGCTGCTTCATTAGACAGCGACAAACAATATTGAATTGCCGACAAAACCAGAACGAAATGCCAAAGGAATCGACAATCACAACCTGCTGATTTTTTATGGATTAAGCATAACGCCCGCCTAAGGGGCTGGCAACGCACTATCACCAAACTCAAACACAACAACTGCAACCACCGCGGCTCAATGGGACTGGAAACGCCACGCGTTGACAGTCCCTCTTGAGGCGTTTGTTATGAGGCGGATTCACCGTCTGCTCTTGACGTAATTCCCAACTCTTTCTGTAACCTTTTACTAAGCCCGAGCACAACAAGACGGTAGGACTCAGACAAGTAATACTTCAACTCTTCGTCTAATACACCTGACGTCTCCGTTTGTTGGA
Source organism: Vibrio cholerae ATCC 14035 (assembly GCF_000621645.1). Taxonomy (GTDB): domain Bacteria; phylum Pseudomonadota; class Gammaproteobacteria; order Enterobacterales; family Vibrionaceae; genus Vibrio; species Vibrio cholerae. The sequence continues at coordinate 4,101 of NZ_JHXR01000050.1, read as the reverse complement.
TCCACTTCATACCTCGGTTGGCGAAGTAAGGGGCGGGAATATAACCATCGTGTTCACTCAGATACTCAAAGTTCAAATCCGATGTTTTGAAAGTAAAAACGGGGTGCTGATCCTTGCCGATACTGCCAATAGAAAACACTTTTCCCGCCACTTTCCAAACATGGGAGCCACCCCATTGCACCACGTATGTAGTAGCAGGAAAGGAACGACAAAATTGGTTGAACTCATCGTGATTCATCTTTGTTTTCCTATAGCCTCATAACGCCCGCCTAAGGGGCTGGCAACGCATAACACTGAACTCAAACAAACAACTGCAACCACAGCGGCTCAATGGGACTGGAAACGCCGCGCGTTGACAGTCCCTCTTGAGGCGTTTGTTATATGCGTTTTTCAACACAATAAGCATACAAATCCAGCGCAACCTTGATAGCCTCTTGGACTGCTGGAAATGAAGCTTCGAACGTTTCAATAATAGGGTCTATGCTTGGGACTTTGACCTCGACAATAACTGACTTTCCAGATTGCCTGACCACTAATGGATGGGCATTGAAATCGTTGAAGATGAGTGATAACTCTTCATACCTTTCTGCTTGAGCCAAAAACATAATTTTCACCGCATCACCATAAATTTGATGAACAATCGGCATCTTTTTCTCTACACCAAAAGGGTAAAAATTAATCCAAGTATGCCCTTCTGCTCTTGGTTTACTTTTTTCTGGCCGAAGCTCTGGATGATATTTAGAAACGTACTCTAAATACTTTCTGGCATATTCTGTCATCGCTATAGAAACGCATGAAACATATCCTCTTCTTTGCTTTTCAACTGCAGAAGTCAGGACATTAGCACGATAATTACTACGTGCACTATTCTTGGACTTTAAGTAGCCAATAATGTCTTCATATGCAATTTCACAGTCATATGGCTCTATATTTCTTTCTAGATAGGCCAGAGGAGCTAATATGCATGTTCTGAAATCTTCCCAATATCCTTGCTCTTTACCTTTATGACCTCGAAGCTGATATCTCTCACCTTGTTCAGGTTGAGCGTCTGCATCAATTTTATTTTCTATCAAAAGACCTTCAACAACTCCATTGTCAGATTGGAATTTAAAAATAAGATCTGACTCCCCCAAAGTAGCGTCAGAAACTGAATGCCACACTCCGAGTGATTTTACAGTGGTAGCCTCTCCCAGAGCTTTGTAAACAAACCAATTTGCAAAGCTAGGTGATACTTGTAACTCTTCAATCAATAGGAGATCAATGTCTCTTTCTGTCACATTACGAAATGAGTTCAAACTATCCATTTTGCCTCACTAGCATATAACGCCCGCCTAAGGGGCTGGCAACGCATACCACTAAACTCAATCACAACAACCGTAACCACCGCGGCTCAATGGGACTGGAAACGCCACGCGTTGACAGTCCCTCTTGAGGCGTTTGTTATGTGAATTTTTACAGACGTATTGTGCGAACTGGGTTGCTATTGTTCCAAGTTACGAATTTAGCCAACTCATCGGAATCAATATGGCAAGGATCCCTGAAATAGATATTAATTCGTCCTTCAAGCTCTTCATGTGGCTCAACATCAACAATGCTCCCTATTAAAGCAACACCTTTGGCATTCGTTAATACCACAAAAGAAGAATCTCTAGCATTACTAATACTGGCTTTAAAACCATGAGCTCTCAGCTTAAATGTGCTTTCTTGAATACTATTTTTTTCTGTCAGGTCATCATTTAGCCGTACAACAACACAATTTTTATTACGCTCACCAAAAATAGGCTTCGCTAGTCGACGTTCAACCTCTGCCAACAAAGGCTCTTTCCTTATTTTATTCACTCTTTTTCCTTTTCTACAATTTCCATTTTGGGTAGGAATTACCAAATTCACATAACGCCCGCCTAAAGGGCTGACAACGCATAACACTAAACTCAACCACAACAACCGAAACCAGCGCGGCTCATTGGGACTGGAAACGCCACGCGTTGACAGTCCCTCTTGAGGCGTTTGTTATGCTTAAGCTTCAACACTTTACATTTGAACCAACTCAAGAGTAACCCACTGAAATCATTAACCAAACTTCGAATTTCCTTGAGTTAGAACTGACTCAAATTTTACCTATGAACTGACCAAAGCAGAGTTTCATCTATCAACTCAGCTAATGTTGAAACCCTCTCCGACAAACTCACTCACCACACATTGGCACAACAACTCAATGAGGTAATAACACTGAAATTTACAGCGACAGACACATTGCCGTTTCATTAGGCAGCGCAAAACAATGCTCAATTGCCGACAAACTTTAAGCCTATAAGTAAAGGCACCAAACTGCTCAAAGCGACTTGAGAGAGCAAAACTCACCTCGCGTGGACTCAAAAGCCCAATGAGGCAATCACTCAGAATTTACAGCGCCAGATACATTGCCGCTTCATTAGGCAGCGAAAAACAATATTGAATTGCCGAAAAAACATGAACGAAATACCAAAGGAGTCGACAACCACAACCTACTGATTTTTATGGATTAAGCATAACGCCCGGTTAAGGGGCAGCCAACGCCACTACCAAGCTTCCGCATAACACCGTAACCACAAAAACCAACGCATAGTGAAAATGCCACGCGTTGGCTGTCCCTCTTGAACCGTTTGTTAGTGTGATGGAGTTAAATGATTTAATACTGAGTGATACCAGCTTTCTAAAAAGTTGAAAGCAACAACCGTAAGCCTGATACAAGCATCATGACTAAGAGTTATATAACCTTCATTGATGTCGATACCGTCGTATCGGGAAGCTAATTGTTTTATTGCAGTAGCTTTAGAAAACCCCTCAATGCAAGAGTCATTGTGAACGATACAATTTCGTAGTTCGATTAACCCTTTAACATCTTGGAGATTTGACGGATTTTCTGGTGCGGTAACACCACAAACTGACGAGCAATACTTAATAAATCTTTCAATAGCACTACCTTTTAGATCATTCCACTTTAGTGGCTGATCGGTTGCTAGCTTGAGCTGATTACAAAATGCAGAGAATTCCCGTTCGAGAACAATTAGCACAGTAACAATATGGCTTTTTCGGGTAACGTCAGGAAAACAGTCACAAGTAAGACCGTCAGAATTACTACCAAGCTCAATACTTTCTGTTTTCTCAAGTATCAATAATAAGTCTTGTACATAACAATCCAAATCCACCAAATTACCGAAAAACTGCGTTTCATGAGGTATATTCAAATGTTTTTCCTCTTAATCACACTAACGCCCGCCTAAGGGGCTGACAACGCATAACACTAAACTCAAACACAACAACCGAAACCACCGCGGCTCATTGGGACTGGAAACGCCGCGCGTTGACAGTCCCTCTTGAGGCGTTTGTTAGCCGTTTTTTTCCAAACCTACTGTTTCGTAAGCATTAACCGACGCAAATCTCGCTCCGCACGCATAACAAAAAGAATACGAACCTTTGCATCATCATACTTATAGAAAACACGACACGGATTTACAACGACTTCACGATAATTGAGGTGTTCTAGTTCTAAAGGGACGCGCCCAGACTCTGGAAAATCGGCCAAACGTTCAACTTTTGTAAAAACGGTTTGCACGAGTTGTTTAGCAGCCACGACATTTTCAAGCGCGATGTATTCAGCAATATCATTCAGGTCGGATAGAGCCGGCTCCGTCCAAATTATTTCAGCCATTTTGACATTCTGTCCTTAGCATCTTGATGGCTGACCACTTTGCCATCCGCTAGAGCTCGCTCTCCACGAGCAATACCTTCCAGGATCGCTAAACGATTTTGCATAAATTCATAGTCGTCTACATCAATAAGGTAAGCTGACGGTTTTCCGTGCTCAGTTATCAATACTGGCTCTTTCGTATCATGAAGATCGGCAAGGATCTTAGTGGCCTGACGTTTTAGTGACGTCACAAGTTCTACTTTCATTTGAGCTGCTCCAAAGAAACACTGAAGTGATACTATTCTATCACTCTGAGCATAGCAAGTTTTCAAACGGCTAACGCCCGCCTAAGGGGCTGACAACGCATAACACAAAACTCAAACACACCAACCGTAACCACCGCGGCTCAATGGGACTGGAAACGCCACGCG
>NZ_JHXR01000049.1 GCF_000621645.1 Vibrio cholerae ATCC 14035 | reverse complement strand
AACTCAATGTTCAGCCAGATCATGTCCACTTAGTTGCGATAATTCCGCCCAAAGTATCGATTTCGACGTTGATGGGAGTTTTAAAGGGTAGGAGTGCAATTAGGCTATTCAACAAGTTTCCACATATCAGGAAAAAGTTATGGGGAAATCATTTTTGGGCGCGAGGCTATTTTGTGGATACGGTAGGTGTAAATGAAGAAATCATTAGACGGTATGTACGGCATCAAGACAAAAAAGAGCTTGAGCAAGAGCAGCAGTTAGAGTTATTGAGAGACTAACAGCGTCGTGGCCCCCTTTTAGGGGGCTTATATTAAAACCGCCTTCTAAGAAGGCGGATTTTTATATTTATAAATGAGGTCCAATGCTAGCAACAAAAGTCTTGATACACCCACCAACATTGGCAAAAGTAAAATAAATACGCTTTTGGTAATATTTATTATCTTTTGGATCATTACTACTGTAAGGTTTTAAATGATATTCACAATTAACTTCATTTTTTGTTGAAATTTCAGGGAAAATAAACTTCATATCATCTTTCCCATTCTTACCCTGTGTCGTACAGTCACACCCAGCCAAACCACCTAATATAGTTAAATCCTCAGGGATTTTCATTTGTGCTTGATATTCATTTAGGGCTTTTAAGCACTTCGTTATTGCAATTGAAAAGTTTTTTATACCGCCATCACCGATACACTTTAGGGTATCACCACAATCAGAATGAAAAGTGATTTTTTTAAAATGACTTTTAGCTCGATTGTAATAACTATGCTCATCGACTGGGTATTTACTTAATAAATTCTCATAGTGAGAATAAAAGTCATCAACACTATTAATAACATTGACTCTGTAAACATTTAAACAAGGAGCGTATAAGATATAGCTTTCATTGCATTCCTCTAGCACAAATCTATTTGCTCTCTCCATTAATTCATCTGTAGAAAAAGTAAGAGTAAAACCATTTAAGTATGATTGAAATAACTTACTATATAGATATGCTTGTACACCTTTATCACCAGCATAAGAGAAATTATTAGCCTGTTCAATAAACGATAGCCCAAATCCTTTATGCTCTAAAATGTCATTACCTGCGTAATACTCTACGCTCTCTTGATTAAATAATGATAGGACATTTTTTAACTTGGAAAGCGATGTATCTATCTCCATAAAACTACTAAACTTGCACGAATCTAAACTGAAATTTGAAACGGAAACTATAGTTTTCATTTATCCTGTCCAGTCATTAACACTTGCATATCTAATACTTGCTGGTCAAAGAAACCGTCTGGCCATTCTGAAAATTGCCCTTGCGCATTAACGATTATTTTTTTAACTGTAGTTGTACCTACATCCTCATTAATAACCTGATAAAAAAGAAGATTTTTATCTTGAACCTTTCCTAGCCTTGGCATCAATCGAATACCATTTATAATGTGGTCACTATGAGTCTCAACTACGACTTGAACTCCAGCCTCGGCAGCAAGAGCAATTAGCCTGCCCAAATAACTTTGCCCCCTCGGATGAAGATGGGCTTCCGGATTTTCAATAATAACTAGTCCACCAGGTTTAGTAACCAAAAGTGCCAAGACGATCGGTAGAACATAGCTTAAACCAAAACCAACATTGACGGCTCTGTAGCTCTCACCACCAAAAGTGTATTGATTTGTCGTAATGTCCGCATGTTTAAACGCCTGAGCCTTAATAAAAACTCCAGGAGAAATTTCCCCCATCCATTCAAATAAGTTCTGCGCTATACCGACTACAGAGCCATCAGTCAGATTAGGGTGTATACGTACATCATCACTGGGCATTGTCTGAATATTTTTAACCACCAGTTCTAAAACTTGTGGTGCATATTCACCATTTGTTCCTAACCAGTTTTGTGAGCGTCTTCGAGTTGAATATGGATAACTGCTCCTTGGCCCCCAACGCTCTGCATGAAGGTAAATAAATTCATCCTCATATAACTCTCGAAGCTTGTGTAGAACAGTTTTGTCAGAAAAGTCTAATAAAGGTAGTGGAGCCTCTTCGACTTCCTTTCTTTTCTGACTCGAAAACTCATCTTCACTATAACCCCAAGAGACAGCTCCAACGCTGGTATCGATTAATATTGATAACGAATCTTCATCAGCATTTCTATTGTGCAAATCGTTATAACTTCCTGGTTGCACATAATCTCCTCTAAGTTCCAATTTATTAGAGAAGTTATTTTGTAGGATTAGCAATAAGGATTGAATTACAGTACTTTTTCCTGACGAATTATTTCCACAAAAAACCGTCAAATTAGCAAGTTCAAATAATTGGTTTTTATAACATTTAAAATTTCTTAAAGTTACTTCGTTAATCATTTTTATTACCCATGACTAAATTTTCATTTTCCAACATTCCTTGCGGCATAAAAATCATGCCAGGCACTTTATTAATAAATTCAACCAAACTTCTAAATCGGTATAGAACCGTCACTCGTTTACCTGTAGAGTTTGTAATAGAATAATCAAACCCTCTTCCCAGCTCTTTGTATATTTCAGACTCCCAATCAGACGTTTTTTCATCACCAGATATCGCGTCCCACATGGTTTTTTTAAAAAGTTCCGCATTCTCAGGAATTACCATTATTTCCCGCTGTTCATCAGACATCATGGCAAATATAGAAACTAACAACTCAAATAATATCTTATTCAACTTACCTTTAGGTTCTTTTTTAAATGCATCGTCTTCAAATATCACAGATATCGTTTTGAGTGACTCTTTTAATTTATAGTCAATTATCTGAAATATTCTATCTGACGAAGAAACACCCTTATCTTTATCATAATGAAATGCGTTAAGAACTTTCATTGTATGACACAAGAAGTCATCATTAGTTTTATAAAAATATTTTTCAAATCCTAATACGAGGTAAGCAACAGCCCTTAAAACATACTCAACATCTAGCATTCTCTCATCGCTAACTTTAGCTGGAATACTATCTAAGAAAATATTTTCAGAAGAGAAATATTTACAGAATCGATTAGTCGAACCTGGATACAATGCTGAACGTATTTCCTGATAACTCAAGTTTTTCCCATAGGTATTGATACGATGAAATAACTCACGAATCATTTCTTCGCTATCATTCGATACTTGAATCAAATGACCATGAATTTGATATTCTCGAATTTTTCGTTGTTCTTTCCTCGGTAAATCTTTGAAATAACAGTTGTCATACTTCGGTAACTGATTTAAATCTTTAAGAGCAAATTTACCTTGAACGAAATCTACTAAAGTAGTTGTACGCTGTAAGCCGTCAATAACCACCCAATCAAAATCTACTTCAGACTCTGCATCTTTATTAGCTCTTTCTGCAAAATAGAATACAGGTAACGGTAGACCAAGCAAAATAGACTCAATTAGACGGGCTCTATCTTTTATAGGCCAAATACGATCTTTGCGTTGATATTCAGGTGTTAAATCTATTTCATTGTGTAAAACACGGTCGTATAGAAGTGATACTGTAGGACTAACTTGGGTAATTCTTGTTGGGGTAAGCCCCTTTACGATCGTAACATCAGTGTCAATCGTTTCTCGCTCATCATTGTTATCATCACCTGATTCTTCACCACCAAATGGGATCGAATCATCATCAATACTTTTAGAAAAGGATTGTCCTTCATTTTGCTCAATACTTACTATGGCTTCAGAAAGTCGAACTTCTAGTTCTTGGATTTTTTCTATAATGTCTTTAACTGCATCTACATCACTCTCACCAGGATATTTCGTAAAAATACTATCTAGTTTGTGTTTAAGTTGTATAGTTTGTTCTCTGTGCAGTTCATAAAATTGGGAGACGTCGAAATCACGATATCGATCAATTTTTCTCTTAATTTCTCGAGTTTCAGATGCTGTTAGCTCTTTAATAGTTCCAAGCTCATGTGTATTAGAATCTCTTAAGTAAAGGTGTTTCTTTTTTTCATACTTAAAATGTTCAATACATGGGAGGTTGGCAAAAATAGTTTCTGGCTGATGACGACTCGAGCCAGCGCCCCCTAGAGCCTGATCTACACTAGTAAAACCTTTCTGGTTTAATGCGCTTAATATCTTTTGTAGCTCAACGAAAGGACGAGTACGTTTTCGTGTGGTTTGGGTCTTATCTACCGTATAACGGCTGTTCTCTCGGTCAACTTCAAGGATAACAAGTGATTCATTTGATTCATTTATGGGTTGAAGTTTCAAACCAACCATCTGTTCTAGATAACCTAAAACTTCTTCAAGTTTCATAACATGCGCCGACTAACAAAGTATTGTTTATTAACGCTATATTAGCACGGCTTAATTGGAAGTGTAGAGAAACAAGCGACTACGCTGTGAAGCATGTAAAAAGGGAGTCAAATGACTCCCTTTTTACAAACTTTCTAGATAATTATGAATCGTCTGAGCAATGCATTTTGAGGCGAGAAATGGCACGCCATTTCCTATAGTCTTAAACATATCTGAAAGAGTCATAGTTGGAGGTAAGTGGAACTCTTTCGGTAGAGACTGAATAGCAAGCGCTTCTGCTGCACTTAATCTGCGAGGTTTGTACGGATGCAAATGCACTTCATTATTCCCGTAAGCAGCAGTTGGAGAAAAACGGTATCTATGCAAACGCTTGAATGACTTTTTCTTATCATCACCTTCTTGGATTGTTTTGAACTTATCCGAATACGGCCTAAAATGATGCTTAGCATTAAGATGCTGGTTCACATCATTCTTTTGAAACCAATGCTCTACTGTCAACTCACGATAGTTATCTAAATGCTTTGGAAGCTTTCGAATTGAATTCTCTTTGTAAGTTGCAAGTTCAGGCCAAATCGATTTATCTAGGACTTTCGTTTTATCAAATTTTACTTCTCGCTCCCAATCGAAATCTCTGGCAAGTTCTATGCTGGTAAGCTTATCACCCACATGCTTTCTATGGATACCGAACATCAAAATACGGTCTCGATCTTGCGGTACACCAAATTCGATACTATTTGTTAATCGGTCTGTAAGCACATAACCTGCATCTTCAAGATGTGCTTTCATAGCATCATAAAAAGCTCTGTGCTTACCAGTCTTCCACAAGCCTTTAACATTTTCGAAAAGGAAAAAATCAGGTTGATTCTGAACGATAGCATCAATATAGACACGAGTGAGAATACCATTCTCACCATCTGAACCTTTGTTCTTACCCGCCACAGAGAAGTCAGGACAAGGAGGACCGCCGATGAAACCAGTTAACGCTTCAGACTTGGCTTCTTGTACAAGATCATAAAGTAATTGTTTTTTTTCACCAGTCACAAAGTCATCGATACTGCCCAAGTAATGACCGTATTTCGGCTTAGGTAAGCCCATATGTTCTCTTGAATATTTGTAAGCGTCCAGGAATGGTTTATGAAACTCATTGACAAAACGAACATCAAAGCCTGATGTTTCAAAACCTAAGTCTAGAAAGCCGCTACCAGCGAAGAAAGAAAATATTATTGGTTTAGAAGGAGAGAACAAATTGAAAGCCCATACTGTCAAAGTTATCAATTAACTGTATCACCATACTACCTCATGGCATAACATAGTGACATATTAAAATAGCTTACCTCCCAATATTTACCTTGTTTTTAACAAACTAAAGCAAACATTGAGTTCTAGCCCAATTCGAATGAACTGTATATTAACACAGTACTTGGAGTTTAATACATATCCATTAGTAATTTAGCAGACGGCAGCAAAAACCTAGGTTTTGTGAATGTTACCCCAAGGCCACGAAAGCAAGCGACTGCGTAGAAGATTCGCAGCCACTCACAGGATAAAAAGAGCCGCTCAAAGCGGCTCTTTTCGTTAATGTAAGAGAATCTATGCGCTTACTCACGCCCGTAGACGTTGTTCTCTTGCTCTTGAACTCGGATAAAAGTTGTACGCTTAGTCAGCTCTCGAAGCTCCGCCGCGCCTACGTAGGTACAGGTTGAGCGCACACCGCCGAGGATGTCTTGAATGGTGCCGTGTACGCTGCCACGGTATGGCAATAGTACGGTTTTTCCTTCGGCGGCACGGTAACCTGCTACACCGCCAGAATGCTTGTCCATCGCGCTCTTCGATGACATGCCGTAGAACATAGAACAAAACTATAAAAATCATTTAAA
>NZ_JHXR01000048.1 GCF_000621645.1 Vibrio cholerae ATCC 14035 | reverse complement strand
GTTGCCAGCCCCTTAGGCGGGCGTTAGTTTGCTAAAGGTAGTGGATAACTAGCCTAAGCTTGCTCTGATATCAGCAATGGTGATGAAGAGTTTGTTTTCGGCATCTTGAAACGCTTGAAACCCATAGCGCTCATAGAAATGTTTTGCACCATCTTTGGCATCAACAATGACAACAGGGAACGCTACACTGTCACTGGCTGCGAGTAGCTTTCTGAGAGCGTCAATGAGTAGCCACTCACCAAAACCTTTTCCTTTGTATCTATCGTCGACAGCTAAACGAGCAATGAGCCCTCCAGAGGTTGAGGATTGGTGCTTCTTTTGTAACTTGTCGGGCAAGGCTTTCAAATCAATGGGCGTCATAGTCAGAGTGTAAAAGCCGATGATATAAGCACTGTTATTGTCATCTTCCAAAACGAAGGTTCTGGTGTTGTCTTTTTTGGCTTGCTGACTCGCCATTACTTTTAAGTAATTGTTGAGTGCTTCAGTGCCACAATTGAAACGGTTCCTATCGTGCTTATCTTTATCGAGAAGTACCGTATTCATCATTGAGTTTTGCTCTCATAACGTTCGGATGCCAATTTGAGCTTTGCATTTACTACAGCTGGATTATCAAGAGCTTCCATCAGCAATACGGCATCAGCTTGGCTAAGCTTTAGAGCTTGCTCACGTTCAATGACTTGTTTTGCTTTTTCGATTGCTGCATTCAAAACAAATGAGTTAATACTAGACATACCAGCAAGAGCAGCAGCCTTAGCGAGTAAATCTTGAGTATCGACATCAACTCTAGCGGTGATGCGAGGCAAAGTCGTTGCCATAGTTTTATCTCCTGTTGTGTCAAACTGTCACATGGGCATTATGGCGTTAAAGTGTTCAACAAGCAATCTTTGTGTCACTTTGGCACGCAAACTAACAAGCGCCTCAAGAGGGACTGTCAACGCGCGGCGTTTCCAGTCCCAATGAGCCGCGGTGGTTGCAGTTGTTGTGTTTGAGTTTAGTGGTATGCGTTGTCAGCCCCTTAGGCGGGCGTTATATGAATAGGAAACATATGAGTAAACAGTACGATAAAGAAGAATACATAAAGAAATTTGAGACAGATAAATCGCACTCTATTTTATTACAGTCGGCATTTGCTCAAGCTTCAGATATACGAAAGTTTGAAATCGAGCTTTACTGGAAAAGAGCGACGTATTTTTGGGCATTGATAGCGGTTGCCTTTGCCGGCTTCTTTGCCGTAGCTTCAGGAGATTTTAAAGGTGGTGGTCAGTCGCTGTTCCTAACAATAATTGCTTCAACTGGTTTTGTTTTTACTTTCGCTTGGTTTTCTGCGAATAAAGGTAGCAAGTATTGGCAGGAAAACTGGGAAAATCATCTAGATCTTCTAGAAGATAGCGTTACAGGGCCATTATACAAATCCTTTTTGGAACGACCGCCTGAAAGTGAGTTCTGTAAAAAATATATAACAGGCCCTCAACGATACTCTGTTTCTAAAATTAACCAATGGGTTGCTGTCTTTACGTTGTTTATCTGGTGTGTGTTAGTGATCTTTTCACTATCGACATACAAAGAAAATTGTTCAGTTGGGTTTGTTTTTCATGTGTTAATTCCTATTACTGCGTTAGCACTGTGCCGAATAATGATCTCAAAAGGCAAAACTCATGATGGCTCGCATAACCCTAAGTTTTGGTTGCGAGAAGTTAACGTGACGAAAGATTAAATTCATATAACAAACGCCTCAAGAGGGACTGTCAACGCGTGGCGTTTCCAGTCCCAATGAGCCGCGGTGGTTACAGTTATTGTGTTTGAGTTTAGTGGTAATGCGTTGTCAGCCCCTTAGGCGGGCGTTAGTTTTAGAAAGGAGTTAATCTTTGGAAAATGCATTAAATGCCATAGCGGAAGCCATAATATGTACTAATGCAGATTCTGTTGCTTATATATCTGCGGGATCTGGCGTGATTGTAGAGTTTATCTCTGGTGTATTCTTCTGGCTCTATAGTAAAACAACACAACAATTGAAAGGCTATCACGATAGCTTAGTTGATATTCAGAATGTATTACTCTCATTCAAAGTTGTTGAGGATACTGCTGATAAAGAAACAAAGCTTGAGATGGCTAAAATAATGATAACGTCATTAAATAGTGCAAAAAATGCATAACAAACGCCTCAAGAGGGACTGTCAACGCGTGGCGTTTCCAGTCCCAATGAGCCGCAGTGGTTATGGTTGTTGTGGTTGAGTTCAGTGGTATTGCGTTGCCAGCCCCTTAGGCGGGCGTTATGTGTTTTGTGGGAAGTTAAATGCAACATCTTGATAAATTGCTTGAAGTAGCCAAACGAAAATCTGAATTCGACAAGAATAATTCTTGGTATTTAGGCTCATCTACTTATCTGGCTGAGATTAAACAAGAAGTCGATGAAGTTGTCGAAGAAATCCCTAAGAATCGACTCTGTTACCTCGAAGATGAATTAGGTGATGTGCTGTGGGACTACCTAAATACGATCCTGTCTCTCGAAAAAGAGGCAGGAGTTAAGATTGAGTCTGTAGTCCAAAGAGCATGTCGGAAATATGAAGAACGTGTATCTGCAATCGAGAATGGTATTTCTTGGGATGAGGTGAAACTCAAGCAGAAAAAAGAGCTAGAACAAGAGCAATCATCAGCACACACATAACAAACGCCTCAAGAGGGACTGTCAACGCGTGGCGTTTCCAGTCCCATTGAGCCGCGATGGTTACAGTTGTTGTGTTTGAGTTTAGTGGTCATGCGTTGTCAGCCCCTTAGACGGGCGTTATATTCTCCCTCGCCCCGTAAACTTTCCGTACGAATTGAATGTGCTTTAAGTTTGGCCTATAATCGCTCAACTGACGGAATGTATCCGTACGCAGGAGGGGTTATGGCAACGGCACGTTTAGATATCCGCCTTGATGAAGAGATCAAGGCAAAAGCTGAAAAGGCATCGGCTTTACTTGGTTTAAAAAGTCTCACTGAATATGTGGTGAGACTTATGGACGAAGATGCGACTCATGTTATTGAGGAGCATGAAAGTATTATGGTTAAAGACAGTGTTTTTGACGAGTTTATGGCTGCGTGTAATAAAGTAAAAGCACCGAATCAAGCTTTGCTTGAAGCTGTTAAATTTACAGAGAAGAGCGGTATCAAGTGAGTTGGGGCAAAGAGTTTGTAGAACTTAGTAAATCAAAGCATGACCGCGACTCATTTGACTGTGGTGAGCAAGAGCTAAACACATTTATCAAAACTCAAGCTGCAAAGCACATGCAAGCAGGTATTAGCCGAACAATGGTTTTACCTAGTGCTCACCCACTGTTAAATCAAAAATTCGCTATTTGTGCCTTTTATAGTGTTGCACCGAGCTCAATCAGCCGAGAAACATTACCGGCACAATTAGCAAAGAAACTACCGAGGTATCCAATCCCTGTTTTTCTGTTGGCTCAGTTAGCTGTGCACAAAGAATTTCACGGTTCTGGACTTGGAAAGGTCAGTCTAATCCGTGCGCTGAAGTACTTGTGGGAAGTGAATCATCACATGAGAGCATACGCAATAGTTGTGGATTGTCTGACAGATTCCGCTCAAGCGTTCTATACGAAGTTCGGCTTTGAAGTATTGTGCGAACATAATGAGCGTATTCGTATGTTCTTACCGATGAAAACGGTAGAACAACTTTTTAATCAATAGGCTACGAATATAACAAACGCTTCAAGAGGGACAGCCAACGCGCGGCATTTTTACTATGCGTTGGTTTTTGTGATTACGGTGTTATACGGTAAGTTAGTAGTGGCGTTGGCTGCCCCTTAAGCGGGCGTTAGCCGTTTGAAAGCTTGCTATGCTTAGAGTGATAGAATAGTATCACTTTAGTATTTCTTTGGAGCAGCTCAAATGAAAGTAGAACTTGTGACGTCACTAAAACGTCAGGCCACTAAGATCCTTGCCGATCTTCATGATACGAAAGAGCCAGTATTGATAACTGAGCACGGAAAACCGTCAGCTTACCTTATTGATGTAGACGACTATGAATTTATGCAAAATCGTTTAGCGATCCTGGAAGGTATTGCTCGCGGAGAGCGAGCTTTAGCGGATGGTAAAGTGGTCAGCCATCAAGATGCTAAGGACAGAATGTCAAAATGGTTGAAATAATTTGGACGGAGCTGGCTCTATCCGACTTGAATGATATTGCTGAATACATCGCGCTTGAAAATGTCGTGGCTGCTAAACAACTGGTGCAAACCGTTTTTACAAAAGTTGAACGTTTGGCCGATTTTCCAGAGTCTGGGCGCGTCCCTCCAGAACTAGAACACCTCAATTATCGTGAAGTCGTTGTAAGTCCGTGTCGTGTTTTCTACAAGTATGATGATGCAAAGGTTCGTATTCTTTTTGTTATGCGTGCGGAGCGAGATTTGCGTCGGTTAATGCTTACGAAACAGTAGGTTTGAAAAAAACGGCTAACAAACGCCTCAAGAGGGACTGTCAACGCGTGGCGTTTCCAGTCCAATGAGCCGCGGTGGTTGCAGTTGTTGTATTTGAGTTTAGTGGTAGTGCGTTGCCAGCCCCTTAGGCGGGCGTTATGTTTAATCAGTATCACAAATTGCCACTGTTTTTATATACAGTTTTATGTGTTCGGCTATCATCTCGAGCTTTGAACACATTCGAAGAATTAAATATGACCAACTATCTAGAGCGTGGCATTAAAGAACTCGTTGAAGAGTTCATTTCTAGTGGAAAACCCTGTCCATCAAAACAAACTATTTCTGAGCGTCGGGCAGGTTATCTCTCAAGTACGGTTTTGGCTGGCTCAAGTCCTGAAATGGCCGATGAGTTTGTTGATGAGCTGGATGGCATACAAGTCAAAGTTTATAAGCCAAGCGATAAAATTGATTTGCCAATTACAATTTATTTTCATGGCGGTTGTTTCATTAGCGGTGGTTTTGAAACACATGAAGCACAACTAAGGCAGTTAGCTCATTTATCAGAGACTATAGTAGTTTGCATTAAGTACCGCTTAGCACCAGAGCATGCATACCCATCAGCTCATGATGATGTATTTCAGGCCGCATTAGGTATCAAAGAACATGGTCATAAATATGGCGGCGATACTGAACATGTATTCTTTGTCGGTGATAGTGCAGGTGCACAATTAGCTCTTGCTACAGCACTTCGTTTGAAAAATAAAAAGCTGTGGCTACCTGAGAAACAAATCCTAATATATCCCATGGTTGACCCCTTGGGGGTGTCTGATAGTTATCAGAAAAACGGTACAGATTTCATTATTACTGCACAAATGTTGTTGTCCGGTTTCCAGCTTTATGCGGGTGAGTCAGAGCGGTTGGCCAGTGAAAAAGAACTGAATCTATTGGCACGAAAGGATCTTCAAGGTTTACCTCCAACCTTGATTATCACTGCTGAGTATGACCCACTGCGAGATGAAGGAGAGCAGTTGTACAGGTTGCTTCTTTCCCAAGGTGTTGACGCTTATTGTGAACGTTACCTAGGTGTAATACATGGTTTCTATCAACTGTCGGGTGTAAGTGAGTCTGCAAGGCGTTGTATTAGAAATATTGCAAATGCAATCAAAAATTAAACATAACAAACGCCTCAAGAGGGACTGTCAACGCGCGGCGTTTCCAGTCCCATTGAGCCGCAGTGGTTTCGGTTGTGGTGTTTGAGTTTAGTGGTAATGCGTTGTCAGCCCCTTAGGCGGGCGTTAGCTCTCTTTCAAAGTTCATCGCAGAGTCCAAAAAGCCAAGCTGGATTTGAAGTTCTTTTTAGCAATATTTCAGGAGATAGTATGAGCACAAGGTTTTGTGAAAAGTGTGGGAAGAACACTGAACATAAAGAAGTGATGAAGCAAAAGCCATCAAAGTACGGTAAGTCCAAAAGAGAGCAGTTCAAAGCATTTCTAGATGGATTTTTTAGTAGTTCGGCAGCCTCTTTACCTGGTGGCGTTTCGTTAGAATTAACAGATAGATATGTTGTTTGTGCTATCTGTGGTAGCACAACTTTAGAAAATCATGGTGAACAATTTCAGTAACCTATTCGCCAAGCAGAGAGCTAACAAACGCCTCAAGAGGGACTGTCAACGCGCGGCGTTTCCAGTCCCATTGAGCCGCGGTGGTTACGGTTGTTGTGTTTGAGTTTAGTGGTAATGCGTTGTCAGCCCCTTAGGCGGGCGTTAAATGCACAAGTGAACAGTTTGGATTTACGGATGAACAGAAATATAGAGTTTAGAACTAAGAAATTGCACTCGAAAATAGTGTTGTCCATGGTGGCGAGTTATGTGGTTTTTACTCTTGTTTTTAACTGGTTCACCGAAACTGAATTTCAACTATGGTCATTCCTTGTTGGAGTGACAACTATGGTTGTTATCTATTTATTTTTAGCCCTATTCCTATTTAAGAAGGCACATTTGTCCGTTACGGGAGGAGACGTTTTTCTCCATGGTCTAAAAGCCGAGTTGATAGCCAAAAGAGGTATATTTGGAACGCAGTATATTCAAATTACCTCAAATACAGAG
>NZ_JHXR01000047.1 GCF_000621645.1 Vibrio cholerae ATCC 14035 | reverse complement strand
TTAAGCCTTAAGTGCATGGTTCAAAATCAAAAAGCACTCAACTTTTATTTGTCGCAAGGTTTTGAAATTGTGTCGCAAGTGGATGATGAATTGGGTGGTTATTACTACATGAGCTTCGTAGCACAAACCTAACAAACGCCTCAAGAGGGACTGTCAACGCGTGGCGTTTCCAGTCCCAATGAGTCGCGGTGGTTACGGTTGTTGTGATTGAGTTTAGTGGTATGCGTTGCCAGCCCCTTAGGCGGGCGTTAGTTTTTTCTTGACTTCAGATGCTCAAAGTACTAAATTCTTAGTGGGACGCGAGGCGTGGTTTCACGAAGCGCTCCACTTCCGAGGCTCGACATTAATGGTCGAGCTTTCGTGTATCTGGAGGCTGGTAAATTGCTTTACATTGTATATCTTGACGAATTTGGTCACATCGGCCCTTACTTGTCTTCTACCGACAAAAGCCACAAAACACATCCTGTATTTGGGTTGGGTGGAGTTGTCCTACCTTATACAGAAGTTAGAAAATTCTCGACATACTTCTACCAGCTTAAGAATCGCCTGCTAGACTACGAGCTAAAAAATAGCGGCATTCACCCTGCAAAGTGGGAAAAGAAAGGCGCTTCATTATACACTGTGACTAATGTTACCAAATATCGACAGTTAAGGCAGGCGACTTTTCGGCTACTAAATAAGGTAAAAGCATCTGGAGGCTTTATAATTTATGTCGGTATTGAAAAAGAGAGGAGAGTTGATGGCCATGATTCCAAGCGACTTTATCACTCTGTATTAAGGGAAGTCATAAAGTGTATTGATCAAGAGTGTGAACAGCGTGACGCAAAGTTTATGCTTATTCTAGATCAGCAAGAAGAAAACGTTCTCCGTGGTGAAATTGTTGAAACTGCATCTGTTGCAATGTTTGGTGATGATGCTCGTTATCGCTTGATAGAACCTCCAGTACAAGTCGAAAGCCATTTATATCAAACGGTTCAATGTGCAGATTGGCTGTGTGGTCTTTTTGGAAGGCTAGCTCATTATGAATGTGAGCCTACCGTTAAAGCAGACTACAAAGCAATTCATGACTACTTTGATAATTGTATCCATCAGGTTTCGACTCGAAGTGGTATCAAAAAGCTAAAGTCTCGTCCAACTGCTCATAATCTACAAAAATTGGTAGATAAATTTTCTTCCTAGCGCCCAAAACTAACAAACGCCTCAAAGGGACTATCAACGCGTGGCGTTTCCAGTCCCAATGAGCCGCGGTGGTTATGGTTGTTTTGTTTGAGTTTAGTGGTAATGCGTTGCCAGCCCCTTGGGCGGGCGTTATGTTTTTCGGAGTTAAAATGGACTTGTCACTTTATAGCGCAAAGGGTTCCAACAGCTCAGAAAGGGTTGAATGGATGCTTAATTTCAAAGGTATCCCGTACGAACGAATTGAAGTTAGCTCGGACGACCTTGCTACGACTTATCGTGTGATGAATCCATTTGGCTATGTGCCTTCGTTGTTAGTTGATGGTCTAGTATTTACTGAGTCAATGGCTATTGCCGAATACCTCGAAGAGCGATTTCCAACGAGTCCATTGCTAGGTCAAAGTCTTGAGGAAAAAACAAAAATCCGCTCAGTTTGTGAATACGTGAACTCCAGTATTCATTCACCTCAAAACCGAACTGTGCTTAACTTTTTTAGGCCCGACCTAGATGAAACATCCAAACGGAAAGTTCGGGGAGAGTGGATTATGCTGTGTCTTGATAAGTTAAGTCAGACGATTTGTAATGAATCAGGTTTTATTATTGGTCGGACTTTTAGTCTTGCGGATATTTTTGTAGCGTCAATTTACAAGAAAGCTCTCCAGCATGGTTATGTTGAAAGTGAGTTTTATAATAACCATCTGATCTACATTAGAAAAAATGAAAGAGTAGCCGTTTCAGAACCACAAACATAACAAACGCCTCAAGAGGGACTGTCAACGCGTAGCGTTTCCAGTCCCATTGAGCCGCGGTGGTTTCGGTTGTTGTGTTTGAGTTTAGTAGTATGCGCTGCCAGCCCCTTAGGCGGGCGTTATATGCTTATAGGAATTGTCTCCTAAAGGATACGCTGCTATAGTCCCTTTAGAGCGATGAACTAGAGGTGGCTATGCCAGAGATTGATGCCCTATTAGGTCTTTCATTTTGCTTGTACTTCTTTGATAACAAGCAGCATAAATTACCTCATATTCACGTTAAGTACGGTAGTTACGAGCTAATTATTGCTATTGAAACAGGTGAGTGTTTAGAGGGTTACTTACCCAATAAGCAACGAAAACGTGCTGAAAACCATATTCTTGAACATCGAGAGCAATTGATGGTGATGTGGAATAAAGCGGTGAATGGTGAAAATCCAGGTAAGTTAGGTGATTTATGTTGAAAGTCATAGATGTTGATTTTGTCTCAGACCATACATTAGAACTGACGTTCAATGATGGTTACCAAGGCTATGCCGACTTGTCGGTATACTTTAAAAAAGCACCGTTTTCAGAAATTAAGGACTTTAAACGCTTTTCCTTGACTCGTGATGGCTCGTTAAATTGGGATGGTAATGAGTTAACGGCCGCGACACTCCGTGACATAACCAAGGGCTCACAAAAGTCGGTGGAGTTAAGTTTTAATGTTCAAGAAATGGAAGCCGTCATCAAACAGGCCTCATGGGAATCGATGATGGAGGGGCGTCCCGACATCTTGCAAGCGGCTATTCGTTCTTACGTAGAGCAGTTTGGTCATGGTCAAGTTATTGCAAAGGCGGGTATAAAAAGTCGTACGAGTGCTTATCGCTCCTTGAAGCCAGAAACAACGCCAAACTTTGGCACACTAGTTCAGTTAGGGCACGCCGTCATCGAACTAGCGAAAGATAGAACAGTGGCAAACAAGGAACCACGCATATAACAAACGCCTCAAGAGGGACTGTCAACGCGTGGCGTTTCCAGTCCCATTGAGCCGCGGTGGTTGCAGTTGTTGTGTTTGAGTTTAGTGGTAGTGCGTTGCCAGCCCCTTAGGCGGGCGTTAGTTTCTCTCAATCAAAAATCATCAAAATCTAAGCTCATTTGCATTAAACATGCAGCTTTTAGTATCCAAATTTCACAAGTTGGCTTTTGAGTTTTGCTTGATGCTGATTTGGCAGAAAGCGTTGAAAACGCAGTAGTTTCAAAGTCGCCGCAAGCCAACAAGTCAAGATGCTTCAACGTTGTTGGGTGTTCAGCGCGGTCAGCTTAGTCTCACAAAAGGCAGCATCATCGCTGTGATCTGGTTTTCTTTGTCGCGGACTATTAACAGTGGCCAACTTAACCTTGATCGTTTTAAGTTTTGGTAGCTTGCTTCACAGCTTTTGGTGTTGGACGTGTGCTTGTAAGATGCATTTGCGTAAAATGCTTTTCAAGTAAAGGTGTTAAAAAACCATTGGTAAACAATGGGCTACGAAACTAACAAACGCCTCAAGAGGGACTGTCAACGCGTGGCGTTTCCAGTCCCATTGAGCCGCGGTGGTTATGGTTGTTGTGTTTGAGTTTAGTGGTAGTGCGTTGCCAGCCCCTTAGGCGGGCGTTAGTTGCTCAGGAGAAAAAATGAACGATTATGACCAGAACTCACTAAAAATTTTAGTCGTGGGTCCAGGTAAAGAGTTTTTCGATGATGTTTACCAGTCCGAATTCAGCGAATTTAGAGAACACGATCTCTCTCTAAATGTATCTGAGGGTTTTTCCGCCCCCGCAGTGACGGAAGTTCTAATTTCTATCGGTGCCAATGTCGTTGCAGGCTTGAGTGTTTACTACATATCAAAAGTATTCGATAAAATATTTAGCGCTAAGGCTAGAGCTAAAGAACAGGGACGTGAAATGCATATCCACGTTTCAATATCAGAAAAGCTAATTATTAAAAACGTTGAGAGCACCTCTGAAATTGAGCGCTCAGTTAATTTTGTTATCGAAACTAAAGGTGACAATGTTCAAAAACGCAGCTAACAAACGCCTCAAGAGGGACTGTCAACGCGTGGCGTTTCCAGTCCCAATGAGCCGCGGTGGTTGCAGTTGTTGTGTTTGAGTTTAGTGTTATGCGTTGCCAGCCCCTTAGGCGGGCGTTAGTTGCCAATCAGCAACAAATCAGTCGTTTGGAAATTTTTGTTTCTGATGTAGTACACGCATTATTCGAATTTTAGAACCATCAACCCAATACGAAACAATCATTGATATCTCAGGGATAATAAGCAATCTGCCTCTAATGCCATCACGCTGAACACCGATTAGTGGTTGCTCAAGCAAATTTTCGACTTTGGCTTCTATGAGCTCATCCGTTTTTTTAGCCGCTGCTGGGTTAAAGTCGTAGAGAAATTCGAAAATTTTCTCACGATCATTGAGAGATGCTTCTTCCCAGAAAATCATGCGTGGCCTCGATTTCGGATTTTAGCTTTACGTTCAGCCATTCGTGCTTTGGCGATGTCATGTTCAATGAATACTGCTTTTCCTGAGTCGAACTTCTCAAATGCTTGATTCACTTGTTCAGTTAGCCATGCATCGTGAGATAATGCCTTGCGTTGCTGCTCAGCTAATTGTTCAGTGAGTTCACGGCAAGCATCGCTAAGAGTTCGACCTTGGCTTTCAGCCATTTGTTGAGCTAAACGTTTTGTTTCTTCGTCTACACGAAATTGAATTCTAGTATCCATGGTGAGCTCCTTTGTTGTGTGTACGAATGTTAGCACTGGTGTTGGGGTAGGGCAACTAACAAACGCCTCAAGAGGGACTGTCAACGCGCGGCGTTTCCAGTCCCATTGAGCCGCGGTGGTTACGGTTGTTGTGTTTGAGTTTAGTGTTATGCGTTGTCAGCCCCTTAGGCGGGCGTTATGCAGTTATTTGAGCATGGATGAAAAAGTGATTATTAGAAAATTAACAGTCGAAGATGCAGAGTCAGTATTGTCATTAATGTACCAATTAGATCGAGAGTCTAAATTCATGCTGCTTGAACCAGAAGAAAGGACAACCACACTGGAGCAGCAAATCCAAATTATTCACTCATTCAATGATTCATCTAATAAGGTGATATATTTACTGACCAATGATGAAAAGGCTTTTGGTTTCATTGTCGGTGTAGGTAATACAGCCAATCGCAATAAACACTGCATGTCTTTGGTCATTGGCCTTCTCCAAGCTGTTACAGGCCAAGGATTTGGAAAAGAATTAGTAAACAAGCTTGAAGGTTGGGCGATTTCTCATGGATATAGCCGGCTAGAGTTGACCGTAATGCAGCACAACGAGAGAGCTAAAAGGCTTTATGAATCATGTGGTTTTGAAGTTGAGGGTTTAAAGCGCCATTCTCTGGTTGTCGATGGTGAGTATGTTAATGAGCTGTACATGTCTAAGCTATTAACCGCATAACAAACGCCTCAAGAGGGACTGTCAACGCGTGGCGTTTCCAGTCCCAATGAGCTGCGGTGGTTATGGTTGTTGTGTTTGAGTTTAGTGTTATGCGTTGCCTGCCCCTTAGGCGGGCGTTATGTGCTTTCTCGAAAAATCTCGAAGTAGTGTAGAATTCAGCTTTTGAAATCTTGAGAAGTCAGCATGTCTAAAGTCGTTCAACAGCAAATCGGCAATATCGCACTTGTCGTAGAAAACTACGATGATGCCATTGAGTTCTATACAAAAAAGCTTCAGTTCAGTTTAGTTGAAGATACCGATTTGGGTGGTGGTAAACGTTGGGTTCAAGTTTCGCCGCCAAACTCGAATGGAACGAACCTACTTCTTGCTCAAGCAAGTACCGAAGAACAAGCTCAATTTGTAGGTAATCAGACTGGAGGTCGTGTTTTTCTGTTTCTACAAACGAATGACTTCTGGCGAGATTATGAGTTGATGAAGACCAAGGGTGTTGTTTTTAATGAAGAACCACGAGTAGAAGAGTATGGGACAGTGGTTGTGTTCCAAGATCTTTATGGAAACAAATGGGATCTTTTGGAGTTGAACAAGGCTCATCAATAGCACGCACATAACAAACGCCTCAAGAGGGACTGTCAACGCGTGGCGTTTCCAGTCCCAATGAGCCGCGGTGGTTGCAGTTGTTGTGTTTGAGTTTAGTGGTAATGCGTTGTCAGCCCCTTAGGCGGGCGTTAGGTTACAAATTGCATGCATAGGTCTCGGTTTGCATATTGATTTTCCCTTATGATTTCTGTGCCTAAGATTTTTATAGGAGACAGTTATGGCATGTAGTTGTTGTGGAAAACGCCTAAACGTAGGAACAATTCATAAATCAGACCCCAAGACTGGACAGAAATTTAAGTCTTGCCCTCACTGTTCAGATGCCAATGGCGGAGAACATGTTTTTCATTCATATCCATCTTCATTTGGAAAAACTCCTGCACGAGTGACAGCTCGTAACCCTGATGGTTATCAAAGCTACTGCAGTGATTGTCGTAGTTTAGCTAAAGGTGTAGCCTCTCACGCATACCCAAATGGGCGAAAGTTGTAGTGGCATAGTGAATTTGGTCACTTAGTTAGAGGTGATATCATCACCTCATAAGTTAACAGGTGACATTATGACAAAACGTACAAGACGACTATTTAGCGCAGAATTTAAGTTAGAAGCAGCGCAGCTAGTCTTAGACCAAAATTACTCAGTGACGGAAGCAGCCCAAGCCATGAATGTGGGCAAGTCCACGATGGATAAATGGGTTCGCCAGCTTAGAGAAGAACGCCAAGGGAAAACACCTAAAGCTTCACCTATGACCCCTGAGCAAATAGAAATTCGGGAATTGAAAAAGAAGCTG
>NZ_JHXR01000046.1 GCF_000621645.1 Vibrio cholerae ATCC 14035 | reverse complement strand
ACTCATCTTGAGGATAAATTTGAGTTGATTATCAATCATTACAAGAAGTTGTTCTAAGGGATTGATCTAACATTAGCAAGAAAGCGCCTAACGCCCGCCTAAGGGGCTGACAACGCATAACAACGAAACTCAAACACAACAACCGTAACCACCACGGCTCATTGGGACTGGAAATGCCACGCGTTGGCAGTCCCTCTTAAGGCGTTTGTTATAACGATTTTTCATGATCTTCATAACTGAACATTGTTAAAAAATATTTTAACTCATACAACTGTTCTCTCGTATTGGGTGTTAATTTATGCAAAATATAAACAAAAGCAATTGAAAACACCCCAATAACACCAATTTGAGCAATTGTCTGAATAGTTAAGCTTTTCATTGTTGCAACTAAAACTGACATTGCAAATGTAATAGAAAAACCGACTATTTTTTGTACACTAACTCCACTGTTTTCACATACAGCGATTCTTGATTCAAGGATTTCCAATATTCCACTTACGTGAGATTGCTCAATATCATTTAGCCTAAGAGCTCTACGAAACTTTAAATATCTAGCTTTTTGATCTTTATAATCTTCCGGTGGTGCTTGGGATAACTCATAATCTGAATACTCTTCATTAGTATATTTTTTCTGGGCTTTAAATACAGAAATCAAGCTAGAGGTTTCAAAAAATAAAAATGCAACGAGGTATACGTAGTACATATCTCGATTATTATTGATTGCTGAGATTATTGCCAAAGCTAAGAATATTCCAAAGAGAATGATCGAAATAAAAATAAGTGCTTTAAATTTAAAGCTTATAAACTTAAGGCTTTCTTTGAAAATCACAATTCGAGTACACTCTTTTTTATAAGCATTAAAGCAGAGTTCCCATTTACTTCGATATTTCATACTCTAACGTCTCCAAATCGTTATAACGCCCGCCTAAGGGGCTGACAACGCATTACCACCAAACTCAAACACAATAACCGTAACCACTGCGGCTCAATGGGACTGGAAACGCCGCGCGTTGACAGTCCCTCTTGAGGCGTTTGTTAACTGGCCAGTGCTTATGATTTTCACTGCACTTTTAACCAACACAAAGAAGATTACTCTACTCTTCGTTTGGTGTTTTTACATCTCGGGCTGGTTTTCTGAGCATGAAAAATCCGCAAGCTTCACGCGTTGCAGTCGTAGGTTGCTCCCAAGCACCACAAAGATCCTTGAGATTATTTTTAGCTCTTTCGAAATGACGGCATTGCCCACAACGAAACATTTGCAAACTCCTTTTGCTCAGATGCTTTTGGCATTTCCATTTTGCCAGTTAACGCCCTGTTAAGGTGTGAGCAACGCAATACCGAAGCCTCCGCATACCACCTTAAACACTAAACGCAACGCATAGTCAAAATGCCATGCGTTGCGAATCACTCTTAAACAGTTTGTTATGTGCTAGTCGCCGACTGCATTGGAAGCAATAAAATCTATTTTCTTAAGCAGGTTAACCCATACAAGATCCGTAAAATCTTCTATTTCTAATTTGTGTAGATAGGCATTCAATTCACTTTCCAATGCATTCATGAACTTAGTTGCATTTATTATCTTTTCATTTTTATCAACAAGTTCACCTTTTCTTCTAATTCTCCACCCACCTGTAGTTTCAGCTTGATGTAGAATTCCACAGCGAATATGTTTATAGAAATCCCTACCTAACCCAGAAAAACCACAAAAATATGAAGACTCGCTAAAAAACTCTTCGAATAGTTCACCTGAGTATATCTTGTGACCCTGCTCATTTCTTGCATCTGAAGTTTCATTAATACCTCGCTTCATAGATATTAGTGATTCAACCATTAAGCAGCATACAGCCATCATCGCAAAGCCATGTTTTTGAGAATTATCTCTGAATGGATTGATAAATCGCTCATCATATCTATGCTTCACAAGCTGGATGATACTATTTTTATCGTTGTTTTCTTTGAATTCTACAATGTCGCTTGCAAATACAGCAGATGTTAACTCTACACTCATTTTGTCCTAATATTCCTAAATGTTTGAAATGGCACATAACGCCCGCCTAAGGGGCTGGCAACGCATAACACTAAACTCAATCACAACAACCGAAACCACCGCGGCTCAATGGGACTGGAAACGCCACGCGTTGACAGTCCCGCTTGAGGCGTTTGTTATGCGCGCCTTGCCCAAAATGCCATTTGATACCATAATTAGGTACTTTTTGGTATTTATGGAGATGAGCTCATGGCTAAAAATACAAGTATCACTCTTGGTGAACACTTCGATGGCTTTATTACAAGCCAAATACAAAGTGGGCGTTACGGCTCAGCAAGTGAAGTCATTCGCTCTGCGCTACGTCTACTCGAAAACCAAGAAACCAAACTACAGTCACTCCGTCAACTACTTATTGAAGGAGAGCAAAGTGGTGACGCTGATTATGACCTTGATAGCTTCATCAATGAACTCGATAGTGAAAACATTCGATGAAACCATTTAATCTTACCGTCGCCGCCAAAGCCGATTTACGTGATATTGCTTTATTCACTCAACGACGCTGGGGAAAAGAGCAGCGAAATGTTTATTTAAAGCAATTCGATGATTCCTTTTGGCTTTTAGCGGAAAATCCCGACATTGGTAAATCATGCGATGAAATCCGAGAGGGATACAGAAAATTTCCCCAAGGGAGTCACGTCATCTTTTATCAGCAAACCGGCAGCCAACAAATCAGGGTGATCCGAATTCTTCATAAGAGCATGGATGTGAACCCAATATTCGGCGCATAACGCCCGCCTAAGGGGCTGGCAACGCATTACCACTAAACTGAAACACAGCAACCGTAACCACCGCGGCTCAATGGGACTGGAAACGCTACGCGTTGACAGTCCCTCTTGAGGCGTTTGTTAGGTGAATTTACTCGTACACCTGCCCATTGTGTTTCAACCAACCATGAGCATGACGATTTTGAGGATCTTTATGAGTCCAGTGAAGAACTCCACCCTTTTTGTTCCATTCGTATTCACCATAAAACTCAACACTGTCACCAACCTGTAAGTTTGGAATTCTCGGTGCTAAGTCGATGTTATGAGCAACCAGCAATGTTTGTCCGCTATTGAGCTTTAAGATGAATTTTTGATGCTTTGAACCATCATTGTCATCAGGTAACACTTTCACTACCTTTCCGAATCCTTGAACCTGTAGATCACTTTGTTGCGATTTATAAGCTTGTTGTAAAACGGAGTCATTGGCATGCAAGCCGACCGAAAAAAAGCTTGCGAGAACAAGCCAAAAAGCTAAAAACCATTTCATAAAACTGTCCTTGTTCAATCCACTGACCATTCACCTAACGCCCGCCTAAGGGGCTGGAAACGCATTACCACTAAACTCAATCACAACAACCGTAACCACCGCGGCTCAATGGGACTGGAAACGCCACGCGTTGACAGTCCCTCTTGAGGCGTTTGTTAGCTTCGTAGCCTATTGTTTAACAATGATTTTTAAATACATTTTCTTGAAATGTATTCTACGCAAATGCATCACACAAACACACGTCCAGAGCCAAAAGCTGTGAAGTTGGCTGCCAAAACTCAAAGCGCTCAAGGCTAAGTTGACCACGGTTAAGAATCCGCGACAAAGAAAGCCAGAACACAGAGATAATGCAGCCTTTTGTGAAACCAAACTTTGAGTGTTGAACATCCAACAACTTTGAAGCATCGAGGCTTGCTAGTTTTCAGCGACTTTGAACCCACTGAACTTTCAACACGTTCGACCAAATCAGCATCAAGAAAAGTTCAAAAGCCAAATTGTGCAATTTGAACACTAATATCTGAATTTTCAGGACAATTAAACCCAGAGTTTGATGATTTTTGCTTTAAGAAGCTAACGCCCGCCTAAGGGGCTGGCAACGCATTACCACTAAACTCAAACACAACAGCCGAAACCACCGCGGCTCAATGGGACTGGAAACGCCACGCGTTGACAGTCCCTCTTGAGGCGTTTGTTAACTGGCCGGTGCTTATGATTTTCACTGCACTTTTAACCAACACAAAGAAAATTACTCTACTCTTCATTTGGTGTTTTCACATCTCGGGCTGGTTTTCTGAGCATAAAAAATCCGCAAGCTTCACGCGTTGCAGTCGTAGGTTGTTCCCAAGCACCACAAAGATCCTTGAGATTATTTTTAGCTCTTTCGAAATGACGGCATTGCCCACAACGAAACATTTGCAAACTCCTTTTGCTCAGATGCTTTTGGCATTTCCATTTTGCCAGTTAACGCCCTGTTAAGGGGTGAGCAATGCAATACCGAAGCCGCCGCATACCACCTTAACCACTAAATTCAACGCATAGTAAAAATGCCACGCGTTGCGAATCCCTCTTGAACAGTTTGTTATGAATATTGGTTAAGAGTACTTCATGATCGAAACGATCTTAAAACCACCATAAAAATTCATCTGGATAATGACTTGATGAGGTTCATCTGTTTTTAACACCTTATAAGTGAATACTTCAGGGTTATCACCTTCAGGTTCTACATCAGCTAACAGCTCATCAACCATTTGACCAAAGTTTTGAATTCTATCGTTTACCTCCACACTATCGATACTTGATAGGTCCACCAACCCACTGGTAATAACCTGAATATCACCAATAAATGTCTCTCCATACTTGTGGTAATGCAATGCATGAGAAATATGTTCAATTGCAGCATCAAATCGAGCACGATCAATTTCAATGGCAGCAGTATGAATCAATTCACCATTTTCACCTTTAAGAGTTACTGGTGTATTTTTCTTAGCGAACTGAGCAAATACATGAGGTGTTCTATTTACTGCTCTCATAATTTTCGTGCCAAACTGCGTCTGAGCAAGATCGTTTGACACAACATTAGCTGCTAAAAAGAACAATAGATATACGTCATCTTTTGACTTTGCCGTATTATGTTTCTCACAAGAGCGAACAGTTATAAGGTTCTTTTTATAATTATCCCCACTTGGAACATCTTTTGCCTCAGGAAATATACATTTAGGAGGTACATGCTCCTTAGTGTTTCCCTCTGCATCGCACATGTAACATTTTTCCACACTATCTCCTTTATTCATAACGCCCAATTAAGTAGCCCGAAACGCCCTGGCTCACCTACCGCATTGCTCGGCAACGCCAAACCCGACGCAAACCAAAATCGCCGAGCGTTGAGGGTCTGCTTGAATTGTTTGTTATGCCACTAGCGATCGCTGATCGCAACTTTGCTTGCTAGCCCAATAAGTAAAACACCAGATACGCCCTCTAGCCCTCGCGAGTAGCGCTGAGAATTCGGGCGACTAAAGCCCCAACTACCTACTGACGCATACAGGATATTACACATTGTAGCCAGTACGCTAAATAACAAACCAAGCCACAATAATTGCATCGAAGCCGAACCTGATGATGTGTCAATAAACTGAGGCAGGAACGAAAGGAAGAACAGTGCAACTTTCGGGTTTAATACACTAACAATTACGCCTTGTACAAATACATTTTTGTCACTTTCAACGCTTTCACTTACTTTCAATGTGCTACCCCCACGCCACATTGAAAGTAACGACTGAACACCCAAATAGACTAGATAAGCAGCACCCAACCATTTGACTGCGCTAAAAGCTACCGCTGAGCTGAGGATAATTGCAGATAATCCTAATGAAGCTGCTAAAGTATGAACAAAATAACCTACACCAAGTCCCATTGCAGCTTTGAACCCAGTGACCAACTTACCTTTCATTGTGTTTGAAACAATATAGATAACGTCTGGCCCTGGTATCATATTGATAGCAAGACAAGCGACTATAAACAGTAGTAGTGAATTAAGATCCATTTCCTTTTCTCCATATTTTCTGGCTGTGGCATAACGCCCTGTTAAGGTGTGAGCAACGCAATACCGATGCTTCCGCATACCACCTTAATCAATAAAACCAACGCATAGTAAAAATGCCACGCGTTGCGAATCACTCTTAAACAGTTTGTTATGCCTGCCCTAACACGCGCTCAATAAAAGCTGATTTTTTCCGACGATACTCTTCGTGAGACCAACCTGTACAAGATATTTTCAGCTCATTGTATCGTTGAACTAACTCAGGATTTTTACGGAGTTTGTCTCTAAACCCCACAAAAAACTCAAATTCCGAACCATTAGCTACAACTTGAAAAGCGACATC
This sequence comes from Vibrio cholerae ATCC 14035, assembly GCF_000621645.1. GTDB lineage: Bacteria > Pseudomonadota > Gammaproteobacteria > Enterobacterales > Vibrionaceae > Vibrio > Vibrio cholerae. The sequence continues at coordinate 839 of NZ_JHXR01000046.1, read as the reverse complement.
CTCACCTGAGCTATTTTCCAGCATGCAAAGCTCCGGAGTTCTTAACGTATCGGATTTTTCGTTGAAACCTAGAGTAGAAAGTAACTTTACTGCATTTTCTAGTTCCTTGCCGTTAACACCAACAAGTATGTCTAGGTCACCTTTAGATACAGCATTAGGAATAGAGGAAGTTCCAATATGCTCAATAGATGCATCTGGAAGTAAAGCAGCTATCTCAAGTTCGTACTTACGATACAGGTTTTCACAAGATGCCTGATATTCATCTGCTTTGTAAAACTGCATATTGTCTCCCAAAAGGCATAACGCCCGCCTAAGGGGCTGACAACGCATAACAACCAAACCCAAACACAAACCACCGAAACCACCGCGGCTCAATGGGACTGGAAACGCCGCGCGTTGACAGTCCCTCTTGAGGCGTTTGTTAGTTTCGTAGCCTATTGTTTAGCAATGACTTTTTTAACACATTTGCTTGAAAGTCATTTTACGCAAATGCATCGAACAAGCACACGTCCAACACCAAAAGCTGTGAAGTTGGCAGCCAAAACTTAAAACGATCAAGGTTAAGTTGGCCTCGGTTAAGAGTCGGCGACAAAGAAAGCCAGATCACAGCGATGATGCAGCTATTTGTGAAACCAAACTGACCGTGTGGAAAATCCAACAACATTGAAGCTTCGAGGCTTGCTGATTTTCAGCAATTTTGAAACTGTTGAACTTCCAACACTTTCTACCAATGCAACATCAGCCTGAAACTCAAAAACCAAGTCGGACAACTTGAAAGCTGATTTTTCAAAACGTTGAACCTGAGCTTTTGATGATTTTTCTTGATAGAAACTAACGCC
>NZ_JHXR01000045.1 GCF_000621645.1 Vibrio cholerae ATCC 14035 | reverse complement strand
AGCTAAGCGCATAAGAATGTGTGTGAGAACGAAGACAGCTTTCCAGAATTGTTGGTTATCACTTTTTTTAAGAAAAAGTGAAATCAAAAACAGAATTTGCTTGGCGACCATAGCGTTTTGGACCCACCTGATTCCATCCCGAACTCAGAAGTGAAACGAAACAGCGTCGATGGTAGTGTGGGGTTTCCCCATGTGAGAGTAGAACATCGCCAGGCTTTTAATTTGGTCTAACCAGACAGCGGAGCGGTAGTTCAGTCGGTTAGAATACCGGCCTGTCACGCCGGGGGTCGCGGGTTCGAGTCCCGTCCGCTCCGCCACTTATTACGAAACCCAGTCTTAGGACTGGGTTTTTTGCTTTCTGGAAATCATTGAAAGCCAGAGGTAATTACTGCTTATCGCCTATCCCAGTGCTCATCCTCTATGATGTTCAATCATCCCAAACTGTCCAACTCTTCTTACTGCTCTTTTTGTCTTTGTCTTTTTGCGTTTATCCATCGGAATTTTTCAATAAAGCTTCTGTCAGTGCATAGTCGTTTCGGATGGCTATATTGAGCAATAAAAAAGCCGATGCGAATGCATCGGCTGGTAGTGTAAGCGTTGATTATAAGATTTGTTTGAGGACACGATCGGCTTTTAGACGCATGATTCGGCGTACTAAGCGTTGTACCTTTTCTGGGTAGTGCTCGGGTTTTTCAATTTGCTTATAAGTACAGATTAACTGAGTATGCTGCAGAATATTGTCAATTTCAGCTTCAAATTTGGTAGTAAGGTGATGGTAATCATCACGAATTAAAATTGCATTTTCGAGGTCGAGCTTCCAAGCGCGTGGATTGAGGTTATTACCTGTGATGAGCATATAACGTTTATCCACCCAAATTCCCTTGAGATGAAAGCTGTGATTTTCATGCTTCCAGAGGTGGATTGAGAGCTTGCGGCTTGCAATATGAGCTTCATTGGCTTTCGCAAAGCGGCGCAGATTAAGTTCATACAAGTAAGGTAAGCCACCGATAGTCTTGAATGGCTCTTCTGGTGCAATGTAGAAGTCATTCGCGGTTTTATCGCCAATCACAATATGGACTTTCACGCCACGTCGCAGTGCTTTTTTCACCTCTTTAGCGATACTCGGCGGGAAATTAAAGTATGGCGTGCAGATAAACACTTCATCTTTAGCAGAGGCTAACAATTGGATAATGCTTTGGTTCAACCGATTTCTGCGTCGACCGAGTCCAACCAAGGGTGTGACAGCGACTTGACCTTCATTCACTTTCTGTTTAGCAAATTGGTAATTGGCTTGAGCAAGTGAAGCTCGGAATTGGCGGATATCAGACTTAATCTCTTTTGTGGTGGGTTTGCTACCACAAGCGAGGTTATTGACAGCCGGGTGAGCCAGCATTTCTTGTTGGATAAAATGCACCATGCTGTCGGCAAGTTCAGCATTTTCTAAGGTATGGTAGCGATCAAAACGATAGCGGCCATGAAACTGGAGATAGACATTATTGAGGCTCGCACCGCTGTAGATGACTTGATCATCAATAATGAAGCCTTTTAGATGCAGAACGCCAAAGACTTCCCGCCCTCTAACCGGTATGCCATAAACAGGAATACAGTGCTCATGTTGCTGAGCAAAGTCACGATACATGGCTGCATTGCCTTCGGATTCTGCTGCACCGATCAAGCCACGCTGAGCACGGTGCCAGTCAACACAAATATGTATTTCGAGTCCTGGGTTACGCTGCTTGGCGGCATAGAGTTCAGTAAGAATTTCACGGCCAGCATCGTCATTTTCTAAATAAAGTGCAACGAGGTAGATACGTTTGCGTGCCTGACGAATCGATTCAACCAAATGAGTTCGAAATTCTGCAGCCGAGAGCAGTACGCCAAATTTGTCAGGATCTTGCGCAATCGCTGGTAGTTGTTCGATTGGGTTTCTTCGAGCAATCATTGGGATGCATTACCTTGTTGTGTGCAAAATTGCGAGCAGTGGATATTACCAAAACTGGTTAAGAAAAGGCTAGAAATGGCGACCATTCTTGACATTACTTCGCTTGATATTGCATCGGAATGAGATCCTTACCAGATCTCGAGTAACGCTCAAAGAGTAGATGGAGCTCGGCGGGTAAAGCATTAGGTGCAATTTGAATAAAATGGCCTTGCTGATAGAAATGTTCGAGATGGGTATAAGCAAAACAAAAGGTTGCTGGATTGAGCCATTGCTTTTGGCAGTAGTCGAGCAGTTGCTTACCAATCCCTTGTTGACGGCTCTGGGCTTCCACTGCCATGCCAGTCAGTAGGCGATATTGACCAATCATACGAAAACGTACCACGCCCACGATCTCACGATCCTTGAGAGCAACAATCACCTGTTCATCACTTTTGGGTTTGCTCCCTGGATAGTGGTTTTTATAAAAACGTTTGATAAGCGGGAGCTTAATGGGGGCAAATTGCTGAAACTCTAACATTGGTCTTTCGTGCTTGTCGGCCATCTGAGGTAGAATATGGCCAGTTTAAGTTATCCAAAGACGACCATGCAAATTCAACTCGGTGCGAACCTCAAACCCTACCACACCTTTGGTATTGAACAGTTAGCTGCTCAATTGGTCGTGGCGGAATCGATTGACGATCTTAAGGCGCTCTATTGCTCAGCTGAATGGGCTAGCCTACCTAAGCTTATTATAGGCAAAGGCAGTAATATGCTTTTTACTTGTCACTATACAGGTATGGTAGTGGTTAACCGCCTCAATGGTATAGAGCATCAACAAGATGATGATTACCACCGGCTTCATGTTGCAGGTGGTGAAGATTGGCCTTCACTCGTAAGTTGGTGTGTGGAGCAGGGGATCGGCGGTTTAGAGAATCTTGCGTTGATCCCTGGCTGTGCTGGCTCTGCACCAATCCAAAATATTGGCGCGTATGGCGTTGAGTTTAAAGATGTTTGTGATTACGTCGAGTACTTATGCCTAGAGACTGGCACAGTGAAGCGTTTGACGATGGAAGAGTGCCAATTTGGGTACCGTGACTCCATTTTCAAACATCAGCTTTATCAAAAAGCAGTTGTGACTGCGGTAGGGTTAAAATTCGCTAAAGCTTGGCAGCCGATTATCCAATACGGCCCACTAAAAGATTTGTCCTCGGACTGTGCTATTCATGATGTGTATCAGAGAGTTTGCGCTACGCGAATGGAAAAACTGCCTGATCCTGCTGTGATGGGGAATGCGGGCAGTTTCTTTAAAAACCCTGTGATCAGTCAGCAAGCCTTTGCTCGACTGCAAATTGAGCATCCCGATGTGGTGGCATATCCAGCTGAACAAGGGGTCAAGGTAGCGGCCGGATGGTTGATTGATCAAGCGGGTTTGAAAGGTCACCAAATCGGAGGAGCGAAAGTTCACCCTAAACAAGCTCTGGTGATCGTTAATACGGGTGATGCGAGTGCGCAAGATGTACTCATGCTGGCGGCTGATATTCAGCAGCGCGTGTTCAACTGCTATGGCATTGAACTTGAACATGAAGTGCGATTTATTGGCGAAAGTGAAGAAACCAATTTAAAGCAATGGATGAGTGAACAAGCATGAAAGAGCACAGCGCTAAACTAGCCATACTCAAACAATTAGCCGATGGCGATTTTCACTCTGGTGAAGTGTTGGGTGCTCAGCTGGGGATCTCGCGAGCAGCCATCAGTAAGCATATTCAGGGCATCCGCGACTGGGGTGTGGATGTGTTTCGTGTACAGGGTAAAGGGTATCAACTTGCTCAAGCGATGACGTTGCTCGATCAATCGGTAATCCAATCGCAAGTGAATAATCCTGTCGAGCTGCATCCGATTATTGGCTCGACCAATCAATATCTGCTCGATCATGTCGAGACGCTGGTATCGGGAACGGTCTGTTTAGCAGAATATCAAGCCAGTGGTCGTGGTCGGCGTGGTCGGCATTGGGTTTCTCCATTTGGCGCTAATCTTTATCTCTCGATCTATTGGCGTTTAGATGCCGGTATGGCAGCCGCGATGGGGCTGAGTTTAGTCGTGGGTGTGGCCATTGTTGAAGCGCTGGAAGCCATGGGAGTGGATGGCGTTAAACTAAAATGGCCAAACGATCTCTATTATCAAGATAAAAAGTTGGCGGGCATTTTAGTCGAAATGTCTGGTCAAGCTGGTGCGGCAGCACATTTAGTGATCGGCATGGGGATCAACCTTGCTATGCGCGATAACGAGGGCAATATCGATCAGCCTTGGATAAGTCTTGCAGAAGTGACTGGCCAAAGCCGGATTGATCGTAATGCTTTAGCGATTAATCTGATTGCTGCGCTAGATCGCACCTTACGCCAGTATGAAATTTCAGGTATGCAAAACTTTGTTGAGCGTTGGAATCGTTGGGATAACTTCATCGGTCGTCCAGTTAAACTGCTGATGGGGGCGAATGAGGTGCGCGGTATTGAGCGCGGGATTGATGAACACGGCGGCGTATTATTAGAAACCGAAGAGGGGTTGAAAAGTTTTATTGGCGGTGAGATATCCCTACGTAAAAACGACTAGAGCAGAATTAAAGCCAAATAAAGAGGCGTCAGCCTCTTTTTCTTGAGCACTATTTACGGAGCAGGACTTCTTCTACCGTATGGTTAAGCCCTTTGCGTAAAATCAAATGTGCACGACCTTTGGTCGGCAAGATATTCTCAACCAGATTTTTACCGTTGATGGTTTCCCAAATGGAACGCGCTTTCTGTTCAGCTTGGGCTTCAGTGAGTGCAGTGTAGTGGCTGAAATAGGAGCCGGGCTTTTTAAATGCACCCTGGCGAAATTTCATAAAGCGCTCGATATACCACTTTTCTATCAGTTGACTATCGGCATCGACATAAATCGAAAAATCCAGGAAATCAGAGATAAATACGCGGTGTGGGTCATGAGGGTAGTCCATACCACTTTGCAGTACATTTAAGCCTTCAATGATCAGCACATCCGGGCGGTCGACCACTTTCATTTCATCGGTAATATCATAAGTGAGATGTGAATAAACGGGGGCGGTTACATTGGGCTGGCCAGCTTTAACCTCAGAAACAAATTCCACCAAACGGCGAATATCATAAGATTCAGGAAAGCCCTTCTTATGCATAATGCCACGTTCAGTCAGTACCTTATTGGGGTATAAAAAGCCGTCTGTGGTGATCAGTTCGACCTTCGGATGATTCTCCCAACGTGATAAGAGAGCTTTCAGTAAGCGAGCCGTTGTACTTTTACCGACGGCAACGCTGCCCGCTATGCCAATCACAAAAGGGGGTGCTGATTCGGTATTACCCAAAAACTGATGCAACACACCATTACGACTTTGACGCGCAGCCACATACAAATTCAGTAGACGAGCGAGGGGAAGATAGATTTCAACCGCTTCGGTCATCGATAAATGGTCATTGATGCCCTGTAACTCTTTTAGATCGCTTTCAGAGAGCGTCATAGGTACTGAATTGCGCAATTGGGCCCAGTGTTGGCGATCAAAGGTTAAATAAGGGCTCATAATCGGTTCAATCATGCGGTTGAGAATAAGGAAAGCGAAAATACAATAAGCACAAGATAAAACAAAATAGAAAGATGCGAGAATTAGCGATTGCGCTCTAATTTGACTGAAAAAACAACGAACAAGCAAAATCCTTTGAAAATTGAGTTTTTTTTCAAGATAAGGGTTGCAACCCCCAAGATCATTCACTAGAATGCGCACCACTTATGCCGACTTAGCTCAGTAGGTAGAGCAACTGACTTGTAATCAGTAGGTCACCAGTTCGATTCCGGTAGTCGGCACCATTTTCTCCACTAGCAGTGAAAATGGTCAAAAATTTGGAGGGGTTCCCGAGTGGCCAAAGGGAGCAGACTGTAAATCTGCCGGCTCCGCCTTCGATGGTTCGAATCCGTCCCCCTCCACCATATTCTTAAGGAAATAGCTCTCAGAGTTACGTGTTGCGGGCATCGTATAATGGCTATTACCTCAGCCTTCCAAGCTGATGATGCGGGTTCGATTCCCGCTGCCCGCTCCACTCATTTTAGAGTGCTGATATAGCTCAGATGGTAGAGCGCATCCTTGGTAAGGATGAGGTCGGCAGTTCGATTCTGCCTATCAGCACCAGCTCTAAGCCTCTAAGCAAAGTTTTCCTTTTGATATATACTTTACTACCGATATTTTTTGGTTGCGTGGTCATCTCAAAAGCCACCTAAATCCGTACCTAGAGGGACAACTCATGTCTAAAGAGAAATTTGAACGTACGAAACCGCACGTAAACGTTGGTACTATCGGCCACGTTGACCACGGTAAAACAACTCTAACTGCAGCTATCTGTACTGTACTTGCAAAAGTATACGGCGGTAAAGCTCGTGACTTCGCGTCAATCGACAACGCACCAGAAGAGCGTGAGCGTGGTATTACAATCAATACTTCTCACGTAGAGTACGATACTCCAAACCGTCACTACGCACACGTAGACTGTCCAGGACACGCGGATTATGTTAAGAACATGATCACCGGTGCAGCACAGATGGACGGCGGTATCCTAGTTGTAGCGGCAACTGACGGTCCAATGCCACAAACTCGTGAGCACATCCTGCTGGGTCGCCAAGTAGGTATTCCTTACATCATCGTATTCATGAACAAGTGTGACATGGTTGACGATGAAGAGCTTCTAGAGCTGGTAGAGATGGAAGTTCGTGAGCTGCTGTCTGAGTACGATTTCCCAGGTGATGACCTGCCAGTAATCCAAGGTTCAGCACTAGGCGCGCTAAACGGCGAAGCACAGTGGGAAGCGAAGATTGTTGAGCTAGCAGAAGCACTGGATACTTATATTCCAGAGCCAGAGCGTGCAGTAGACATGGCATTCCTGATGCCAATCGAAGACGTATTCTCAATCCAAGGTCGTGGTACAGTAGTAACTGGCCGTATCGAGCGCGGCATCCTGAAAGTGGGTGACGAAGTAGCGATCGTTGGTATCAAAGAGACAGTAAAAACGACCTGTACAGGTGTAGAGATGTTCCGTAAGCTGCTTGACGAAGGTCGTGCAG
>NZ_JHXR01000044.1 GCF_000621645.1 Vibrio cholerae ATCC 14035 | reverse complement strand
CCCGCCGCAACAATAGCCTCCGACATCAAACGGTAGTGCCAACGCTTTAGAGACTCAAGCACAACATAAGCCTCTTCTGATTTCAGCCACGCTGCACGCTCAATGCCTTTGCCGCCATTGGTGATACTGGTCATGCGCTTTACGTAAGCATCCAACGCTGCATCACTGCCGTTCTTCACGAAGCCTTGCTTGTGCATGGTAATCCAAATTGCGCGTAGCTTGGTGACCTCTAACGCTCTTGGCTTGGTGGCCTTAGCCTGTGGTTGCGTGCTTTTGGTTTGCGGAACAAAGCCGAGCGACTTCATTCTATCCACCATTTTTCTGAGCTTGAAATCGTTCAGGCCGCGCGAACTGCGCTGGCCTGTGACTTCCTCTAGCAAATCTCGATAAGCTTCATCGCTGAGTTGCAATTCGCGCTTACCGATTTGTACAAGTTTAAGGAGCTTGGACATTTCTCTACCCTTAATTATTTGGCATCCAGTGCGTAACCTCTTGCCCGCCAAATGAAGTTAACACCCCTGTGAGACAAAAGATTCCAAGTCCAGACCAGTACGTTGCTGTTGACTCAGTTTCATCTTTAAACATTATTTTACAATCCTGACCATCCTCAGGAAGTTCATCAGCAATAGGCACCCACATATGTATCATGATTATTCCACCATTTACTAAGCCGCTTTGCGACTGTTCTTGTATTCGAGCTGACAAGCTTTGCACCAAGTTTGCAGGCCATCCGCTTCACGCGATGAGGGCGACCAAAACAGCGTATCTTGCGGCCAGAACTCAGTGCAGTGCGGACACCACTTTTCAAGCCCCAGCTCAGGACAAAGGCGCGCCTTTCCCGTTGCAATACGGCGTTGCAATAATCCTGCTTTCATTAGTGGCGTGTATTCACCGAACATAATAAAAACTCCCTTGGCTGCTCATCAGTGCCTAGCAACCACGCTAGGCAGACAAGCAAGGCGAACCTTGCTTGTTTCGCTACGCTTTCCATCCAAGTTCACGCAGCTTGGCTGCGATGGGGCTTTTCTCGCCGAGTGGGTCTTTGCCTTGGGCGAGCATTTGGTTTGCGCGCTCTACGTACCACGCGCTGACGTCTTCTCTTGGTGGCTCGGCCTTTTCGCTGTTTGCGGTTGGCTCACTCACCGCCACGTTGTTGCGTACCGCCAAGGTTTTATAAACACTCTTGAGGTAGTTGTGGTTTGCCAGTGGCTTTGAATCACCATGCTGTTGGCGCTTTTCGCGCAGCTTGGTGGTGCATTCAATCAGCGCGCTTGCAAGTAAATGATCGGCCTTGTACAGCTCCAACACTTCACCAATCAGCCGCAGGGCGCGGCTGTTGGAAAGGTCAGACTTTGCAGGGCGAAACAGGCTGATGTAACCCATCATTGGGCGCGCTACAAAGTCCGGCAGTTGGGCGACTAGGCTTAGCAGCTCGCGGCCTGCATCATCGGCAATCAGCGCATCAAGGGTGATGTTGCTGTGGCAAATCGGGCAGCGGCAGAGTTTCATAGCCCCTCCGCTTTCACAAAGTGCGCGCTGACCAACTCAATGCCTTCAAGCTTTTTATACTGGCGACAGAGCACTGAAGCTTTGGAGAAGTTTGGGATATGAAATACCAATGAATCATCAAGGTCTGGGTATTCTCTTTTAACTCCACGCTTGCCCCATATTCTGGTCATTGTCTCCTTGAACCTTCTGTTGTATTTCGCCCTAGTTTTCTTACCCCAAACGTCAGGCAGGATCGCAGGTGCTTTATCACTGAAACCTTTATCACCGCTGAAGCTAACCCATTCACCTTTGATGAACCCATCGATATACACTTGCAGACACGTTTTCGATTCAGACACGCGCACGCGGTTAACCGTCAGTTCATGGCCTTTATAGGCAAAAACGATGTTTACCCAGCCATCTGACATTTCTTTTTCAATTTGCTGCCACATCTCTTTTGTGATGGATTGGCTTTTTAGTTCGCTCATTCTTCTATTTCCTCTTCATCGCTGGCGATGGATTCAAAGTGTTTGGCTTGTGGTACTGGCGTAGTGCGCCACTCTCCACAGTGTTTGTCGGCGTGGGCGATGGCCTGTTCTCTTGTCCAGCGCCCGAAGTACATCAGATACTCGATCAGCTCTTCCGCCTTGCTTTCGGTGTGAACATCAAGCGGCTTCTCCACGGGATTTCAACTCCTCCATTAACCCTTCAAACTCTTCGCGAACGTTTGAACCTTCGCGATTGAGCACAAAGTTAAGCGCGGCGATATAGCCATCTTCAAAGGTGCTATCAGGAAAGGCGGTGCCTTTCTGTTCTTGTTCAATCAAGGTTTCAGCCATTTCAATTTTGCGCTCAATCGCGCTACGTGAGTGAACTGAAGTGAATGGGCGTTGCAGTTCGTTATGCATGGTTGATTTCCTTCTTCTTGTGATAAACCGTGACGATCACTTGGTTCTCGATGATGAAGTAAGCGTGTTCGCATTCCAGTATTCGCTTGGGTTGGAAGCCGTCACGCTGTTGTATTTTTCGCAATTCCCTTTTCGATGGGCGGCGCGCTGTGGCGACCGCCGCGACTAACTCAGGGAGACTGCGCTCAGTTCTTTGCCGCCAGCGATCCACTGCATGGCGGCTCAGTACCACTTCACCGTATTGGGTTGTGAGCAGAATCCCCATACGGCACCTTTAGAGCTTGGCGATATCGAGTGCGATCTGTTTATAACCGCCGTTTGAATCGCGCTCATAGATGCGCAGGTAAGGGGTTTTACCCACCACTTTGATGGAGTCTGCAATGGCGTCCATCGCTTCGATCCAGTCTTTGTCATCGATGTTGAGCTGGCGCAGGCTCAGCACTTGGTTAACGTCGATGTGGCCTTGTTTGTTGACGCGGAATGCAAGCTCAACCAAGGCTTTGATTTGATCGCTTGAGCCTTCCGACCAGCGCGTAATGCACTCGTCAATCTTGGCTTTGGCCGCTTGAATGCGTTCATCAAAGATTCGATGCTCACCAATGCTGCGCTGGATTTTGTACTTACCATCGAACGAGACGAGGGTGACGTTACCCTTCACGCCGCCGTACTTCACATCAAACTCTTCGGCGGAAAGGTCTACAAAGTCGGCGACCTGTGCCATTGCTTCGCTTTTGAATGCGGCCATGGCCTGCTGTGTGGCTTTCGCTTTGGCAACGATATCGAGCACGACTTCATCACGCAGTTTGTCGATCTCTTTGATTTGGCTCTCAGGCACCAAGTGACCAAGGTTGTTAGTGCGAAAGCCTGCTTGTGGGTTAGTGGATTGCATTTTGAACTCCGTTAGCTTTGTCAAATACGTGTTTTAAGTCTTGGTACAGTTTGTCTTTCACTGCTTCTGCAAGCAGTCCCATGGTTTCGTCTTCGCAGTTTTCGATTTGCCACTGGACAAGAACGGAGGGTTCTCCGTGCGGATCCTCTTCCTGCTTAAACGTAAGAGTGAGCTTTGCCATATTTCCAACTCCGTAGTATTTGCAATGTTTTCCAGAACGAGAGTTTCTCGTGCTGGTTCTCTTGTGAATTGATCACTGTGTTACCGACATACTGCTGGCACTCGCTTGACCACCAGCGAACGAGGCACCCGCAGAACTTGGTGACATACATTTTATTGAGCGTGCCGTGGCGCAGTTCGGTGACTTCCACGGCATCACGCATAAGCCGCTGAGCGATAGCGCCGTAAGGGTTAGCGATTTCAATCACTGGCATTTTGGTTACGCTGTTGGTGCGCAGCACAAAGCAGTGGTGGAAGTTCAAGCGGCCAACCGCTTTGAGTAAGGTTTCATGTTTGTTCATGTTGTTGTCCTATGCTGATATGCCTAGCGCGAGCTTCCAAAGTGGATTAATCAGATCAGGCTTTACCGATTCAGCCTTACTTGCTTTCACGCTTGCCTGTGGCTCTGGTTGAGTCTTTGGCTGTGCTGCCCTTTTCGCCAAGAGATTAAGCCCTCTTCTGATTGGCTTATTCACCGCTTCTTCAACTGTCATTCCTTGGCTGATAACTCGGGAATAAAGCGTTCGTAGCGGCACTCCGTATTGACGAGAAATCGCAGCCAATCCAACGATGCCTTGGTATTCATGCTGCTTTTTTTTCACATAAATGCCTTTCTGATGATTAACCGCTTCTTCAACCGTCATACCCAACCGATAGATGCGTTGATGTAGAGTTGGCTTAGGGATCCCCGTTAGCTCAGAGATAGCTCTCAGGCCTTTGGCCCCTTGGTACTCATTCTTGATATTGCTCATCACGTTTCCTTATGCCGCCATGCCTAGCGCCAGTTTCCAAAGTGGGTGCAGTAAATCTGGTTTGCGCACACCTATTAGCAGCTCAATACCTAGTGCTTCTTCTATGCTTAGCCCCATGCGACAAACGCGTTGTCTTAGTGTTTGCGGTAGCATTCCATTTCCGTATTCACGGGCGATTGCTGTTAAACCAACCGCGCCGCGATAGACGTATTTTTTCGCTCGTTTGCTGGCCATATGAACCTCACTCGTTGGCTGTTAGTTCTGCGAAGGCTTTGCGCAGCAAGGTGGTATCCATCGCCTTGCCGTTGGCGTACATCACAGAGAGCTTTAGGGTTTTGGTGAGCAGACGCAGCGCACCTGGGCGCTCGCTGACTTGCTGCATCAGCGCTTGTTCTTCTTCACCCATGACGTTCCATGCTTGCGCGATGGCTTTCACGTCTGACTTCTTGGCTTTGTGAATGCCGCGCTTCTTGGCGATGCGTGAGAACAGGCGTGCAAAGTCTTCATTGCGGCGTCCGCCTGTCAGTTGCGTGTACACCTTGTTGTTGCCGAGCAGTGCCATGCCGATGCCTGTCTCTTCTTGCAGAATGCGCAGCTCTTCTAGGGTTGGGTAATCAAGGTGGTCTGACTCATCAATGATCACTAGGCCCTCACTGTTAAGCAGGCGCTGGCGAATAACGCGTGACAGTGGCCCCTTGCGGCGTGGCGCTTGGTCTAGGCCGAGTTCCATCGCGAGTTCATACAGGCACTCAGTCAGGCTTGCGCGGCTTGGGCTTGCGGTAATCATCCACACATTGTTGTTGCTGCGTTGGTATTCACGCGCGGTTTCGGTTTTGCCGACACCACTTGCACCAAAGATAACGGCGAAGGATTCGGTGATTTGCGCGTAAGTCAGATCAGCCATGATTTGTTTGGCCGTCTCTGTCATGACAAAGCCGGGGTTGACGTTCGGGGTGGACTGGCGCTGTTCACGCATGCGCAGCCACTTTTCCAACTTATCGATCACGTTGCTTGGGTCTGCCGCGTAGGTGCCTTTCATGATTTGGCTTAGCGTGGCAGGAGATACGCTGATCTCTTTGGCGATTTGCGCACCCGTGACGGCTTTCGCTTCAATCAAGGCGCTAATATCCATCACCACTGTGGTGTTCTTGACTTCCGCCTTCTGTAAGGCAACGACGTTTTTCATGGGTTTTATCTCCGTTTAGCGGTGGTTTAAAGTCGGTTTTTCAGGCGTTGAGCCATCAGGCTGGCAACGCTGGCTTGGTAGTTCGCTTCCAAATCTTCTTCCGTTTCGATTTGCTCTTGCTGGCGAATCGCGGCGGCGGTGTTTCCGATAGCGACAGGGCGATACACCTCGACCACTTTTGCTTCTGGGATCACTTCTTCTTCTGGCTCTGGCATCATCGCGGCCACTTCCAATGCGCTCATTTCACGCTGCGCTTGGGCGGCGGCTTTGTTCGCTTTGGTAAACTGGGTGCGCTTGCGTTTGTGCTCTCTCGCGGCTTGGGTATCGCCGAAGCCAACCTTTTCAACGCACTCAGCAGTGCAGAGGTAAACACCGTTTAGGGTGTAGATCTCTACCGACTCGTGCAGCTTGATAGGGTCAAAACGTGCCACCAGTTTTTGGTCGATGTAGTTCATCATTACTTCGTTGAAGTAGCGGTTTTTGCGACCTGCCAACGTGCCACCCGCATCGAGCGTGATGGTGCCGTGGCGCGATACGCGACAGGCTTCCGCCGATAGCATCAGCATTTGCAACTGCTCTTTGGTGGCCTTTTTAATCGGCGCACTTTGGTAGCTGGCGTTAAACGCTTCTTCGTAGCTCATAAAGCCGCGACACACTTCGTTATTGCGGTTGCTCTTTTGGTTGAACATTTCCACACCGAGAGCGATGGACTTTAGGAACGCATCCGCATCAATGGCTTTGTCGCCGTAGTTCTCAGGCTTCGCCATTGGGTTCGGGCCTGTATAAGCGCCTTCGTTAATCGGTTGTTTGTCGATGTACTCTTCAAGGCCACCCACACCAAACGCACGCTCGATGGGCTTTGCCTGACCATGACCTTTACCGAGGATCACGCTTGTCCAGTGGATGTTTCGCTCACCGACTAACATGGTCATCAGGCCTTTAGGGTCGTCTGGCTTTACTTTGAAGCGGTAACGATTCGGCACGCCGCCCGTCATCCACTTGTTTGCCGCCGCACGGGTGTTATCAATGGTGATGTGCTTGGGTATGCCGTAGCGCTCGATCACATCCATAAAGCTAAGGCGGATGCTGTCTGTGTTTTCGCTGAGATCACAGCGCCAACCCAGAATCTTGCGGCTGTAAACATCAGCCCAGAACCATGTTTTAGGGCGCACGATTTCGCCATTGAACCAACGCACAAACACGTTGTGTTGGTAGCCGTCTCCGTTAATCCATTCGAGGGCATGCAGCTCAAGCACGCTGCGCTCTTGCGGCGGAAACATTTGGTGCAAGGCGTGCTCACCTTCGCGCAGCATGACGCGCGCTTGGATAGGCACTTCGGCTTCTAGTCGGCGGCTGAGGCTTTTCAGGCTTGGGATTGCCCAGCCGTTTTGCACTGCCACTTTCTTTAGGCGCTCGTAGCACACGCTCATGGTTGGGCGCTCTAGGCGAAGGTAATCACCTTTGAAGAACTCCCAAGCCTCTGGCGTGATGTGGGCAAAGTGCTCCACCTTGCGCAGTTGCGCGGTTTCAAAGTGCTTGGTGAGCAGCGCAGGTAGCCAGTCGCATTCGTCAATGTCTTTCACTTTGGCAACGTGACGGCGCAGCGTTGAAAGTGGGATTCCGTATTCATCACACACGGTTTGGTATGCGTGCATGCGGTTGATGCCGTTTTGTTCCAACGCTTTCACTGCTTGAACGCAGCGCAAGGCCTGATGTGCTTTCTGCTTGGTTTTGTCGTTGGTTTTACCCCACGATGCCCACAGCGATTCGCGACAATAGGTTTTCTCTGCCTTTGCTTTTGGCAGGTTGATGACTTGCTCACCAACTTTGACCTTGCCCGTTTTCTTTAGGAGGGCGGCTTGTGTTTGAGGAGGTAAGATGCTGATGTGAAATTCAAAGGCTTTAGTACCTTCTCTTTTTCTTTGCATGTCTGGCTGACCAGAAGCCAGCTTCACCAATCTATTTCTTGCGTTGTTTTTATCTGTTGGAAATCCACCAACGCCTGCGCATTCTTTTGCTGTAACCCACATATGGCTACCTCTCACGCACATTCTTTGGTGTAACGTGAAGGCCAAATAACCTCAGGCTCCACACCAATTTTCTGCGCAATGATGCGCTCACATTTTGGATACTTGAAACGCAGTGCATTGCGGAGAGTTGAACCTGCAATGCCGTGCTCTTCGGCTAACTTTTCGTAGTTAGTTCCTGCCTTTTCCAAAGCCGCTTTGATATCTGCCTTGTGCCAATCTCGATCAAATCTATCCATCGTGATAACCTCATGTGTTACATATATGCGCAACTCAAAACATTTGCGCTTTCGTGTAACACATAATTGATCAGAAAAATGCGCACGTCAATATCATTGCGCATTTTTCTTTCGACAGGTGCGAATTAAAATAAATAGAGAGAAAATGTTTAATGTCAGACACTTACAACAAAAATGCGGCAGGAAAAGACAAAAATGCGGATCACATTTTTGAAATCAAAGGAATAATGCGATTCCCCGAAAGGCTAAAGGAAGCTATTGGGGATATTTCAATTCGCAGCTTTGCGAAGAAATGTGGACTATCCGAGGCGGTTGTGCGCAATTATCTAGGCGGAAAAACATTCCCATCCTTAGATAAGCTCGCGCTGATATCAGAAATCAGCAACAAACCACTTGAATGGCTATGTTCAGGAGCCACAACCGATTATTCAGTTAGTGAGCCATCTGCCTTTTATAGCATCCCCATGGATGAGTTCGTGATGATACCTGGCTATCGAATACAGGTTTCAGCAGGTCACGGCGCGCTTAACCCAGAGAATATGGAGCCGACTCGGTATCTGGCATTTCGCCGTAAGTGGCTGAACTATAGAGGGTTCAACGAAAAGGATTTAGCGATCGTGTGGGCAAAGGGCGACAGCATGGAGCCCACGATCCACAACAATGACACGCTTGTAGTTCACATGGCTAGGAACAAGCCGCAAGATGGACACATCTATATTTTCAGGAATGGTGATGAGCTTTTTGTGAAGCGGTACCAGTCAATGTTAGGAACATGGCGACTGATAAGCGACAACCCTATATATGACAAGCTGGATATTCCAAAGCATGAACAGCACCAGTTTGATGTGGTTGGTCAGGTAGTTCACATCGCCAAAGACATCGGAGATTGATTTAAAGGTTTAAAGCGGTTTTAAAGCCTTTTTGCGATGTGCGCTCTAATGCTCATTTCAATAGTCTTAAAGTGAACTTTTAAAGAGGATTGCTCAAAACACAAAAGAATTGCTCAAAAGCCAAAATACAAAGCGGGGTTTGAAGCTC
>NZ_JHXR01000043.1 GCF_000621645.1 Vibrio cholerae ATCC 14035 | reverse complement strand
TGCGAAAGTCAGTTGATGACTCATCGGTCACCTCATCCTTGCTGTTTTGATGGTTGCTATGATCTCATATCAGAGACTTAATCGCATCTTCCCTAAATAATGACTCTGAACACCAGTATGCACTTTATGGCCTAACATTGTCTCTGCCACGTGGTATGGCACACCCATTGACTCCCAAATGTTACGCGCCGTTCTTCGCATATCGTGATTGGTTGTGCGCGGGAAACCGAGTTCTTCAATTCTATCGGCCAGCTTGCTGCCAAAATCGACAGGCACGTTAGCTGACATTGGCCTGTCTTGTTCCGTATTCACCGGGGGGAACATCATGGTGTGATTCGGCCAAATGGCAAATTGCTCCATGATAATTTTTTCAGCAAGAGGGGGAATAGCTCTGCGAATAGCACCGCCTTGCTTCTTACGAACCTTGTTATTCTCTTCGGGGACTGTCCACACTCGTTTCTCAAGATCAAAGTCTGCTTTTTTAGCCAGCCGCAATTCGTTACTGCGGTTGGCAAAAATCAGCATCAAGCGCAGAAAGTTTTTATTGCTCTCGTGAATGGAAATATCATCAATCGCTTTCCAAAGTGCTTTGACACCTTGTTCGTCTTGGCGGCTTCTCTTCGGTGTAGTGGGCACCCCAACATCGGCTTTTTTAAGTTCCGTCAGTACGTTGTATTTCAACAAACCATGACGCACTGCATATGAGAGTACTTGCTTGAAACGTGTCATCAGGTTAGCCGAATGCTTTGCACTCACCCGCCTTTTAGCCTTCAAGAAAACAGGCATGAAATCGATCAGTTCGAGTTGTTTTGCTGGGTAATTACCGAGTGTAGGAGTGATATCGGTGTGGAACATTTTCAGCAATGCATCACACTGCTTTATGTTGTCTCTTGCATGGTTCTCTGCCCAATAATCGATAAGATCGTTCAAAGTGATTATTGAGTCATCGTTAGCAGATCTTGTGGATTTTCTTGGGTCAAAACCAAGCTCGACTAACTCAGCTCGGCTTTCTCTGGCTTGGATTGCATCGCGCAGCTTCATTGCTGGGTATTCACCCAATTTGATGCGCTGCATTTTACCGTTGATGTTAGCCCGATAAACCCAAGTGATCTTGCCTTTAGGGCTAACACGAACGCCAAGCCCAAATCTGTGGCTTATCTCAGTCTTACCTGAATAGGGTTTGCCATTGGTTGCTCTTAACCATGCATCCGTTATTGCCATACTCACCTTGCATCAGAAAATTTGGTACAAATTTGGTACAAGATTTCTTTTGATGCAATAGGTTTATATTCAATTTGATAGATAGGGCAAGAATTAAAATGAAAATAGAATTTTTTCTAACTGATTGCTAGATATGGACTTTTTGTGGAGGTTGGAATGGGTGTGATGTGCGGGGAAAGAGAATGAAAGGTGACTGGTGAGTTACACCAAGCAACACTTGTGTGAAAAAATTACGCTTTAAATTCATTCTGTAATAAATAGCGGCGTAACGAGTTCAAAAAATTCGGTACAAATTTTGGCGCAAATACGGATGCACCAGCTTAAGTACGTCGCAGCATCATAAAGCAATATGCTGAAATGACAACCGCTTTCTCGGTCAGTTGAGACTGCAAACCTCCGTTGCAAAAAGCACAAAGGAAGGTTTCCCTTCCTTTGCTAATAAGCGTTACTCATAAGAATGACACTGAAGAAATTATGCTCCGCGATAATAACGCTGAGGCACAAAAGGCATTTTTTCGACAGTCATTGGCAGCATCTTCCCGCGCACATCAGCAAACACTTCACCGCCTAAAGCGGCGTGCTCAGTGCTGACATAAGCCATGGAAACTGGTTTGTCGGCCGTTGGGCCTGCAGTTCCACTGGTCACGATACCAATCTTGTTGCCCTGCGCATCAAACAGTTCAGTGCCTTCGCGTACTGGCGCTTTGGTTTGTCCGATCAAACCGACGCGTTTACGGCTAACTTGTTTGGTTTCAATCTGGCTGAGAATGATCTCCGCACCGGGAAAACCGCCCTCACGCGCGCCACCTTTGCGGCGCACAGGCTGAATAGCCCACAGCAAGCTTGCTTCGACTGGCGTTGTGGTTGGGTCGAGATCGTGTCCATAGAGACACAAACCACACTCCAAACGCAGTGAGTCGCGCGCACCAAGGCCTATCCACTCCACTTCTTCAAAATCCGTCAGTTTACGAGCCAGTGCCGCCGCTTTATCAGCAGGCACTGAGATTTCGTAGCCATCTTCACCGGTGTAGCCACTGCGACTGACAATACATTCTGCACCATCGATCTCAAGGAGTTGAACATCCATAAACAGCATCTTGGCAACGGCAGGTTGCAAACGTGCGAGCACCTGTGCCGCTTTGGGGCCTTGCAGCGCGAGCAGAGCACGATCTTCAATCACTTCCATCTCAACATCCGCAGGCAGATGCGCTTTTAGATGCGCAATGTCTTGCGCTTTACACGCCGCGTTCACCACCACAAACAGATGATCCCCCATATTGGCCACCATCAAATCATCCATAATGCCACCTTGGGCATTGGTGAAAAACGCATAACGCTGTTTGCCAACAGGGAGATCAATAATATCAACCGGAACCAAGGCTTCTAAGGCGGCAGCCGCTTGAGCACCGTACAAACGCAGTTGCCCCATGTGGGAAACATCAAACAGACCGGCTGCTTCACGGGTGTGTATATGCTCTTTTTTCACCCCAAGGGCGTATTGAACTGGCATATCGTAGCCCGCAAAAGGCACCATCTTTGCGCCAACTTCAATGTGTAGCGCATGTAGCGGTGTCGTCAGTAAGGTTTCGTGTTGTTCAGTCATTCTTGTTCTCCATATAAGCCAAAGCTGCGCTTTTGGCGCAATCTACCGTGGCAAGATTCCTTTAGTGAGGAAACTATGTTTCCGATAATAAACAAGCCGAGCCCGTTTTAGAGGATTCAACAAATTAAAACAGTGCTCACCATCACAGTTAACAATATTGTTAAGGAATGGTTATCAAAAACCACCACCAACACACTCCACGTCTTGGGTTGTTATACGCGGATGTTTCGGATAGGAAACTCACTATCTTGCGGTGACCCAAAGGATCAGCGCATCCTCTTCACTCACTGAAACCAGCATGTGTCCCATGTTGGCGTCGTAATACACACTGTCCCCTTCCACCAGATGTACCGGCTCATAAAATTCGCTGTAGAACATCACTTCACCTTCAAGGATCAGCAGAAACTCTTCACCATCGTGACGCACCCAATCGCTGTACTCTTCAAAGGCTCTGGCACGCACGCGGCTTTTGAACGGCATCATCTTTTTGTTAGAAAGTTGAGTCGCGAGCAATTCATGTTCATAGGTTTGGGTTGGGTGCGGTTTTCCTGCTTCTTTACGGGTAATATCACGCCGCCCTGTCGCTACAATTTTCTTCGGTGGCTCAAAGAGTTGCGGCATTTCAATCTGCAAACCATGCGCCAATTTTTGCATAGCCTGAAAGGTTGGCGAAATCTGTTCGTTTTCAATTTTGCTCAGTGTAGAGCGAGCGAGACCAGTACGCTGGCTCGCCTCTTCAAGCGTGATGCCTAATCGCGTGCGAATATCTTTGATCCGCTGACCCAGCTTGAGTGGCTCGATACCTTGCTCGCCCGATTCGCGAGCCAAAGTGATGGATGGGTACTCATCATAAATGTCTTCTGACATGCTTTCCCTCTGGTTATAAAACTTCCTGTCTACCAAGCATTGTGGCATGAAGCGATTTGTTGATTAAAGAGCACACAAAGAAATAAAAGTACTTTTGCTAAGCAGATCAGAAACCGTGTTTCCTATAGGAAATTTTTGATTGATTGTTCTGTAAGCAAAGAGTATGTTATCGACTTGTTAGATGAAGAGATGCAATCACTCGCTGCTTTAGGCTGAATGACCAGTCGATTTCCGCGAGTTTTCGATCCCGCTCATTGGGGTTATGTTGCCAAGGTTTAGGGCAATCAAGATTAGGAATGACTCAGCCGATCGCGATGAGTATCGCGATCAGAAAAAGGAGCGATAACCCCATCTTAGTGCGGTTATCAGATTGGAAGGCCATCTACTATGAATGCAAATCTAAACAAAGCTTATCCCAACGTTAGCCTTGAGAACTTCTTCTCTACCCCACTGGCGGCGACCAACGATGCGGTATTTGCCGCCATTCAAGCTGAATACACCCGCCAAAATGAACAGATCGAACTGATTGCCTCTGAAAACATCGTCTCTAAAGCCGTAATGCAGGCGCAAGGCACTTGCCTGACTAACAAATACGCCGAAGGTTATCCCGGCCGTCGTTACTACGGCGGTTGTGAGCATGTTGACAGCGTTGAGCAGATTGCTATCGAACGCGCCAAAATGCTTTTTCAGTGTCAATACGCAAACGTTCAACCACACTCAGGCGCTCAAGCCAATGGCGCTGTGATGCTTGCTCTGCTGCAACCGGGCGACACTATTATGGGTATGTCGCTAGATGCAGGCGGTCATCTCACGCATGGTGCGCGCCCTGCTCTTTCAGGTAAATGGTTCAATGCGGTGCAATACGGTGTGGATCGCCAAACCCTCGAAATTAACTACGATTCTGTTCGTGCACTGGCGTTAGAGCACAAACCCAAAATGATCATCGCAGGCGGCAGTGCCATTCCCCGCACTATCGATTTTGCTCAATTTCGCTCAATTGTGGACGAAGTTGGCGCGCTGTTGATGGTCGATATGGCGCACATTGCCGGATTGGTAGCAACTGGCGCACATCCAAGCCCATTGCCGCATGCTCATGTCGTCACCACTACCACACACAAAACTCTACGTGGCCCGCGCGGCGGCATGATTTTGACCAACAGCGAAGAGATCCACAAAAAGATCAATTCTGCGGTGTTCCCCGGTTTACAAGGTGGCCCACTGATGCACGTGATTGCCGCTAAAGCAGTGGCATTTGGTGAAGCGCTCGGCCCTGAATTCCGTACTTATATTGATTCGGTGATCGATAACGCAAAAGTGCTGGCTGAAGTGTTGCAAACTCGCGGGTGTGACATTGTGACTGGCGGAACGGATACGCATCTCATGTTGGTCGACCTTAGACCTAAAGGTTTGAAAGGCAACCAAGTTGAACAAGCCTTAGAGCGTGCCGGGATCACGTGTAACAAAAATGGCATCCCATTTGACGAAGAGAAGCCTATGATTACATCGGGCATTCGTTTAGGTACGCCTGCCGGAACCAGCCGTGGTTTCGGTCGTGAAGAATTCAAACTCATCGGTGAGTGGATTGGGGACGTTCTGGATGGTTTGGTGGCCAGCCCAGAAGGCAACCCAGACGTTGAGCAACAAGTGCGTAAACAAGTGAAAGCACTGTGCCAACGCTTCCCGCTCTATCAATAGCTTTTTATCAGTACGATATTTTTTGGAGAATACGCAATGGACAAGACACTGAAGTTCACAGAAAGCCATGAATGGGTTCGCGACAACGGTGACGGTACAGTAACCATCGGCATCTCTGAGCACGCCCAAGAAATGCTCGGTGACGTAGTGTTTGTAGAGTTACCTGAAATCGATGCCGAAATTGATGCGGGTGACAGCTTTTCACTGGTTGAGTCGGTGAAAGCCGCTTCTGACATCTATGCACCAGTGACCGGTGTCGTCATTGAAGTCAACGAAGATCTGCAAAACAGCCCAGAGCTGATTAATGAAGAGCCTTACGATGGCGGTTGGATCGTGAAAGTGAAAATGTCCGATCCTGATGAACTCAAAGATCTAAAAGACGCGGAAGAGTACCTAGCTTCAATCGAAGAAGACTAAACGCAATATGCATGAGAAAGCTGCCCTTCAGGGCGGCTTTTTTTCAAAGTCACTCACCGCAAATGAGTGATGTTTGATCGCCAAGTGAGTGGTGATTCCACCAAGGTTGTTCGCATGCTCACATGGAAAGAAGGTAAAGGACAATGACAGAATTACTTCACAGCCTAAGCACACAAAATGAGTTCGTTGCACGCCACAACGGGCCAGATAAACAAGAACAAGCCACCATGCTTAAAACGGTGAATGCGGAAAGTTTGGATGCGCTGATCGCCCAAACCGTGCCTGCCCAAATCCGTTTAGAAGCGCCAATGCAGCTCGCGCCCGCTCAAAGCGAAGCTGATATGCTGGCAACGATGAAATCGTTCGCCAAACTTAACCAGCTTAAACGGACTTTCATCGGTCAGGGTTACTACAACACCTTCACACCGAACGTCATTTTACGTAACGTGATGGAAAACCCGGGCTGGTACACCGCTTACACTCCTTATCAGCCAGAAATCTCGCAAGGCCGTCTTGAATCGCTGCTTAACTATCAGCAGATGGTGATGGATTTAACCGCGATGGAGATTGCGAACGCGTCACTGCTGGATGAAGCGACAGCGGCGGCCGAAGCGATGGCACTGTGTCAACGCGCAGGCAAGAGCAAAAGCAACCTGTTCTTTGTTGCCGATGACGTGCATCCACAAACCATTGAAGTGGTGAAAACTCGCGCCGCATTCCTTGGCTTTGAGGTAAAAGTCGATTCGATTGACAACATCACCCAACAAGAAGCTTTTGGCGCACTGCTGCAATACCCGGGTACAACCGGTGAAGTGCGCGATCTGACTGACATCATCGCCAAAGCACAAGCCAACAAAACCTTAGTCACCGTAGCGACCGATTTACTCGCCAGCGTGCTGCTCAAACCTGCGGGTGAAATGGGCGCAGATGTCGTAATTGGTTCTGCTCAGCGCTTTGGTGTACCTATGGGTTATGGCGGCCCACACGCGGCTTTCATGGCAACACGTGATGCGCACAAACGCACCATGCCGGGACGTGTGATCGGTGTTTCGATTGATGCGAAAGGTAACCAAGCCTTACGTATGGCAATGCAAACCCGTGAGCAGCACATTCGCCGTGAAAAAGCGACCTCCAACATCTGTACCGCGCAAGCGCTGCTGGCCAACATGGCTGCGTTTTATGCGGTGTACCATGGTCCACAAGGTCTGCGCACTATTGCGCGCCGCGCTCACCACCTCACCGCGATTCTTGCTGCTGGCTTAACCAAAGCGGGTTACGAACTGGCGCATCAGCATTTCTTTGATACGCTGGCGATCAATACAGGTGCAAAAACCGATGCTCTGTACCAAGCTGC
This sequence comes from Vibrio cholerae ATCC 14035, assembly GCF_000621645.1. Taxonomy (GTDB): domain Bacteria; phylum Pseudomonadota; class Gammaproteobacteria; order Enterobacterales; family Vibrionaceae; genus Vibrio; species Vibrio cholerae. The sequence goes on along the minus strand of NZ_JHXR01000043.1, from coordinate 2,063 downwards.
GCAACAAGCGAACATCAATCTGCGTAAACTGCCTAATCAGCTTGGCGTGAGCTTTGATGAAACCACGACAGTGGCTGACGTTGAAGCGCTCTTTGCGATCTTTGGTATTAAAGAAGAGGTTCATGCACTTTCCGACCGCATTGCGACCAATGAGCTCGCCGCGATTCCAGAAAGTTGCCGTCGTCAAAGCGCGTTTTTGACTCACCCTGTGTTTAACACACACCACAGTGAAACTCAGATGCTGCGTTATATGAAGCATCTGGAAAACAAAGATTTCTCTCTTACTCACGGCATGATCCCGCTAGGCAGTTGCACCATGAAGCTCAACGCTACCGCGGAGATGATTCCCGTCACTTGGCCTGAGTTTGGCGCACTGCATCCGTTTGTACCAAAAGCACAAGCTGCGGGCTATGCGGCATTGGCTGAAGACCTGAAGCAAAAACTGTGTGAAATCACGGGGTATGATGCTTTCTCACTGCAACCCAACTCAGGGGCTTCCGGTGAATATGCAGGTTTAGTGGCGATTCAGCGTTATCACCAAAGCCGCGGCGAAGGCCACCGCAATGTTTGCCTCATCCCAAGCTCAGCACACGGCACCAACCCAGCTACCGCGGCAATGGTGTCGATGAAAGTCGTGGTGGTGAAATGCGATGAAAACGGCAACATTGATATGGTTGACCTTGCGGACAAAATTGAAAAGCACAAAGACCATCTTTCCAGCATCATGATCACCTACCCTTCAACGCATGGCGTGTATGAACAGCAAGTGCGTGAAGTGTGTGAAATGGTGCATGCAGCAGGTGGTCAAGTTTACCTTGATGGTGCAAACATGAACGCGCAAGTGGGGCTGACCTCACCGGGCTTTATCGGCTCAGACGTATCACACCTGAACTTGCACAAAACCTTCTGTATTCCACACGGCGGCGGCGGCCCAGGCATGGGACCTATCGGTGTGAAATCGCACCTAGCACCTTTCCTGCCAGGACACATTGAAGGTGGCGTAGAGGGTTCTGATTTCGCGGTTTCCGCAGCCGATCTTGGCAGCGCGTCCATTCTGCCGATCTCTTGGGCCTACATTGCGATGATGGGTGCAGACGGTCTGGCTGAAGCCACCAAGCTGGCGATTTTGAATGCCAACTATGTGATGGAGCGTCTGCGTCCGCACTACCCGATCCTTTACCGTGGTGCAAATGGTCGAGTGGCGCACGAGTGCATCATCGATATCCGTCCTCTGAAAGAAGAAACTGGGATTAGCGAAGAAGATATTGCCAAACGCTTGATGGACTACGGCTTCCACGCGCCAACTATGTCATTCCCAGTAGCAGGCACTTTAATGGTTGAGCCAACGGAATCGGAAGATTTGGCGGAGCTGGATCGCTTCTGTGATGCATTGATTGCGATTCGTGGCGAGATCGACAAAGTGAAAAATGGCGAATGGCCGCTTGAAAGCAACCCTCTGGTGCATGCGCCGCATACCCAAGCGGATCTGCGCGAAGAGAAATGGGATCGTCCATACTCACGTGAAATCGCCTGCTTCCCATCGGCACACACCAAAGCCAGCAAATACTGGCCAACGGTGAACCGTGTCGATAACGTTTACGGCGACCGTAACCTCGTCTGTTCATGCCCAAGCATTGACAGTTATCAGGACTAATCGGTCATCCGGATGACCATCCGTTTAACAAAGGCGAGCCAGAGTGCTCGCCTTTTTCATTGTCATCCCTAAACCACCGCTTTTAGCGGTGGTGATTGTCCCTAGGGGCTTTTGCCCGAAAATGCGCCCATGTTAGAAGACAAACTCTTATTCACCATAAGTAAGAGGATTCAAATAACATGGGCGACTACAGAAGTTCATCACACGTCTATTGGCGTTGCAAATATCATATCGTTTGGACACCAAAATTTCGTTTTAAGATCTTAAAAGGTAATGTTGCCAAAGAGCTAAATCGTTCGATCTACATTCTTTGTAATATGAAAGATTGTGAAGTTTTGGAACTCAATGTTCAGCCAGATCATGTCCACTTAGTTGCGATAATTCCGCCCAAAGTATCGATTTCGACGTT
>NZ_JHXR01000042.1 GCF_000621645.1 Vibrio cholerae ATCC 14035 | reverse complement strand
CAGAACTACCAGATCAAGAAAGAGCGGTTTCAAGAGCAAAATTACAAGCTCGATCTTCAGCTAAGAAAATTGAAACCATCTCTATGAATCACACAATTTAGAATTCGTACTTAGCTGTAATACCAAAGTTACGCTTAGCCTGAGTCTTATCTTTATCTTCACTAGGTAAACCGCGAACATCATTCCAGTTATAATATTCTTCATCTGTAAGATTGAACACACCTGCACGTAGTGTTAAATCTTTAATAGGTTTGTAGTAGGCTGTAACATCAATAACCGTTGCTGAAGAGATTGGTTGGTAGTCACCATTGATCTCACTAGCTTTTTTCTTCGCGGTATAAGTCAGATTAACTGCAGTACCCCAATTATTTTCTGAATCATAATTGATACCAGTGACAGCATTCCAAGGACTTACGCTATTGAGTGGTTTTCCATTGCCATCTTTGCCTTCCGTATATGCAGCAGCAATACGAGAGCTAAAGCCTACAATAGGCATAAATCTATCCCAAAAGAATTGGTTAGAAAGTTCAATCCCTTTAATTGTTGCTTTATCAATATTAATTGATTGGTGTACAGCATCCCTTGTTTTGAAGCTACCAGATACAATTTGACTATCAATAAAGTTATCATAATCACTGTAGAAAATAGATAGTTCATTACTTACACTATCTGCGTTATAACGCCATCCAAGCTCATAAGAAACACTGTCTTCTGCTTCTAGATTAGGGTTTGGTTTAAAAACATATCCATGAGCTGGATTACCAAAAGAGTAATACAGCTCCTGGAAGTCTGGTGCTCTGAAACCTTGGCTAATTTGTGCAAACAGACGATTTTCTTGGTTCAATTTATAAACAGTACCTAGTCTCGCTGTTAATGCTGAGTCTGAATATTTCTTGTATTCACTTGCATCATTTAGGCTCGGGTTAGCACTTGTATCTCCGGGTTTTGTTTCGAAGGAATCGAAACGGATCCCTGGAGTAACGATTAAGTTATCGAATGCAATTTCATCTTGGATAAAAAAGCCATAACGTTTTTCAGATGCATTAGGTATGTAGAAAATAACGTTGTTTTTCCCAATTGAGTTAAACTCTTGGTTTGTATTTTCTATATCTTTATCACTTAAAGAAAAACCATATACGATATAATGTTCTGTATTGGAAACCATAAATGATTTGTCTAACTGGCTATCAAATGAAAAACCCTTATCGGAGTATAAATAATCTTTTTTCTGAATATTTCCATTTGATTTGCTTGTGCGATCAGTAATACCAGTCTCTTCTTTACCTACGACATCAAACTGCCATGTTATACGATCAGCAAGAGAAAACTCGGCATCCCATATATGTTTAATGCCTAACTGATATTGAGTCGTTTCATCAGTACCAGAAGCGTTCTTGTAGCCAGAAAATTCTAAGTTTTCTAAATCATTTTTATTGCGAATATAGTTCCCTGAAAATTCAAGTCTATGCTTAGGATTTAGCTGATACTGTAACTTGACTAGTAAATTATTAGCATTGTTATCTTGTTGGTCTGGCGAACCAAAGTTTTGGATTTCTTGCCCATCACGGCGCGTATATGCGACTAACGATTCTAAATCACCAGATTTATTGGCTAAAGCGATAGACTCACTAAATGTTTTGTCTGATGACGAATAATTCAGTTTCGCATAGCCACCCATATTACGGCCTTTGAGTATATCGGCAGGATCTTTGGTTTCAAAAGCAACAATACCGCCAATTGCATCTGACCCTTGTAGTGATGATGCCGCACCCTTAACAATTTCAACCGATTTCACCATATCTGTATCGATATCAACTCGAGATGAGTTTAAAAATGAATTTCCGGAGTCAAACTGGTTGGGTTGAGCTACACCGTCAACGATAACCTTGATGCGGTTTCCTTCGATACCTCGGATATTGATCCCTTGAACGCCCTGACGCGAATTCGTTGTTAATGTTACACCAGGGGTATATTTGAATAGGCCTTCGATATCTTCAGCCATCTGCTGTTCAATGTCTGAGGCATTGATAACAGCGACTGATGCTGCGGTGTCAGTTATTTGAGTATTCAAGCGAGTTGTAGATACTACTACTTCATCGAATGAGGCATAATCATCCGCGTATGCTGAAGGCACGAGTGCTAGCATGATCGCGCTAGAGAGCAGAGACTTTTTATACATTTGAACTACCTGCAATTTCCATGTTGAGTAAAACGCAGGAATTCTAATAAATATTAATGATAATTGCTATCATTTGTGTTTAATTGTTTGCTTAATGTGAAAAGAACAGGACTTGAGTTTTCTAAATGAATTTTATAATCAAAGGGTTATATTATTCATAATGGCATTTATGATGTTGCTAATTGTGACTCTCATCACAGTTGGCGGTGTGAACTATCAATAGGAGAGAGCATTGTTAAGTCCAATCACTCTTGAAGCGCTGCATATTTTGGATGCAATTGAGCGTAGAGGCAGCTTTGCAGCCGCAGCTAATGAGCTTAATCGAGCACCGAGTTCATTGAGCTATCAAATCCAAAAGCTTGAACAGGATTTGGATTTGATGATCTTTGATCGCTCCGGTCATCGAGCCAATTTTACTGAAGCGGGCAAACTTATCTTAGAGCGGGGCAGGGCCATCTTGGCTGCGACCGAAAAATTGGTCAATGATGCTACGTTACTGGCTAATGGCTGGGAGCTCGATATCACGATTGCACTGGATGGCATTGTGCCCGCAGCGAATCTTTTTCCTATGGTTGAAGCACTGGGTAACATCAGTAAAACGCGAGTGCGCATTCAAGATGAAATTTTGGCGGGTTGCTGGGAAGCCTTAGCGACGGGGCGTGCGGATTTGTTGATCTGCCCGCGCATCGAAGCCTTACCACAGGATGTGAAAGCAGAAACCATTGGCACGATGAAAATGATCTGGGTTGCCGCGCCGACACACTATGTGCATCGTCGTTCGGGGGAGTTTAATGAAGAGGCCAGAGAAAAGTATCGTGCTATTGCCATTGCCGATACGGCTCGTGAACAGCCAGCAATGAGTGTAAACATTCTGCAGCGTCAACCTCGCTTAACGGTCAGTAATTTGGACGCAAAATGCAAAGCGTTAGTGGCGGGCTTAGGGATTGGTACTCTGCCATTGCAAGTGGCTCAACCTTATATTGATAAAGGTGAACTAAAAGCTATTCATGGTTCTGAAGATCTAGAGATGGATATCGTACTTGCCTGGCGACGTAACCAGATGGGTGAAGCCAAATCTTGGTGTATTCAATACCTGAAGAAGAATTGGCGCTGGGAGTAGATCAAAAAAAGTGACAGAGGATCCTTGAGATCTTCTGTCACTTTTATATTTAGCGTAATGGCAGAACCATGTCAGCAGTGCCATCCTCAAAATGAATATCGACGGCAAAGCCCATTTTTTGCGCTAGGGTTAACATGCCGCGATTGGTAGGCATGGTCATGCCCGACATTTGCTGCGTCCCTTTGGCTTTACAATAATCAATAATCTTACGCATCAATATCTTACCTAGCCCTTTTCCTTTCAAATCCGATCGAATCAAGATGGCAAATTCCGCATCGGTATTCTCATGATTAATTAACGCTCGAGAAACGCCAATAATCTCTGAATCCTCACCTTCACCACTCACCGCGACAAACGCCATCTCTCGGTCAAAATCGATTTGAGTTAAGTTTGCTAAAGCTTCATGGTTAAACTCACCGACATCAGAGAAAAAGCGCTTATAGAGATCTTCCTTGGATACTTTCTTGATAAAGGCGGCATGTTTTGGCTCATCTTCAGGCAATATGGGGCGTACAGTAAGCCACTCTCCATCACGTGCTTGGCACCTTTCTTCCAACTCGGTGGGATAGGGTCGAATAGCAAGGCGGCTTTGGGCATCGCCAGTGAATTGGCGTAGCACCAAATTAGCATCAAGAATAGTAAACTGGCTGCCGTTGACAAGCAGGGGATGGATATCCAGCTCATGCACTTGTGGGCATTCAACAACCATTTGTGAAATACGGACTAAAAATTCAGATAATCCTTCAATATCAATAGGGACGGGGAGTTTTTGTAGCCGGATTTTACCGCTACGTATCGCTCGAACAATTAAGTAGCGCGCTAGCGTCATGTTGAGAGGGGGGAGCGCGGCAGCGGCATCGAGTGATTCATCCCACTCAGAACCGCCTTGTCCTAATAAAATTACTGGCCCAAAAGTCGCATCGGTTTTGACTTTGATCCTAAGTTCTTCCCCGCCAGCCAGTTTTGCCATCCCTTGAACTAATAAACCGTGAATATTCGCTGAGGGGTAGGAGAGTTGAGTTCTATCCAGAATCGCTTGCGCGGCATTGGCCACTTCTATCCGGTTACGCAAGTTAAGCATAACACCTTGCACATCGGATTTATGCGCAATGTCAGGGGAGCGTAATTTCACCGCCACAGGGTAGCCAATAGTCTCGGCTATATGCACCGCTTCTGTACTGTCAGAAGCAATCCATGTTGGCAATACATTGAAATTAAAGCATTTAAGCAACGTGCCAATTTGATGAGTATCGAGATTGACCTGATCATGTTCACCTAAGTGTTCATGTATCCATGACTTCGCAGTTTGCATCTCTGAAGCATGTACCACTTCTGTTGTGGTCGGAGTTTCCATCAAATGCTTCTGGTTTCGTCGGTACTCGACTAAGTGCATGAAAGCCGTCACCGCGCTTTCGGGCGTACGGTAAGTCGGTATCCCAGCCTGATTGAAAAGAGTACGTGCGGGCTTGGCAGATAATTCACCAGACCAGTTGGTCAAAATATTAAATCTTTTGGCACGCGGATGCTTTTGCACGGCTTCAACCAGTGCTTGAGCGGTTTGTTCTGAATGCGCGATTGCAGAAGGGCTATGCATGATCAAAATCGCATCAATGTTATCGCTTTCCAACAAAATGTTTAAGGTGGAGACATAGCGCTGATGATCAGCATCACCGACAATATCGATAGGATTACTATGTGACCAACTTTGAGGAAGAGACTGATTAAGCTTTTCATAAATCTCATCTTCAAGCTGGGCAAGTTTACCTCCGCGCTCTAATAATGCATCAACAGCCATAATCGCCGGGCCACCACCATTCGTAATAATCGCAAGGCGTTCACCACGCAGTGGAACGGAATGGGTCAATGTCTCTACCGCCGCAAACAGCTCGTGAGTGTTATTGACTCGGAGCATACCTGTACGGCGAATCGCAGAATCGTAAATGATGTCTAAAGTATCATCGCCACCGGTATGCATTTGTGCCGCTTTTCTTCCGGCTTTAGTACGACCACCTTTTAAGACGAGGATCCGTCGATTGCGAGACGCTGCGCGAGCGGCGGACATAAAACGTCGCGCATCACGAATCGTATCGACATACAGTAAGATCGCATCGGTATGTTTATCGGTACTGAGGGTATCGAGCAAGTCAGCAAAATCAATGTCACTTGCATTGCCTAAAGAAATAAATGCTGAAAAACCAATACCTTTATCATTAGCCCAATCAAGGATAGTGGTACATACCGCCGCAGATTGTGACACAAAAGCAATATTGCCTTTTAAGGCTGAAACGGGAGAAAACGAACCATTGAATTGCATCCAAGGCAAGATGAGCCCCAAGCTATTAGGCCCCAAAATTCGCATATTCACAGATTTAGCTATCGTCATACACTGGGCTTGAATTTCTTCGCCTTGTGCATCCAAAGAGTACATATCGGAAGATAAAACAATCACTTGTCTGACTCCTTTCTCGGCTAACTGTTTAAATAAGCTGACATTGCGCGAGGCGTGAGTACAAAGAATCGCAATATCAGGCACAATCGGGAGGTCGGAAATCGTTTTGTAAGCCAATACACCACAAACGGCAGGATAATAGGGCGTGACAGGCATAATGGCGCCATCAAAACCACCTTGAAGTAAGTTTTTCATCACAATATTACCCGCACGGAAAGACCGAACGGATGCCCCAATCACAGCGACAGATTTGGGTCTAAGCAATTGATTCAAGTGGTCCATACCCTGCCTACCTAATGGAATGTCTGTTTATATGGTAACCAATTCTTGTGAGCTCTGTTGGGCGAGAACAGCCCTCTGTGATCGAGTTTACAGTTCCCTTTGGTTAGTTTGTGCCATAAATCACAGGATAGATGCATATAATGACTCGGTAAGCTTGATTCTCTTGGTTGCAATGTGCATGATTTAAAGCACTTTGTACCTAAGGCATGACTATATCTATGAAAAAAATCGCAGTTATTGGGCTATCAGCACTTCTTGCAGCTTGCGCATCCGGTGAATACACCACAGACGTGAAGACAGAAAGTCATCGCGAAGAATATTCAGTTGCCGCTGTTGAGCAGCCTGTCATTTCCGAATATGGTGTGGCAGACGGCATTTCTGAGCAGAACGTTGAACAAAACGTTGTAAAAATGACGCCGGACAGCGAGAAAAAAGTAGTCAAGATGAGTCCACAGGCTAAGCCTGCCGTCTCCATTACTCCGCCTAGCGCCAAACAAGTCGCAATGAATCCTCGTTATGGTTTTACCATTCAAGTGGTTGCTGTGGGTGCGCAAAGTAAAGTGGACCAATTCGCATCTAAACTCCCTAGAAATGGCCAACCTATTTGGGAAAACTACAAACTGGTCAATGGTACAAAATGGTATACCGTACTTTACGGAGATTATGCGACTCGCCAAGAGGCCGCCGCTGCTATTTCAAGCCTTCCAGTTGAATTGCGAGAAATGAAGCCTTTCGTGAAGAGCATTGATTCGATCAAGAACTCGGAATTCCCGACGCTTAATAAGCTCAACTAATACTTCTTTAAAGGGGCGTAGGCCCCTTTATTGTTTGTTCTGTGAGCAGTTGAATAAGGTTTTCGTGAGAAACGATAACATTGACTGAAACTTCACATTGAATGAACTATCATAGCCATCAATTACTACTTCGGTGTCACGGAAAGATTAATGACTAAGACAACAATCCTACTTTTGTGCGGTGGCGGCTCATCTGAGCACGAAATTTCTCTCGTATCAGCCAACTACATCCAACAACAGCTTGAACTGACTCCAGAGTTTCACGTGATTCGAGTCGAGATGAAAAAAGAGGGATGGTTTTCCGAACAAGGAGCCCTTGTATACCTCGATACAAATAGCGCAACATTAAATAGCGATAAGGCTTCCTACCCAATAGATTTTGTTGTTCCTTGCATCCATGGTTTCCCGGGAGAAACTGGGGATATTCAATCCATGTTAGAACTGGCAGGCATTCCTTATCTAGGCTGTGGGCCAGAAGCCAGTGCAAACAGCTTTAACAAAATCACGTCCAAACTATGGTATGACGCATTAGATATTCCTAACACACCGTATCTATTTTTAACCCAAAATACACCAAGCTCGATTGATAAAGCCAAGCAAGCTTTTGGTCATTGGGGAAGTATCTTTGTCAAAGCTGCTCGTCAGGGTTCTTCAGTCGGATGCTACAAAGTAACCACAGAAGATCAGATTGCCCCCGCCATTGAGGCTGCTTTTGGTTTCTCAGAGCAAGTTCTTGTCGAGCAAGCCGTTAAACCTAGAGAGTTAGAGGTTTCTGCTTATGAGATGAACGGAAAACTCTATATCTCAAAACCGGGAGAAGTGATTGCACCAGAAGGTACATTCTATTCATATGAAGAAAAGTACAGTGCGAATAGCCACGCCAGAACCGTCTTAGAAGCTGAAAATCTAACCGAGAAACACAAAGAATTAATTCAAACATATGCTGAACGTGTATTCATCCATATGAAGCTTCGTCATTTATCTCGGATCGACTTTTTCTTGACTCAAGAGGGACAAATTTACCTCAATGAGGTCAATACATTTCCAGGAATGACACCGATTTCCATGTTTCCGAAAATGCTAGAGCATAACGGACACCGATTTAGTGAATTCCTCGCGCAATGTGTCACCAACACATAGTAAATGCGAAGTAGGGCATTAGGAGACGGGTGACGTTGTCACTCAACTCCGCCGATTTGGTTGGAAAAGGTCGTAACAGACATGAGATAACTCTATGTAAGCTAAAGAATTAGCGACAATATACTTGATAACCTGAGATATAGAATTATTATTTAGGTACCTAGGGATAAAAAAGCAGAGTATCTATGGCTGTTGCAATCTATCGAGGTTTCAATCTCCAATCGGCTGCCAATTCAACTGAAATATGGCAAGTCAGGATAAAAAACCACGTATTGACGGGTAATTTGGCTGCGGTAAAGAAGAGCATTGACTGGTTTTGCGATACTGCATCGATTATTGATCCAAAAGAATTTGAGTCGATCGGCCAAAAACGTGAAGTTTCGGCCGGAGCTCAAGAGCAATTCAATGGCTTCACTATCAAAAACGATACCGGTGAAGCTAATGAGTGGTATTGCTTTTTTAATGGCCGTTTGATTAAAGGTTCCAAAATCGCCATTCAAAAACATATTGAAGCTTACCTCGTTGCAAGACAACGAGCGATGCAACAACAAGCGCAACAAAAAAGATAGTAAAAGTATGACATTGGTGTATTCAACCGAAGTCGGGCGCATTAAGCCTGAGCATGAAAAAATAGAGCGTCCAAAAGGCGATGGTATTGTCCGCATTTTCCGTGAAACTAAAGGCCGTAAAGGAAAAGGTGTCACTATTGTAAAAGGTTTAGACCTTGACGATGCCGCTCTAAAGCTGCTTGCCGCTGAACTCAAGAAAAAATGTGGATGTGGTGGAGCTGTAAAAGATGGCGATATTGAAATTCAAGGAGATGTTAGAGATCAACTCAAAACATTGCTTGAATCGAAAGGACACAAAGTCAAATTAGCAGGTGGTTAAGTCGTATTTTACTCCTCGTGTAACCCCAAACTGCCAATAACTCCACCTTAGTGTGGAGTTCTTTTTTAGCGAAGTAAACCTAAACACATTTGAAATGTGTTGGTAACAGGTTTTCAAATCAAGGGATTACACAAACACTGTCATTAATAATCATGCTTAACATTGTCAAATGATAAATATGATTATTAGGTATTTTATGGTAAATACAGTTATGTTTAATGCTGGATTAAGAATAGGGAGCAGATTGGGGTTTGCGACCTCTTTTTATGCCTTAATTTAACATAACGCACGTAATACGCACTAAGGATGTGGAATAAAAACATCATACTTGCAGTAATACATGTTTGGGCAAAACGGTTGCTTCTCATCATCGAACCACAAAAAAGCCCACTGAGGTGGGCTTTTTTATATCTTAATTTGCCATACTAATTGCGGCAATCGCATGAGGCGTTTTATTATTCCATACACATAACTTTTCGACTTTAGCTTCAGTAAGATATGCAATCCTCAGGGTATCCTTCATCCTTTCAATCGCTTTTTTTTGTGAATCTATATGTTGACTACCTGGTACTTCTACTTGAAAAGTTGCACCATTCTTAAAAGTAATGATAGCCATCTCTCTTTTTCCAGCTAGAGATTCTGTATACGAAAATATCTTATCATTTAGCGTATGTATTTGTGTGTTGTGGTATTCTGCACACAAATCAGTAATATTTTGAGGTGTTCCATGTGCATATGCTGAAGATAGTAAAACTGTAAAAAAAACACCAAATTTTAATTTAATCATAATTCATCCTTAATTCTATTATGTGTATCAATATCAGATTGATAGCCTGAAAATATTTGTCTTTTAACTTTAGATTGGTATTCGTCAAGGAATTTTACACCTAGACTTTGGGTTTTTTCATCGCAAGTATTACTCATCGATGATCTTGGAGCATTCCCACAACCCGGCGGTGCATGATGAATCCACGGCTCTTCCCTCCAAGCTCTATGCTCCGGAGGGAAACCTGCCAATCCATAACCATCTGCTGCTGGAGCAATATCTAAGTTACTGTAATATCTATCTCTGTAGCCCCTATTACGATGTAATTGTTCATCAAGCACCCCAAAATGAACTCGATACCATCCATATATTTGGGAGTATGGAATCCCACCTAAAGCAGAAACTTCTTGTTCATCTGGATGAGGACTGTATGCCCCTAATACATCATTAACGTTAAACATGTTGGGTGCAGTGGCTATAACATATATATAATAAGTAGAATGACCAGACAATATAGTTTGACCCACTAAGTGGGCACTTCTCAAACTAATTGAGGTGGAAACATATCCATCATCGTGCCTAACAAATCCCGTCTGAGTTCCTCTTGCATGATCATAAAGGTTGATATTCATTTGAGTACCTCGGTCAAAGTACTCACTCTGTCCTCTTGGCATAAGACCACCTGACTGCTTTATTTCATCAGGAGGTCTAGAATCTGCCCGATATAACTTATCATCATTTGCATATGAAAATGATGATAAGAAAATAAAAAACACAAATATTATCTTTACCATATAATGCTCCCTTTGTTTAACAGAAAAATAATTGATCAAAACAATTAAATAAGTAAATAAATTTGTATTATTTGAAATCAAAAATCAAAAATCAAAAATCAAAAATCAAAAATCAAAATATACTATTTAGTCCTTTTTTATCATTTTCTGTTTTTATCGGTAAACCCCGTTTCACTTCTACCCACAGCGCTTGCGCTGCAAAGGTATCGAACACCACAAAGTGATTGAAATCCGGTAACGGTAGCACCTTGTAGCGGTAGCTCGATGCAAACAGCTCTGTTGGGACGCTGCCACTCTCGGTTTCAAAAAACACTGTAAGCGTATCCTTGTAAATGTGATGACCTGTCGCCCATAGACCACGATAA
>NZ_JHXR01000041.1 GCF_000621645.1 Vibrio cholerae ATCC 14035 | reverse complement strand
CGCATTCCATCTAATGACAACTGCACAGGCCCGGCGGGTTATGATAAGTTGGCGTATTATTATCAGCATGATTTTATGCGTTGGTTAGAAAAGAAAAAGGAACAACAAAATGACTATATATGAAATATTAATCTCTATCATCGTTGGTTTGATTGGTGCTATCCCTCTGTTTAAGTTAGGTGGGAAAGTTGGCGCTGATATTGGCGGCGGTGGCTTTGCTCTGTTGGTATTGCTGCCTATTATTCAGCTGCCTTTTCTCTATTACATCGCCTTTAAAAAGGCAGGCGACTCAGTAAAGAAAGAGATGGTGATCTCTGAAGAGGATAAGCAAAAAAATGCACAGGCTTGGAAAAGCTAAAACATGCCCCGCGCTGATCGCCTCAGTTACACTACAAACACCTAGCATTGCGGGGTGTTTTTGTATGTGGAGGAGACGATGAACAAAGCAGCCAATCAAGAAGAGAACTTTGATATGTTCGGGTTTGAGGGCGTATCACTGGCCGATATCGACAAACTGCTGGATGATGAAGAAAGCAAAGTGCGTTGGCCTGAGATGATGTTAACCATCTTTGAATCACTGAAAGATGAATGCAGCAAGCTGGGGCTAGATGAAATAGTTGCACTGGTGCTGCTTGCGCGCTTGTGCAAAGATACAGGCGGTTTGCAATATTACTTCCCTAAAGGTGAGCAGCTTGAGCATCAGTTACGATGCATGTATATTTGGCGTGAATTTAACGGGCAGAACGTGCCTGAGTTAGCGATCAAGTACAACTTATCCACTCAAAACATCTACGCGGCCATCCGTAGAATGCGCAACCTAGAAGTGAGGAAGCGTCAGCACCAACTGTTCTAATGTTGAGCAACTGTCGTTAATTCATAAACTCACCCCACAAAAAGCACAATCAATTCAACAAATGTCTGAACGGGTTGTGCTTTTATGTTTACCGAATTCCCCTTTTCTACCGCTGGCTACTCGCCTGAATTTTGCCATGCTGTGCTGTTCGTGCTGACTGCTGAAGGCGGTTTGCGTGATGATGGCGGCTACGTTAACGACCCAACAGACAAGGGCGGCGAAACGAAATACGGCATCAGCAAGCGCGCTTTCCCTAATGTCGATATCAAATCACTCACCATGGATGACGCGGTGAAGATTTACCACGACAACTACTGGAAGCCTGCGTTCTGTGATGAATGGGCAGGCCCTGTCGCGCTGCTAACGTTTGATAGTGCAGTACAACACGGCGTGAAGCCTGCCATTAAAATGCTGCAAGAGTGCGCCGGAGTGGCTGACGATGGCCTAGTGGGCAAAAACACTCGCGCCGCCGTTCACGCTTGTGATGTGGAATACCTCGCCGCCCGTTACGTTCTGCGCCGCTCTCTATATTACGCACGCATCATCAAGAACAATCCAAGCCAAGTGCGCTTTATTGAAGGCTGGCATAACCGCCTAGTGCATTTGCTGAATGCGGCATGGGAATGCCAGTAATGAAGCGCCAAAAGAACTCAGAGTTCGCTTATGCCAAGGGGCGCGAAATGCGCCTTGCGGCTGAGTTGCAGCGTTATCAATTAACAGGCTCTGCGGCAATGGGTCCTCTGGAGCGCAAATTTTTCTTCTCACACGATGCCACGCTACAAAGCTTTTTCAATAAAGGCTGGAGCAGCGTCACCGCGTGTGAGGTTCGATTGCACCTAGGCATTGATAAGCCTGAATCCGGTGCTGACCTACTTTCACAAATTCGGAGATTCAGAGAATGCCTATCGCAATCCCAGCGCTAGCGGCGCTCGCCCTTGAAGTGGGGCCTTCGGTCATCCGTGGTATTTCAAGCTTGTTCGGCGGCAATGACACCGCCAGTAAAGTGGCCGATGCAGTAGAAGCCGTTGATGGCGCATTGGGCATGAACAAAGGGCAAAAGCAAATCGCCTTAACCCGTGAGCTGCAAAGCTTTCCGCCAGAAGCCTTGGTGGATCTGGAACGCATCAAGGTGGAGATGGAGCGAGAAATCACCCGCCGCCAAGAGCTTGCGCTGCAGGACAAGCAAGCCGAACACCACGAAACGCAAGAAACAATTCGCGCAGGCGACAAAGCTGAAGACCCATACATTCGCAAAACTCGCCCACTGATGGCGCGCCAATCTCTCTGGGCTACGGTTCTTTACTGCTTTGTTTTTGAGTTTCTAAAAGCGAAAGGCATGGGAACAGGGGCAGACCCCTATATCGCGGGTTTGCTTTCGGCACCTGCGTGGACTTACTTAGGCTTGCGTACTTTGGATGGTTTCGCACCTTATCCCAAAGGCAGCGGCCACAAAGCCACCTCCGCCGTGGTGGATGCCATTAAGGGGCGTCAATGAGCGATCTGTTTGATAAAGCCCAAGAGCGTGATCAGGAATTCCTTGCCTTAGCCTTAAGCAACCATCACGCAGCACGGCGCAATATGATTCAAGAGCAGCCAGATGAAGATGAAGAAGGCAATCGCTACTGCCTCAGCTGTGGTAGCGAAATACCCAAAAGAAGAATAGAAGCTCAGCCTGAGGCTGTGCGGTGCGTCAGTTGTCAGTCTAGAAAGGAGCCACATTGATGGATTTATTTGTGAAGTATTTCTCTATCGCGTGGACGGTCTTTTCATCCCTCGTCATGGTTGGCTTGGTTCTGCTTTCCAAAACCTATGCCAAGCGTGAAGACCTAGCGAAAGTGGAAAAGAAAGTGGATGACTTAAAAGCGCATGTAGACAACCTCCCGACTCAGCAGCAAGTCACAGAGTTGCTGGTTGAGCTAGCCAATACACGGGGTGAGATGAGAGAGCTAAAAGCAAAGATTCAGCCTGTCGAGCATCTTGCCCACCTCCTTTTAGAACAACGTTTAAAAGATGATAAGTAGAGGTTTACATGTCATTTAAAGAGCTTTTAACCGAAGACCAGCGACTGGTTATTTTGCGCTCTCTGCATGAGATGCATGGCTATGAAGCAAACGAGTCGATCATTGATTCGTGTCTTGATGCTTACGGCCACAAAATCAGCCGCGATGTAGTTCGCACCCATTTGTTTTGGTTGCAAGAGCAAGGCCTAGTGTCACTGCGTGATGTGGGCGATTGCCAAATTGCGCGCCTCACTGGCCGTGGTGAAGACGTGGCAACGGGTCAAGCCGTTGTGCCAGGTGTTAAACGCCCACGGGCATAGGAGCAAGGCGTATGCAAGTTGCCAGTAACCGCAAAAGCAAAGTTGAACTGCTGCCGGAAGATATCCGCAATACGCTGAATGTCTTTATCCGCAGCGGCAACATGACGCAAAAAGACATTCTAGAAGCGGTCAATCAAATGATTGATGACGCAGGCTTGGGAGATGATGCCAAGCTAAGCCGCACAGGGTTTAACCGCTATGCCAAGCGCATGGAAGATATGGGCCAACGCTTGCGCCAGTCTCGTGAAGTCGCGGAAGTGTGGGTTTCTAAGCTTGGTGAAGCACCAACCAGTGATGTCGGTAAGCTGCTGCAAGAGTTCGTGCGCACTATGGCGTTTGATACCTCCATGAAAATGATGGAGCAATCTGATGGTGAAGATGGCGAAGTGATCTCACCCAAGGCGCTCGGCCAGTTAGCCTTGGTGGTGCAGCGCATCGAAACCGCCGCCATGACCAGTATGAAGCGCGAGAAAGAGATTCGCGCCGCGTTCGCTGCTGAAGCCGCAGAGGCCGCTGAGAAGATTGTTAAGCAAGCGGGCATTTCGGCGGATACCGCCACCGATATCAAAAACCAAATCTTGGGGATCGCGTAAATGAACTATGAATTCCGCGAACAAGATGTGCTGCTGCCTTACCAGAAGCGATGGATTGCTGATGAATCTCCGCTAAAGATTGCGGAGAAAAGCCGCCGGACGGGTATTACTTGGGCGGAAGCGGCCGATGCTGCGCTCACGGCTTCTAAGTCAAAGGCCGCAGGTGGCACTCACCATTTCTATGTGGGTTCCAACAAAGAGATGGCGCGCGAATTCATTGATGCGGTAGCGATGTGGGCCAAGGCGTTTAACTATGCGGCGCAAGATGTTCAGGAAGAAGTCTTTCTCGATGACGATGGCAACAAAGAAATCTTAACCTTTGTGGTCTATTTCGCTTCTGGCTTTAAGGTGCAAGCGTTATCCAGCAACCCTTCTAACCTGCGGGGTATGCAGGGCTGCGTAACCATTGACGAAGCCGCATTCCATGAACGGCTTGCAGAAGTGCTCAAGGCCGCGTTGGCTTTAACCATGTGGGGCGCAAAGGTGCGCCTTATCTCTACCCATAACGGGGTGGACAACCTATTTAACCAGCTCATTCAAGACAGCCGCGCAGGCAAGAAGCGTTACTCGATCCATACCATCACGTTGGATGATGCCTGCCGCGATGGTCTGTATAAGCGTATCTGTCAGGTCAAAGGCAAAACATGGACGCAAGAAGCCGAAGACCAATGGAAGCGTGACCTACTGCGTGACACCGCCACCGAAGAAGATGCGCTGGAAGAATACTACTGTGTGCCGAAGAACGGCGGCGGCGCATACATTAGCCGTGGTCTTCGTGAGCGTGCGGCCTCTTTGGCTGATGCGCCCGTAATCAGCTTTACTGGCAGCGCAGCATTCAACAATGCAGGCGAAGCCGAGCGCATGCGTACTATGCAAGAGTGGCTAGTGGAGAACGTTGGCCCACAACTGCAAGCCTTGCCTAAAGGGTTGCGCCATGCACTCGGTGAAGACTTTGCCCGTAACGGTGACTTAACGTCGTTTGCTCCGATTACCGTCGAGACAGATACCAAGCGAACGGTTCCGTTCCTAGTCGAGCTTAAGAACGTGCCATTCAAGCAGCAAGAGCAAGCGCTGTACTACATCTGCGATCGCCTGCCTCGCCGCGACGGCATCAAGCTCGATGCGCGTGGTAACGGCCAATACCTTGCCGAGCAGGCCCGATACCGTTATGGCGCGGAAGTTGAAGAGGTCATACTCTCTGTCGCCTACTACCGTGAGAACATGCCGAAGTTCAAAGCCGCTTTCGAAGATGACGAAATAAAGCTGCCTAAGCATGAGGATGTGATCACCGACCTTGGGCAAATCAAAATCTATCGTGGTGTGCCTGGCATCGATGACAGCCGAACCAAAGGCAGCGATGGTAACAAGCGCCACGGTGATAGCGCGGTGGCTATCTTCCTTGCTTATCTCGCTTCTAAAGCCGACATCACCCGTTACGAACTGCACACCATCAAAGCGAATGCCGATGAAACACAGCGCCGCTTCTTTGGTACAGCAGAAGAAAACAACCGATTTGACGACATGCCGCACGCCAGTGATCTGCGCGGCAAAGGAATTCGACTATGAGTATTCAATTTCTCGACGCTCGCGGCCAGCCACTCAAAGCCGACAAAACCGTACTCGCCGAAGACATTGCCCGTGCTTACACCACGGGCGTGCGCAACCCACGCCCTGCCAGTGTGGCCTCAACCATTACGCCGCAGCGCCTTGCAGGCTTGCTGCGTAGCGTAATTGATGGCACAGACCCAGAAGCGTACATGACGCTCGCGGAAGAAATGGAAGAGCGAGACCTGCACTACGCAGCGCAGTTGCGCACCCGTAAGCTCGCCGTGGCAGCGATTGAGCCAAGCGTGGAAGCCTACAGCGATGAAGCCAATGATGTGCTGATGGCAGAGCGCGTGCGCGAAATCATGACCGACGACATGATCCCTGAGCTGCTGTTTGATTTGCTCGATGGTTTAGGCAAGGGCCTTGCCGTAGTGCAAGTGCTGTGGGATACCAAGAAAACCCCGTGGAAGCCGAGCGATTATAAGTGGGTTGACCCTCGTTACCTGCGCCAAGACCAAGAAACCCTAGAGCAGATCTTGCTGATTAGTGATGATGCCCCAACGGGCGCGCCGCTAGAGCCTTATAAGTTCATCGTGCATACGCCGCGATCTAAGTCTGGCAGCGTGTGGCGCAATGGCCTAGCGCGCTTAGTGGCAGTGATGTACATGCTCAAATCGTTCACCGTGCGCGATTGGTGGGCGTTTGCCGAAGTGTTCGGCATTCCGGTTCGGGTCGGTAAGTATGGCGCGAACGCTAGTGAGGGCGATATCAGCACGCTGATTAATGCCATTGGCCGCATCGCCAGTGATGCGGGTGCGGTGATCCCAGAGTCAATGAAGATTGACTTGCTAGAAACGGCCAAAGGCAATGGCGGCGACACGCTATTTGAAAACATGGCGCGTTGGTGTGATGAACAGATTTCAAAAGCCGTACTCGGCCAAACCATGACCGCCGACAATGGCAGCTCTCAATCGCAAGCAAACGTTCACAACGAAGTGCGGATTGATATTGCCAAGTGGGATGCGCGCCAACTCGAATCTTGCATCAATGAATTCTTGGTTAAGCCTTACATCATCCTCAACTGGGGTGTGCAAGAGCATTACCCGAAAGTGCGCATCAAAATCCCAGAGCCGGAAGATCTCAAAGTTCTGGTCGATAGCTTAACGCCACTGATCGACCGTGGCCTACGCGTGAGCGCTTCATCCGTGCGTGATAAGTTCGGCCTGAGTGAGCCAGAGAACGAAGAAGAAGTGCTGGTGCCTATGGCGCAAGCTTCCATGCAATCTCTAGAGGTTGGCCTAAACCATTCGCAAGGTATTGCGATCAACCGCATCAGCCAAAGCGTAGACGCGGAGGTTGATGCGATGACCGATGAAGCCGTTAGCGAATGGGTGGAAACTGGCGAAGAGTTTATGAACCCGATCTTAAAGCTCGCCAAAGACTCGGCCAGTTATGATGCGTTCTTGGCTGGCCTGCCTGCCTTGCAAGCGGAACTCAGCGAGGGTGAGTTTGTTGAACAGATGGCGAAGCTGATGTTTCAGGCTCGCGGTTTAGGAGATGCGCGCGATGCCTAAAAACATTGTGCCCAAAGAGTCGCTGGAATGGTTCAAGCGCAAAGGAATTAAGCCAAGCTTTGACTACCGTGACGTGTGGAAAGAGGAACACGCAAACGCTTTCACCGTAGCCAAAATGCTCAATGCCGATTTGCTGGTTGAGGTGAAGCAGTTGGTTGAGCAGGCCATTGCCGAAGGTCAAACCTTTGAGCAGTTTCGTGATCTGCTCAAGCCGCTACTGGTGAAGTCTGGGTGGTGGGGCGTACAAGTGATGGATGACCCACTCACCCAAGAATCAAAGCTTGTTCAATTGGGCAGTGAAGGCCGTTTAAAAACCATTTACCGCACCAACATGCGCACCGCTCGCGCCGCAGGCCAGTGGGAACGCATCGAAAAAACCAAGCGCGCCATGCCCTATTTGCTCTATCAGTTGGGGCCATCGCGTGAGCATCGGCTTGATCATGTGCGTTTGAATGGTGTTCTGCTGCCAGTGGGTGATCCGTTTTGGGCGCAGTTTATGCCGCCCAACGGCTGGGGCTGTAAGTGCTGGGTTCGGCAAGTATCAAAGCGGGAAGCTGAAAACCTGATCGCTGAAGGCAAGGTGAAAACCTCCGCGCCTGATACGCAAAACAAGCGATGGGTAAACAAACGCACCGGAGAAGTGGAAGTATTGCCCGAAGGCATTGAGCCTGGTTGGAACTACAACCCAGGTAAGAAACGAGAGCAAGCGCTGAGTGATGATTTGCAAGCCAAAGAGACGCGCTTGAATGAAACCTTAAAACAGTAAGAGGAACGATCATGGCTACCACAGCAGTGAAAATAGTCTCCAGTGAATACCGCCAAATCAACGTAGGGTTGAAAGGCGTATTTGTGAATCGCGGAGCAGTTAACGGGCAAATGCTGGTTGCAGAAACGCAGCCAGCAGTAACCACCGAAGGCGACCCAATGCTAGCGCAAAAGCGTTATGTGTATGAGCTAACAGGCAGTGATCTGGTTTGGGCTAAAACCAACAGTGGTGAAACCACGGTAGGAGTAACGCCTGCATGATCTATGAAGCCCCCTTAACTTCAGGTTCAGACGCGCATCGACATAAGAGCGAAGTGTTGTTTGACTTTTCCGCATCACCTTTGGTGTTCACGCAGGGGGTGACATACAACTTGATTGACCGCATCAAAGCCGCAGCGCCGATATTCGGCAGCTTGCTGCCGTTCTTTGATACAGCAGCCAATCTGCTGCGCAGTTTTAACGATGACGCCAGCTTGCACTTTAAAGCAAACTTTATCGGTAGCTTTCCAGGCTCTGCGGCAACCCGTTCATTGGAGCTGGATTTTTTAGGCACTGAAGGCAACCGACTGGTGCAGAACCGGAGCTTAGAAGTGGATGAGGATGTGATGACGTTCTCGACTTTCTTCAGTGTCGATAAAAACGGAAACATTGCGACCAATGGCACGGCCATACAAATTCGCGCTAATGGCCGCGACTTTACTTGCACTAAGCTGTTGTTGATCGCAGAGCAAGAAACCTACTCAACGGAGATACTAGGGGGTGGTGCGTGATTTATGAAGAAAGTGGATGCGAGCCAGTCACCTATGTTGAATCAAGTGCATTGCGTTGTGAGCGTCTTTCTCTACCTGCTTCTGAGCTTTACTACCCAAGGTTTGATGGTTTAACGCAATACGCTTTGTTGAGTTCGCCTTTGGTTGTTCCAGCAGGTGTTGATTTTGAATTGGAAGTGGCGGTGAGTGGATTAAATCCATCGGCTTACCAATCCATTTTCTCTGGTTCAACGATTGATAACTTCTTTCGGTCTTTGTCCAATGGCGATGGCATCCAAGTTTATGCGGGTAGTTATGTTGTGACATGGTCAACATCAGGCTTTAATCCATCAGCGCGTCACGTTTATCTACTCAAGCGTGTTGGTGCCACAATATCAATATTGGTTGATGGCGAGGTTAAGGCTACTCGTTCAGGTTCGACTCAAGCTGTTGAAGTTGATCGCTTAATGCGTTCTTGGACTACCTCCTCTTACACTACTGGGTTGCTAGAGTCATTCAAGCTCTCTATCGCAGGCGTGCTATCCAATGCAATCATGTTTAATCAACGCAATCAGAATGTTCAGCAGGCTTCTGTGGGTGGCGTGAATGCAGCGATCATTAACCATACTGAAGCAATGTGGGAGTTAAGTTAATGCGTCAGCTCTATGTTTATTTGCCTATGTCATGCATTGGCTTGGTAATGGATGAGCAGTTTAAAGATGCCGTCGATATGGACAATGGCTATAAGCTTGGTGTGCTATCTAGCAAGCAATTGGAGGACCTTAAAAATTCGGCGGAGCTTTTTGGATACCGTGTCGTGGAAAAGAACCAAGAAGAAATCTTGGCGGATATGCAGAACCAGGTGAATGATATTTTTCTATGTGAATATGATCTCGCGGTAAGGATTCATGCCAACTTAGTTGGTGATTTTATGTAACGCTCTCTAACGCGACAGAAAGCCAAAAGGCATGCAAAGGTATCAATAAAAAAGTTTAAATCAATCTGGCGCGATTTAAACATGGTTTAAACTAGGTTCGGCGTTGTGTTTTTGGTTGGCTTTTGCGTTTCGCTTGCCAACCTGTTTTTTTGCGGTAATCTTAACCACGCTTTTCTCCCCTCCCAAAACGTATCCCAACCCTATCAATTTGAGCAACTGCCGTTATTTCGGCTCGGTTGTCGCATTGGCGCATTCTTACTCCACCAAAACAAGTTCATATCAACCGACCACCAAGGAGGTTGTTATGTAGTGCTTATGAACCGGAGTAATCAATGGCTAATTGTCTTACTGCCCTTTGTTTCAACATGGCAAATGTGGATGCCGCCACCGCAGGTGTTTGGCTTCCGCTTATTCCGGCCGGAACATTTCAAGGGATTGATGGACGCACTTGGAACAACTCCAACCCTAACGCCATTATCCAGCGCTTCACTAAAAAGCGCCCATTCGATGTAGAACATTCAACCCATATCAAAGCGCCAAACGGTGAGCCTGCACCCGCTTACGGCTGGATCACGTCACTGGAAAATCGCAACGGCGAGATTTGGGGGTTTGTGGAATTGAATGCCGAAGGCCGAGAAATGATTGAGGAGAGAAGTACGCCTTCTATTCCCCAGCGTTTGGTTACGATAAGGAAACAGGTGTTATCTACAGCATCGAAAGTTCAGGTTTTACCAACAATCCCAACCTAAATGTACCCGCCCTCAACCGACAAGAGGAAAACGAAATGAAGCTACCACAGCTTATTCTCGCTGCGCTTGGCTTGGCCGAAACCGCAACCGAGCAAGACGCGGTAATCGCAATCAACTCTCTGAAGTCAGAGAAAGACATTGCGCTTAACCGTGCATCAAACATTGATCTCAATGTGGCCGTGCCTAAAGAAACCTATCAGCTAGCACTTAACCGCGCTGAAACTGCTGAAGCGGCATTAAAGGCCATTCAGGAATCTGAAATTGATGCGCTGGTAGAAGATGCGATCAAGGCTGGCAAAGTTGCCCCTGCGAACAAAGAAATGTTCCTCAGCATGTGTCGTGCGGAAGGTGGCATTGAGCAGTTCAAGAAGTTTGTTGAAACCGCGCCAGCGATTGCAACCAACTCAAAAGTGACCACCACGCAAACTTCTGTACAAGCCGACGAACTTGACCCAGAAGAGATCGCGCTGTGTCGCAAAATGGGAGTGACTCAAGAAGAGTACCTCAAGTCTAAGCAATCTCTGGCTAAGGGAGCGTAATCATGGCTTTAAGTGAAGCTCAAGTAATCGAAGCGCTATTTGCTTCAATGAATGCATCCTTCGTGCGTGGCGTGGATGCAGCAAAACCGCAATGGAATATGGTAGCAACCGAAGTGCCATCGTCTGGTGCATCTAACCTCTATGGCTGGCTTAAAGATTTGCCAGAGATTAAAGAGTGGGTCGGTGATCGTCAGTTGGCGGATATTGGCAAACATGGCTATCAAATCCTCAACAAAACGTTTGAAAGCTCTATCTCAGTCAAGCGTGAAGACGTGGAAGACGACCAGATCGGCCAATACTCCATCATCGCTCAGCGCTTTGGTGATCAGGCGGCTATGTTCCCAGACAAGCTAGCATATCCGCTGCTAGTCGCTGGCTTTGCAACCCTGTGCTATGACGGTCAAAACTTCTTTGACACTGACCACCCATTGGACACCACGCCAGCAACTACCTTCTCGAACGTGGTCGGTGATCCGTCAACGGATACGGGGTCGCCTTGGTTCCTACTCGATACATCACAAGTCCTAAAGCCTGTGATCTATCAGAACCGCCGCCCATTCGTGTTTAAGAACATGAACCCGAATGAAGAATACACCTGGTTCAACAACAAGCTGGTTGCGGGTGTTGATGGCCGTTGCAACGTGGGGTTCTCTTTCCCTCAATTGGCGATTGGTTCTAAAGCGGCGCTGACCGAAGCCAACTATGAAGCAGCAATTCAGTTGATGGGTGCGATGAAACGCGCTGACGGTACGCCTCTGGGTGTTCGTCCTACCACACTGGTGGTTGGCTATCAGAACCGTGCGGCAGCGAAGAAGCTCATTGACCGCATGCTGATTGAAGGCGGCGACTCTAACCCGTACTACAAAGATGTAGAAATCGTAGTGAGTCCTTTCATCGCATAACGGCGATAACGAGCTGGCGGTGTTCATTCACCGCCACGTTTAAACCCTGTTTAAAAGGAGTTCACTGTGAGTGAAACAGCCAAAACCCGCAGCCGAAAAAGTGCAACAAAGCCCGCTGTCGAAGGAAGTGATCAGCAAACAGTGGCAGAGAAT
>NZ_JHXR01000040.1 GCF_000621645.1 Vibrio cholerae ATCC 14035 | reverse complement strand
TGTAGCGAGCCGCGAGAAATGAGCAATCGAGACTATAAAAATGAGCACTAACCATAGTGCTCATTTCATTAGGGTTAAACAAAATTTAAATCGGATTTACAGGGCGTGATTCACCGCGAATTGATGGTGTACCTTGTTCGTCGGTAGTGGTGTAGTCTCGGAGCTGTCTTGCGTATAACTTCCACGCATCCAAAGTGTATGTTGCACGTTGATCATCGGTCCAGTGATACATTAGCTCAATTTGAACATTAGCAAGTTCAGAAAGAGCCCAATGATGCTCGATTTGTGCAAGCTCTTGAGGCGACTTAATACGCTCGACCCATTTATCCTCACCCCAAACAACGTCACCCACTGGCTCAATAAGCGTGTAGTCTTCTGGAATTACATCAAACTCATCAAACTCTTTTGGCTGTCTAGTTAATTTATTCCACGCTGTAACCATAACGCCAGAGAATATAATTAGCTCACAATCACGCACAAACGCTTTTCGTCCTGCCATTTTGGCGGCTAAAGCCTCGTTATACTGCTGTTCAGTGATTTCGATTGCGCCCTCTTCAGCATTATCTAGCATTAATGCATCTTTAACTGCGAAAAACTTCAGTAGTGACGTTTCTGAATTATTCATTAGTAAATCCTCTTGTATAAGACTGCGCCGAAACTGCGTGGCTTTAACCCCCCTGTGACCTGAGCCTCCTGTGATGCACTACTTATGATAAAGCCGCTGATGCTTGGGCCAGTTTGCAAGCTAACTCCAGGACTTATGCTATCTATCCTGTACCTTGCTGGCTGTGGTATGTTTTGTGCAATTATTTCTTGCGTTGCGGCAGGTACCGCATATACCCCCATTGTGTTCTTAAGATAAATAGTTTGCCCGTTTATTGGACTCTGCGCTGCTGAAATTACAGCGGTCGAAACTAGTTCTGGTGCACTACCAGAAAGCGTTTGTGATGTTAGCAAACCTGTGTTGTAAGCATCGTTATACGTCAGTTTAACAAAGCGAAATCGCGGGTCATTGGTCGGCGGCGGCGTGTCAAACGCCACTTCCATGCCGATTGGAATAGCGGCGAATTGGTAGCCTGTGTCGTAGGGTACCAATGTGATGCCTGTGGGAGCCGTGTTTGTTATGCTTAGAATTCCTGCGACCGTTGCAGAATAACGAGAGCGTGACTTTCTAACTACTGTCACTGGTGATGAAAAATCAGTTAGTCTTTTCATCCACAATTCGTAAGTGTTAGCACTTGGTGATTTGATGTAAAACTCAGGATTAGTCAATCCTAAAGTTTTAGGGGTAACGATAACCTGTGCAGAACCTGCCCGTTCAGCAATCATAATATCTGCGCTAAATCTTGTGTTTACCCCAAAATCAGAGCCGCCGATCACTTCTAATGACAAAAAGTCACCCGCGCCGTTGTTGTCTCCCACAACGAGAGCCAGCCGTAACCAATCTGTTTGCGTATCAGTTGTGCTATATGCTTGAGGTAAAACCAAGTCCCAAGTACTACCCGAGTTATTCTCTGGAGTAATCGCCCCGCCATTATCCGGCCCTGACGCAGCGCGAGCGATATAGCGCAGGTTATTGCGGACAACTTCTTGTCCGATGCCGTAGTTAACATTTGCATTCCACTCTTGGGAACGGACGGCAGCAAAGGCGCGAGCTAGGTGATCAAGCTGCTCTTGATCGTAAGTGATGCCCATTTCATCCAGTGCGTTTATAAACTCATCGGTACAGTCGTTAAACCAATCTTGTCCTGGATAACTTGGTGCGCCTTGGTCATTGCTTTCTGAAAAATAGCCACCCAACCCGACTAAAGGCTTGCGCTGTGGTCTTACTGAAACTTGTGAGCCGTTCTGTAGCTTGTGCATCAGATACTCTCCTCATAAATATATTCGTAATACTTGCCAGCCATTTTGAAGCGATTCAGCGTGCATTCGAGAATGGCGGCGGTTTGTGATACTAACGGGGTTAAACAGTCGTCTAGACAGGTTGCGTAGGCCTGCGTTATGCCTTTCACGTAGATGCGTAGAATGTGGCGATATTTATCTTCATAAAGTGGGTAATCACACCCACGCAGGCAGTGGTGAGGAAATAGCTCTTGCACTTCCACATCAAAACCAAGGTCTGACGCTAGCTTTTCAATGTTCCATGCCTGCAAGCCACCTTTGCGGTGATACTTCTCAACCACTGCCGCACGGCGTGATTCGATCGTTTGCTTACCTGCATTACACTCTGGAAGGGCTAAATAACCTTCCCACTCTGGCAGCATTTGCAGCGTGGTTTCTGGGCGCATTTCAAACAGTAAGCCTTCAGCACTTACTTCTGCGGCGTCAAGGCGTGGCGCATACCCTGCGGCGTACTTATAGAGATCTAAAGTCGTTTCACGCTGCCAAATCACCCCGCGCGGCATTAGCTGCATGATTGAGTTTGACCATTGCTCTACAGAGTGGCCCATGTGATCACTCCTAGCGCGTGCAGCTCTTCGGCGGCCGATGGCACGTCGGCAGACAAATCGAGAATATAGTCACTCACTGAATCGACTTCACCAATGGCCGTGCGCACTTTGCTGAGCACCAAGGTTGAACCAGGCGATAAAGTTCGCCAGTAAGCATCGAGGTTAGTTTGTACAGCGGTGCGGTTCTCTTCGGTATCTGGTGTCAACTGAATGCTTAGATTGGTGACTTTGAGCGTAAGAGGAATATCAATCGCTTCAATGCCAGCCGGACGACCAACATCCGTTCCGGTTGCAGGATCGGAGTGACGATAGATGTATTGCTGCATGGCTTGCTTATCGGTCACGGTAGGCAAAATGCTAGCGCGATTATCAAACACGAACGCATAACCAACCGTTGATGGGCCTTGGTAAAAATCTACCGCCCACGCGCGCGTAACGCCTGCGACTTCGCGGCACCACGCCACATAGTCATGCGGAGCGCCACCCATTGGCGGATTACGCTTGCGAAACAGCAAGCGCTCTAGCACTTGAGAGACAGGCTCAATATCGGCACCGCCTGAAATATCACCTGTAAGGCCGACAGGCTGAACACCTGGGACAGTTTGCGCAAGGGTAAGTTGTTGGCCTGCTGGTAAGTCGTAACTCGCGCCCGTCTCTTCGGCTTGGATTTGCACCACCACAGAGCCACCGGATGGCGCAGCCGATGAGGTCACTCGATATGAGCGCCCATCTTGATGCGTCATCACAGTGGAAACCGGAATGGGTGCATTGCCTGTGAAAGTGACAGGCCCTGCCGAAGCAGAGGCCAGTTTGCGGATCACACCCTCGGTGCGAGCAGTATCAATAATGGTTTGGTCGTCGCTCTCTGACGTTGGAATAATTTGGCGAACAATCCAGCTATTGTAATCATAGAGGTCACGAATCGCGCCACTGACGGCCACGTTGAGCGCTTGCTCAACGCCGAATTTTGGCAGCACCTGATCTAACGAGGTTTCAATGTCGATTAAACCCGTCTCAATCAGTTGTCGTAGCGTTGGAGTGCTATAGGGCACTTTGCGCCTCCCATCGTTTGGATACAGTTAAAGTCAGCTCGGTTTCGTCTGGCTTTGTGATCGTGATGGTTAAGGCCAAGGTTTGAAACCTTGGGATTGAACCCTCAACCGTCACGCTCTTGGCAATCTTTCCAGTGCCTGAGTCCTTCGTCATCCATGCCAGCGCGTCTTCTGCGTACTTAACAGCACGGTTGCGCACATCGGTGGTTAACTTCTCTCGATACAAAAGCCAAAGCTTGGAACCCCAAGCCGCATCATAAAATGAATCACCAGGCCAACCGCGCTGATCTGCGGTTCCATCTGGAATGGTGTCTGAGCTTTCCGCTCTGGCGTCAGTAAACAACGAGATCAAAACGAGGGCGGTTACTGATTGCTCAGGAACTTCGCCCTCGATGATGACTCCAGTGTTTTCCAACATGTTCAGCAAGATGCTGCTCATAACTATCCTAGTGTTGGTGTACCTGTAAGCCTGTTCTCTGCGTCTCTGTGTTTATGACCTAGATAGCTGATGTTGCCTGCGGTTAAATCTGAACCGCTAACAACGCTGGAAGAAGTAATGCCACCAGTCGCAAAAATCCCAAGGTCGGTAGAAATTCCACCTGTCACATGCAAAGGGCCTTGAATCAAAGTTTCTGGGGAGATAATAGTGAAGGAGTTAGCCGCTTCAAAAATAACGTCAGTTGCTGTGACGATGATTTGGCCGCTAGAGGTAAGACGGATTTGATGACCTTCGGCATGATACACGATCACATCGTTTTGCTCACCTTTTGGTCTCAAATCTTTTTTCTCTACCGCCACGGCCACTCGTTGGTCTAGGCTACCTTTGAGCGCTATTACCACAGCTTCACTGCCCACGGGTGGATAGGAGGTCATGCCGTAGTTTTGGAAGCGCTCGATATCATCCACCGCTTCGTCATTCTCGATTTGAAGCTGTAGGTTTTGGCGCTGTAAACCCTCAACAATTCCCGTTACTAGGGCACGGCCTACCATAGAATAAATGCGGCGGCGAAGCGGCATCATCATCTTATCTATATAACGTTTAGCCAACTCGTTCACCACGAACCTCCTACTGAGCTTTCTTTCTCGATTTGCGGTGGAATATCCAATGCATCTGGGCGAACCACGCCAATCACTGCCGCGCGGCCACCGTCATCTTCACTGAACATGATGGTGTTGATCAGCATGTCTTCATCCAATCCCAGAATATCATCGCGCACGGGTACGATTTGATTAAAATCGAATACTTTACCTGTCTCTGGCACTCGCCAACCCACCACGGTGTATTCCGCTGTATTAGAACGGCCAACGCTGCGCTGACGTTCCCATTGACCACGGCGCGCTGCACCTTCGGCGGTGGTGATCTCTTCATTGACGATAATCATCGGGCGATAGCGGCCAATCTCTACGTCTTTGACTTCGGCTTTTATGCCGCCCACGCTTTGCGCTGGAGAGGAATCCCACTGGCCGAACGCTGCGCCTGATGCCTTGACAATGAAGTTGCTGTAACGGTTACGCCAACTAAAACGGCCACGCGCTGCTTTGACGTTTTGACCAAGCACCAAAGAGAAGCCAGCACGCTGTTTGCTTGCGCGAGTGATCACAAGGTTGCCGAACGCATCACTGGTGAGTAGCACACCACGCTGACGCGCTAAGCGGCTCAGCAGCTCATAAGGCGTTTCACCTTGCTCAATTTGAATGCGCTGGAATGGCGCGCCAACATCCGTATTAACGATGACTTTGATACCGAATGGCTGACAAACGGTGCGCGCAATTTGCGTCAAGTCCTGATTGGCGAATTGACCTGAAGGATAGACGATTGAGCAATCGATCAAGTCTGAGGTTTTATCTCGACCAGAGACAGAAATAATCACTTGCTTATCGTCATAGCTTGGAACCCAGTCATCCACATAACCGGTGATCACTCGGTCTCCTCCAATCTCAACAATGCATTCCGCGCCTTGTTGGATTGGTTCCATGAAAGCGCGGTAACGATCGGATGAACCTTGCCACTTGTGAGTCAGCTCCAAATCAAACGCGCCTGACATCGCTTCAAGCGAGCGAGTCACGCTGATTTTTGTCCAACCTTGATACAGATTGCCGCCTGCGCGGAGGGTGACAACATCACTCACTGATCACCTCCACGTTTTGGCTTGGCAAAATAAAGGCCGGATTGGCAAAGCCATTACGGCGCACGATGGCATTGCGGTATTCGGTATCGCCTGCTTCACGCCATGCAACCAGCGCTACTGGGACAGTAGTGGTTGGTTGGTAGACGCTTAACTGCGGCAGCTTTTCCGCCCGATCACGCGTATCGAGTAGCAAGGCCTGACGAAGCGCACGCAATGATCGCCACAATGTGGAATCACCTGCTTCAACTGCATCCGCCGCCAGCTCAGCCAAGCGTGCCGCAAGCTGATAGCCGATCGCCTTTAGCTGCTGACCCGTGAAGATGGCATTACGCTCAGAGCCAGTGAGCGAGGCAATCACTTCAACCTGATCAATCAGTGAATAGGTGTAATCAGACTGTGAAATGGCCGAGGCTTTGCCGACTGCTGCCGAACGCAGCGCCAAGGTTTTAAATGACTCTGCATTGGCAAGCACGGCGGCTTCTTTTTGTGGGTTAGCAATGCCAGGCACCGAACTGGCGCGGCCATCTTCACTCACGATAGATCGAGATAAACCACCGGTCACGGCCAGCTCCGCGCGCATACCTTCCCAGCGCTGCTCGACATTGTTGTACACATCGAGAGAGCGAATAGGGTCTTTGACTACGCTTTTCACATCTTCAAGTAGCCCCATCACTTCACGCGCCAGCTCTCCTGGATACGCAAGCAGCTTACCAACCGAATCCTTAGCGCGCTGTAAGCGATCAGTCCATTCTCTTAGCTCACTCGGCAACGATGGAAGGCCACGGGTAAACTCATCCAAATCATCAAGGAACTGGTCAACCATATCGCCAATGCCTTCGATAGCGGATGGGTCATAGGCTTTTTCAAATGCTTGCTCAGCCGCTTGCTGGGCGTTGCTGGCTTCTTGTTCGAGTTTCTTGGCGGTATCCAGCGCGCTACTTGGAAAGAGGTTTTCACCGATCTCGAAAACTTCAAAGCTTACGGTTGCCGTCCCATCAACGCGATTAACCAAGCGATGAGAGACAGGACCAACTTGAACTTTGCGCACACCAAACCATGGGTGAATCAATTCACCTGGGCCAACCTGGTTGAGTGCTTCGAGTAATGCAGAAAGCTGCTGAACATAATCATCGCCCACCAAGCGACCTGTGATGCGCTCATTGGTGAGCACCTTACCGTTGTCTTCTGTCCAGCCACTTTCACGCTTTGGGTAAGCGTGGGGAATAGCACGGCGTCCGCTGTTGCCTTCTGCCTCTTCGAGTAGAAATTCAACCCCACGAAATGAGGCTGTTAAACGATCTTCAAATGCCATTTATCGCCCCTTTAATTTGCGCCCATATCTGGGTCAATAGTGAAACCTTTCGGCAGGTAAGTAGGCGTGACTTTTACACGGTCATCAGACACTTCCACTTTTAATTTCATCTCGCCACCCGTTTGGCCTGCCATGTAACTATTGCCAGCCATTGAACCATTACTTGAGCCAGAGAATAGGCCTTTGAGTTCATCCCACACGTCGAGCAATCCAGGTGCAGGAACAAAGCTTTCCGGCAAGCCTGTGCGATCCACTTCTGATGCACGGCGAACATCGATAGGAGACCACTCTGGGATCATGGTGCTGGCATAACCAATCGTGCCGATGGCCGCGAGATTCTGCTTTGAAAAAATAGACGGCCACTTTGACTTGGCACTTGGCTTACCTGTTGGCTTACCATCTCCGCCGATACCTTCTGGTAATCCGCCAGCAGCTCCACCCATGCCACCACCTGGCATGTTCACCACGTACACGGGCATTACACCTAAATCGGCGAAACCGCCACCTGCTGCACCGCCTGAACCGCCGGAACCACCTTTTACCCATCGATAAGCATCTACAGCTTTCTTACCTGCTAACAACAAACCCACACCATAGCCAGCTGCTTCTGCCCACTTGAGCCAGTTCTGAATGGTTTCATCATCAACTGAGTTGATCGCGTCCGCGAGTTCTTGAATCGGCTCGGCCAAGCGTTCGTTGGCAAATTTATTGAAGCTGTTATTCAATGCGGTGGTGGCTGCATTCAGGGTCGCAGCGTTCTTGGCGGCGGCTTCCTGTGTCGCCCCCATTTCTGCGGTGCCGCTAATCATGGATCGCAGCAAATCTTTATTCTCTTGAGAGTAGAGAGAGGCCAAACCTTGCAAGCTGGTTTGGTCAAACACATCACCCAATTTCAATGGGTCATTCTTGGCCTTATCCAAAATCTCTAAGAGCAGTTCGACAGGCTCGCGCAGCTCTTTGGTGCCTTTTTTGAATACTTCGATGCCCTGACGGTTCAGGAACTCCACTTTCTTTTTATCGCTGAACGTGGCGAACACGGCCTGAATTGAGGTCAACGATTCGTTTGCATTGCCTTTAGCCTTAGCAAAGAGCTGAACGAGCGCAGACATCTGAGAGATCGCTTCTGGCCCTTTGCCTTGGTAAGTAGCAAAGAGCTGCTCGGAAATATCAGCCAAGTCTTTGACGTTGACACTACCGATCGCGAACTGACCATACAGCTCATCGATGGTGTTCATCACGTCTTTGGCATCTCGGATCCCTTTCTCACGGAACTGGGCAAACAGCGCACCTGTTGAACGCGCATCTGCCCCGAAGGCTTGCATGAACAAACCCATGTTCTCAAGGTTCTCTTGCACGAATTCAAAGTCACCCGTTTTCCCCAGCAGCTCATCCACGCCTGCGGCCAACTGGTCAGTACCAATGCGGATATCCTTTTGCACTGACATCGCTTCAAGCTGCTTGGTGAGCAGGGCGACTTGATCACTAGAGAGCTTGGCGTTAGTACCAATGCGCACCATTTGCGCTTCGAGCGCCGCCACATTACGCACGGCCGCGCCTGTCGCAACAGCAGTAACAAGGCCAACATAGCGGTTACCGAGTGAGTCAATGCCGCGACCTGCGGCATCTGCTGAGGTTTTGAGTAGAGTCATGGCACGCTCATTCTTGCGTGCGAAGTCGCTCATTGATGCGCCATATTGCTTGGCTTTGGCCGCGAGATTACCCGCTAGGTTGAGGATGATGTCTGTTTTAAGTTGCTGGGCCATTGTGCATATCCTTCAGCTTATTGTAGATGCGCAGCAGCCTGCGAAGTGGCATTGCTTGTGTCACACTGATGGGGAAGCGGCTACTTAGGGCAAGCTGCAAGCCCTCAGCGACCTCGGCCATCAGTTTAAGATCGCCCCCGTGCGGCCAGTGCCTCCGCGATCAAAGCGTCCAGCTCGGTGGCTTTTTCTTGCAGCAGCTTGAAGTCATCTTGATGCAGGCGGCGCAAATCCTTAACTGAGATAGGCCCCTGCACTGAGCCGATGTACTCCACTTGACGCAGCAAAAGCTCAAGGCCATACATCACATCAGAGGTGTAGGCCACGGCTTTGCCTTCATGCACGATCACTTTCTCAGCCGCCAATTGGGCGTCAATGTAATCGCCTGATTCCAACTCACGCAGCCCCACTTCAAAGTGGGTGTTTTCACCCACCTTAAAGCCATGTTCGAGATTGAACGTCATGATCGCCATCAGATGCGCTCCAACTTCTTACCACGGAAGGTTCCGGTGATATCACCAGAATCACTTAGCGTGAATGGCGCTTGCGGTGAGCAGTCCGTCATCATGTAGTCAATGCCGTTGTCACCTTCCCACGTCAGGGTTGCGTTGCGAATGGCGTTGATTTCCAGCACATCCACATCTTCCGCTGCCGCAATAACGACCTGAATCGTTGGCGGGACGAACTCGCGAGAAGCTCCCCAAGAGCGACCAGGACCAGGATGATCAATATAATTGAAGCCACCCGGATTGAGGGTTGAGCCTTTTTTCGTTTTCAGTTGTTTACCGTTTGAACGGATAACCACTTCACCCAGCACATTTGCCATGATTGTTTACTCCACTAAAGCTCGAATTGTTCAAGGGCAGCGAACACACGCAGCTGGTTCACTAAGTTAGGGTTAAAGATGGTGTTTAAGCGATTCACATCACTGCCATCACGGAACACGCTCAGCGTTTCTTTAAAGCCTGCTAAGTCTTCCATCAAACCTTTCGGCACCCAGTCAGTGGTAGCAAGGTCAATAATCGCTTGACGCATTAGCTTTGGTGTCACCACTGGCTGACCTGGATCTAACGTATCGAGCACATCATCATTCGCCAGCTTATGGCGTGGGTAACGGTTCGTGACCATCACCTTGAGCGAGTAGCGCAGATAGCCCAAGGTCGCAGGGGTGGTGATATCCATATAACTTGGGTCAGGGTCGCCGAAGCTGTTCTTTTTATAGAGCGAGACTTCACGCTCAATCGCGACTTCTTCACCCGCTGTGACCATGTAGGTCGCAACGCCATCACCAAGCAGCAGGTTGCGATCAGGAAGCTGAGGCCAGCGGTCTGATTTCGCAGGAGGCAAAATGCCTTTCAGCACTAACGTTTGCAGTGGGCGTGCTGGGTCAATCGCCAGAGAGTAAGACGCTTGTCCGCAGTAAGCCGCTGCCCATTCCGATGGGGAATGCGGTGCTTTGTTTGTACCCATGCAGGTAAACAAGAAGTCGTTACGCGCTTGACCAAATGCCCCTGTTTCAGCAAACGTGCCACGGTAAGCGGTATAAGCGATGGCTTCCATCATCTTGAGTGGCCCCCAACGCGTGGTCAGCTCATCACGCAAAGCGTTAAGGCTGGCCGTGTCGTTAAACGGCATGCTGATGTGGTTGTACCATTCGTCAGGGATCGCAGCGATAACGTCCGCCATGTCTGGCGTACCTGCACCTGCGGCCATTGGGCTGATGGTAAGGGTTACGCCACTTGGCAGCACTTCGCCATCGTAATAGTTCACACGCACGTCAATATCGTTGCCTGTGATGCCTTTCCACTTACAAGTCAGCTCGCACGACTCCGCAGCCGAATCACCAATCTTCGCTGCCGTAACAGGCAAGTTAGTGTTGGCGTTAATCTTCGCTACCATCGCATCCACAATCGCATCACGCGTATCGCCATCTTTCACTGTGACTTGCACGCTTTCACCTGCAATCAGCAGATAGATCACGCCTGCCTTGGCCGTGGTCACAGTGGGCACAATTGCACCTTTGGCTTGCGTTCCGCCATCGATGCTCACGCCCATGGCATACACATCGGTGAACGGGTTGTTTTTGCGCAGCACTTTAAGCGAGCGAGCAAGCATAGCACCTGCACCGTAGAGTGAATCCATTTGGCTTTCACTGGCCGTGATGCGGTTAAGCGTTAACGCTGTGGCAGCGCCAGAGGCAATCTGCATACCGAGCACCAGAATCTTTTGCGCTTGGGCTGGCGTACCACTCAAGGCTTGCGAGTTGTCGATCTCGATATAGACCAGCGGCGTTTTGATATCGTTTGGAATGTTACCCAAAGCCATGGTTATTCTCCTGTCTCTTGCGCTTTAGCGCGGGTCTTCTTGGCTGACTGTTCAACCTGCACCACATCGCCGTCTTTTAATCGGCGAACCCAAAACGCTGAGCGCGTGACGGTTTCACCCTCTTGCTTTAGAAACTCGCCGTTCTCTTTGCGCACAGGCACAGAGGCTTTGGCTGGCTTCACTTTGATTTGGTTTTGTTCCATTGCTTGCAATCCTCTATTGCGGTAACTGCACTTCACCTTCGATTTCTGGTGCGCCTTCGGCGACCTCACCACGTAAACCGAAAGTAATGAAATCGTCTAATGTGGTTGGGTCAATCGGCACATCGAGATACCACTGCTGTGACCATTCCACTGTCCAAAGCGCTAGGCCAAGTTCATCCAACGCTGAGGTGTAAAGATTATTGGCGCGGAAGTTTTGCGCCCGTGAGTAAGCCGTTGGCGGCGCGTTCTTGGCGACCATGGCACGCACTAACTTGCTTACGATCACTTCGGCACGCGTGTCTTTGGCATAGCCCCACGCGTCAGTGGTGAACACATAGGCCCCCATATTGACATTGCCTACCAAACGGCCACCGATAAGCTCAAAACTCTCCACGCTCAGCGCCGCAATGCGAATGCCCCCATCACGCGAGGCAATCCAGCGTTTTACATCGGCAGGTGTATTGAAGCGTCCAATGTGGCGCTCAATAGTTTGCACCTTGTCAACATGACGCTCCGACAGGCTTTCAAGGATCGGCTTTAAGTAGTTGACGGTTTCTTGTATCGCGTAAACCGTTGAACCATCTAACTGAAAATCTGGGCGTGCGGTGCTCATTGCAGTACCTCTTGCCAGAAGTCACCGATCACATCGTAGACTTCGGTTTGGTTATCTCGGCTTAGGCCGAGGAACTGACGTTGCGGAATATCCATCATGCGGGTGAACGCACCCACCGACTGATACACCGGAAACTTGAGCGCTTTACCAAAGGCCTGAGTGATAAGGCGCGTGTGCGCATCCACTTGTACCGCACCTGAAAAACCGTCTTGATGTACGCCTGCGTAAACCAATGGCGACCCAACTCGAACCTGATTTTTTTCGACCACGTACTGGATAGAATCTCTAAGGTCTCCTTCACCGACCAGCGGAGACTGATTACCATGACGAGTTCTTGCATAACCCTCACTCCAAGCAGCCCAAGGCGTACCGTCTGGCGCTTTCTTTTCATCCGCAATCCGAATCTTGGTTTGCGTTTCAACAATGCTACCAAGCGAGGCCAACAGCTCTTCTTTGTGCTTTGGATTGCTCAGCGCATCGAGCATCTTTTGAAAGCGCTCTAAATCATCACCACCCGTAACTTCAACCCAGATACCCATTACAAAACATCTCTCAGGCTGTTGCGGGTAAACAGGCGCTCATTGGTTTGGATGAGTTCCACTTTGCCAACGCTGCTTTCGGCTGGCGCTTCAATGGTTGGCAGGCCTAACTCACGTTTACCACTGGCGATTTCACGCAGGGTTTCAAGCTGCATTTTGTAGCGCTCTTCCAGCAAGTTCGTGGCCTGCTGATCACGGTCTGCCAACCAATAAAACGCGATGATGATGGCAATCTTATTCAACATGCCTGGAACCGTTGGCAGCGGCAGCTGATAGCGGCGACCTAAGAATGAGTTGATCTCATCGTCGGCCTGTTCCAATGCTTGGTTGATGTAGGTATCGTTCAGCTCTCCGGTTTCGCGGTTGATCGCAAAGTTCCAAAGCATCTGCTCGTCACGGTCAATCAAGTCTTGCTTGGTTGCGTAGATTGCCATTTGGGTTACTCCGTATCGCTTACGTCGATAACGTCTGAGACTTCGACCACTTCAACGACTAGGTTAGGTTCACCGTGGATTCGCTTTGCCGCTTGCGGAGTAACGAACAGAACAAGCTCTGGTTCGCCATCTTCCTGAGCCACTGTTTTAGGCTGGTCTTCTGGCACTTGGTCAACCACAAGCAGAACGGTTTCTTTGGTGCGCAAAAACTGAATACCTGCGCGCCAAAAACCTTGATCTGATTTAGCGCGTACTTTAAAGGCTCCACTAATATCAAGATCGCGACCAGCATGAACAGATAGCTGCACAGCAGCGCCCATTGGACTTTCTTCTTTAGCTTCTTCATCTTGCTTCACTTCCGTTTGAGAGCCTGTCATCTGCGCATCTTGCTCAGACTTCTTCTCATCCGCCGAGGCTTGTGGCTCTGGCATCGCTTGAGGAGGCTCTGGGTTTGCTACCTGCTCCGGTTCGGCTTGCGCCGCAGGAACGGGGG
>NZ_JHXR01000039.1 GCF_000621645.1 Vibrio cholerae ATCC 14035 | reverse complement strand
TCTATGAGATCGCGTCCATGCGGTTATTTGCCCATCTTTCGCTGGACAGAGCCATTCCCGACCGCACTACCATCATGAACTTCCGCCACTTGTTAGAGCAGCATCAGCTGGGACGCAGTGTGTTCGAGCCGATCAATCAATGGCTCAGCGAGCGCGGCGTGCTGATGAAGCAAGGCACGTTGGTCGATGCGACGATTATCGAAGCGCCCAGCTCGACCAAGAACAAAACCAACCAACGTGATCCCGAAATGCACCAGACCAAGAAAGGCAATGAGTGGCACTTCGGTATGAAGGCACATATTGGTGTGGATGCCAAAAGTGGCCTCACTCATACACTGGTGACTACTGCCGCTAACGAGCATGATCTGAATCAATTGAGCAACCTGCTACACGGTGATGAAGAATTCGTCTCCGGTGATGCAGGCTACCAAGGTGCACACAAGCGCGACGAGCTGAAGGGGGCAGACGTTGATTGGCTGATAGCCGAACGTCCCGGTAAAGTTCGCGCCCTGAAAAAGCACCCTCGCAAAAACAAAGTGGCCATCCATATCGAATACTTGAAAGCCAGCATTCGGGCCAAAGTCGAGCACCCGTTTCGCATCATTAAATGCCAGTTTGGTTTTATCAAAGCCCGCTACAAAGGCCTGATGAAAAACGACAACCAATTAGCCATGCTATTCACCTTGGCGAATCTGGTCAAAGTCGACCAACTGATACGACGACAGGCGAGATCTGCCTGAAATCCGCCAATAGCCGGAGAAAACGGCTGAAAGTGGCTTGAAACGCTCGGAATCGACAAAATACCACTCGTTTTACGAGTAAAAAGTCAGCGATCGCACTGTCGTGCGACTTGGAGCAGTTCAGTCACCACTTAATCGCAGCTTCCTTAGGCGTTAAACATGCTGGCCACTCTTTTTTGATAATCTCTTTCTCAAGGTCTCTTATTTCACTATTTCGAATAGCTGAATACGCAGGTACTGATAAAAGAGTTAAAATTAAAATCCCTAATGTCTTTTTCATTTATTTATCCCAAATACTAGAATGGCAATAATATAACGCCCGCCTAAGGGGCTGACAACGCATACCAATAAACTCAAACACAACAACCGAAACCACCGCGGCTCAATGGGACTGGAAACGCCGTGCGTTGACAGTCCCTCTTGAGGCGTTTGTTATAAGCCCGAACCCTAGACTTCTGGGTTACTCGAACTGTTGTACGAAAACATTCGGATTTCATCTCTCGGGTACCAATCTAACTTGGTATAGAAGTCCTGTGCCACAACATTCTCAATCAACACAAACAAATGCGTCTTAGAAATGCCTATTCTTGATAGTGCATCTGTCGCTTTTTGAATTAAAGACTTACCAATCCCTTGGCCTCGAAAGTCAGATGAGACCGCCAGATGTTGTACGTAACCTCGCCTACCGTCTGTACCAACCAAAACAGCGCCAATCACAAGAGAATCTGAAACTGCGACAAAGCTTAAACCTTGATTTCTTTTCAAATAAGCTTCGATGTTTGGCCGAGAATCGGCATCTCTGAGGGATACGTTTTCAGTAGTAGCCCATAAAGCAATCACTTCGTTGTAATCGGAAATATCCATTTCCCTAAATGTAACCACAATTTCTCCTTGGCTTATAACGCCCGCCTAAGGGGCTGACAACGCATAACACCAAACTCAAACACAACAACCGTAACCACTGCGGCTCAATGGGACTGGAAACGCCACGCGTTGACAGTCCCTCTTGAGGCGTTTGTTATAGCTCGGCTATGTGTGACAACGTTTCTGGATGACGCTGTACTAACTTTAAAAGAGTGACCGCTTGACCATTTGGCACACTACGACCTTGTTCCCAGTTTTCTAATGTGCGCGAAGACGTATGAAGTAACCGCGCGAAGACTCCGCGGGACATATTGAACTGCTCGCGAATACTCACGATTTCATCCGGTGAGATGTTCAACTCACCCACATCATTCACATGATGTGTTTTCAGAGTAAGCTTACCTTCTGAATGCTGCTTAGCCTCAACAAGAGCTGAGCTTAACTCTGCAAATAAATCACGATTGCTCATTGCGCCACGCCTCCATAAAAGCCATTAGTTGTTTCCTTTGATTTGCATTCAAGTCAGACATTTCATTTTTGCCGTAAATGGTTAGCAAATAGAAACGCCTCTTTTCATCGAGAAAGTAATAGATAATCCGTGAACCACCACGCTTTCCCTTGCCTTTACTCGCAACTCGAATTTTTCGCAAACCGCCAGTACCTTGAATCACATCACCCAGCTTGGGGTTTAGCATTAGCTCTGCTTGAAAGAGCCTATACTCCTCATCACTGAGATATTCATCTCGGTACTTTTCAAAAATTGTTGATTCGACAAATACACTTTTCATATAGGAAGTGTACGCACCAAGCGTACAGATGGCAAGAATTAGTTCAGATAAGAGCTATAACGCCCGCCTAAGGGGCTGACAACGCATTACCACTACACTCAAATACAACAACTGCAACCACCGCGGCTCATTGGGACTGGAAACGCCGCGCGTTGACAGTCCCTCTTGAGGCGTTTGTTATGTGTGTGTTTCTGATGCCCACCCTTCCATTTAAAGGGGTAGCGAAAGGCATTTATGCCAAACAGCATTCGATAAAAAGCCATCATATACACAAGACCAAGATGCTTCATATCGATATATTTCGGCCCTGAACTCTAGCTAAGCTATTGATTAATATGTCTTATTTTTCGCTATTTGTTGCACTACTCCAACAACATATCTCGTCAAGAGTCCTACCACAACCTATGCAGATGTCTTTGTCATCTAAACAACAATGACGAACACAAGGACTTTTATATGAACAAGTTTCAATTGGTTCAGCTCTTTTAACTTTTTGATTTTCAGACATCGTGCACCTCACGTCTGAATTATAAGCGCAGAGCTGTGAAAATTTTTCAGAAAAGCACATAACGCCCGCCTAAGGGGCTGACAACGCATAACAACCAAACCCAAACACAACAACCGAAACCACCGCGGCTCAATGGGACTGGAAACGCCACGCGTTGACAGTCCCTCTTGAGGCGTTTGTTAGCTTCATAACCCATTGTTTAAAAATGACTTTTTAAACACATTTGCTTGAAATGCATTTTACGCAAAAGCATCACTCAAACACACGTCTAACGCCAAAAGCTGTGAAGTGAGCTGCCAAAACTCGCAGCGATCAAGGTTAAGTTGGCCACTTACCGAATTTCCGACAAAGAAAGCGCGATTTCAGCGACAATGCTGCTTTTTGTGAAACCAAGTTGACCGAGTTGAACATCCAACAACTTTGAAGCATCGAGGCTTGTTGGCTTTCAGCGGCTTTGAAACTGCGGAACTTCCAACACTTTCTACCAAATCAGCATCTAGAAAAATTCAAATGCCAAATTGTGCAATTTGAATACTAAAAGCTGATTTTTCAGAACAAGAAGTTGGGATTTTGATGATTTTAGCCTTTAAGAAGC
Organism: Vibrio cholerae ATCC 14035; assembly: GCF_000621645.1. Taxonomy (GTDB): domain Bacteria; phylum Pseudomonadota; class Gammaproteobacteria; order Enterobacterales; family Vibrionaceae; genus Vibrio; species Vibrio cholerae. The sequence continues at coordinate 10,338 of NZ_JHXR01000039.1, read as the reverse complement.
TAACGCCCGCCTAAGGGGCTGACAACGCACCACCACTAAACTCAAACACAACAACCATAACCACCGCGGCTCAATGGGACTGGAAACGCTACGCGTTGACAGTCCCTCTTGAGGCGTTTGTTAGCCTAATAACTTACTCCAGACTCTGAACAACAAAATTTAAGAACGTTTCAACGAGAGATAACTGTAAGATGAAACCAAACGCTAAAAGCCCATAAGCCCAGTTAGAAATTGTTCTATGCGTGATGTATTTATTGATGTTAGCAGTACGCTCAGGCTGTGTAAGTCCTACAACTAATGATTCACTTCCATCTGGGTAAAGGGGCTCTTTAGGCAACGAATACTTTGCTAGTAAAAAGACTGCTAGCATATCTAAAATTAAACCTATATCAGATACTTGCATATAGCATTGATTCCTTACAATGGTAATTGTGTTTGGTATTAGGCTAACGCCCGCCTAAGGGGCTGGCAACGCATTAGCACCAAACTCAAACACAACAACTGCAACCACCGCGGCTCATTGGGACTGGAGACGCCACGCGTTGACAGTCCCTCTTGAGGCGTTTGTTATGCTTAAGCTTCAACACTTTACCTTTGAACCAACTCAAGAATAACTCACTGAAATCATTCACCAAACCACAGAGTTTCTCGAATTAGAACCGACTCAAATTTTACCTATGAACTGACCAAAACAGGATTTCATCCTACACATCAGCCAATGTGGAAACCCTCTCCGACAACCCCACTTACAACATGTTGGTGCTACAACTCAATGAGGCAATAACGCTGAAACGTACAGCGATAAACACATTGCTGTTTCATTAGGCAGCGAAAAACAATGCTCAATTGCCGACTAACTTTCAGCCTGTAAGTAAAGGCACCAAACTGTTCAAAGCGACTTGAGAGAGCCCAACTCACCTCGCGCAGGCTCAACATTCCAATGAGGCAATAACTCTGAATTTACAGCGCCAGATACATTGCCGCTTCGTTAGGCAGCGACAAACAATATTGAATTGCCGACAAAACATGAACAAAATGCCAAAGAAATCGAAAACCACAAACACTTGATTTTAATGGATTAAGCATAACGCCCGCCTAAGGGGCTGGCAACGCATAACACAAAACTCAAACACAACAACTGTAACCACCGCGGCTCAATGGGACTGGAAACGCCACGCGTTGACAGTCCCTCTTGAGGCGTTTGTTATGCATAAGATCAACCATTGCGATTGCGAATATCGTGAACTTGCCGCATAAAGCTAACTACTCCAGCAACGAAAAAACTACCAGCCAGAGCTGGAAGGATTTCTATTAATACCCTTGAAATGTAGGTGTTCGCTGCAGGGTGATCTTTTAGCGCTGGAATGAGAATAAAAAATGAAATCCCAATATAAAACAAACGTTTTTCGAATAATTCCATTCGACTCCAAGCTGTAGATAAAATCGGCCAATCTCTATAAAAATTAACAATAGACGATACTATGACAGCTAAAATTGTTAACCCAATAGCCACAATAATTATTGTCGAAAATAAGTCACTCACCTTTAATCCCCAATGTTGCATAACGCCCGCCTAAGGGGCTGACAACGCATAACACTAAACTCAATCACAACAACCGTAACCACCGCGGCTAAATGGGACTGGAAACGCCACGCGTTGACAGTCCCTCTTGAGGCGTTTGTTATGCAGCGGCTCAACGTTTGGCTTATTCCCAACTCATTACACTGTCATAAACCTGACAATTTTCTACTACGCTGGCCCCCTCTGAAATGAATACTTGCTGCTTCTCGGATACCGGATAACTTAGATACTCTGAACATTTTGCACTTTGGCCATTGCCGACGACAACCTTTGTACCTGCTTTCAAGGTGCATTTTGCCAATTTATCCAACGGTGACCACTGGTAACAAATCTCAAAATTCTTCCTATAGTCTGCTGTATAACCAGACGGAAGCTCAAATGACCACCATTGACCTAGTTGGCTTTTAGGATTTGTGCTGTTCCATGCACGATAGATAATCACATCCTGTGTGCTTTCATAAACCGAACCTTGACACAATTTGCCTTGTAATGGTTCTCCGATTGCTTGAGAAAGTAGTGATTCATCTTGAACAGGTGTGAACTTATCGCTTAACTCACCACTTAGAGCCGTACTCCCAACACAGTACAGTCCAGATGATATTGGCTGCGACACGCTCGGTTCATTTGCACATCCCTGAATAGCTGCAATTAATGTAAAACTTAGAATCCTTTTCATGTTTAACACCTAGCCTTAATTATTATCACTAAGCTGCATAACGCCCGCTTAAGGGGCTGGCAACGCTACCGCACAGCTTAAACCAACAGCCGTAACCACTTCGGTTCAATGGGACTGGAAACGCTACGCGTTGACAGTCCCGCTTGAAGCGTTTGTTAGGCAAGTAAACTCGACAGGATTAATCCTTGCTTAGATAGCTCAGAAACTGAATATTCATAAAACTCTTGGCTACGTTTAGCGCCACAGATATTTATAAGTTCAAGCCCAGCTTTAGTAAAAAGGACTTTACCAATTTGAACCTCGTTATTATTGTCATTTTCAAATTCAACTAAAGTCGGCTGACCGTAGTAGAAGAAAACAGCTTTTTTGGGCAATCCAAAACGCCTATATCCCGAAAGACTTTCAAATGAAATCAGACCAATAGCATCAAGATGTTTTAACGAAGCGAAATTAATACCATTTTTGGTATATATTTCATTTTCAAAGTCAAATATCAACGGGGTTGCACCTCCAACCATCCATACAAACTGACAAAAATTAGTAAACAGCTCTGCGTCTTTCTTGTCCATGGTAGCAACAAAGTCAACAGTCCTTTTTGAATATGTTCCTGGGTTTTGGGCTTCTCCTGCAAGTAAACTAGACCATAACGTTTGCATTTCTGCATCTGAGACTTTGTCACATTTATCAAAGAAATGGGCAATCCAATCCTCTTCTAAGTTATCAGTTTTAGCTGATTCATCTAATTGAGAAGCAGCCTGTGCCGTAATTGCTTCAATATTAGCTTGTTTACGTGCTTCTTGCTGGACAAATCTCTCAATGCCTCTTTGTTGGATTTCATTTAGTTCTATGCCAGCAAGCACCTTTATTTTCTCGGCTTCTACCTCTGCTTCAGCTTTTTTGCGAATTCTTCTTGGCTCATAAAGTACACCGATAGCATTTGAAACCTTTTCAATTAAAACTGTTGCAGGCTTCGCTAAATCACCAAAATTAATAACAGAATTACCATCTGACATAATTGTCCCCTTTATTTGCCTAACGCCGCGTTAAGGGGCGCAGGCACGCAATACAAAAGTGACCGCATCACACCTTAACCACTAAACCCAACGCAAACCAAAAATGCCACGCGTGCCAAGTCCCGCTTTAACGCTTTGTTAGGCACTTACTGCTGGCTACGTAATCGTTCAATTTCTGATTTAATTTCTCGGATAACTAATTCAGTATCTATTCGTTGAAGATTATCTTTTATATGAGTTTCAAGTAATGGATCGGTTTTTAGATTAACTGTAAAAACCACAGTATCTTCATCAACTTTCTCTTTCGTTGTAGTCTCTATTAAAAAACCATCCATATTCCATGCATCAATAACCCTATCTACATTCCTATCAATCACTTTTTCACGCTGAAGTGGTTCTGATAGGTAAGAAACTATCGATTCATGCATGTCAGATTGCTTCCAAGCTTCCTTGATCGACTCACCTATTGTATTTTTTAAAAGCCACAATCCTGTAGCAGTCAGCGCTGCTTCGATAATGATGCTACCTTTTTCAATATGCTCAATGTAGTAAGCGTCAATATGATTGAGGGGGCCTTTCAATCGGTCTTGAAGAGATTGTTTTTCTGATTTAGTAATGTTGCTATGGTTTATTAAAAAGAAGACTTCTTGATATTGAATCTCTCGAAGTAACGTGGAGAACTTTTTAAGTATTGAGCGAAGAGTACGGTCTGAAACAAGATCTAATGTTGGATGATATATTTTAAATTTGATATTTTTCATTGTAATTTGGGGCTAGAGTTCAGGCTTCTACCTTTTGGTCAGTAGAATTTTATCACTGTCATTTACATGTCAGCGGCTCTGAACCGCGCAGCCGTCTCCATTCTCTAAAAATTTATAACTTATGTCAAACAACGGATTGTGCCTAACGCCCGCCTAAGGGGCTGGAAACGCATTACCACTAAACTCAAACACAACAACCGTAACCACCGCGGCTCAATGGGACTGGAAACGCCACGCGTTGACAGTCCCTCTTGAGGCGTTTGTTAGCTTCGTAGCCTATTGTTTAACAATGATTTTTAAACACATTTTCGTGAAAGCCATTTTACGCAGAAGCATCACTCAAACACACGTCCAACGCCAAAAGCTGTGAAGTGAGCTGCCAAAACTTGCAGCGTTCAAGGTTAAGTTGGCCATTTACTGCATTTCCGACAAAGAAGCACGATTTCAGCGACGATGTTGCTTTTTGTGAAACCAAGTTGACCGAATTGAACATTCAACGACTTTGAAGCATCGAGACTTGTTGGCTTTCAGCGGCTTTGAAACTGCGGAACTTCCAACACTTTCTACCAAATCAGCATCTAGCAAAATTCAAATGCCAAATTGTGCAATTTGAACACTAAAAGCTGATTTTTCAGAACAAGAAGTTTGGATTTTGATGATTTTAGCCTTTAAGAAGCTAACGCCCGCCTAAGGGGCTGACAACGCATACCACTAAACTCAATCACAACAACCGTAACCACCGCGGCTCAATGGGACTGGAAACGCCACGCGTTGACAGTCCCTATTGAGGCGTTTGTTATGTGCATTTTTGCCAGTTGTACTCCATTTGATGAGCAACCAATTCAGCATGGCTTTGACTATGAAACTTTGATACCAAGAACAAACTCATATCAATGCCCGCAGATATACCACCCGACGTTGTGTACTTGCTTGCTGTTATCCAACGTTTATCTTCCACAACGACTAAGTCAGGAAACCGTTGTTTCAGCTCAGGAATATCCTCCCAGTGAGTCGTAACAGCAAGTCCTTTCAGCAAACCGGCATTAGCTAATATGAATGCTCCGGTACAAACTGATGCAATATGTTTAGCATGCTTATCCACTGATGCAACCCAATGAAGCACATTGGACTTATTCATTTCGTTCCTATGGACACCGCCAACAACGATTAATAGGTCAATTTGAGGGTAATTCTGAAACGAATAGTCGGGTAAAACAGTAAAACCACCTCTGGCTTTCACTGGTTCCAAGGTTTCTGAGACTAAAAATACATTCCAACTTCCAGCACCTAATCGTTTAGCTGTACTGAAAACTTCGAAAGGTCCTGAAAAGTCGAGAACTTCGGCCTCATCGTAAATATAGATACCAATGTTCATTACTGCCTCCATGCACATAACGCCCGCCTAAGGGGCTGACAACGCATAACACTAAACTCAAACACAACAACCGAAACCACCACGGCTCAATGGGACTGGAAACGCCACGCGTTGACAGTCCCTCTTGAGGCGTTTGTTAGGTTTACGGCATCAATATAACCAAAGTGAATATGAAATCAGATAAAATAAGTAATTAATACATAAGCACCATGCTAATTTATGTGAACCCAACGCACATAAGGATATTAAGATGCAGAAATTACTTTTAGTTTTAACAGTGCTCACTTTCGGAAGCACAGCCCTAGCAAACGATTCCACTTTACTCAATGTCTCATACGATCCTACTCGTGAGCTATACCAAGAGTATAATCAGGCATTTACTACATATTGGGCAAGCCAAAAAAAACAACACATCAAGATAAATCAATCTCATGGAGGCTCTGGTAAACAGGCAATTACAGTTATTAATGGTATTGAATCTGATGTGGTAACTTTGGCATTGGCTCAAGATATTGATGCAATCGCTAGCTCAGGAAAAATAGCAAAGGACTGGCAATCTCGGCTACCACATAATTCGGCTCCATACACATCCACTATTGTTTTTCTTGTCCGTAAGGGCAACCCAAAAAACATTCAAGATTGGGATGATTTAACCAGAGAGAATATTGAAGTCATCACACCAAATCCGAAAACTTCTGGAGGAGCTCGTTGGAATTACCTAGCAGCTTTGGGCTACGCACTGACAAAAAGTAATAACGACGAAGTCTATGCCCAACAATTTGTAAAATCAATCTATAGCAATGTTAAAGTCCTAGATACTGGTGCTAGAGGTTCATCAAATACCTTTATTGAACGAGAAATTGGTGATGTTCTGATTACATGGGAAAATGAAGCGTTATTGGCTATTAATAAGATCGAAAATCACAATGTAGAAATAATAATTCCGAGCACGTCGATATTAGCGGAACCAACAGTATCGATAGTAGATAAAGTCGTTGATAAAAAAGGAACTCGCGCTATGGCTGAAGCATATCTTGAGTATCTTTATTCTCCTGTAGGACAGGAAATTGCAGCCAAAAACTTTTATAGACCTCGGGATAAAAACATAGCCATTAAATATTCCAAGCAGTTTCCAGAACTAAACTTATTTACTATAGATAAGTTTTCTGGATGGGATGAAGCCCATAAGAAACATTTTTCGCAAGGCGGAATATTCGATCAGTTAAGTAAAAGGTAGTTTAAAAATGAGGCAGAAATCTGAAATCTATAGCTTTCTGCTTCTGTCAACTTGAGTAAATCCTAACGCCCAGCTAAGGGGCTGACAACACACAGCCACACTCAACATTAACAACCGTAATCACTGATGCTAACCGTACCGAAGACGCCACGTGTTGGCAGTCCACTTGAGCTGTTTGTTAGGTGCAGTGTCTAAGTTTTAGTGTGATTCTCACCGCACTACTATCCGATTTTCGTGATTCTCAGTCCTTTGCTCGACCAAAATCACAGTTGCATAATAGCTGTAAATCAACAACTTATGCACCATTAATCACACGATAAGCCTCACATATTGAAGTGAAGTTATAAGGATATAGAGATATATGATTATTGGAGTATAAACTATGACAGAATCAGCACATAATAAAACCAAACGTAAGCTCATAAATAACATCAAAGATATTAAGCCAACACATCAGACAGCGATATTTTATAACAACTTTGATGAAGCCATTGAGTTCAATGATTTGATGCAGAAGATTAAAAAACCTGTCAGTGCTGCATTCAAAAGTATCAATATGATTTGGATGCTGAGATTAAAACATCAGCCTAACTATGGTGTGGTCGGTTACATTCAAATTCTCACCACTGCCGAACTTGATTTGAAATTGCTTAACAAAGTGCTCGCAAAATACACTTGTGAGAACCAAGTTAGAACAGTACAACGTCCATTTGACCGAGAAAAATATACAGATACAGTATCAAAGCAAAGGCTTGCCAATTTAGCCGCCTATTTAGGCTCAAAAACAAGCCCAAGACGATATGCCATAACTAACAAGCCACAAATTAATAAAAACGCTCAAAATTGATTACAGAGCGATTATTGAGAATCATTATCAAAGGAACAAGGGTTTCATGTGATAGGTGTTGTTCCTTTGAATTTACTCTACGAATGACAACAAAATTGTTTAAAGTTCGCCATTATTTCTATAACAATCTACCATTGCTCTTTCTGAGAATCTTTTGATTGTGCGGTCATTAAACCCATCACTATATAAAACTGACTCTTCGTAAGCCTCTAAGATGACCGTTTTCCCCCATTCCATATAGTCACCATAAGTAATGTTTTTGAAGATTTTTTTATTATAAGTTTGCTTCGTTTTTGCTTCCTCTACAAGGATGTTAAAATTTTTTAATAGTTCTGGTAAAGATGCAGATGGATCCATTCTATCGCTTATAGACGCAAAAGCTAAGTCGTATCGCATTTTGCAAAATTCATCCAGTGTTAACTTTGCATAAACTTGCGGTGACGCACCCACCAAAACCAAACTCATAAGCATTCGTGAAACATTTTTAAAGGTTAACATTTTCACAGAATTCACCTTTTCGTTGAGCAACCTAACGCCGCGTTAAGGGGCGCAGGCACGTAATACAAAAGTGACCGCATTACACCTTAACCACTAAACTTACCGCAAACTGAAAATGCCACGCGTGCCAAGTCCCGCTTTAACGCTTTGTTAGGCTATTGACTGCTTAGAATTTCTTCGATTTCTAAGATTATTTGCACACTTACATTAACATTGTCGGCAAATGCCATAGATGCTTTATTTTCTGCTGTTTGGTTAAATTTGTCTAAAATATACAAATCAGTATCTGTCAATACATCTAGTCTGCCAGTTTGCTGCCAGAGGACTAATCCATTTGAAATTCGGACACCGTCACTTCCACCCCAAAAAGCAATTAATTTATCGGTATCACTCTCAGATACATATGAAATGAAGTGTTTAGCAGCAATCCTGACTATCATTTCGTCCGATAGTGTTTCCGATTGTTTACAAATTTTTAGTGAAGCGAACTGTGGGAGCCCCTTATCACACTCTTTAAGTAATGTATTTTTAAATATTGCAGGATAATTTAATGTATTAAGGAGACTTATGCTTTTATCCAAATGCGATAAATTAGCACTTACAAATGGCATGTACGCTACAACACAAATAAATAAAATGTATTTAATATTTTTCATTGCTACTTCCTTTAGCCTAACGCCCGCCTAAGGGGCTGGCAACGCATTACCACTAAACCCAAACACAACAACCAAAACCACCGCGGCTCATTGGGACTGGAAACGCTACGCGTTGACAGTCCCTCTTGAGGCGTTTGTTATGTTTGCCGTGTCGAAAGTATCTCATTGACCGCTTTTTCAAGACCTATGGGTTTAATCACTGGATAATGAACATTTATGATATGGATAACCGCACGTCTTAAAACACTAGCTAAATTTATTAGGTCAGAACCCATAGATGGAACATTATTTGGTTCAAAAGTATACCTAGCATTCGTAAAGACATTTCGGTATTTAGTCAGTTCAGCAACTAGATCGATGCCTGGAGCAACATGTTTGACTGCCTCTAAAAGTACCGATTGTTTTTGAGGATGTAGTTTCTTAAATAATTTTGCTAGGTCATGTGATTTATGAACGGTTCCCATAAATCTTGAGTACCCTTGCACTTGATGTTCTGTAATCAAAAATGATTTTAAATAAATCTCTATAGCCAACGATGCATTGATACACGCTACCCACAGATTTCCATCGGTGCTTGCAAGCACCGATGCAGCATTTTGATATTGGTTGCCAGACTGAATAACTATTGGTTCTAACAAGCTATATTTTTGTCTTCTTCTCTTTTCCATCAGACTTCACTCAGTAAACCTAACGCCCGCCTAAGGGGCTGGCAACGCATTACCACTAAACTCAAACACAACAACCGAAACCACCGCGGCTCAATGGGACTGGAAACGCCGCGCGTTGACAGTCCCTCTTGAGGCGTTTGTTAGGTGAATTTACTCGTACACCTGCCCATTGTGTTTCAACCAACCATGAGCATGACGATTTTGAGGATCTTTATGAGTCCAGTGAAGAACTCCACCTTTTTTGTTCCATTCGTATTCACCATAAAACTCAACACTGTCGCCAACTTTTAAGTTTGGAATTCTCGGTGCTAAGTCGATGTTATGAGCAACCAGCAATGTTTGTCCGCTATTGAGCTTTAAGATGAATTTTTGATGCTTTGAACCATCATTGTCGTCAGGTAACACTTTCACTACCTGTCCGAATCCTTGAACCTGTAAATCACTTTGTTGCGATTGATAAGCTTGTTGTAAAACGGCGTCATTGGCATGCAAGCCGACCGAAAAAAAGCTGACGAAAACGAGCCAAAAAGCTAAAAAACATTTCATAACACTGTCCTTGTTCAATCCACTTACCATTCACCTAACGCCCGCCTAAGGGGATGACAACGCACACCACTAAACTCAAACACAACAACCGAAACCACCGCGGCTCAATGGGACTGGAAACGCCACGCGTTGACAGTCCTTCTTGAGGCGTTTGTTAGGTGCGGGACCATAAACTCAAAAGCTCGCCAAAATTGACGAGCCTCTGTGCTAGATTCTGCTTTTCAGTTCAGTATAAATATTCTCTAGAATATGAAATTCATCTTCCGTCCAACAACGAGCTATTGATACCCAGTAATCACCCGTTTCATCTGTACCTTTAAACTCTACTTTCAACTCATACTTTCTCATCGAAATCAAAGCCAAAATCAGAGCAATTAGGAGAGCAAAAAACCAAACTCAGGTACAAAAGCCCAAGTCGCTGCTGACAGTAAAATGGCGTATGTTGTCACTTTAACCACGTTATCTTTGAAGCCAAGACG
>NZ_JHXR01000038.1:12736-14231 GCF_000621645.1 Vibrio cholerae ATCC 14035 | reverse complement strand
TCGAGCACCCGTTTCGCATCATTAAATGCCAGTTTGGTTTTATCAAAGCCCGCTACAAAGGCCTGATGAAAAACGACAACCAATTAGCCATGCTATTCACCTTGGCGAATCTGGTCAAAGTCGACCAACTGATACGACGACAGGCGAGATCTGCCTGAAATCCGCCAATAGCCGGAGAAAACGGCTGAAAGTGGCTTGAAACGCTCGGAATCGACAAAATACCACTCGTTTTACGAGTAAAAAGTCAGCGATCGCACTGTCGTGCGACTTGGAGCAGTTCAGTCACCACTTAATCGCAGCTTCCCTTGGAAAATTGCGGGAGCCCAATGCTGACATCCGACTTTGTCAATGAGTCGTTAGGGTGAGATATTAGTCACCAAATGGCAGTTTGACCATAGAGCAATATTTAGTATATTGATAATAACTAATTGATTTGTATGGATGTTGGATTGTGACCAGAGCTCGTAATAAAAATACTGGGGAAATAGAAGAGGCCAGTCAACTAAATCGGTATAAGAACGTTAACGCTATTCCTAAAGGTCAATATGAATGTCCTAATATGCTATGCAGATATCCTGCTACTCCATGGGCTGTTAATACTGAAAAGCGTTCACCGGCATTTCAGTATAAAAAGCATCATGCTGAAGGCTGTCATTTTGAGACGATGACTGGTTCAGATAAACATTCCAATAGCGATGCAGGATCTAGTTCGTTTAAACTACCTTATGTGACTGATTTTATAGAACCAAGAAAACAATCAGGAGACGGTACATTAGGATCTGGTGGGAAAGTATCTGTCAAGAATACTAGCGGTGGTAGAACGAAGACAGGTATATCGAGAACTGCCAGAAAAAATCAGTATTCGTCAATGTTAGGGGCATTGGTTGATTTCTATTTGGAAGATCCAGACAAGCACGGTCCTTTATATCTCAATTTATTAAACCGCCCTTTTACCTATCGCAAATCTTTCCAAGAAATAACATCAAAGCGGAATATTGGATACAAAGACAATTTTGTATTCTATTGTGAAATTAAAAACTCTGTACCGATTGTTATCAACGAAGAGCATTTCACAATAGAGTTGATGCGAAAGCATCAAGATGTTCAAAACTATAAAGTTTGTTTTGATACTGATGGATGGACAGAGCATCAAAAGCAATCGTTAATTGAAAGCCTAAAGTACGTACGACAATTATCTACTGAAGCATTCAAAGACAGAATACAAGAAACAGCATACATCTTCTTCATCGGCAAACAAGACAAGTCTGAACGACATGTCTTTCATTGTGTACATTCACAATTTGCTCACCCTTATTTTGGGGTAAAGCCAAGATTATTATCGAATGTATGGGGAACATTTAAGTTAGAAACAGAAATATCTGTAGCCTCCTCAGAAGTTGAGAATCAACTTGTTGATTTTGAATCAAAGACTTTAGAGGATTTCGTACCAGAACCAGAACCAGAACCAGAACCAGAACCAGAACCAGAACCAGAA
>NZ_JHXR01000038.1:0-12726 GCF_000621645.1 Vibrio cholerae ATCC 14035 | reverse complement strand
ACCAGAACCAGAACCAGAACCAGAACCAGAACCAGAACCAGAACCAGAAGTTAACAAAGTAGAATTCGTAGCTACCTCCAAAGAAACTCAAGATGGTACACAAAAACCAGTTCAGAGAGTTCATCGGAAGAAAGGGGTATTAAGTTGGTTAAAAGGAATATTTGTATCTTGGTAGATATGTATTTGGTGTGACGTTTTTATTTTGTTAGATATTGAATCTCATAACCTAAGGTTATGAGTTTCATTGATTATCATGAACAGTTCAAAGAGAATTGTGCGCAATAGTTTTGAAGTTACTGAATGCTGTATAGCTACACCCAATTTATAAGGGTGTAGCTATAAATTGAAGCCTTACCCGATAAGTTCGGAAAGAGTCGCCATGTGATGCATTATGTTCAACTCTTTAGGTATACTCAATTGTGAGAATAGCTTACGAACTAATGATTCTAGACCTTTGTACCTTAAAGTAGTTTTATCAACGTATGATTCACCGTTTGCAGACGTCACAAAATCAATTAGCTGGTGAACGGGGTTGCAAGTTAGGCAATTCGTTGCTCGATTTAGGCTAAAAATTGCCTAGCTAGGCAATTTTTAGTTGCATATAAGCCAAATTCTGGAAGCTACATATCAAATATCAATTGGGTATGTTTTTTGTACAGAAATGAGCCATCTCAATAAACAGTAGAAGTTTATCTATGGTAAAGGCAGTTATTGTCGGTGATATCGGCACCGATCATGATGGGTTTCCGCCAACAAAGATTACCAGTGGCTCGCCTAATGTTAAATTTGACTTTATGCCTGCAGCTAGATTAGGGGATCCATTAGAACCTCATTCCAAACCTAAACATCCACCTCATGGGAGATCCATTTCGTCTGGGTCTTCAACCGTTATGATCAATGGAAAACCCGCAGCTATCACAGGTGGTAGTATTTCTTGTGGTGGTGTAACTATTGGCAGTTCATCAGTCAATATAGGCGATTCGCATACTCCTGCACCAAGTTCAATTTTGAGTAAAACACTGTATGACATCAACGTTAAGGTAAAAGATACCAATGGTTCCATATGCCCATTTATGGAGGTCTTGTGCTTGTTTGATGATGGTTCAGAGCTAGTGATGAAGACTGATGCTAATGGTGAACTAAAAGGTTTAGCTAAAGGCGACAAGATGAAAAAAGTATCAGTGAAGCCAAACAAAACAAAAAATTGGTTATTGAGGGATAGCTAATGACTGACACTGTATCATCAACTCCAGTAGCCGATACAACTCCATATGAGATATTTCTTTCAGGTAATGACGATTTTTTGATACCTGTAGTATTTCCTGACTACCTAATCTCAGTCGCAGATGAACAATCTTTTGAGTTATGGGGTGTAAAAATAAAAACTCCTGCAGTGAAGGCCCCCTACCTTGGTCACGCTGGAGTTATTTTGATTAATGGTGAAACAGGTGTTACTCGCTATTATGAGTATGGCCGTTACAAGAACCCTAAATCGGATATCCCAGGAAATGTGAGGAAGGTTGGGGTATCAAATGTAACTATAAAAAGTGGTCTAATTACTGAAAGCTCGTTACTGAAGGTTCTTAAAGAAGTGTCCCTACGTTCTGGACAGGAGGGGAGAATTTCGGGAGTGGTATTAAGAGGAAAGTTTTTCTCTGAAGCAGATTCATGGTTAAGGGGAAAAATGGATCTTAATAATAGCCCTGATAAGATACCTTATGACTTGGATAGCCATAACTGCATGACATTTGTCATAGATTTAGCTGATGCAATGGGGTTAGACCCGGCTTGGAAACCTCCTGTTGTTGTACCAAGCGCGTATATTGAACAGTTTCAGTTAAGTGAAATTGATTTAGATTATGACTATAAGACCAACAAATTAACGGTATCTGAGTGATATGAAAAAAATCATAAAGTGGTTTGCAATCTTACTGGTATCAACCTGTCTTGCCGTAGTGCTCTTGGCTACGTTTCTTTTTAAATTTGAATATTCGGTACCAAATGCTCAGATTATTGGACAAATGATTTGGTTCCCAGAGCCCACAGCAACGGGTCTCAGTATTGTAGAGAATAAACATCCTATCTATACGATTCGTATAACGTGTGGCTCTCCGGATAATATTTGCCATGAAGGCCTATTTGAGTACAAAGGGAACACACTAAGCAAAATTGAGATAAGAGATTTTGCTAGCTATTTAGGTGAAGAAATCACCTTAACGAATGGTGAAACCTTAGAACCTATGAATTGAGAGTATCTCTAAGAAGTTTTGCGTTGTATTAGAAACGCCTACTTTAAGTGGGCGTATTTTGTTTCTGCGCTTTTGTGATATTGATTGCGCTTTCATGTCGATTCGTTAGAATGCAATCCAAGTACTTAAGCTGGTGCATCCGTATTTGTACCAAAATTTGTACCAAATCTTCAAAAATCGTTACGCAAAATTCATAAAGCATTGAATTTAAAGCGTATTTTTTCACACAAGTGTTGCTTGGTGTGCAACACCACTGTAAGGATAATACATGCCTATTATTACTCTTCCTGACGGTAGTCAGCGTCATTTTGACAACCCAGTATCTACTCTCGAAGTTGCCCAATCTATCGGTCCTGGTCTTGCGAAAGCAACTATTGCAGGTCGTGTGAATGGTGCGCGCGTTGATGCTTGCGATCTGATTGAACACGATGCCAGCCTAGAAATCATCACCACGAAAGATGAAGTAGATGGTTTGGAAATCGTGCGTCACTCATGCGCGCACTTGCTTGGCCACGCGCTTAAGCAACTTTACCCGAATGCGAAAATGGCGATCGGTCCAACCATTGACAGCGGTTTTTACTACGACATCGATCTCGAGCAGTCTCTCTCTCAAGAAGATCTTGAGAAAATCGAAGCTCGCATGGTTGAGTTAGCGAAAACCAAATACGCGGTTGTCAAAAAGAAAGTGAGCTGGCAGGAAGCGCGCGATACCTTTGAATCGCGTGGCGAAAGCTACAAAATGGAAATTCTTGATGAAAACGTGGCGCGTGATGATCGCCCTGGTCTTTACCATCACGAAGAATACATTGACATGTGCCGTGGTCCACACGTACCACACATGGGCTTTTGTCAAAACTTCAAATTGCTGAACATTGCGGGTGCATACTGGCGTGGTAACAGCGATAACAAAATGCTGCAACGTATCTACGGTACAGCGTTCCATGATAAGAAAGCTCTGCAAGCGCATTTAACTCGCCTTGAAGAAGCTGCAAAACGTGACCATCGTAAAATCGGTAAGCAACTTGATCTGTTCCATATGCAGCAAGAAGCACCGGGCATGGTGTTCTGGCACCACAACGGTTGGTCAGTCTTCCGTGAGCTGGAAATTTTTATTCGTCATAAATTGAACGAATACGGTTACCAAGAAGTAAAAGGTCCATTGATGATGGATCGCGTACTTTGGGAACGTTCAGGTCACTGGGACAAATACGCAGATGCGATGTTCACGACTTCATCAGAAAACCGAGAATACGCGATCAAGCCGATGAACTGTCCGGGTCACATCCAGATTTTCAACCAAGGTTTGAAATCTTACCGTGATCTGCCATTGCGCATGGCTGAGTTTGGTTCCTGTCATCGTAACGAGCCATCAGGTTCACTACACGGTATCATGCGTGTGCGTGGCTTTACTCAAGATGACGCGCATATCTTCTGTACTGAAGATCAAATTCAACAAGAAGTGACTTCGTGCATCAAGATGGTGTATGACACTTACACGACTTTTGGCTTCCAAAATATCGTGGTGAAGTTGTCTACTCGCCCTGAAAAGCGCGTGGGTAGCGATGAAATTTGGGACAAATCAGAACAAGCGCTGATCGATTCTCTGAAGGCAATGGACATTCCATTTGAAATTCAGGAAGGCGAAGGTGCGTTCTATGGTCCGAAAATTGAGTTTACACTCTACGACTGTTTAGATCGTGCGTGGCAATGTGGTACAGTGCAGCTCGATTTCAACTTGCCTACACGTTTAGGTGCCACTTACGTTGGTGAAAGCAATGAACGCTTAATTCCGGTGATGATCCACCGTGCGATTTTGGGTTCACTTGAACGCTTTATCGGTATTCTGATTGAAGAATACGCAGGATTCTTCCCAACTTGGTTGGCGCCAGAGCAGGCTGTTGTTGTAAATATCACGGATAAACAAGCCGACTATGCTCATGAAGTCGCTCAAAAGCTACAAAAATGTGGCATTCGAGCAAAAGCAGACTTGAGAAATGAGAAAATAGGCTTTAAAATCCGCGAACACACTTTGAAGCGTGTTCCGTACATGTTGGTTTGTGGCGACCAAGAGATGGAAGCTGGCGAAATCGCAGTACGTACACGTAAAGGTAAAGATCTTGGTAAATTTAAATTGGATGATTTTATTGCACATATCCAAGCTGAGATTGCAAGCCGTAAGCTTAATCTGGAGGAATAAACTATTAAAGGCGGAAGACGTGGCCAAGTTCCGGTCAAGCAAAACCAGCACCGTTTAAACGGTGAAATTCGTGGCGTTCGTGAAGTTCGTTTAACTGGCGCAGACGGTGAGTCTGTAGGTATCGTTTCGATCCAAGAAGCACTGGCTACAGCAGAAGAATCTGGTTTGGATCTCGTTGAGATCAGCCCTAACGCCGAGCCACCAGTCTGTCGTGTGATGGACTATGGCAAGTTCCTCTTTGAGAAGAGCAAGGCTACAAAAGAGCAGAAGAAGAAGCAAAAGCAGATCCAGATTAAGGAACTCAAATTCCGTCCTGGGACTGATGTGGGAGATTATCAGGTAAAACTACGCAACCTGATCCGTTTCCTAGAAGAAGGCAACAAAGTGAAAGTAACTATTCGCTTCCGTGGCCGAGAGATGGCTCACCAAGACATCGGTGTAGACGTTTTGAATCGACTGAAAGAGGACACTGACGAATTCGCAGTGGTTGAGTCTTTCCCGACCAAAATTGAAGCACGCCAGATGATCATGGTGTTAGCCCCTAAAAAGAAGTAATTAACGGCATTACAAGTAATGAACCTAGCCGTTGAAAGGCGGCTGGGTTTTATTCGCCCTGATTACACTGTTATTTAACTACTACAATGCGGAGTTATTCATCATGCCTAAGATGAAAAACAACAAAGGTGCTGCTAAGCGTTTCAAGAAAACTGCTGGTGGTATTAAGTACAAGCACGCTACTAAACGTCACATTCTGACTAAGCGTACTACTAAGAACAAGCGTCAGCTGCGTCCAAACGCCATTCTGCCTAAGTGCGAACTGGCTGCTGTAGCACGTATGCTTCCATACGCTTAATTCTTTTTAGTTTAATATTCGTTTAGTTTAGGAGAGACATAATGCCTCGCGTAAAACGTGGTGTACAAGCTCGTGCACGTCATAAGAAAGTTTTAAAACAAGCTAAAGGTTACTACGGTGCACGTTCACGTGTTTATCGTGTAGCGTTCCAAGCAGTTATTAAAGCTGGTCAATACGCTTACCGTGACCGTCGCGCTAAGAAACGTCAATTCCGTCAACTGTGGATTGCACGTATCAACGCAGCGGCTCGTCAAAATGGTCTATCTTACAGCCGTTTCATCAACGGTCTGAAGAAAGCATCTATCGAGATCGATCGTAAGATCCTTGCTGATATCGCAGTATTCGACAAAGCAGCATTCGCTGTTCTGGTTGAAAAGGCGAAAGGCGCTCTGTAATAGCGTGTTATTAAGAAAGGGGAGCATTTATGCTCCCTTTTTTCTATCTGTGAAATCTCATGATTTCGCAAAGAACCCATGCTAAAGACGGGATAATGGGCTTAAAACACCGCTTGCACCTCTATCAAGAACATGAGTGTAAATCTGTGTCGTTTTTACATCGGTATGTCCTAGTTGCTCTTGTACGGTACGTATATCAGCCCCCACTTCAAGCAAATGGGTTGCAAATGAATGTCTGAGAGTGTGGCAAGTCACGGTCTTTTCAATCCCCGCTTCTTGAGCCGATCTTCTCACCGCTTTTTGTAGTACTGTTTCGTTCATATGATGGCGGCGCATCACATCGGATTCCGGATCTAGAGATAACTGAAAAGACGGAAAAAGATAGTGCCAACGAAACTCATAAGGTGCATTTGGATACTTTTCTTTTAAGGCTGTGGGCAGCCAAACCCCGCCGTAGTTTTTTTGGTGCAAGTCTCGATCGTAATAGCGTTTTGCTAGCGCAATTTGCTCTTTAAGATGCGGATAGAGTTCTTTTGCTAACGTGACCGTGCGATTTTTACCCCCCTTACCTTGCCAGATTCTGATTGCACCATAATCAAAATCGATATCTTGGACTCTCAAGCGCATACACTCCATCAACCTTAACCCCGAACCGTAGAGTAACTTGATGGGAAGTTGATGCTTAGGATCGACAATTTCAAGTAAACGTCGAATCTCATCTCTAGTCAGTACAACCGGTAACTTTCGTTCTAGTTGCGAGCGTTGAAAGCGGATCTCAAGAGAAAGGGGTGTTTTTAGAATTTCTTTGTATAGAAAACTGAGTGAGTTCAAGGCTAGTGATTGAGTCTTTGTGGCCACTTTACCTTGCACGGCTAAGTAGGTTAAAAATTCTTCGACCTCTTTATCTCCCATTAAGCTAGGGTGCTTTTTATTATGAAAATGGATGTAACGAGTGATCCAATGAAGGTAAGCTTCTATGGTTTTTTTTGCATAGTATCGAGTTTGCATAAATTCGCGAACACTTAACAAAAACTGGGATTTCATATAGTTCTCACTGAATATTTAACTGGTTATTTGTACAGTATTTGTTGGTTGTTTTTATGTCAAGAGGCTATACAGACATCAGCAATCTATAAGCTGAGATTTTTGAATGGTGTGATGCTCAACATACTGATTTAGAAGGTTGTTATGGTAGTATGCACCCAGTGGTCTATTAATTAGATAGCGGTAGCCTACCTGTTGGAAAGGTAAGAAGCTGTCTAGAAAGCGTTAGTTTCTCTCAGGAAAATCATCAAAAATTCACGCACAAGGTTCTGAAAATTCAGCCTTTATCGTTCAAGCTGCACAATTTGGTTTTGGGGTTTTTCCTGATGTTGATTTGGTAGAAAGCGTTGAAAGTTCAGCGGTTTCAAAACCGCGGATAACCAACAAGCTTTGATGCTTCAATGTTGTCGGACGTTCAACTTGATCAGTTTGGTTTCATAAAAGGTTGAATCATCGCTGTGATCTGGCTTTCTTTGTGCGGACTCTTAACGTTTTGGCAGCCAACTTCACAGCTTTTGGCGTTGGGCGTGTGTTTGCGTGATGCTTTTGCGTAAAATGACTTTCAAGAAAATGAGTTTAAAAAGTCATTGTTAAACAATAGGCTACGAAACTAACAAACGCCTCAAAGGGACTGCCAACGCGTGGCGTTTCCAGTCCCATTGAGCCGCAGTGGTTTCGGTTGTTGTGTTTGAGTTTTGTGTAATGCGTTGTCAGCCCCTTAGGCGGGCGTTAGTTTGCAATCGGAGACTAAGAAACAAAGCGTGACTGTTTGAGATGCTTTTGGGGCAGTTGTGATTGCCCTAATACCGCAACAATGAGAATGAAGTTTGCTTCTTTGGTGTAATAAGCCATGTGTTTCCCCACTGGAAAGTAAAAACCATTTTGGTAAATATCTTCACAGCTTTTTCCTAGTCCTGGGTTATCCGCAAGAGTTTGGAAACCTGAAAGCAAGGTCGACTTATATTTTTGCCACTGCGCTTCAGCGAAATTTTCAATGGTGTAGTGTTTAATCTTGAGTAAGTGCTCTTGGGCTAATTGGCTGAGCTTATATTGTTTATTTTGCATATTGAGGTAAACGCTCAATCAAAGGGTGTTTAGAAAAGTGGCACCATCAACGGTTTTGCCACTATCTAAGTCTTTCTGAGCAGACTCAAAGCAGTGTTTGAGATAATCGAGTTTCATTGCTTCAAGTTCTTCAAAGTCCTTAATGGACATGACAACGACAGTATTCTTACTGTTTTTGCTGATGATGACAGGTTCGCGTTGTGCGCTTAGAAGAAGTTCACCAAAATTTCGTTTAGCATCATTTGCTGTTAGTGTGTGCATAACTAGGCTCCTTACTCAAAGTTTGAAAGAGTATAGCTTATGATGCGAAGTGTTTAAAATAATTAAATCGCACGATTTGGGCGAAAGCAAACTAACAAACGCCTCAAGAGGGACTGTCAACGCGTGGCGTTTCCAGTCCCATTGAGCCGCGGTGGTTTCGGTTGTTGTGTTTGAGTTTAGTGGTAATGCGTTGCCAGCCCCTTAGGCGGGCGTTATAAAGCTCGAAGAAAGAGGACATTTTGTGGAAATTCGAACAGGTGAATTTGAAGATATTGCGGGCATTACCGACATCTTTAACTTTTATATTGAACAAACCAATGCACGCTTTGAGGAATTTCCATTTACTCTGGAAAATCGTGAGGAATGGTTCTCTCAGTTTTCTAGAACCGCCAAATATCAAATATATGTGGCTGTAGAAAACGGTGTGTTGCAAGGTTTTGCATGTTCCCAAAAGTACAGAGCAATACCAGCTTTTGATGACACTGTAGAGGTGAGCGTTTATCTGGCACAAGAAGCTAAAGGGAAAGGTTTAGGTTCGAAGCTTTATACTCAGCTGTTTTCATCCATTCGTGCTTATGGCGTCCATCGTATATTGTCGGGTGTTGCATTACCAAATGACGCATCAGTAGCATTACATAAACGGTTTGGTTTCCGAGAAGTCGGCATTTTCAACGAATATGCCAAGAAACATGGGCAGTACATCAGCTCGTTGTGGTTAGAAAAAGCGCTTAACGTAGAGTCCGCTTTATAACAAACGCCTCAAGAGGGACTGTCAACGCGCGGCGTTTCCAGTCCCATTGAGCCGCGGTGGTTGCAGTTGTTGTGTTTGAGTTTAGTGGTATGCGTTGCCAGCCCCTTAGGCGGGCGTTAGGTATCTTGGAGGGGGCATTGAGCGACATTATTTTAACAATCTTAGCTTCAGTAACAGCTAGTAGTGTGGCTTCTGCTGTAATTGTTTGGCTTTCAAAAACTTGGATTACAGAGAGAGTTAAAAGCTCAATAAAACATGAATACGACTTGAAGCTAGAGTCTTACAAAGCAAAAGTTGAAATTGAGAAAACAGCAGCGATTGAAAACATCAAATCGGCTCTTAAAGATTCAACATTTAAAAGGGAACTGCGTTTTAGCATGTTACATGGAAAACGCTCTGAAGTGATATCCGATCTACATGCTCATTTACAAGATACAATAATGTTTTTAAGGCATTATTACGATGCTAGCTGCTCACATGGTGACTTTGATAAGCTAAATGAAAGTACATTAAAACTGTCTAACTTTCTCCGTGTTAATCGGTTATTTCTGCCTGATGATATTGAGGTTAAGGTTGACGATCTTTGCGATAAGATTTTAGATAGTTCACAGTTAGAAAAAGATATCAACTTTGATGTAGAAGATGAAATTAAACCTCTATTTTCTGCAATTAAAAAGGAAATGAAAAAGTTACTAGACGATGACATATAGAATATAAATCCAAGATACCTAACAAACGCCTCAAGAGGGACTGTCAACGCGTGGCGTTTCCAGTCCCAATGAGCTGCGGTGGTTACGATTGTTGTGTTTGAGTTTCGTGGTAGTGCGTTGCCAGCCCCTTAGGCGGGCGTTATGCTTAGTCCATAAAAATCAGCAGGTTGTGATTGTCGATTCCTTTGGCATTTCGTTCTGGTTTTGTCGGCAATTCAATATTGTTTGTCGCTGCCTAATGAAGCGGCAATGTGTCTGGCGCTGTAAATTCTGTGTTATTGCCTCATTGGTTTTTTGAGTCCACGCGAGGTGAGTTTGGCTCTCTCAAGTCGCTTTGACCAGTTTGGCGCCTTTACTTATAAGCTGAAAGTCTATCGGCAATTGAGCATTGTTTTGCGCTGCCTAATGAAACGGCAATGTGTCTGTCGCTTTAAGTTTCAGCGCCATTGCCTCATTGAGTTATCACGCCAATGTGTGGTGAGTTGGTTTGTCGGAGAGGGTCTACACATTGGCCTAGTCGCTAAATGAAAGCCTGCATTGGTCAGTTCATAGGTAAAAGTTGAGCCAGTTCTAATTCAAGGAAACTCGGAGTTTGGCCAATGATTTCAGTTGGTTATCATTGATTTGATTCAAATGTAAAGTGTTGAAGCTTAAGCATAACAAACGCCTCAAGAGGGACTGTCAACGCGTGGCGTTTCCAGTCCCATTGAGCCGCGGTGGTTGTAGTTGTTGTGTTTGAGTTTAGTGGTATGCGTTGCCAGCCCCTTAGGCGGGCGTTATGCTTAATCTATTAAAATCAATTGTTTGTGGTTTTTGATCTCTTTGGCATTTCGTTCAGTTTTGTCGGCAATTCAATATTGTTCGCCGCTGTCTAACGAAGCGGCAATGTGTCTGGCGCTGTAACTTCTGAGTGATTGCCTCATTGGGTTGTTGAGTCTGCGCGAGGTGAGTTTTGCTCTTTCAAGTCGCTTTGAGCAGTTTGGTGCCTTTACTTATAGGCTGAAAGTCTGTCGGCAATTGAGCATTGTTTTTCGCTGCCTAATGAAACGGCAATGTGTCTGTCGCTGTAAGTTTCAGTGTGATTGCCTCATTGAGTTATCGTGCCCATGTGTGGTGAGTTGGTTTGTCGGAGAGGGTCTCCACATTGGCCTAGTTGCTAAATGAAAGCCTGCATTGGTCTGTTCATAGGTAAAAGTTGAGCCGGTTCTAGTTCAATGAAAGTCGAAGTTTGGTGAATGATTTCAGTGGGTTATTCTTGAGTTGGTTCAAATGTAAAGTGTTGAAGTTTAAGCATAACAAACGCCTCAAGAGGGACTGTCAACGCGTAGCGTTTCCAGTCCCAATGAGCCGTGGTGGTTATGGTTGTTGTGTTTGAGTTTGGTGTTATGCGTTGCCAGCCCCTTAGGCGGGCGTTAGCTTCTTGAAGCAAAAATTATCAAAGTCTGGATTTAATTGTCCTGAAAATTCAGCTTTTAGTGTTCAAGTTTCACAATTTGGCTTTCGAGTCTTTCTGATGCTTATTTGGTAGAAAGTGTGGAATCTTCAGCAGTTTCAAAGCCGCTAAAAATCATCAAACCTTGATGCTTCAATGTTGTTGGATGCTCCAAACGGAAAGCTTGGTTTCACAAAGGCTGCATCATCGCTGAAAGAGTGTTTTCTTTGTCACGGACTCTTAACGTGGCCAACTTAACCTTGAATGCTTTGAGTTTTGGCTGTTTACTTCACAGCTTTTGGTGCTGGACGTGCGTTTGTTCGATGCTTTTGCGTAAAATTGCTTTCTCAAAATCATTGTTAAACAATGGGCTACGAAGCTAACAAACGCCTCAAGCGGGACTGTCAACGCGTGGCGTTTCCAGTCCCATTGAGCCGCGGTGGTTTCGATTGTTGAGGTTGAGTTTAGTGTTAATGCGTTGCCAGCCCCTTAGGCGGGCGTTATGTACTTTTCTGAAATCCTTCCTACAAATCAAACTTGTGCACAGTGTCATTATGCGTTAGTCTTTGCCTATGGATGCACAATGAGACAGTGCAAGTTGCAATGGCATTAGAATTTAAAGATAAGTGGTTAGAGCAGTTTTACGAGGATGATAAACGACATCGTTTAATTCCAAGTAGCATAGAGAATGCTCTATTTCGGAAGCTGGAAATCTTAGATGCAGCTCAAGCTGAATCAGACTTAAGAATTCCACCGGGTAATCGTTTTGAACATCTTGAAGGAAATCTTAAAGGTTGGTGTTCAATTCGAGTGAACAAACAGTATCGTTTGATTTTTCAGTGGGTTGATGGTGTTGCACTAAATACTTACTTAGACCCACATAAGTATTGAGGTAACGACTATGCGTAAGACAAAACGTCGTCCAGTTAGCGTTGGGGAAATGTTAAAAGTTGAATTTCTTGAACCAATGGGCATCACATCAAAAGCGCTCGCTGAAGCGATGGGCGTACACAGAAATACGGTCAGTAATTTAATTAATGGTGGTGTGTTAACAGCTCCGGTAGCAATCAAGTTAGCCGCGGCATTAGGTAACACACCAGAATTTTGGCTTAACATTCAACATGCAGTTGATCTTTGGGATACGAGAAATCGTTATCAAGAAGAAGCAAAGTTTGTAAAGCCGTTGTTTGTTTCGCTGGAACAAAGCGCACGTACATAACAAACGCTTCAAGAGGGACAGCCAACGCGTGGCATTTTTACCATGCGTTGGTTTTTGTGATGATGATGTTATGCGGTAAGTTGGTAATAGCGTTGGCTGCCCCTTAAGCGGGCGTTAGCTTCTTAAAGCAAAAATCGGTTTAATTGTCCTAAAAATTCAGATTTTAGCGTTCAAATTGCACAATTTGGCTTTTGAGCTTTTCTTGATGCTGATTTGGTCGAACGTGTTGAAAGTTCAGTGGGTGCAAAGTCGCTGAAAACTAGTAAGCCTCGATGCTTCAACGTTGTTGGATGTTCCGCTCGGAAAGTTTGATTTCACAAAATGCTGCATCATCGCTGTGATCTTGCTTTCTTTGTCGCGGACTCTTAACCGTGGCCAACTTAACCTTGATCGTTTTAAGTTTTGGTAGCCAACGTCACAGCTTTTGGCGTTGGACGTGTGCTTGCTTGATTCTTTTGCGTAAAATGCCTTTCAAACAAATGTGTTAAAAGCCATTGTTAAACAATAGGCTACGAAGCTAACAAACGCCTCAAGAGGGACTGTCAACGCG
>NZ_KK211326.1:7227-15618 GCF_000621645.1 Vibrio cholerae ATCC 14035 | reverse complement strand
CTAACGCCCGCCTAAGGGGCTGACAACGCATAACACAAAACTCAAACACACCAACCGTAACCACCGCGGCTCAATGGGACTGGAAACGCCACGCGTTGACAGTCCCTCTTGAGGCGTTTGTTAACTGGCCAGTGCTTATGATTTTCACTGCACTTTTAACCAACACAAAGAAGATTACTCTACACTTCGTTTGGTGTTTTCACATCTAGGGCTGGTTTTCTGAGCATGAAAAATCCACAAGCTTCACGCGTTGCAGTCGTAGGTTGTTCCCAAGCACCACAAAGATCCTTGAGATTATTTTTAGCTTTTTCGAAATGACGGCATTGCCCACAACGAAACATTTGCAAACTCCTTTTGCTCAGATGCTTTTGACATTTCCATTTTGCCAGTTAACGCCCGCCTAAGGGGCTGGCAACGCATTACCACTAAACTCAAACATAACAACCGAAACCACCGCGGCTCAATGGGACTGGAAACGCCGCGCGTTGACAGTCCCTCTTGAGGCGTTTGTTAACTCTCATTAACACACTGATAACTAGAGAAATTCATCACCTTGATTATCGAGAGTCTTGTGACCACACACACTACAAACCACATATCTATCGATGAGATCTAACGATGCTCCAACCGGACTTGCTACACCACCAAAAAAGCCATCCAGAAAAGCTTTAAATTGTTCTTTTTTACTTTTTCCATACTTTGAGGGTTTTTGCTTTATGAGTTCTTTATGCTCAGTTTTTTGGCCACACTTTTCACAAAATCTATTATTCATTCCAATACCAACTGTTTTTTATATAAGACGAGCATATAAACATATTTTCCTGAGCTAAAAAGAGAGCGAATTATCAAAAATCAGTCAAGCGATTGAATTTATTGATGTATATACAGATGAGAGTTAACGCCCGCCTAAGGGGCTGACAACGCATTACACTAAACCCAAAAACAACAACCAAAACCACCGCGGCTCAATGGGACTGGAAACGCCACGCGTTGACAGTCCCGCTTGAGGCGTTTGTTAGGTTTGTGCTACGAAGCTCATATAGTAATAACCACCCAATTCATCATCCACTTGCGACACAATTTCAAAACCTTGCGACAAATAAAAGTTGAGTGCTTTTTGATTTTGAACCATGCACTTAAGGCTTAAGTTGCCATATTTCATTTTTGCGCCGTTAAGCAGCATCGAGCCCACACCTTGCCCCTGATATTCGGTTGCGACATAGAGATGATGAATAAAATTGTCAGGCTCCCAAATGGAAATGAAGCCGGCAACATTCCCTAAAACCTCAGACAACCAAATTCGTTCACCTTGACTATCGCGGTCGAAGTCTTCTATCCGAAAACTATCCGCCTTGAGCCATGGGAAACTATCTCGTCTAGAGTCCAAGTAGAGCTTTCTCAACGATTCGAGATTACAGGCACTAAACTCTTTGATTTCCATGAAAAACCTTAAACCTAACGCTTGCCATAAACGGCGAGCGTGTTTTGCGAGTCCAGCCCCCGAAGGGGGCGATGTTTGATGGCCTTGTTAGGTTTCAGTAGTTCAGCCAGTTCTCATCCCCTGTGAACGTATAGCCTAAGCTATCCCATTGACTTCCCACTCCCGACACATGGGGCCACTCAACTGAAAACATGTAGATGTAAGTAGGGAGAATAAAGTACTTTTCTTCTATGCAGTCTATAACTACAGTTTTTCGCTCAATGAGCTTTTCCATCCAGCTACAAACTAAAAACCTAGAATCAGATGAAAATGCAAACAGGCAACCCCAAGCATAGCCTGGGCACTTTTTACCATTAATACTTAGGCTATGATAGGAGTCGCCATGAGGAGGCTCTCCAATATAGGTGAGTATCGCACTAATGGTACTGCTTGGAGAAAGAAGCTGATAATCTTCCATTCCAGCCCATTCGCATATGCCATTGTTTGGCAACTTTATCACTTCCAAACACTACCTCCGTGTGAAACCTAACGCCGCATTAAGGTGTGAGCGACGCTTGGCTATACTTGAGCGAAGCGAAAGCGCCAAGCGTTGCGAATCACTCTTAAATGCTTTGTTATATCAATTTTTACTATCTCGAGGGGCTATTACATAATAAATAACCTTACCATCACTAGATTTATAGCTGTCATTTTTATCTACAGAAACACACAATTTACCATCACAACTCGTGATGTGACCATACTGATTAAGCTTCTCTATCTGAGCTTGAAGTTGCGCTTTCTCACTTCTTAGCTCGTTAATCTCATTTATAGTGGGAATATCTTTGACAAATAGGAACCAAATACTAATTGCAACACAAATTAATAATATAAGCATAATGAAAGATAGTTTTAACACCGAATATCTGCTTGCTTTCTCATACCTAGACGCTGCTTGTTCTGCTTTAACATGCGCATGTTCAAGTTTTTTAAATAATTGCTCCGAAACCTTATCCGCTATTTAACTTGATGCATTTTGGGTAGACTCTTTTATTGCTATTTTAGTCTCTGACTCAACTCTACTAACACTCCGGTTAGTCTTTTCAATTGACGTGATTGCATTTAAAAATCTTTGTTCATTTTTCTCACTTGCAGCAAGCAAATTAGCAGCTGCATCAAATAACTTATCTAACCTCTCCATTATCGACTTATCTCCATATCGAAACCTTTGGTTCTATTAAGACTTTTTTTAGCCTCTATACTTTTATTAAATTGATTCTTTATCTCATTCACATATTCTTCATGTTGTAACCTGAGCTGCATAATATCCGTAAACTGGAAATACTTAATTCTACTCTCAGAAACTGCGATGATTATACCTCCAGTTCCTACCTCTCCTGTACCTTGGCACCTAGCAACCAAACTCAAATAGTCCTTAAAGTCATCATCGCTAAAATTGGTATCGTTACTAAATACATCGTCTACAATTTTCTCAATAAAAGTTTCTAATGTAAAACTATCGTTAACACTACTATCAAAAGCATCCAAATAAGGTTTGATATTATTTATACAAAGATCATTAAAAGGCTCGGTTTCAACATACCAGTGAATACTCTTAGACAAAGAAATATTTGCATGGTCTTCTCCCAATGCCGACTTTAATTGAGAGTGTCTTTGCATCTCTTTTTTTAAGCTGCCAGCTTTGTTTTTAAACTCTATGAGTTTTACAACTCCAGGAAATTCTAAAAGTACATCGCCCAACTCTTTGTCTGCTGGCGTTTGTTGAAGCAGGTTTACGACTGACAGAACCTCATTTCCGCCTTTCTTAGTACCAATAGAGTAGCCTAATCCATAAAGAAAGTTTCCAATAACTACATTCTCATATAGTTTCATTATTTTTTGCACCTATCTCTAAATTGATATAACGCCCGCCTAAGGGGCTGACAACGCATAACAACCAAACTCAAACACAACAGCCGTAACCACCGCAGCTCATTGGGACTGGAAACGCCACGCGTTGGCAGTCCCTTTGAGGCGTTTGTTAGCTTCGTAGCCTATTGTTTAACAATGGCTTTCTAACACTTTTGCTTGAAATGCATTTTATGCAAAAGCATCTCTCAAACACACGTCCAACGCCAAAAGCTGTGAAGTTGGCTGCCAAAACTCAAAACGCTCAAGGTTAAGTTGGCCACGGTTAAGAGTCCTCGACAAAGAAAAAACACTGTCAGCGATGATGCAGCCTTTTGTGAAACCAAACTTTCCGAGTTGAGCATCCAACAACATTGAAGCATCGAGGTTTGATGGTTTTCAGCGACTTTGAAACCACTGAACTTTCAACACGTTCGACCAAATCAGCATCAAAAAAACTCGAAAGCCAAATTGTGAAACTTGAGCACTAAAAGCTGAATTTTCAGGACAATTAAACCCAGATTTTGAGGATTCTAGCCTTTAAGAAGCTAACGCCCGCCTAAGGGGCTGACAACGCACTGCCACTAAACTCAAACACAACAACCGTAACCATCGCGGCGCATTGGGACTGGAAACGCCACGCGTTGACAGTCCCTCTTGAGGCGTTTGTTATGTTCCACTGCCAAGTAGTGGCAAAAAGCCACCATATCCATTAGTAATACCTCCAAGTAGTACCAACAAGATTCCCACATATTCATCCTTTAACGCAATTATCGTAGGATTTACCACACTGGGCATTTTCATCATAAAGATAGAATTTGTACGACCATACTGGTTATGTTTAGCAACTGCTTCTTCAGGATTTTTTACGCTACTTAAGAAGTTGTGTTTTAGTGTTAATAGAAGGCCTATAGCTGAAACTATCGAACCTGAACTAGAGAAAATAGAAGGTAACTCAAGTAGCGATGCATAAAAATATGAGTAATATAAAATCACTACAGATAATAGCGCTGCTTTATCTCGATCATAGATCCACTGTAATTTCTTATGATCGAGTAAAAATTTAGGCCACTCCATTAAATCACTATCTTGGTTCAAAAATTTTCTCCAAAGGAACATAACGCCCGCCTAAGGGGCTGGCAACGCATTACTACAAAACTCAATCACAACAACCGAAACCACCGCGGCTTATTGGGACTGGAAACGCCGCGCGTTGACAGTCCCTCTTGAGGCGTTTGTTATAAGGTGGATAACTACTTAATTAGATTGAGTATTCCTTTAAACTCTGGCGCTCGACAATCTTTAACCAGTTCATAAAGACTCATTTCTAAACCTGTTATTTCAACACCAGCTCCTGCTAGCTTTGTAATTGCTAGCTCCTTGTTTGATGCATCACGTGAAGACACGCAATCACTCACTAAATGTATGTCGTAACCTAGATTTTTGAGATGAATAGCCGTTTGATAAACACATATGTGAGCTTCGATACCACATATTAACCAAGACGTTTTATTCGATTTTTGGATAGTTTCGATGAAACGAGGCTCACCACAGGCACCAAAACTGAACTTGCTAATCGGTTGTTGATTACTCAGTAACACAGTGAGCTCTTCGATGGTTTGGCCTAATTTATCTGGATTTTGCTCAAGCCAAACTATTGGCAATCCTAGCAATTGAGCTCCTTTAATTAGTTTTATGCAATTTGAAACAAGCTCATTACTGTCAGAAACCAATCGAGCCAACTTGCCTTGGATATCAACGATAATCAGACCAGTATTTTCCTTGTCAAGCATACAGACTCCTTTGCTAAACCACCTTATAACGCCCGCCTAAGGGGCTGACAACGCATTACCACTAAACTTAAACATAACAACTGCAACCGCCGCGGCTCAATGGGACTGGAAACGCCACGCGTTGGTAGTCCCTTTGAGGCGTTTGTTATAACACAGTTTCACACATCATGTTCCGTGAGCAATTGACGACAGTTACGAACTGTTAGAACGCGGATTTCGTGGCTCAAACTATAAATAATGCGGTAATGACCAAAAATTATTTCACGGTAGTTCGTATGAGGCATTTCAGGAACCATGCGGCCCATTTCTGGCATTGAGCCGAGCAATTCCGTTTTGTCGAATACTTCATTCACCCACTTTTCTGCAGCTGATGGGTTATCCAAAGCAATAAACTCTGCGGCATCACCCAGTTTTTGTAACGCTAGAGGTGACCAAACTACTTTCATTTGATGATGCGCCCCAGAACTTGTGAACGAGCATCTTCGTTTGATATACCTAAACCTGCAGCCAATTGAGCTTCTGCAGTACGCATTTCTTCGAGTAATTCGATTTTCTCTTGCATTGCTTCATACTCCGCAACGTCAAGAACAACGGCTACACCTTTACCTCGTTGTGTAATAACCAATGGTCGACGAGTCTCATTGATCTGTTTGATAAATGATGCAACGCCAGCACGGAACTCAGACAAAGGCTGAATATCTTGATCAAGGTGAATACGGCTCATAACGAACTCCATTTAGTACAATTTAATGTACAAATAGTAGTTCAATTGAGATTTACGAGCAAGGAATTGATTCTGTGTTATAACGCCCGCCTAAGGGGCTGGCAACGCATACCACTAAACTCAAACACAACAACCGAAACCACCGCAGCCCAATGGGACTGGAAACGCCGCGCGTTGACAGTCCCTCTTGAGGCGTTTGTTAGCACACACTGGTTACATAACGCACTCTTTCGCCGTTTTAGCTTGTGCCACGCCTTTTTCGATAATTGCTAACACTTGATCGTTCTTTACTGATGATACGATTTTATCTAGCAAGTTTTCCGCTGTTGCTTCCGAAGAAACGTCAACTAAACAACTGTAGGAATTAGAAATTTTCTCTGTAGCGGCAACAACTGCTTGGTGATCGGTGAAATCGGTATTGATCAACAAATCTATTGATTGAGTAAACTCTTGTGCTTTTTGAGTCGCATCACCAATAACGTCAAGATTAAGGTCTTGCAAATTTAGTGAGTCCGCTTTTTGCTGCAAGTTATCTACGGCTTTATTCGCTGCAGCTTGAGCCCCATCAATCGCTTTAGTTGCATCATCGCAACCCACTAAAGCAATCATTACAGTCAGTACCATTAACAATTTTTTCATTTTTCAGCCTCTCAAATAAAGGTTACGTCTCGATACTAAACCAAGGCAAAAGACCATTGAACAGAAATACCGTCACAGGATACAAGCTCCAGCTTATGAGATGTGTGTGCTAACGCCCGCTTAAGTGGTGAGCAACGCAATACGATATTTCAGCACACCACCTTAATCACCAAAACCAACGCATTGTAAAAATGCCACGCGTTGCGAATCCGTCTTGAAGCGTTTGTTAGGTAAATTAAACTGCGCCGCTATTTAAAAAATCAATTAAATGAGTACGCCCATAACTTACACTTAACGCAGGCTTAGCATACGCTGCGTACTTCGCATATTTAGCGTATTTTGCATACTTTGCGTATTTTGCTGGTTGGGCGTAGGTAGCGTAAGGACAACGCTCAGCAATTGAACCAACTCTATATCCTTGTAGATCAAAAATAACACCATCTATAAACCAACCTAAATGCTGCCCATTCCAACCATATACTTTGCCATCGGTAATATACGCTACTGCATGTCCATCCCATGTATAAATGCTGTTCTCGCTATCTGCTGCTACGTATGCCACCGGTTTGCCTTGTCCATCATACAAAGTTACTTCCATTGAAACCTCCTATTTACCTAACGCCCGCCTAAGGGGCTGGCAACGCACTACCACTAAACTCAAACACAACAACTGTAACCATCGCGGCTCAATGGGACTGGAAACGCCGCGCGTTGACAGTCCCTCTTGAGGCGTTTGTTAGGCCTGCGATTATCCAGCACTTTTTTCTAGCATTGTGACAAATGCAAAGAATGCTTTATCCATAATTTTGTCTGCCAACTTGCCTGATCCACTTTTAGCAATATCTTTAAGAGTATCTTTCAAGGTTCTAGTCGATTCAGGATCTAGTGGATCTGGAACTTGATTTAAAGCTGTCATAGCTGACATCGTTATTTCAACGGAAAAAAAACCGAAAGAACTCCCACGAGAACCTTCGGACCGTATGAAGCCCTCATTTTCGAGCCAGACGATTAAATCTCTACATACTTCCCATTCTTTAGGGTAAGGCTGTGGTGAAAACGAATCAAACACGGACTCTTCATCAAAATCAATTCCTGTCACTTCCGAACAACATAGATAAGTTTGTTTAGGCCAATTTTCTAATAAAACGCCTAAAATTTTGGTGGTATAAATTGCGCCTAAATCTGGATTACTTATTTCATCTTTCATACAAACTACTAAATCTCCTACCGAAGGCCTAACGCCCGCCTAAGGGGCTGGCAACGCATAACAACCAAACTCAAACACAACAATCGAAACCACCGCGGCTCAATGGGACTGGAAACGCCGCGCGTTGACAGTCCCTCTTGAGGCGTTTGTTAGTTTCGTAGCCATTTGTTTAGCAATGATTTTTTAACACTTTTGCTTGGAAAGCATTTTACGCAAATGCATCGAACAAACACACGTCCAACACCAAAAGCTGTGAAGTTGGCTGCCAAAACTCAAAACGATCAAGGTTAAGTTGGTCACGGTTAAGAGTCCGCGACAAAGAAAGCCAGATCACAGAGATGATGCAGCCTTTTATGAAACCAAACTGATCGTGTTGAATATCCGACAACATTGAAGCTTCGAGGCTTGTTGGTTTTCAACGTCTTTGCATCTACTGAACTTTCAACGCTTTCTACCAAATTAGCATCAAGAAAAACTCAAAAACACAATTGTGCGGCTTGAACGCTTAAAGTGGATTTTTCAGAACGTTAAACCTGAGCTTTTTATGATTTTTTCTAGATAGAAACTAACGCCCGCCTAAGGGGCTGGCAACGCATAACACCAAACTCAAACACAACAACCGAAACCACCGCAGCTCATTGGGACTGGAAACGCCGCGCGTTGACAGTCCCTCTTGAGGCGTTTGTTAGGTATTTATTGC
>NZ_KK211326.1:1806-6967 GCF_000621645.1 Vibrio cholerae ATCC 14035 | reverse complement strand
GAGTGATCGAGTCGAGCAACCTCGTACCATTTGCCTAAATAGTTGTTCAGTTCAAAATCCGACACTGGTTTTACTGATTCGGGCATGCCCAAGCAACCATTCAATAAAACAGAGCAAAGAATCAAAAAGATAGCTCTCATGATGTCTCCAAATACCTAACGCCCTGCTAAGGGGTGAGCAATGCACTGCTAAAGCTACCGCACGCCGCCTTAATCACAAAACCCACCGCATGCTGAAAATGCCACGCATTGCGAATCCCTCTTAAGCAGTTTGTTAGGTGTGTGCCAGTTAGCGATGCTTGTACTGGGTTGGGCAGTAGCCTCTACTAATTTCTGAGCTGCGCAACTTCGCATGTTTTGTGTTACGGCCCGAAACACGACCACGCCATAATTTAAAACTACTAGGTTTGAGTCGACTGCGCATAAACTTAATCACTTCAGCTTCGTTCAGACCAAATTGATGCTTGATTGCTTCGAATGGGGTGCGGTCTTCCCATGCCATTTCTATAATTCTTGACTCGATTGCCGTATTCAGTTCCATCTCAAATAACCGAAGTTTCGAAAATCGGTTTTACGTTCACGCTCAACTTTTGGTTCACATAGCTGATGAACACCTAACGCCCGCCTAAGGGGCTGGCAACGCACTACCACTAAACTCAACCACAACAACCGAAACCACCGCGACTCATTGGGACTGGAAACGCCACGCGTTGACAGTCCCTCTTGAGGCGTTTGTTAGGCATTTGCCAACGGTAGTATTCGTTCTGCTGGAATGTTCCAACGCTCACCATTTGCTGTTGACACTGATACTGACTTCTTATTGAACTTAACGACAACACATAGCTGAATAGTGCCTTTATCATCGACAAACTGCGCCGGCGAACCAAGTATGAACTCTTGCCTTTTGGCTTGAACTTCAAGTTCATCCAGATGCTCCAAACGAGCTACGATCCTATGATTTAATTCTATCAGTTCTTTTCGCGTTAACTTGCCTATGTCCATACTTAAAAACTCTACTACTTTGAATATTAAGAGCATTGTATCAGCTAAATTTGATAGTCGAACGATTAATGCCTAACGCCCGCCTAAGGGGCTGGCAACGCATGACCACTAAACTCAAACACCACAACCGAAACCACCGCGGCTCAATGGGACTGGAAACGCTACGCGTTGACAGTCCCTCTTGAGGCGTTTGTTATGTGTTTGAATACGTTGATACTTCAATAAGATTCCCATCAGGGTCTCTGAAATAGAATGATGTGATTGCACCTTGTGCACCTGTACGTTTTACAGGCCCCTCCATGATAGTCACACCTTGATTCTCCACATGCTTCATCGCATCAGACAGAACTGTGTCGGTAATAAAGCACAAATCTGCGCTCCCAACTCTGACATTTTGGGCTTTAGGTTCAAACTCATTACCGAGTTGATGAAGATTGATCTTCTGGTGACCAAACTCTAGAGCAATCCGACCAGCGCCAAAACTAACAGCTTTCATGCCCAACACTTTTTCATAAAAGTTCGTTGTTGTTGGAATATCTGCAACAGTCAGAACCAAATGATCAAGGTGACTAATTTTCATCAGAAACTCCATTTTCTAGGAAAACACATAACGCCCGGTTAAGGGGCAGCCAACGCCATTACCAAGCTTCCGCATAACACCGTAACCACAAAAACCAACGCATAGTAAAAATGCCAAGCGTTGGCTGTCCCTCTTGAACCGTTTGTTAGCCAGCAACCAGACGGTGAACTGAAGTAATTACTTTTTCAGAGACTTCTTTTAAAATATTATCTGGTATTTTCTTTTCATCAGCGAAACGGTTCAAATTTTCAAAGTTTACTTCTACCCAATTATTAATATCTGACACACTTGAAATAACTACTGACTTTGAACCACAACTTAGTTTATTAACTGAAATATTACAGCATGAGTACATATTAATAGGTAAACTCATATGGTCAGCACCTACATCTAGGAGGTAGAACCAAGGCACACCTTGTTCTAAGGTAAATTTAAACCATCTTCTTACTTCTGGAATCTCATATAATTCTCGTGAGTCATCATCATATCCAAAGATCCAAAATACAGTTTTGTTTCTATTTGAAATTAGCAAATCTTTCGTTCTGAAGTAACGCTCCATCATTTGATTTATCCCCGATAAATCAAGCTCTTCAACTTCTTCCTTAGAAAGAACAAAAGATATATCAGACTGTTCATCCATGGCAGAATTTATTGCCCAAGATACTTTGATATCTTCGGAATAATCCTCTGCAATTCCAGCGATATCACAGAGACTAGTCATATCTAAAGTGCCTAACTGATTCTCAAACGGAATTTCAATCCACCATGATTTGCTACTTGGATTAGTTGCGTTAACAGAAAATTCCACCCAATACCCTTTAGTACAGTCACTGTTAAGCACAACCAAAATAACAGGAACATTATGATTAATAAGGAAATTTAAGTGCTTATTATCACCCAAGTATTTAATATCACCGCTTGTGACTTTAGAGATATAGCTATCACCACACTTGATTTGAACTGCAACCGAGCGTCCACTCACCACACCATTATTGACGATATCAATATACCCATCGATGCCAAAATCATGTTCTCGGTGAACTTTTCGGTATATACAACCCAACTCCTTAGTTACAAAATGCTCAAAAAAAGCTTCACCAGTGTTCCCTACTTCTTGATTTGCTTGATACTTAGGAAAATCAAAACTAGACATATCTATCCTATTTAACTGACGTAATATCATATTTGCGGGCTAACGCCCGCCTAAGGGGCTGGCAACGCACTACCACTAAACTCAAACACAACAACCATAACCACCGCGGCTCAATGGGACTGGAAACGCCGCGCGTTGACAGTCCCTCTTGAGGCGTTTGTTATATTTCGATTTCAACCACTTCATTGCGATCTATTTTCATGTATTTACCAGAAAGAAGCTCATGAAGATTTTGACACAAGGACTCATATTCTGGCTTACGTTCGAGCATAAAGTTTACACGGTAATCAAAAGCCCAGTTGATATGATTATTGTCCCTTTCTAGATACTCAATAACTTCGCAACGAATTTTCTCGCAGTAGCGAAGCTCTTTATAGAATTTGGTAATAGCTTCATATAACTGAAGATCTAAAGACGCTATATCCTTGATGTATGACTCGTAGCGCTTTGTTGAAAACTTTGGGAATGCCATATGAAGCACACCATACTCTCCATTTTCACCGATAACGATATGAGCCATATCATTTCCATAGCGATCAGTTTTTATGTTCTTCCATACTGGTATTCTCTTTTCACCAATTTTCAGAAGTTTATCTACTTGGGTCAAGACAGAATATAAAGCATCTAACGCATGATAATTGTCTTTTAACTCTTCAGATACCACAATCTTAAGAGTTGCAAGCATGCGTTTTTTATCACGATACCTCTTTGTTAAATCGAGAATTTCACGAGTGCAGAATAATATTAATGTAACCACTACAGTGATCGGTAAATACTCAGAGATCAAATTTTTTCCTCTTAGAAATATAACGCCCGCTTAAGGGGCTGGCAACGCTACCGCACAGCTTAAACCAACAGCCGTAACCACTTCGGTTCAATGGGACTGGAAACGCTACGCGTTGACAGTCCCGCTTGAAGCGTTTGTTATGTGCCTGACTGTAATGCCTTTTATGGCATATTTTCAATTCTAGAAACCTACGATTGAGAGCTTACACCGCTTTACGTTTCTAATTCGGAGTTTCTTACAATGGTCATCAGTAAGAGTATCGGGATCCTCAAACCCTTTAAGTAAGGGTAATAGACTGAATAGCCAACGATTTTGCTTACGACAAATACAGGTCTGTCTAGATTAAGAGTCGGCGCCTTGGGGGCATATTATGCCAAACAGCATTCGATAAAAGTCATGACAAAGAGAACGTAACAAACTGAATTTATTAGGGATGAATAAGAAGAAAGGGTATGTTGAACAAAAAAGCACATAACGCCCGCCTAAGGGGCTGGCAACGCATTACCACTAAACTCAAACACAACAACTGCAACCACCGCGGCTCATTGGGACTGGAAACGCCACGCGTTGACAGTCCCTCTTGAGGCGTTTGTTATGTACGTTGATCTAACAATTGTTGCCAGTGTTCATGGCTTAGCGCATTTTTCGGAATGTAAATACTACGTTTCTGCATAGTCTCTTCAAAGTATGAGACCTTTATGGTCGAGCCTATTCCTAACGGCAGAAAGTCATACAACAAAGTTACATCGCAAGCTAAACCTTTGAAAAATAAATTCCCACCTAATATTTTTAGAGAACCTTGCCGAAACTTATTCCATAACATAAGGATCCTAGCAGCTGCACCACAACACATTATTAATGTAAGCGATTGTATTAAATGATGATTACCATTTGAAAGCCAATAGAAGACAAGCCACAAAAACACGATATAAGCGAGTTCTGTGAACACATATCTGTACATATTCAATCTAATGTTATTGTTCATTTTTTCTACCTAGTACAT
Source organism: Vibrio cholerae ATCC 14035 (assembly GCF_000621645.1). Lineage (GTDB taxonomy): Bacteria > Pseudomonadota > Gammaproteobacteria > Enterobacterales > Vibrionaceae > Vibrio > Vibrio cholerae. The sequence goes on along the minus strand of NZ_KK211326.1, from coordinate 2,443 downwards.
AACGCCCGCCTAAGGGGCTGGCAACGCATAGCACCCAACTCAAACACAACACCGAAACCACCGCGGCTCAACGGGACTGGAAACGCCACGCGTTGACAGTCCCTCTTGAGGCGTTTGTTAGCTGCGTGCCAAAGATTAAATTGTGTAATCAAAAACCACGATATCCTCAAGCAACGGACGAAAGACTTTTTTCAGGACTTCATGCTCTGGATGAGGCAAGTAATTTTGCCTGCCTTTCTCATCTGAAAATGTCATTAAAACCGAATGTGAATAGCCTTGATTTTTACCTTCAGGACTATCATTTTCTCCCCACTCAACAGATAAAACTCCATCCACTTTGTCCGGCATTGAAGCAAACAAGCCTTTTAATTTTTCAATTTCGGATGGCTCTGCCGACGCTTTAAACTTTATAAGCAATATGTGCCGGATCATTTCTCTTCCTCTATAGCTGCTAACGCCCGTCTAAGGGGCTGACAACGCATAACACTAAACTCAAACACAACAACTGCAACGACCGCGGCTCAATGGGACTGGAAACGCCACGCGTTGACAGTCCCTCTTGAGGCGTTTGTTAGGTATTTATTGCTGCTGAACGTAAATGAGCCGATTTGTATCAAAACCACGCTCTTTCGACATT
>NZ_KK211326.1:0-1641 GCF_000621645.1 Vibrio cholerae ATCC 14035 | reverse complement strand
CCTAAATAGTTGTTCAGTTCAAAATCCGACACTGGTTTTACTGATTCGGGCATGCCCAAGCAGCCATTTAATAAAACAGAGCAAAGAATCAAAAAGATAGCTCTCATGATATCTCCAAATACCTAACGCCCGCCTAAGGGGCTGGCAACGCATTACCACTAAACTCAAACACAACAACTGCAACCGCCGCGGCTCATTGGGACTGGAAACGCTACGCGTTGACAGTCCCTCTTGAGGCGTTTGTTATGCGCGTGCTTCAGACCAAACAGCAAATTCATTACCACTTGGCTCTGTAAAATGAAAACGACAACCACCAGGAAATTCAAAGATAGGACGGATGATATGACCGCCATTTTTCACGACTTTTTCTAAAGTAGCTTCAATGTCCGAACTGTAGAAAATTAACAGTGCGCCACCATTTTCAGTCCGACTAGAAAGCTCAGCCTTGAAAAAACCACCGTCTAAGCCTTCATTTGAGAAAGCTGTATATTCAGGTCCATAGTCAACAAAACTCCAGCCAAAAGTCTTTGAAAAGAACGCTTTCGTTGACTCTAAGTCGTTCACTGCAAACTCCACATAATTAAGCTTTTCATGCTGGTTCATTGTTAACTCCTGTCAATTTTTCCAATTAGCGCATAACGCCCGCCTAAGGGGCTGGCAACGCATTACCACTAAACTCAAACACAAAAACCGAAACCACCGCGGCTCAATGGGACTGGAAACGCTACGCGTTGACAGTCCCTCTTGAGGCGTTTGTTAGCCGCCTTGGATTTTGAGTGATAATTCAGAAATAGCATTATCTCTTTTTTCCTGATTCTCAATTTGCTTTGCAAAAGACAAGCCCACTCTAGCTGTTTCTATAACTGACATATCTTTTCTCAAGTCATCTAAACGATTGTTTGTTTCTCTGTTAAAACCGAGCACAATGACACTAAGAATCTCCGAAACTGCACCCACCACAACAGTAATTAACCCCTGCTCGATACCTTCTTTAAAATACAATAGTGCGACACCGGCAAAGATAACCAAAACTCCAACAATCATAAGTGTTAGCGCAATGTTAAATGCTGCTTTTGCTTGCCTCATCCTTTCCGCGGCAATTCCAGCAGTGAGCGTATAGGTTTCGTCTAAAGCTTCAATAGCTGCTTCATTGACTATTTTTGACTCCTGCTCCCCTGCCAAGTACAGCCTTTTTGGTTCGGCTGCGGTTATTTCATCTGAACATGAGTCATCAATGGTTTTTTTATCAAGTTTTTCCTTAAAGAGCTTAACCAATGATTCAGCTAATACATTTGAACCAAGCGCATTAGCTAATACAGTTGTCAACAATGTTACTTCTATCGACACAATAGATTCTCCTTTCGGCTAACGCCCGCCTAAGGGGCTGACAACGCATAAAAACCAAACTCAAACACAACAACCGAAACCGCCGCGGCTCAATGGGACTGGAAACGCCACGCGTTGACAGTCCCTCTTGAGGCGTTTGTTAGGTTTGTGCGCTGAAGCTCATGTAGTAATAACCACCCAATTCATCATCCACTTTCGACACAATTTCAAAACCTTGCGACAAATAAAAGTTGAGTGCCTTTTGATTTTGAACCATGCACTTAAGGCTTAAGTTGCCATATTTCATTTTTGCGC
>NZ_JHXR01000034.1 GCF_000621645.1 Vibrio cholerae ATCC 14035 | reverse complement strand
ATTTCGTGTCAAACACTTTTTTCAATTTTCTTTTCTGGCCTGTTGAGGCATCGATTTGGCTGTGAGCCCTTGCTGCGTCAACGAGGGCGCATTATAGAGATCCGCTTCACACTGGCAAGTGTTTTTTGAGAAAATTTATAGAAATAACGCTTAACCGCTGCATTTGCGCGCAATGGCTTATTTATCCCACTTTACTCAGACCTTGATGACAACTTATCCACAGAGTTATTCATTTGTAGGCTGAGATAAAGCAAGAGGCTACATCACGGCAGCCTCTCTTTATTATGTGTAAATAGAAAATGAACGCGTTTATTGATGTGTATCGTTATGATCTTCGTGTAACCCACACTCACGCTTTAAACCAAAGAAGCGAGTTTGCTCTTCATTCATTCCCGGCTGCCATTTCTGTGTGGTGTGTGTATCACCAACCGAAAGATAACCTTGTTCCCAAAGTGGGTGATAAGGTAGATCGTTATCCTTGAGATAATAGTGCACCTCTTTATTGGTCCAATCGATCACTGGCAGGAATTTAAACACGCCATTTTGTACCGATAGAATCGGTAGGCTTGCTCGTGATTGTGACTGTTCACGTCGTAAGCCCGAGAACCAAGTGCCAATGTTGAGTTCATCTAATGCTCTACGCATCGGTTCTACTTTATTAATCTGGTTGTAGCGTTCGATTCCTTCAACACCTTGTTCCCACAGTTTTCCGTAGCGAGCTTCTTGCCAAGCCGCTGATACAGGCGCGGAGTAAACTTTTAAGTTCAGATTGAGCCGCTCAGTCAACTCATCGATAAACTGATAGGTTTCTGGGAACAGATAGCCGGTATCGGTTAAAACGACAGGAATGTCACTCTTCACTGAAGTTAATAAATGAAGCATCACTGCGGCTTGGATACCAAAGCTCGATGACAGTGCATGATTGCCCTGCAGATTTTCTAGACCCCAGACGACGCGCTCTTGCGCAGTGAGGGATTCCAGATGCTGATTGACTTCCGTTAGGCGCAGCGTTTGCTGCACCTTATTTAACGTTAGTAACTCTTCTAGTGTTGGAACGGTACGATTAGGCATAGAAATCCCTCTTCGAGATGATTACCTCTTCGATAATGCCTGCACGAATAGTGAAATCACCAAATCCTTCACCGTCCAGACGCTCGCTAGCCCAACGTCCCACCAACTCATCAATTTCTTGAAGAATTTGCGTATCGGTAATGTTCTCTTTATACATCTTAGGAATACGCGTTCCATTTCGATTGCCGCCTAAATGGAGGTTGTAGCGACCCGGTGCTTTACCGACTAGGCCAATCTCAGCCAACATGGCTCGACCGCACCCATTCGGGCAGCCCGTCACACGCAAAATGATGTTCTCTTCTTTTGGTAACGCATGTTTTGCCAAGATACCTTCCACTTCTGTGACAAAAGAAGGGAGAAAACGCTCAGCCTCCGCCATGGCCAGTGGACAGGTTGGGAAGGCGACACACGCCATAGAATTGATGCGCTGCTCACTAACACCATCATCGATCAAACCATGACTACGTGCAAGCTGTTCAATCTGCTGTTTCTGATCCGCTGGCACACCGGCCACAATCAAGTTCTGGTTAGCCGTCATCCGGAAATCGCCTTGATGCACCTTAGCAATTTCAGCGACACCCGTTTTCAGTGGCTTACCCGGAAAATCCAATATGCGGCCATTTTCAATAAACAGGGTTAAATGATGTTTGCCATCGATGCCTTCAACCCAACCAATCCGATCGCCACGGCTGGTAAACTCATAAGCTCGGCTTGGTGCAAACGTAATTCCCGCGCGTTTTTCAACTTCGGCTTTGAATACCTCAACCCCAACACGATCTAAGGTGTACTTGGTTTTGGCATTTTTACGGTTAGAACGGTTACCCCAATCACGTTGCGTGCTCACGACTGCAGCCGCCACCTCCAAGGTTTTTTCCAGAGGAATAAAACCAAAGTCATCGGCACGACGCGGATAGGTTGAAGTATCGCCATGAGTCATCGCAAGACCCCCACCCACCAACACGTTAAAACCGATCAACTGGCCATTTTCACCAATCGCGACAAAGTTCAAGTCATTGGCGTGCACATCCACATCATTGTGTGGCGGGATCACAACAGTCGTTTTGAACTTACGCGGCAAATAGTTTGAACCTAAAATGGGCTCTTCATCGGGTCCTTCGATCTTTTCACCATCCAACCAAATCTCGGCATAAGCGCGTGTTTTCGGTAGTAGGTGCTCACTGATTTTTTTTGCCCACTCGTAAGCTTGCAGATGCAGCTGAGATTCCACGGGGTTAGAGGTACACAAAACGTTACGGTTCACATCCCCTGCGGTCGCAATCGAATCGATACCAATGCTGTTTAAGGTTTGATGCATCAGTTTGATATTCGGCTTAAGCACACCGTGAAACTGAAATGTTTGTCGTGTGGTTAAACGAATACTGCCGTACAGAGTATGTTCGGTTGCAAACTTATCAATCGCGAGCCACTGGTGAGGAGTGATGATCCCTCCCGGCATACGCGCACGGAGCATGACATTGTGTAAAGGCTCAAGTTTTTGCTTGCTACGCTCAGCACGGATATCACGATCATCTTGCTGATACATGCCATGAAAGCGGATGAGTTGGAAGTTGTCCGCGGTAAAGCCGCCGGTAATGCGATCTTGCAGATCTTGCTCGATCGTCCCGCGTAGAAAATGACTCTCACGCTTTAGGCGTTCATTATCCGACCATGGGCCGAGCACTTCGCCAAGCACCTCTTGTACTGATGGGTTTTGATTTGCGCTCATTAGTAGACATCCCTTTGATAACGTTTTGCTTTACGCAGTTCACTCACATACTCTTCAGCTTGCTCACGATTCAAGCCACCTTGTTGCTCGACGACAGTAATTAATGCTTGGTGCACATCCTTCGCCATGCGTGATGCATCACCACATACGTAGAAGTAAGCGCCTTCTTGTAACCATTGCCATACCAACTCTGCTTGATCTAAAAGGCGATGCTGCACATACACCTTTTCGTGCTGATCGCGACTAAAAGCCACATCTAAGCGATTTAACACGCCAGACTTGAGGTACTTTTGCCACTCGACTTGGTAGAGGAAATCTTGGGTAAAGGTGCGGTCACCAAACAACAGCCAGTTTTTTCCTGCTGCACCACGGTTTTCGCGCTCTTGGATGAAGCTACGGAAAGGAGCAATTCCCGTTCCGGGGCCTACCATGATCAGCGGCGCATTATCATCACTCGGCAATTTGAAGTTGTTATTGTGCTCAACAAAGACTTTAACCGGAGCGCCCTCTTCTAATTGATGAGCTAAGAAGCTGGATGCACCACCCAAGCGTTGCTCTCCCTTATACTCATACTCGACCACCCCAACCGTCAGATGCACCTCTTCCCCCACCTCACTTTGACTAGAGGCAATCGAATATAGACGCGGCGTTAAACGACGGAGAAGTGATAACAGTTGAATCGCGGAAAGGGTGACTTTTTCTTCGCGCAACACATCAATCACTTGCGTACGCGTCGCGTATTCACGCAGTGCCTCTTTATCTTGGGCTAAAGAGGTGAGCTTTTCGCTTTGTGCAAGCTCAGCAAATTGCGCCACCAACTGCGGATTGGCTGCAGTAATTTCATAATGATGAGTCAGTGCCGAATGCAGAGAAAGCGTTTCGCCATCCACTTGTACTTCTTCATGACCAGAAAGTCCTACGCTATCGAGTAGGGCATTAACCAGCTGTGGACGGTTTTCATACCACACACCTAATGCATCACCCGGTTGGTATGTGATGCCAGAATCGGCCAAATCAATTTCGATGTGGCGAACATCTTTGCCTGAGTCACGGCCAGTAATTTTTTGGCTCGTCGATAAGCTCGCCGTGTAAGGTTGCTCTTTACTGTAGTGACTCTCAGCTGTCTGGCTCACTGCGAAAGTAGCCACGCTCGTCACTGCCGCGGCTCCTGTCAGCTCATCTTTCAAAATAGACAGCACTTGCTTGCGCCACTCAGTCGCTGCAGCCTGATAATCGACATCCGCATCTAAGCGCTCAACCAGACGTTGCGCCCCAAGGTTTTCTAAAAACTGATCAAAGTCTTTGCCGGTTTGGCAGAAAAACTGATAACTGGAATCCCCCAATCCTAAGACGCCATATTTAAGATTAGGCAGCTTGGGGGCTTTTTTGGATTTGAGAAACTCATGCAGTGCCAGTGCATTATCCGGCGCTTCACCTTCACCATTGGTTGAGGCGACAAAAATTACATGGGTTTCTTTGGCTAAGTCTTTGCCTTTGTAATCGCTCGCGTCAAATAACTGGGCCTGAATGCCTGCAGCTTGCGCTTCTTTCAATAACGCTTGAGCAACACCTTTCGCATTTCCCGTTTGCGAAGCGAAAATGATCGTCAGCTTACCCGAAGCAGCAGACGCAGTCTGCCCAGCGGAAATGTGTGGAACGCTCAATGCATTGGATTGACTCAATCCCCAGAAATAACCACTGACCCAAGCTAATTGCTGAGCATTCAGTTGGGTTACGGTTTGTTGGAGTTGATTGAGCTGTGCATCATTTAACGGACTAGCGAGTGCCGCTAGCGCCGGGGGTAAAGTGTTTCCTGTAGACATCGTCACGACTTCCCTATTCATTGCATGACGATAGATTAATCACTCTTTTTAATAACAAGAAAGAATAGATGTGAATGTTTTATAACTTTTTGACTTAACCATCTCGCTACTGGTTTTCAATTCGAACTTGACGAAACCCAACCGCCATGGCGGATTGCGAAGCGCTATCGAGATCGATATAACGACACTCTTCGCCATTTTCATCGGTAAGCAGCACAAATCCCCCCATTTGATGGCGAAATTCGACAATCCATTCCCCTTCTTGAAAGGAGGGCTCAATAATGGCCTCAACGAGCTGCTGGGTTTGATATAGCTCTCTTAACTCCGGAATCGTCATTTTGCTTTCCATCCTTGGCTTATTGATAAAACTAAGCATGGTCCAAATAGTAAAAATGAGCCAACTTGTGGCTCATTTAAAACGTATTGGTTAGCAAAAAACTCAATAATGAGAAATTCATCAGAAGCTAAATTGAGCCCCCACAAACCAACCATCGGCAAAAACAAAAGATTGCTTTACATCGGTGGACTGCTTAGCCAGTTCAGTGAACTCAAGATCTACCACTCGATAGCCCGCTTTGAATGCGAGGTCTCCCGCTCGGATCGGCAGATGGTATTGCAAGCCAGCCATCACATCGGATGATTTCAGGTCACTATTGTTACCAAAATCAAACTGACCAATCACATCAAAAGGCGTATGAGGAATGGTAATTTCGGCGCTGGCATACCAGTTAAACGTGGTTTGATCAAAATCGTAGCGACGGGCATCTGCCGCACGGTAATCACTGTTCGCATATTGGGTTAGAGTGATACCCGCATCGAACTTCATCAATTCGCGATTGAGCAATGGATAATAAAAGGTGTAATCGATCTTATCGAACGAAGCGAAATCCGCTTCTAAATTGGTATAACGCAAGCCCACATTCGGCAGGTAAGGAAAACCGTGCTCAAACGTAAAATAAAGGTTAGGCGCGTTCGCATCATCACGACGAGTGTTATCAATTTTCGTGCTCGCTAACCACATCTCAGCGCCCACTGACGCAGTATAAAATGATTCAGCGGCAGAGGCCGATAAAGGCATGACCATCAGTGCGGTGACCAGCGCCGCCGATGCAGTTCGGTTCATGAACTATGCTCCGTTCGATTTCAATTCAATACTTTTGAGGCGATGATGGTAACACAAACCTATTCTCGATATAGGGTTTTGTCATCTCCTAACGTGAAGCCTTCGCTTTATCGCGCATCAGCCAAACCACCACCAACACCACCAGTAACCAAGGCAGTAACTTTAATACTATGCCCAACATGCCAAACAGCGCCATGATCAAAAACGCCAACGCCATCGCACCGAATACACTCATTAAAGTGATGCCTGTGACCAATAGTGTAGCGGCAAAGACAAAAATAAAGATTAATTCAAACATCATCAGCACTCCTCTGCGTCATTCATTATTAATTTGCAGTTTTCACGCCAACTTTACAAAGAAGCCAACCGTTTGATTAAGATAGAAAAAATAAGCCAAGCGACGTCATCTCACTTGGCTTATCGAAAAACAGTAAGCATTTTCGCTAATGTTTGGTGTTTTTTACACACCTAACTCTTGGTAAGGGATCTTGGCCAACGCCTGTTCAACCACTTCCAATCCCGCTCCAGGCTTGTGCGCATTCTCACTGATATGGCGTCGCCATTGGCGTGCACCCGGCATATTTTGGAACAGTCCTAACATATGGCGAGTCATATGACCAAGATGGGTGCCTTGTGAAAGTTCACGCTCAATATAAGGCATCATTTCATGGATGACTTGTGAGCGTTTTTTCACAGGCGTTTCTAAGCCAAAAATCTGCTGATCCACTTCAGCCAGTAAATACGGATTTTGATACGCTTCTCGACCGATCATCACACCATCAAGATGTTGCAGATGCAGTTTCGCTTCTTCCAAGCTCTTCACCCCACCGTTAACTGCAATGGTTAAGTGCGGAAAATCACGTTTGATCTGGTACGCTCGTGGGTAATCCAGTGGTGGAATTTCACGGTTTTCTTTCGGGCTCAGACCACTTAACCAAGCTTTACGCGCATGGATAGTAAATTGCTCACAGCCACCTTTTTCCGCAACTGTGGCGATAAACTGAGTTAAAAACTCGTACGAGTCTTGATCATCAATACCGATACGCGTTTTGACTGTCACCGGAATGTCGACAACCGCACGCATGGCGGCGACGCACTCCGCCACCAAGTCCGGCTCGCCCATCAGACAAGCGCCAAAGCGGCCATTCTGCACCCGATCGGATGGACAGCCGACGTTGAGGTTAATTTCATCATAGCCTCGCTCTTGAGCCAGCTTGGCACAATGCGCTAAATCCTTAGGATTGGAACCACCAAACTGTAACGCTACAGGATGCTCTTCTTGGTTATACGCCAGAAAATCGCCACGACCATGGATGATCGCGCCAGTCGTCACCATTTCGGTGTACAGCAGAGTCTGCGCAGAGAGCAGACGGTGGAAATAACGGCAGTGGCGGTCGGTCCAATCGAGCATTGGAGCAACTGAGAGTCTGCATGAGTGAGTCATAGGTGAACGTCCCCATTTCAGTCAAAAACAACCACCGCACGGTGGCGAAAAAATCGAAGTCCGGCATTTTAATCGCAACTTAGCGTGAGCGCCATGCCTTGTTCAGTAAATCGCTTTACGGTAAATGGGCGCGACCAGCAGGTTTCGTGAGCCGAACAAGCTTGATCCTAGTCGGCTTGCCACAATCTCCTTACCACAACTAATAAGCTTAACAGTATCGTTTTTGAGCAAGATAAGGTAATTTACGTCTATTCAACAGGATGAGTTGACCTCGCATCTACTTTCATGTGGATTTTATTTTGTCGGTCAACGATATTCATCTCGACATAGTATATTATTACTAAAGTCCAACAGTGATGGTGATGGTTTTGGACAACAAGCTAACCAAGCAAATTGAAGAAATATGTGCAGCAAGAGGGGTTCGCCTCACATCACAGCGTAAAACTGTGTTTGAGCTGATCTGTGCCAGTAAACGCTCATCAAGTGCGTATGAACTGCTGGAAGATCTGAAAAAAAGTGAACCGCAAGCTAAACCTCCAACTGTATATCGAGCACTGGATTTTTTGCTAGAACAAGGCTTTATTCACCGAGTAGAGTCGACTAACAGCTTTATCTCTTGCTGTTCATGTAACGCTCATAAGCACTTCTCACATCTGTTGATTTGTGACCAGTGCGGTAACGTGATTGAATCTCGGGATGATAGTCTGGTAGCCTTGCTAGCAAGTAACGCGGAGAAACACGGTTTTACGATAAGCAACCATGTCATCGAATCACATGGGGTTTGTCAGACCTGTCTCTCGAAAGAGAAGAAGCAACAATAGAAGAAGGTTATGCGCGCTGAATTTGTAAACCCGTTTTTAGCGTCTTTAATGAACGTGTTGAAAACCATGGCTTCCCTTGAGTTGAAGCCACAAAAACCACGGATTAAAAAAGACGAAATCGCTCGCGGCGATGTTTCTGGTCTGATCGGCATGATTGGCCCAACGACGCGCGGTTCTATGTCGATCACTTTTGACGAGAGCCTTGCTTTGGAAATCATGCAAAATATGCTGGGTGAGCGTCCGAATGGTTTAAATGAAGAAGTGACTGATATGGTCGGCGAGATCACCAATATGGTCACAGGTGGAGCGAAGCGAATTTTGGCAGAAAGCGGCTTTGATTTTGATATGGCCACCCCCGTTGTCGTCTCCGGCCGAGGACACACAATTCGTCATAAGTGTGAAGGGGCAATCATACTGATGCCGTTTTCTTCTCCTTGGGGCAATGCATTTATCGAAATCTGTTTCGAGTAATTCAGCGCTCACGTTGGAAGCCACTATTAGTTCATCGCTCTCAATGCTCTTGATTAAACCGGACATATTTGTCCGGTTTTGTTTTATCTGCTATCCCCGGGCACTGGGGGTGAGATTTACACCACCATCAGCAGCAATAATAAAGAACACGCTAAGCCCATTTGCCAATATCGAGCACCACTCGTGGGTTCAGTGTCTAAACCTTGCCACCAAGCGTGGTTTGCGCTGTGGTTTGCCATGGTTAGGCTCTCTCCTGCCATTGGGGTTAGCAAAGTGATCGACTGCTCTTGGCAATGCTTAACCAGATCGGCAATCGGCTCATCCCATTGGTGGGTAAACAACTCATAAGTCGCCCAGTGAATCGGCAGCAGTTTTTGGGCTTGTAAGTCGCGAAAGGCTTGAACTGTGTGTTTCGCCTGCATGTGTCCCCAATTTTCAACGGGATAACCTTGGTGCTGCTTAACATCGGCGGCCACTTCTAGACAAGCCAAATCAATCGGCCCACAGCGCTCAGCAATCTTTGCAAAATGTGTATCATAGGCACTATCACCACTGAAATAGAGTGTTTCTTGATGGCCTTTTATGACCCATGAACACCACAAGGTCGCATTATGATCGAGATAATAACGTCCTGAATTGTGATTAGCTGGAGTACAGATAAACTCGACGCCTTCTCGTTTTATCTGCTCCCACCAATCGAATTCGATAATTCGTTCAGGGGAGACTCCCCAGCGAATCAAATGCTGCCCGACACCCAGCGGAACATAGAAGGTGACCGAATGCGCGGCATAATAGACAACACTGGCCTGCTCTAAATGGTCATAATGATCGTGAGAGATCACAATCACATCCGGCAGTGGTAACTGCTCCCGCACACCACTATTAGGCAGGTTTCTGGCAAACCACGCTTTCGCAATCCAAGGCGAAGCGTAATCAAACACCGGATCGGTCAATACTCGTAGCCCATCGACTTCAATAAACAAACTAGAGTGTCCAAGCCAAGTGACTCGAAGTGCCTGGCTGCGTGTTTGCAAAGCTTGCAGGTTGAGAGGTGCTACGGGCAACTGAGCATTAGGCTTGAGCTGAGCTCTCCCCCCAAAGTAACTCCAAGCTGTCTGCCACCATGATGGTGTAGCGGTAATATGAGGCATAGCGTTGATCACTTTGCCCTGTCGAAATTGAGGTGAGTGGGAGATCCGGCGCTCTAACTGCGAGCGATAGTGTTGAACATGGTGGTGAGCAAACACCTTGCGTTGACGTGTTTGTGTTTTAGTCTGAATGGCCGTTTCTGACATACCAGCATAAGCCCTATCACTCTGACAGTGCGTTTAGTTAAACCCTGCTGCATGTCTGTTTTATGACCAAATCGGTAGGAAAAATGAACTTTCAATGGCAATACAAAAAAGGAACTTCGCCACGTACAGAGAAACTCAAAGACAAGAAAAAGGCCTTACTGCACAGGTAAGGCCTTGTCTATCAATTGTTTATTCGGCGTAATTAGGCACGAAACGCTTTAAAGGCGTTGATCAGACCGTTGGTCGAGCTGTCATGTGACGTCACTGCTGCGCTATCCGCTAACTCAGGCAGGATTTGGTTCGCCAGCTGCTTACCCAGTTCCACGCCCCATTGATCGAAACTGAAGATGTTCCAAATCACACCTTGCACGAAGATTTTGTGTTCGTACATCGCAATCAAGTTACCCAGCGTGCGTGGCGTAATCTGCTTAACCAGAATCGAGTTGGTTGGGCGGTTACCTTCAAACACTTTGAACGGCACTAACGCTGCAATTTCTGCCGCCGATTTACCCGCTTTTTCGAGTTCCGCTTGCACGGCTTGCGCGGATTTTCCGAAGGCTAAGGCTTCGGTTTGCGCGAAGAAGTTAGACATCAGCTTTTGGTGATGATCACCAACCAGATTATGACTCACCGCTGGCGCGATAAAATCACAGGGGATCAGCTTAGTACCTTGGTGGATAAGCTGATAGAAAGCGTGCTGGCCGTTCGTACCGGGCTCACCCCAAATAATTGGGCCCGTTTGGTAAGTCACTGGGTTGCCATCGCGGTCAACATACTTACCGTTCGATTCCATGTTGCCTTGTTGGAAGTAAGCGGCAAAACGGTGCAGATACTGATCATAAGGCAGGATCGCTTCAGATTCAGCACCATGGAAGTTGTTATACCAAATGCCAATCAGCGCCAGAATGACCGGAATATTACTTTCAAACGGCGTGTTCACGAAATGCTGATCCATTTCATGCGCCCCCGCTAACAGCTCGACAAAGTTGTCGTAACCGATAGACAGAATGATAGAAAGACCAATCGCTGACCACAGTGAGTAACGACCGCCTACCCAATCCCAGAATTCAAACATGTTGTCGGTGTCGATACCAAACTCAGCCACCGCTTTACCATTGGTTGATAGCGCCGCAAAGTGCTTGGCAACATGTGCTTCATCTCCTGCCGCTTTCAAGAACCAATCACGCGCCGTGTGGGCGTTGGTCATGGTTTCTTGGGTAGTGAAGGTTTTGGAAGCCACTAAGAAGAGTGTGGTTTCAGGATCGACGTTTTTCAGTGTCTCCGCCATGTGTGTACCATCGACGTTTGACACAAAGTGCATGGTCAAATGGTTCTTATAAGGCACCAGAGCTTCCGTGACCATGTAAGGACCGAGATCGGAGCCACCAATGCCGATATTAACGACATCAGTAATCGCCTTGCCGGTGAAACCTTTCCACTCACCGCCAATCACACGCTCAGAGAAGGCTTTCATTTTAGCCAACACAGCGTTTACTGCAGGCATTACATCCTCACCGTTCACCAACACAGGTGAATTGCTACGATTACGCAGCGCTGTGTGCAGTACCGCACGATCTTCCGTTTGGTTGATCGCTTCACCTTTAAACATCGCTGTGATGGCAGATTGCAGATCCGTTTCTTTGGCCAACGCAAACAAGTGTTGCATCGTTTCCGCATTCACTAGGTTTTTCGAATAATCGACCAGAATGTCCTGACCAAAGCGCGCAGAGTATTTGGCAAAACGCTCGCTGTCTTGCGCAAAAAGTGCTTTGAGGTCCATATCCTGAGCAGATTCAAAATGCGCGGTCAGCGCTTTCCAAGCTTGGGTTTGCGTTGGATTGATATTTTTCAACATGGCATCTATCCCGATGTTACTGTGGTTTTATTCCAGTACGCTAAAGGCGGAGCTTTAACGTTGGAATCCCCGATTTAAGCAAAAAGAATAGGTTAAAAATGAGTATTCCGCGCCGGAATCACATGTAATTAATTTTCAGTGCATCATTATGAGCGAACTCATTGACACCCACTTTGCGATAGGTCACGTAAACACCGACCGTCACTCATTTTTGTCTGGTAATTTCTGTCGCTCACCTTACCCTTAAACCTTCACTTTGCCAATACACTTAAGGAGCGGGCTTTATGTGGCATCAGCACACCATCCAGTTACGCCCACGAGCACGTGGTTTTCATCTGATCACTGATGAAATTGAACAACAATTGCCGCAAATCAAAAGACTAAATGTCGGTTTATTACATTTATTTGTACAGCATACTTCGGCAAGTCTCACCATCAATGAGAATGCCGATCCGACGGTGCGCCAAGATATGGAAGCCCATTTTAACCACGCTGCTCCTGAAGGGGCGCCTTATTATCGGCACATTGATGAGGGCAATGATGATATGCCCGCGCACATCAAGTCTTCACTACTTGGATGTAGCGTCAGCATTCCCATTCAACAAGGCAGGTTAGCGCTCGGTACTTGGCAAGGTATCTATTTGGGTGAGCATCGCAATCACGGCGGAATAAGAAGGTTGATTGCGACCATTCAAGGCGAGTAACGCCCAAAGAGTGCAAGAGAAGAAGAGTGACATGTCTGGCCACCGCGATGAGCGGTGGTCATGCACGGACAACACAAAGCAGGCTAAACGCCTGCTCCATAATAAGACATTTCCACTCGCGAGGTGAGTTTCGTCACTAACTCATACCCTATCGTACCAATATGCGCGGCCACTTCTTCTACGGGCAGCTCATTACCCCACAGCATGGCTTCATCACCGACGCGATCGCAAGCATCCGGCCCTAAATCTACCGTCAACATATCCATAGATACGCGCCCAGCAATCGGCACCCGACGCCCATTGACAACCACTGGTGTCCCATTCGGCGCAGTGCGTGGATAGCCATCACCATAACCAATCGCAATCACACCAATTTTGGTATCTCGCTGGCTGGTCCAAGTACCGCCATAACCGACACTCTCCCCCGCTTTCACTTCACGGACAGCGATCAAGTGCGACTTTAAGGTCATCACTGGCTGGTAACCTAACTGAACCGCGCTCTTTTCCACAAAGGGAGAAACGCCGTACATAATAATTCCCGGCCTTACCCATTCAAGCTGGCTTTGCGGCCAAGCTAATAATCCGGCAGAAGCGGCCAGCGAACGCTCACCCTGACAGCCTTGTGTCAGGGATAAAAACAGTTCCGTTTGCTCTACCGTCGTCGATTTATCTAACTCATCGGCACAGCCGAAATGGCTCATGTAACGCAGTGGTTTAGCCACATTATCGCACTGGTGCAAACGAGCCACGAAATCTTGATATTGTTCAGGGCGAACCCCTAACCGATGCATCCCACTGTCGACTTTCAGCCATACCATGACCGGAGTCTCTAGCTGAGCTTGCTCTAGCGCTTGTAACTGCTCTTCACAATGCACGACGGTCTGGATGTTGTTGGTAACCAATACTGGCAAATCACCGGGAGAATAAAATCCCTCAAGCAACAAAATGGGTTTCACTACGCCACTGGCGCGCAGCTGTAAAGCCTCTTCAATGCGCGCCACGCCAAAGGCATCCGCCCCAAGGGCGTGACGTGCGATATGGCGCAGCCCGTGTCCATAACCATTGGCTTTCACCACCGCCATGATTTTACTCTCTGGCGCTTGCTGCTTAACGCGCTGCAAGTTGTGCTGCAACGCCTCTAAATTGATGTAGGCGGTGGCCGCCTTCATATAGTTCATCGAATTACTCATCGTCAAATGCAGGTCCAGCATAGTTGTCGAAACGAGAATAGTGACCTTGGAAAGTCAAACGCACCGAACCAATCGGGCCGTTACGTTGCTTACCAATAATGATTTCCGCCGTGCCTTTTAGCGGACTATCTGGGTGATACACCTCATCTCGATAGATAAACATGATCAAGTCAGCATCCTGCTCAATCGAACCTGATTCACGCAGATCCGAGTTGACTGGACGCTTATCCGCACGCTGCTCCAAAGAACGGTTCAACTGCGAAAGCGCAACCACGGGCACATTCAATTCTTTAGCTAACGCTTTGAGTGAGCGAGAAATTTCAGCAATTTCCAGTGTACGGTTATCGGTCAATGCCGGTACACGCATCAGCTGTAAATAGTCGACCATGATGAGCGACAAGCCTCCGTGTTCACGAGCAATGCGTCGGGCACGCGAGCGAACTTCGGTGGGGGTTAGACCTGAGCTATCATCGATGTACATGTTCTTCTTCTCCATGAGAATACCCATGGTGGAAGAGATACGCGCCCAATCTTCATCATCCAGTTGACCGGTACGAATTTTGGTTTGGTCGACACGAGATAACGAGGCCAGCATACGCATCATGATCTGTTCGGCGGGCATCTCCAGCGAGAAGATCAGCACAGGTTTATCTTGCTCCATCGCGGCGTTTTCACACAGGTTCATCGCAAAAGTGGTTTTACCCATCGAAGGACGCGCTGCGACGATGATCAGATCAGAGCCTTGCAAACCAGCCGTCTTTTTATTCAGGTCGGTAAAGCCCGTGTTCACCCCAGTGACCCCATCCTGTGGCGTTTTGTAGAGCAGCTCAATCCGCTCTAGCGTGCGCTCTAGAATGCTATCCACGTTTTTCGGGCCTTCGTTTTCACTGGTACGTGCTTCGGCAATCGCAAAAACTTTACTTTCCGCCAGATCCAGCAAATCTTCAGCGTTGCGCCCTTGAGGATCGTATCCCGCATCGGCAATCTCATTGGCAACACCGATCAGATTACGCACCAAAGCCCGTTCGGCCACAATCTCCGCATAGGCATTAATGTTGGCGGCACTGGGCGTGTTTTTGGCCAAATCGGCCAAATAGGCAAAGCCACCGACATCTTCCAACTGCTCACGCTGCTCAAGATATTCGGACAAGGTGATGAGATCGAGCGGTTTACCCGCCTCTAAAATCGATTTTACCCCGTCAAAAATCAAACGATGCGGGCGGCTGTAGAAGTCCTGAGTCATCACGTGCTCAGAAACCGTATCCCAACGTTCATTGTCGAGAAGCAGTCCACCAATGACGGATTGCTCAGCTTCTAATGAATGCGGTGGGACTTTAATTGCATCGACTTGTGCGTCGGGAATTTTACGGTTTCGATTATCAGTACGTGGATCTGCCATGACTTCGCTTTAAGTAACGTTTGAATGTCCGTCATTATAACGAGAATCCGTCATTTGTAATTAAAGCAACGCAAGTTTGTGCGCCGCCTAACCAGAATTGACCTAGGGTTGACCCAAACTCAGTAATGAATTTTTACTATGCCACCTCAATAGTGATCAAAGAGGTTGTTGTGTCCACCAAATGGCTTTTAGGCATTAGCTTGATGCTGTCAACAGTAGCGCAAGCCAATGAAAATTCTAATCAGGATACGGACATCAGCATTCCCTCTCCTTGGAAGCATCAAGTCGAGTTTGGCTATCAGGCGCACTCCGGTAATACCGAGTCAGAGTCACTCAATTCACGCTTAAAATCGGAATATACCATGGGTCGTCACCGTACTTATGGGGAGTGGAAGTTTTATAAGCTTGATAAAAATGGCAAAGAAGATAAACGCCAGTCCACCTTCGCCTTCCAAAGCGACTATAAACTCGGACCGAAGACGTATTTATACGGCAGCTTTTACGGCACCAACTCGCGTTACACCGCTTATTTCAAAGACCATACCCTATCAGGAGGGCTCGGTTATCAATTCGCATATACCGATGAGATGGTTTTAGAGCTGGAGTTAGGGCCTGGCTTTCGCTACCAAAAACCCAACCTAGACGAAATTGATGATGACGATATCGTTTTTCCCGATCTCGTTCAGGAAGCGATATTTCGTAGCAATCTTAAAGCTGAGTGGCAAGCTTTAAACAACCTCAGATTTGAGGCAGAAATGACCATGGTTTCAGGGCGAAGTAACACCAGTCTTGATAGCAATATCAGTTTAACCAACGACATCACTGACCACATTGCCTTAAAAATTCGCCAATCACGCCAATACCATAACCGAGTGCCGGAAGGATTAAGCAAAGCAGACAGCGTGATTTCGGTTAATCTACTGTTTGAGTTTTAAATGCTACCCATAAAAAAACACCAGCCGAAGCTGGTGTTTTCGTATTCGTCAGTAACTGAAATTACTCAGCAACAACTTGTACTTTTGCAGTTGCGAACACTTCAGAGTGAAGTTGAACGCTAACTTCGTAAGCACCAACGTTGCGCAGAGCACCTTCAGGTAGGCGAACTTCGCTCTTAGATACTTTAACGCCAGCTGCAGTGATTGCATCAGCGATATCACGAGTACCGATAGAACCGAACAGTTTACCTTCGTCACCTGCTTTAGAAGCAATAACAACTGCTTCCAGAGCGTTAACTTGGTCAGCGCGAGTTTGAGCGGCAGCCAGTTGCTCAGCAACTTTTGCTTCCAGCTCTGCACGACGGCTTTCAAACATTGCAACGTTAGCTTTAGTTGCCATTACTGCCTTACCTTGTGGGATAAGGAAGTTACGAGCGTAACCAGATTTAACGTTTACTGTATCGCCAAGGCTGCCTAGGTTACCGATTTTATCAAGTAGAATAACTTGCATTGCTTAATCCTCTTTCTTAATAAACGGTGCCAATTACTGATGTTTGTCAGTGTATGGCAGTAGAGCTAGGTAGCGAGCGCGTTTGATTGCACGAGCTAGCTGACGCTGATATTTAGCACTTGTACCAGTGATACGGCTAGGAACGATTTTACCAGCTTCAGTGATGTAGTTCTTGAGAGTTGCTACGTCTTTGTAATCAATCTCTTGTACGCCTTCTGCAGTAAAACGGCAGAATTTACGACGACGGAAGAAACGAGCCATGGGCTATCTCCTGATCTATATTTGAGAAATTTTGTCGGCATGCAGCACTAATTTACCTACGCCATTTCGGCTGGTTTGGTAAGCCAAAAAACCACTTACCAAAATGCTACTGCCTTGTACTAAGTTTTGAGTTAACGCTTCTGACCTAGCCCCACTCACCACCACAGGTAATCGACAAAAAACTTGTCTTGGGAGGTCAGCTTCTACCATCGTAGAGCGATGCTCTAGCCAAAAATGGCAATGTTTAACACCCGATGGACTTTGGCTTCGAACCAGAGCCTTTGCGACAACGCCGCTCAACTCGATTCGATTGGTCATCAAACCATTACTCAACGTCTGCGTCGAACTTCATCTCGTCACGCTTTACACGCTCTTCACGAGCTTTCAGCATGATTGAAGGTTCAGTAATAGCAGCTTTAGTACGCATGATCATGTTACGCAGAACTGCATCGTTGAAACGGAAAGCAGTTTCTAGCTCATCAACCACTGCTTGGTCAGCTTCAACGTTCATCAGAACGTAGTGAGCTTTGTGCAGTTTGTTGATTGGGTAAGCCAGTTGACGGCGACCCCAATCTTCTAGACGGTGGATTTTACCGCCAGCTTCAGTGATTGAGCCAGTGTAACGTTCGATCATGCCAGCAACTTGCTCGCTTTGATCTGGGTGCACCATGAATACGATTTCGTAATGACGCATTATTTGCTCCTTACGGATTATTCAGCTTCCAGAGTTGGCCCGGTCATCCAGAGGAAGCAAGGAACTAATGATAATTGACCGAGAATTAAGGAGCGGGAATAGTACAGAAAGGAAGCAGCTTTAGCAAGGAAATTATCGAGGGAGAAACAGGAAGCGGTTAGGCAGAAAAACGCGTTTTCTGCCTAGGAATGATATGTGTTAGTACAGGGGATTATTCGTCATCAACAAACTGAGCTTGCAGATAATTTTGGATACCCGTCATATCGATCAGACCAAGTTGAGTTTCTAACCAATCAACATGCTCTTCTTCATCTTCTAAGATCTCTTGGAACAGATCACGAGAAACGTAGTCACGTACTTTTTCGGCGTAAGCGATCGCCTCTTTGAGATCAGGAATCGCAATCAACTCAAGTTTGAGATCGCACTCCAACATCTCTTGCACATCTTCACCAATCATCAGTTTGCCAAGATCTTGTAGATTGGGAATCCCCTCTAAAAACAAGATTCTTTCCACAATATGGTCAGCGTGTTTCATCTCATCAATAGATTCGTGGTATTCCTTATCGGCAAGATGCTTCAAGCCCCAATCTTTATACATGCGTGCATGTAAGAAGTATTGATTGATGGCGATAAGCTCATTAGCCAGTACTTTATTGAGATGTTGAATTATGACTGGATCACCTTTCATAGCATAGCCCTCCTCTTTGGCTCTATTAACTGTAGAACCAATTAGAGGAGAGTCAAAAAGAAGCTGTGCTTAACTTGCCAGTTTAAACTGAGCAATCAGCGATTCTTCGATGATCTCTTTAGCTTGGCGTACACACTTACCACACTGAGAACCCAGTGCTGTACAGCGCTTGATGCCCTTGATATCCGTAATACCCTGTTCGGCAACCAATCTCCTAATCTTTTTGTCTGAGACACCATGACACAAACAAACGTACATAACCCAACCTCATTTCATTCATGAACAAAGAATAAAAGAGAATCACTCTTATTTCTACTGCGTTTACTATTTTGCTCAGATCGGATTGTTATAAGAAAATGGCGATGAGACAGAGAAATGCTCAACTGAAAGTGCAGCGCCAACGCTCTGGTCATTTGGTCGAGGCTAATGTGTTGTTTTGATTATGAGCGGGATAAAACCAAAAGAAGATATAAGCCTAAGATGACTTATAACCAAAAATGAAAAAGGGAAGCCGAAGCTTCCCTTTTTCGATGCAGCATTGCGCGGCAAGATTAACGCGATTAAGCGATGATCTTAGCTACAACACCAGCACCTACAGTACGGCCACCTTCACGGATAGCGAAGCGTAGACCTTCGTCCATCGCGATTGGTGCAATCAGGTCTACAACCATCTTCACGTTGTCGCCTGGCATTACCATTTCTACGCCTTCTGGTAGCTCAATGCTGCCTGTTACGTCAGTTGTACGGAAGTAGAACTGTGGACGGTAACCTTTGAAGAATGGAGTATGACGGCCACCTTCGTCTTTTGACAGTACGTATACTTCTGATTCGAACTTAGTGTGTGGTGTGATTGAACCTGGCTTCGCCAGTACTTGACCACGCTCTACTTCTTCACGCTTAGTACCACGTAG
>NZ_JHXR01000033.1 GCF_000621645.1 Vibrio cholerae ATCC 14035 | reverse complement strand
CAATGTTCAGCCAGATCATGTCCACTTAGTTGCGATAATTCCGCCCAAAGTATCGATTTCGACGTTGATGGGAGTTTTAAAGGGTAGGAGTGCAATTAGGCTATTCAACAAGTTTCCACATATCAGGAAAAAGTTATGGGGAAATCATTTTTGGGCGCGAGGCTATTTTGTGGATACGGTAGGTGTAAATGAAGAAATCATTAGACGGTATGTACGGCATCAAGACAAAAAAGAGCTTGAGCAAGAGCAGCAGTTAGAGTTATTGAGAGACTAACAGCGTCGTGGCCCCCTTTTAGGGGGCTTATATTAAAACCGCCTTCTAAGAAGGCGGATTTTTATAGCTTTTTTCGAGACGTCATCAAATCGCAGCAAAACAGACATCTTCTCGTCAAATCACAAAGTTAACGTTGACAGGCGGCAGTAAAGGATGACCAGCCACACGGCTTATCATCGCTGTTGTGAGACTTTTCTCGTCCCAATTTAACTTCTGTGAATTTAATTTCTGCGAAGGTTTTGGCGTCCTCTTGGACGCCATTTTTTATGCCTGCTAAGCCTTGTATTTAGTCGGCTTGCAAGACAAGACGAGCATTATGCGGTTGTACGGGTCGATTATTGTGTCCCATCACGGCACTAAGCTGCTGCTCTTGTTGATTCGACAAATGTGCTGGCTCTTTTAACACAATCCAACGTACACCTTCACTGCAAGGCGGCGTAGTCAATGAACCATTGAAACGATAGTAGTGCTTCGATTCTGGGATCCAATCAGCCAAAGGGATCCCTTGCGTGAGCTGAGTCGAATTCCCTTTGGTCGGCATATCCGCCGTGAGAACCTTAAGCAGCGGATTTTCCGACCCCACTTGGTACATCACCGCAACAACCGCCAGATTGCCTTGCTCGTCGGCATGAACAAAATGCGCTTCCAGTGGGAATTGTTTTCCTTTTAGCAAATTTTCAGAAGGGGTATGAAAATGAAACTGCTTAAGCTGAAACGTTTTGCCATCGATCTGCAGTGGGTTATTACCACGGACTATCGCTTGTAAAGTGTGCCCGTTATTGAGCAGCCCAACCACTTGCCCTTGATAATTGAGCGTGAAAGGCTGTAGATCCGCTTCTACGCTTTGCGCGACATCAATCGGGCTTTGATTTTTACCCTCTGCGCAAAGAGGGGCAACTTTGCCCCAATGCTCCGGAGCATGCTCTCCTTCATACCCCCACTCGGAAGCCTGTACGCCGAAGCTCATACTGGCTACCATCGCTAATACCCACGTTGTCTTTTTCATAGTCCCTCACTTAACTGGTTGATTGAATCATGGTTTAGGTTTGACATGATGCAGAATAGTATTGGTAGACAAAATGAATATGTTCGGAATATAAGATTCTAGAAACTCATCACGGCCGAATGTAATCGACAACTTACTCAAATAAGATTGACTGGCACTCACTCAAAAACTCTTTACAATGTCGCCTCCTGTTATGACCCAAAGAAGAGTAATGCCATGGAGCGTGACTACACTTATCAATGCCTGCGTGCAATGGATAAACAAGAGCTAACCGAATTCAGTTTGCGCATTTTGCACCGTTTGATCAGCGAAGAGACTTTACGCGAGTTGTACCGCTTTGATGATGAAGAATTTGAAGGCGAAGAAAAAGCACACATGGCACATATTGATGCAATGGTGAAAATGCACGCGATCGCTTTAGGCCAGCTACCTGCGATGTTTGAAGGCTCAGATCAAGCGATGCAAAATACCCAGCGCATGACACGCCTTTTGATGTGGCACTTTTATGCCATTGCCTTTCATTTAGAGCAGAGTGTGGATTTAGAAACCCATTGTGCGGAAGTAGAAAAACTGATCGCGACACAACCAGAAAACGCTCTGGCATGGTCAACCCAGTTGACCGAACTCTTGTATCGTTACGCGGAATTGTAAGTCTATCGATAAAAAGTGGCAGATCTTTTACTGCCACTGGATGAGAGAGTATCTATAAAGCCAACCGTGAGGAGCGAGCCCTTAACCAGTCAGGTTATTTGGCGAGATGGGTGTACTCGATGATCACCTGATTTCCTTCGACATAAACACGTTTAATATCCCCATCGACGGTAACGCGGTTTTGCAGATGCACAAGCTTTTCACCAGAGCGAGTTTTGCGTTTTAGCGTAGGTAATACGTTGTGCGGCTCAACATGGAGGTGCTGGCAAAAACGACTGACGAAAGACATAGACAGCGGCGCATCACCACGCAGTAGCTCCGAAAACTCTCCCTGACTCACACCAAGGCGCTTAGTCATCTCCATCTGAGTCATGTGCATTTTGGCTTTCTTAGTCATCCAGACGTCGTACAGTGCCTTACGGTCTTCTTGGTTCAGTTCCATTTCTGCCTCTCCTCGTCGTTGTTGCGAATGGCCGATACCATGCCAGAATTTTTAGAGCAACGTGTCAATCTGGTGTGAGTTTGCGATGTGTGTTGATCATCGAACCACAAACTGAGATCAAAATCCCAGTTTGTAGTGAGAATACTATCGATAAGGGTAATTGACCAAAGACTGCGATCAAAACCAACCAGAGAAGAGCAGCTTGAACCAATCCATCAGACGTTTAAAGATCCCGCCCTGTTCGACAGATTCTTGGCTAACCAATTTGGCCTCGCCGACCTTTTCTTCATCAATGTAGTAGAAAATCGAGCCTACTACATCACCTTTGGCGATCGGCGCTTCGAGGTTTTGATCCAATTGGATCACAGCATTGAGTTTTTTCACGTCGCTGCGCGGCAGTGTTAAGTAGACAGTATCAGCACTGCCCAACGCCACTTCGTTTTTATCTCCATACCAGAGACGCTGATTCTGGATCACCGTGTCTTTTTGATGTGGTGTCACCGTTTCGTAAAAACGGAAACCATAACTGAGCAGTTGTTTACTTTCTGCCTCACGACTCTTCACGCTTTTTGACCCCATCACCACTGAAATGAGGCGCATCTCGCCACTGGTGGCCGAGCTGGCTAAGCTATATCCCGCACCACTGGTGTAACCTGTTTTCATGCCGTCAACATTCATACTGCGATCGCGCAGCAGACCATTACGGTTGTGTTGAGTGATGCCGTTGTAAGTAAATGAAAGCTCACTGTACAGCGGGTAGATTTCCGGTAGATCGCGAATAATCGCACGGCCCAGTAACGCAATGTCATAGGGTGTGCTGTACAGAGCGGGATTATCCAGCCCGTGAGGGTTAGCAAACGAGCTATTGTTCATCCCCAATTGCTGCGCCCACGAGTTCATTAGACTCACAAACGCCCCTTCCGATCCAGCGACATGCTCGGCAATCGCCACACTGGCATCATTCCCTGATTGCACGATCAAGCCGCGGTAAAGATCCATCAAATTGACGTAAGTGCCCACTTCAATGAACATTTTTGATGAATCTGGAAATTTCTTGGCCCATGCGTTATTGCTGATCCGCACTTGGTCATCCGCATGGATATTGCCACGCTTCATCTCTTGTCCTGCGACGTACGAGGTCATGAGTTTGGTTAAGCTGGCCGGATTGAGTTTTTGATGTGCGTTGTGTTCGACCAGAACTTTACCTGTATGGAAATCGATTAGAACATAACCGTTAGCGGCCAATTGTGGCGGCTCGGGTACGACGGTCAAAGCGGAAAAACCTAACGTTGGCACAAATGCCATACAAGCCATTGAAAACCTGACGAGAAACTTGGTGCTGGTCATAACGTGTCCCCCAATAAAATACTAAGCAAGCAGTATAACCAACTGCGACTTTAGCACAGCTTCTCTTTACTAACTCTTACAGTTGCAGGCCGAGTACTTACATTGTGTTACAGATCCCAACCGGCTTAGCGCACCACACTCAGCCGGTCAGTCATGAAGAATGCCTATCTGAGGCTCATTTCTGCAATGAAAGCATCCAAATGAGTGCGCATGGTATGCGGGTTCATCAATACCACTTTTTCTCCCGGCAAATGCAAGCAGTGTCCCTCAGGGTCGTAATGGGTACGCGTTAGTGATTCAACCCAGTTACTGTTTAAGGTTTGCCCCTTACGCGCAAGAAAGTGGCTACGATGATACAGAGTGTGAGTCACCATCTTCTCGACATAATCTGGATGTTGGCAGAGATCCATCTCTAGAGCGAACGCGTCATGAGCCGATTTTACACTCGGGGGGTAGAGACGAAATGCCACGCTCGGACCATGATTTTGTTCTGCAATCAGTTTGCAGTGCGCCAGTGTCGCCAACTGCGCACGCAGATAACTGGCATTTTGTAAGCCATGCGCGAGGATGGTTTGATAGCCATCAATCCCCATCATTTGCAATGCTGAATAGGCGGCAAACACCCCAACTGCACTGCGTGAGCATTCTATCGTGGCTTGTAAATGCGTTTCTTGTTGCCGCGCAGTTTCAAAATAGGAGAAATAACTGGGATCAGATTTGAGTGCCTGTAAATCATGCCTATTTTTTATCATCACCAAACTGGAGGTGTAGGGTACATAACCCCATTTCTGGAAATCCACGGTAAATGAATCCGCCCACTGCAGCGCACGAATTTTAGGTAGCCATTCGGTGATGGCCGATAAGGTCGCAGCATTAATCGCCAACGGGTTACGCTGTAAATCGTAACTTGCGAAAAACAGCAAACTCCACCCTACCGCTGCATCAACATGGATATGCGGTTTACGACGCACTCCGTATTGATGGCAGAGCGATTCACGGATGTCATACACCGCTTTGATATCATCCAGCGCAAACGTATCGGTCGTACCAAACGTGAGCATGATGGTTGGCACAACTTGCTCCTGCTCAAAGCAGCGACTGAGTTGGCGATGCAGATCAATCAAGTCAATTTCGTTATTGTCATTGACTCGGACACGGATCACCTGTGATTGCACACTGATCCCGAGCAGCGCCAAGTTTGTCATGTTCGAGTAGTGTCCTGCCTCCGAATTCAGCATCCGCAAGGAACCTGTCGAGATACCTTGAGAAATGGAACTGGGTAATGCTTTGCGCAGCCCAAGCAGGTATCCGTATAAATTACAAAACGTCCCCCCTTGGGTAAAAATTCCAGTCGCCTGCTCGGTAGAATAGCCCGCCAGTGAAGCAATTTGCCGTACCACCAACTTTTCTAACTCTGCCGCCATACCCGAATATTCGCCGTACACCAAATTGGGATTGGCAATCATCGCCAGTAATGCGCCGTGAATAGCGGGATCACTCGGGGTTGAAATCACATTCTCGACCGAGCGAGGATCGTCCCAATTTTTCGAATGCTGAGCGGCATAAAGAGCCACTTCATCAAATGGCTTGCCTTGGTAACGTGAAAAAGGGGGCACTTCCTCTCGAGTAGTCAGTTGTTTAAACAGATGATGATCGTAAACGGGTGACTCTCGACGCGACTGTAAAAGCGGTTGGATTTCCAACGAACGATACAGCGGCCACAATGCCGGATCGCGGGAAAAAAACTTCGCTTTTACGGCGAAGTAATGTTGCTCGAAACGCGGATTGAGCTGGTTGGCAGACAGCGCCAACCAGCGATCAGATAACACATGACTCATGATTGAACACCTTAATTAACGCAGTTTAAATTTGCCTACTAGCTGTTCTAATTCATGATTCGAGTGAGAAAGCGATTCTGTCGCGCCTACGGTCTGTCTTCCGCTGACCACAAGAGACTCGACTATCTCACGGATTGAGAGCATGTTACGGCTAAGCTCTGCGGCCACCGTACTTTGCTGCTCTGTCGCCGCCGCAATTTGTGTGCTGAGATCATCAATGTCGCTCACCGATGCACTCATCATATTCAGGCTGCCTGACACTTCAGAGGTTTTATCCGCCGTCGTTTGACACTGCTGCTTAGTACGCTCCATTGCACCCACGACGCTGTCGGTACCTTCCAGCAATTTCGTCAACATATCGGAGATTTCCGTGGTGCTATTTTGCGTTCTTGCCGCTAAGGCACGCACTTCATCGGCCACCACCGCAAAACCGCGACCTTGTTCACCCGCTCGCGCCGCTTCAATGGCAGCGTTTAAAGCCAGCAGGTTCGTTTGTTCTGAGATTGCGCCAATCACACTCAACACTTCGCTGATTTTGTTTGCATCACGATTCATGTTAGAGATGCTTTCGGACATATTTTCCACATCGTTGACCAAAGAAGTCACCGTAGATACGGCATTATTCACAATCACCAAAGATTGCTGCGCTTCTTTGCTCGCGGCTTCTGTGATCTGATTTGATTGCGTGACGCTTTCCGCAACCGTGCGCGCACTCTCACTCATTTGCGTGATCGCAGTAACCACCTGATCGGTTTCGGAAGAGTGAGAAATCAACATCTGTTCGTTCTCTTTCGCCGTCTGGCTTAACTGCTCAATGCTGCTTGATATGATCTGTGTTGCATCGGAAATCTGCAGCATCATGTTTTGTAAATTACCTGAAAAACGGTTGAAGCCTTCACTGATCTGCGCCAAGTCATCATTACCATTCACTTCTAAGCGACGAGTTAAATCCCCGCTGCCTTGAGCCAAATCCAAAACCGCGACTTTCAAACGCAGCAAAGGTTTATAGATTTGATTGATAATGAAGATAATCACCCCAACACTGATCCCGATAAGTACTATCCCAGTTGTGATCGCATTCGCTACGGCGACATCGACATCCGCTAATGCGGTGGCTTTATCAACAAACACCATCAAGGTCCAGTACATATCATCGGTTAGATTGACACGTTTGTAGTAACCATCAAATTCAATCCCTAGGTACGGGAACGAAAGATGTCCACTCTCTTGACGGTGAAACCCAGCTTCCATTTCGCGAAACGATGGGCTGACTTGGGAAGGGGTGCGGCCAATATCGTTGGGATCATCACTGGCAAAAAACACCGCATTTTTATCGGTCAGTGTCGCTGCGCCTCCGGCAAAACGCATGTTACTCACTTGAGTGATGATGTCATCAAGCTGGAAGTCACCCAGCAAAGCCCCCACAAATTGGCCTTGATGAAGAATCGGGCTAACCGCACTGATCACTTTTTTGCCAGTGACTTGATCTTGATAAATCTCAGTCAAAAATGGGCTACGACGACTTTTGGCCTGTTGATACCAGTCACGGTCAGTAAATTTAAACCGATTTGTCGTCACTCCCCCCTCTTTGTCCATCGACATATAAGAGCGACCATCTTCGTAGGCCGCAATCACATTGGTGATCTGCGCCGCTTCCGCCAAAAGTCGTACTTTATTGAGGTTATCGGTATCCGATAACTCTGGAGTAAACAAGTTCGCACCACGAGATACGGCCTCGTAACGACTTTTCACCCAAAACTCGAGTTCTGACACATGGTAATTGAGCTTGTTTTGCGTTTCGGTCGTTAATGAATCAATCATCTCTCGTTTGAGAGAGAGCATATTAATCGTACCTAACACCATCAGCGATATGGTCACTAAAATGACCACACTGGCGTATATTCTTCCTTTGAATCCTAGAGTCATGACTCCCCCTGCCGTTTTCATGCATGTGATTGCGGTTCCTCTTCAGGTGGGGTCGAGTCTTAGAGTAATAGAATGAAATGACACGAGAGCCACCTAGCCAACCTTTAAAAGTTGGTTCATAGATTCAAGATATGCAAGCTCTATCACAGAAATATCCAGCGCTTTGGAGGACAAAATTAAATTAAAACCATGAATATCAATAATATTATCATTCGTGAATTTTATGCGATGAGGGTATCTGAAGGTGTCAGTTCACCTTTGTTGAGTGCCAAAGATAACTCTCAACAAAGGTTCTCATAAACCTCATGGTAGACGGGCTATGTGACTAGAGCGAGCTAAGGTTGCCAACAAGGTGATACCAGCGCACATCAGAAGCACGACACCTAAACGTTGTACTAAACCCGTGAGCGCCAAACCACTACCAATCAAAAGATAATAGAGCAGGCCAAACAGCGCTCCAGCACTCCCTGCTTGCGATTTATACTCCACCAGTGCAGTGCTCAAGATATTCGGAATCGCCATACCATAAGCGATCACAACCAATATCATTGCGGCCACAAAACCGATCGAATCAAGCGTCAAAGATACGCCTATAGTTCCCATGATTAATAACAGTGCTGCCAGTAAAAGCAGCGCACGCTGTGGCACCTGTTTAGCAAGCAACGTTTTGTTAAGAAAGCTCCCGATTAAGCTACCGAGGCCAAGTGCAATACCACTATAGCCAAACTGTTCCGCATCTAACCCCAAATCGCTAAAGATAAAGGCACCAAGCTGGTAATAAGAAAATAAGGCCACGTTGTATAACGCCACTAGCAGTGCTGAAAGCAGCACTTGTCTATCTTTAAACATTCGAGCCACTAAACAACCCAATGCGATCTTCGGCTTGACCTGTTGCGTTTCGGGAAGCTGACACAAGTTATAAACGAACAGCACCAGAGCTATAAAAAATAGCGCCAGAAAAACTAATTGATGCCCACCTGCAAACGCTAACTGCCCACCAAGCAACATCCCTAGCACTGGGCTTATAGATATACCTATCCCCATTAAACTAAAAACTTTTCTCAGTTCATGACCACTGAACACATCGCGTAAAATAGTTTGCGTTACCACGGAACCGACAGCGATACCAAAGGCGCTGAATACTCGTGCTAACATCAAGATAGTGAAACTGTCTGTCTGCATTGCGATAAATGTAGCGCTCCCGTAAATCAGTAGGCCCACCAACATAGTAGGCCGACGCCCCCATTTATCCGCGAGTACTCCCCATATCACCACTCCCAATGCAAAAGCCAAAAAATAGACCGACAAGGTTTGAGCGGCTTGGGCATCACTCACCGAAAATGACCGCGCAATAGAGCCCAACACCGGGCTATAGATGGTTTCGACGATTTGTGGAAACATCAACATAATCACCATCAACCAGAGAGAAGGCTTCGTCTTCATATCAAGTCCTCATTCATGAATTTACTTGGCGCGCAGTATAAAGAGGACTACTCTCTCCCCATTAACAACATAAATACCAAAAACATCAAAAATCGGACAAGATGGCCATTATTGATCAACAGACCTCATTCGACCCAGATCGCTTACCCGCTTGCGTAGTGGGCATTGCCGCTGACATAGGCAATCACGATTCTGGGCTACATCAGCACCAGAAAGGTCAATTGCTGTTTGCTCCTCAAGGCTGCATTCGCTTCGCTCTAGACGATTCAATCTGTATTCTGCCGCCGACCAAAGCGGTGTGGATACCGTCCGGCACTCGACATCGCGCCATCATGACCAATGTCGTTGCTTATCGTTCAATCTACTTTGATTGCCATGCCTTTAAGTGCCCAGACCACATCACCATGATTGAAGTGAACGCTTTACTCAAAGCGCTGATTGATAAGATGGCACTATGGTCATGGGATACCCCACAAGAGAGCATGAACAATACCACCACCTTATTTTGGGAAGAGTTCTATGCGGCTCAACGCCAGACATTCCACCTCCCATTGCCAACAAATCGTCGATTTAAGGTATTCCGAAAACAGTTAATGCAAGCGACGTTTTTCGCACCCGACCTTGTGTCACTAGCCAACTCAGTGGGAGCGAGTAGCAAAACCGTGACTCGGTTATTTAAAGCCGAAACAGGGATGTCATATCAAGAGTGGAAACAACAATGGCGTTTATTAAAAGCGATTGAACTGCTTTCAAAAGAGACACCCGTGAATCAGGTATCGGATTGGCTTGGTTTTTCATCGGATAGTGCCTTCATCGCCTTTTTTAAAAAACAGACTGGCCAGACACCCTTAAGCTTTATAAAAATAAGGCGTTAGCCGATTGAACTCTGCTAACGCCTTAAATTATGAAAGCATTCTGTTGTTATGCTGAAGGATTACGCTTCATCCATATCGCAATCGGTACAACTTTGCAGCGCGATTTCGTGTTCAAACACAATTGCGCCATTACCTTCTGCCACAAGTTCTGCGATTTCATCCGCGACTTCTTGCTCATCTTCCGCTTCTACTTGATTTGCCAGTTCTTCTTCTGAGTAACCGTAGAAGTTCAGTAATAAGTAATCGCGCGCTTCTTCTTTAGTACAAGTCACGTTCACGGAAAGATCTGGCTCAACGTTGTCTTGTGCAATCAGCTCTGCCACTTGTGCTAATACATCCTCTTTCATCGCCGCCGTTAACCAGCCTAAATCCGTACTAACGGTGGTTTTTTTACAGTCAAAACAAGGCAGTTGATGAAAGTAATATTGAAAATTGGTCATAGGTCATGTCTTCTTTCAGAGTAAGTAGCAAGATTATGCGCGATTTCTCGCAAATTACTATCTTAATCATGAGGAAAGAATCTCTGAGTGTGTGCGTAAAAAATCGCTCAACACTGCTTGACCTGTCTATAGCTCTACAGTTCATACTAGCCGCATATTCTGCCTTTTGAGCTCAGATAAAGCATGTATTTAATTTCAGAATTAGCGGTTAAGGCGGGGCTCTCTCGAACCACACTGCTTTACTACGAGAAGTTAGGGTTGATTCGGGGACAACGTCTTGATAATGGCTATCGCTATTACAACGAGAGTGATCTGCAGCAACTGTTTCTTATCCAACAGCTTCAGAGTGCGGGGCTCTCATTAAAAGAGTGTGAAGAGTGCTTACAGGCGAAACTAGACCGAACCCTATTGGAAAGACGTTTAAGCCAACTCGATGATGAAATTGAGAAAAAGGTTCGTGCTCGAGAATTGCTTTTAGCCTTGCTCGGCGAACGTCCACAAAGAGAGTTACACCACTCTCTCAGTAAACATGCGCCAAACGCTTACTTAAGTTGGCTAAACACGCAAGGTTACAGTGAAAAAGAGGCGCTCCGATTAAAATGGTTATCGAAAGATATGAATGAACACGACATCTATATGCAAGATTTCATGACGGTTTTTGCCTCTTTGCAACACTGGGGCCCCGGTAGTGAGCAAGATAGCTTAAAAGCCATTTCCTTGATGTCGATGCAAAACATGCAGCACATCCTCGACATCGGCTGCGAAACGGGCCTTTCGACACTCCTGCTGGCTGAAAACAGTTCGGCGCACATTACTGCCGTCGATAATGAACCCATCGCGATTGAGCAACTTGAGAAGCAACGCCAGCACTCACCATGGAAAGAGCAGATATCCCCGGTATTGGGTTCCATGACAGCGCTCCCCTTTGCAGCGAAAAGCTTTGATGCAATCTGGGCAGAAGGCTGTGTCTACATCATGGGTATGGAGAACGCACTCAAGCAGTGGAAACCTTTTTTAGCCGATAACGCTATCTTGATGGTCAGTGATTTGGTCTGGCTCACTGAGAATCCAAAACCGGAAGCTCAAGAATTTTGGCAATCCGAATACCCAGATATCCAATCGATACCTTCTCGAATCAAGCTTTTCAAAAAACTGGGGTATGAGGTGATGGAGCATTTCTCATTAGGCATCGATGCATGGCAAAACTACTGGTTACCGCTGCAAAACCGCGTCCAAGAGTTAAAACTTCGGCTGACAAACTCCCAAGCCTTGTCTGACATAGAAAAGGAGATTGCTATCTATGAACGAAGTGCTGCCAAAGATTTTACTTATCAGTACTTTGTTTTGAAACTTAATCACTAGAGACTTAAGAATGAATTTTTCTTTATACAAATCACAGCAAAAACCAGAGATTATCAACCTGTTCCAAAACACCTTTTCTGATTCTGAAGGGTCAGAAGAAGGCACTGTGATCGGAACGCTGGTCTCCGATTTTCTCAGCCAACCCCTTCAAGAAGATGATCTTTTCGTGTTTGTCGCATGTGATGACCACCAACGCGTTGTCGGCAGCATCCTTTTCTCCAAGCTCTCATTTCCTAATGAGGAAAACGTGTTTCTTCTCGCGCCAGTAGCGGTGGCAACGAAATGGCACGGTCAAGGCATTGGACAAGCTCTGATCCGTTTTGGATTAGAGGCGTTAAAAACAAAAGGTGTCAGTATTGTTATGACCTACGGCGATATTCGCTTTTACTCCAAAGTCGGATTTACTGCGATTAATGAAGAGAGGATTCAAGCACCATTGACTTTGTCCTATCCTGAAGGTTGGCTTGCTCAATCGTTAACAGGGAAAGCGATCACCCCGATCAGCGGTAAACCCACATGCTTAGAGGCGATAGCAAATCCTATTTACTGGTAGGCTTAAATTAGGGAAAGCTCTTGGGTTTTATTTGATATTCATCACTTGACCTTCCCCTAGGGTAAAACTTTAAAGTGCGACTAAGTTTTTCATTCAAGGCACACAATGCGTTTTTCTTCTGTTCGCATCTTCTGGATCGCTCTTATCAGCCTGTTTGCCATGCTGAGTTCCAGTATTGCTTCAAGCGCGCCTTTAATGACTTGGCCAATGATCAGTGCCTCCACTTACCAATCCGAAGCTGAAGCGCCTTCCGGTTGCGTGATGATGGATGCAAGCAAAATGTCTCCCACCATGCAGATGAACCATACCTCAATGGAGATAAGTTCAAACCATTGCACGAGTGATAGTCCCACTATACATAATTGTTGTAGCGCCGCATGCGTGAGTGTGTTGGCGCTTTTATCGCAAACCACCTATAGCCTACCTACAGAATACCAACTGGCTTTGATTCCCTATGAATCCACAAAATCCGTGATTCAAAGGCAGCAATCCCTCTATCGACCGCCAATCGCTTAACTCAATCAACAACTCTGCTTGTCACTGCTCCCCTGTGAAACGTGATGTGTATTTTCACGCCATAATTTAAACAACTGATCAAAACAAAACCCGAACAAGGAACCTAACCATGATAAAAAAAACACTGCTTGTGATAGCACTGACTTTTACTGTCACCACAGCATTTGCGCACTCGATGGATCACTCAAAAATGGATCACGGGGCGATGCCGATGGATCATTCTCAAATGATGGGTATGGAAGGCATGTCTGATGTAGGCATGCCCGCACCGGGGGCGAAAGCAAACAAAGTGGTGCACGTCATTTTGAGTGATGACATGAAGATCACATTCAAAAAAGACGTCACCATTGAGCCTAACGATGTGGTTCAGTTTGTGGTGATGAACACAGGCAAAATCGATCACGAATTTTCGATTGGCTCCGCCGTGGAGCAACTGAAACACCGTGAAATGATGCGTCAAATGGGTAACCATGAACACGACAGCGGCAGCACAGTCACCGTAAAACCCGGCAAAACCAAAGAGCTGCTGTGGCATTTCCAAGGTGATAACAAGGTGGAATTTGCTTGTAACATCCCCGGCCACGCTGAAGCGGGAATGGTGAAAAGCATCGAGTTATAACCGATTGATCTCAATCTATATCGGTGGTGATTAATCCACTATTGGCAGCAAAGGAGAGTATAAAAACAGACTTTGCTGCCAACTTCCCTCCTCTTTCCTATTTGTTGACACTCGGATTACAAATTCAATTGCAAAATCATTACTATGCCTGAAATTGGGTTACCCCAGCACTGGCGCAACAACAGGAGAAGAAAATGGATCGTCATCCCTGCATCAAACATTGGAGTGAACTATAGGAAAAGGAGCCTCGTTACTACTCTGGTAGCCAAGAGCCGCTGTCTATTGGCTGCGCGCTTGGTCACTATTTTGGCTTCGCGCGGATCGGCATTCACCATGAAATTGTCGAGCCCGGACATCGCACCAGTTGGCCTCACGCGGAAAAAACGGAAGATGAATTTGTGCATGTATTGGAAGGCACACCCGATGTCTGGCTGGATGGCGTCCTCTATCGACTACAGCCGGGCGACTCGGTTGGCTTCAAAGCGGGGGATGGTCTCGCACATACCTTTATCAACAATACCGACCAGATCGTCCGCTTGTTGTGTATCGGAGACACCGAACGAGAAGATAACCGCATTCACTACGCCGTTCATCCCGAACGTAATGCTCGCCTTGGCAAGCTCAACTGGCATGATGTGCCCGATCGCGAGCTGGGTGATCACGATGGTTTACCGGACAGGCTTCGTGCTAACAACGGGCCGTTCTAAGCGATCACGGCGTTTGATCAGCAGATTTGTTGACACCCAAATTACAAATCTTGTGATGAAGCGGCTACTATTGGCATGAACCCAATTCTAAGTATTTAAATCATGACGTTGCTGCTGACTCACCGCTGGTTAAGCCTCTTACTGTGTAGCTTATGGGCAGTGCCCACACTGGCCAATATTGACCTGCCTGAAACTCAGCGCTGGTCGATTTTTTATCGCGCAGCACTTGAGCAGCAAAGCACGCCACTGGTGGCGAGCCAAACCCTCAATCAATACCCGTTTGCGCTACTCAGCAGTCACAGTCAATATCCTGATTTTACTCAATATACCTGGCAAGACATCGCAGATTTAGCCGCCACGGCCAAGCAGTGCCAGCCGCGAAACTCCTCTTCGCCGTATTTGGCGAAAGCGGTCGAATTTGAGTTGGCGTTATGTCGCCAAACGCCGCTCGGCGCAGAGTGGTTTCAACGTGTTGCGTGGCAACATCCGGCGGGAGGCAGCTACGCAGATCGCTATATTGAACACTTACCGGATTCAGAACAGGCAAGCTTTGCTTCGACGCATCCAACACGTTTTACTTTGGCGAGCCGCTATCATCCGTTGCATACCTTGTGGCAACGACCGGGCGCTGCGGGGGTAGATGCACTGCTCAACGGTTTTCGCCTTTATCTTGCGCCAAATGATGAACTGTGGCTAAGCAGCGAAGCGGGCTGGCATGTGCTTTCGAGCGTGCAGTGGCGCGCACTCACCGCACCACTGCCATTCACGCTTGAGCCTTATCAAGCGCACAAGCCTTGCGATGAGCGTTACAGCAACCTCTGCTTTAATCAGCGAGTCAGCAGTCATGCGTTACTGTATAGCGGTTTGGTGATCGGCGTGTTGCTTGCGTTTGGCGCTGCGCTGCGTTCACTTTGGCTGCGCTATCAAGAAGGGCGCGAGCGGCGCTTTATTTTGCAACTGCTGACTCACGAACTGCGCACGCCCATCACCAGTTTAGGGTTTACCGTCGAATCACTACGCAGCCAATTTGATGAGTTATCCCCCAAGGCGCAAGAGAGCTTATGGCGATTAATGGCCGATCATCAGCGGCTAGCACAACTGAGCGAAACCAGTCGCCACTACTTGAGCCCAAGCCACGACACCATGGCGCGCCATCCAGCGCAGTTGAGTGACTTCATCGAGCATTGTATCGAGGGCTTTGAGGTTGAGCTTCATCTCAAACACGACTCAATACTGGCACTACCTTATTACTGGCTTGGGCTGTGCGTCACCAACTTACTCAGCAATGCCAAGCAGCATGGCGTGCCGCCCATTCGCCTGACGGTGAGTGTGGTTGCACAAACGCTGCGCATTGAAGTGGAAGATTGCGGTGAATTTCCCTCTTTCTACCAACGTCTGTGCAAACGACTTTCGAGGCATCAAGACACTCACTCTCGCCCAAACACAGATAACATGGGCGTTGGCTTACAGTTGGTGCGAAAACTCATCACCCAAATGGGCGGCAAACTGGTTATCCGTCGTCATCCAACCCGTTGTATTTTGGAGCTGCCGCTATGAAGCGTATTTTGCTGATTGAAGATGACACCTTACTCGGCCAAGGTCTGCGCGATTATCTGCATGACCATGGTTATGCATGCGAGTGGGTAACGCAGAGCCAACAGGTCGAAAAGCACTGGTTCAGTACCGATCTGGTGATTTTGGATCGGCAATTGCACGATGGTGACAGCCTGAAACATCTGCCGCACTGGTTGATGCTTAAAGCCCTGCCAGTGATCGTACTGACCGCCAAAATTGAAGTGGAGCAACGGATTGAAGGGCTCAAAGCGGGGGCGAAAGATTATGTGCTCAAGCCCTTTTCCCACCAAGAGTTGCTGGCACGCATCGAAGCGCAACTGCGCCCGCTCGGCAGTAGCGTACTCAGCTACGCGGATATTGTGGTCGATGTGGCTAATCGATCTGTGCTGCATAACCAAACGCCGGTTGAGCTCAAACCGAAAGAGTTTCAACTGCTGCTGATGCTATTGCAAAATCCGGGGCGCGTTTATCACCGTGATGAGCTGCTCAATCTTATTTGGGGTTATCAATATTTCCCGACCACACGCACCGTGGATAACCACATTTTGCATTTGCGGCAAAAACTGCCACAACTGGATATCGAGACCCTGCGCGGCGTCGGTTATCGCCTCAAAGGAGCCTCCGTATGATCTGCGCCTCTTTTCGCAATCACATTGCGCGACTTGGCATACTCAGCGCATTACTAAGCGGCGCCGCGATAGCGGAAACGCCGCCAAGCCCCACCCATGCTTGGTTTCGCACCACACCGCTGCAAAGCAGTTACCAGCTATTGGTTGAGGGGCATCCCACGCAAGCGTGGCACGAGCTCATCCACACACTGTCTACCACGCCCGTAGCCGAGCCTTTTTGGCAACCAATTAAAGAGGCCATCCTCAGTCAAACCCAATGTGGACAAGCACTGCCAAGTGCATCGCTTAACGATCTTGCGATTGCGGTGACTTTTATTCATAAGTTCAATCAGACCTTTCAAGGCTACCAAGTGAGGCTGAGCGCCGAAAACCTCAGCCAGCCGCTGGCGGTGCGTCTGGCATCTTCGCAAGGTGCAACCTTGTTAGCAGCAGAGCTTGCGCCTGCCGATTACGCCGAAGTGGAAAGTCGCGATCTTCTCTCGCCGTATGCCGCAGGTGTCTATTGGCTCACGCTGGGCGAGCAGCGCATGGCGCTGCTGATTTCGGCCCCTTCCAGCACACCGTGGATTGAACAATCCAGCGCGGCCGATCTCACTATCCGCTTCCCCGCCACGCCTTCGGGCTGCGCATCGTCACTGGCTCGTTGGCAATTTTTTGATCAAAACTTTACCCTGCTGCACTCACAAACCGTCAACCGTGATCAGCATCCTGCCCCACCCATAGCCCCTTCTCAAGCGCGCTGGCGTAGCCTCAGCGTTATCCAAAGTGAATACCAAGGCACCATTCGCGTGGAGCAAATGCAGCGCCTGACGATACCCATTGACTAAGTTCAGGCAAAAGAGGGAAAGACATACTGGTGACAAAACCTATCGATGGACGAGGTTAAATATCTGGGTTACACGATAGGAGACCGATATGAAATTAACCTTTTCCTCACTGGGGCTACTGCTGCTGGTGAGCGCGCCGAGCTTTGCGTTGACCTTAAAACAGGGCGATCAGCACTGGCAGATTGACCCCGACACACTGGCCATCATCCTCAAGCAAGACTCACAAACTTTCGCTATCAACCAAGGCTGCCTACAGATTGACGGGCAGACACAACAGGCAACGCAATTAACCCAAAGCGCCGAGCAAGCGACATGGACACTTAAGCCAAGTGGCGTGCAAGTGTCTGCACAGTTACAACAAGGGTTGAACATCGATTTTCGCTGGCCAAGTGCTCATGAGATTGAACGCCAAGCTCCTAAAGCACTGCGCTGGTTTGATCTCAGTGAAGCATCGACCCAAACGCTTTTACTGCCGTTTGACGAAGGAATGCGAGTGCCAACCGATAACCCGACTTGGACACGTTATTTGATAGACAATCATTCGGGTGCCAATACCACGCAAGATCTCAAAATGCCGTTCTGGAGCGCGCAGCAGGGCGAACACTTCATCAGCTATCAACTGCTCAACGCCACCAATAACCAGCTGCACTTTAGTGAGCAGCAAAATAAGCTGGACTTACAAGCGGAGCACTGGTTTACCCCGCTGAACCAAAGTGAGCCTTTTAGCGTGCGCATCACCGTGGGCGATGAGATGCTGGCCGGAGCCAAAGCGTATCGCGACTGGCGCGAAGCGGCGGGGCTGCGTGTTTCACTTGCGGAAAAACGCAAGGCAAATCCGCAGATCGAAAAAATGATTGGCGCAAGCCACGTCTATCTATTCGGGCGTGATTTAATCGCAGTGCAAGATGTGGTGGATTGGTGGGGGCT
Source organism: Vibrio cholerae ATCC 14035 (assembly GCF_000621645.1). Lineage (GTDB taxonomy): Bacteria > Pseudomonadota > Gammaproteobacteria > Enterobacterales > Vibrionaceae > Vibrio > Vibrio cholerae. The sequence continues at coordinate 1,230 of NZ_JHXR01000033.1, read as the reverse complement.
GCGCGATTGGTTTTGGCGCTCTGAGTTTACCCCTTCACCAGAATTACAAAAGGAACTGGCGAGCCTAAAAAAAGGCCAAGACTGGCTTAATCAGTATCAGAAAAAATTGCTGGTCGGTGAGATAAACCAAGCCTTGAACCAGAAGTTCAACGCCAATCAGGCGTCCATTCAAGCGCAGTACCAAGCCGCGCAGCAGCGCAAAGCGTGGCTGACTGAACACGCTGGCGCATACCTCAAACCGAGCGATCAATGGGGACAAGGGTTAGCGCAACCCATGATCAGCACCCTACAGCAAGCGGGATTAAGCAAACTCTGGCTAGGTCTCGATAACTGGATGCCAGCTTTTTATCAGCCGCAAGTGGTCGATAGCGCCAAACAAGCCGGCTATCTGATTGGCGTGTATGACTCATACAACACCGCGATTGAAAAAGGCATCAACGACAGTTGGCTGACCGCGCAGCTGCCGGATCGCATGCGCGAAAACTGCGCGATTGAAAAAGCCGATGGCACGTTGCAACTGGGCTTTCGCGGTAACGGCTTTTATCTCAATCCCGCCTGTGAACTCGGTTACGTTAAACAGCGCGTGCAAGATATTCTCCATTTCGGGCACTTTAACAGCCTGTTTCTCGATGTGGATGGCACCGCCATGGCGCGGGAAGATTACCGCTCGCGCAGCAACGAAACCGCGATGCTAGCCGCCTTTAACACCCGAATGCAGGATATTGCAAACACGCCGAAGCTGATTTTGGGATCGGAAGATGGCAATGCCCTAACCACTCAAGGGCTGGTGTTTGCTCATGGTATGGAAACAGTCGGCTTTGGCTGGACAGACCAAGCGATGAAGAGTGACAAGCAGTCACCCTATTATTTGGGGAACTGGTATCCCGATGAAAAGCCGGATTTTTTCTTTAAATCAGCGCAAGTCAAAGAGCCTTATCGCAGCTTACTGTTTGCCCCTGAGTATAAAGTGCCGCTCTATCAAGCGGTGTTTCATGACGAGCTGATCAGTAGCCACCACTGGCACAGCGACAGTTTGAAGTTTTCGAATGTCAAAGCCGTGCGTGATTTGCGTGCCATGCTGTTTAACACTCCGGCGATGGTGCATTTAAGCCGCGATGAAACGCGTAAAAACTCCGCGCGTATCGAGCAGCTCAAGCACTATCAACAAGGGTTTTTGCCCTTGCATGAGCAGTTGTGGGATAAAGCCTTGGTCGATTTTCGCTGGCTGGA
>NZ_JHXR01000032.1 GCF_000621645.1 Vibrio cholerae ATCC 14035 | reverse complement strand
GCCAGCCCCTTAGGCGGGCGTTATGAGGAATATGGATATCAAATTACGACCAATAGAAAGTGAAGAGTTCGATAGTCTTTTTTCTGTTGTAAAGCAGGGAATTTATTCACACGTTGATGCTGTTTTTGGTTGGGACGATGACTTTCAACGTAAACGTCTAAAAAGAGACTATGACCCTAGTTGGTTTTACTGGGTACAACAAGGAGGTCAGCGAATTGGCATGTTGTGTTTCAAACCTTATGACAATGTAATTCATGTTCATCTACTTGTTGTTTTTCCCGAGTTTCAGAACCAAAAGTTTGGGGAAAAGATAATGAGTTATGTCCATAAGCTCGCGGACGCTGAGGGGAGAAATCGGGTGACGTTATCCAGCTTTATCCGAAATGAGGCCGCGGTAAGATTTTACAAATCGCTTGGTTATCAGCTTATTGATAGTGACGAGCACTTTTATTCTTTGTCGCTTCAAATTTCCTCATAACAAACGCCTCAAGAGGGACTGTCAACGCGTGGCGTTTCCAGTCCCAATGAGTCGCGGTGGTTACGGTTGTTGTGACTGAGTTTAGCGTTATGCGTTGCCAGCCCCTTAGGCGGGCGTTAGTTTCTATCTAGAAAAAATCATCAAAAGTTCAGATTCATGCCCTGAATAATCAGCTTTAAACGTTCAAGTCTCACTATTTGGCTTTTGAGTTTTTCCTGATGCTGATTTGGTAGAAAGTGTTGAAATTTCAGATAGTTAAAAGTCGCTGAGAACCAACAAACTTCTAAGCTTCAATGTTGTCGGATATTCAACACGGCAAATTTGGTTTCACAAAGGCTGCATCATCGCTGTGATCTGGTTTTCTTTGTCGTGGACTCTAAACATGACCAACTTAACCTTGACCGTTTTGAGTTTTGGCAGCTAACTTCACAGCTTTTGGTGTTGGACGTGTGTTTGTTCGATGCATTTGCGTAAAATGGTCTTCAAACAAATGTTTTAAAAAAGTCATTGTTAAACAATGGGCTACGAAACTAACAAACGCCTCAAGAGGGACTGTCAACGCGTAGCGTTTCCAGTCCCAATGAGCCGTAGTGGTTACGGTTGTTGTGTTTGAGTTTGGTGGAAATGCGTAGGTAAGTAAAGCTATTACCACGTAAATTACACCAGAAAATTGTGATATTTGTCACATAACTTATGAATAAACCCCACCAAAAAGGCAGGGTTTTAATATTAGATAGCTTTGTGGTCAATGCTGTCTCTTAGTTCACCAGTTTCCACAAGGGGAGTGTTTTTACCTTTACGTGCTGCCCATTGTGGCGAGTTGGGCATGAGGATTAACGGATCACCTAATACATTTTTATCATCGTCTACCCATTTATTACCCAATACATTGCAAACAGTGTTAAGCGTAACCTTACCACGTAAAAACTTTTTAAATTCAGCTTTAAACGCTTTATTACGCCGTTGTTTATGCATAGCATTGCTAATATACACCCAAGCCCTTGCAGGTATGTTACCACTACCGCTATGTGTAACCCATGCTATACCCACAATGCTAAAACCAGAACTATGCTTTTTGTCCTGTAATACACCAACCTCGAAACCATGTTTATCACTACGTTTTAACAAAGTGGTGAGGGTTTTGATTTGATTAAAAGCCCCTTTCGAGGCTTGTTTATTCAGTTGCATTAGTAAGGTCTCGATCTATGCATAATCTGTTTAACGCCTTCCTGACCTACGGCAGAATTAACTACCGCCGTAGCTAATGTGTTACCGTCCACAACAAGATTAACAGTAGCTGTTGTGTTTGTGGGGTTTGTAGTGGTTGTAGGGTTTTGTGTGCCATAACCACTGTAGCCGCCGTATGTTGTGGGCGAGGTCATATTATAGGGTTTTGGTGTAGTTGGTGCAGTCGTGGTAGTAGGTGTAGTTGGGGTTTGTTCTACAGTTGAGATACCTAACGCCTTTTTAGCAAAATCTGGTAATGCGTTCAAAATATCGTGTAACATTCCCTTCAAACTGTTTTTAATCCACTCGGTAGCTATCGTTAAACCATCGCTTACATATTTTGTTAATTCGGTAATATAACGCTGAACGTTAGTTAGTCCACCAAGTAATAAATTCAAACCATCTAACACTAGGTTAATAGCAGGGGATAACAAGTTTAATGCACCAGATAATGTGTAACCTAAAAGAGTAGCGATACTATTTAACAACTCCCCAAGCTTACCAAACATTGCAAGACTCGATGGGCTCAGAAACTCCGTAAAGCTTTTAAAAATGTTTAAATCGGCATTACTAATGGCACTAACCATACTTGCAACACTTTTATTAAACTCTGTAGCGGCTGTCATTTCTGCAGTGTTAAACTGCACAGCATTTTGTTTACCTGCCTCAAACCCTTGTCTATTAGTCTGAATGCCTCGAACAATGTTATAAAAGTCAGAACCAAATGCCTCTAGGACATAAGCTTGTTGTTTAGCGTCTAGCCCTTCTGTTGCTTTGACAACACTATCGATAAACTTGTCAGGGGATTGATTCATAAAGTTATTTAACGATTCTTTATCACCAGTTATAACACCCTGTTTTAACAACAAGTTAGCTAAAATCGAACCTTCTCCCTTATCAAACTCACCCTTATCACTATCGAACACGGTGTCAGCCATAACTTCGCCGCTACGGTCTAGCAAATCTTTAATTTTGTCGGCTGCGGTGCTTACGTCTGGGATAGTCTCCGTTACAGCTATTAAACCGTTGGCTAATTGGGCGAACTCGTTATAATCCAAGCCTACTAGGTTTGCACCTTCCTTGGTGTCCCTGAATTGTTGGCTACCACTATTTATAGCCATCGCACCACCACCAATAACAGCGGCTGCCGCTAAAGCTGCCGGATTACCTGCAAGGGCTACAATACCACCCCCTGTTGCACCTGCTGTTAAACCACCCTTAACACCACTATTATTAATCTTGCTTTGTTTGCGTTCATAGGCTGCACGGCGTTGGTTTTCTCTACGCATCATTGCGGTGGTTTGGCGGTATTCCTCGCGGATTTCCTCCTCACTTCGTTTTGCACTTAACACACGTTTCAATTCCATCTTTTGCTCTAAGCTTAAACGCTCAAACGCAGCACTACGGAATTGTGCAAGCTTCCAATCATTAAACTTTTTAAGTTTGGCGGCTTCTTGTGCTTTTAACTTTTCAGCTTGTGCAGCGGCTTTTTGCTCTGCTGTTAATTTCTTGGTAGCGGCTTTTACTTCTTCTTTCTCTGTGTTTTTAATTGCACGTTGTTTACTTTTTTCTGTATCTTCAAACAGTTTTGTAATTTTAGCGCTATATTTGCGTGTCATCTCTTCAAATTTACGCATACCACGCACAGCCTTTCGGTTGTCAATAATATTCTCGTAGACAAATTTCTCTACTACACCTGCATTACTCATTTAAACGCCTCGCTGTATTCTGGAAATTCCACAAGAAAATCAAAAATAACTTCCTGTAGATCTAAATTATCTTTCTGTGCAATAAGTAATTTAGCTACCTCATCCACTTTTGCACTAAATTCAAACCCTAGCTTTTTAGCTTCATCATTTTGCATAGTTGCAATGGATGCTCTATATAACTCATCCTCAAGAGCTGTAATGTCGTATTTTAACTGGCTAGGGGTATTATCAACGTTTACAATATTACCTGTCTCATCTTCCCTTAGTTCTTTTAAATAGGGTAGGGTTTGTGCTGCTAGTAACATCATCCGCTTTTTTAATGTTTTCATCATTGGCTTTTTGTTCCTTCCATTCCTTCAAATCGACTAACTTCCCGTTATCCTCTTCAATATACTTTTTAACAATTACTTTAGTTTTAATTTCTTTTATGCAAGGGTATTTTTTGTGTAATACCCTATATATTTTGAGGTGAATTAATAATGATATTGTTATGGGGAAAAAGGCGTTTTGTAATGAGGTGAATGTATATAAATAGAGTGTAACGATAGAAAACCAATAACACACAACACCAACACACAATTTTATAAAGTTTTGGCGGTTTGTTATTACAAAATTCATAGGTTACACTCTTATTATTATTGTTGTTGTTGTTGATGCCTCGCATCATGTTGAATTGCTTCACTAATCATAGTGCGAACGGCGATAGTGTTATTAAGCTTTATAAACGCATCCCACGGTTTATTATAAATATCGTTTACTGTTAAACCACTTTCAGCACTAATATATAAAGCCCAATTTTCGATCTCGCTAACTTCAACACCATGCTTAGTTAACCAACGTGTAACAGCTTGTTGCTTTTTGCCACCTTGCTTTTGTTGTTTCAAACTATACAAGGTTTTCTCTAGCTCGACACGTTTAGGTTCCGGTATATCAGGGGCTGCAAGTAGGGTTTGTAATTCTTCGATCCTACTTTCTGCCATAGTTAACAATCGTTGATGTTTTGTTAATGTATCGGTTATAAAATCTAGGTAGGTGAATGTTTTTGTGAGTAAATCTTGAGTAGGGGTGTTTGGAAATTGTTTAAGGTATAGCGTTAAAATTTGCTCTATATTGTCCTCAATATCACCCCTCATTACCTCCAACCATTCCCCAATAACACTAACCGTTGGCATAGGGAAAAGGTCGGTCATTATTCCACCTCTTTATTTTCCTGCATAAAGTTATCTGCAATAGTTTTAAGTTTTGGCATAAAACCAGATAAGGCAGAAGATTTAAGGAGGGGTTCTAGTAGTTGTTTTTCAAACAACCACACTAAAAGATCAAATTGGTGAATACTGGTATTAGCAAAATAAGTGTTAATACGTTCAACAGTTTCTAAAGGTTCGCCACTACTATCTAAAATACTGCCTAGTAGTAGAGTTTGTAGTTCCTCAAACAACTCTTCTGTCGCTTTTGCTGCAATCAGGTTAAACACTGTTGAGTACATTAAGGTGCGATCTTTGCTTGCCATACCATCGACTACGCCGCCCATCGCAGGGGCTAAAACGCGAGCTAATTTAAATTGCAACATACCTTGTTTAATAGCATGTAGTGTTACGGCTTTTACAATTTTATCGCCTTTATCGGTTGTAAAAGTTTTATTAATAATGGTGTCACTATATTTCATATTTCCCTCTCTTATTTAAGTTGTAATGTTTTTAAAGAATTTAAAGCATACTGCACACGCTGTTCTGCTTCGGCGACTAATTCTGCTTGAAACTCCATACATTTTAATTCAGCGGCCAAAAATTCTTCCCAAGTTTCCACTTCGTAACCAAACTCCACCCAACATTTTACAATGTGTGCTAAACGCTCGTTAAATTGTTCTGCTGTCATTTTCATGTTCATATTTCCTTTTATCTTATTATTGTAGGGGAGCAATCTCCCCTAAAGTATGTGAGTTATTGAATATACTTACTTTCTAGGGTTAGTGCTGTGACATCTGCACCATCTTTCACCCACAAGGTAGCTTGTTTACCGTCCGAAAGTTTATGCTTACCTTTTGCGTAACCTAGTGATTGTAAGCTTGCAGAAATTACATTAGGGTCTTTTTCTTGCAGTTGTGCGGCTAGGGTATTAAACGCCCATACATCGCTTTGGTTAACGATTGCAAGGTCATCATCACTCAAACCACTTGATGCATACAACTCACGAGAGATAGCGGCTGATAAGCTAATGGCGGCTTGTTGTGCTTGTGCAGCCATAAACTTACGTTGTGCTTGTTCCACATATGCTTGCACACGCTGTTCGTTGAAGTATTCAGCTTTCAGGCGTTCCGCTTCGTGTTTTTCAGCTTCTGCAATGCGACTTTCCATCAGCTTCTCGTTATGTGGCTTATACCATTCAGCTTTGCGCACCAATCGACATGCGGGAAATTGGCGACCAGTTCCAACATGTAAGCGCCAGTCTGGACACACTTCAAACCCTAGCTTGATACACTCCCCAATCAAACCGTAGTATTGTGTAGCTGTCATCGGGGACACAAACTGAATAACAACGTGTGGGTAAATAAAGCCTTGTTCGTCTTCTCGTTCCGTTTGTGCGGTGCGTGTTTTAAGCATCTCGGCAATTTCTGTTAGGGTTTTATCACCCTCAAACAGTTGAGAACCATAAGCAAAATCACGGTAAGCACCATTAGTTAGTGCGGCATCGCTATTAATACTTTCGATTTTGCGGCGGTATGCATCAGCATTATATTGTTTATTGTCCGCTTTATATTGCTCGAAACCTGCTTTGTATTCTGCAATTACAGCGGCTAGGTCGAAAATGTTGGTAGTAGTAGTCATAGTTCATTTTTCCTTATATTTTGTATTGTGTTGTTATGTTTGGTGCGTATTGCTTAAACATCTGAGAGCACACACCACACTCCCAAAATTCTTTTATTTGATTAGGTGAATAACACCGTTAACAATGTTTAAGCGGTTTGCTAATTCACGAATTTTTGTTAGACATGTTGAATAATCACGCTCTTTTAAAACATCGGAAAAGGCGTCAAATGCATCGTAGGTAAAATCACCACCTTGTAGGTATTTAACCAATTCTTCCCATTCGCTATTACCTTTCATGATTGCACCACACTTAACCAATTCTGTTTGTTTAGTGTTTGCAATTTTGGCTAGTTCTTTACCAGATTTGATAGGGTTGCGAGCTTTATTTAACTCATCGTAAATTTGCTGCTTATTAACACCAGTATTAGCTTGTTTGCTTTGTTTAGCTGCTAATGCACGTTGTAAGCGTTGTTGTGTTTGTTCCGGTGTTTCTTTACCTAGTGCAGCGCTTTTAACAACCTGTTGCTGTGCAGGTTTTTGTTTTAAACCCTTCACAATCTCGGCATTCGCACTAATACCACTTAGCATTGCACTTAATATGGCGTATGTTGTAAAGTTAAGCACCAACCCCTTGTTACTAATCGTCGCATATACGGCACTACGGGTGGTTGCTTGCGGCATTGTGCTAACCCCTTGCTTCGGTTCCGTCACCGTAATACTACTAAGCACACCATTTGCAAAACTTAATACTGTCTCGTTAACTGTTGAGGTAGGGGTATCAAGGATAATACGAGACTCTTCAATACTAATCTGGCTATATGTGCGTGTAATACTTTCACTATTACCAAGTTTTAAATTAATCGTAATCATTCTTTTGTTTCCTTAAATTTGTTATTCAGTTGTAAAAACATTTGCACAGTTTCAGCGTGTGGGCTTTCATTTTTAAGCCAGTAAACATAGTTGTGACTAACGCCTAGCTCTTTGTTAATTTCACTATTAGTTAAGTTTGTGGTTAGCATTAGCCTTAATGCTTGTCGCTCTGTTGGGCTTAGCATTGCAAGCTTACTGCTTAAAAGTTCAATGGTTATCATGTGTTCCTCTTTTTAAATACTTAACTTGTCAATTTTAAATCGGCCTTTGTATAAACGACCACTTTCAGCGGCTTTATAAGCACCATAGCCACTCACATCAAATAATTCTTTTAGCTTGGTTGTTAAATTTCCTTGAAATAGTTCCTGACGTGAGGTTTTAATGTCGGTAACTAACCAAAAATGAGCAGTCTCTCTTAAATTCTCTGCGTGACTACAAAATCTGATGTTTGAATATTCGTAATCACCTTGATCTCGGATGCGGCTGACGTGGTATGCATGACCGTGAGGACTTGTTTTGTATCCACCTTGCGAGGCAATCCATTCAATAAAATCGTCAAAGGTTCCTAATTTAAACTGGCAGGTTTCATAACCTTTTAATCGACCGCATCTATATTTAATATTTAAAAACTGCACGTTAAGTTTTTTAAGTTGTTGTAGTGTGCAACCAATTAAAGCGGCACGTTCTGCATTTTTACTGTAGTAAGGCATGTTCGTATTTCCTTGTAATTATTATTATTTATTGTTGTTATAAAATATTTACAGCTAACAGTCTGTCATTTGCTAGTGTAATAGGGTTTTTAAAGTGGCCGATTTACTGTCGAATCGACCTTTCACAATTTACAATTTACACTTATGACTTGAATGCTATGGTAAAAATAAAAGTGGTTGAAGAAGGGAACCACCTTTATTAATTTACATAACAACAAACATAAGGAATCCTCACCACGCTAACAATGGTTATGAACAGGGGAGAATACTATTGGGTATGCAATAGCAGTTAGCTAAGATTGCGTGACAGCGCAATTTGAAGAGGTGTATTATATGAATGTAAGGAGAAACATATAATCAAAAGTAGGTAAGGTTATCCTCCCCTACATATTAATTATAGCATTAAACGAGAATCATTATCAACAACTATTTTCAAGTCATAAGTGAAAATGTTTAAATTAAATCCACCCAGTTGTAATAGTTCGATAGTATTACATCCGTCTGCTTGCTTGTGCGTTTACTGTTTTGCCCACTTACAACGTATTGGGTTGCAGGGATAACCTTACCGTCGATTTTTAAATTGAAATTTACATCCTGAGTAATACTGCGGTCATTTTTAATACGGGTAATTTTAAAATCGAAACGGTCGCTAGTAACATGCAAGGTGTCGGGATTTGGCATGGCACAAACATATTGTGTGAATACCACGGTGTAACGTGCACCTTCTTTTGTCTTAAATTCCACTTGGTACATTTTAATAATCCTCTTAGTTTGTTAAATACCTAATAGCACATTTTTATAATTCCAGCCGTCACTTGATCCTGCATTATAAAAGTCCATCAAGAACAGAATAGGATAAGGTGCGGTTTTAGCTGCTAGATACTTTTTAGCGCACTTTACCTGTTCATCCACAAAACAATCTGCATTTGCTACAACATACTCCATCAATACTTTAACTTCGTGATCATATGTCAGCAAACCTTGTAAGCATTGGGTAGTAAGCTTTTTAACAACAGCATTTGGTGTGTTTTTCTTGGCTAGTTTGGCGATCTTTTTATTAATGGAGTCAATCTGGCCTTGTTTTAGTTTCAGCTTAACATAATCTGGGTTCATATTATTCTCCTTATTATTATTGTTGGTTTAGTAGAAGATATTGCATAAACTCGGTGTAATATGGATGCGATTTGATAAACACATATGCAATGGTTAGAAGATCAATTGCTGCTGTCACGTCTTGGATGTTCATAATTTTTCCTTTCCTTATTGTTGTTATGTTGTTTAATCTTCGATCAAGCTATAGATAGGGCGGTTGTGTGTTAACTCATCAAAATATTCTTTTTTACCTGCATCACTTAAAGCGGTGTAAATGTCGAATTCTGCCCTACTGACGATAATATACGCTTGTCCGTCTTCAATCTGGTACATTATTTATTTCCTTGTAATAGTTTATAGTTAAAACGTAGTCGGCTACGTCTAATTTTGCGGATTCGTAATCTCTTTTTCATTTTAAAATTCGTCCCATTCATCAGTGGTTGGTGTTTTAATATTGAGTAAGTGAGCTTTGATAAGTTCAAGGCGCTGCGCTTCCGTTAATGTTTCGATTGTGCAAATGCGAATCATGGCGGCAAGGGTGATACTGTCTATTGTGAATTGTTGCATGTATTTAGTTCCTTATATTGTTATATACCCCTGAATAACGAGCGTAGAAAGCCGTAGAAGCGTTTAACGCTGCATCAATGGGGTAGTGTGTTTGTTTGTGTTAGAGCGTGTTGTGTGGGGTTTTAAGCGGCGTAACCTTTGTAGGTTCAAGCTTTATAGAGCTTTGGTGTCAAGGACATAACTATCTTTATAACCTTTAGTGTAAGCTTGCATATCTAACTTATAAAACTCAGTATTACTTAAAAACATTGCAATTTCTTTCGTCAACGTTGCCTTGTCTGTAGGTAAGAGTGAATAATCGTCAATGTTAGCTCCTTCTAAGGGATTGAAACTATCCTGCAATCTGATCACATGTAACAAGTTTTTAGATTGGTAGTGGGTTTTACCTTTTGCATTACGATATGTGCCGTTATACCAATAGAAGATATTGCAAAATCTCACCGCTTTAACGCCTGAATCTGAAGGAAGAAAACGTAATCTTCTCAAGATTAACTCTAGTGCGATTTGTGTAGAGCAATTATTAGTGTCACACCATGTTTTAAAATCTTCCCAGTTGTCAGGGAGGTCAATTCTATCCCACCAATTTTTAAAATCGTCACAAGAATCTTTTATCTCCTTAAAACTTTTCTTAGCGTAGTCAGAATTGTTTGAAAGTTCTCGTTTTAGTTTGTAGTAGGCACTCTCTTTGTAATAACAATCTTCGATAAACTGAGCATCTCTAACCTTAGCTTTGTAAAGTAGGTCGGGGATTGTATCAACAAGGCCGTCACCAAGGATAAAACGTTCACAAGATTTGACTAGTTGAACCAACTCCGATAAACTCTTAAATGTTCGGTAGCTACCTGCAAAACCTTTATTCTTAGATTTAATACACATTTTAGAGGGTAGTATTTCAAAAGGTGTATTTTCATACTTAAATTTTAATGTTGCAGTGTTGCAGGTGATATTTGTAATCTCTAGGTTACTTTGCAAGGCTTCTAGGATTTCAGATTTTGTAAATGACATTATTTATTCCTCATATTAGTAAAATAGTTATCACACCAACCTTACTAAGGTAGTGCATTCAAATTGTTGATTTATTGGGTAAGCTTAGAAGGGGAGGTTATTACTAGAGCAATTAGGATCGAGGCAGTAGCCTAGCTCGTTAGTTAAATTGCTGCATACTGAACAAGTCAACCAACTAACCATGTTAGCTATCGTTGCATTATCAGGATTGTATTGATCCCAATAGTACGCTTTTATAGCCTTGAGATATTGCCTTGCTGTATCTTTATCGCACTCTTTCAAGTGTAAAGGTTTGGCAAAGAATCCGATCCCTTTTCCGCTTATATCAATTTCACTAATATCTGTGTTTGGTCGGAAGCACTTCAACAGTTTACTTTTATCACCACACACTACAGGGGTAACATGCTCCACCACTTGCGGCGTAACCACTTCAACAACTTCTTGAGGTTCATCCTTTGCAGGGGTAGGTGACTCTGGTTCATCTTCTGGTGGACAATCCCACTGATCAGACGTTGGTGCGCCAGAAGTATCAATATCAGCTAATACACCAAAGTTAACGGTATCACCAGCGATAGGGCGGTAATCTTGCTCGTAAGCTTCTACAGGTGGTTGCTCTGTAAAGTAGCTTTCTGCGCCGTTACAATCTTGCATCTCTTCTAGGTGAGGTTCTTTAAAATCCTTCCATTCGCCTTTGCTGCGCTTATCTTCTTCCCATTTATTGAGGCGTTGTTTCTTAGATTCTTTCCGCTTGGTTGTTTGGGTAGGATCTTTGAAGGTGTTAAGTTTTGAATTGGTAAGTTCCCAAGCTTCCATAATAGATTCAACACTATGCACAACCTTGTAGGCGTTTTTGTTACCGATTACTTCTATCAAGCCTAGTGTTGTAAGTTCTTTGGCTAATTTCTTTTGCTTCTGCGTAGCCACATCACAACACACTGTAAAGATTTTATCCCATGATTCAGTATATCTACGGTTGCCGTATTTTCTATGCATTCGATATTGATTTAGCATATAGGCATATACAAGCTTTGTTTCTGGTGAAAGTGGGACAACCTCACCTGTTTGTTTGTTTACAGCTTCATTACTTTCTAGAAGTGTTGTATTAATTTGGTAAAACTTTGACATTGTTATTATTCTCCTTTGCCTCTTCTTGGGCATTTGTTTCAGAAATTTTGATTTGTAGCTCTTGCATCAGTTGGATAGTTAATTGAGTGGGGCTTAGTCCTGTAAGATCTGCTAACTCGCCCGCTAGTTTATCGTATGGGTGTTTTAATTGAATTTTCATAATCTGTTAAACCTCCTCACTCTCAACACTTTCGACATTGTTGTATTCTTTAATAAGGTTAAATAGTCGGACGGCTAAACCATTCTCGAACACCTTATCTTTATCACCTTTAAGCTTGTAGTTAGCTTTATTACGTCGAATTGCTGACGGGCGAATCTCACCGTTTAACATGCGGTTCAGTTGATACTGTGTTGTTAGTGGTAGTTCTTTCAAATTTAATGATGGTGGAATTTCATATTTCATAGTTTTGTTTCCTTATCCTGCGGATACACGAAAACCCCACAACGTGTGATTCATCGCAAGCAATGCACGTATGGAGTAGGTTAGATTGTGTTATGAAAGTTTGTTCAGGGGTATGTCACTACCGTGAAAAGGTGTCTTTTATTACCTCATGTATTAATTATAGCAGTTTTCGACTAGCATAGTAAATAGTAAAACACAACTTTTTTGAAAATATTATTCATCTTTTTGTGCTTCACGCCTCACTAAGTTAATATTAGCATGTTCCGCCCGACAACTTCAACACTTTTTTATTGCATTCAGGATCTTTTTGTGTTGGGGGTGTTAGGGGTGTTCTGTTCCAGAATTGGGCGGTGTTCGTTAACTAGCAGTTATTAACTAGCAGTTATTAACTAGACAACATCGCTCGCCACTTCTGCATTGCTTCCTTTTGTCGGATAGCTCGCCATTCGTGCCAGTTTTCCATCACCTCAAGATCTTCTTCACGGGTAGCAACAGGGTAATAAACCAATACATCTTTCTGAACATGGCCGCACTTCTTCAAGCTTGCCCATACATCACGTTTGACGGTTTCTTCTACAATCAAACCTTTGTTAACCAAACTTTTAAGCACACGGTGAAGGTTTGAACGGTGAATGCCTGTCTTGTCACTAATGTCTGTATTGCTCCAAGGATACTGACCACTTTCTGAACCTTCTTCAAAATCTAGTTGAGGTCGTAGGCATTCTAAAACAAGCAATTCGTTACTGGTGAGTTTGTCTGCCTGTCTAACACCTTCGATACATTCACTAAATCCGTCTGTATAGCCTCTAGATAAGACACTTTGCACAAGGTGAAGTAAATCCTCGTCTGTTGTGTTATCAAGCCATTGTTGGGCGATTAAAGTCGCCTTTTCGTATGTATTACATTCACCGATGATCAACTCACCATCAACGTTGGATGAAAACCACACATTATAGTAGTGAGTATCTGTTTCTGCATTGTCTACACTAAAACAAAAAGTGAGTTTAGGGACAAACAAACCAACATTCTGATAAAGTTTGATTAGGCGCGATTGTAGTTGTAGAGATTGGTGTGGTAGGTATGGGGTATTGTGTTGCATAAGGTTGGCTCCTCAATGATTGTTGTTATTATGACCATTATAACATGAAAAATATACAACAATCAATGGACAGTGAGATGATTTGAACAAAAACGTTCAACAACCCCCAATGCAAATATGCACACCGTATAAACACCAAACCAATAAATTGCGGTCAGATGGTTAAGGTATGTAACGTAACATATGATTATGTGATGCCTTTTAGCACCTCTACGCTAAACAAATCTGGTAAGCGATTGATTTTCTGGGGCTGCAAATATTCCGTCTCGGCGCACATTGCCGCGTGTGCATCGGGAGGATGAAAGTAGGAAGCAGTCCGTAAACTGTACTACTGTATGAATTTATAGGTATGAAAATCACCCATATAAATAGAAGCTTAGAGAATCTTATAGGGCTGAAAATCATCCATATAAACATACTTTATAGGTATGAAAATCACCCCACTAACTATAAAGAACACGCTTCGCTTAGTTCATAAGGACTTCGTCCAAACTAAAACATTCAAACGCCATGAGGCTTAAAACCAAATAACACTAAGTTCGCATAAGCTCACATAACTATAACACTACGTTCGCCTGTGCTCACTACGTGACAACGCTTGCGCTTATGTGTGCACTAACTCGCTTACGCTCCTAAGTGCATAAGAACCACACAAGAAAAGATTTAAAGATCTTTGTTTTTGTTTTTACATGTAAAGATTTAAAGACAAGAGAACTATAAGTAATAAGTTCGTTAACACTCACCTCACGGCTAACGCCTACGCCCTTCGGTTGTGTGTGCGCTTCGCTTACAAATAATAGACTCACTTTGTTCGTCTAAGTGCTAAAGCACCTCTTGTGGGCATCCTTTGTTACTACGTAACTAATGTGCATACTTAATAGCTCCGCTATAACATTGTGTGTTGCATAAACTAACGTTTATTGAGTGTGTATAGGTAAGACTCACTAAACAACCTACTGTGTCGCTATGCTCCTTGTATGTTGTGTTCGTCTAACCTGTGAAGGTTATCCCTTTTGTGCAAACAATATTCTTTGTGTGGAATTCTTTATTTGTGTGGATTACACAATTCTTGTGTGTGGGAGTATTCCTTGTGTGGATACACATTTCTTGTGTAAAACGCTCTGTAACGCTCTGTATTGAGTTTTGTATGCAAAGGCATACGAATGTATTGGGTTGTGTGTAAACACGTTTAAAATGCGTTCTGTTGCGTTATTGTGGGATACACAAATATGTGTGGGTAAACGCATTATTGCGTTGGGGGTAATACTAACGTCAGTAATACTAACGTATAAGTGGAGATATAAGAGATTGGGTAGGTGGTAAGTTACCGTATATTCTCGGAATCTATCTAAAAGCACTTTATAACTTGTTATAAACGCTCCTACAACACGTTGTAAGCTCCTGTAAGCGATTCTAAGAGGTTTTAATGATACATAAGGCAATCATATTAAGGTGGTGATAAGATGCGTTAAATGACGTTCTGAGCGTGTTTAAATGAGGATAGAAAAGCATATAAGCTGTTATATACACATATGGAGTATGCCACACATATGCAAAGAGGATTGTTAGGGGGTAAGGTTATGTATAATATACAGAAGAGGTGCTAAACAAATCACAAACACCATCGCCGCACATAAGTGTAAACTCATATTTGCAAAATGCAAATAGTTATCATTATGATTTGCAAAATGCAAAGAATATGTATGCATACAACACTCAGTCACGAATATTTAGGTTAAATTATGGGAATTGTGAAAAGTGGGAGATTTACAGCGAATCATATTCAAAGTGCAGATTCTTACATTACTTTTTATTGCACTAAATTGGTGCAAGTATTTACTCAGTTATCTATGAGGTTTTACCACCTTTTGCAGACAGTAAACTTGTGAAAATGCAAACTAGACACCTCTAACCTATATATTAGAAATCACTCATTTAACATAATGGTTCTAATATCTACCAATAACGCATAATAGGCGCACGTAATCGCACTCAAACCCTTATGTATCAATGGTTGTAAGAGATTACACCTCAGTGCGCCATAATTTAATCTTTGATTATGAGTGGAATTATTGTCCCGATAGGGGAGAAATACACCTGTGCATGGATATGCAAGAAAAATGTATAAGTAGTGTAAAGGGGTGGAGTGGGTGGGCTTAGCAGCTCTTGCTCAATTTGTATAATTTTACCTTACCCCACCTCACACCCTCTCCCTCATATGGATATTATCTCTAGGTTTCATAATGGTTTAGCCCTCAATTTATTACCTGCTATAAAATTTTTTATAATTTTCTGAAATTTTAGCGGTAGTCCTAATATCCATGTTAAAACAATATCACTTGTTATAATTACAAGGTGATAGATATTTGTTGATAATATTGGCTTAAAACTATCACCTTTTTACTAATACCTATTGATAATGATTCTCATTAAATGCTATAATGATAATATAAGGGTAGGAAATCTTCCTGTTATACATCCACAACTCCCCTTTAAACTCGTCAATTCCTCAGTTTTAGTTAGGGGGTAGGGTATAGGGGGTATATAACGCTTCTCCAAGCGTCCACAACAAGCTCTAAATAATCCTCAATATAATACGCCGTCTAATCTCTAAAACCTCACCTAGCCCTTATAGGACGGTTAATTTATGGGTGTAAAGTTAACCCCCTAACTTGTAAAGTTAACAACAAACAACATAAGGAAAACTATATAAAGTGAGCAGTAAAATTTTAAGTAAGATTCAAAACGATATTATTGGTTTGGGTATGTCACTAATGTCAGAAACTCGCACCAATAATGTAACTAAATTGGTAGTGTGCCTAAGTGGTTTGAATATCCCACGAGCCACAATTGCAAATATCGTTAAAGCGGAAACAGGGACAACATTGAGTGTTAATCGAATTACTAAAATTCGTTCAACATATAACAGTATTGTAAAAACCTTATCGGAAGAAACCGACCGCCTCTACCAATTCCATGAAATCATATAATAAGGAACATATAAAAATGAGTAATGTATATCCAGTGTATAAATCAAACGACAATATCAAAGCCTCCTTGGACAATCACCTCGACACCCTGCTAGAAGCTGCCAAAGGTAGCAATAAGGCACTAGGTCGCATCAATAAAGCCTATGACGGGATCATGTTACAACTAATCAAAGCTTGCAAAGGCGAGATCGAATTAACTAAAGGTCAATCCGATGCAATCAAGATTGTATTGAATGAACAGAAACACTTGAGCAAGGTTGTTGCAGATCTAGAGGAATTGCTGAAGAAAGTGCAAGCAGTGGAGGCTGTAGAAGGTGGACAACAACCAACAACTACACCTAATACACCTCCCAAACCATTCGATCCACGTCAATTTAAATCAACCAAGTTTTAATAATATAAGGAACTATGAACATGACAGCGCAAACTTTTAATTTTGAATATGACGAATATAACCGCCTCCTTCTCCCTCTACAATACCATGATATTACTTGCGCCTTTGTGGATGCATTGGGTTTTCGTGTAGAGGATTTAGTGGGGCAAAGCAATCAAGTGCGAATGAGTTTAATCTCGCTTATCCCACCACAAACAATTGTAGAAATAAAACAACTTGTCGAACTGCATCATGATTATTTCAAGCGGTGGTTAACAGAAGAAAATAAGTGCATTTTCAACGACATACTACATAATTTTATCAAGGCTTATACCACCACTACAGCTAAAGCAAACACGTATGGCAGTGGCATTACTTGGCAAGCTATCAATTCAGAAACTTTCAAATTAATGATCGAATTGATTGATTCAAAATAACAAATAACAACAAAAGAAGAATAGAGAAAGGAAATATGAAAATTACGAGATTACAACGTGAGTTTATCGGGGAGCAGTTTCATACACCCAAGGGCGGCACACTAACAGTAACGGGTATCACCGATCAAACTAGTGGACGTAATGCAGTATTCACGGTTGAGTGTTCTATTTGTAGTGTGGATGAAGTGTTATTTCCGGATGGTTTTACATCAACCAAAAGTAATCTTGTTTGCAATGAGAGAGTGCCGTGTCCCTGCAGTGGTCGCTACAAATATTCCCCAAACCAGTATCATATCTTGGTTCAGCGGAATTGTGTCCAAAAGGGTTATGTATTACTAGGTTTTGGTGGTGAGGTTGGGGAGTGGTTCGGTGCGTCTAAGACACCAATAACACTACTTAACCCTAAGACAGGTAGAACATGGACAACTACTGTCTACGGTTTTCTAAACACATAAAAGAAACCGCCTTAATAGGGCGGTCTTTTTCTTACGTGATTTTCAGCTTGCGGTTATTTATCACACAATATTTTATCAAATCGTATTCTCTCAACCTTCGGCTAAATCTATGAAAGTTTTCTAAACCAATTGATCTTGTGCCATCGCTAACACTTAAATTTAAACGTAGGTTGTCCCTAAGCACACTATCAAACACCCTAATATTCCCATCTATAAATTCCACCCTTACGCACAACAGAGAGTAATCGCAGCCTGTGTAAATCTTTGGGTTAAATCGTATGTCACCCTTTTTAACACTCTTACGTGTAACAATCACGCGATTAATACAACCTTGCAACAATTTAACAAGCTTCACCCTTTCAGGGTTAGCTTTGTCTAATATAATCTCTGCTGATAATAAGCTTTCATTAATTGGTGTGTGGTTAGAAGCTAATGCTAATAGTGTCTGTAGTTCGTTTTGGGCGGTTTCTAGTTGTTCTCGGTATTTTGGTATGGCTTGTGCCAACTCAGGGCTGAAAAAGGTATTTAAGGCTTGTGTTGCTTGGTCTAATTGTGTTTCTAACCGTTCAACCTCTACCTGCATAGCTTCAATTTTAGCGTTTAGTTCGGTGTTGGTTTCCCTTTGGCTAACTTCATGCAAATAGTCGGCTGATAACAGCGTTACGATAGCCTCTATAGGGTTTAGGTTATACGTGGGACTATCACAATGCTTGTTTATGGCTGCATTGCATCGGTAGTTATACCTCACCTTATCTTTAACACTTGCACCATTCTTGAAGCTCCCGCACAAACTACCGCATTGAGGACATTCTCCTAATCCCTTCAATAGCCAGATATTCTCGGTTTTAGTGGTGGCAATAGCTTTACCTTTACCAGTTCCCATTTGTCGGACATAAATCAACAAACGGTTGTATTCCTCTTGTGTTAACAATGGCTCATAAAATTCTGCAAGCTCCACACCCTTAATAACCTTTGTCCCTATAAGCGTTTTGTGAGCGTTATTAATAACCTTGCTCAATGTGTTGTAGGGTATTGCCAATTGCATAGCTGTATGCAATGCGGATAAGTTTTTATATTGTCCACTTGTATAACAATTAATCACCTCACGCCACAATACAGCCTCTTCGTTAAGCTTACCTGTTTTGTGATTTATCCAACTAGGAGATTTACCCAGTTTTGTTGTGTATTGTCCATCTCGCTGATACTGTGCGAGGTTAGCCGCTAAACTGTCAATGTTACGGTTTTTCTTTGCTCGGCTCTCTTCGGCTGCACGCTCAAACACTAAGCTTGATAATATTTCACTCAAAACATCGTGGGGTTTGTATAGGAAATTGTCTATTTCACCGAATATACTCACGCCGTTGTTTGTAATCGGCAAGTAGATTAGACTCTTAGCCAGTCCAAGCTTCTCAAGGCGGCTTAGACGGTCGAGGGAATAAACAGCGAGTATTGACCCTTGTTCAATTTCTCCGCGCTCACATTTCATTAAAAAGCGTTTTAAAATACTCCCTTCTTCGATATGCTTACCTTTGCTTGCACTGGCAACCTCAGCCCCAAGATCAACAACCTCTGATAAACCATGTTCAGACAATAAACGCTCTACAGTTTCAGGGCGAACTTGTATCTTTAAACCTGTTTTGTTGGTTTGGCGTTTACTAGATACTCGTCTAAATATGTAAAGTTTTGGCATAAATTCACACACGCTTAATAAAAAGGAGAGGCGTTAAGCCTCCCCATAATAACACAAACAAACTAACCTAACTTGTTAAAAACTAGTTGTAAAACCAACCCTATGACAACACTAGTTTTGCGTTTAACTTTGCAACTGTCTCTAGTGTTAACCCTGTAGATTCGGCAATTTCTGTTAGTGTGGAATCTTCCACGTGCAAAAGCACATCAAGAGAATTAAGGGCTAACTCTTCCGTCAAACCTCTACACTCCCCAGAACACCACTTTTTTATTGTGTTTACGTGGTATTTGCGGAAATTACTGTCGATATAATCTTGATCAAGCAGCATTACTCACCTCATTATACTTTGTGATAGCTTGGTGTTTAGCTAAAGCACGGTGGTAACGTAAAGCCAACCCTAAACCAAACAGGGCGATTATGGTAACAGCTAACAACAAATCCCCTAATATAAATAAACCAAGAACACCAAGTAAAACATGGATAAACATAAACCAACTGACAAAATCTTTCAGCATGATCATTAGTGGGGAGGTGTCAGGGATTACAGGTTTAATACCTGTATAATCTTCTGCCAATAAATACCCGTCTTTCTCTAACAAATCCTTGATATAGTGTTTGTTGGAGAAGAAAGGAATAAATAACCAAGCAACAAACAAGGTGCAAATAACAATTGCTAGGTAACTTAATGCACGTTTGTATTGTCCACGCCACAAGGGGACAAACACACCAAACAACAATACGGTTAAATCAAACCCACCATCAGGCAGAATTTTAACGTCTTTACTACGTTCATGAATTAACACTTTAAACATATATTAGTATCTCCTAAATTAAATTGAGGTTTGATGGAATTCTAGGCGAGCAGCTAAGAGGCGTAACCTCACACATTGCTTGATTGACAAGTGTTTGCTGTGGTTTACAAAGTTAATGATCTCACAAGGCTGTGCAGTGACTACAACAGGTTTAAGGCTTTGTTTACGCATTTAGCTACTCTCCGTTAAATTCCGTTTAACTTGGGTTACTGGTTATGTAACAACTGTGGTAATAGTAGCGTTTTTCTGTTGCCAGCCCCTTAGGCGGGCGTTAGTTTGCTAAAGGTAGTGGATAACTAGCCTAAGCTTGCTCTGATATCAGCAATGGTGATGAAGAGTTTGT
>NZ_JHXR01000031.1 GCF_000621645.1 Vibrio cholerae ATCC 14035 | reverse complement strand
GTCCGCCGCTCGCCACCCAAGGAACAAGTTCCTCTGTGCTGCCGCTCGACTTGCATGTGTTAGGCCTGCCGCCAGCGTTCAATCTGAGCCATGATCAAACTCTTCAATTAAAAGTTTTTTGAAGCTTTCGCTTCGGCTCAATGAATACTGATTACATTCTTTGCTTAATTAAAAAGCGAAGTAATGTTGAATTGACTGTGCTGAATGATTGCTCATTCAAATGGTCACTCAGTTCATTGATAAATCTTTTTGATTATCATCAACGAGTGCCCACACAGATTGATTGGTTTATATTGTTAAAGAGCTTTTCCTATCGAAATCGCTTTTAAGCTCAATTCGCTAGGGCTGCGTATATTACGCTTATTCAGTTGAGTGTCAAACGTTATTTTCTAACTTTTTCTTCTCTTTTGCTTTCACTTTGTGATTTGAATCTCACGCCGTGTCAGTGAGGGCGCATTATAGGGAGACAGAGTTTTATGACAAGCTTTTTTTGACAAATAAAATCGTTCGCTCAAAAAGACAACAATGGAATGTTTTTCGAATAAAATTTCAACATTTGAGGGGGGTCACACCATTCGATTGGAAAAATATCAAGCATATACGTAAGATTCCTGTGTCTATTTTGTTAATTCATCGATAGACCGTGAATCTTCTTTCTCTCTGATGCGTAGTAATTCAATATGAAATCTGACAAATCGATGTTATGGATTGCCCTGCTTGCCGTTATTGGTGCCGGGATTTTATCGCAATTGACTCTACACTCTTCTTTCGCTTTTCTAATTGGTGTGGTTGCAACGGCTTTAATTTGCAAACTTTCTACTCACCCCACTCTTTCATCAAGCGAAGATGAAGAGGCGTCTTCCACCACGAAAACACTCTATGTGGGCAATCTGCCCTATAAAGCCAATGAATCGCACGTTAAAGAGCTGTTCGCCGAGTTTGGCGAGGTCTTTGCGGTGCGTTTAATGAAAGACAAACGAACAGGTAAACGGCGAGGGTTTGGATTTGTGGTGATAGCCGCAAGCCAAGCTCAAACAGCCATTGATGCACTCAACGAAAAGGAATATATGCAGCGAACGTTAAAAGTTCGCATTGCGAATGATCCTAAATCGGATGAAGAAATGGCTGAACAGGATTAAAACCTAACTGTTCAAGCTTTATGTTCAGCGCACTTTCCTCCCATGGTGGTGCGCTTGCATAAATTCGATGCTTTTGCTTTGCACCAACCGCTTGCTCTATTCCCAGCAACTCCTGCACTCTGCGCGCAATGGCCAAACCAGAATCAATCAGTTGCACTTGCTCTCCAAGTACTTGCTGGATCTCTTCTTTAATCAGGGGAAAGTGAGTACAGCCTAAAACGGCGACATCAATCGTGTTCTTCAGGGGTTGCAATATGCTGGCTAATTCTTCGAGATCGAGAGGCTTACCACGCAATTTCTCTTCAGCCATATTAACCAAGCGTGTAGACCCCAATAGCTCAACGTTTTTGTTGGCGGAAAAGTCACGGATCAGTTCTTGAGTGTATTGCCGTTTCACTGTGGCTGGCGTCGCGATAAGCCCAATCGCCTTGCTAGCAATCAGGGAGGCGGGTTTAATTGCAGGCACAACCCCGACCACAGGTATCGTGAGTTTGGCGCGCAATACGGGTAACACTATGGTGCTCGCGGTATTACAAGCGATGACCACAAGATCGATTCGCTCTTGTTCAACCATTCGAGTAACCAGCGTATCAACTCGTGCGATCAGTGTTTCCTGGGTCAGCTCACCATAAGGATATGCCGCGTTATCAAACAGATAGATATAGTTTAATTGCGGCAAGCGGGCTTCAATTTCTCGATATACGGAAAGACCACCCACACCAGAATCGAAAATCAGAACACGAGGAAAAGATGGAGATGACACGAGTGCGACAACCTAACTAGAAAAAACGGAGAAATCATACTCTCGCTGCTACATTAGGCAATCCACCCCAGATATATAGCATTAAAAAATCTAATTCAAAATTCATTATTTGACACATTACCAACATTTCAATTCTTAATCCTGAACCACATTAGCATTAGAGTAAAAATTCTATATGTATCAATAAGAAGAACCTTTCTTTCCTGTCATTAATCTTACAAAAGAAGAACAAAAAACGAACAATACAAACTTAACCTCCCCACGTGGAAACATAAGTAGTTTTCATGAATAACTTCTTTTCATCCAAGGATGAGATCGTTATTGGTGTGCTCAACATGATTGTTGTGAGCCACGACCCAACCATTTTTATTCACTTTTTAAGGAAACTTATCATGTTTAAAAAGTTTTTAAGCTTATGCATTGTTTCGACGTTTTCCGTCGCAGCAACCTCAGCACTTGCCCAACCCAATCAGCTTGTTGGCAAATCATCTCCTCAACAATTAGCACCATTGATGAAAGCCGCTTCAGGGAAAGGCATTAAAAATCAATACATTGTTGTACTCAAGCAACCAACGACAATCATGAGTAATGATTTGCAAGCTTTCCAACAATTTACTCAACGATCTGTCAATGCATTAGCCAATAAGCATGCACTCGAAATCAAAAATGTTTTTGATAGTGCGTTAAGCGGTTTTTCTGCAGAGCTAACGGCTGAGCAACTACAAGCTCTTCGTGCCGATCCTAACGTCGACTATATCGAGCAAAACCAAATTATTACGGTTAATCCGATCATCTCTGCATCAGCAAATGCGGCTCAAGATAACGTAACCTGGGGAATCGACCGCATCGATCAGCGCGATCTACCGCTCAATCGTAGTTATAACTACAACTATGATGGCAGTGGCGTTACCGCTTATGTGATCGATACCGGTATTGCTTTCAACCATCCTGAATTTGGTGGACGAGCAAAATCCGGCTATGACTTTATCGATAACGATAATGATGCCAGTGACTGCCAAGGCCACGGTACACATGTGGCAGGCACTATCGGGGGCGCTCAATACGGTGTAGCTAAAAACGTTAACTTAGTTGGTGTGCGAGTGCTGGGATGTGATGGTAGTGGTTCAACTGAAGCGATCGCCCGTGGTATTGACTGGGTGGCTCAAAACGCGTCCGGCCCTTCTGTTGCCAATTTGAGTTTAGGGGGAGGGATATCTCAGGCGATGGATCAAGCAGTGGCTCGACTCGTCCAAAGAGGAGTCACGGCGGTCATTGCTGCTGGTAACGATAATAAAGATGCTTGCCAAGTATCCCCTGCACGTGAACCAAGTGGTATCACTGTAGGTTCAACGACCAATAATGATGGTCGCTCTAACTTCTCGAACTGGGGTAATTGTGTACAGATCTTCGCACCAGGATCTGACGTCACTTCGGCGTCGCATAAAGGTGGCACGACGACTATGAGTGGTACGTCTATGGCCTCACCCCATGTAGCTGGTGTCGCAGCCTTGTACTTACAAGAGAATAAGAACCTCTCTCCGAATCAAATCAAAACGCTGCTTAGCGACCGATCAACCAAAGGCAAAGTCAGCGACACTCAAGGAACACCAAATAAGCTGCTGTATAGTTTGACCGATAACAATACCACTCCGAATCCTGAGCCAAATCCGCAACCAGAGCCACAACCGCAGCCTGACAGCCAATTGACTAATGGTAAAGTGGTTACAGGCATCAGTGGCAAGCAAGGTGAATTGAAAAAATTCTATATTGATGTGCCTGCAGGTCGTCGCTTGAGTATCGAGACCAACGGAGGTACGGGTAATCTTGATCTCTATGTTCGTCTAGGTATTGAGCCAGAACCGTTTGCTTGGGATTGCGCATCTTATCGCAACGGCAATAATGAAGTTTGTACCTTCCCGAATACCCGAGAAGGTCGCCACTTCATTACACTCTATGGCACCACTGAGTTTAACAATGTCAGTTTGGTGGCTCGCTACTAACATGACGCATTAAACAATAAAAGCCAGTCAGATGTTCTGACTGGCTTTTGTGATTAAAGACAGTGTCTAAGTTTAAAACTGATAACCAATATTAAGATAATACGCGCGCTCAGCAGCAGGGTAGCCATTGGCGGTTTCGTACTCTTTATCTAATAAGTTATCAATTCGAGCGCTAATAGTCGTCGAGTCTGTGACATAGTAGCTAACTGAGGTATCAACGAGAGAATACGCATCAAGTGTTATGTTTTGAGTGGGGTAAGTGTTGTAGTCCAAATCTGGGCGTTTACCTACATATTGGTAACCAATTGACCAATCCACTTGTTCGAAAGCCACTAGCGCATTCCACTTATACATATGCTCAGCACGACGCTGTAATGTTTTCCCTTTACTATCATCGGCATCTTTGAGGTCAACACTTAACTGGTGCTGCACAATTCCAGTGGCAAACTCGGCTGTAAACTCAACTCCTTTTATATTGCTCTCACCTATTACGTTTTGGTAATTCTTCGTTGTTGAGTTGTAATCGATCAGGTTATTGATTTTGTAATCATAGCCAGTGATAGACCATTTAATACCTGAAAATAAGCCGTAGAAGCTCAACTCTGCTGAATCTGCGTCTTCCGGTTGTAAATTAACATTGCCATAAGACGGATCGTACTGTTGATATAAATTGGGAGCCTTAAATGCTGAGCCATAAGATGCTTTAACCCCGAACTCAGGGATAAACTGATACCCTAGAGCAATGTTGTGGGTAGTTTGCGAACCATACTCTTGGTTATCATCAAAGCGTAGACTTGCCTCCAACAGCCATTGTTGCCACTCAGCAGCAACCACAGCAAATGCAGCAGTGTTGCTGCGGTCAAACTCTTTATCCGCTGTTTTATCAATATACGACTCGTCTCGCCAGTCCACACCACCAGCGAACGTCCACACATCATTGACCAAATAGCGATTAATCCACTGGATATTTCGTTGTTCAAGATTATCCGATGTGTCCGAGTATTTTCCCTTAGACTGGGTGTAATCCCATGATTTTTGCTTCTGGGTAGTTAGCTGCAATTCAGATACCCAACGTTCACTTTGATACTGAGTACCAATTGTAAAAGAAAGGTCATCCTTTTCTGCCTCTTTATAGTCACGAGTACCATAGCTGTTGTCGTACTGATAAATATTTTCATAAGCGCGGGCATTGGCAAACAAAGACCAAGACTCATCAAATTGGTGCACGTAACCCAACAACGCATTATCTGACCTGAAACCGTGACGATCACCATCATTCACTCCAGGAACTGGACGAACGTTGTACCCTTTATCACTCTCTGTGCCCAAAGCCACATTCATCTGGCCTTTTTCACCAATCGCAACCCCAGAAGCAATACTGAGTTCTTGGTAATCCAATGAACCCAGTCCAGCACTTACGGTTGTGCCTTGTTGTTGTGAACGAGCTTTAGTAATGATGTTAATGACACCACCAATCGCTTCAGATCCATATAACGAAGCTCGAGCGCCACGCACATACTCAATACGGTCAACATAAGTTAGTGGAATTTGGTTGAAATCGACCGCTCCTTTTGCAGCACGAGCAAAACGAATTCCATCCACTAATACCAATACTTGATCTGAACTTGTTCCACGTACGAATAAAGAGGCTAACTGACCACGTCCACCATTTTGCGTGATCTGAACACCCGTTAATCTACGTAACAACTCAGGCAATGTCTTAGCTTGAGTTTGTTCGATATCTTGGCGGGTAATGATTTCCACATCCGCCAAAGTTGAACTGGCCTTTTGCTCAAAACGATTTGCCGTCACAACAACCGTTTCTTGAGGTTGTGCTTCGTTGGCGTGTAAATAAGAGATAGGGGTAAGCAGCGATGCTAGAGCGATCGCCAGTGCTGATTTTTGCATTATGTTGTCCTAAATCGCGTGAATCCTACCGAGTGCAATACCACTGCATAACTCAGTTGCTGGCAGGTCTTCGGACTTGAGAGCACTGTTGGCCTACTGGCTCGACTTCCCACTCGAAAAGCAGTGTCGTTTGAGCGTTCGTTCTCTCTTACCGCTGCGCGTCATAACCATACAGTTGGGAAATAAAACGTAAAAAAACTAGACAAGTGAGGACAAAAGGCTTTATTAACAAGCAATTACACTTAGAGCCACATGAAAACACTCATAACTCAATTAAGCGTCTAAATTTTTCACATTTACTTTCGGTCTATCTAATTTTTTATTCCTTTAGACCATTTAAGAAATGGCAAACTGACATTGTTAAACTAGTATGCATCGGATGTATAGACGGCTAATACCTGCCAAAGCTTAGAGTAATAGATAACTCATATGATTACTAATTTCAGATATTGAATTTTTATAAAGTTGAACATGAGATTTTATCATGATTGACAATTCAATCCATGCAACAATGATTACGCAAACACTCCTCCTTCAACATGAGTCACTGGAGATATAATTTGCATAAACTAGCTGTGCTTTCACAACTGTTGTCTAACGAAAATGTTGAACTACTGAATTTGATTTCTCGCGAAAAGCCCAACCGTCTTGACTAACTTTCTAAAATGAGTGGGCGCAGCATCAAGGATGTTACTGATACTTTGGAAGCTCTTTCATCTAAGGATTTTGCGTATTTAGAGGTCAATATCGACCAATAGCGTTGTTTACGACATTCGAGATCGTTATTGGCAGCTCCCTTTTACTTTGAATCGCCAACAAATAAGAATAACAAACAAGTTGCGTTGGAAAGCGCTTAACACGTAGTACAATACCCTGGTCTTTCTGGGGGCATATGCATGTTTAAAAACATAAAATCGATAAAAAATTTCGGTATTTTCAAGGGTGCTAGGACTAATGCTGGTCAGCCTTTCTATCAATTCAATCTGTTCTATGGCTTTATACCCAAACAACTTGAAGTTGCAGGTGGGCGGCAAATGAGTGAATCCCCATGAGCATAGATAAAGCTATGTGATTGGGGTGAACGAATGCATCCAACACCGCTGCAGCTTCAAGTAGGAAGGGTATATATACAGTATGTTATGGTTGTATATGGGGGCTTTTTTGTGAGTAAAAAATCTTTCTCAGACACTTTAATACTCCCTGCACCAAGTGGTGGCATCAGGTCAATTTCTGCAAGAACCCTTTTTGCAGTAACTTCGCTGCACAGCCATTATTCTCAAATCCGATGATATAAGGTTGGCAGCATTGGTTTCCAATGCCAGCCTGCATGGTATTGATAGATTCTTCATGCAGGCTAGACGTAGAGTAAGCGTGTTTGAACGACCATTTTCCAGTGGCACGAATAGCAGGAGGGTATGGTATGGATACAGTCCATATAAGACCGACATGTATATTAAACTTGCTGATTTGTATAGATTATTTTACAACTTTGTCCTTAGGGGAAAGATGGAAAAACGCCAGCTATGAGATTAGGTATAGCAAAAGGCGCAGTTTCTATAGAAAAAATCATTTATCACAATGATGTGAAAGAAAGCTTGGGCTACATCAAATATTGGTATAGTATTCATATCAGTTGGTTGGGTTATACGACGACTATTTGATCAAAGTAACTCTCTGATAGATATGGCTTAAAAGTGCTTGACAGCAGTGGCTACGAGTACTAAAGCATAAGTGTAGATTGTGGCGGTAGGAACATCCCCACGTAAAAAACACCAAATTCCTTGTTTGTTGTGGCGGTAGGAACATCCCCACGTAAAAAACCTAAATTCCTTGTATTATCTACAAAAAAACCCTGACTCAAGTCAGGGTTTTTTTGTATATGGGATCGGATATGGAACTAAAAAAATTAGATCAATCTTTCTATGTAGACAACCCCAAAGTAGAACAAGATTTGGATTTTGATAGTCAGTTAGGCACATGGAATAGCAGTAAAACCAGAGGTCATGGCATTGTTAAAATTACCATTAACGGATTAACATTCGCCATTCCTGTAAGATCATATATCAAGCACAATGCCTCATATATCTTAGAGGTGAACCGCCAAGATCGAACCATCAAAGGCATGGGGCTGGATTACTCAAAGGCACTCTTAATCAGAGATGATAGCCATGTTACTGATGATGTATTTGTCTTACGAAATAAGAAGTCTGGTAAAAAACTCATCGGCAAAGAAGAACATATAACCAGTCAATTTCAGAAGTATGTTGAAAAATATATTGATGCAGTAAAGCGCAACGATGCCAATATATACCCGTTCAACTTGAAGATGCAGGTTTCAATATCTGAAAATTGTCCGTAATTCTGGATGCGAGTGAGCCTGCAACTTCTGCTAGCGTCACATCAAAAAACTTTTTGATAGCAGAGGTGAATGCTGCTTTGGAGGGAAAATAGACATTGTTCCTCACATGCTCATTCATTACTTTCCAAAGCCGCTCTATCGGATTTAAGTTTGGACTGTATGGTGGCAAGTAATGAAGCTCTATATTGAGCACTTTTGCCGCATTCTTCACCATTTCTGACCGATGATAGGCTGCGCCATCAAGCACAATATGCACGGTTTGCTCTAGTGGATAACACTCTTTCTTGAGCTTCCAAAAGAAGCGAACAATACTCTCGCTATCTATCGTCTCATAAGTATCGGTGATCGTGTCGCTAATCTCTTTCAGGGGTAGAGCACCGATTAAATTCACTCGAGTACGACTACCTGTCGTTTCAATAAGCTTATCCTGCCCCTTACGGATCCAGCCATAGCTGAGCTTTGTTGATTGAGTCGGATGAACAGCATCCATGAAAAGCACTGGTGCATCATTGGACTTAAGCACCTCGTTGTAATACTCGATAAATGCTTGCTGCTCTTCAGGTTTTAGCTTGTGCGGTACACCTTTGGGCTTTTTGTATGAAAAACCGTGGTGATGTAACCACTTATTCATGCCTGCAACTGTGTAGCGAACGGCGAATTCAGCCTCGACGTAAGCAACGATTTGATGGGTATGGAAATAAGTTTTTTCAGTCAAATGCTCGATTAGATGCATGGTTTGGGTAGCAGAAAGCTTACTTTGGCTTCCACCATTTTCAGGCTTGAGTTTTTCAGAAAGCACGTAGTCGCTGAGGTGACGTGCAACAGTCGATTCGTGAATGCGAAGAGCTTAAGAAATCATCGCCTGACTCCAACCTTCAGACGCAAGTAAGACCGCTTTGATGCGGTCACGTACTCGACCATCACGAGTGGAATCGTGCATCTCTTCGAGTTGTAGTTTCTGTTGGGGAGTCAGTGTTATTTTCATGGAGCGTAGCATGATCCTGATTTTATGAGAAATCAAGCATCTTCAATGATCACTGGTATAGTGAAGAAGTGGATGTCTTACTATTGTGCAAAAGAAGGCAACCAAAAACGTTCGCAGTACTTCTTAATTAACCGTAAAGGCGATCATTCGCAAATTGACCAGTTGCCTGACTTATTGAAGAACCATAGGTCTGAATACGCTTATCTAATCAGTAAAATCAAAGAAGCTGTCACGCAACCACAAAACTGTGACGCTATTGCTGTTCAGTCGTATATCAGAAAAATAATGGAAGTGTATTTTTCGTTCAGGTTTAACCTGACTGATTTCAGAAAGCAAGGGACAGATCATATCGCCCCTAATTTTTTGAAAGGTATTGATAACGCTGAAGTGAAGGCAAACGCCTTGTATGAGTACATGAATGAAAAATGCCATGCGAAGTCGATGGAGCTTGGTACACAACTTCCTGAAGCCGTACAGCCACAATTGGCGGCTATTTGGGACATAATCTGCACTGCTATTGAAACGAATGATAAGCCACATTATGACGCTTATTTCGCTTGATATATTCTTCGCGTTTTGAACTCAACCTAGAGTCAGTGATTCCTTCGCTGACTCTATTAGCTAATACGCTGTAGCCAAAAAGCAGAGAGTAGAGATGAGATTGCCCCATGATCTTTCGTGGTCATTGAACTCTCCGCAACATAGCTGTGAAAAACAGCCCTATCCCTAGAATACACTCCAATTGATTCAGTCCAAACCACATACAAACCTAACTCATTAAGGCAGAAGTTCCTTCACATCACAGCCCAAAGTGTCCGCAATCTGATACAGCTTCTCAACCGTGATATTGACTTCACCGCGCTCAATGCGTCCCACATAACTTCTATCTATCTCTGCGAGCAACGCGAGTTTATCTTGAGTTAACCCCTTGGATTTTCTCATTTTTGCAATGCGTTTGCCCACAAGTGCTGCAAGCTTCTTGTTCATGTTTTTTATTTATGAAATTAATTTGTTGAACAATTGCACAGTTGCGGCATATAACTCCACGGACTATAATCCTCAAAACCATCAATAAAGACCGTTTTTTGAACACATGAAGGTAAAGATCAGAAAAGAGTTATTTCTCGCCATTTATTACAATGAACATTTCTCTGCCAATGACTTAAAGTCCTTTCCAATAGACTGTGATGAGAAAGAATACTTATCAGATGAATACGTCGAAAAAAAATTGAAGGAAATGTCGCTTATCGGCGCAATCCTCTCATGCGGCTTCGATAAACGCGGCGATGAGAAGTTTTCCAAAGGTTTTATGTTCAACCATACCGATTGGGAGGTTGTTGATTACGATAATTACAGTGAGGATTCCAATTACCTTTCCCTCAAAAAAGAAAGTCTCTTGACGATTTTGCAAGATAAACAGTCAGAGCTGTCAGAGTCCAATTCTCTTCATCAAAGGGCATGGAAGCATTTCAATCGGTTGTGTGCGCAATACTCCGAGCTTAGGCCATGCATAGAACAATACATCTCAGAACATGACAATCGCAGATTGGATATCAAAGCCGAAATGCTGGCAGTAGAAAATGCAATTAACCTCTACAAGAACACAGCCCAACTAGAAGAAAGTGGGAGCTAATTTGCATAATCCTATACTTTACGCACATGCCACAAATAACAACATGCTTGTGGGGCAGTTTGTCCAACAGTCGAAGACCAACTTATCATTTTCATACTCTGATGAGTGGTTAGCATATGATTCAGCCTTTCCGCTTTCGTTAAGCCTGCCGCTCGTAAAGGGAGAATGTGCATCATTTTACGCACTGAATTTTATTCACAACCTGCTTCCTGACTTGAAAGAAGAACGATTCAGTCTTGCTCAGTCGGTGGGTGTGCAATCCAACGATGTATTCACTTTACTCTCAAAAGTTGGTCACGATTGCACGGGCGGCATTTCATTTACTGAGAGTAGGGAGCCGCCAAAGATAGGGTGGAAATATCGAGAGATCTCGGCAAGTGAATTAAATGAACTCGTTACTCAGCGTAAGTCATTTCTTCCATGTTTTGGTGACTACAGGCCATGTATATCTGGTACACAAAGAAAAACCACGCTGATGAAAACAAATGGTAGGTGGTATGTCCCACAGGGAACCGCGTTCAGTAGTCACATAGTTAAGTATCCGATGGATGTGATTACCCAAAGTAACTCCGTGCTAGATATGAGTAGCAGCATTGAGAATGAATTCATCTGTACTCAAATAGCAAAGGAACTTGGTTTTAAAGTCCCCGACATTGAGATAATAACCGCAGAATCAGGAACTAAAGCCCTTGCAGTAAAACGGTTCGACCGATGTTTTGGTGATGGAGTTGTGACTCGTAGACACCAAGAAGATTTCTGCCAGATTTTGGGTGTACCTGAACATCAAAAATATCAATCGGAGAACAACCTAAGTGTCTCCAAAATTGTTGATGTTTTAAGTCTCTCTGCGCAAAGCAAGGCGAACAATCATGACTTTTTTAAATTCATGATTTTACAGTGCCTTCTTGGTGCCACTGACGGTCATCTCAAGAATTTTTCCGTGCATATTGATACTGGCGGATACTATAAACTTGCACCGTTCTACGATTTGCTATCAGCTTACCCTGCTGTCAGTGCTACAGGGTTAAATAAGCGCAAGCTAAAACTAGCAATGGGACTGCAAGCATCACGAGGATACAAATACCATATCAGCAAGATTTGCTTACGGCATATAGAGCAGACAGCGAGTCAGTTCGGTATCAGTAATGCTGAATGCCATGAAATCTTCTATGCCTTTCTCGCTCAATTTAGTAGCGCACTGAGTTCTATAGACAAAAGATTCCCTGGACAGGAGTTTGCGTTGGTAAAGGATGCAATATTTCAACATGCCACTGAAATCGTTGAAAAGTTAAACAGAACAATTAAGTAAACATCTGGTGTAACAATGGTTGCCCGTGTTGTAAACATACTCGTTAGCAGTGAGGGGAAATATGGCTGAAACCACGACCAATGGAAGTAACACGACTCTCGACTTGAAGCAGTCTTTCGCGCTGTTAAGTGTCGATAAAAGCGGTATCGTAACGATGAAATTTGGAGATGAAGTAACGTTTTTTATGAATGACAAATGTTCAGCAATCACGGCCGATTTATTAAAAGTGATTGCGTCAATAAAAAATGGGAGTATCCAGCAATGAAGCGCGAAAAAGAAAAGATCAGTGGACTAACAGAAACTTCGTGTGAGAACCACTTCTGTTGATTGCTCCTTCCCAAGAAATGAAAAAAGAATTAGATGTGATCGTCGGTGATTATTCAGTCGATTTAGATGGCGACTATTAGGAGTGAGGATTGTATGAAAGCAAAAATCGGCATTCTATCAGAAGAGCTTGCTCGTAAGCGCATGATTCGCATTGCAGAAGGAAAAGTGACGCCTGAAGAACCTTACCCAAAATTTTTGTTTGAGTCACTGGCTGCGCTTTCACAACTCTTGTCTAACGAAAATGTTGAACTGTTGAATTTGATTGCTCGCGAGAAGCCAAACAATCTTGATGAACTTGCTGAAATGAGTGGGCGTAGTATCAAGGATGTTACTGATGCTTTCGAAGCTCTTTCATCTAAGGGCTTTGCTTATCTGGATGTGAGGGGAATGGAATCTCGACCAATAGCGTTGTTTACGAAGTTCGAGATCGTAATGGGCAGTTCTCCTTTACTTTGAATTACACACAATTGGACATTTCCGAGTTACGTGCGATCACACTTAGGCCCCAACAAGTAGTTGGAACAATACAGTAACCACATGACTTGTAGTATATTAGTGGCATATGCACTTGTGTGCTTTTTAGGGAAATTCTTATGTACATCAAAAAGGTAACGATCAAAAACTACCGCAGCTTCCGCTTTTTCGAAGCACAGCTTCAGCAGCTAACAGTTGTCATTGGTGAAAACGATACTGGTAAGACGAACTTTTTCACCGCACTTTCGTTACCGTTAAGCGGCAACCAAATAGACTTCAACCAGAAGCGATTGAGTGTCTCAGACATTAACAAAGATGCCGTGATTGATTTTCTAAAGTCTGTTGTCGATGATGACACTGAAGATAATCAGCTTACAAAGATCCCTAAAGTATCCGTAACCGTAGAGTTCGCAGATCCGAAAGATGCTTATGAAACAGCTCTGTTGGCTAAGTGGATTGTTGCTGATGGAGGCGAAGAAACATACAAAATTAGATACGACTTTAAGCCTAAAGACGACAAAGACTTGCTTGAGGTTGTAAAGAAATCGCTCGCTGGTAAGACTTTAGATGATATTAACTGGTTTACTCTACCCGTTGAGCTTTACGACTACCAAGTCGTATCTGTGAACAACGAAAAGCCTATCGCATACAGTGACTTAAAACACGTCAGTATCCATAGTATCAATGCAGAGCGAGATGACTTCTCAGAAAGCAGTTCAATGAAGTCCAATAGCATTTTCACCAAGCTGCTTATGAACACTCTCAACGATGACGACAAAGGTCAGATCAATACAGCCTACTCTGAGTTCTTTAGTGCTATTGAAAAGACTGAAACATTCGACAAAGTCATTGGAGCTAATGACGATTTTGAGAATTACGACAGTATTATCAAACAGCTTGAGTGCACTCCTAACCTGCCTAATTTGAAGAACATCTTATCGAACATCACTTTGAAATACGGTAATGAATTTCTGTACCAAAAAGGCTTAGGGCAACGAAATCTTATCTACATACTCATCCTGTTTGCTTACTACAAGTCATGTGGTGATACATTCAACTTGTGCTGTATAGAAGAACCAGAAGCACACTTGAGCGTTAACAACCTTCGTTTAGTAAGAGACTTCATTGAGAAAAGCTCAAGCAACAGCGGCTCGCTTGTACAAACTATCATTTCGACCCATAACCCATCGATCATCAACAAGTTGAAGCTTTCTAATGTGTTGGCGTTTACTGGCGAGAAAGCAATTAGTCTGTCTGATACTCCAACTAAGCTAGTTGACTACCTAAGAAAGAGACCTAACTTCGACATCTTAAAGCTGCTGTTTGCGAACAAAGTAATTCTCGTAGAGGGGCCGACTGAAGAAATGCTAATCAGCACTTATCTGTCTAAACAACCAGCCCTCAACGACATCGATATTATTCCAATTGGTCAACGTGGTTACGCCACTTTCTTAGATATATGGCTAGCCTTGAACAAAGATAACCAGAATAAGAAAATTGGTGTTGTCCGTGATTATGACAATTCAGATGCGGCTAAAGCCAAACATGATACCTATGACACAGCGCATGCGAATGTCACTGTAAGAACAACAACAAACTACACACTTGAAATTGATTTAGTAGAAGCAGAAGACAACCTAGCTTTACTAAATGATTTATTCGAAATGGAAGGCGACCTCGACGCAGTATCCAAGCACATGATTAATGGTAAGACAGCAAGAATGCTTGATGTATGTGATGCGATGGTTGATGAAGAGAATCCACTGGATATCAAGTTACCAGCTCACATCGCTGAGGTCATCGAGGCGGTATCATGATAGAAGTACAGATTGCTGGTGCAGGTGCTGGGAAAACTTATGGCTTAGCAAAGACTTTGATAGAGCACATCGAAGCTTGTACTAGTCACAAAAAGACATTTGCACTGACGTACACAAACTCTGCAACAGCGAAGATAGAACAAGAGATAATCAAACAGCATGGCTTTATTCCGTCGAATCTCTGTATACAGACCGTACATAGCTTCTTGTTAAACGAAATCATCTACCCATTCTCGTCATTCACTCTCGGAGATGTGTATAACGACGCATCAATAATGATGTTACCGAGCGATGCTAGATTCAAAAACTGGCACTTAAAACGATTAAAAGATAAGAACGTCATTCATGCCGAGAGCGTATACAACATCGCTAAACAAATTGTTGATGAAACCATCAGCAAGCACAATAACAGAGCGAAGAAAGCAAAAGTCCGCAGACTATTGGCTATTCTAGGAAGCTGCTTTGACAAGATATTCATCGATGAAGTCCAAGACTTAGACAAAGATGCACTCCGTTTTTTCGAAGTTCTAGGGTGCAACGATATTGATGTGTATATGATCGGAGATCCAAAACAAGCCATCAAGTTTCCCCAAGATCTTGATGCTTTCGTTCGAAAAGTAGCTCCAAAAGAATACGCGACTATACTACCGATCAACAATCAAACCAGACGAGTACCCACAGAGATACTAGCGGTCTCAAACAGCTTCTGTTATGAAGGTCAACAACAAGAGTCACTATCAGAAATGGTTGGTGAACTCATGTACATTGAATCGACGGACGGACGATATGACGAGCTACTAACGAACTACTTAGATACAAAACAACTTGTTTGTATCGACAAAAAGAATGGTCGCTATACCACTTCGTCTAAACACAAACACGCATTCCCACGAGAGATCGAGGAAATGATTCGTGATTCTAACCACAAGAAAGACAAAGCTTTGTTTGTTAAAGCAGCTTTTTCTGACTTTATGGACGATGTCGCCGAAGTCGGTGCAAGAATTGCTATCAATAGGCTAAAAACCAGTCATGGCTTGACACTTAGTAAACAACACTTAGCCCAATTACTTGAGCTGTGCAATTCTTGTACGGGACATGACGTTCAATTCAAAGTCCAAAGTATCGAATCTATCAAGGGATTGGATGCTGATGTGTGTGTAATCATACTTAGCTCTAATACCCTAAAATACTTGACCCAAAATGCTATTAGCGAAGCAAACCGATTTAATAAAGAATGGAAAAAGGTCTATGTCGCTCTTACTCGTGCCAAGAAGAGGTTGGTATTGGCTTTAGATCACGAGTTACTCGCTAAAGAAGATATGGCGGCTGTTAGGGACTCCATTGGTGAACTGGGATTCGTTACTCATAACTAGTATGCATCTGTACACAAACACCGATGGAGTCTAGTAGAAGACTGACTCAAAAAATGTGTGATATCTAGCGACCCTGTAAATAATTTTTTTTGCCCCTGATTGTAACTCGCTTTGGGGCAGATCTGAGCTAGCCAAATCAGCTAGCTCGAAGATGGACAGAAATGACTTAGATTTACTGCTCTACACCATCTGGTTCGGATAAGCTGAATTTGGGTAATTAGCAAAAAGTCTAGTTCTAGTATTCAATCAACTTGATGATTACCCATCACTCCAAACCTCAGCAAAATTGGCATCTGTTGAGGCTGGGCCAGGTACTGCCTCATCAATTGTCATTCTCACTGGAATATTAAATGCGGAGCCAAATCCCACAGCATCTCCTCTAGGTAAACCAGATATTTCGCTTAATACAGTTTCATTTCCATTTTCCATAGCATGTCGTAATGCATTGAGATCTCGTTCATTAGTTAATCTCAATGATAACCAGTTGGAACACATGGCCAAAACAGTAGAAGAAAGTTCAGATGGTCTCTGTGTACTAACTAGTAATGAGCAACCGAACTTGCGACCTTCTTTAGCTAATCGCTCATAAGCTTTTAATTGATTTGCATCTTCAGCATAAGGGTCACGCAGATATTGATGAGCTTCTTCCAATAAGAGTAACGTTGGGTAGCTATTATTTTGCCCACGCTTAAAGAGTACTTCTGCGTACATTTCGAGAAGAGCGCCTAGAACTAACGGGGATAAATCATCAGCTAGTCCTTTCAAGTTGATTATGTGAACATTCCAATCTTGAGGAGTTCCTTTTGGTTTACCAAAAATATAGTCAACTTCATCTTGTAGAGGAGCGTCCCAAGTCTTCGCTGCATTTATGCTTTGCCCACCAGTTGTGTCTAATACTTCTGTAAAACGAGAGTCTTCGGAAAGCTGCTGGATAATTTTAATCAGAGGTAGAACATTTCCATAATTGAAAGCATTCCTTTCACTTGAACCAGCATTTCGACTCGCAGCCACACAGCCAAATTCTGCTACTAAGTTGGCTAATGCCTTGAACGGAGGCCATTGAACTTGCCTCTTTACATACTGTTGTTGAAGAACATTCAACCAGGAGCTTAAATTAGCTTGATTGTTTGGACTACAGTCATCTACTAGGGCGAAACTATTTGTAATACCAGAGCTTGAATCATATTGCTCTACCAACATTTCATTCGGATTGGCTGGATTTGTCTTCACAAAAGGTAAAGAACGCAGTGCGTTTCGTAGTGCTGGTAATTGTGTTTTGTCACTCGGTCTAAGTAGTTTGATTAAACCAGCCCAGCCAAGAGACTGGTAAGGTATCCGATGGTAGTTAACGTGCTCCTTTGAGAACACATCATCAGACTCAATATTTGTGCCTACCCCTAATACGGTTTGCCGCACATTTTTCAAGCCTTCAAACGCTTGGGCGTACTCTCCATTAATATCGAAGATTACAATTCTTGAACTCGGAAAATTTTCTGCTATCTGTCTTGTAATCAAAGCATTGAAGTTAGATTTGCCATACCCAGTACTTCCTAGTACCGCTAAATGCCTACTTAACAACTTATTTACACCCGCTCGAATTTCTACTGTACGGGTTCTGGCGTCGCTGCCAAGCCTTAAGGAAAATTTTAGTTCTTCCTCTGATATGCCAAACACAATATTTAAGAGATCTTTATCTAGTGGAAGAGCTTTAGCTCCTAAAGGAGGTAGCATCCAGTTTTCAGAAATAAAGTGCAGTCTGTCTTCGGTTGATTTTATGTGCCCAATAGCATGGCAAACTAATTGTCTTAACGGTATGTCTGATACATTCATCGTACCAAACTTAGTAGCATGTGCTTTTTCTGGTTCAACAAAGGACATATCGGTCACACGTGCTACTATCAGATGCCTACCTGCCTCAAAAGCTATTAAGTCTCCAGGTTGAGACACAGAGTTCACTCCACCTCTATGTGAAGCTAGTTGTCCTTTATGGCTATCTAACAGATTTACCCGAATTTTAGTGCCTTCTAGAGATACTACGTATCCTATTTGGGACATATCGTTGTAGCTCATCGCCTATTCCCCATTGTTACTTGAACCAAGGTCTTGAATAGCTTCAGCTATCACTTTGGCTGCATTATTTTTAGGGAACAAAACAGGTTTTGGAATCAAATCCACGAAGTTATCAAAGTAAGCATCAGTGCCGCCTATGATTGTGACTTGATTTAGTTTCATTTTTCTTATTTTATCAATGCATCGTTGGGCTTGACTCAATCCATTTTGAAGCTGACTGTTTGCACAAAGCTCTGCCAATTCTGGATAGCAGATAACGATATGAAGAGATGGATTAAGTAAAGCGCCAAGAATAATTCTATTGATGTGGTAATCTCCAAAACCGTAACCATTAACGAATAGAGTGGTCTGTGGTTTAGTCAAAAACTCACTAAATCGGCGGAACATTTCACCATATACAAAACCAATTGTATGGTGGTACTTGTTGGCTCCAGGATAAATTAGACGTTGATTCTCAGTGAAATTACTATTTTTTATCAGAGGGTTAATGAAATCTTGGTAAGCTTTTGAACTAGTGCATTCGATGACTTCCCCGCTTTCATCTTGAATCCAAGTCAATGAACCGTGAAGCTTGTATAGGTACATGTTGTAATGTCCGAAACGAGCTTCTCCCACTGCGTTTATATTACGAAACCCTAAATCGAAGGAGTGAGGTTGAAAGGTTCTTGAATGAATGCCCGAAAAGCCATTTATGAGGTTGATCCCTGACTCTTCTGCTGACCACTCTATGGCTAAATCATAATTTGTAGTGAAAATGGATGGTGCAGCTTGACCAGGTTGGCGATTTGACAGCAGCTTTTCTAGTAAATTTCTATGTTTATCAAACTTCTCATTCTTCCCTATGTGAAGTTCAGGAAAGTCTGAATTTACCAATAAGGCAGCTTTGGTTACTGAGCGATATAGTTCAACCAAGACATTAAACAAAGCAGTTGAGTCTTGCTGCCAAGTATCCATCACGCTCTTGTTTTTAAGCACCTCATCAATCAAAAGTTCAATATTGACAGAGCCAGCATCAATCTCCTCTTGGCTAATCAGTTTGTACTGATCTCTCAATATCGGAAGCATTGGTTCATTTCGAGATTTAAAGTCTAACCAAATCTCTTTCATGACCATACCACCTGCACTCTTGGAAGCGCCTGCACCAAGTAATACCCCTACGTTTTCTAGTTGACACAAAGAGGACAAATGACTCTCTAAGTCTTTTCGATCAATTTCACTGCTACCTTGATAAAACAACTCTGCCATTTTTATGTATCCGCAAAACCGCACAATACGATGATTGTATCATATTACCTGTGTGCTAAATTGTGGGGAAGGTGTAGAGATTACAAAGACATCGATTTGATATACGTAGATATAGTCTACTGGCTGAGCAAATTTGGCCGTATAGCTAGAGTTTTGGCATAAGGAAAAATAAGTCAAATACCAAAATGAATGCTGTACAGAAAAACTGACCTAAAACATTTTGGGGCACTTCTGAGTTTCGAAGTGCCATCTGTGAAGGTTCTGGACAGAAATGAGTTAGGTTAGGGTAACCAGCCAAATCTGA
Organism: Vibrio cholerae ATCC 14035; assembly: GCF_000621645.1. Taxonomy (GTDB): domain Bacteria; phylum Pseudomonadota; class Gammaproteobacteria; order Enterobacterales; family Vibrionaceae; genus Vibrio; species Vibrio cholerae. The sequence goes on along the minus strand of NZ_JHXR01000031.1, from coordinate 2,228 downwards.
TTTGATTGTATAATGACTTGGGAGCGGCGGGTCGAATCCAGACTAATCCACTTGGGCTGCTTTTAAACATTTTAATTTAGTCGTTCTCCATATTTGCTGCTATCGTATTTTTTGCTAAATTACGATAACGCAATAAAGCTCTTACATATCTCTGCCCCGATGCAGGCTTCCACTTCTTACCTAATTCATGCGACATTTTTTCAACAAGAGTGTTTAAGTCATCACCGTATTTCAGAACCAACGCATCAAGCAGTATTACAGTATCAGCACTTAAAACTTGTATTGCTAGATGTTGCTCAATTGTCAGGTCGGGATCGCTGGTTTTTACTAACTCTATCTTGTTACCACTCACTCTTCGGCAAATTCCAAGAGCGACTAAATCAGCAATAACATTCCTAGCCCCATGTTCAGATTGCTCGATAGAGCCTTGTTTAATCAACTTATCAATAAGTAGCACTGCATTTTCAAAGTTGCTAGCAGCCAAGAATAGACTAGATTTATTTCTGCCCCCTGTTATCTCACCGAAATCAGGGGAATAATTATTTGCATCATAAACCCTAACTTTGTCACGTAAGAGGCTGATTAGTCCTGAATACCTTAGCCACGAAATAATTCGATTTACATACTGATCATGTGCTCTACCTGCTTCGGAAGAGTATGCGCTATTTGTTATCTGAGCTATATCATCGATAGAGATATACGACTTGTTGCCTGCTTTAAATGCAGACATAGATTCTTTATAGATCGTATGTCCCAACATTTGGGTGCGCACTTTTTCAGGTATCTCGTCAATATCGCAGTTCAGCTTGTACTTATCATCACTAGTCTTAACAACCAATGAGAATGATGAAAGGTCAATAAAAATGTTTTGTATTGTCCCTTTACTATAACTAGTCCTCTCAACCAACTCATCTATCGAAGCAGCATCATCTTTTATAAGCTCAATAAGCTTTAGAGACATATTTGTACCGTAGTTAGGCATAAATGCCCAAGATATGACTGGAGCTTCATTTGTAGTTAAATAATCCCTGAACACGTCCCAATAGACCGAGATTTTCTCACCTGTCTTAATTAGCAGTCTGTCAGAAATCAATTGAGAAACCGTCTTATCACCAAACTCTTTGGTTGCTTCATATCTGTCTACAGGGGACTTTTTAGCAACAAATTTTAAACAATCAACTTCACGAGATGGGCGATCTAGATCTTCTTCAAACAAATTCTTTATTTGCATCTGGCTGATAAGTAGCTCTTCTTGAGAGTTGCCCTCTTTTATCTTCTTGAAAAGATGGATACATAGCTTTTTCAAGAACCAAGGAAAACCTTGAGCTTGCTGTATCAAGCGTGCCTTTAAAGGCTTGGTGAGGGTAATGTCAGCTTCTGCTTCGAATGTGGAAATCAGTTTTCTTGAATCTTTTTCATCAAATGTCTTCAAGCGTTTTTCAGTGCGATGATCACGTAAGTCATGCCACAGGCCGTAAGCTGGATTATCATCTCCTAAAAATATCCCTGTACGCCAAGAGAAGCCGACAACCACATTGGTCTTCTCTGCCGAAACATCAAGTGCGAATCTTCTAAATGAGCGGAATAGAGAGAAAAGCTCTTCTTTCATGAAAACTTCTTCGAATTGGTCGAAAAAGACAACCATGACTTTATTATTCCGCTCTAAGTACTCAGCACACTCACGGAATGCAGTACCACCTGTGATTTCATCAATATTTTCAATTGAGAATTTGTGTTCGTATTCAATGAAGCCATCATCAATAGCAGTATTAAAAGCCTTACAAACAGCTTCGGCTACAAATCGAGAGCCTCTTGCTGAACGGACATCGATGGGATAAAGATAAAGCTTGTTCTTCCACTTTTTATTTGTGAATCGCTCAGCAAGATTTGTAGTGGTCAACTAAAATTGGCCACGGTTTTAGAGTTTTCCCAATATAATCGTTCTGATTCATTGGGAGTTAGACCACCGTTATACTGATGTGGCCTGAGTTGGCAGTAATATCCGATAATGTAGCGGGTGATCTCTTGTTGAGCCTCAGCGAAGCTACGATAACCCACAGTTGGCACCCATTCCGTCTTCAGACTTCTAAAGAAGCGCTCTATCGGCGCATTATCCCAACAGTTTCCTCGGCGAGATAAACTCTGTTTTATTTGAAAGCGCCACAGTAATTGACGGTATTTACGGCTAGTATAATGACTGCCTTGATCGCTATGGAACATGACACCTT
>NZ_JHXR01000030.1 GCF_000621645.1 Vibrio cholerae ATCC 14035 | reverse complement strand
GCACGGTAACCTGCTACACCGCCAGAATGCTTGTCCATCGCGCTCTTCGATGACATGCCGTAGAACATAGAACAAAACTATAAAAATCATTTAAAATCATATAAATAACAACAAACCATTGTTTAAATAAGCAGCTAAAATTGAGGTTTTACACCTATAAATACCGACCAAAACCGACCAACGCCGCCATTTTTGCCGCCACTTCATGACAGAGAAAACTCCATACCTATCTGAAAAAATCCCGCTTTTCTTCACCTCTTCGTAACCACTTTTTTCTTTATCACTACCCTATTCAACCCATGTAAAAAATTGAAAAACTGTTTTTGCTGTCAAATCCTCTCTATCCCTTGCTGTGCTTGGCTTTGCTAGCCTATCAACTGATCGTCATTTGCTGGCGACTGATCATTAAAACCGTGACGGAATCCGTCAAAGCTTCATATGTTTCAATCACTTAATAAAAATCACATGATCATTTCTGATCGTCATTTTTGCAATTAACTGAAAAAAATTTCAATTTTCGAAATTTTAAAAAGGTGGTTTTAAGGCACTTTCGACGGCTTGCGGTATCGTCCAGCCCCCTTGCTGCATAAGGTTTTGCGGTTTATTGCCATTTCGATGGTGTGTGGCGTTTTTCGCTAAACCAAAATTTCAAAAAAAGTGATCCAAAAACCGCGCGGGCGGGTGTAGAGGAGCGCGGATTCCGTGGGTCAAAGGGTCGATTACGTGGCTGTATGCGCTTGGGTGTGGCTTGGGTGGGGTGTTGTGCTGTTAAGTGATGCGTTGCATGCAAAAAGAAACGCAGCGGTTAGGCTGCGTTGTGGTACGTTTGGTTGGCTACTGCTTTGTTATCGGGTCTAGCCTTGCTTTGAGCTGAGCACTGTCTGAGCCGTGATCGCTTATGTCACTCGCTTGGTTTGGTGCTGCGGTGGCTGCAGGTCCCGCCATCACGCCGCCGTGGGTATGGGTTGCGAGTGTGTCGGCTAATTCCTTTACCACTTGCATCAGTTCTGACAGCAGAATTAGTACGTTTTCCTGCTTCGAACCAAGCCATGTTTTGGGTGATTGCAACCACTGATGTTCAGCGGCGATACTGCGGCGCACTTTACCGATCACTTCAATCAGTTCTCCGGCTGTGGCTACGTGCATATTGCCTAAACTGCCCAGTTCTATGTTGTCACCTGCCAGCATTTCGATTGCGCCTAACGCCTCGATGAGCTTTTTGCCTATGATGTTCTCTAAGCTATGTTCATCGATCAGTAACTGGTGTTGCCCAAACTCACCTGTGTATTGGTGTGCGTGCTCGGCTTGCTTGAATGCTTTGCTGGTAAAAGTCTGATCGGTTTGGTCTGTAATGTTACCAGCGGCATCAATGCGTCGGCTTACTTCTTCTCGTTGCTGCTGCAGTTGCTCACCGGGCGCGATGGTGGGTAGCGCATAATCTCGGCCATAAATGCCACGGATAAGCGGCAGATCACTGCGACCGTAGGCGAAAGCGATTTCTACTATCGTGCCTTCGAGCGGATAAGCCATCAATCCCGATTCATGGCCGCTCATGTGAACCGGCAGTGGTATCGACCGGTAAACAGGGATGTTTTCATCTGGCTGCATGTCTTCATTGAGTACCTGCACATCAATGGCGAAGCGTGGGCGGAATGGGTCAGCGACTTGGCCTGCGGTCGCACTATCGCGCACTGCCTCTACTCTGCCGAAAATGGGCAAGTGATAACCTGCGGCGACTTCGGGCAGCATGTCATCCAGTTCACGTTTCTTGGCTGGCTTCGCGTCATCCGTCCAGAATGCTGTCATTTCATCGCCGAACAGCTCAAGTTTAGTAATGCGTTTATCAAAGGCCACTCGCCCCGGTCTGAGCATTGGGAATGGGGCGAACGTTACGCTGTTACTGCTTTGCTTTGAGGTGAACTCGTGCGGAATGCTCATCGGCTTGTTGTAAAAATGACTGTGCTCGTAAGCGCCAAAGTAAATCACTTGGTCGGTATCTTGGTACCAGACGAAATCAGGCACTTGAAAGGCTTTGCCGATTTTATCCAAGCACTGATAACCATCCCCATGATTAACAAAGTTTGGGATCACCTTCTTGGTGTAATCCGCCTCCGGCAAGCGAAATTCCAGCCCTGTTTTTTTGGTGATGATGGCGAAAATATCCGCCATTGTTGGGTGCTCGATACTGATCGGCAATGGGTTGGAAAGTATCCCCGATAGCTCTTTCACGATAAGCCGAAAGGCTCCATTACTGGCTGGCTCGACTTTATCAATGAATCCCTCAAAAAATGGGGCGGTTTGCTGTTCATAGCCAATATCAAAGCGCACTAAAGCGAACCGTTCCGGCGGTGTTGTCGTCGTCACAATGAAAATGGCTTTGCCGCCCAGCGATAGTTTTAAGCTGACTTTGTTATCCGCCAGCTCATATTCTTCGTTGCTGATGAAAAGACGCTTGGTCAGTTTCACTTGGTCGCCTCCGCATTTTGCTGCAGTGCTTGTTGTAGTGCCGTGTTTTCTCTTTGCTGCGGCTTGTTCTTGGCTCGCCCGCGTTGCTCTTTCTGCTCGGCTACGCTGTTGTGCTCTTTCAGCTTAAATGACACCTGCCACGCCATTTTGTTTTCTTGCTGTACGGCGGAAAAGTGGCCTGTGAATTTGGCATTTTTAATTTTTAAGGCGTTGGCCACATCGTTAGCAACGCGATAAACCTTGCGATCACCGCTTTCATCTTTAGCGCTGCTCATGCTTTCCAATAGTGCCAATTGAGCAAGGTCTTTAAATGCGATGAGACCGGAGATTTCGAGCTCTGCGGCTTTGTCGCCTTGCTCGGATGTCGCGGTTAACGATGCCATGCCGCTCATGTCCTGATCTTTGAACTCTCGCGCGAAGTTCACCAATAGGTTTTTGATGTTAAACGTCTGTCCATCTAGTGCGAACATAATAACTCCTCAAAAAATGGCTGCGGTTGGCTGCTGATTAACACACTGGCGATGGTGTGCGGGCAGGTGCTTGGCGCGGCGGCTTGTTCCAATTGGGTGGCGATGCTCTCCGGCGTTCCGCTGAGTTTTATGCTGTACACGCTGCCGCTCAGTGATTTAAGCGCGTTGATGGTTGCGGTGATTTCACTCAACTGATTAGCGCGCTTTTGTGCCAACGCTGACAACTTGCCGATCACATGACTTGCATCACTGGCCAGTGATTCAAGCGTGGCGATTTGCGCCCCTTGCGCGGCGAAGTAGTCATTTAACGGGTTAGCATTTAAATGCGCATAAGGTTTAAAGCGTGGCTGAATTATACCCGCAGGCTGGTGCAGCTTTTCAGCCTCTTGCTTGCTCATGGCTTCGGCTTGGCGGTAACACTGGCACCACTCTGGCAGCGGAAATGCGCGAGTGACTACCGACAAGGTACTGACAAACTCGCCAAGGCTTTGTGTGCTGACCATGATTGCCACAGCATACAACTGACCTTTTGGCCTATGGGTATCCGAAAGGTCACGCAGTTTAGCAGCGAGTGTTTTGGTGGCGTTGGCTGGGCTTAGGTAACAGCCGGACTCTAACCTCTCCCCGACTTGGAACTGATAGGGCGTTGCACTGAGCACAGTGCCTTGATTGAGAAATGTATTTAACTCACCGCGCAGGTTGAGTAACGCCTCTGCTTCTGCGCTTAAAGGGTGACGCCCTAAATTGGCGTCACTTTGCAGGTTGGTTAGTCGGCCAGTGGCAGCACTCATGGTGCTGCCGACTTGTTGAGTGACTGATTCCGCCGTGGTCTGGATTGAGCCTGCTGACGCTGGCCATGTGAGTGCGTTGTTTTGCCACATGGTTACGCCTCAGGGTTAACAGGCCAAGGGTGATCAAGCTGGATTTTCTCTCGGGCTGCAATGGCTTGGCGTTCCAGTTCAATGGCTTCCGCTTCTTTTCCCTGCAGGCGTTTGATGTTAGCTTCTGAGGCCAACTGGTCAACCATTGCGAAATACAAACTACGGCGCAGGTTATCGACTTGGTTGAATTCGTCGATGTATTTTGCGCTGATGTCCGTTACCCACTCGCCATCCATCCAGCGATCAAAAGCGGTTTTTCGCTCTTTGTCTGTCCAACCCTCTGGAATTAACTCTTGTTCGTCAATTTCTTTGGTTGAACCGTCTTCGCAGTTCCAGATTGGGCGCATAATGCCAGAGAAAATGACTAACTCACCATCCCGCACAAACGCTTTGCGGCCTGCAATCTTGGCGGCTAAAGCTTCGTTATACTGTTGCTCGGTGATTTCGATTGCACCTTCTACATGCTCTAGCATTAACGCATCTTCAAAGGCGAAAAACTTCGGTAGTAAAGTTTCTGGATTGTCCATTAGTAAATCCTCTTGTATAAGACTTCACCAAAACTGCGGGGTTTTAAACCACCAGTAATCTGAGATTCGGAAGCTGCACTAGTTATGATGAATCCAGAGATACTTGGGCCAGTTTGCAAGCTAACCCCATGACTTATACTGTCTATTCTGTACCTTGCTGGTTGAGGTATGTTTTGTGCAATTATTCCTTCCGTTGTGGCTGGCACTGCATATACCCCCATTGTGTTCTTAAGATAAATAGTCTGCCCATTGATAGGGCTTTTCGCTGCTGAAATTACCGCCGTTGAAACCAACTCTGGCGCACTACCAGAAAGCGTTTGTGATGTTAGCAAACCCGTGTTGTAAGCATCGTTATACGTCAGTTTAACAAAGCGAAATCGCGGGTCATTGGTTGGCGGCGGCGTGTCAAACGCCACTTCCATGCCGATTGGAATAGAGGCGAATTGGTAGCCTGTGTCGTAGGGTACTAAGGTCGTAAAACTTGGTTGCGTAGCCGCCTTTTCTAGCACACCAACTAACGTCTGGGAAAAACGAGGGCGGCTACGCATCGTGATAGTATACTGCGTTTGTCCAGGGGTTTGACGGTTTACCCACAGAGAAAAGGAGTCTTCATCATCATCATCTCTAATGTAAAATTTTGGATCGGTTAGAGTCTGATATTTAGCTCCGATTGATGCCGAAGGAATACCAATACTATTTACACCGAAAACGATGTCTGCAACAAAAAGTAATGCGCTATTATCTGGTGAACCACCAGAAATCGTCAAATAAACAGGCTCCCTTAAAGTTTTTGATATGCTAGCAATTTTCACCCATGCAACGAGATTTATAGCAAATGATTGAGGGATGACCATATCCCATATTTCAATGTTTGTGATCGATGCAGAAGGAGTAATCGCCCCACCATTATCCGGCCCTGACGCCAATCTGGCGATATAGCGCAAGCCATTGCGAACGACTTCGTGGCCGATGCCGTAGTTAATAAATGGCGACCACTCTTGATCGGCGTTGTCTGTTTTTACACGCCAATCTGTGATACTCCCATTCGCATTAATCCCCGCCAGCCTTGCAACGTAGTGTTGCTGCTGGTTTTGGTCAATGTAGTCGGTGAGCTGTGTCTCGGAAGCTCGAATGGTGACGATGTTCTGCCACTTTGATAACACGGTACCCGTGCGAGCAACATCAATATATAACCCCGTAGGCTTGTCGCTGATGGTTTGAATGACTTCGTTTTTTAGTTCGGCGCGTAAGCCGCCAACGTACACCACACCCGGTGCTACTTTGTATTTGGCTGGGTCTGCTTGCTGGGTGACATCAAAGCCTTGAATGAATGCGGTGTGCCCGTAGTTATCCAAGTTCACGAGGCGCATATCATCTTCAATACCCAACAAACGCGCTTGGTAGTCGATTTGCCACGTTTGCGCATCTACCGTAATGCCTGCAATTTGCGCGGCCCCTGTGTATTGCTGCATTAGGCTTTTGGTGCTTGCCATGCCCGCTTCTTTGGTTTCAGTGGCTTTGTGTACGACTATGCCGCAGGAGTTGGGCACGTTTTTATCACGCAGATAGATGGCGTTAAAAGTAAACGCGGCCACTGAACCTGGGATCACTACGGAATACACTAGCGCGTTGTCGCCTAGCTTACCCTCTTGATCGATATCCTGCTGATACACCCATGTTGATACGGCTGGTAGCCCTTGGTTACGGTCAATCGGCTGGCTTGGGTCAAGGTTTGGGATGTAGGCAAAAATCATCTCGTTCATGTCTGGCGCTTTGCCGACACTGATTTGATTTTGCAGGTACTTTTCAAACTGCAGTGGAATGGCCGTCTGGCTCATGAGTTACCCCCTAAGGTGGCGATAAAGATTTGTTGATGGTGCTCAATCGGCTGAGGCTTGAATTCGATGTGGGTCACTTCTTCCGATTTGGCGTGATAGAGTGCAAAGCTATGGCTGAACTCGCCGTGATAAATGTTCATTTCGCTTGGATAGGTCACTTGAAAGCGATAGCGGCGGCAGGTTCTGCCGTATTGTTCGATCAGCGTTTGTACTAAACGGCTGTTTTGTGAGAGTGAACTGTCCGTCAGTTCAATCGTGCAAACATCCCACTCTACGGCGCTTTCGCGTTCTTTGAATGACACAATGGCAATGCCCAAGCGTTCAAAGATGCGTTTAAACCCTGCTACGCTGCCTGCGTCTTTTGCGTTAACGGTGGCAAACTTCACCCGCTTGCGAAACAGCCACAACGGCTCACCGTTGAATTGTTTGATGTCTCTATCCCACGCCATCAGGCGCAGAATTTTTTCACTGCAGGTGAGCGCGTCAAACTGTTGAAGCGGGAACAGCAACCAGCCGCGCACTTTGCGCATGAATGCAAACACACCATTGCTCAGAAAATAGGGTTCTATCTTCTCTTCTGAGGTGGTTTCGCCATCCTGCCACCACGGCGTTGGCGTTTGTTCTAGCTCTGGTGCTTGTTTATCCCATTCGCTCATTGTTCCAGCTCCGTGACGGTGAGGGTTTGTAAGCGGGGTTGAGTGAGCAAGCTGATGATGTCGGTTGGTTCACCGTCTACTTTGATGAGTACGGATTCGACGTTCTCCATCTTGCTGTGAATTTCATGGGCGAGCTGTGAAATGCTGAATCGGCTTTCTGGTTTCGCTCTGGTCATTTCTGGATAAGCCGCTGTTTCACGGAATGCGGCACGAATGCGGTTTTCTACTTCCAGCAGTTCATTGATTTTCTGCATCTCATCGAGATTCGCGACAAAGACCACCTGCGCACTGATGCTGTGCTGAGTCTCTGGGATGGCTAAACAAGTCAGCACGTCACCGTGGCCGTGGTGGCCGTCTTGCATGATATGTTTATTGAGTTGGTCAAGCACATGCTGTGGCGTTGCGCCCACTTCCATCAGAATGTAAGCATTCGCGCTACCCGGTGTGATGTGGCCTGTGTTTTCAAAGAAGATGTTATCACTACGGATCCCCGCCACGCTGGCAATCATGGCGCGGTAAACATCGTCAATGTGCCATTCGCCCGCACTGGTAAAGGCGTTTTGTAGGCGTAGGGCTAATTCTTCGTCGCTTTCTTGGTCTGCGCCGAGTTGGGTTATCCAATTCGCTTCATTGGTGACAGAGACAATGCCCGATACGCCCTGCGGCAGAATGCTGAAATAGCCGGCGGGCAGGTTGTAAGCGGCTCCCGCTTCACTGGCTTCACACAAGACTTTGCCGGAGGCTTGCCCCGCTTTGATCACCGTGGTTTTTATTGCGGTAAGTTTGTACACCTTGCCTTCAATCTCTGGCGTTTGAATGATGGTTCCTGCTTCGATACTGGTTTCATCTGCGGCGTTGGCTTTGGTGAAGGTGATTAAGCCTTGGGTGCTCACTGCGCCTTTGGGCGTGACGTTGTATTCCCATGCTTTTAGCTCTAGCGCCCAACGTTCCGCCGTACCCACAAAGATATTGGGCATGACATGCCCTGCGAGCAGTGTGCGGATCAGCCACACGGCAGGTGTCACAACAGCAGCACGAACCCAACGCCAGAAGGGTGACATTTGCGAATCGTTGGACAAGAGGCTTCCTGACTCTGTCACGTCTGCTTTGAGCGCGGCCTCGAAGGCATCCTCAGTAACTGGCACGCCCGATTCTGAGAGTATTTCGACAAAGTCGGCCTGCGGTCTTTTGCTCATGCGATCACCTCGGTGCTGATGGGTTGCTCGTAGTCGTATGCGTTGGCAGTGAGTAGGATGTTTCCTGCTTCGCTTTCTGTGGCTTTCGCCGTGCCGGGAATAATGCGGTTATCCAACTCGGCTTTTTGTTCGATTTGCAGCAGTACGTCTGCACGTAAAATGGGGTTACGTTCTGCCACTAATTTGCGTGCCAGCCCGCTTTCCATGATCGCGTGTTTGATGTCCTGAGCGATGCTGTAAAGGTCGCTGCATTGGGTTGGCTGCGCTCCTGCGTCTATCTTCCAGCCGCCGTCGATGACTTTGATATCGATATAGCGTTTATCCGGCATTGAGTTCATCCCATTCTGCAAGCTGTTCTGGCGTCATGCCGCCTTGTGGCGTGATGTAAACATCACCGTACTGGCGCACGTTATGGGTTGTGCGGCTTTCGCTGCTGTTGAGGTTGTTCACCATGTTTTTGGATAGCTGCGGGGTGTTCTCTGGCCGTTTGTAGTCAATGAGTGTGCTATCCATGCTTGGGCGCGAGGCTTCAAGCGCCGCGACATCTGGCAGTACAGGAACGGCTTTTGCGATGGCGGGTTGGGTTTCTGGTACTGGCACATCGGGCAGTTCTCCGGCACGCCACTCGATGTTGATGCCGGGGATCATGTTGAGCATTTCAATCACGCCATCTATGGCGGCTGCGATGATTTTGAACCAAGTGGTATCCGCAAAAGAGGCTTTGATTTCGTCCCACCAGTAAATCATTGCGCCGACTGCAGCGATTAACGCCAAAATGCCAGCAACCACCCATGTTATCGGGTTTGCCCACAATGCTGAGTTGAATACCCACGTTCCCGTTGCAGCATCCAAAGTTAATATTCTAAACAGCTTTAATATTCCGGTTAGCCCAAGCATGGTCACTTTCCAACCTCCTGCCATCATTTTGGCTATTCCCATCACGAGCGAGAGAGAGGCAACCACACCGCCAAAAGATAAAGCGATGATCGAAACAGTACTCAGTGCAGTGGTTAATGTGGGATACTCTTTAGTCATGGATGTGAGCCACATTAGGCCATCGGCGATGCTGCCTGTTACGGCATTGAAGGCTGGTAAAACCATTCCAAATGCTGCGGTTCGAATAGCGAACCATGAGTTTTCTAAACGCTGCGATTGATCTGTCATCGCTTTCGCCATAGTGATGGCGGTTTCCATGGTTGAGTTTTTATCTAGCTCAACCACTTTCTGAGCGAGCTCATCAGTTTTGCTTTGCAGGTTTTGAATAAGTTTTACCGCCTCACCCGAACCGAATGCATCAGAGAGAATGGCAAATTGTTCATCTGTCGAGAAATGCCCAATACGCTGTTGAATTGACTCCAACATATCGGCCATCGGTAGCATTTTTCCGTATGAGTCGAAGAAAGATAGCCCGAGTTTTTCTTGTGCTTTTACTGCGCCGCCAAGGAAGGCGGTGTATTTCGTGGCGGCTTCGCCTCCACCCATGGTGGCGGAGAGCATACCAAGCACGGCCATTTGCTCGGCCATATCCACACCCATGGCGGTTGCTGATGAACCAAGCGAACTGAACGCCTGAGACATTTTATTACCATCGGTTTTAAACATCTGCACCGCTTGTGCGGTCATGCCTGTCACACGTTCTACCCAGTTTGAGTTTCCGAGTGCTGCGGCATCTTTTTCAAAAATGCCATACATGGTGCCCATGTAGTTGGTAATGGTTGCGGTGTCTGCTTTGGTCGCCGCCGCAAGAATGCCCGAGCTTTTGGTAAAATCTGAAAGCTCAGTGCCTTTTAACCCTGCGATAGCAGATTGAATATCGTAAGCCGCCCCGATAAATTCAGTGGCTGACTTACCGTATTCGCCTGAAAAATCCAGCGCTGTATTTTTCAGGTGTTCTAGGGTATCCGCCGCGACATTGAGTGATTTTACTTCACCAATCTTGCGGTTAATTTCAATGGCGGGCATCAACGCATTTTGAATGGCAACGCCTGTCGCCCACAAGCCAGCACCACCCTTTGCAGCCTGTTCCATGCCTTTTTCAGCGGCACTCATGGCTCCATTAATTTCGGTGGTGATGCCTTGCAGTGGCTTGGTGATTTGGTCAACTAGACCAATCACCATCATCAGCTTTTCATCCATTCGGTTACCATTTAACGTTTAAACAGCTTTGATATTGCGGACATCACCGCATATTCGGTGCGCTCTTTTTCTAACTTATCCAGCCACAGTGCGCGGGCGAGGTTTTGCGGGTCATCATCTTCATTGGGTAGGTAATGACGCCGCAAAATGAACGCTTGTTCGATGCCGTTCTCTTCGATGCGCTCTACCCGCTCTTTTAGTTTTTTAGGGTGATTTTTACGCCACCCTTAGACGCGTTAAATACCGTACCGAATAAATCCATGACTAGCCCCGGAACGGTATTCATCAGCTCCATCAGTGCTTCTTTTTGTTCTTTATCCACGGTGCGCTCTAAGTAGGTACGCGCAGGTTCCACTTTGCTATCTTGCGCAACACTGTTCGCGTAGTTGTTGGCATCAGCCACACCAGGTGCGAAGTTAAATTCAATGCCATTAATATCAACGGTTACAGGCTTGGTTGTGAAAACAGGTTTAGTCATGGTGTTTCTCTCTCTGTTGGTTGTTCGCGCTGTGTGCGCCAGTTCAAATAGTCTTCAATTTGTTGATTGCACTCTTTGAGTGCTTGCTTTAGGCGTGGAATGTCTTCGCTGACGACTTCTGGCCATGTGCCTTGCACGCTCGGTTTGTTGCATGGCACGAGCATACCCGGGGGAGGTAATCGAAAGATCACCTGTGTTGAAACGGTTTCAGTACGGTTCGCGCAGCCGCTGAGTAACAGCATCAGGAATGTGGCATTCAATACCTGCCATTTGCGCTTTAAGCTTTGCGATGTCGTCATTTAATTTCGCCTCGCTTTGGTTTCGTTCCTGCTGCCTTTTCACCATCAGTGCATTGTGTTCTGCGGCTTCCCCTTTCAGGGTGGCGATGGTGGTTAAATTGCTTTGGTTATCTGCCTGCGCTTGGCTGAGTTTTTCACTCAGCGTGATTTGTTCGGCTTGGCTGGCTTTGAGCTGTAACCCTAAAACTAGGATGGTGATCAGCAATGCCGCTAAGCCGATGGCTTTAATCCACTTCCATACATCTGGCATATTCCAAGCCTCTTCGAGTGACTAGCCCCGGCAGGACTATTCCATCGAATTTCACCCATTCTTGAATATGGCCGCAGCCTTGAATAAATCGTCCTTGTTTAATTGCTCGATAGATTCGTGTGTCTGTCCCATCTTTATTTTTTCGAAATTTGGTACATCCAAAATTGAAAACAAATGATGTAAAACCATCGAACTGCCCTTGATTCAACCTTCGCCCAGACAGACGTTCAGCGTCCGTTACACATTGCTCTGCCTCTTTGATGTTTTTCACCCAATCTTTGGCAATTTGCTCAAGTGTCACTACGTGATTCGGCACACCATGGGTGTTACCAATTCCATTAGTCATTAGACCTGCCGGACATTTATAAGGGTCTTGTCGGCAACCTTCTGCGTTTCCAATAATTTCTAGCCCTTTTGGGCTGATGCGTAGTTCACCAAGGGCTTGGCCTTCGATCACCACTTGACCAACTGGCTGTACGTATTCTTGGCCGACTATCGCCCCGCCCGTGATAAGGCTGATCACGGCGGCGACTGAGCACCAAATTTTTTTAGTTATTTTCATTGAGGTAGATTCCTCGTTCTTTGGCGATTTTCTGCATCGCGCGTTTATGCCAAATATTGGCGACTAGGGCAGTGACACCCACAAAGATGGATATCCACTGTTCAATACTGAGTAAGCCGAGGAACACACCGAGCCCTGACATCAGATAAGCGATATAGGAGGTGAGCTTTTCAAACCACTCTTGAAACCATTGGTTCTGTAACCATTGATTCATCGTTGCTCCTTTGCGGCCTGACAGGGGGTGCAATACTGACACCCCTTTACTTTTTCTTGCCGCTCTTTTGGGATTGGGTCGTCACATTCCAAACAGTGGGTGCGGCTAGGCAAGTAGGCTGTTTGCATTGCCCTTGCTCTGTGGTTAGCCAGCGCCATTTGTTGGAATTTGGCTTCCGTTTTTGCGGCATCGTCGATGACATCCATAACCGCCCTTACCGCTAGTTGATCAGGCCGCGAGTATCATCTTTCGATAGATACGGCACACCGTTAATGCGAACAAACAGCGGGCTTGTGACAAAGCCTTTTAGCTTGCGGGTGGATTTATCGCTGCTTTCTGGGTCAATGCTGAGGATGTCTGCCAGCACGAACTTGACGCCGAAGAGTTCCACCTTGTCTTCGTCTTGGCCGTTGTTGGCGTAAAACATCATGTCGTCAGGTTTGATCCCGCGATAGCTGCCCGCTCGACGGGCGGCTTTGTGTATTTTTTTGAACTGGTTGAGGTCGAGTTCTACTTCAACATCACAGCTCACTTTGCCGTCGGTATAGCCATCGGTGACGCCGCGGGTATATGCCGCTTCGCTTTCATCGTTGATGGTTGCGGTGGCGCTTTTTACGTGGACGAATTCGCCAAATAGCGTGGTGTCAAAGTTGCGGCCTGAGAAACGTGCGTTGCTCATTAGTAATCCCCTTGTTTAACGGAAATAGCGATGGTGATTTTCACCGGGCATTCGTAGGGCTGAACGCTCATGTAGATTTCTACATCGGTGCTGTTTACCCATTTGATTTGGATGTCTTCATCCTCTGGTGGGTAGATTTCCCCCGGCACGCCCGTGAGTGCCATGGTGCGCAAATCTTGGGTGAAATAGAGCTTTGCAGCGGCGATGCTTTGCGGCGTTGAGTTGAGTGTGCGGTCGGCAATGCGGGCAATGGCACGAATACGCACTTTGCGGGCGGCTTTCATCGCGACACGAATGTGGCGGATATCTTGGTAATCACCACCTGGCACATCGAGGGTGCGGCCAGTTGTCCAGTATTGACCGGGGTAATCTGGGTACCACATCGGCACGGCGATGCGGTTAGACTCAAGCGCTTTTAGGGTGGCGAGGTCTAGGGCTTTTCCGGCTTTGTCTTTCATCAGCTCGGTGTTACCCAACACGCTTCCGGTTTGCACTCGTGCCGGTGAATCTGCGATGGAAACTTCTTTATTCGCGAGACGGCCAGCGTACTTGCCGAGTGTGTCACCTGCTGCATGTACATTCGGCACAACGGAAATGTATTCACTCGCCACATCTTTTGGGATGGCGACCGTGGCGGCTAACCACTCTGCCCATGTTTTGCCGTTTGCTGGGTCGTTGTTGATGGCGGGCAGTTGGCACAGCACGCCGACTTCACGGCCTAAGCTGTTTTTCAGCTCGGTGCGCAGGGTGATGGCATCTTCGATCATGGCTTTGGTTTCGGCATCAAAGCCAAGCACAACGAATTCGAAGCTAGAGACTTCATTGGCTTTTTTGACAGCGTCTTGCCAGTTGTCTTCTTCGCTGAGGATCATCACGCCCGCTGTCCATGCCTGTTTGCCGTTAAGCTGGGCGGCTTTGACAATGGCAAGCCCTTCGGCGCTGGCTTCGGCTAACACGTCGTCAAGGTCTGAGGTTGAATCGACCATGATTAGGTTGCGAACGTCACCGGAAACGGTGCCGCGAATGACGAATAGGAAGTGGCACTCGATATCGGCAATCGGGCCATTCATCAGGTTTAAGATTTTGATAATAACGGTAGGCCATGCCATGTTATTTGCTCCTGCTTGGTGATATTGCTTTACGGTAAAGTCGAAGAATTTCAGGGCTATCCACTTGTACAAATTGACGTGTTTCTGCCTTTATGTCCCAACTTCTAACTTGCTTGGAGTTTCTTAGTAATCGGATAATTAACCCCGCTTGACCTTGTTTCAGGTTTTCCATTACCCATGTATTCGTTGGCCTACGTTTTCTTCCGTTAATCCGAGCCTTAAACCCTTCTTTTCTTAAAGCTCTAGCTTGCTCTTTTGTTGCTTGAGCTTGGTAATCTGGCTTTCCTCTTATCGCCCTGATTTTTGAAGCGCTCATTTTGTAGCTGCCACCAGAGTGGTGATAAGCCGCTATTTTGGACGTCATACCGACTTTCCAGCCGACTACCGCACGCTTTTCATCAACACTAATAACCCCCATTAAGCGAGCTATTCCTTGAAGCATTTTCTTTCGGCTTTTTTTTCCGCTTAGCCGCTTCCTCTCTTTCCAAGCAGTTCCCTCTTGGCTTTCCTGCTTAGCAGCATTTGAACGTGATTTTTCGCGTGAAATCAGCGCAGCCTGTTCTAGCAAGCCTTTCTTCTTTTTTGCTGGCAACGTTAAGAGTTTTAACGACTCCATAAGCATTAATTGGCTATCTCTGTCTGCTCTAATCGTTATCATCTGTTCACCACATCGATCAGGTTTTCAGCTACCCAAATTTCGTATTCAGCGATTTTCCATTTTTTCCCACGCCATTTG
This sequence comes from Vibrio cholerae ATCC 14035, assembly GCF_000621645.1. Lineage (GTDB taxonomy): Bacteria > Pseudomonadota > Gammaproteobacteria > Enterobacterales > Vibrionaceae > Vibrio > Vibrio cholerae. The sequence goes on along the minus strand of NZ_JHXR01000030.1, from coordinate 20,481 downwards.
ATGCCACCGTTTTCGCATTCGATGATTTTGATATCTTCTTCAAATTCAATGATGACTAGCACTTCAGCACTGTTTTCATCTTCAAGAACTACATCAATATCTGGGTCACGCAGCCCATTGCTTTCCGCTCGGTCAAGATCATGGTCAAGAATCCATGCGCCAACATTGGCAAATAGCACCGCAGGGTCGTATTTCTTGAACGGGAATCTGTCGAAATAAAACTCTGCTCTGTATTTTTGCTGCATTAAGTTGAAGCCATTGCCCATGTGTTTGGGTAATAACTTCAACGAGATATCCGTCATTTCAGCCTCAAGCCTTTGAGCGATTTGATCACCTACACACTCTTCAATGTGTTTTCTCAAAGCTCTCATCTTGTAACCCGCTTGATATTGCGTACTCATATCAGCTCCACGCTTGCGCGATTTTTGCCGAGCATATTGCGGATGATGCGTTCACTTTCGGCCAGCAGTTCGTTTTTGGTTTCTTGTGATCGCTCAGCGAGGTGATCACCTTCTTTTTTCTGGCTGACGGTGGCGAAATCGGGCAGTAAATCGGCTTTTGCCCGAGCAAACACGGCGCTTTGGTACTGAATGACGATGAGGTTTTTATCATTCACTTTTGGAAACGCTGGCACGTCTGCTGCGCTGGCATGACCTGCGGCGATGTACTTGGCTTTCAGATCACTCAGTTGCAGGTTTACCGATGCGATGGCGTTAACCACAGCGTGAGCGATGCGCTCATCGTCTTGCGCGGCTGGCGTTCCACGCAGGCGTTCGAAATCTCCTGCGTTGATGTTTGGCCAGAATCCATCGTTCTCGATGGTGGTATCCTGAAAGCTGGTGTTGCTGCCTGTGAACATGCGTTTCTCTCTAAATAGGTGCGCTCTAGCCACTGGGTCGACGGTATAGCAATGAACCACGCAGGTTATTGCAACCTCGCCAGCCGAGCGCGGCGGCGTAGGAGCTTTACAAATTCTTGCCTTCGTTGATCGCGTTGATACGCATATCAATCTGGTTAATCTTGGTTTTCACCCCGATTTTGTCGTGCTTTTCATGGGCGGTGATGAGTAAGGCTTTGGCCTTTTGCAACCGCTCCAGATCACCAATTAAACTGGGTTGTGGTTCGCCTTTTTCGTTCATCAGCAGGCCGTAACCCGCGAACTTGTACCACTTGGCTTCAACGACTTCGGGTAATACCCACTCTTTGTCGATTTTCTCGAATACACGGGAGAAGTAAGGCTCGATTGAGTGGCCGTTCGGTAGCTGGCGTTCTGCCCATTCGAGGACGAAATCCGCGCAGACAATTGCCCAGCTTGAGCGTTTAAAGTTTTCCGGCGTGGGTAGGTTTAGCTCGATGGCTTTGAATAGCCATTCCACGGCGGTTTCCAGATCACCGATGTCGAATAACCAAACGATGAGATCTGTAAAAATGGGGTTTTGATAGCTTTCCCCAGCAGCGAGGTATTTTTCAGCCAGTGGTTTGTATTTCGGGATCAGCACATCACGTTTGTGGTTGACCTTTTCCGAAATTTGCACAAAGCCTTTCAGCACTTGTTTATCTTGCTCAAACTCAACTAAGCGAAGGTGCAAGCTGTCGAGGCTTTCCGCTGCAGCGGCATGAGCTGCCGCTGCTGGGGTGGCTAATACTGCCAATTTATGGCGTGCTGCTGGGGATAAGCTCATCAGTTACGCTCCAGCCTCTGGTTTAGGGCCGATGTGGACTTTTTCTGGGTTGTAAGCGGCGAACGCTTCCAACACACCCACTGCGTAACCTTCCATGCGCCAGTATGCGTTTTCGAACTGCTTGCGATCAGATTCGTGTTTCGCTTTACGTTGCACTGTGCCGTGCTGAGTCAATACCTGCAGGTTTGCCGGAATGGTCACGACCATGGCGTTGTCTGGCAGGAATGGCGGCACGTAAGCGGGACGGCCTGCGATGGTTTTATCGAGCTTTTGAGCGGCGATTTGTTCGCTAGGTTTGTCCGCTTTGTCGTACAGTTTGGCTTGAGCGGCACCTATCAGCCCTGAACCGACGAACACGGTTAAGCGTGGGTCGTTGCGGAACATGGGGTGAATTTGGTTGTTGATGATGTCTGAGGCCATCGCGTCTAGCGTGCGGTAGTCGCCGTTGGTTTCATCGAAGTAGACATCGACATCCACCACTTGTGAGGCTTTGCGGTTTTTCACATACGCAATCCAGCCTTCGTTGACATCTTGGCCGAGCGGATACTCTGCTGGATTGGTCGTTTCTGCTGCGGTAACGCCATTCCAGCCCACACGCATGATGTCGAGTGCGAACATTTGGTTAGAGAATTCAGTCAGGTGCTTCATGAACTGATCGCGGCCACCTTGGTTCGCCCACTGGCATAGCATTGCCCAAGTGATGGCGGCACAAGAATCGGTTTCCGCGAGTTTGTATTTGTGACCACCTACGCCCACTTGCTTGGTGAAACGGCCACCCGCTTTACGGCCAGTGTAAAGACCGGACACACCCACATCGACCACTTGACCTTCGATTTGGTCAACGGTGGTCACGGTGATAATTTTCAGAAACTCGGCAGACTCGGTAATGGCTGCGCGAAGTTTGGTTTCCAACTGCGGTGATACATTGAATAGTTCTGCTACGTTCGATACGCCGTAGCTTTTCGCCAATTGCTGAGCGAAGTTATCCATGTATTCACGGGCGGATTGAGTAAGAATCTGCGACATTACGCGATGCTCCTAGTTACTGTGATGGGTTCGCGGTTAAACAGGCATGTAGCCTTCGCCGCCACCTGATTTATCTGCGCCTTGGCCTTCGGGACCCGTTTGGCTCAGTTGCGTGAATTTGGTTTCGAGATCGGCTTGCTTTTGAGCGATGCTATCAAGCGTTTCTGTGAGCTTGCTGAACTGCTCAGGAGTCATGCCGTTCGTTTCCTTGTCCTTGCCATCACCTTCGGGTTCTTCACCTTTGGTTTCTGGCTTTTGGGCGGAGAAGGTATTGAACTTGCTTTCAAGCTCGTTTTGCTTAGTCGCAATACCGTTAATAGCGCCCATCATTTGGTCGAACTGTTCTTGCTTCATGGGTTCTTCGTCCTCTGATTGAGGTTGGTTGGTTTCGTTTGGCTGTTCACGATTAAAGAAGCTTCTGCACATGGCAAAGAATTTCGAGAATTCAGCGTTTTGGCTGTAGAACGGCGTCAAGTCCCATTCTTCCAACGCGCTACACTCCAATTCCGTGTATTGACCTTGAACGCGAGAAAAGCGAAGGCGAGTTGTACCCGATGATGCTGGGGAGTCAGTCACAGCTAGGCCAAGCAAGTAACAACGTCCTTCTTTTTTGTAATCCGGTTCTGGTTCGATTGATGAGAAGAGCTTTTGACCGTCTTTATTGGCTTCAAGCAGATAATGATTTGGCGTTAACTTGGCAAAAAGTCGCAGTTTGTCTTTGAACTTTCCTGCTTTTAGCTCTTCAACTTCACCCCAGTTTTTACCCTCAAATACCGCCCAAGCACTTCGATAATGCTCAGGCCAGATTAGAGCTTTGTACTCTTCTGGGTCATACAGTTCTGCCATGTCATTAATCCAGCTTTCGCTGATGACTCTTCCATCAGAAACTGTTGTTCCTGCTGTGGCGACTATTACCCAATCACTGGTTTTTGGCATGGGGTGAACACTCTTGGTTATTGCTGAATCTCGTTAATGTGTCGCCACCATACGCCGTAAAAAGTTGGCTTTCAGCAAGCAGTGTTCGGGTGAATTCGGATATGGCGTTATATCCGAAATTGTCGGAATTTTTGTAGGCGAATCAGGGTGTTTTCGCGGCGTATGATGCACTCATGGCATACTCTCCCGAAATCCGACAAGCCGCCCGAGCCCTCTATTTGAAGGCATGGACGCCACGCGAAATCGCCGACGAATTGAATCTGAACAGTGACCGAATTATTTACTACTGGGCGGATAAGTTTGGTTGGCGCGATATGTTGCGTGAACAAACGATTGATGAAGCTATCGCGAATCGTATTCAAACGCTGCTTGAGGTAGAGAACCCAAGTAAACCGCAGTTGGATATGCTCGATCGGCTGATTAATCATCACGTCAAACTTAAGAAGCTGCGCGCTACTGAGCAACCGACTCAGCCCAATGAAGCTGGTACAGTTTCGGCGCAAAGTGGTGCACATAGTAGCAAAAGTGGTTCACCTAAGGCCGAATCTGGCACACAAACGGGCGATTCTGGTAAACAATCTGCGCCCAGTGGTAAACGTAAGAAAGTTAAGAATGATGTTAGTGAGATCACCGAGGCCGATTTTAAGCTGTGGCATGACTCGCTGTTTGCCTATCAGCACACGATGCGTAACAACCTGCACCAGCGGACACGTAACATTCTCAAGTCTCGCCAAATTGGCGCAACCTATTACTTTGCAGGTGAAGCGTTAGAACAGGCGATTCTCACGGGCGATAACCAGATATTTCTCTCAGCCTCTCGCGCTCAAGCTGATGTTTTCCGTCGCTATATTGTGGCGATTGCAAAAGAGTTTTTAGGCATTGAGATCACGGGTAACCCTTCTACTTTGTCGAATGGTGCAGAGTTGCACTATCTCTCTACCAACGGCAAAACTGCACAGAGTTACCACGGCCACGTTTATATTGATGAGTATTTCTGGATCGGCAAGTTTGACGAGCTGAACAAAGTCGCCTCGGCGATGGCTACGCATAAAAAGTGGCGTAAGACTTACTTTTCCACCCCTTCTTCTAAGATGCACCCTGCTTACCCGTTCTGGACGGGTGAAAAATGGCGCGGCGATAAAACCACTCGGAAAAATATTGAGTTCCCGACCTTTGATGAACTGCGCGATGGCGGTCGCTTGTGCCCTGATCGCCAGTGGCGTTATGTGGTTACGATTGAGGATGCCGCTAAGGGTGGCTGTGACCTCTTTGATATTGAGGAACTGCGCGAAGAGTACAGCGAGACGGACTTCAACAACTTGTTTATGTGCGTGTTTGTTGATGGTGCCAGCTCGATATTTGAATTTAATAAGATTGAACGCTGCATGGTGGATAGCGAGATTTGGCAGGACTTCAAGCCAAACGCTGCTCGCCCATTTGGTAGCCGTGAGGTGTGGTTAGGCTATGACCCATCACGAACCCGTGATAATGCGGTGCTGATGGTGGTCGCGCCACCGATTGTGGCGGTTGAGAAATTCCGTGTGCTTGAGAAACACACTTGGCGCGGGCTTTCTTTCCAACATCAGGCTTCTGAGATCAGCAAAGTGTTTGAGCGCTTCAATGTGACTTACCTTGGCATTGATATCACCGGCATTGGCGCGGGTGTTCATGACTTGCTGGTTAATAAGCACCCTCGCGAAACGGTGGCAATTCACTATTCGAACGAAAATAAAAACCGCTTGGTGATGAAGATGATCGACATCATTGACGGCAACCGCCTGCAGTTTGATGCGGGCATGAAAGAAACGGCAATGGCGTTTATGGCGATTAAGCGTGTCGCCACGAACAGCGGCAACATGATGACCTTTAAGGCCGAACGTAGCGAGCAAGCTGGCCACGCTGACGACTTTTGGGCTCTTTCTCACGCGCTGATTAATGAACCCCTCGATCACTCCACTCAACGCAAATCAACATGGCAGATGGCAGCATGACAGAGCAACTTATTCACTCACACACTACCGATGGCACAGAGAGCAAATCTGTGTACAGCTTTGACCCAAACCCGGAGCCCGTTGATACAAACAGTTGGATGACTCGTTATTGTGAGCTGTTTTACAACGAGTTTGATGATTACTGGGAGCCGCCTATTTCGTTAAAAGGGTTAGCTGAAATTGCCAACGCGAACGGGTATCACGGTTCACTGCTGAAAGCGCGGGCCAATTATGTGGCTGGTCGCTTCCTGAGTGGTGGCAACATGCCTATGTACAAAATGAATAATGCTTGCTGGGATTATTTTGGCCTTGGTATGGCAGCATTTGTGAAGATACGCAGTTATATGAAGAATGTGATCGCTCTTGAACCTTTGCCCATGGTTCACATGCGCAAGCGTAAGAACGGGGACTTTGTTCAGTTGCTGCGTAACAACGAGCAAAAGGTATTTAAAGCGAAGGATGTGATTTTTATTCCCCAGTATGACCCGCAGCAGCAGATATACGGCTTGCCTGATTACTTGGGCAGCATTCAAAGCAGTTTATTGAACCGTGACGCCACCCTGTTTCGCCGCCGCTATTACCTGAACGGTGCGCACATGGGCTTTATTTTCTATGCGACCGACCCGAACTTGAGCGATGACGATGAAAAGGCACTCAAAGAGAAGATTGCCAGTTCTAAAGGGATCGGTAATTTCCGCAGTATGTTTGTGAACATCCCGAACGGGACAGAGAAAGGCATTCAACTGATTCCAGTGGGCGATATTGCCACGAAAGATGAGTTTGAGCGGATCAAGAACATCACGGCGCAAGATATTTTTGTGGGGCATCGTTTCCCAGCAGGGATGGGCGGCATGATCCCGCAGACAGACGCAACAGCACCAGACCCACTCAAAGTCAGCCAAGTTTATGACAAGTATGAAGTGGTTCCGGTGTGTAAGCGTTTTTCTGATGCAATCAACAGTGACCCAGAGATACCGGAATCACTGTCTTTCAATTTTGATTTGAGCATCGAGGTTTAAAGCAAGGCACATTGGCTATTGCACCTTGCCGCAAAGTTAATAACTTGTACCCATAAGTCATCAAGCCTTGTTGATTCAAAATAGCCAATATCCCCAATCATTGGGGCTTCATTCCTGATACTTGGTCTTTTGTATTGGTCAGCGAAATGGAATACCGCCTGATAAACCTGCGGAGTGTGTTTTGCACTGAACTCGCAACTGAATGGTTTGGGTCTTAGCTCGAAACGCACATAGTGGGCGGTTTTACCAAACAACGTGATGGTGGCGGGTTTCCAATCGGTTTGGTAGGTGATCGGCCAGTTGGCTTTGGGAATTTGCGTTGGGGTGGTAATGGGGATGATGGTTTGGGTTTTGGTTTCTTGATCGAGGATATCGAGCACCCACTTTCTGAACTGTTTTGCGATGGCCGTTCTGGCGAACATGGCGATGAGGTGAGCGCCGCGCAGTGAGAAAATACGTACGGATTTTTGGTAGTTTCCTGAGGTCATCAAATTGATGACCTCAGACATTCCACTGGAAAACTCATCTTTGTTACGATTAAAAATTTTACGTACAGCAGTTCTTGGATCGCTATAACCTAGTGCCGTACCAATTTGGTACGCATCGAGATACAACTGATTGTTACGTTCAACTACATCAAAATGGGTGTCCTGAAAAGTCAGTACTGAAGTCATAGTGACCTCCGATAGAGTAAATTTTAGTTACTCACCACTCAAAGGTACTAATCTATGGGTGGTGAACTGGACAAGGTTAGTACTACCGCTCTATCGGAACACGGCGCGCCGAAGCGCCCCTGCCCAGCCCACCATAATGCAGATAGTACGGTTTCTATACGAAACGACTATGTTTAAATGTGCTGAAGCCATACACAAAAAAACCAGCAAAAAGCTGGTACTTGTGTACCGATAGAAAAATAATGCGGGGTACTAATCCCGGTGTTGGATTTTGCCAACACGCTTATAGGCTATACCATCTATAACCCTTTAGTCAAACCGATGAGCGCCGATAGCTGCCGATGGAGCAGCCTCAAACTTGTTTATAAAAATTTTTATGATATATTTTACAGCATGTACAGACCGTACAAATTCCCATCACGCAGCCGTTGCTGCAAAGAGTTAAGGTTCATAAAATGGGCAAAGTTATACCACTACACGACAAAAAACGTGAACGAGAAGTTGAAGATAAATTCATCGACTTACTTGATCGTGAAGTAAAAGTAGAGGGAAACGTTCAGCCGCTATCTACTTCTCTTCTTGATCGTATGTTCGCCATAAAAGCGGCGGCAGAAGCGGCTAAGGCTCGCGCAGAGTGTTGGGAAGGATAGAGATTGGAAACGAAGCAAATTCCCGTTTTTTCTGGTTATGAGCTTCACGCTCTATCCATCTTCCAAAATCTTCTGGATGATCTAACAAAAGAAGTTGAAACACTTCAAGCCAAAGACCCAATCTATTTTTACGACCACCCTAGTACTAAGTTATTGCTTGCGGTTCTTTGTAATATTACTCAAACCGTTCCTTCCAATCCTGACCATGCTGATTTTCGTCAAGGGCTTACACTTGGCAAAAAGCACACATCATGGCGCAGAGTAAAGAAAAAGAGTTTACCTCCAAGATATCGGTTGTTTTTTCAATTTAATAGCCAAGCTCCTAAAACCATCATTTATGCATGGATGAATGATGAATCTACCCAGCGTAAAGCAGGAGCAAAGACTGACGTTTATGCAGTGTTTGAAAAGATGCTAAACAGCGGCAAGGTGCCAAACTCTTGGGAAGAACTCTGTAAAGCCGCGAATCCTCTACAGCTAGAAAGCTGATAAACTGTACAAAAACACAGCTTATTGACGTATGATTATCGCGTCAGTCAAAAAAAAGCTAGGTGTTATTATGAGAGTGTTCTGCCCTGAGTGCGAAGGTAAAGCCCGAATTCAGAAGACGAACCGCTTTACCGCTGGTGTTGCGGATTTGTATTGTGCGTGCTGTGACCCCGAATGCGGCCACACGTTTGTGATGAACCTTTCTTACAGCCATACGTTGAGCCCATCTGCAAAAACAACTAGCCAACTGGCGTTTGATTTGTGTAAAGCGTTGCCGCCAGAAGCGCGGCAACGGCTTAAGCATCAGCTTTCTATGTTGTGATCAACTGCTGCAAAATCTTGGGTTTTCGACTTCTGAGGCCATCTCAATAATGCTGAGAATGGCCTTTTGTTTATCTGTATCAAAACTTCCGTGTGAATCAGCCATGACGAGCCGTGCGAGGTATGCCCCCGCTTGTCTCGTTCGCTCCGTGCTTTCGCTGCTGGCTACTCCGTCCAGAATTATTTCAAGTGCTGATAGTGCAACATCACAGTGATTGATATTGCCTAAGTGTTTTAATTCAGACATTTGACTGTCTCCTACTGACGTTTACTGTATATTAATACAGTGATTTTATGCTCTCAATTTTTTTATTGGTTTTATTGTCTATACTGATAGATAGCTCAATCTATTGCGTATTAGACGCCGTACTCTAAAAGTTAATATTCGTCGGTGTTGCGACCTACATCAGTTTTTGTGGTTGCCTAACCTCAGTTGGCATAACGGCTTGTTTTATCCGCCATATTTGGCGACTGAGGTTATTGAATGGCAAAAACGATTCACGATATTGATCCCATCATGCAGTTTTTCACGCAGGAGCGTTTGCGTAAGCGCTTAACTCAGCAGCAGGTTGCCGAGCGTGCTGGCGTTTCGCTGCGTATGTTGCAGCGGTTAGAACAGGGTGAACGAGTGGTGGATATTGCCCAGATTCGGCGTTTAAGTACGGCGCTTGAGATTTCAGTTGGGCATATGATCATGCACGGGGCGGTGAGTTCGCCAGAAGGCAAGCAGGTGGATTCTCTCCCCGCGCCGATTCGTGATTGTTTGATTGAGTTGATTAAGTCGATTAATGATGAAATTGCGGCGCAAAGCCGCAGCGCATAGCGGAGACAACAAAGCGCCCGCAGGCGCTTGGTGGTGGTACTCTCTTTGTGTTGAGGTAATTTGTTAATAGCCTTTAAGCCATTTCTGAAATTTCGTGGCGAACACCAGAAAAGTTAAGGTGATTGTAGACTTTTTTTAATTCATTTTCGTCATAGCATTCAGTCGTTCGCTTACCCATTTCGCGTTCTAAAAATCTCCTTTGTTCTCTGCGATTAAGGTTTTTCCAGAAGTACCCCTCATATTCAAATTCGTTATTTATAAATGCTAATAGTGCTGATATGCGTTGCTGCCCGTCGATCAATATGTCTGACATAGGGCGCGTTAAACCATTTCCTAGATCCTCATATGAATTAATCATGACGCTGCCTAAGTCATATCCCATAAAGACAGATTCTATAAAACTGAGCTTTTGTGCATCAGACCAAACTAATTGCCGTTGCCATTTAGGCAAGGGGAATCGTCCTAGCATACGTTCAGCCCATGGATATGCTTCCTTACCATAGCCAGAACTCGACACTAAACTGCTTATCGTTGTACTTGTGGAATTAAAGAAAATCACAGGTTTAGGTAATCGATATGGCATATCTTCCGGCGATTTAACTTTTTTCATAACTAGCTCCTACGCTAATGGCCAGTCGCCTTCCAACTCTTGGAAGAACGATAGGTCTGGTTGTGAATGTTCTTGTGGTTTCTGGTTTAGCTTCTCCATTTGCTGTTCGAACTTCTCCCAGCCTTCGAAGCGGCACCAAATGTCGCTATCGACCTCGCGTTTTACTTCAACCAAACGCGCTGGCCTGATTTTTCCGTGTTCATCCACCTCCGCAGGGCGGATTTTCAGTTCTGTTTCGTCATCGAGTCGCAATGTGCTGCCTTTAAACAGGGCGCTGATGGCGACTTCATCAACAATCTGATCGTTTTGTGATCCTTTTAGCCTGTCCGGCTGCAACAAACGGGTTAGCTGAGTGCTGACCTGTCCGGTAAATGGCTCCGTACAGTTATTGACAGAACTCCGAGAGGCGGCAGAGCCGCCAAAGGCAGTCGCTTCGCTCCCAAAACCCACCGCTTCACCTTCTGTGGTTTCCTTGCCCTTGCGTTTGATTGTCCAAACCTTTTCACGGGTTTTAATGACTTGCTCGGGTGTGGCGATTCCTTCCAACTTGCGGATGGCTTCGGCGTAAGGAGAAGCAAACGGCAGCTCTTGATACACGTTGGTAACTAATAGCTCTTTGCGTTTCACGAAGGGGCCACCTTGATTCATGATGTAACCATGCCAACGCCCTTCATCGGCAGAGCGCAGCACAGCGGCCACATGGGGAATCTCTGTTTTGGCGCGGGCTTCGTAGCTTTTGGCGATCACTTCGACCAGTTCTTGATTGGTCATGACTCGCGCTGGCTTGTAAGCGCCAACGAGTTGATAGTGCAGCAACTCATACATGCTGATGAGATCGGCTCTTTCCTGCATGAAAATGTACTCCATGAAGGCTTTTTTATTCTGGTTCGCGAGGCGGCGCAGTTCGCGGTATGTGGTCACAGGCGCACCACCGAAGAATTGAAACTGGCGAATACTCCAGCGGCTTTTCCATGCGCTGACGTTGCGTGCCATGTCTTTGACTGGCTTTCCGGTTTCGTCTGATATGTCGCCATCCATCGCGTAGCCGTCGATGTTCTTTGAAATGTATTTGGCGATGTAACCAGTGGCCGTGCCTTTGGTTGGGTCGATGTAGCCAAAATCACAGCGTGGGCGGTAATCAAGCGGCCCCACATACACGACTTTGCGAAACGGCTTTTGTTTCTCTTTTTCGAATTCTGGGTGCAGTTCGCCCCGGTCTTCTTCTGTCGCGTAGGTGATGAAGGTGTCACGCACGGCGGAAATGTCTTCCTTTCTTACCCAAATCAGCAAATGCCAGTGTGGCGTGCCATCGTGATGCGGCTCGGCAACTCGCACACCAAACCAACGGATTTCGTCACGGTTCAGTTTGGCGCGGATCAGCTGCCACTTTTTGTTTAAGTAGGCTTGAGCATCGCGCGGGCTGGCTCCGTTCCAGTGGTCGATAAAGCCGCCTTTTTTGTAGCTGTTGTGGTACTTCGACGGCGTGGTGAGAGTGAGGAACAAGCCTTGCAAACCCAGCTCGTTGCCGATGTCTTCACAGCCACGGCAGCGCACCATCAGTTCATGGCGGCGAATCGCAGGGTTAGAAACGCTCTTTTTGACCATGTCCCACAGGTCGTGCTCTTCTTCGGTTTCTTCATCGAACAGCACCATGTTTTTGATGGCTTCATAGTTGCGTTGTTGCTGCTCTTGGTGCTCGCGCACACAATCCCAACTCGCATAAGGTGAGGCGTTGTTTGATACCTGACCCATGGCGATGGCGAGGTGTTCACGCATGATTTTGCGCACTTTGACTAAGCGGCCAAGCCACCACGAATCACTGATCATGCGCATGATGTCGCTGGACGCTGAAAGGTGGTTTTGCGCTTTGTATTTGCGCGGCGCTTTAATGCCAAAAGTTTTGGTGCAGAAGTGGGCGAGCGCTTCGTAAGCATCAACAACCGCTTGGTCTACATCTTCTTCGCTGTCGGCGTGTTTGCGGCTAGCAGTGAGCTGCAAATAGGCTTCCATGATTTTGGCAATGCGGAATGCCATGTCGCGCAGTTCGTCTTGCTCTAATTCAGCAAGCAGGCGCTGTTTGACTGGTTTGCGGTTTTTCTCTGCGGCTTCGAAATCAAACTTCATTTGTGGTTTGGTTTCAGGCAGTGGTGAAAAGTCGCTTTGATCAGTGTCTTCATATTCTTCACTGAGCAAAGCCACCTTTTGTGTGTTAGGCAGTTGTTTGTATTGTTGCAGCACTTTGAGCACGCGCTCTTTGGCTGGGCGCATTTTTTCACGCAGGAAGGTATTCGCCGCTCGCGAGCCCTTTTGCTCATAAGTGCGGATGTAGCGTTCAGCAAAGTATTTCGCGAGGTATGGCGGCACGTCTTGAAAAAAGGCTTTGCGCCACTCGTGAGAAAGCGCATCGACTTCGTAAAGTCGGCGCTCGATCACGCTCATGTCGTCGGGTTCAACGTTCGCGACTTTATGGCCAGCGGCAATCGCTGTCACGTCATAGTTAATCGGTGACAGCGGCGCTTGCCAAGGGAAGTCGAACAGCTCGATTTCGGTTGGTTCCACTAGGGTGTTCAAAATGGTACATCCGCATCAAATACGCATAGATCACCACCTTTCAATAGATACTGTTCGCGGCGAAGTGCATCTATTTTTTTGTGTTCTTTGTATACTAGTAGTCGGTCTTTCAGCCCTACCTCAATGCAATCGAGTGTGTATTCCAACGGGTAAGAATACTTGAACAAGTTGCTACTAATGTTGATACCTACTTTTTTCAAACACTCGTCTGAAAACTCTCTTTCCAACATAACAACCGCTGCTGATAATAAGCTGATTTTTCTGGCTAACTCGCTACATCCGATAATTGGGCTAATTACTTCGGCTTTAATGACCATGCGTCTGAGCTGGTAAGAAAGTTGGTAGAAATCTTTCAAAGTCAGCCCTGAGCGCTCTTGCACTTCAACAAGACGAACCGTGTACTTTTTCCCTTTCTCATCCAGCTTTTTAAGTACCGGAGCCAGATCACCTAAAAAGACCTCAGCACCAGCCAAAGACCAAGCGGTCAGCACTTGGCCTTTCTTACCGAAATTAGAGAAATAACGTCCATCAATCATAATTACCTGCCCCTGCTTAACAGGGTTCTTGATGCGTGGAATCATGCGGCCTCCTTCTGGTTTTCTTGCTTGGCGATTGGCATTCCGCAATGCGGGCAAGTGGTGTCACTCTCTTTCACTTGGTTTGGGCAGTAAGGGCAAAGGGTGATCATGCGGCCTCCCTTTTGGTTGCTGCTCCGCAGCGCTTGCAGTGGGTGTCTTTTTTTCTCAGTTCGTTTTTGCAGTTATCACACTGCACCAAACCGATAGAAACGATGTGGCTTAAACCTTGAGGAATGGCTAGGCGGTTGCCTTTATCCCAAATAAACCATGCGTATTCGCACGAATCATTCCCGCCTTTCACAAAGCGTGGACGCGGCACGATCACTGGTGTTTTCTGCGGAAAGCCGATTTCAAACCAGAATGGCAAGCGCTTGGTTGCGCCCAAATAGTTCAAGCGCTGCAAATAAACCATGGTTCCGTCTGGTGCTAACTCTTTCAGGCTTTTGCGCATGAACTCTTCGGTGAGTGAAAAAGGCGGGTTAGTGATGATCACGTCTTGCTGACCAAAATCCGTGGTCAGGTAATCAATGCCTTTTTGAATTTCAGCGAATGATTTTTGGCTGGCAGGTAAGGCAATTTTTTCGTAGATCGCACCTGTTCCGTAGCAGGGTTCTAGAAATGTATCGCTACTGCGCAAAGTGAGTTTTGCCAGCAGGGCGTCAACCACTTCTGCTGGAGTTGGGTAAAGTTCGTTTTCTAATACTTCGCCGTTGGTTGAGCTCATACTGCCTCCAAATCTTGGGTGGTAACGACCATAAAACCGCCCTTGCCTTCGCCTTTGGTCAGCACACCTTTGTTCAGGTGTTGGCAATTGAGGTCTTGGCACGCTTGGTTGATGGCATCATCAAAGGAATCAAAATCGCCAATCAGGATGTTGGCGACTTCTTGGGTTTGCTGATGGCGGATGAATCCACCATCAGGCGTGACGAGGATTGCGGCGTACTGCATGGCTACTCTCCACCTTCGTATTTTTTTTCTGCACACTCGTAGCAAATAGGCATCATTTGCTCTTCGCTTTCGCACTGGTCGATGTCTGCTTCACGGCAACAAGAAGCGCATATATGGGCATAGAGCTCACTTATGCAGAGCTCACATACCCAGCGGCCTTCGCCATCGGCATGTGGCAACCAGTAACAGCAATCGCATGTATGGCATTCTGAACAGTTAGTGATGTTGCTTTCGTGTTGGTTAGACATATCAAAACACCTCCAATGATGTGCCGATAACTGGCTGGCACTCTTCCCACCATTCCGCCATGCGTTTGGCGAGTTTTTTGTTACTGGTGCAACTGGCTAGGAAGGTGAGAGAGCGAATCGCCCCTGCTGCTTGAAAGTGGCTAGAGCCAACAGTGGTTTGGTTAAACACGACAACCCAGAAGCACCACCACCCAAGCAGGAACAGGTGACTTGTCAGCTTTGGAACAGTGCATGTGTAGTTGTGGTTTGCGAGCATTGCCCGTTCGAAGTGGATTTGAACAACGTCTTCTCCCTCAATCTTGAACTCAGAAAATGCGGCAAGAAAGTTAGGGATTTGGTCTACGGGAAAGCCTTCATCTTTGAGCATTTCAACCAAAGAGTCGCGATATACCGTGATAGCGAAATCGTTCATGCTTTCACCTCGGCCTGTTCAGTGGCTGGGTTTACTGCGGCTTCACGGGCTTCGATGATCAGCTCTGTGAGTTGGCTTTCAATGGCGAGGAGTCTTTCGAGGGCGTTATCCCAGTGAAGATAAACCGTCTTATCAATCAAACGTTTGTATGGAGTTTCACCCGATAAAAATGACTGAGGCGAAACCGCATAAACCTCAAAAGCGTTAACGTGAGCGGAAAAGTTAGTGAATATGAACAACACATCCGTATTCGCCATAGCCAGTACGTTGATGGCGTGAACGATGTCGTAAACATCGCGGCTTCTCATGCTTGCCGCCATATCTTCCGCGAAGGTTGCGAGCTTTTCTGCTTCAGCTTCTGAAATGTCTACCGTCATATCCACAATCAGCGGACGTGGTAAAAGAGTGCTTACGGCCAATGTCACTTGGCGTTGGTTACTGAGTGTGACTTCGTGCATAACACGAGATTGAGCCAGCATTTCTCGCGCTTCTTCACGAAGTGCCATGGCTTGTTCCAGTTCTTTATTCATCTTCATTGCTCCTACGCTAAGACGAAAAAAAAGCCCCCCTTTCCTTGTGGAACACTGCGGGGGCAACGGGGTTGGCTAGGTTTAAAGGAAATCGGGCGCTTTCAGTTGGCTCACGTTGCCTACTTCACACTCAAAGCGTTTGGTCACTTTGTTCATCTCTTCCAAACCACGGCGCACCTTTTGGCGCTCGATGTCGTTGAGTTGGTCAAAGGTGACGTTTGCGATTCGCGGGTCAAGATCACCCGCAATGCAGCACATGGCGCGTTGCTTTAGGGTTAGCGCGTTATAGGCTTTGCGCACTTTGTTGCGCTTGTAGCTGCTTTCAAACAGGGCGTGCGCCATCGCAATGCTGTGCGCGGCGGGCACATGCGGCAGCGTGGCGAGGTAGGCATCTACCTCTGCGCGGCTGCGTGGTGCGTGGTACTGCGGCAGGTTCACGGCTTCACTGTGTTCTGCCGTTTGCATTTGTTGTTTATTGCGCTGCACTTGCTGGCGCGTTTCTGCGATGGCTGACATGGTGTTTTCTCCTTATGCGAATCCGGGGATTGGCGCACCTTGAGCCATGAAATCCGAACCCATTTGTATCAAGGGTTGCAGGCCTGTTGTGCGTTTTTCTAAATCGGCGATCAGTAATGCCAAGTTGCCCAAGGCGGCTTGGCACTTCGCGAGGGTTTTGCGCTTACGGCTGCGCGGTAAACGCTCTGCGGTGCACATTTGCATTGCATCACTAGAGAGTTCCCCACAAAGCGAGGTGTTGAGCAGTACGCGCTCAATGATGTTCTTTTCTTCCCCTTGCTCTGGCAGCGCCACGGCAACTACGCCGCAATCACTGAAAAGGGTATTGATGATGGTGTAATCCCCTGATGCCTTGCACAGCAGCACTAAATCAACTGGGCTCAGTTTGTGCGGCTGTGCAGGGTTGAGCATGTTGCGCAGCGATTGCCCGTCTAACGAAATGCGTTTGGCGAGCTGTTCAATGTTGTGATTGACAACGAAATCACTGCAAACGGCGTTGTAAGCTTGCTGTTTGCGTTCACGTAATTCATACATGGCGATGTCAGAAACCATAATTAACAATCCTTATATAAAAGGCGGTATGCAAATGACTGACGCTGCAAACAGATGTAGCCACAACGGGCAATAGTTTTTAGTTGGAATCAGGGAGGAGAAACGCATGATTACCCCAGCACCTGCATAGCTTCACGCGCTGCGATTTCGTGCATCGCAACCATGTTGACTAAGGGTTTTTCTTTCGTTTTGGTTTTGGGTTTGATGATGATTCGCCCTTCTGCGATGTACTGGCGAATGGTGCCCATCGGTAAACCGGAAATGACGGAATACTTTTCACAGGTCACGTATGGGCTTTCGGGTGCTACCTCATATGTCAGCATGGTGATATCCTTAAACGTTGTTAAATCATCGGTTCTATTCGGTCTTGGTCGGCGTTGGAACCGGAACACAAACAGATATTAGATCGCCAAAAACAATCACGCAAGTAAACAAATAGCGATCAATGTCAAAAAATAAACTCGTGGCGATATGAAAAACACAAAGATTCCACCTTTTGACTATATAAAAGGTCATGAATTCACAGAGGTTTTAAAGGAAGTTACAGGATGTTCAACGTTTGGCGATATGGCTGAACTTTTTGATGTACCTAAAGCGACTTTCAGCACTTGGAACCTTCACAATCGTACATCTCACGAATTGATGGTGAGACTTCATCTGGCGAAGGGCATCCCTATTGCAAAGATGGCGCTAGGCATTGATGAACCAGCAACGCATCAAGTTGCCGAGGCTCCTCAGGATTACACCCACCTTCAGAAGAAGTTGATTAATCCCCAGCATGAAACCGTCATTCTCAAATCATTCTGCCTGACAAACGGTCAGCTTCTTGAAACTGGCGAGATCCCTTACCCCGTTCGCCGGATGAATAGCTTTAACCTGAAATCTGGCAGCACGATTGAAGTTGAAACCAATGAGGCGCTTTATCTGGTGGATAACGATTCGCGGGATGCGGTTTCCGGTAACTACTTGATTGATATTGATGGCCGTTTGTCGGTTAACCATATTCAGCGTTTACCCGGCAAAAAGCTGGCGATTGCGTTTGGTGAAAGCACGATTGAAGTATCAGAACACGACATTAAAGTGCTTGGCCGTGTCGCGGTGACTCTAAGAAAAGATTGATTTTTAATTGGCTAGGGAATGAAAGATGACAGATAGAATTGTTGATATTGATGAACATGGACAACCCACTTCATGGGGCATTAACTATAAGCGTAATAAAGAAAAAGCATTGAAGTCACTACAAGGCATTCTATCCGGCATTCAGGCTGATAGACGCCTTAATCCAACGGAAGTCCTATTTCTTGATACTTGGTTAAAAACCGACACGGCTTTTAAGAAGGATGGAGACTTTCTTGATTTGAGAGATCTTATCGAGGATGTTCTTGAAGATGGCGTTGTTGAAGAACATGAGTTAACAGAAATTAGAAACTTGATTAAAGATATTTTGAATTATGGCTTCAGAGATGGTTGGGAATCTGATGGTTTGATTAATCAACTCCTTGGTTTTTTGCAAGGTATTACTGCGGACGACTCCATCAACGATAAAGAAATTCATGCTCTTAATAAGATGCTTAATTCTAACAGAGAAGTTATCGCAAATTGGCCGGGCGATGTTATTCATCAACGTTTAAACAAAATTCTTTCTGATGGCATCGTGGATGATGAAGAACGTCATGAGCTTCTATCAATGTTGAAGTCTATCTGTGGACAACAGTTCACGGACACTGGCTGCGCTGAATGTTTTGCAACTGATTACTTTTCTGATGATGTCGTAGTTAATTCTATTTCTGGACTACAAGTTTGTTTTACTGGAAAGTTTTTCGCTGGTAATCGTAAGTCTATTGAAAATAAAGCTAAAGAACTTGGTGCAGATGTTCGTTCTGATGTGAATAAACAACTAGACCTACTTGTTATTGGTTCTATGGCCAGCCGTGATTGGATTCATACTAGCCATGGTAGAAAAATTGAATCAGTTATCAATAATCGCAAAAGTGGCTCATCTACAAAAATCCTTACCGAACAAGCATGGCTTGCTCTGATTGGTGGCTGATGATGCGATTACTACCTCTATTACTTTTATTTTCGACATCGGCATTTGCTTCAACGGACTGTGAAAAAGCTGAATCTATGCTGTCTCCATCCGTTCATCTTGTGGTTCAAGCTTTACGCTTGCATAAGCAAAACGCTGATCACAAAACCATAGCTCAATGGCGTGTTAACACCTTCAATCCTGAAATTGAGAAAATCATCACAGCTAATGAACTATCACCAAAAGAATTAATGAGCCCTGATTTGTCACTTACCCGTGAAGTTTATAATGACGTTATGATGCGCTCTAAAATATACGTCGGCCACGTCTATTCATACTCAAAAGGCACAATTAACGAGGATGCAGTAGAAGAGCAACGCAAAGCTATTAACGCTGTTGTTCAGAAGTTCAAATCAATCTGTGTTTCCCAGTAATGTCCGTTCGCAATCTTAAAGATGGCAGCAAAAAACCGTGGCTTTGCGAGTGTTACCCGCAAGGCCGCGAAGGTAAGCGCGTGCGTAAAAGATTCGCCACCAAAGGTGAGGCCACCGCTTATGAAAACTTCATCATGCGTGAGGTGGATGATAAACCGTGGATGGGGAGTAAGCCTGATAATAGGCGGCTGAGTGACATTGTTGAATTATGGTACTCGCATTACGGTCGTACATTAGTGAATGGTGATGTGATCATTCAAAAGTTTCACCACATGGTGAATGCGATGGGCAACCCTATCGCAGCCACCTTTTCAGCAAAAACTTATTCAGACTTCCGAAGCAGACGTATGTCCGGCGAGCTTATTTTTGTTGATGGCCGTTGGAATCGAGGCAAACCCAGCATTTCAACCATGAATTCTGAGCTGGCACGTTTTAAAGCGGTATTCAATAAACTGAAAGAACTGGGTGAATGGAATGCACCGAACCCACTTGATGACGTAAAGCCATTTAGGGAATCTGAAAGGGAGATGTCTTTCCTCACCACCGAGCAAATCAAACTGCTGCTTGAGTTAGTTGCTCAACACGAAATTGCTGACATGCTCAAGATTGTTAAGATTTGCCTTTCAACTGGCGCACGCTGGAATGAGGCGGCAAAACTGCGGGGTAGCCAGCTATCCGAGTATAAAATTACCTACACGAACACTAAAACCAAGAAGAACAGGACAGTACCCATTTCTCGTGAACTCTACGAGGAGATATATAAGCCCACTTCTGGCCGTTTGTTTGAAGAGTGCTATACACCGTTTTGCTACATTCTAAAAAATAAGCTCGGGATCACTCTTCCATCTGGGCAAGCTTCTCACGTATTGCGTCACACCTTCGCCAGCCACTTTATGATGAATGGCGGCAATATTCTGGTGCTAAGAGACGTTCTCGGCCATGCGGATATCTCGATGACGATGCGTTATTCGCACTTTGCCCCCGACCATTTGTCAGACGCGATCACACGAAACCCGCTTTCCAATTTGTAAATTCTCAGTCTGCCGCCACAAAAATTTTCAGCGCCACCGCCGCCACTTTGTCGCCACTATCATATTTCAGCGAAAAAAAAGAGCCGTTAAAAACGGCTCTTAATCATTCGATTTTTCCGATTAATTTAAGGCTTACTCACGCCCGTAGACGTTGTTCTCTTGCTCTTGAACTCGGATAAATGTTGTACGCTTAGTTAGCTCGCGAAGCTCAGCCGCGCCTACGTATGTACAGGTTGAGCGCACGCCGCCGAGGATGTCTTGAATGGTGCCGTGAACGCTGCCACGGTATGGCAATAGTACGGTTTTTCCTTCGGCTGCACGGTAACCTGCTACACCGCCAGAATGCTTGTCCATCGCGCTCTTCGATGACATGCCGTAGAACATAGAACAAAACTATAAAAATCATTTAAA
>NZ_JHXR01000029.1 GCF_000621645.1 Vibrio cholerae ATCC 14035 | reverse complement strand
ATGTTCAGCCAGATCATGTCCACTTAGTTGCGATAATTCCGCCCAAAGTATCGATTTCGACGTTGATGGGAGTTTTAAAGGGTAGGAGTGCAATTAGGCTATTCAACAAGTTTCCACATATCAGGAAAAAGTTATGGGGAAATCATTTTTGGGCGCGAGGCTATTTTGTGGATACGGTAGGTGTAAATGAAGAAATCATTAGACGGTATGTACGGCATCAAGACAAAAAAGAGCTTGAGCAAGAGCAGCAGTTAGAGTTATTGAGAGACTAACAGCGCCGTGGCCCCCTTTTAGGGGGCTTATATTAAAACCGCCTTCTAAGAAGGCGGATTTTTATTTTTTCAGCCCCGATTTGAAAGGGCGCTTTGCGATAACCGTTGATTTAGCGGAATTGGCCGACTTGCGGTAAAAATTCAAAACCAGCGCTCGCTAACTTAGCTTCTAACGCGCTGCGATCAATATCGAAATAGTTAACCAATTTATCCAAATCGCCACCAAAGTCGTCACGCAGTTTCATGTTAATGATGCTCATCAGCATGATCGGATCCATAGTGGCAAAATTCGCGAGATTCATGGTGATTAATCCTCAAAATCGGAAATCAGTAAATTCGCTGCCGCAAACGCCGCTTTTTCTCGTGCCGCCAGTGGCAGGGCGGTATCAGCCGCAATCTCGTTTAATGCACGTACAGCGCAGCTGATAGCTTGCGGAATATAGCCTTGATCACCACTACCAATTTGCGCATAAAGCTCGCGTACCAGTTCACAACAGTCATAAACTTTCATCAGGGTGTCCTCAAATGATAACTGCTCTCAATATACCTTGAGAGCAGAGAAATACCAAACCTACTACTTGCGCTGGCTCAATGAAGCCTCATGAGTGGTGAATTATTGGCCAGTGACTTGTAAATTCAGCTGTGCGACCAATTGATCATCCAAGCCTAGTTGTTTAGCAAGTTCATTGAGATAAGCTTTTTCCATAAAGTTCTGTTCATCGGCAATCAGCAATGACGCCAGATACAGCTCAGATGCTTGAGCTGGGTTTTGCGCAAACCGAGCGATTTCAGAAGGATCCAATGGCTTGCGCAGTTCTTGTTCAACCAATTGTTGTACTTGGTTATCTGCGCCTAGCTCTTCAATCGCTTGTTGGATTCGCGCCATCTCTTGCTCATCCACATGCCCATCGGCTTTCGCGGCGGCAATCATGGCTTTTAAAATGATCAGCTCATGACGAGGATTGCTTTCATCAAACGGAGTCGGTGCGGATTGACCATTTTGTTTGGCGTTCCAATCGTTGTAGACCTTATACGCCAGTGCGCCAAGTGCAGCAGCACCGCCGACTTTTAGCGCGCTTTTGCCCCATTTGGCACTTTTCTTTGAGCCAAGCAGCATGCCCAATAAGCCGCCACCTAACGCGCCAGCCCCCAAAGCACCGAGCTGGCTTTTATCTTGACCTAGGTTTTTAAGCTGTTCACTGCCTTTTTTCACTAAGTCAGAACTCAGTGCTTGGTTAAGTAATGATTTTAGATCCATGGGCTATCTCCTCTGGTTTTGACTCAGTGTAGATGATGAAAAATGAATCTAATATTAATATCTCCTTCCTTCTTGAAGTTGCAGCGGTGTTGGCCGCGTTCGTTCACCCCAATCACATAGCCTCTCTATGCTCATGGGATGAACTCACTTGCCGCCTACCTGCAAATCCAAGTCGTTTGGGGAAAACTGGTAATAAAAAGGCTGCTCGATGGCAGCCTTTTTAAGTGAATGTGACCGAAAATTAGGCCAGTTTGGCTTGGATAAAGTCGATGATTGACTCCATTGCCACGGCTTCTTTCTCACCTTGACGGCGATTTTTGTATTCGAAGTGGCCTTCATCCATGCTGCGATCACCAATGATGATGGTGTGTGGCACGCCGATCAGCTCCATATCTGAGAACATGACGCCCGGACGCTCTTTACGATCATCAAACAGCACTTCGATGCCTGCAGCTGTCAATTCTGCATACAATTTTTCAGCGGCTTGCTGAACACGCTCAGATTTGTGCATGTTCATCGGCACAATAGCCACTTGGAAAGGTGCAATCGCATCAGGCCAAATGATGCCGTAATCGTCATGGTTTTGTTCGATGGCTGCCGCGACGACGCGAGAGACGCCGATACCGTAGCAACCCATCTCAAGAATGACGTTTTTACCGTTCGAATCGAGTACGCCACAGTTCATCTTTTCAGAGTAGTTGGTACCCAATTGGAAGATGTGACCCACTTCGATACCGCGCTTGAGCATCAGTGTGCCTTTGCCACATGGGCTTGGATCGCCTTCAACCACATTACGCAGATCTTCGACTTTACCCAGTTCAACATCACGACCCCAGTTGATACCGAAGTAGTGTTTACCATCGATGTTTGCGCCAGCGCCGAAATCGTTCATCACAGCAACGGTGCGGTCAACAATAAATGGCAGTTTCAGGCCGACAGGGCCTAATGAGCCAGGGCCTGCACCGATCAGCGCGCGAATCTCTTCTTCGCTGGCCATTTCCAGCGGCGAGGCCACTTCGGCCAGTTTCTCGGCTTTGATTTCGTTCAGTTCATGGTCACCACGGATGATCAGCGCAACGATAGGCGCATCGATTTCATCTGAGGCTTTGACAAATAAGGTTTTCACCGTTTTTTCGATAGGCAGACCGTGCTGCTCAACCAATTCTGCGATGGTTTTTGCGTTAGGGGTATCAACCAAGGTCATCGCTTGCGTAGGCGCTGGGCGCTCAATCGCCGGTGCAACCGCTTCGGCTTTTTCGATGTTGGCTGCGTAATCCGATTCGGTTGAGAAGGCGATCAGATCTTCGCCACTTTCTGCCAGTACGTGGAATTCGTGTGAGCCGTTACCACCGATAGCACCAGTATCCGCTAGCACTGGGCGGTAATCGAGGCCCATACGGTCAAACGCTTTGCAATACGCAACGTGCATGGCTTCGTAGGATTTTTCTAGGCCCGCTTTGTCGATATCAAAGCTGTACGCATCCATCATGCAGAATTCACGGGCACGCATCACACCAAAACGTGGACGGCGTTCATCACGGAATTTGGTTTGAATTTGATACAAGTTCAGTGGCAACTGCTTGTAAGAGCTCACCTCATTACGCACCAGCGCCGTGATCACTTCTTCCGCAGTTGGGCTTAAAACAAACGGACGCTCATGGCGGTCAGTAAAGCGCAGTAGCTCTGGGCCCATTTTTTCAGAGCGACCAGTCTCTTCCCACAATTCAAACGGCTGCACCACCGGCATCAAGGTTTCGATTGCACCGGCATTATCGATCTCTTGGCGAACGATGTTTTCGACTTTACGCAGTACACGCAGACCAGTAGGCAGCCAAGTATAGAGACCTGAAGCCAGCTTACGGATCATACCTGCACGGAGCATGAGCTTATGGCTCACAACTTCTGCGTCGTTTGGAGTCTCCTTCAGAGTGGAAAGAAGATAGTTACTGGTACGCATTCTATGGTATCCGTTTCATCAAAGTTTAAAGGATCGCTTTAACAGGAGTGACGTCATTCCCTTCTTACTGCAAGCGGCAGGCGTGTTGGCTAAGTGGGTGCAGCCCAATCACATAGTCTCTCTATGCTTATGGTGATTCACTCACTTGTCATCTATCTGCCACTGGAAGTGGTTTGGGGATCTAAAGCGAATTTGGGCGCTAATAATATCAGCCAAATGGTTTTGTCAAAAGGGTTCAATTGCGTTGACAACGATTGCTTCAGCGTTAACCGTAAATTTCACGTTCCAATCGTACAAATTCACCGCATATAACTTATCGTCAGCGCGATGTTTTTTGTAAGCTGGGCGCGGATCTTGCGCTAACACTTCACGGATCACTGCTTGGCGAATCTTACCTTCAGGATGTGCCTGGAGCATTTGCCGCGCTGCATCACTGAAGGTAACCGCCATGCGTTGTGGCTCTTGCTCGGCATAGCCACCTTGCGCGTCGGTAATGGAATCGGAGTAGGGGATATAAGGCTTGATATCAATGATCGGTGTGCCATTGACCAAGTCGACGCTTCCGAGCTCTAAATAATATTGATCGCCTTCTTTGCTTACCCCTTTTAACTCGACCGCTGACATGCCAATTCCATTAGGGCGAAAAGTTGCTCGTGAAGCGAAAACACCCACTCGTTCATTACCACCAAGACGAGGTGGACGTACGGTCGGTTTCCAACCTGCGGCGAGGTTTTGGTCGAACAAAAATAGCAGCCAGACATGGCTAAATTGCTCTATGCCACGAATGGATTCCGCGCAGTTGCACTCACCGAGCAATTTGACTCTTGCGGTCGCGCTTGGCACCAAACGTGGTTGACGAGGTACGGCAAATTTTTCTTGGTATGGGCTTTCAATAATTGCAATAGGTTCAATGGGATACATGTTTTTTATCGATATTCACACGATGTTGAGGAAAAAAATAGCATAGCTAGACGTAAAAATCGCTTGCAAATCACCTTGAGAATAATTATTAATTAAAATGTTATAACATAACAATTTGAGGTTTTGAGTTTAAGATGAAAGCAGGCATTCATCCCGATTACCGTAAAGTGGTGTTCCACGATACCACGGTTGATCACTATTTTGTAGTTGGTTCTACTTTGCAAACCGATCGCACTATTGAGTGGGAAGGCAAAACTTACCCCTACATTACCATCGAGGTTTCGTCAGAATCTCACCCGTTCTATACCGGTAAACAACGTGTGGTACAAAAAGAAGGTCGCGTTGCGAACTTCACTCGTCGTTTCGGTCAGTTTGCTAAGGAGTCAAAATGAAAGTGCTCAGCTCGCTAAAAAGCGCTAAAAATCGTCACCCAGATTGTCAAATCGTCAAACGCCGTGGCCGTTTGTATGTGATCTGCAAATCAAATCCTCGCTTTAAAGCCGTTCAGCGCTAGTAGCAAGATTTTTATCTAACCAGATGGTTATTCATGCTCATGATCATCTGGTTATTTTTTATTTTCAGGTTAGAAGTTATTCATTTGGATAAATTTTGTAACATTTTTGCTTTTTAATTTACCTTTTTTGTCGAGTACTCTGCGCGCGCTTTTGACATTTCTGTCACAAATGCATAGGAATCATGACAAGGAGGGAACAGATGAGTTCATCTGCTTCAATAAATCAAAACGCACCTAAGAAACCTTTAATTACCCGTTTTCTTGATGGTGTGGAATATTTGGGGAACCTATTACCCCATCCCATCACATTATTTGCCATTTTCTGTGTTGTACTACTGGTTGCTTCGGGTATCGCTGGGTACTTCGAGCTGTCAGTTGTGGACCCTCGTCCTGAAGGCGCGAAAGGTCGTGCTGCAGATGGCATGATCCATGTTGTCAGCTTACTCAATGCCGATGGATTAGAGCTTATCGTAACCAACTTAGTGAAAAACTTTGTCGGCTTTGCTCCTTTAGGCACCGTGTTGGTGGCCATGCTGGGTGTCGCCATTGCGGAGCACTCTGGGTTGCTCTCTGCGGCAATGCGTGGTCTGGTGATGGGCGCTTCAAAGCGCATGGTCACTTTCACTGTCGTGTTTGCCGGTATTATTTCTAACACGGCATCTGAATTAGGCTACGTGGTTCTTATTCCACTGGCAGCCATGCTGTTCCATTCGCTAGGTCGTCACCCGCTCGCGGGACTCGCTGCGGCGTTTGCAGGTGTTTCTGGTGGTTATTCGGCAAACCTGTTAATTGGCACCGTCGATCCTTTGCTTTCAGGGATTACCGAAACCGCCGCTCGTATGATTGATCCTACTTACAGCGTTGGTCCTGAAGTCAACTGGTACTTTATGGCGGCTTCTACCTTTGTGATTGCGATTTTAGGTGCATTCGTGACCGAGAAAATCGTTGAGCCCAAACTGGGCAAATATGATGTATCAGAAGCCAGCGATGACTTAAGCCAAGACAAAATGGGTTCTCTGACGGCGCTAGAGAAAAAAGCGCTGGCCTATGCTGGATTAGCGGTTGTTGTGGTGAGCGCATTATTGGCTTGGACAATTGTACCGGCGGATGGCGTGCTGCGTGGAGAGGATGGCCTCGTTTCTGGTTCGCCATTTTTAAAGAGCATCGTCGCCTTTATCTTTATCTTTTTTGCTATTCCCGGCTATGTCTATGGCCGTGTGGTTGGCACGATGAAAACCGATCGTGATGTGATTAATGCGATGGCGAAATCGATGTCTTCTATGGGCATGTACATTGTGCTGGTATTTTTTGCGGCGCAGTTCGTTGCCTTCTTTAGTTGGACAAAGTTTGGTCAAGTATTGGCGGTACTCGGCGCGGATTTCCTGAAAGACATCGGACTGACGGGACCCATGCTGTTCTTCGCCTTCATTTTGATGTGTGGTTACATCAACCTGATGATTGGCTCTGCCTCTGCGCAATGGGCAGTCACCGCGCCGATTTTCGTGCCTATGCTGATGTTGGTGGGCTATGCTCCAGAAGTGATTCAAGCGGCCTATCGTATCGGTGACTCGGTCACTAACATCATCACCCCGATGATGAGCTACTTTGGCTTGATTCTGGCGGTGGCGACGCGTTATATGAAAAACCTCGGTATCGGTACTTTGATCGCAACCATGTTGCCGTATTCGGTGGTGTTTATGGTGGGTTGGAGCTTACTGTTCTACGTGTGGGTATTTGTGTTAGGTCTGCCGGTTGGCCCTGGCGCCGCCACTTACTACACGCCATAGTGTTTGTTCTGCATACGAAAAAGCCTGCGCATATCGCAGGCTTTTTTACACATCAGAAAATCTCATTACCCAGTGCGCTTAGCCAAAATTCTGTCCAGATGATTGGCAAACTCGCGCCGTTCGGTCTGCGAAAGGGCGGCAGGGCCACCGGTTTGAATGCCGCTGGCGCGCATGGTATCCATAAAATCGCGAATATTCAGGCGCGCTTTGATGGTCTCTTTGGTGTAGAGCTCACCGCGTGGATTGAGCGCCAAACCACCTTTGCTGATCACTTCATCCGCGAGGGGGATATCTGCCGTTATGACCAAATCGCCCGCTTCGGTGCGTCTGACTATCTCATTGTCGGCAATATCAAACCCTGAAGAGACTTGTAGCGCGCGAATATTGTCGCGTTTGGGCAGTGGGATCAGATGGTTGGCGACAAAGGTACATTCAACGCCTGTACGCTCAGCGGCGCGGATCAGCGTTTCACGGATCACTTTCGGACACGCATCGGCGTCTACCCAAATCTTCATGCTTGCCCTCCTTTGTTTGTGCTTTCGAGCGCTTCAATACGCGCTGTAAGCTGTAAAATCGTCTGTTCTAATTGTTCAATGCGCTGCTCAAGGCTCGGGGCAGTATTTGTCGTGGCGACCTCGACTTTGGGGATGCGTTGGGTACTTTTCCAACTTTTTATCGTGGCAATAATCGCAGGCATTGGCACTGGCGTTTTTAAACGCGCTTTGACCAGTGCGACAGAAGGCTCTTTGCCTTGCTGCTGCAGGCTATTGAGGATCTCTTCCAGCTCTTGAGACACGTCTTTGGTCAGCATAATCTTTCCTTATTCGGGTTTGCCGCCATCTTACTGAGAAACACTCGCGAGCAAAAGGGGCAATCGTTTGTGAGAGATCGCTTACACCTTGTGTAAGCAAAAACAGTGAATTGATGCAGGAATAACGAGGGGGCTTACTTATCTGTTTGATTTTTAATGTCTATTTTATTGGTTGGGTTTGGGGGCTTAGCCTGTAGGCCAGCAGCCGCTTGTACGAAAAAGCAAAACGGGTAAATTATCTCTTGTCGAAGGAAATGACCTAGGAACGGTGATTCTCAGGATGAGAAGTGGTGAGGATGACCACAAGCAGGAAGCCGGACACGCATAAGGAATGCGTCAGCGCACAGTGAGGTGAGCTGCAAGGATGATTCAGGATACTCTAGGGATGTGAGAGGGAACCCCATCAGGACGATGGCAAGGACACCGCTCAAGGAACAAGTGATGAAGGCTGAATAGGATTATTCGGCATCAGGATAAATAGGACACCGCTAGGATGGCGATGCTCGGAGTTCGCTGAAAGGATCAGCCCGTTAAGGATGATGCATGGAGCACATTCAAGTAGCCGGATGCTGCGACTAAGATTAAGCCCCGACACCTGTGTCGGGGCTTTCCTTAATCTCCCTTTCGAGCAAAAGAACCTGCGTTAATCAGGCCAAATTGGTCACAATATTGGCTAACAAAAAAATAAGCGCATATCAGGTTCTTGATAAACCATAAAAATAACAACGTCAGCAGGCTTTACCTCGTGTCATTCGATCCTTGATATGGACGAGGTCATTGTTAATAAAAATAGCGCCTTTCTATCTGGGAAGGCGCTATTTCCGTTTGATTTTTCTGCTATACAAGGAATGTCCGTGACCATAGCGACCCGAAGAACGCTACTTATCCCTTACACTGAGGCGTTTGAGTCAGATTTTCTGGTGCTCAATTATTGTGCGAAAAACCGTGCCCTGATGAACGGGCCGACGACCGTAGCGGCAGCGAAACAGCTTTTTCAGCGGGTATTGCATGATTCTTCACTGTACGCGATGGCCGTGCTGGATAACTATAACCGTGAGTACATGGGGCATGTCTTCATCGAATTTGAGAGTGAAGGGCGCGCTGAGTTGGGCTTTCTATTTGATAAAGCCTACTGGGGACAAGGATTCGCCAGTGAAGCGTTGAATGCCTTTTTCCCCAATATGTGTCAGCGTTTTGGTTTACAGCGTGTGGTCGCAACTATTAAAGCGCAACATGAAGCTGCGCGTACTATTTTGCAAAAGCTCGGTTTTATCCACGCCATGGATGTGGATGAATTTTATGGCCCATGTAGCCAATATGTCTGGACGGCTGAAGCGGATAGGCTTAGCCCATCCGGTGCGGTGGCAGAGCAAAACCTACCGTTCTAAATCCTCGCATTTCTAACTGACCTTGGTAACAATCGTCGCCAAGTGAGGAAAACTCAAACAAATAAATGGTGTGCCAACGCCACTGGCCAGAGGGCGTTTTGAATTTATGCTGGCCAAAAGCGACGTTGAGCAGTTGCAAATCAAGCTTGTCACAGTGGCGTTGAATCGCTTGTTTGGCGATTTCCGCTTGATGGCGCTGCTGCCAAAACAGAAATCCCGCAAAACAGAGCGCCAGTATCAAGAGCAAATCGCCAATCATGAATTATCCTCGTGTCATCTGCTGTAACTGCTCTAGAGCCTGCGCCAACTCTGGTGATGGGCTGGCGTGCAATAGAGGCAGCATCACTCCCCGTAGTGCGGGCAGCATGACCACGTCCGCGAACAATTGATTAAATAAGGGTTGATTTTGAGTTTGCGCTAAGCGGATCAAAAAGCGTTGCGCACGGCCGCTATTTTCTAAGCTCATCCAACTGCGTCCTGCAAGCGCAATCAGCACTTCTGGATGGCAAATTGCGGGAGAGGCGAGAATCGCATCGCAAGTCGCATCAAGGATATTGGCAGGCGCTCCGGCCAAGGCTCTCACTAGAGCCGCGAGCAAAAACAGATCTGGATCGCTGGCTTTGACTTCCGCCTCCGCAAGCTCACTTAAGCGTTTCGCCAGTTTTTCCGGTAAGGTGACATGCTCTAATGCCCCGAGCACAGCGTAAAGTGGCTGGGCAGGCAAATGAGTCAGGGCTTTACGGAGCAATACGCCGTTTTGTTCTTGCTCTAAACGGGCACAAAGATCGGTAATCCCTTGCAAACCCACCGTATGCCACTTATCCCAGCCTAAACCGCCTGAAAAATAGTGCTGAGCGTGTTCGTAGTATTGGCTGCAGGCTAGACCAAGCTGCATGCGAATATGGCTATGCAGCATCGCGAGTTTGTCTTCACTGGGTTTGAAAGTGTAAGGATTATTGGCGAGCTTCTGTTGCTGCTCTTCCGTCAAAGATTGATGGAGTCGGCTGCCCATTGCTTCGAGCAGATATTGAATAAATTGCCCAACATCGGCTTGTTGCAGTAAGCCACGTTCATCAAGTGCAAATTTGAGCATCCAGATCCAAGGTTGACGCTGTTCATTCCAATACACGATAGCGAATTGTGCATGACGTTGTAGCGGAAACGGGTAAGCTTGTTGACCTAACTCCACTTGAGCAAATTGGCGGTTATCCATCGCTTGCACGCGGCGTCCGAGATCAAAAATTTGGTACTGGCAGCCGCTATTTTGCAGCAGAGCCGTGAGGGTACGAATAGTGTCCATGCGGAAATTGATCCTAACTTTCTTTCTCCAATAAATGGTACTCTATGGCACTTTTTCAAGGTCATCATAGAAATAAACCGGACGAATTATGCAGTTCAACGCCGTATTGGTGAAGTTACTCGATGAGTTGGAAGTCAGATTGCGTGCTGCGCAATTGTGGCAAGCGACACCGCCTTCTTCACAAGCTCTCGTCAGCCAAGAGCCCTTTGCAGTGGATACTCTGTTGCCCCATGAGTGGCTGCAGTGGATTTTTCTGCCCAAAATGCAACAGGCGATCGCCCAAAATGCGGTACCGCGTGGTTTCGCGCTGGAGCCGTATTTCTCAGAAGTGTGGCAAGGTGAGGCCCGTTATCAAGCGGTGCTTGCGGTCATTCAACAAATCGACAAGGTGTGCCAATAGATGCTCGAGATTGTTTATCAAGATGAATATTTGGTGGCGGTCAATAAACCGGCTGGCATGTTGGTGCACCGTTCATGGCTCGACAAGCATGAAACCGAGTTTGTGATGCAGACCCTGCGCGATCAAATTGGTCAGCACGTTTTCCCGCTACACCGTCTGGATCGCCCGACATCCGGTGTGTTGGTGTTTGCGCTTTCGAGTCAGATTGCCTCTGAAGTGATGCCGATGTTTGCCAATCATGAGATGGAGAAAACCTACCACGCCATTGTGCGCGGCTGGATTGAAGAGGCAAATGTGCTCGATTATCCACTCAAAGAAGAGCTCGACAAAATTGCCGATAAATTTGCCAAGCAAGATAAAGAAGCGCAGTCGGCGGTGACAGCTTATCGGCCACTCGCCAAAGTGGAACTGCCCATTGCTACGGGAAAGTTTGCCACTACCCGCTATTGCTTGATGGAGATGCAACCGAAGACCGGGCGCAAACATCAGCTGCGTCGTCATATGGCACATCTGCGTCATCCGATAGTGGGTGATACCACCCATGGCGATGGAGTTCATAACCGACTGTTTCGTGAACACTTTTCCGCGCAACGTTTGATGCTGCATGCCAGCGAGTTACGTTTTATGCATCCTTATACCCAGCAGCCGTTAGTGATTCGCGCTGGACTAGATGAAGTGTGGCAAGGCTTGCTTAGTGAGTTTGGTTGGCAAGAGTCGCTGTTAATCAACGCTTGATGATTTTCTCAATCAGCCCAATAAAAAAGCCTTCATCATGAAGGCTTTTCTCTTTCTGATTTCTACCTCAGCGACGTTAAGCGGCGGGTGGAAAGGACTATTTGGCCAGATAGTCGCGAATTGCTCGCTCAATGCCTGCACCATCAAGTCCAAGTTCTGCATGCATCTCTTCTTGCGTGCCTTGCACGATGAACTGATCTGGTAGGCCGAGATTGAGAACCGGCTTGAGCTGCTTCTCTTTCATCAGAAACTCAATCACGCCAGCCCCTGCGCCACCGGCAATCGCATTTTCTTCCAATGTCACGAGGACATCATGAGTTTGGGCGAGTTGCTTGATGAGGGCTTCATCCAGTGGTTTAACAAAGCGCATGTCAGCCACTGTCGCGTTGAGTTTTTCAGCGGCTTGTAAAGCGTTAGGCAGCAGAGTACCGAAACTCAAAATCGCGACTTTCTCACCTTCGCATGCCGTGCTTTCACGCATTAAGCGGCCTTTGCCGATTTCCAACGCGGTAAAGCTGCTCTCTAGCTCAACGCCCATGCCATTACCGCGTGGGTAACGCACGGCACTTGGCCCTTGATGTTGATGACCCGTGTAGAGCATTTGGCGACATTCATTTTCATCCGCCGGAGCCATGATCAGCATGTTGGGAATGCAGCGCATGTAGCTTAAATCAAACGCACCTTGGTGAGTTTGACCATCGGCTCCGACAATCCCCGCGCGGTCGATGGCAAACATCACCGGCAAGTTCATGATCGCCACATCGTGGATCAGTTGATCGTAACCACGCTGTAAGAAGGTGGAGTAAATCGCCACAATCGGGTGATACCCCGCAATAGCCATACCGGTCGCCAGCGTGACTGCGTGCTGTTCGGCAATCGCCACATCAAAGTATTGGCTTGGGTACTCTTTGGAGAAACGTACCATGCCAGAGCCTTCACGCATGGCTGGGGTAATCGCCATCAACTTGGGATCTTGCGCCGCCATATCACACAGAAAATCGCCAAAGATTTTCGAAAAGGTGGGCTTAGTATTGCTGCTTTTGGGCAAGCTGTGGTGGCTTGGATCAAACTTAGGCACGCCGTGATAGCCAATCGGATCTTTTTCCGCAGGCGCATAGCCTTTGCCTTTTTTGGTCATCACGTGGAGGAACTGTGGCCCTTTTAGCTCACGCATGTTTTTCAGGGTTTTGATCAGTTCCAGTACGTCATGGCCATCCACAGGGCCAATGTAGTTAAAGCCGAGCTCTTCAAATAGCGTTCCGGGAACCACCATGCCTTTGAGATGCTCTTCGGTGCGACGAACCAGCTCTTTGATTGGCGGAATGCCAGACAGCACTTTCTTGCCACCTTCGCGAATAGAGGTGTAGAGACTGCCAGACAGCACTTGCGCCAAATGGTTGTTCAGTGCGCCGACATTCTCTGAAATCGACATTTCATTGTCATTGAGTACGACCAGCATATCAGGGTGCACATCCCCCGCGTGGTTCATCGCTTCAAACGCCATACCGGCGGTGATCGCGCCATCGCCAATCACACTGACCACTTTACGGTCTTTACCTTCTTTACCAGCACAGATTGCCATGCCGAGTGCGGCACTGATCGAGGTGGAGGAGTGACCCACCGAGAGGGTGTCGTATTCACTCTCTTCACGCCATGGGAAAGGGTGTAATCCATCTTTCTGGCGAATGGTGGGCATCTGATCACGACGACCAGTCAAAATTTTATGTGGGTAAGCCTGATGACCCACATCCCAGATCAGATGATCAAATGGGGTGTGGTAGACGTAATGCAGCGCAACCGTCAGCTCAACGGTGCCTAATCCTGAGGCCAAATGACCGCTGGATTGGCTCACCGAGTTGAGCAAATAGGTACGTAACTCGTCACACAGCTTAGGCAGTACTTCTTTTGGAAGGCTGCGCAGTTCGTCTGGCGTATTCGCCAGAGCCAGTGTTGGGTATTTTGAGATATCAAGAGTCATAAGTATGCGCGCTTATTGTTTAGTTCTTGCGCTCGACGACATATCGGGCGAACTCTTCCAGATGCTCCGTATTGTAGGGAATTGCTTCTAAAGCCAGAAGCGCTTCTTGTAACAGAGTGTGTGCTTTTTGTTGTGCTCCTTCTAAGCCTAAAAGAGCAGGGTAGGTACTTTTATTTAATTCTTGGTCAGAACCCTGTGGTTTACCAAGGGTTTCGGTATCGCTAATGATATCGAGAATGTCATCTTGAACCTGAAACGCGAGGCCAACCGCTTCTGCATAGCGATCAAGATGCGGTAGCATGGCGCGGCCTTTTTCACCTGCGGCTAAAGCACCTAA
The DNA here is from genome assembly GCF_000621645.1 of Vibrio cholerae ATCC 14035. GTDB lineage: Bacteria > Pseudomonadota > Gammaproteobacteria > Enterobacterales > Vibrionaceae > Vibrio > Vibrio cholerae. The sequence goes on along the minus strand of NZ_JHXR01000029.1, from coordinate 23,765 downwards.
ACGGATCGCGCAGCGCATTAAAGCGCCGGTTTTATTGCGATGAATGGTTTCCAATTCCTCTAGCGAAATTAAGCGATTTTCCGCCGCCAGATCTAACGCTTGACCAAGGCACATGCCTTGTGCGCCAGAAGCTTCGGCAAGAGCTTGGATCATGGCGACGCGCTGTGTTTCGCCTGCAGCAGAAAGATCGCCTTCCGCCAAAATAGTAAACGCCAAGGTTTGCAGGGCGTCGCCGGTCAAAATGGCGGTGGCCTCATCAAACTGGATATGGCAAGTGGGCTTGCCGCGGCGCAGCTCATCATCATCCATGGCGGGCAAATCATCATGGATCAGCGAATAGGCGTGAATACACTCCACGGCTGAGGCAGGAGTGTCTAAGTCGCTAAGCTCACAGCCGAGCATTTGCCCCGTGATGTACACCAAATATGGCCGTGCCCGTTTGCCGCCGAGCAGTAGCCCGTAACGCATCGCCTCGATTAAAGGCAAGGTTTGAAAGGGAATACGGTTCAGCCACTGATCCAGTTGCTGGTTATTTCGCTGTTGGTATGAGGATAACGCCTCAATCATAGGACACTCATCTTTGTCGGTTGTTCTGGCTGTGGAGCGAGTTACTCTGCTACATCGCTAAAATCGCTGAGCGGGGCATCATCACTGTTACTGAGCAAAATCCGCACACGCTGCTCAGCATCGTCTAGTTTGAGCTGGCCAGCTCTGGCTAAAGAGATGCCACGCTCGAATTTGCGCAGTGCTTCGTCCAGTGCCAGATCGCCACTTTCTAGCTGTTCGACCAACTGTTCCAGCTCTTCGATGGTTGACTCGAAGGACATGTTTTCCGGTTTCTTGCTCGCCATATTTTTTATGCCTTACTTAAGATGCACGAAAGTTACCTCAGGGGGCTTGGCTGGTCAAATTTAACCAAGCGATTTTGTCAGAAATAGAAGGCTTTTTTACCGCGCCAGATAACGAAATGGAAAAAAGTCCACAAAGTCATAATTCGAAGGCTAAAAACTCTGCGCGTGACAGGTGCATCTCTGCCAGTTTTACGTATACACTTGACTAAGGTTTTCACCGTCTATTCTGACAATTTCGTTAAAGAATTTATTCTGTTGCCGATAATGAAGGTAAGATTTTCATTATCGCGAATGTGTAGCCTGAGGAGTGCTTCGTGGATTTAGCAACACTGGTTGGTCTTATTGGTGGCATGGCTTTCGTTATCATGGCGATGGTGCTAGGCGGCAGCATCATGATGTTCGTTGACGTGGTATCAGTTCTTATCGTGGTCGGCGGTTCGGTCTTCGTCGTACTCATGAAGTTCGAGATGGGGCAGTTTTTTGGTGCGGCCAAAATCGCTGGTAAAGCCTTTATGTTTAAAGCTGATGCTCCCGAAGATCTGATTGCCAAAATCGTCGAGATGGCGGATGCCGCACGTAAAGGTGGCTTTTTAGCGTTGGAAGAGATGGAGATCCCCAATCCTTTCATGCAAAAAGGGATCGACCTTTTGGTGGACGGCCATGATGCGGATGTGGTGCGTGCCACCTTGCAAAAAGATATTGTCTTGACCGATGAGCGCCACAGCAAAGGAACCCAAGTTTTTCGCGCCTTTGGTGACGTTGCACCCGCGATGGGGATGATCGGGACACTGGTTGGTCTGGTTGCCATGTTATCTAACATGGACGACCCCAAGTCAATCGGTCCTGCAATGGCGGTTGCTTTGCTGACGACTCTGTACGGTGCGGTACTTTCCAATATGATTTTCTTCCCGATTGCCGACAAGCTTGCGCTGCGTCGTGATCAGGAAACCCTCAACCGTCGTCTGATCATGGACGGTGTTTTAGCGATTCAAGATGGGCAGAACCCAAGGGTTATCGATAGTTATTTGAAGAACTACCTCAACGCAAGTAAACGTATTCTTGATGTTGATAAAGAGTAGCGGAGCCGACTATGGATGACGAACAACAATGTAAATGTCCCCCTCCCGGTTTGCCCGCATGGCTGGGGACGTTTGCGGACTTGATGTCACTGCTGATGTGCTTCTTCGTACTCTTGCTCTCGTTTTCGGAGATGGACGTACTGAAATTTAAGCAGATCGCTGGCTCAATGAAGTTTGCCTTTGGTGTGCAAAACCGTTTGGAAGTGAAAGATATTCCCAAAGGGACCAGTATTATTGCTCAAGAATTTCGTCCCGGTCGCCCAGAGCCGACGCCGATTGATGTGATCATGCAGCAAACCATCGATATCACCCAACAAACCTTGGAATTCCAAGAGGGGGAATCAGACCGAGCGGGCGGTAATCAACGTGATTCCGGTCAGCTTACTGGCGGTCAATCGGCAGAAACTTCGGTGCAAGATAACCAAAACACTCAATCTGAAATGCAACAGCAGCAAGCACAAGCGATGTCAGAGCAGATGGAAACCGTGGCGGAAAGCATCAAAAAAGCACTGTCTAGAGAGATTGAGCAAGGAGCCATTGAAGTGGAAAACTTGGGGCAGCAGATTGACATTCGGATCCGCGAAAAAGGCGCGTTCCCAGAAGGTTCCGCATTCTTACAACCTAAGTTCCGCCCTCTGGTACGCCAAATTGCTGAGTTGGTCAAAGACATTCCCGGTAAAGTGCGGGTGACAGGGCACACTGATAACCAGAAATTGGACTCTGAACTGTATCGCTCGAACTGGGATCTCTCTGCGCAGCGCGCAGTTTCGGTGGCGCAAGAGATGGAAAAGGTCAAAGATTTTGACCATCTAAGACTGCAAGTGCGTGGATTGGCTGATACCCAACCGTTAGGGCCCAATGATACCGAAGCGCAACGGGCAACCAACCGCCGCGTTGAAATCAGTATCTTGCAAGGCGATCCAGTCTACAGTGACGAGGTTCCTTCACTAGGCGGTGGACAACAATAACCGAAGGTATACCCTTCCTACTTGAAGCTGCAGCGGTGTTGGCTACGTTCGTTCACCCCAATCACATAGTCTATCTATGCTCATGGGGACTCACTCACTTGCCGCCTACCTGCAACTCCAAGTAGTTTGGGTATATACACACCGACTGTAAACTAAAAAAGGCAAGCCATTGGGCTTGTCTTTTTTATGGGCTTTTCTCAATAAAGTGTGATCGTGTATAATCGCGCCCCTTTAGCGGTAAGCGCCTTGCCAAGGTTTACCTGCTGCTCGCCAGATTGTCTAACTCAGATTGCGAATAACTGTATGAAATTTATCGTTAAACCCCATCCGGAAATTTTTGTGAAAAGTGAATCGGTACGTAAGCGTTTCACAAAGATCCTTGAGAGCAATATTCGAATTATTGTGAAAGCCCGCACACAAGGGGTGGCGGTATTCAATCGTCGTGATCATATTGAAGTGACGTCAAACAGCGATACTTATTACGCCGAAGTGTTGGAGATTCTGACGACCACACCGGGTATCCAGCAAGTGTTGGAAGTGCAGCAATCAAGCTTTACCGATCTGCACAACATCTACGAGCAAGTGCTGGAGCTAAATCGCGCTAACCTCGAAAACAAAACCTTTGTTGTGCGCGCGAAACGCCGTGGTAAGCATGATTTTACCTCTATTGAACTCGAACGTTATGTTGGGGGTGGCCTCAATCAAGCCATCGCCAGTGCCAAGGTAAAATTGATTAACCCTGACGTGACCGTGCAAGTGGAAGTGGTCGATGAGCTGCTTAACCAAGTGATCGCGCGTCATAAAGGTTTAGGTGGTTTCCCTCTGGGGACCCAAGAAGATGTATTGAGCCTGATTTCTGGTGGCTTCGACTCCGGTGTGTCGAGCTATCTGCACATTAAACGTGGTTCAAAAGTGCATTACTGCTTCTTTAATCTGGGGGGACCCGCCCACGAAATTGGTGTGAAGCAAACCGCTTACTACCTGTGGCAAAAATACGGTTCATCGGCCAAAGTGCGATTTATCGCGATCGATTTTGCTCCTGTGGTGGCTGAGATCCTCGAGAAGATCGATGATGGTCAAATGGGCGTGGTGCTCAAGCGTATGTTTATGCGCACCGCCGGTATGGTGGCTGAGAAGTTTGGCATTCAAGCTTTGGTTACGGGTGAAGCGCTAGGCCAGGTTTCTAGCCAAACCCTGACTAACCTGCGCCATATCGATAACGTGACCGATACTTTGATTCTGCGTCCGCTCATCAACTGGGATAAAGAAGACATCATCCGTCTGGCGCGTGAAATTGGTACGGAAGATTTCGCCAAAACCATGCCTGAATTCTGCGGGGTGATTTCAAAAAGCCCAACCGTAAAAGCGGTAAAAGAGAAATTGGAAGAAGAAGAAGCCAAATTCGATTTTGCTCTGCTTGATCAAGTGGTGTACAACGCGCGCCAAATCGACATTCGTGATATTGGTAAAGAGTCGCTGGAAAAAGCCCCTGAAGTGGAGTTGGTTAACAGCGCAGAAGAGGGTAACGCCGTCGTACTGGATATTCGTAGCCCAGACGAAGAGGACGAAAGCCCGCTAGAGATTGCGGGTGTGGAAGTGAAGCATCTGCCTTTCTATAAGCTTGCGACTCAATTTTGTGACCTCGATCAGTCAAAAACCTACTTGCTGTACTGCTCACGTGGCGTGATGAGCCGCTTACAAGCGCTGTACCTGCAAGAACAAGGGTTTAACAATGTGAAAGTTTATCGTCCATAGTTCATGGTCGATAGTTCATTGCCCATAACGCGATCATGAATGGATAAAACGCAGAGTTTGCTCAGCAGGCTCTGCGTTTTTTTCGCTTTATTCCCTTCCTACTTGAAGCTGTTGCGGTGTTGGCTACGTTCGTTCACGCCAATCACATAGTTTGCCTATGCTTATGGGGATTATGAGAGCCATCCTTGGCTCTCACCAAAGGCCAGCCGATGGCTGTGCAAATTTGTTCCAGACAAATTTGTCACTCTCTTGCCGCCTACCTGCAATTCCAAGCTGTTAGGGTATATAAGCTCAGTATTTACTGGTTGGAGCTAAAAATGCAGATAAAAAAACACCGCCTAAAGGCGGTGCTAAAAATTTGACAGACAGGTCAAAAATAAATACAGGAAGTATTTGTTTTGTGGCAGGGATAACTGCACAAAACGGGTGGTAGAAACTACCTAACTCGAATTTCGAGTTTGCAAACACAACATCGCAACAACTAAGCCTATTGATTTACAAGGAAATCAAGCCGTTCAGGCCGCCGTTGCGCGGTGAAATATAGATTTTCTCTGGTCGGTTAGCAACGGACAATTTATAATGTTTCAGATTAAAAAAACTAATCTTTAACCGAGTACCGCTATGTCCAGAAGATTGCCTCCCCTTAATTCGTTAAAAGTGTTTGAAGCGGCCGCTCGCCATTTGAGTTTTACCCGAGCTGCTGAAGAATTATTTGTGACACAGGCCGCAGTTAGTCACCAAATCAAAGCATTAGAAGAGTTTTTAGGCTTGAAACTCTTTCGTCGTCGTAATCGCTCTTTATTGCTGACCGAAGAAGGGCAAAGTTATTTCCTCGACATAAAAGATATTTTTAGTTCATTAGCTGAAGCGACCGATAAATTACTTGAGCGCAGTGAAAAAGGGGCGCTGACCATTAGTTTGCCGCCGAGTTTTGCGATTCAATGGTTAGTGCCACGTTTGGCGGATTTTAACCAGCAAGAGCCGGATATTGACGTGCGCATTAAGGCCGTCGATATGGATGAAGGTTCGCTGACTGATGATGTGGATGTGGCGATTTATTATGGCCGAGGTAGTTGGCCGGGCTTGCGTGCCGATAAATTGTATCAGGAGTTTTTGATCCCACTCTGTTCTCCGGCGTTGTTGCTGGGTAACAAGCCAATGGAGAAGTTAAGCGATTTGGCTTATCACACCTTGTTGCACGATACCTCGCGTAAAGACTGGAAACAATTTGCTAAAGAGAACGGCCTTGATAACGTTAATGTTAACCATGGGCCGATCTTCAGTCACTCAACCATGGTGTTGCAAGCGGCTGCGCATGGGCAAGGTGTTGCGTTAGGCAATAACGTGTTAGCGCAACCAGAAATTGATGCTGGTCGCTTGATTGCTCCTTTTGATGAGGTATTGATGACCAATAACGCCTTCTATGTGGTGTGCCATGAAAAGCAGGCGGATATGGGACGGATCGCCACTTTCCGCGATTGGATGCTGAAAAAGGCGCGCAGTGAGCAAGTGGATATTTTGCAACATAAGCACAACCAGTAAATTCGGGTTATGAGGTAGAGGATGAACAGTAAGTATTTACTCGCTCTCGGGGGCTTGCTATCGGGTGTTGCGGTGGGTTTAGGTGCCTTTGCGGCGCACGGTTTAAAAAAGATGTTAAGCCCGTATTTACTCGGTGTGTTTGAGACGGGCGTGCAGTATCAATTTATCCATGCATTGGCTCTGCTCGTGTGCGGCGTATTATTGTTGCTGCCGCTCCATGAAGCCGCGCATAAAGGCTTTCGCCGCGCGGCACAGTTTTTCTTGGTCGGGATCGTCTGTTTTAGCGGTAGCTTGTACGCGCTCGCACTCACGGGTGTGAAGTGGTTTGGTCCTATCACGCCTTTTGGTGGCGTGATGTTCATCTTAGGCTGGATCTGGTTTAGTTACGCGGCGTGGAAAAGTCAGTAGTCTGTGTTGTGATGCCTAATCAGAGGGGATTTAGTCCGCGGACGATGAGTTAAAACGGATATCTTGCAAGTTAAACCCAAGCTCGATGTCCGTTTTCAAGGCACTGACTTGTTTACAGATACGCGCCATTTCAATGTGAGGATCGAGTTTTTTTCGATACTTTGCCGGTAGTTCAGGGCTGGCATACGCCTCTTCAATGCTCGAGAACTGGTTTAAAATCTCTTTCGCCGCTTTCGGGCCAATACCGGCCACGCCGGGAATTTGGCTTGAGCTGACGCCCGTTAATCCCCAATAGTCGGTTAATTGTGCGGGAGTAACGCCAAACTCCTGAGCGATAAAAGGCTCATCTAACCAACGTTGTTGAAAGTAGTCGCGGATTTGTAAGGTCGGAGAAAGTAACTGACAGTAGCCCTTATCGGTCGAGATAATTGTCACTTTTTCTTGATGAGCCGCCACTTTACAAGCCAGTGTTGCAACCAGATCGTCCGCTTCATCGCCTTCCGATAACAGCGAATCAATCCCCAGTTGCCACCACGCATCTTGAATGGAATCTAGCCCTTGCTGCAAAACGTCTGGCATGGGTTTGCGATTGGCTTTGTAAGTTGGGAGTAACTCAGCGCGCCAGCCACGATCAGATAAATGATGATCAAACACCGCAATCATATGGCTGGGCAGCGCTTCATTAATGATGCGCTGCAGAGTGCGTGTTGTGGTTTCCGCGGTTCTGGTGATGTCGTTGGGATCGGTCTGCGCGGAGTGAACGCGGCGGATCAAATTAAGCGCATCAATAATGACAAGATGAAGAAACATAACCAAAAACCATAAAAAATAAGGGCTTGTGAGGCCCTTATTGTAATCAAATCCGTCAAGATTACTACCCAAGCGACGATTTCATGCTTGAGCAGACATTGGCTTTAGGTTTAAGTCACTATCTTATAGCAAGGCTCGTATGCGCTGCCGCCTGGAAGTTTCATCCGGTTTTGGGCAACGAAATCATTGAGTAGCTGATCCATTTTTTTCATTAACACTGGGTCACCATGCATTTCAAAGGGACCGTGGCGTTCAATTTCACGGATCCCTTCCGCTTTGACGTTGCCTGCCACAACACCAGAGAAGGCTCGACGCAGGTTGGCGGCAAGCACTTCTGGGCGTTGGTTTAAGTGCAAATCAAGGTTCGCCATGCTCTCGTGGTTAGGCTCAAACGGCAGTTGGAATTCTGGTTCAATTTTGAGTGACCAGTTAAAACTGTACGCATCTTCTTTATCTTTACGATGTTGGCGCACCAGTGGCATGGCATTACTCATAATACGTGCCGCTTCCGCTGGATTATCGATGACGATGCTGTAATGCTTGCGAGCGGCTTCACCCAAGGTATCGGTAATGAATTTATCCAAAGAGCGGAAATACGCTTCACTCTGTTTTGGCCCTGTCAGCACAATAGGCATTGGCTGATCGGCGTTTTCTGGGTGCATCATAATGCCCAAGATATACAGTAGCTCTTCCGCCGTACCGGGACCTCCGGGGAAAATGATGATGCCATGTGCCATACGCACGAACGCTTCCAAACGTTTTTCGATATCTGGCATGATCACCAGCTCATTAACGATAGGGTTGGGCGGCTCGGCGGCAATAATTGAAGGTTCGGTCAATCCGAGGTAGCGGTATTCCGAATAACGCTGTTTGGCGTGGCCGACCGCCGCACCTTTCATTGGGCCTTCCATCGCACCGGGGCCACAACCAGTACAGATGTTCAGTTCACGTAAACCGAGCTCATGGCCGACTTCACGAGTGTATTGGTACTCAACTTCATTAATCGAGTGTCCACCCCAGCACACAACGAGATTGGGTGTCGCTCCGGGAATCAGTGCTCCGGCATTGCGCAAAATACCAAACACGAGGTTAGTTATGTGCGTCGCGTTAGTCAGGTTAAGGCGCTGGCTATCGGCTAAATGCATATTGACGTAAACAATATCGCGCAGCACAGAAAAGAGGTGTTCTTGGATCCCTTTAATGATCTGTCCATCGACAAAGGCATGTTCGGGGGGATTCGCCAGCTCAAGTTTGATGCCGCGTTCACGGCGCATGACGGTGATATCGAAATTCTTATATTTATCGAGCAACTCTTTCGAGTTATCCGTGTGGCTACCTGAGTTCAACACGGCAAGGCTGCAATTGCGATAAAGTTGGTAGAGATCACTCGAGGCGGTCTTTTTCAGACGTTCGACTTCGAGTTGTGACAGTAGATCCATACTGCCGGCTGGGCTGACTTGAATAATCATAGTGTCCTCCTTCAACCTGAGGTTGAGGCCATGCTAGAGCATGATGTTGAGCATTTGTTATAAAACAAGAGTAGCAGAGATACCCAGAGAAGGGGGTGATAACCTCTTGATATATCTGGCTTCAATCTAGAGGTATCTAGTTAGGTAAGAAAATAGAGTGAGGGGGTAATTGTGAAATTGAGCACAAATTAATAGTTAATTAGCTTAAATATTAATCAGTTATTTCCAAGCTAACTGACTTGGACCGATATGTTTGGCTTCACTTAGCGTCAGATTTAAACGATCAAGAACCGTTTCGGGGGTATCTGAATCCATGAAGCGGATACTCGCCGCAGACAGCGTGATGGTTAGGCTCTTATCGCGGAACTTGAACGGTAGTTTCGACACGTTGAGCTGGATCTGGTGAATAATCTGGTAACTCTCATTATCGGAGCGTTCAGGCAGTAACAGAATGAACTCTTCACCAGAGAAGCGAGCCACGGTGTCACTGTCTCGTAATTCTTTTTTGATGGTGCGAGCAATGATACTTAAGGCCTTATCGCCTGCGGTATAGCCAAAGCTGTCGTTGATCGATTTGAATTTATCAATATCAAACAGCACTACCCGCAAATTGTGTTGCGTACGGATCCAGCGGCGATACTCATGTTCAAGTCGCTCAGTAAAGCTACTGCGGTTGTACACTTTGGTCAGAGGATCGAGTTGCGCGCGCAATGCTTGATCTTCAAGGCGGCGACGATAATCTTGTGCCAAATCAGACAGGGCTTCCATCTGATCTTTGCTATAGCGCATACGCTCAAGTAGGGCTTGCTCACGTTGCTCCGCTAAGAGTAAGCGTTCAGAAAGTGAAGACATCTCGCGCAGTAAAGGCGCCATTTTCAGCTTGAGCTGTTCTAGCTCCGTCTGTTCTTTGAGCGCGGTCTGGCTACGAGCCACTAAACTGCTCAGCTCGCCATTCATCTCTTGGCGGTGTGCCATGTAACTCTGGCTTTGCTCAAGATTTTGAGTCGCGCTTTTTAGGTTATTGCCAATCGAGAGATTCACTTGCTCGAGAAAGGCTTCGGCTGCTTTGCGCTCAGCATGGCTTCCATCGACGACTAAACGCAGCACTTCAAGGGTGAGCTCAAGCAGGGTATGAGTATTGACGCCAAGCAGAAGCTTGGTTCGGATATCGGTCAGTTGATCACCCGATTCACCATTGAAATCCAACTCAGTAATCAAGTGTTGTAAATCAACGGCAAGTCGATGCAGCAGTTCTCGATCCGCTTGTTGAGTAAGCTCATTGAGCGCCAAATTGGGATTGGCACATTGAATTTTGACCGCGCGTTCATAAATTTCCAGCAAACGCAAAGCTTGCTGAGTTTTTTCCAGCGGCTGTGCGGCGCTAAAACTCAGCAGATCTCGAAGATCGCGTTTGATCTTGGCGGGTAAGCCGGGGACGCGCAGTAGCGTTTCACCACTGTGCTGTAGCTGGCTATCCAGATGACTCGTTTGTTTGTCCATGGCCAATGACTGTTGTTTCAACATGCGTTCCAGTACGGCTAATTTCGGGATCAGCGTACTGATGTCTTTTTGTTGTTCTAATGCAAAACAGAGTTCTTCTAAACTTTGGTTTAGTCGAGAGCTACTGCCGCGGCAAGTCGTAGCCAAGGAAGTGACCATTCGTTTAAGAACTTGCTGCTCTCGGTTAAATTTGAACGAAGTATCCCTTTGTGTCAAACGTACTTGTTCTAACTGAGATTTCAGTTTTTGAAGCTCTGCTTGGATATCTTGTTCTAGAACGCCCATGTACAACAAACTGGATAGTTGAGGATCAATCCTGATCCTATTTATTGATTTGTCGATAATAACAAATATTTTGCTGGCGTCACCCAGTGTTTATGCCGACTGGGCAGCATTTATCCATCTTTTAAGAGTTTTTTGATGTTGTCCTCATTCTTATAAGAAGAGTGAACTTTGATCAGCCCTTGATTTATTGCTTGTTTACAAGAAAGTCGAATATTTTCCGAAGCAAAGCTGGCGGCTGGGGCATTATCAATCGCTTTAAAATAGACCCAATGACTTTGGCCTTCACTCAAGCTTAACTCTCTGGCGATATTGGTTGCCATCAACAAAATATCCAACAATTCTTTATCATTGATGGCGGTATAAGCCCGCGGTAAAAATGGGTAATCGGCAATACCAATTCGAACTATTCGGTTTATTTTTCTTTCTGGTGCAAAATCATTCAGCCAAGATTGAATCTGGTTGAATAATATTTCTGGTTCACTTCGCTCGCTGCCATTTTTTTCGATATACAACAAGCTTGCATCTGAAAAATGGTACAACCGATCGGGTTCTTTTATTTTAGTTTTAAGAAATTTACCAAAAGCGCGCTCTAATTCTAAACCGGCGGTATAACCATTTTGTAGATACATGTTGCGCATGAAAGGAATATCGATCAGCACAAAACGCAGTCTATCGTTGAGCGGTTGACGAATGAGCTCCCCTAGCTGCCACTGTTCATAGTTACGGTTACTGTTTTCTAATGAACTGGGTAACTTCGCATTCAGCATGCGTAGATTGCTTAGGCGCGATCTCGAATGAGTAAATAAAGTGTCATGCAACTCAGAGATTTGATCTTGAAAGCCTTGAATAAGATAACCGCGTCGCAAAGTAATCAGAAAAAGTACTAAGCTAATGCTCAGTAAAAACAAAGCCACTTTACGTAATTGGCTGAATTGATTGTTGGTCTCTTGCAGCTGTTTTTCTTGTCCAACTAAATGCAAGGTCTGTTCAATAAACTCCCGTTGCTGACGAAATGCATCTTCACTGATTTGGTTAAGCTTATTTTGTCGTTTTTGGGCGAGAACCTGACTCTTTTTAAAATTGTCTAGCGCTTTGGCGGCTGAGCCGGTTCTTTCATAACCGAGAGAAAGTAAACGGTAAGCTTGCTCTTGAAGTTCGTCATCTTGAATCGATTGACCAATATGCAGTGCCATTTCTGCATAACGAACGATATCCTGATTTATTTCTTGATAATAAGCCAACCCTGAATGCAGTAAGGCGGCGTGCCCATTTAAACGAGGAATATCAGCCATTCCTAATAGCTCTTCAGCGCTGGTTAAATACTGCTCAGCAACGGGGTAGTTGTAGAGTTGTAAATAGGTAGCGGAGAGATTGATGCGAATTTCAATTTCATCACTGAGTGACGATTGATTATTTTGATGGTCAATCACATTGAAATAATGCACCAAAGCTAAGTTATATTTGCCTTGCTGGTAGTAGACATCACCCATTTGTTTGAGAACAGCAGATAAAAATGGCGATTGTTCGTAGCGGCCATAAAAGTCTGCCGCTTGTGAGAAGTGATCGAGTGCTTTATCTAACACTTGGCGATTGAAAAACAGTTTGCCTAGCAGTGTGTTTGCTTGCGCTAACAGTACGCCGGCGTTGTTCTCAATAGCACTCCAGTAGGCGATCAGCAATTCGGAAAGCGCCAGGTTATAACGTCCATGGCTAAGATTGTGCTCACCTAAGGTTAGGTGATACTCAATGGCCGGTTTTTCGTTTTGTAAGGTGTCAAGATAGGGTTTGGCCTTGGCAAACAGCTTATCGGCCAATTCAAGCTCATTGGCTTTTGAGGCGATTTCGGCACTGAGTAACGTAAGTTTGTAATCAATGCCTTTGGCGATTTGATCGGCATTTTCGATCACCTGATACTGCTCATTGATCTTCTGTATTCTTTCGCGCGCGGCCTGTGCATCACCCTCTTTTTGCCAAATAAGACGAGTGCTAAGGATTTGCACATCGAGGTGTAGATAGGGGAGTTGGTATTGTTCAGTCAGTGCATTGGCATCGCGCAAAATCTGTTGCGCTTGTTCATGTTCACCAAGATTATCCAAGGCGAGCGCCAAAATCATCAAGGCATCGACCGTACTGCCGGGTGTGCGTGTCCGGCTGTCGGCTTCATCTCGAGCAATTGTGGCGGGGTGTTTTTCCTGTTTCTCGGCTAAATGGCGCTCATTAAGGTACTGCTGCGCCATTTTTTTTGCTTGTAAGGGTGAGACCTCGACCAAGCCGCTAGCTTCATTGAGCATAGGTGAAGAGTAAATCGTGGCCTGAGCCCAACTTGAAGTCAGTAGTAAAGTCGCTATGGTTATCCAGCGCAGAAATCTCATCCTAAGTCTTATCCTTATTGTCGCGCCATGCGTTGATTATGGTTCGGTGCTGACTGGTGGCTGGAGCGGAATGGGTTAATGTCTAAGCCACCGCGTCGAGTATAACGCGCATACACGGTCAAACTCTGTGGCTGGCAGTAGCGCATAATGTCGGTGAAAATACGCTCAACACACTGCTCATGAAACTCATTATGCTCACGGAAAGAGACAAGATAACGCAGTAAGGCTTCACGATTCATCTTAGCGCCGTGATACGCAATTTCGACGCTCCCCCAGTCGGGTTGATTGGTGATTAGGCAGTTCGATTTAAGCAAATGGCTGTGCAGTACTTCGCTGACTTCTTCACCCTGTGCTGCACCTTGCAGCAAGGCATCATCAAACTCGTAGTTAGCGATTTCAATATCTTGATCATCAATGCACTCGCCTTGCATGGTCACTATCGGCTCTGCGGTGTAATCACTCAGTGGTTTGACTTTTACGGTCACGGTTTCACCCGCGCAGGCCGAAAGATCGTGCACTAAGCGCGTTTGCACTTCATCCCAAGATGCAAAACGAGTCTGATTATAGCTGTTGAGATAGAGCTTGAACGATTTGGATTCGATCAAATTGGCACTGGTCGCTGGAATCGACACTTCTCCGATCGCCACTTGGGGCAGGCCTTTCTGATTGAGCCAAGAGAGCTCATACAGCGTCCAAATATCGCAGCCTTGAAAAGGCAGAGTCGCGCTAAGATGCAGATCATTGCGGTTCAAGCTGCGTGGCACAGGTTGCAGTAAGCTTGGGTCATACTGGTTGGCGTACTCGGTTTTTTTACCCAGAGTTAAGCTTGCCAGCTCTTTGGCATCGGAATATTTGCTCATGTTTTTCAGTCGATTCAATTAGAATGTGCAGAATTTTACGCAATCCCAGTGCCAGTGTCATTAACGAGGCGGCGCAAACTCAACATGGAGATGATTATGACGCAAAGCGTAGTGCAAGCCTTGAGTGCATTCAGTCAGCGTTTTCTACAACATTGTGCCCAGCAAACCTGCCAATTACCGGAAAATGATGAATTATTGGGACTGGCTTCGCCTTGTGTGGTCGAAGCGCTGACCGATGTGGTGCGCTGGCGTCCCATCAATCGTGAGGTTTGGGCAGATTTCAGTAATGTCGAGCGGGCGATTGAGCTCACGCTGCACGAGGATATTAAAGCATTTTACGCCAGCCAGTTTAGTGCTGATATGCCTGCGCAGTGGCGAGGCCGAGAGCTGACTTTGCTGCAAGTATGGAGTGAAGACGATTTCACCCGCCTGCAGGAAAACATCTTGGGGCATTTGGTGATGCAGCGCCGCTTAAAGCAAAAGCCAACCGTATTTATCGCCACAACCGAGGATGAAATGGCAGTGGTTTCAGTGTGTAACCTGAGTGGTAATGTGATCCTCGAGAAATTAGGGACAGCGCAGCGTGAAGTATTGACTGCCGATCTTGAGACGTTTTTAGAACAGCTTGAACCAAAGGTGAATTGAGATGTACGTGGTTGAGTTGGAGTTTGAGTGTTTTGATAACACCACCATCAGCGCCGTGGATAAAGCCATCAACGGCTTGATGGATGCGCTGCGCTATAACGGACAAGTATTGGGGCGTGAGTTCCCGATTGTGCTCGGTGACGGAGTGTTTTACGTGCGCGCCGTCTGTCCTGAAAAAGAGAGCCTGCACCCGAAATTTCATTCCGAATACGTTGAAGCTTGTGTGAGCCGTTTAAGTGAGGCCAGTTTGCTCGCGCCGAAAGTTCGCATTCTGGGGTTAGACATCAACTCAGAACAAGCCGCAGAAGTGGAAATGCCGAGTTGGCAGGTGCTATACACCACCTATGTGCACACGTGTTCACCACTGCGCAGCGGTGAAAGTCTGTTGCCTATTCCTCTGTATCGTAATCCGCCGACTTTTAATGGTGATCACAAAGCGGTGATCAAATGGCAAACTGAATGGCAAGCGTGTGATGAATTGCAAATGGCCGGAGCGTGCAAAGCGGAGCATGCTGCGCTGCATGAGATTTGCGATGTGGATAGTGATTTGTTCCGACGAGGTTGGGATCTGCGTGGCCGGATTGAATTTTTGACTCAAGTGCCAACCTATTACTATCAGTATCGGGTTGGTGGCAGTAGCCTTGCGCAAGAAAAAGCGCGCCCTTGCCCTAAGTGCGGCGGAGAGTGGTTATTGGATGAGCCACTGCACGACATCTTCCATTTCCGTTGTGAGCCGTGCCGAATTGTCTCCAATATTTCTTGGGATCACTTGAAATAGAGTGCTGGATGCACCTTCATGCCCCCGCATTCATCTTTTCTCTATTCGTATTCAAAGCACTCAGTAATAAAAAAGGTTGGCGTAGCGCCAACCTTTTCTGTTTTAAAGCGGGAAGACCATTAGAAATGGCGATTACCAACCTTTTACTGCGCCACCTTGGAAGATTTCAGACGCGGCTTTAGCGACTTCATCGGTTTGGTAGGCTTTCTTGAAGTTTTGTACGTTTTCGGCGTTCACGTTTGCTTCACGGGCAACCAAAATATTGACGTAAGGTGACTCTTTGTTTTCAACGAAGATGCCATCTTTTTCT
Source organism: Vibrio cholerae ATCC 14035 (assembly GCF_000621645.1). GTDB lineage: Bacteria > Pseudomonadota > Gammaproteobacteria > Enterobacterales > Vibrionaceae > Vibrio > Vibrio cholerae. The sequence continues at coordinate 8,133 of NZ_JHXR01000029.1, read as the reverse complement.
GGGGTCAGGTTGATTGAGCTCGCGTAAGTGGTATTGATGATAGACAGAGCCACATCATCCAGTGAACGTGGTAGCTGCGCAGCATCCAATTCGAGAATCTCAAGTTTCTTCGGATTTTCAACGATGTCACGTACGGTTGCCAGTAGGCCAACATCTTCACGCAGTTTGAGCAGACCTTGTTGTTGCAACAGCAGCAGTGAGCGACCTAGGTTAGTTGGATCGTTTGGAACCGCAATGCGCGCGCCATCTTGTAGTTCATCAACCGATTTGATCTGTTTTGAGTAGCCCGCGATCGGGTAAACAAAGGTGTTGCCAACGATCGCTAGCTTGTAACCACGATCGGCGATTTGCTTATCCAGATAAGGTTTGTGTTGGAATGCGTTCGCATCGATAGAACCGTCATCCAATGCCGCGTTTGGTGTTACGTAATCGGTAAAAGTCACCAGTTCGACATCCAGATTGTATTTTTCTTTAGCCACTTTGGCTGCCACTTCTGCCACTTGTGCTTCCGCACCCGCCATAACACCAATTTTCACTTTGTTGTTATCTACGGCTTTTTCACCGCAGCCGACCAAAATTAGGGTTGAGGCTGCAGCAGCGATAGTCAGTAAACTTTTCAGGCTAAACTTCATGATGAACCCCTTGTTCAAAAAAGGCTTTTGTTTTGCTTATCGATGATCGACGCGGCGTACCAACGCATCGCCGATGGATTGAATAATTTGTACCAGCACAATCAGCATGACCACAGTGACCGCCATGATGGTGATGTCGTAACGGTGGAATCCATAGCGGATCGCCACATCGCCCAGACCACCACCGCCAACGGTACCCGCCATGGCTGAGTAGCTGACCAGTGTCACGAGAGTAATCGTGACTGAGTTTAAAATCGTCGGTAGCGCTTCAGGCAGCAGTACCTTACGAATGATTTGTAGTGGCGTCGCACCCATAGATTGCGCCGCTTCCACTAAGCCGGTTGGCACTTCAAGCAGCGCACTCTCAATCAGGCGCGCTACAAACGGAATCGCCCCAATCGTGAGTGGCACAATGGCCGCAGTGGTACCGATAAAAGTGCCGACAATCAGTTTGGTGACAGGAATGATGGCGACCATCAACACCAAAAAGGGTACCGAGCGACCGATGTTAACCACGGCGCCGAGCGCACGGTTCAGCGGTAGGTTTTCCAGTAAGCCCTCTTTTTTGGTGGTATGGAGAATCACTCCTAGCGGAATCCCGAGCGCAAAACCCACCGCACCGGCAATCGCGACCATATACAGTGTTTGCCATGTGGCGGTTAACAGTAGGTCACTATTGAGTGCAAACCATTGTGCAATCGTATTAAAGGACATAACCCAGCACCTCTACTTTAACGTTGTTTTCGCGCAGATAACGAATCGCGGCTTCATCATCGTCGGCATTACCAAAAATTTCAGCGACCATCATGCCAAACTTCACGCCGCCGGCGTAATCCAGATCTGAGCTAAGAATGCTGACATCAATGTTGTATTTGCGAGCAATTTGCGTCATCAGCGGTGCATCCACGGTAGCGCCGGTAAATTCCAAACGCACCAGTGGGTAGCTGCCTGCCACGCGAGTTGGCTGTAAGCGCACTTGGTAATCTTCAGGAATCGATAAATCCAACGTTGAGCGGATGAATTGATGTGCCAACTCGGTTTTCGGGTGGGCAAAAATATCGCCGACCGTGCCTTTCTCAACCAGCTCACCGCCACCAATGATCGCCACTTCGTGACAGATGCTTTTCACCACATCCATTTCATGGGTAATCAGCAAAATGGTCAGGTTAAGCTGACGGTTAATCTCTTTAAGCAGTTCTAAAATTGACTGAGTCGTTGCTGGATCCAGCGCGCTGGTGGCTTCATCACACAGCAAGACTTTGGGATCGCTTGCCAAAGCGCGGGCAATCGCGACACGTTGCTTCTGGCCGCCTGACAGATTCGCCGGGTAGCTCTCTCTTTTCTCAGAGAGACCAACTAGGGTCAGCAATTCAGTCACTTTCGTTTCGATATGCTGTTGTGATTGACCCGCTAACTCAAGTGGCAGAGCTACGTTTTCAAACACAGTGCGTGATGAAAGCAGATTAAAATGCTGGAAAATCATACCTATGTTACGGCGGGCTGCGCACAGTTGTGGATTACTGAGCGTGGTGAGATCTACACCATCGACAATCACTTGGCCGCTGGTCGGTTTTTCTAGCATGTTGACACAACGGATCAGCGTACTTTTTCCGGCACCGGATGAGCCAATCACCCCAAAAATCGTACCCTGTGGAATGAATAAATTGATGTCTTTCAGGGCGTGGATTTGTTTATCCCCCTGATAGAACACCTTATTTACGCTTTTAATCTCAATCATGTGCAACCCTGTACTGCTCGAGGCAGAATAATCTGTTGGCCTCTTCCTCAATTGGTAGTCGATGCTATGGGCTTGCTGAGTTTAAGTCAATAGATATTTTTACGTCTAGACGTCTAAATGGTTATGAGTGATTAGACGAGAAGGTTATTAGATAGTGACGAAAAAAATATAGATAGTGATGAAAAAAATAAAGCGTGCAATAATTCGCGCAAAGTGACTTGAAAGAGACAGCATTTTGGCCAAACCCGCCGTATTTCTTGATCGTGATGGCGTGATCAACGTCGATCATGGTTACGTGCATGATGAGCACGATTTCCAATTTATTGAAGGTGTATTTGAAGCGACTGCGGCTTTGCAGCGTATGGGGTATTTGTTGGTGCTGGTTACCAACCAATCCGGTATTGCGCGTGGCAAATTTAGCGAAGAGCGTTTCATTTCTCTCACCCAGTGGATGGACTGGAACTTTGCCGATAATGGCGTTGAGTTTGATGGTATCTATTATTGTCCGCACCATGCTGAACATGGCATTGGGCAATACAAAGAAGAGTGTGATTGCCGCAAACCTAAGCCGGGCATGTTTCTCTCGGCGCGCGATTTCCTGAACATCGACATGGCCAATTCGGTGATGGTCGGTGATAAAGCCGAAGATATGATGGCAGCTGAAGCGGCGGGTGTAGGCACTAAGATTTTGGTGCGCACCGGTAAGCCAATCACAGAGCAAGGTGAAGCCTTAGCGACCGTGGTGCTCGATAGCATTCGCGATGTGCCTCATTATCTACTGCGAGTGAAAAAATAAGGTCGCGTCAGTGGCCTTATTGACCGCTCATTCTTTTCTTATCAATGAATACCAATACAAACGCATGAATCGAAAACTGACTATTTTAGACATTGCTAGACTCTCAGGCGTCGGTAAATCTACCGTTTCGCGCGTGTTAACCAATGATCCTAAAGTGAAGCCTGAAACCCGCGCTAAAGTAGAGCAGGTGATTGCAGAGTCGGGGTATGTGCCCTCTAAATCGGCACAAACCATGCGTGGTGGTAGTCAGAAAGTCGTGGGCATCATTATTTCACGTCTGGATTCCCCTTCTGAAAACAAAGCAGTCAGTACTATGCTGCAAGCTTTCTATGCTCACGGCTACGATGTGGTGATCATGGAAAGCCAATTTAGCCGCGAAAAAACCAATGCTCACTTAAAAGTGCTCGCCAAGCGGCAAGTGGATGGCGTCATTGTGTTTGGCTTTACCGATATCGATCATGATGCCTTGCTCAGTTGGCAGCACCGCTGTGTACTCTTGGCCATGCACAGTGATGAGATTTCCTCTATCAATTATGACAATGCTGGGGTGATTGAGCGTGCGCTGCAGCATTTGGCACAAAAACAGTTACGCGATATTGCCTTCATTGGGGTCGACCCACGTGACAAAACCACGGGTGAGCAGCGGCTCAACGCCTATCTCAATTGGTGTGTTGAGCATGAGATTGTGGCGAATTACCAAACCGGACAACTGCATCATGAAAGTGCTTATCTGCTGGTAGATAAAGTGCTGACTGAGCAAACCCAAGCGATTGTGTGCGCGAGTGATACTTTGGCGCTCGGTGTGATTAAGCGTTTGCAAGAGCTGCAGCGAGATGACGTAGTGGTGACGGGGGTGGGTGGTAATGAGTTGCTCTCTTTCCTGTTTCCGAACATATTCAGTGTCGATCCTGGTTATCGTGAGGCCGGAAAACTGGCGGCAGATCTGCTGATTGAGCAGCTATGCGGCTCTGACCATGGCTGTGTGCATTTGACCCAAATGCCAGTGTCACGCTAAGCCTATTCTTTCTTTAATTCGGTGCTTTCATTCGGCTCCTCATCAGTGGCTTTTTCGCCACTTTCGTGATTTTGCCTCTCTTTTTACTACACTAAATTGACGCATAAATAACGCACAGTGTGATCCCATTTAATTAATGGGATTGTTCCCATTTTTATCTGTTATGCATTGTGTCAATATCGCACCAATTGATTTGGGACTGTTCCCAATTGCTGCAATGATAATAATTCAATAGGGTGGACGAGGATATGAGCAAGATAGCGAAACAAGACGTGACGCGTCTTATCGAATTGGTGGGAGGCGAAAGCAATATTGCGAGCGTTACTCACTGTTTGACACGCTTACGCTTTGTGCTGAATCAGCCAGAGCAGGCTGACAAGGCGGGTTTGGAAGCGCTGAGCATGGTAAAGGGCTGCTTTACCAATGCGGGGCAATTTCAGGTAGTCATTGGCACTGAAGTTGATCAAGTGTACAAAATGCTGCTGGAACAAACCGGGAAACAAGCCGTTTCCAAAGACGATGCCAAAGTCGCAGCGCGTCAAAACATGAATGTGCTAGAGCGTGGTATTTCCCATTTGGCTGAAATTTTTGTGCCACTGCTGCCTGCGATCATCACCGGTGGTTTGATCCTCGGTTTTCGTAATGTGATAGGTGACATTCGCATGTTTGATGGCAAAACGCTGACTGAAATCAGTCAGTTTTGGGCATCGGTTCATGCGTTCTTGTGGCTGATTGGCGAAGCGATTTTCTTCTTCTTACCTGTCGGTGTCTGCTGGTCAACCGTGAAAAAACTTGGCGGTACCCCAATCCTCGGTATTACCCTTGGGGTAACACAGGTTTCTCCGCAATTGATGAACGCTTACCTGATCGGTAAAGAAGTGCCAGAAGTATGGGATTTCGGGCTGTTTGCGATTGAAAAAGTGGGTTACCAAGCTCAGGTTATCCCCGCTATCTTGGCTGGTGTGGCATTAGCCTTTATTGAAAATAATTTAAGACGTGTGGTGCCTTCTTACCTCTATCTGGTAGTGGTGCCGTTTGTATCAATCATTGTGTCAGTGGTGCTTGCTCACGCCTTCATCGGCCCATTTGGTCGCGTGATTGGTGATGGTGTGGCATTTGCAGCGAAAGCGGCAATGACGGGTGATTTCGCGGTGATTGGTTCGACGCTGTTTGGCTTCATGTATGCTCCTCTCGTGATTACCGGCATTCACCACACCACTAACGCGGTGGATCTGCAGCTGATGCAAGAGCTTGGTGGTACGCCGATTTGGCCATTGATCGCGCTATCTAACATTGCGCAAGCATCGGCAGTAGTGGGCATCATTATCATCAGTAAAAAGCAGGGCGAACGGGACATTTCTGTACCGGCGGCGATTTCCGCTTACCTTGGTGTAACTGAACCTGCGATGTACGGTATCAACCTTAAATACAAATTCCCTATGCTGAGCGCAATGATCGGCAGTGCTTTGGCTGCCGCAGTCTGTGGTAGCGCAGGTGTAATGGCCAATGGTATCGGTGTCGGCGGCTTGCCGGGTATTCTCTCGATTCAGCCGCAGTTTTGGAGTATTTACCTCGTCGCCATGCTAATTGCGATTTTGGTACCCGCAGCATTGACTCTGCTGATGTACAAGCGCGCACAGAGTTCAGGCAAACTGGCCGTTTCGGCTGCCTAATCTCTACCCGATTGAGGAGTGGTTTACGCCACTCCTTTCTCTGTTTTTGAGTCAATTTTTTTGAGTAAGTGAGAGTAGTATGAGTAGCTCAACCCAATCCATGCCTTGGTGGAAAACCGCTGCAATTTATCAAATTTATCCGAAAAGTTTTTGCGATAGTGGCGCGAAGGGCGTGGGCGATCTGCAAGGCATTATCAGCAAGCTCGATTATTTGCAAAAGCTTGGGATTGAAGCGATTTGGCTGACGCCGATTTATCAATCGCCTATGGTCGATAATGGGTATGACATTGCCGATTATTACGCGATTAATCCAGACTTTGGCACGATGCAAGATTTCGAACAACTGCTGAAAGAAGCCCATCGTCGTGGTATGCGCATCATCATGGATATCGTGGTTAACCACACCTCAACCGAACACGCTTGGTTCCAATCTGCATTGGGCGATCGCAATAGCCCTTACCGTGATTACTATATTTGGCGTAAGCCGGTTAACGGTGGTGTGCCGAACAACTGGCAATCCAAATTTGGCGGGAGTGCGTGGGCGCTGGATGAAGCGACCGGTGAGTATTATTTGCATCTGTTTGCCAAAGAGCAGGCCGATTTGAACTGGGAAAATCCGCAAGTTCGAGAAGAAGTAAAAAACATCATCGGATTTTGGGCTGAAAAAGGTGTCGATGGCTTCCGACTTGACGTGATTAACCTCATTTCCAAGCAACAAGATTTTACCAATGATGACATCGGTGATGGTCGTCGTTTTTACACCGATGGCCCAAGAGTGCATGAGTATCTGCAAGAGATCAGCCGTGATGTTTTCCAGCGTTATGGCAGCGTAACCGTCGGCGAAATGTCTTCAACCACCTTAGAACATTGCCAACAATATTCTGCGCTCGATGGTCGAGAGCTTTCTATGGTGTTTAATTTCCATCATTTGAAAGTCGATTATCCGAATGGCGAAAAGTGGACGAAAGCGCCGTTTGATTTTCTGCAACTCAAGCAAATTTTCAATCATTGGCAAACGGGGCTGAATGGCAAAGGATGGGGCGCGCTGTTTTGGTGTAACCATGATCAGCCGCGAATTGTGAGCCGTTTAGGTGATGATCAGCAGTACCGAGTTGAGTCAGCCAAAATGCTGGCGGCCACCATTCACCTAATGCAAGGCACACCTTATATCTACCAAGGTGAAGAGATTGGAATGACCAACCCTGGCTTTACGTCGATCAAGCAGTATCGCGATGTGGAAAGCATCAACATTCACCAAATCATGGTGCAGCAACAAGGTGTCTCTGAAAGTGACATGCTGGCGATTTTGGCGCAAAAATCTCGTGATAATTCACGCACGCCAATGCAGTGGGATGCCAGTCTCAACGCTGGATTTACTCGTGGAGAACCTTGGATTGAAGTGGCGCATAACTATCCTGAAATCAATGCACAGGCCGCGTTAGAAGACCCGCATTCGGTGTTCTATTTCTACCGTCGTTTGCTATCGCTACGTAAGAAAGTGGCGGTGATTACGGACGGTGATTACACCGACTTGTTGCCTGAGCATAAAGAGATTTTTGCTTATCAGCGTCGTAATCAGAAACAAGTGTTGATCTGTTTGAATAACTATTACGGTCACGAAGCCGAATGCGTTCTGCCAGAATTACCGCTCGATGATGCGCTCTACTTGCTAGGCAACTATCCGGGTATTGAATTACAGCGCGTGTTGGCGCACCAAGTGTTACGTCCATACGAAACACGCATCATCCTGATTGAGTCACCCCTATAGGATTCAATCACTTTTCAGCCCCGCATCGTCGGGGCTTTTTTATGGAGAGTGGAAAATATAGGTAGTGAAAATAGACAGGGTGGGTGACAAGGGATGGATTATTTTCTCAACCTTGAGTTTGGTCAGCAAAATGCTTAGCTAACAAAAAAGCCAGCTCGATGAGCTGGCTTTCTGTATATGGTGGAGGGGGACGGATTCGAACCATCGAAGGCGGAGCCGGCAGATTTACAGTCTGCTCCCTTTGGCCACTCGGGAACCCCTCCAGGGTATTTTTCTTTTCAGTTTTGAAAAGACTTAATTGACGTTTTCCCAACGCATCAATCAAGGGTTTCTCTTACGAGAGAATATGGTGGAGGGGGACGGATTCGAACCATCGAAGGCGGAGCCGGCAGATTTACAGTCTGCTCCCTTTGGCCACTCGGGAACCCCTCCAGGGTGTTTTTCTTTTCAATTTTGAAAAGACTTAACTGACGTTTTCCCAACGCATCAATCAAGGGTTTCTCTTACGAGA
>NZ_JHXR01000028.1 GCF_000621645.1 Vibrio cholerae ATCC 14035 | reverse complement strand
TTTGGGTTTTGTGGGTTGTGGTTTAAGTGTGAACGCCACAGCACTTCGGCGATATCCGCCATGCCCATTGGGGCTCCCGGGTGACCAGAGTTAGCTTTTTGAACGCCGTCCATGCTCAGGGCGCGGATAGCATTGGCAAGTTGTTTGCGATTCATAGTGTTACTCATTTCAATAAAGGAGGTTGAACGGAGTGCGTTCAACAAAAATAAAAAGCAGAAAGAAGCGAGCCGGAGCTCGCTTCAAAATCAGGATTACAGCTTAGCCGCGATCATCGCTTCCAGTTTGCCTTGGTCAACCGCGAAGTTACGGATGCCTTCAGCCAGTTTTTCAACGGCCATAGCGTCTAGGTTGTGTTCCCACAGGAATTCGCTGTGCGTCATTGGAGCAGGGCGAGCTTTAGAGCCTTTTGAGTCAACCAGTTTCGCAACTAATTCGCCTTCAGCCGCTTCAAGCTCAGCCAGTAGCGAAGGTGCGATAGTCAGGCGGTCACAGCCAGCCAGTTCTAGGATCTCACCGATGTTACGGAAGCTAGCGCCCATTACTACGGTTTTGTAGCCGTGCTCTTTGTAGTAGTTGTAGATCTTGGTGACTGACAGTACGCCTGGATCTTCGCTTGCCGCGAAATCACGACCTTCTTTAGCTTTGTACCAGTCCATGATGCGGCCAACGAAAGGAGAGATCAGGAACACCCCTGCTTCAGCACACGCACGCGCTTGTGCGAAAGAGAACAGCAGAGTCAGGTTACAGTTGATGCCTTCTTTCTCAAGAATTTCCGCCGCGCGGATGCCTTCCCAAGTTGAAGCCAGTTTGATCAGGATACGATCGTTGCTGATGCCCGCATCGTTGTACATTTTTACTAGCTGACGTGCTTTCGCTACGCTGCGTTCCATATCGTAAGAAAGACGTGCGTCAACTTCAGTAGAGATACGGCCCGGAATGGTTTTTAGGATTTCTTTACCGATGTTGACCGCCAGCATGTCACAAGTGTCTTGTACTTGTTGTGCTTTGTCGTTGCTTTGAGTTTTTGCGTAGGCGATAGCTTGATCAATCAGAGGTGCGTATTCAGCAATCTGCGCAGCTTTTAGAATCAGAGAAGGGTTAGTGGTTGCGTCTTCTGGCTGGTATTTTTTGATTGCATCAATTTCACCAGTGTCGGCCACGACTGTGGTCAGTTTACGAAGTTGCGCTAATTTATTGCTCATTTCGATCGTCCTATTTCGTTGGGCTTATCTGCCGATGAGGGTCAGATAGGGCAAGCAGTTGAATGACTCAATCACTTTATCCCCTTCCTACTTGAAGCTGCAGCGGTGTTGGCTACGTTCGTTCACCCCAATCACATAGTGCATCTATGCTCATGGGGATGAACTCACTTGCCGCCTACCTGCAACTCCAAGTAGTTTGGGCAGATTTAGAGAGTGCGAGTCAGTAAATGCAAAATTTTCAGCGCCCGAACTTTTGCTCTGAACATTTGCTCGTTCGCTGAGTAAATGATGGAGCCATATTTATCCTATCTGTCGGGAAAGTCAATTCAACAACCCGGTTTATGACGCGTTGAGCGGAGTTTTTTTTCGCCTTCGCAGCCCTTGTTGCCATTAAATCGTTTGCTCAAATTTGGCCTCACTATGGGCCATCTATCAAAGGTGAGAAAACCACACTGAGAAAATGTTATGACTAAGATCATTTGCTCACTCCAAAAAGGCGAGTAACATAGCGCGCATACTGATGTTGAGCTGAATGTTGAGCGCTGCGGCATGCAAGGCCGCGGCCATAGAAGGATAGCCCATGAGCCAAATTCCAGAGATTTCGGTTGAAAGTACCGATCTGCTGACTGAAATCGCCGTCTCTTATTATCAAGATGGCGCAACACAGGAAGAGATTTCCAAAAAATACACCATTTCACGCGCCAAAGTGGGGCGGTTGCTCAAGCAAGCCCGTGATGAGGGGATTGTTGAAATTACTGTGAAATACCATCCGGTGTTCAGCGCCAAAATCGAGCAGCGCTTGATTGAGCGTTTTGGTGTGCGCCGCGCCTTGATTGCCCTTGATCAACCCAATGATGAAGCGCAGCGCCAACAAGTTGCAGGTTTGGTATCCAACTATCTTACCAGCACGCTAAAAAACGGCATGGTAGTGACGGTTGGACAGGGGCGTAATGTGTCAGCCGTAGCGCATCATGTTGGGGTGATCACGCCGCGAGATTGTAAATTTGTGTGCAGCATCGGCGGCATTCACCCACGCGGCGGTATGTTTAACGCTGACCATATTTGTCGTCAACTCGCAAAAAAATACGGCGGCAGCTCGGAAACCTTGTACGCGCCGGCCTACGCAGAAAACCCGGAGCAGAAACGGGTTTTCATGCAAAACAGTACGGTGAAGCAAACCCTCGATCTTGCTCGTAAAGCGGATATCGCACTGGTCGGAATTGGCGATATGAGTGAAAACAGCTACATGGTTGATCTTGGCTGGTTTACGCCGGAAGAGGTGGTGCAATCACGCCTGAATCAAGGTGTGGTCGGTGATTTCGCCGGGCATGACTTTTTTGATGTGCATGGACGTATCGCGAATACCGTGATGAATGATCGCGTGATTGGCTTGGGGATTGACGAGTTCCGCCCAATTGCTGAAGTGATCGCAATTGCCGCAGAAAACAGTAAACCGCTTGCTCTTTTGGGTGCACTGCGCACCGGCGCGATTGATGTGATCGCGACCAGTGTGAGTAACGCTTTGACCGTGCTCAACTTAGATGAGCAGATGCAAACGGCATTATCTGCGTCTTAAATCGCTATTTAATGGATATTTTGTAGGCCAATTTCTGTAGAAAAGAAGTGCAGCGAGCTCCGCTGCACTCTAACGACTTAGACATTACTCAATCGGCAGATCTTGCCGTTGTCCCCATTCTGTCCACGAACCATCGTAAACCGAGAGGTTTTGATAACCGCACACATACGCCGCGAGCAGCACAATACATGCGGTCACGCCTGAGCCGCAGCTAAACAGATATTCTTGTGCTGTCTCGGGCAACATATGAGTCAGTAGCGGGCGTAACTCGGCTTGCTCTTTTAGCTTGTGACCAGTGATGAGCTCTGCAAAAGGCAAGCAGGATGAGCCGGGAATATGCCCACTGCGCACGCCGGGGCGAGGTTCTGGCACTTCACCGAAAAAGCGCGCTAATCCGCGAGCATCAATGGTTTGGCTATGTGGATTATCGATCTGTTTGAGAACATAACTCGCATCAACAAAGGCTTGTGGGTTGAGTTTGCCGTCAAAGTTCCCTTTTGTTGTGGGTTCACGATAGTTTTGAGTGACGTTGTAACCCTGAGCTTTCCATTCGGTTAATCCGCCATTGAGGATATACACCTTGTGGTGTCCCATGGCTTTGAACATCCACCATGCTCGGGGAGAAGCAAAAGTGCCGCTGTTGTCGTACACCACAATAATGGAATCTTGGTTGATACCCAGTTCGCGAGCGAGAGTGTTAAAGCGCTGCTCAGAAGGCATCATGTGCGGCAAGGGCGAATCAGGGTCGCAAAACTCTTTGTCGTAATCAAAGCGCTGCGCGTTGGGAATTTTGTTGATCCAATCTTTTTCAGACTCGGTTGGAATTTGAAACTCGATGCTGCTATCGAGGATCACCAAATTGGGGTCGTGCAGATGTTGTTGCAGCCATTGCGCCGTGACGAGTGGGGAGGTCATTGTTATTCCTTATTTTTGTGATTACCCAATACGTTGACCAATACGCCACAGAACATCACTCGGGTCAACTAAACAAAACTCCAACATGCCCCAAGGTTGAGTGATGAGAGCAGTCACTTTGCTTTCAAAACGCTCTTCCAGTTGCAACGTTTTGACGTGATCGAACCAGCTCTGTGCATCTTCCACTAACAGATGCATCATAGTGTTGCCTTGATGGGGGCGCTGATGGGTGTTTTGCAGCAAAAAAGCGCATTGGCCTAAACGCAAATAAGCCACATCGCCAAATTCTGTAATCAGTTCAAAACCGAGGGATAAGTAAAACTGTTTGGACGTGGTGAAGTCCTGAGCGGGAACGAAAGATTTAATTTCCAAAACGTTGAGATTGGACATGGCTCAGCTCCTCTATTTGATCTTATTCCCATCCTGCTGAAGCTGCAGCCGTGTGAGCAGCAACTCCAAGTCGTGTGGGTATAACTTTAGTCGGCTTTAGAGGATTTAACTTCGCCATCTGGCACAGAATGGGTAGCCAGACCGTGTCAGCGTCGCAAAATTGTGACGTTAATACGGCAGGCGTTAGCTTTGCGGGTGGCAAACTGGACACTGAGGTAACTGCATCAGGTTCATTTCACGCCATGACATGCTCATCGCGTCAAGAATCAAGATCTTACCTTGCTTAGGTGTCCCCAAACCGGTCAACACCTTAATCGCTTCCATCGCCTGAACAGCACCAATAATGCCTACCACTGGAGCCATTATGCCCGCTTCAACACAACTGAGTGCCGATGAGCCGAATAGGGCGCTTAAGCATTGATAGCAAGGCTGCGCGGGATCTTGATACGTAAACACGCTCACTTGGCCTTCCATGCGAATCGCCGCACCGGAAACCAGCGGTGTTTTGTGTTTGAAGCAGAGGCGATTGAGCTGGTTACGCGTGTCGACATTATCGCAAGCATCCAGCACCAGATCGTGGCGTGCAATCAGCACATCCAATTCGTCATCACTCATACGTGCTTGGATCGTTTCTACTTGAAGATGCGGATTGAGTAGACGCAGTGAATCAGCCGCAGAATCCACTTTCGCACGGCCAATATCCGCATCATGGTGTAGTACTTGGCGCTGGAGGTTAGAGAGCTCAACCACATCATCATCAATCAATGTGATGTGACCGACCCCCGCCGTCGCTAGGTATTGGCTACTCGCACAACCCAAACCACCCGCACCGAGGATCAGCACTGAGCTCTGCTTTAGTTTCTCTTGTCCTTCAAAATCAAACGCTTTGAGAATGATCTGTCGGTTGTAACGCAGCATTTCTGCATCGCTGAGAATATCCACCATCACTCCTAGTACAGGGTTGGGTTAAACAGTTGGATTTGAACCGTTTCGCCGACTTCCACGCGGCCACGTTCACGCTCAAGCACCACAAAGCAGTTAGCCAAGCTCATTGAGCGGAACGCGCCAGAGCTTTGGTTGCCGGTGCTTTCCACCACGAATTGGCCATTTTCAATGCGGTAAATTCCCCGTTGGAAATCCGTCCGTCCCGGTGCTTTTTTAAAGGGGCTGCGAGTGATCGCCGGGATCGATTCTGGGGCTTGCCAAGCACTGTGTCCCGCCAATTTGGCAAGCATAGGTTGCACCAGCACGTACATGGTCAGCACAGCGGAAACAGGATTGCCCGGTAAACCGCAGAACCATGCATTTTGCAGCGCGCCAAATGCAAAAGGTTTACCCGGCTTGATTGCCAGTTTCCAAAAACCGATTTCACCCAGCTCTTCCAAAATATCTTTGGTGTAATCGGCTTCACCCACGCTGACGCCGCCGGAGGTGACCACCACATCCGCCAAGCTTTGCGCTTGCTCAAACGTGGCTTTCAGAGTGGCAGGGCAATCTGGCACGATGCCGAGATCAATCGCTTCGCAGCCGAAGTTTTCAATCAAGGGTTTAATGCCGTAGCGGTTGCTGTCGTAAATTTGTCCGGCTTGCAGTGGTTCACCGAGTGGTTTGAGTTCGTCGCCGGTGGAGAAAAACGCGACTTTCGGTTTGCGATAGACGGTGACATGGCTAATGCCGAGAGTCGCAATCATCGGGATATCACGTGCGGTTAAGCGCGCACCGCGTTCCAGCACCACATCATTTTGGCGAATGTCATCACCGGTTGGGCGGATATTGTCATTGAGTTTGACCTCATGCTGGCAGAACACCACACCCTCTTCGGTGATGGTCGCTTGCTCTTGCATGATCACCGCATCACAACCGGCAGGGATTTGTGCACCCGTCATAATGCGCACGCAGGTCATTGGCGGCCATTCTTCTGTAAAGGGTTGACCAGCAAACGATTTTCCTGCAACGGGCAACGGCTTTTGCTGCGCAAGTTCAGCGCGACGGACGGCATAACCATCCATCGCTGAGTTATCAAACGGTGGCACATGAATGGGCGATAAGATCGCCTCGGCGAGCACATAGCCGAGCGCCTCAGGCAGAGGCAAACGTAAAGTGGTTTGCACGGGTTGAATGCGTGACAGCATTTTCTTAAGTGCATCTTCAATCGGCATTAAGCCGGGAGCATCGCAACAGCCCATCGGGAATGTCCTATGTTGTTGTTCTTTTGCGGCAAACTGTAGCACAGAATCCTTCTGCGATGCAGAATCCACGTGAATTTTGGGGTGTAATTGTCGCTAAATCCGAGTATTCTTGTCAGCCATCCGAAAGGGGTATTTAAGAGGTAGAGGAATGTCAGGTCTTAGCGAATCCGCGAAGTTGGTGAAAGATGCGCTAGAGCGCCGAGGGTTGGAAACACCAATGCAGCCCAACTTGGCGACACCAGCAGAGAAAAAGGAAAAAATCGAACAGCATATGCGTGAGATCCTCAACCTGCTCGGACTGGACTTAACGGATGACAGTTTGGAAGAAACCCCACAACGCATCGCTAAGATGTATGTGGATGAGATCTTCTCAGGGTTGGATTATGCCAACTTCCCCAAAATAACTGTTATCGAAAATAAGATGAAAGTGAGTGAGATGGTTAAAGTGAAAGACATCACGCTGACCAGCACGTGTGAACACCACTTAGTCACCATCGATGGCACGGCAGCGGTGGCGTACATCCCGCGCGGCAAAATCATCGGCTTATCGAAAATTAACCGTATTGTGCGCTTTTTTGCCCAGCGTCCGCAGGTGCAAGAGCGTATGACGCAGCAGATCCTAGTTGCGCTGCAAACGTTGCTTGAGTCGGATGATGTGGCAGTTACCATAGATGCGACTCACTATTGCGTGAAATCTCGCGGCGTGATGGATGCAACCAGCGTCACCACAACAACCGCTTTGGGGGGGATTTTTAAATCTAACCCTGCAACGCGTGCGGAATTCCTACACGGTTTGCGTTAATTCATTCTCTTAGTTAATTCATTTTCTTAAAAGTGAATATGAATCAGCCCTCAATTTGAGGGCTGATTGCTTTTCTGGGATAGAAATAGCTATACCCAAACTACTTGGAGTTGCAGGTAGGCGGCAAGTGAGTTCATCCCCATGAGCATAGATACACTATGTGATTGGGGTGAACGAACGTAGCCAACACCGCTGCAGCTTCAAGTAGGAAGGGTATAATTATTTGAATAGAGCTAAATATTCGCCATAGCCTTGCGTTGCCATCTCTTGTTTGGGGATGAAACGCATCGCGGCGGAGTTCATGCAATAGCGCAAACCGGTTGGAGCAGGGCCATCGTTAAACACATGGCCGAGGTGTGAATCGGCAAAGCGGCTACGCACTTCGGTACGCGTGTAGAACAGGCTATTGTCATCTTTGGTGACAATGTAACTTGTATCTATCGGCTTGGTAAAACTCGGCCAACCGGTTTTGGAATCGTACTTGTCGGTGGAAGAGAACAGCGGTTCACCCGAGACGATATCGACATAAATCCCTTCTTCTTTGTTATCCCAATACTCGTTATCAAACGGACGCTCTGTACCGTCGCGTTGAGTCACCTTGTATTGCAAGCTGGTCAGTTTGGCGCGGATCTGATCATCCGATGGGCGGACATAAGCTTTGACGTTCGCTTGCCCATTTTTCTCATCAATCCACTGGCGAAGGGTTTTCGGATTCGTGTTACGGTCAGCGCCGAAAATCTCATCTAAATACTGATCGCGTCCTGATGCGTAGCGATAGTAGTTGTAGCGAACTTTATTCTTCTTGTAGTAGTCCTGATGGTAATCTTCTGCTGGCCAGAACTTTTTAAACTCAATCAACTCGGTTTTGAGTGGCTTTTTGAATATGCCGAGTTGGTCAATCTCCATCATAAAACGTTTAGCCACTTCAAGTTGCTCGGCGTTGTGATAGAAAATCGCCGGGCGATATTGCTCACCTCTATCCACAAACGAGCCTTGATCATCGGTTGGGTCGATGTGTCGGAAAAACTGATCCAGCACTTGTTCATAAGTGACGATCTTCGGGTCAAATGTCACTTGAATGACCTCGATGTGTCCCGTTTTACCCGATGAGACTTGCTTATAAGTCGGGTTATCGACATCTCCACCGGCATAACCTGAAATCACATCCACGACACCGGGAAGTTTCTCCATATCCGATTCCGTACACCAGAAGCAGCCACCAGCCAATGTCGCTTGCTGGTAATTGGCTGAAGTTGAGTCGATGGTACTTGGTTTGGTGTCCGCTTGGCTAAACAGAGAAAGGGTGAGTGCCAGCAAGGCGAAAAGTGGCGCTCCCCAAGTAAAGAGTCGTTTCATGAGCATTTCCTTTTGGTTCTTTACAAAGTTATAGAAAAAGAACGGCAAACTGGATCAGAAATTTCAGCCTTGGAGATAACTTTTTGCCAGAGATAACTTTTTGTTAGGGGAAACTTTTTAGGAAAGAATCACCGTGCTGCTACTAAGAGAAGCACGGGAGTAAGTTGGAAAAGAATTAACTTAAGCCGACGATGTTGCCGTGCTGATCGATATCGAGCGCCATAAAGGAAGGTTTTTCCGGTAAGCCGGGCATGGTCATTACACTGCCACACAAGGCGTAGACAAATTCGGCGCCTGCACATAAACGCAGCTCGCGGATCGGTACGATAAAATCACGTGGCGCGCCTTTGATTGCGGGATCGGTAGAAATCGACAGCGGTGTTTTCGCCAAGCAAACCGCAAGATGATCAAAGCCTTGGGCTTGCAGTGTGGCTAATTGCTGTGCGGCTTTATCATTCAGTGCAATCTCGGCAGCGCCATAACCTTTTACCGCGACCGCTTTGAGTTTTTCATCCAATGGTATGCCTGAATGGTAGAGCGGAGTGAATTTCGTTGGATGTTGACACTGCTCAACCACTTTTTCGGCAAGGAGTTGGGTGCCTTCACCGCCTTTGGCAAAGCCTTCTGAAATGGCTACCGATACACGGTTGGGCAGGGCTTCTATCAGCTTAACCAGTTGTTCCAGTTCTTCGGCACAATCTTGTGGGAAGCGGTTAATCGCTACCACGGCAGGCACACCATACTGGTTAACGTTATCAATATGCCATTTCAAGTTTGCAAAACCGGCTTGCAAAGCGGCGCTGTCTGGCGCGAATAGGGCATCCGGTACCGCTTGGCCGGGGCGTAAATCATACAGGCCTGAGTTGGCTTTTAAGCCGCGTAAGGTGGCGACAATCACCGCACAATCTGGTGTTTTACCGGATGCTTTGGCTTTGATGTTGCACGCTTTCTCAAACCCCATATCGGAGCCAAAACCGCCTTCGGTCACGGTGTAGTCGGCCAAACGGGTGGCAATTTCATCGGCAATGATCGAGGAGTTACCGTGCGCGATATTGGCAAATGGGCCGGCGTGGATCAGTGTTGGGACGCCTTCTAAAGTTTGCATCAAGGTCGGCTCAATCGCTTCTTTCATGCTGACTGCCATTGCGCCAGCTACTTTCAGATCTTCTGTAGTTACCGGATTACCGTCCAAATCATAAGCCAACACCACATTACCGATGCGGCGACGCAAATCACGTAGATCCGAGGCGAGAGCCAGAATCGCCATCAATTCGGAGGCGGCAGAGATATCGAAACCATCTTCGCGCTCATAACCATTAATATTTTTTCCCGGTTCATTGCGGCCGACCGTCACCATGCGCAGCGCGCGATCGTTATGATCCATCACGCGTTTCCATATGACCTGTTTGGAGTCAATGCGCAGCGCTGGCATGCCGGTGCGGCGCTCAAAATCGGCATAGCCGAGGCGCTGCTCGTGATAAATTCGCGCATCAATCGCAGCTGCCGCAAGGTTGTGCGCCGCCGTTACGGCATGAATATCACCGGTTAAATGCAGATTGAGCTCTTCCATAGGTGCAACTTGTGAATAACCACCACCCGCAGCGCCCCCTTTTACCCCAAAAATCGGCCCCATCGAAGGCTGACGAATGCACGCCATGACCGAGTGATTAAGTTTGGCCAACCCTTGTGCTAAACCAATCGTGGTAACGGTTTTACCTTCACCCAGTGGTGTTGGGGTAATCGCAGTGACCAGAATGAATTTACCTTTGGGCTTGTTGGCCAATCGCTCTAGACAATGCAGTGACACTTTGGCTTTATGCTGGCCGTGGCTTTCGTACTCATTCGCGTGCAATCCCGCTTTTTGAGCAATGGTGTCGATAGGCGCTAATGGTGTAGCGCGGCAAATTTCAATATCTGGCAGCATAAAACCCTCATCTAGAGCGGTAAAAATGGTGAGGAAAACGTTTGCGCGCAAATCATAGCGATAAATTGTGGCTTGTAAAGATTCTTATGGAGTGAATTCTGCGAGCGATTGGGATTTTAGCGGATTGCTGATTTTGATCAATTGAAGCACGAGATTTTTACTCTTATTCGGCGCGCTAAAATGGAAAAAGGCGCTCAAGTGAGCGCCTTAGAAGGGGAAATCATCCAGAGTTATTTATCTTGCTGTGCTTTTAACAAATCACGAATTTCAGAAAGCAGTTCTTGATCTTTGGTTGGCGCAGGTGGGGCTTTAGGCGCTTCTTCTTCCTTACGCTTCAAGCTATTGATCGCTTTTAAACCCATGAAAATGGCGAACGCGATAATCGTAAAATCGACCACGGTTTGGATAAATTTGCCGTAGGCAATCACTACAGCAGGGGCATCACCTTGCGCGGCAAGTAACACGAAACTCAGATCGCTAAAATTCACACCACCTAAAATAATACCGATTGGCGGCATAATGATATCGGCCACGAACGATGACACTATTTTGCCAAACGCCGCACCAATGATGATACCGACTGCCATGTCGATCACATTGCCACGAGATGCAAATGCCTTGAACTCTTTAAGTAAGCTCATTGGGTTTTCTCCAAACTGAATAAATAAATTGTTGAATTGAAGGTGACTGCGGTATCAGGAGAAGCCAACGGTTTTCCGCTACCGATTACGTTACCAAGGGTATAGCGCTGTTTGGTTATGCGCAATCTCGTCATCCAGAAATTTTATATACCTAGCATTATTGATGCGGCCGTTTCATTTGTGCAACAAATGACGACTCTGTGTTGGCCTGAGGACAAAAACCAATGCCCACTTAAAGTGGGCATTGTTATCGATTGAGTTTGTGAAACACTATGCCAGTTGCAGTAGGCGCTCAACCAATTTTTCGATACCGGAAGCGGCTTGGGAAATATTCTCTGCCAGCATGTAGGCAGGGGTGGAAAGCACTTTATGTCTTTCATCAAATACGATGCCTTCTACTGGGCAATCCACATGCTGACCACCCAACTGATTAAATGCGGCTGCGGTGCCGTGATCATTGCCAATCGTGCCTTGAGCGGCTTCGCCATAAATCATCGGGATGATGGTTGGGGCAATACAGATATAACCCGCAGGTTTTTGCGCATCCGCAAAAGCAAGACAAGCGGCAGCTACATCCGGGTTGATACTGCACTGTGCGCCTTTCACCGCAAAGTCGGTGAGATTTTTCGCGGCTCCAAACCCGCCTGGGAGCAAAAGTGCATCAAATTCATTCACATTGAGTGTGGCTACATCTTGGATTTTTCCGCGCGCAATGCGGGCAGATTCCACCAACACATTGCGTGTTTCTGGCATCTCTTCACCCGTGAGGTGGTTAATGACATGCATCTGCTGCACATTCGGCGCAAAGCAGTGCCAACTGGCTCCTTGTTTCTCGATGGCATGCAGCGCAAGCACCGATTCGTGGATCTCTGCTCCATCGAATACTCCACAGCCACTGAGAATAACCGCGACTTTCTTCATGACATTAATCCTCCATAGATTGCTTATGCGCCTTAGACGTGTCGGTGAGATGGTCTTGAGCCATCGAGGAAGGAGTGTCATGCTCCGCGCCATCTTCTGCCGCTGAATACTCTTCCTGATCGGGGTAACGTTTGACCACAAACGGGATCAACATCACTACTGACGGGAAAAAACGCTTCATAACCACTCCTTCTGCCGTTCAATGTATCGCTTCACGGCTCTTTATAAAAAGAAATGTCGGGCTACTTTTTGCGCTAAGTCACCGAATCTATCGGTTGGCGGAAATAAATTACATATTTGCTGGTGGTTTAACAAAATGATAACCATGTTCATTCGCCGCGAAAAACACTACACTGTCGGCCTGATTTTAAGGAGATCATCATGAAGTACGATTGGATCTTATTTGACGCTGACGAGACCTTGTTTCATTTCGATGCTTTTAAAGGCATGCAGCTGATGTTCGCGCGCAAAGGCGTGGAATTTACCGAACAAGATTTTCACCAATACCAAGAAGTGAATAAACCGCTGTGGGTGGATTACCAAAACGGCGATATTACTGCCGCGCAGCTCAAACATACGCGCTTTGCGGGTTGGGCTGAAAAGCTTAATACCACCACTGACGAGCTTAATAGTGCATTTTTACAAGCCATGGCGGATATTTGTACCTTGCTACCGGGCGCGATGGAGTTGATGCAGGCGCTACAAGGTAAAGCGCGTTTGGGCATTATCACCAACGGTTTTACCGAGCTACAAGATGTTCGGCTGGCTAAAACCGGCATGACTGACTTTTTTGATCAGATTGTGATTTCTGAAGAAGTCGGGATTGCTAAACCCGATGCTGGCATTTTTGCCCACGCACTAGAGCGTATGGGCAACCCAACCAAAAGCCGAGTGCTGATGGTCGGGGATAATCCACATTCTGACATTCTAGGTGGCTTGAATTTTGGCATCGAAACTTGCTGGCTCAATGTTCATCAGCACCCGAAACCAGATGGCATTACGCCACATTATGAAGTGACTTCACTGCATGAACTGAGAGAGATTTTGTTGGCGTAATGCCATGAATAAGCGAGGCGCTCCTGGTGCAAAGTGAACCACCTTGCACCAGATACCTGATTAACGGTGGAATTCGCCAGCGCGTTCAGGTTGATAGACGATATCGATGATTTCGAGGGTTTTGAGAGTACCGCCCGGCATTGGCCAAGCCAGTTGTTGACCGACTGCTAAACCAAGCAATGCGCTTCCCACAGGGGCGAAAATCGAAACATCCGCGCTGCTTTTCACATCGTTTGGATACACCAAGGTTTTTTCCATCACTTCATCGCTGCCCAAAAATTTAAAGCGCACCGTAGAATTCATAGTGACGACATCCTCTGGCATCTCTGCAGGTTCGAGCACAGTGGCGCGATCCAATTCTTCTTCCAGTTTCTCTAGCTCTGGCGACAAAGTGGCTAGGTTATCCATCAACTGGCTGATTCTGTCCATATCGCGAGTGGACACCACGATAGTATTAAGTTGAGACATTTTATTCCTCCCAAATAAATACCGCCCTGAAAACAGGGCGGTATCAATCAGTTTTGTTAAGTTGTCGGACTAACCATAGCTCGCATAGCAGAAGATTTCAAGTCCCCAATAGATAACCAGATTTTTAGAAGGGGGACGAGAAATAGAGTAAACGAACTGACCACTTAAGGGCGTTCACCGGCTAATAATCTTTGCTCAATTTGCGCGAGCACGGCAGGCAAGTCTGCAACCGTATCGATCAAATAATGCGGTTTTGCCTGTTGCAGTTTGGCTTGTGCACGTTCGCGCGCCGCTTGTAGCGTTTGGTCATCAGCATGTTGGTACTCTTCAAGGGTTAACCCGGCTTCGTTGCCTGACAGCAGTAAACCAACCGTCCACATCCCCGCATTATGACCTTCCTCGATGCCGGGCAGGGCATCATCGACTTTCACACAAGCGCGTACATCGGTCACGCCAAGCTCAATGACATTTTTGAGTGCCATAAAAGGGGCGGGGCGGCCACCTTGCGCTAAATCATCGGTAGCAACCACATAATCAGGACGATAACCGTAATCGGCAGCCGCAGCGATCAGCACATCCATCACTTGGCGTGGATAACCAGAGCAAGAGCCGATTTTGATCCCGCGCGATCGGATCTGCTCAACCACTTCAAGTGAGTGAGGAATCGGTGCAGCGTGATCGGCGACTTTGGCGATTTGCAGCGGCATAAAGGCGGCGTAAATCGCATCAATATCGCTGGCTTGCATCGGGCGTCCAAATTGCTTCTGCCAGCGCTGCGCAACGGTTGGGAGTTTTCCGACGGCTTCAATGTGCTGCCATTTGCCCAGTCCCATCGGCTCGCGAGCCTCGGCAAGGCTAATCTCAAAATCAAAGCCTTGCTTGAAAGCTTCAACAAAAATCGAGGTCGGCGCAAAGGATCCAAAATCCACAATAGTGCCAGCCCAATCGAAAATAACGGCTTGAATCGGAGAGTTCATCATTTTTCCTTAATATGAGTAATTCATTTGCTGGCTAATTGCGAGCAAAGCGGAATAGAGAATATCGAGAGCTTGATCCAGCTCTTGGCGTGAAATGATCAATGGCGGGCTAAGTTGAATCACATTGCCTTGTGAGACTTTAAAGCTCAGCCCATGACGTAAGCAGTGATAGAGTATGGCCTCGGCTTCATCGTGAGCACGCTGTTTGGTGTGGCGATCGATCACCAGTTCGATGCCCCAAAGCAATCCGATACCGCGCACATCCCCAATCAGTGAAAATTGCTGCTGCATTTGACTAAGACGTTGACGCATATAAATGCTATCAGCATGCACTTTGGCGAGTAAGTTGTGCTGCTCAATCACTTCAATCGTGGCTAATGCTGCAGCGCAGCCGAGTGGGCTTTTTTCATGGGTGTAGTGACCCAAAGAAACTTGTGCAGCCGTGTTGTATTTTTCTTTGGTAAGTAGGGCGGCAATCGGGATAAGCCCAGCCCCCAAACCTTTGCCGATACACAAAATATCGGGCTCGATGCCGAACGCTTGGTGAGTAAACCACTCACCGCTGCGCCCCATACCGTTGGGAATGTCATCAATGATCAAAAGCACATTGTGTTTATCGCAGATCTCCCTTACGCGTTGCCAATAGGCGCGGCTTGGTACTTGTACATCGGTATTGCGTACCGCTTCGGCGATGAATGCGCCAATGCCGCCTTCTTTTTCAATCACGTATTCCAAGTAATCGGCGTAGTGCACATCGCTGCCGTCTTCTCGGGGAAATGCACCGCGATAGGTGATAGCCGGAGGAATGCGCTCCACGCCTGCCATCAGTGGCCCCATGCCTTGGCGGAAACAAGCTTCGCCGCCAACGGAGATCGCATCCAGCGACGCGCCATGAAAAGCATCCCACAAACTGACCACTTTAAAATTCTGCGTGATATGACGCGCTAATTTGAGCGCCATACCAATCACTGAAGTACCGCCGGGAGCAAACAGCACTCGGTTTAGCTCACCGCCAGCAATCTCCGTGAGCTTTTCTGCGCAGCGAATCGCGGTTTCATGGGTAAAACGGCGCGGGGCGAAAGGTAAGGTTTGCATCTGTTCGGTGATTTTTTCGATCACCTGCGGATGACCATGACCGAGTTGATGCACATTATTGCCATGAAAATCGAGATAACTTTTCCCTGATACATCATACAAATAGCAGCCCGCTGCACTGGCCAATGGAGCGAGGCAAGGTGTGGACATGGCTTGATGCAGAAACACATTCGCGTCACGTTGTAATAAATTCTGAGTAGTTTCATCATTCACATGCGTTAGCCAGTCGCGACGTGCGGCGGTGGTATTGATATCACCTTCACTACGCCAGTGAGTTGGGCTATATGACGAGAGGGGATCGAATGTTTTCATCGGATTTTCCTAACCGTTTACGCTTGTTGCCAATATATTGCGTGCTGCATGGCGCTCAGTAGGCGCTCAATATCTTGCGGATACACCTCACCAATATTGCCAATCCGAAAACAGTCGGCGTGACTGACTTTGCCGGGATAAATCACAAAGCCTTGCTGTTTTAAGCGCTGATAAAACTCGGCAAACTGGTAATCCGAATGTTCAGGTGAATAGAAAGAGGTGATGATGGGGGAATGTAGCTTTTCTGGGAGTAACGGGGCAAAACCCAGTTCACGCATGCCTTTCACCAATTGGGTCTGATTGGTCTGATAACGCTGATAGCGCGCCGCGATGCCACCTTCGCTCTCCAACTCAAGTAACGCTTGGTAGAACGCACGAACCGTATGAGTGGGAGAGGTAAAACGCCACTTGCCGTGATTTTTCTCCATACATTGCCATTGGTCGAACAAATCTAAAGTGAGTGAGCGTGCGCGGCCTTGGCACTGTTCAAGCTCGCTGCGTTTGGCAATCACAAAACCAAATCCCGGCACCCCTTGAATGCATTTGTTGGCTGAGCTGATCATAAAATCGATACCCAGAGCACCAATATCCATCGGAATACCGCCAAAGCTCGACATCGCATCGAGAATCACACGCTTGCCATGCTGTTTAGCGATCTTAGCCACCTCAGCAATCGGGTTCAGCATGCCGGTGGTGGTTTCGCAGTGCACAATCGCCACATGCGTAATTGCCGGATCATGGGTCAGCACATCGGCAATCTCATCAAGATTAGGCTGCGCCGTTTCTCCGGGAGCAATAACACGACATGCGATATTCAGGTACTGCGCGATTTGCGCGATGCGTGCGCCATAAGCACCGTTATCAATCACGAGCAGCTTATCGGTGGGTAACATCACGCTTCCAATGGTGGCTTCTACCGAAGCGGTGCCACTGCCTTGCATCAACACCGAGGTGTAACCGGATTGTGTGGTGGCCAGTGTGACGAGTTTGCGGCGGATCACTTCAACAATTTCTAAGTTGTAATCATCATCCCAAGTACACCAGTCTTTAAGCATGGCTTCACGCACGGATTCTGAGGTGGAAAGCGGTCCCGGTGTCAGCAGTAGATAAGCATTCTTCATGTTATTCCTTTTTTGGACTATACCAATAAATTTAACGCTATCTAACAACGAGAAACGCACGCGGTAAACCCTTCGAAGGCGAATTTCATAAAAGTTTCATAACCGCACATGCCGGAAAAATGGCATAAAAAGAACCTAAAAACGTCGTGAAACTGCCAATTTTTCTTCATCGAATCGTCACATAGACTGGGTAGGGTAAATAACAATTCTGGTACATACCAAATTCAATCAATTGGAGAGGATGATGAACAAGCGTATATTGAAAGGAACCTTAACAGCGATCGCAGCACTTATGTCTGCTCATGCGTTTGCGGGACAAGAAGTCACGGTGTATACCGCATTTGAAACCGATCTGCTGGCGAAATACAAAAGCGCTTTTGAAAAAGAGAACCCAGATATTGAGATTAAGTGGGTGCGCGATTCAACTGGGATCATGACGGCCAAACTGCTGGCTGAAAAAGACAACCCACGTGCAGAAGTGGTGTGGGGATTGGCTGGATCTTCAATGGCTCTCCTCAAAGATCAAGGAGTGCTAAAACCTTACACACCCAAAGGAGCGAACGAGTTACGAGCTAATTTGAACGATCCGCAGGCTCAGCAAGCTTGGTATGGCAACGATGCTTTTTTTAACGCGGTATGCTTTAACGAAGCGGTGGCAAAACAGCTGAATTTACCTAAGCCACAGAGTTGGGAAGATTTGACTAACCCTGTCTACAAAGGCCACATTGCGATGCCTAACCCTGCATCTTCCGGCACGGGGTACATGCAAGTTTCCGCATGGCTGCAAAACATGGGCGAAGATAAAGCGTGGGATTACATGCAACGCCTTGATCAAAATATTGCCCATTACACACATTCTGGCTCAAAACCTTGTGTTCAAGCGGGGATGGGAGAGGTTGCGATCGGCATATCAATGGCAACGCGTGGCGCAAAACTCAAAACCCAAGGCGCACCGTTGGATGTGATTGTACCAAACGGTATTGGCTGGGAATCCGAAGCGGTAGGGCTCGTCAAAGAAAGTGATGCGGCAAAGCGTGTGGTCGATTGGTCTGTCTCGAAAGCGGCAAATGAGCTGTATATTGAGAGCTATCCTATCGTTGGCCATCAGGACGTCAGCAAGCAAGTGCCGAATTATCCGAATGTTGAAAAAGTGATGGCGAAGATGGACTTCACGCAAATGGGCGTCGATCGTGCCCGCGTGCTGCAAACCTGGTCTGAAAAGTTTGATGCTAAATCGGAACCCAAATCTTAACTTGTTCATCAAAGGAGGCGAAAGCCTCCTTTTTACCTAACTGTCATCAGATGGTCACGCATCAGCGATAAAACTGTCACTGCATTGCAATAAAGCCTTGTTAATTTTGGACTATACCAAATTAAAGGTGACTTTTATGACCATGCATCATCCTAATTTACAGCAGCACGATCGACCACAAGCGATCAGCAGAAGCTACCTCGATATTCGTCATGTGGTAAAACAGTTTGGCTCATTTACCGCGTTGAAAGAGATCAGTTTATCGATTGAAAAAGGCGAGTTTGTCTGCTTTCTTGGCCCTTCTGGCTGTGGCAAAACCACCTTGTTGCGCGCCATCGCAGGGTTAGATCTTCCCACCTCTGGCACCATCCACCAAAACCAGCAAGCGATTACTTTTTTACCACCCGAGCAGCGTGATTTCGGCATCGTGTTCCAATCTTATGCTCTATTTCCCAATTTAACGGTGGAAGAAAACATCGCCATCGGTTTGCGTAATCAAGGCATGTCAGTCCGTGATGCGTTAGAGAAAGTGGAGCAGTGGTTGGAGATGATCGGGCTCGCCACATCGGCACAAAAATACCCAAGCCAGCTCTCTGGCGGTCAGCAGCAGCGGGTCGCGTTAGCGCGTGCTTTGGCATTATCGCCGGGGTTATTACTGCTTGATGAACCGCTTTCCGCTCTCGATGCCAAGGTAAGAACGCATTTGCGCGAAGAAATTTGCCAACTGCAACGTAAATTGGGCATTACCACCATCATGGTCACGCATGATCAAGAAGAAGCGTTAACCATGGCGGATCGCATTGTGGTGATGAACCACGGGGTGATTGAGCAAGTTGGTACGCCGCAAGAGATCTACCAAAAGCCCGCCAGCCGTTTTGTGGCTGAGTTTGTTGGCACGATGAATTTTATTCCCGTTTCCATGGCGAGTTCCCAGCAACTGCGTATTGCTGAATCCCTTATTGCTTTGCCCAAAATCGAAAATTATACGCCTTGCCAAGGTGAACAATTTGATTTGGCTGTGCGCCCTGAAAATCTAGAGCTGGTTACGCGCTACAACGAGGCCATTCCAGTCGTCATTCGCCATTTGGAGTTTCTTGGCGCGTTTTATCGAGTCGAATGTGTGTTTCAAGGTGAGCGTTTGGCTCCGCCCGTGTATGTCGATTTACCGATCACACAGGTACAAACCATGAATTTAAAAGCGGGAGATGTTCGATATTTGGCATTGAGAGCAGGGCAGTTGCGTGCGTACCGTCGTAAGGTCATGTCGACAACGCCAGCAGCTACAGCCAGCTGTGCTTATGCGGCTTAAGGAGAAGAGTATGTTGAATGTTGCTCGTACTTTTTCAGTGCGGATATTGCCGCATTGGAGCCGCGATAGCCTAATTTTATCGACCACCTTATTGATCCTGCTATCACTGATGCTGTTGTTTATTGTCGCGCCGTTGGCCGCTATGTTGTTGAAAAGCGTGCAAAATGGGCAGGGTGAATTTGTCGGGCTCGCTTACTTCGCCCAATATTTTTCCTCGGCAGCGCTCTGGCAATCTTTGCGCAACACCTTAGTGCTTGGTATCAGTGTGACGGCGATTGTCGGTATCCTCGCGTTTGGTTACGCCTATGCGTTAACGCGCTCCTGCATGCCGGGAAAACATCTGTTTCGAGTGTTAGGCAGTGCGCCGATTCTCGCGCCTTCATTACTGCCCGCGATCAGTCTGATTTTTCTATTTGGTAATCAAGGCATGCTCAAGAGTTGGCTCGGCGGTGAATCCATTTATGGTGGCTTAGGTATTACGCTCGGGTTGATTTTCTGGACATTTCCGCATGCTTTGATGATTCTGACCACCTCGCTGAGCACCTCAGATGCTCGTCTGTATGAAGCGGCGAGGGCGCTGAAAACATCCCCCATCAAAACGTTTTTTATTGTCACGCTACCGGCAGCCAAGTATGGGTTGATCAGCGCCTTGATCGTTGTGTTTACCTTGGTGGTGTGTGATTTCGGCGTACCGAAAGTGATTGGTGGCAGCTATAACGTGCTTGCAACGGACATTTTCAAGCAAGTAGTGGGGCAGCAAAATTTCGCGATGGGCGCGGTGACCAGTATTGTGCTGTTGCTACCCGCCGTGTTTGCGTTTATTGCCGATCGCTGGGTGCAGAAAAAACAGCAAAGCCTATTTGATACCCGTTCTGTGGCTTACCAACCAGCGCCACATCGGCTGCGTGATGGTTTATGTCTGCTCTATTGTGTGCTGATTTGTGTGGCGATTGTGGCGGTATTAGCCACGGCGGTGTACGGCTCACTGGTGACGTTTTGGCCGTGGAATACAGCGCTGACACTCAAACATTACCAATTTGCCGAAACCAGTGCCTATGGTTGGAGCCCGTATTTTAACTCACTCACCCTAGCCAGCTTAACCGCACTGTGTGGGACGGTGATCATTTTTCTCGGCGCTTACAGTATTGAAAAAGGGCGAGTGTTCGCGCTGCTGCGTCAGGCGATGCAGATGCTGAGTATGGTACCGATGGCGGTTCCCGGCTTAGTGCTGGGTTTAGGTTACATCTTCTTTTTCAATCACGCGTCTAATCCGCTCAATGGCTTGTACGGTGGCATGCTGCTTTTGGTGATCAATACCGTGGTGCATTACTACACGGTGGGGCATATGACGGCGGTTACCGCGCTTAAACAGTTGCCACCTGAATTGGAGGCGACGGCGGCCTCCATCAAGCTGCCGCAATACCGCTTACTTTGGAAAGTGACGTTACCTGTCTCCTTGCCTGCGGTATTGGACATTGCTAGCTATTTGTTTATTAATGCATTAACCACCACTTCTGCGGTAGTATTCCTCTACTCAACCGACACCGTACCCGCATCGGTTGCGGTATTGAATATGGATGATGCCGGGCAGACGGGCGCCGCCGCTGCCATGGCGGTGATGATTATGCTCTCGGCCGCGTTAGCCAAATTGCTGCATGTGGGATTAGAGTTTGGATTGTTTGGCCGCCTGCAAGCTTGGCGCAAGCGTTAGTGGAAAGAGGCAATAGGATCGCAAGTGCAATACGTAAAAATTAAAGATGCCATCGTAGAGCAGATTGATGCCGGCATGCTGATGCCGCGCCAAAAGCTCCCCGCTGAGCGCAAGTTAGCCGAATCATTTGATACCACGCGAGTCACCTTGCGTGAGGCGCTTTCCCTGCTCGAAGCTGAAGGAAAGATTTACCGTGAAGATCGCCGCGGTTGGTTTATTTCGCCCGCGCCTTTACGCTATGACCCCACTCAAACGCTCAACTTTACTAATATGGCGTTGGCGCAAAATCGCCAGCCGAAAACGGAGTTGGTGTCTGCCAAAGCGGTGATCGCCAACAAGCAGGCGACTCGTCTTTTAAAACTCAAACCGTTTTCGGATGTGTATCGCGTAGACCGTGTGCGTTATTTGGATAACCGACCTGTGGTGTATGTCACCAACTACATTCGCCCAGAGCTGTTTCCAAACCTGCTCGATTTTGATCTGTCGCAGTCACTCACCGATCTCTATCGTGAACACTATGCGACACAATACCAGACGATTCACTACCGTATATCCACCAGCTCGTTACTGGGTGAAATGGCTCAAGCCCTGCGCGCAACGTCAGGTACACCGGCAATGGTGGTGGAGCGGGTCAACTATAACCAGAAAGGCGAGTTGATTGATTGTGATATTGAATACTGGCGTCACGATGCCATTACCATTGAATCCATCGCAGAATTAAAGCGTTAATCCATTTCGCGAAAGCGCAGATTGCTTGCCCTGTCGATGACTGGGCTTTTTGACAAGGTTGTCGTATGTCTTTTATGCCTATCATCTTAGTACTGTTTTCTGCACTGTTGCATGCGGGTTGGAATATCATCGGCAAGCGCTACCAAAGCTCGGGTCCTTCTTTCTTCCTTGGTGCCACTTCAGCGACCTCACTGCTCCTCACGCCTTATATTGTGTGGTATTTCACTAAGATTGGTTGGTCAACGCTGCCGACTCAATTTTGGTTACTCTTGGTGGTAAGTGGGCTGAGCCAAATGGTGTACATGCTGGGGCTGGCCTTTGCTTACAGCAAAGTGGATATCGGCATTGCTTATCCTTTAGCACGCGGATTGCCCGTATTGTTGGTTGGGGCAGGCACTGTGATGCTGGGCTATGACTTACAGCTTAACCAGTGGCTGGGATTTGCGTTGATCACACTCGGCTGCTTGATGATCCCGCTGCAAAAATTTCGTCAGTTCCGTTTCGCCGATTATGCCAACCTCGGCATTGTGTGGGCTCTGGTCGCAGCGCTAGGCACGGCGGGATATTCGATTATCGATAAAGAAGCGCTGGCGATCATAGAACAGACCGTAGGCTCACAAATGCCTGCCAGTTACTCTGCCGTGCTTTATTTGGGGATTCAATTTTGGGCAATGTGCATACCACTGGCGATCTGGTATTTGCTCACTGGTCAACGCGCTCCATTTGTTGAAGCATGGCGCATTCGTTATACCGCGACCCTCGCGGGATTGATGATGGGGGGAACTTATAGCTTGGTTCTCTATGCCATGACGTTGACCGAAAACGTCAGTTTTATTGTCGCACTGCGTCAAACCAGCATCGTGTTTGGACTGTTTATGGGGATCGCATTTCTTGGAGAGCGTTGGTACGTAACTCGTTTACTCGGCGTTAGCGCGATTGTGGCAGGGTTGGTTGTTGCCTTCGCCAGATAAGAATAACTGGATAAAAGAAATGGCCCGCAGGCCATTTCATCAATCATCAGCAGTCGCATTGCCATCTCTGGTTTGTGCGATGGTCTGATTCACCACTTGTTAAGCTTGCTTATCTTGGATACTTGGTGAATTCACATCTGCGGCGGCAAGCATTTTACGGATCAGGACAGATGCAAGCAGAGCCACACCCACCATGACGACTGCGAGTACCGTTAGCAGTTTGAAGTAGTCGCCGTAAATGATCTGTACGATCTGCTGCGTCACCACTTGGCCTTTTTCTAACGCGATGGAAGTCGAGAACACCGCGCCAATAATGCCACTGAGCGCCATCGCAATATAAAACAAGCTCACTGAGAAGTTCTCAATCTGCTTGGGGGCAACGGACAGAATAAACGCCACCACTAAGCTTCCCACCACGACTTCGGCAAACGCTTGGAAGAAATGGATCACCAAGAACACTTCTGGGCGGATAATTGCCTCTTCACCAACGGTGGAAACGGCAAACGTCAGAATGCCAAATGAAATAGCGGTTAGCACAAAGGCAAACGCGATTTTGGTTGCGGTTGAGAAGGTAATGCCACGCTTTTCTAGTGTAGGAAACAGATAGGAAATGACGGGACCTGCCACGATACACCAGAGTGGATTCATGGCCATCGAGGCTTCCGGCGCAATCGGGATGATGCCAAACAGCTCGCCGCGCATGGTATTAATCGTGACCATGGTCATTGAGGTCATCATTTGCCCGTAATACACAAAGAAGCAGGTGGTCAGCACCGTCACAATCAAGATGGTGCCCATTTTGAGAGCTTCCGCGCGGCGAGCTTTCAACATCAAATTGATGAAATAGACAATCGCCGCAAGCCCAATCGCATACACGATGTTTTGGCCAATCACCATGTTGGAAAACATGAAGAAAACCAACCCAACCATCGCTAATGAAAGTAGGGTGAACGCTATCCAATTGCCCATGCTGACGGATTGCTGATCTTTCTCGCTGGCCACTTCAATCAGTGGACGACGCATCACCACTAGGGTGATGGTGGCTAAGGTTGCCATTAATGCAGAAAGCGCGAAGCTGCCGTGAAAACCCAGCAGCAACACTAGCATTGGAAACAGGTATTGTCCCAAAAGTGCGCCGACGTTGTTGACCGAATAGTTTACGGGATAGCCATTATTGAAATCTTCTTCACTGGCAAAAGTACGTTTGTACAAGCTTGGATAAGAAGGTGACATTAAGCCGCGAGCGTAGCTGGCCAAAGCGATGCCAACCAGACTTAAAGGAACATGGGTGGATGACGCACCCAAAACCAATAAAGCGTAACCGATCGCAAACGTTACGTAGGAAATGGCCAATGAACGATACGCACCGAGAAATTTATCGGCAATAAAGCCTCCGGCGATGGCAAACAGGGGCCCAATCGACGAGAATGCACCCACGACCATCATGGTATCGGCTTCGCTGTAGTTGAGATCTTCCAAGAAGAAGCGAGTTAAGATCACCATAACGCCGTAGAACGAGAGGCCAAACATCATTTGGCAGAACATCATTGATTTATTGAGTCTATTCCACATATCGGTCTGTTTCTTTGCATTAAGCTGGTGTATATCTCTAAACTAAGTGTTTACATCAGCATCTAATAAAATAAGGGCGCGATTATGGCAGAAAAAATCCGTGATGCACTCATTTTCTCTATCGCAACGATTGGGTGGTGTTGGTCGGTGATGAGGGGAGAATGAATTTATTTTCCTATACCGGTTTCTAATACTGAACGTCAGAGAGGCAAGATTGAATGTCAGCAGTGTGTCCGATTTATGTGGTGCTTGGTAAACGTCTTAATGCTAACCAACTGACATTAGAAGGCAAAAGCCGCGTCGATGGATTGATCTCTGCGTTACAGTGTCACGAAAATACGGCGGCACGAGTGGTCTTTTGCGGGGGCATTACTCTCGGTCAGACGGTGTCTGAAGCAAAGCGAATGCATGAGTATTTTGAGCAACGTCGCCAACAATTAGGGCTGTCATTCCCACAAATCGATGTACTGCTTGAGCAAGAATCCACCAGCACAGTGGAAAATATTGAGCATGTGGCGCAGGTATTATTGGAAAGTGGTGTTGTGCAGCGCGGTGAAACACTTGCCTTGACCTTGGTATCCAATGACTATCACCTCAAACGAATTTTTGAAATCCAGCAACTGATGGATGAACAAGGCTTGTTACGTAAGTTGATTGAGCGCTGTGCGCAGTCTGGCGTCCGGTTAGAGATAGCGCGCGATCTTAAGGCTCATCTTTGCGTGCCGTATCCTCACCAAAACCCGCAAGGCTTACGTTTTTTGTGGGTCGATGAACTGACGACTTATCGTGTTTTTCTTGAAGGCGTCGTGGCAAACGCTTTCCAAAGGTCGCTCACGCAAGTTCAGCAGCAGCCTTATTGGATTGCGCAAAAAGCGATCGCCGAACTTCGCCACACCATGAGTGAAGAGCCCAGATTACTGTCATTGCTCGATGTGATTGAAACCGTCGTGGAGTCCACGGTTTACCAGATTCAGCATGGTCAAGTTAGTCATGAGCACGTTAACCATGAGCAAGTTAACCATAGCCTAGCGGTAAATCATTCCACCATGGACAGTCAGATAGATCAGCAGTCGTTTTGTGAAGCGTTGGCTATCTTGGATACTGAACTGACGTTATTGAACCGTTTGTGCGATCCCGAGCTCGAACGTTCAGGACGTTGGTGGAAGCGCTAACCGAAAGTGCGCTAACCGAAAGCGCGCCAATGAAAACCAAAAAGGCAGCTTAGCTGCCTCATCTATCCCAACCGGCGGTGACTATTGTTGGTCATGGTTTTGGCGAAAATATTCCCACTGTTCGATTTTCTCACCATCTTTGGTCACGCAGTAAGTGACGCGTTGCTCATTCTCTGTCACCATCTCCAACTGACCCCCTTGCTCCACACAGTAAACGGAAGCTGGGTTTGCCATAGAAGTGTATTCCTTAACGGTGTACTCATTCTCTTGGCGCGCACAGCCAGTGAGCAGAACGGCACCAACAACAGTGAGTAATAGGGCGGTTTTATTCATGCTTTCTCCATTTTTTGTTACGGGTTGCATATCAGTATTCTACAAAATTAATTTTTTGCTATATGTCAGATTTGTCAAAAGATTGATGCTGTCTACAATTAATAAAAGCTCAAATAAACAACATTTTTGTTTCATTTTAGGTTTGGTATCCCATGATTGGCCGTTAAGACGTCAATGTATATGGTGCAACAGGGTGTTTCTAATGGGCAGGGATCTCAAAGCTTTGAAGAGGGAAGAACATGTCATCACTCAAGTATCGATTAGTGACACGCAGTGATTTTGATGGTTTGGTGTGTGCAGTTTTGCTCAAAAGTATCGAGCTGATTGATGACATCCAGTTTGTCCATCCGAAAGATATGCAAGATGGTAAAGTCCCGATCACGGAGCGAGACATCATCACTAACTTACCTTATGTCGCCAACGCGCATTTGGTATTTGATCATCACCACTCAGAAACCCTCAGAAATAAAGGCGAGAGACCGAATCACATTATTAACCCGAATGCGCCTTCGGCCGCGCGTGTGGTGTGGGAGCACTACGGCGGAACCAAAACCTTTCCGTTTGAATGGGTTGAAATGATGGAGGCGGTAGATAAAGGGGATTCGGCGCAATTTACCCGCGATGAGGTCTTAGATTCTACGGGCTGGAATTTGCTCAACTTTTTGATGGATGCTCGGACGGGTCTTGGACGTTTCCACAATTTCCGGATCTCTAATTACAACTTAATGATGGCATTGATTGATCACTGCACTCACGCATCGATTGACGAAATCCTGCAACTACCAGATGTGAAAGAACGGGTAGAACTGTACCGTAAACATGAAACCTTGTTTAAAGAGCAGATCCAGCGCTGTGGTAAGGTTTACCAAAATCTGGTGTTGCTTGATCTTACAGAAGAAGAAACCATCTATGCAGGGAACCGTTTTATCATTTATGCCCTTTATCCGCAGTGCAATATTTCTATTCATAAAATGTGGGGATTCCAGAAACAGAACATCGTGTTCGCCACCGGAAAATCGATTTTCGATCGCAGCTCGAGAACCAATATCGGTGAATTGATGCTCAAATATGGTGGGGGTGGACACGCTGCCGCAGGTACCTGCCAGATCGCGATTGAAGATGCGGATCGCGTCGAAAAAGCCTTGATCACCCAGATCAATGCGGATGGTTAAATTTGATTCAGCGCAAATAGACCCTGATTTATCAGGGTCTTCGACTTTTTGATGTGTTAGCATCGCTCAAAACCGTTGGAAAAGGAGAGCCGATGAAACCTCTATATGTCGCTATACACCCTGATATTAAACCGTTGAACCAGCAGCGAATTATGCAACGTAAAGCCGCTCGCGCGATTGCTATGCGCGGTGAACGCATTTTGCTCCTCTACACTGAGCGTTACCACGATTATTCTTTGCCCGGTGGTGGATTAGAAAGCAATGAAGATGTGCTGATGGGCATGATCCGCGAGCTGCAAGAAGAGACCGGGGCGCAAAATGTCCGCAACATCCAACCCTTTGGCTTATACCAAGAATTTCGCCCTTGGCATAAACAGCAAGAAGCGGATGTGATCCACATGGTGTCTTATTGTTATTGCTGTGAGGTGGATGAAAAACTGGGTCAGACCCAGCTTGAAAACTACGAGCAACGTAATGGCATGAAACCTATGTGGGTGAACATCCACGAAGCGATTGCTCATAACGAGCAAACCCTGCTCAATGATTCACGCAAAGGCATGAGCATTGAGCGTGAAACCTACCTTTTACGGTTAATTGCTAAAACCCTTCATTGATCACATTTTCAGGGGAAGAATTTCCCCTGAACTCACTTGCCGCCGACCTGCCACTTCAAGTAGTTTGTGACTATACTATCCAAGTAACTGAATTATTAATAATTTCAAATGTCTTATACCCAAACGATTTGACGTTGAATGCCGCTAACTTGGCTGCAGCTTCAAATGGGAAGGTATTGATTATCTGTTTACGTCGTGTTGAGGGAGAAAGCCATGCGCAGTTGGAAGCCGATTGCTTTAGGAGTGACGCTCGCGTTATCGAGCCAATTCAGTTGGGCGGCCGTGATAGAAACCACTCGGCTGGTTGGGTTTGGGGAAGCTAAATACCCAGAAAACTTTACGCACTTTGATTATGTCAACCCACAAGCCCCCAAATACGGCAAAGTGACCTTCGGTGAGTTGGGCACATACGACAACTTTAACCGTTTTGCTTCACGTGGCGTGGCGGCGGCCAATACCGCAGAGCTGTATGATCCTCTCATGTTTTCTCCTGCGGATGAAATTGACTCTTACTATCCCTTGATTGCCAGTAAAATTCGCTATTCCGATGATTTCACTTGGCTGGAAATTGATCTCAATCCGAATGCGCGTTTCCATGATGGCAAACCGATCACCGCGCAGGATGTGGAGTTCTCTTTTGAGAAGTTTATGGCCGAAGGTGTCCCGCAATATCGAGTGTATTATCAGGATGTAAAATCCGTGAAAGCCATTGCTGAGCGGACAGTACGCATTGAAATGAAGCAGCCAAACCGTGAACAGTTATTTAGCTTGGCGCAATCGACCCGAGTCTTACCCAAACATTACTGGCAATACAAGAATTTGGCCGAGCCGCTCAATGAGCCTCCCGTTGGGAGTGGGGCTTATCAAATTGTCGATTTCAAACCCGGTCAAAGTGTGACCTATAAACTGAATCCGGACTATTGGGCAAAAGATTTGCCGGTCAACGTTGGGCGCAACAACTTCGCCCAGATCCAGTACGACTACTATCGCGATGACACCGTGATGCTGGAGGCGTTTAAAGCGGGTGAGTTTGATTTACGTGAAGAGAACCAAGCCAAGTTCTGGGCGACCTCTTACACTGGGCGTAATTTTGACCAAGGTTTGATTAAGAAAGAGGAAATTGCTCACCAAGCGCCAGCCTCTACTCAGGGATTTATTTTCAATACACAGCGTCCTGTGTTCCAAGATGTTCGAGTCCGTGAGGCACTCAACTACGCCTTAGACTTTGAATGGATGAACAAAAACCTGTTCTACGATCAATACCAGCGAACCCGCAGCTATTTCCAAAACACCGAATACGAGGCTCAAGGTCTGCCGAATGCCGCAGAACTTGCTGTGCTCACCCCTTACAAAGAACAACTACCCGCTCGGGTATTTACGGAAACTTATCAGCCTTCCGTGACCGATGGCAGCGGACGAATTCGCACCCAAATGCGCGAAGCATTTGCCTTGCTGAAAGAAGCGGGATGGGAGCTGAAAAATAAGGTGATGACCAACGTCAAGACTGGTGAGCCACTCAGTTTTGAACTGCTGATTTACAGTCCAACAACGGAGCGAATTGCGATTCCTCTGCAAAAAAATCTGCAACTCATGGGGATTGAGATGAAGATCCGCACGGTCGACACCACGCAATACACCAAACGTCTGCGTGATCGTGATTTTGACATGATATCGCACGGCTTTAGCGCGAATCCTTACCCGAGCCCGAATCTACTGATTGTCTGGAATTCCAATTATATGGACTCCAGCTACAACTCAGCGGGGGCCAATCATCCGGTGCTTGATGCTCTGACCGAACAAATAGCCAAAAGCCAGCAAGATACCGAAAAACTTCGCGCACTGGGTTCAGCACTCGATCGCGTGTTGCAATGGAATTTCTACATCATTCCGCAATGGCATTTGAGTATGTACCGTGTGGCGATGTGGGATAAATTCAGCCGCCCAAGTGTGCTACCGAAATATTCTCTTGGTTTAGACACCTGGTGGATAGATCAAGAGAAAGCCGCGCGGCTACCTGAAAAACGGCGTTAGGAGGCGCAATGCTCAGTTATATTCTGCGCCGTTTGTTACTGGTGGTGCCCACATTGTGGGCCATCATCACCATTAACTTTTTTATTATTCAGATTGCTCCTGGGGGCCCAGTAGAGCAGGCCATTGCTCAGTTGGAAGGTAACACCTCCGGCGTCATGGAGCGTTTTACGGGAGGCGGGCAAGAAGTCGCGGCGCCGACGGATGCGTCGGTTTCTGGTTATAAAGGTTCACGTGGACTTGATCCGCAAGTGGTCGAAGAGATCACCCGTCGTTTTGGCTTTGATAAGCCCATCCATGAACGCTATTTCCAGATGCTTAAGGATTACGCCACGTTTAATTTTGGCGAAAGCTTATTTCGTGGCGGCGATGTGATTGACTTGATTGTGGAGCGATTACCGGTTTCCATTTCCCTCGGATTGTGGAGCACGCTGCTGATCTATCTGATTTCGATTCCTTTGGGGATCAGCAAAGCGATTCATCACGGCTCGCGTTTTGATGTTTGGTCGAGTGCGGTGGTGATCATTGGCTACGCTATCCCCGGATTTCTGTTTGCGATCATCTTGATTATCCTCTTTGCCAGCGGCAACTATTTCAGTTGGTTTCCGCTGCGCGGTTTAGTTTCCGATAACTTCGCCAGCTTGCCTTGGTATCAACAAGTGCTCGATTACTTTTGGCACCTCACGTTACCCACATTAGCCATGGTCATTGGCGGTTTTGCTACGTTAAGCATGCTCACCAAAAACTCGTTTTTAGATGAGATTAACAAGCAATATGTGGTCACCGCGCGCGCGAAGGGGTTGGATGAACGGCGCATTCTCTACAAACATGTGTTTCGTAATGCCATGTTGATCATCATTGCCGGATTTCCGAGCGCATTTATCAGCATCTTCTTCACGGGTTCGATGTTGATTGAAGTGATGTTCTCGCTGGAAGGTATTGGTCTACTTGGCTTTGAAGCCACTATCCAACGTGATTATCCTTTGGTATTTAGTTCGTTGTATATCATGACATTGCTCGGGTTGTTGCTCAGCATCATTTCAGATTTGACTTACATGTGGGTTGACCCACGCATTGATTTTGAGGCTCGTTGATGGGGATGACAAAAGCAAGCAAGCGTGTGCCGAATCCGTTGACTGAGGCGCGTTGGGCGCGATTTAAAGCCAATCGGCGTGGTTTTTGGTCATTGTGGATTTTCTTATTGCTGTTTGTAGTGAGCTTGTTTGCTGAGCTTATCGCTAACGACAAGCCACTCCTCATTCAGTATGACGGAGCGTGGTACATGCCGATTGTACAGCGTTATAGCGAAACCCAATTTGGTGGAGAATTTGATACTGAAGCGGATTACACCGATCCCTATGTGGTTAGCTTGATTGAAGAGAAAGGGCAAATCATCTGGCCGCTGATCCGTTTTCATTATGACACCATCAATTTTGATATCACCGGCAGTGTGCCTTCTGCGCCGGATTCAGTGAACTGGTTAGGTACAGATGATAAAGGGCGCGACGTATTAGCTCGGATCATTTACGGTTTTCGAATCTCGGTGTTGTTTGGTTTTATTCTCACGGTGATTTCGTCACTGATTGGCGTTTTAATCGGTGCTACGCAAGGCTATTACGGCGGCTGGCTCGATCTGTTTGGGCAGCGCTTTATTGAAGTGTGGTCTGGCATGCCAACCTTGTTCCTTTTGATCATCTTATCGAGCTTTGTTGAGCCGAATTTCTGGTGGTTGCTCGGCATCATGGTGCTGTTTAGTTGGATGAGCTTGGTGGGCGTCGTGCGTGCCGAGTTTTTACGTTGCCGGAATTTTGATTATGTACGTGCTGCACAAGCGATGGGAGTCAGTGATATGCGCATTATTCTGCGCCATATGTTGCCAAACGCTATGGTCGCCTCGTTAACCATGATGCCGTTTATTCTTTCTGGCTCAGTCACTACTCTCACCTCATTGGATTTTCTTGGCTTTGGCTTGCCGGCCGGTTCACCGTCATTGGGCGAACTGCTCGCACAGGGCAAAGCCAACTTACAAGCGCCTTGGCTTGGTATTTCAGCGTTTGTGGTGCTGTCGGTCATGCTGACTTTACTGGTCTTTATCGGTGAAGCGGTACGTGATGCCTTTGACCCTCATTTACAACGGAGCCGCGCATGAACGATTGGGTATTGAAGATAGATAACCTGTCGGTGGGCTTTGGTATCGCAGGGCAGGCACGCCCTGTGACGGAAGGGGTAAGCTTAACCATTGCGCGTGGTGAAACGTTGGCTTTGGTGGGAGAAAGTGGCTCGGGAAAATCCGTGACAGCCAACGCGATTTTGCGTTTGTTGCCCAAAGGATCGGCGCACTATTTAAGTGGCAGCATTCATTTTGGCGATGTAGATACCCTGCGCTGCTCAGAGCGCGCGCTGCGCGGCATCCGCGGGGGACGCATAGGGATGATTTTTCAAGAGCCGATGGTCTCGCTTAATCCTCTGCACAAAATTGGAAAACAGTTGGTGGAAACCTTAGCGATCCATCGAGGATTACGTGCAACGGCAGCAGAGCAAAAAGCGATTGAATGGCTTGGCAAGGTGGGGATTCGTCATCCTGAAATTAAGATCAATGCCTATCCGCATGAACTCTCAGGCGGTGAGCGGCAACGTGTGATGATTGCCATGGCGCTAATCAATGAACCCGAGCTACTGATTGCCGATGAACCTACCACAGCATTAGATGTTTCGGTACAAGCACAGATTTTGGATTTACTTAAATCTCTGCAACAAGAATTGGGCATGGCGATGTTGTTCATTACCCATGATTTGAGCATAGTGCGCCGAATTGCTGACCGAGTGGCAGTGATGCAAAGTGGCCAATTGGTCGAAACTAACGCGTGCCACACTTTGTTTGCTGCGCCTGCACATCCCTATACCCAGCAGTTGATCAATGCCGATCCGCGTGGTGTGCCCGTCCCTACAGCGATGGATGCTCCGACGCTGCTGCAAGCGGAAAAGTTACGGGTGTGGTTTCCAATCAAAGGCGGTTATTTTCGCCGCACTCAAGCCTATATAAAAGCGGTTACAGATATGAGTTTCACCTTGGCCAAAGGGCAATCGTTGGGTTTGGTGGGGGAAAGTGGTTCAGGGAAATCGACCACGGGCATGGCGATTCTCAAGCTTCTCGCCTCACAAGGGGCTATCCGTTTTGCAGGGCAAGATCTGCAAGCTCTCAAACGCCGTGAAATGCTGCCGTATCGCAGTAAAATGCAGGTGGTGTTTCAAGACCCATATTCTGCGCTTAATCCTCGAATGTCGGTGGCGCAAGTGATAGGCGAGGGTTTACGCGTGCATAGCCAGCTTAATGATGACGAGATTGATCACGCGATTTGCGCGGTGATGCAGGAAGTCGGCCTAGATGTAGACACTCGGCATCGCTATCCCAATGAATTTTCTGGTGGTCAACGGCAGCGTATCGCGATTGCGCGTGCGTTGGTGCTCAAGCCTGAGTTCATATTGCTTGATGAGCCAACCTCATCGCTAGACCGAACTGTACAAGCGCAAGTACTGGATTTGCTGAAAGATTTGCAGCAGAAATACCAATTAACCTATCTGTTTATTAGCCATGATCTCGCGGTGATCCGCGCTTTATGTCACCACACCATAGTGATGAAAGCGGGGGAGATTGTCGAACATGGCGAAACTCAAAGCCTATTTGAGAATCCAAGTCACCCGTATACGCAGCAGCTAGTGCGTCTTTCTCTGTTGTAATCGGGCGAGTAATTGTCTTCCTATACTTCTTCTTACTTGGAGTTGCAGCCAACACTGCTGCCGCTTCAAGTAAGAAGGATTCACTATGAGACCACAAGTTCGCTATAGCCAGTATTGGGGTCAAACTCTCGTGTAAAGTGGTGCTGCGGATAGTGATGGATCATCAATTCTGCCGTGGTATTGATAAGGTTCCCCTCGAGCAAATGCCCACCCCAAACACGCCCCTGTGCATCAGCAACCGCGATATGCAAATGGCAATGTTGGTACGTCAAAGTGCCGGAGAGTGACAGAATCTCAAACGGGGCACTCACTTGTAGGGTAGAAACACTATCGGCAAGGCGAATATGCAACGTCGATAAGCATCCCACGCATGACGCAATAGAGCCTGCATGGATTCGATGTTGTTGAACGAGCTGTACAATCTGCTGCTTTAAATCCATTCCTCGAGTTAAGCGCAGGGCAATCAAATGGATCATGCTTTAGCCCCTGTAAAATCGCCCTCTATCAAACGGATCAAGGCTTCTAATCCCTGCTCAAGATTGGCATGGCGCTGCGCTTTGCCAAGCACGCGCATACCTTGCATCTGGGTCAAAACTAATGGCGCCAAAGAGTCCGCACAAAGATGAGCCGCAATTTGACCTTGTTGTATCGCATTGTTGAGCGCACGGGCGATCAGGTGCAGCAGATGATCAAATAACGCGTGACCTTTGTTTAAGACTTCATCGTCCGTGTCTGCATGCTCAACCAAAGCATTTTGCATAAAACAACCACGGTTTCCCTCGCGTTGGAGCGCGGCAAAATGTTGCAAAAACGCTTTCAATTCTGGCCACGCCGCACTTTCGAGCTCGAGATCTTTAAGGGCAGGGGAACTGACCAAATTCAGATAACGATCCAGCGCTTCATAATAGAGCTTTTGCTTATCACCAAACGCGTTGTAAAGGCTAAAGCGATTGATTTGTAAGTGATCGACCAAATCGGATATCGCGGTATTGGCATACCCTTTTTGCCAAAACAGCGTCATTGCTTGGTGTAATTTCTCTTCGCGATCAAAGTTGCATTTTCTTGCCATTGTAAACTCGGTTGCTTAAATCTATTCTTGACTGAACGTTCAGAAACTGCGTAGAGTATATCCAGAACGATCGTTCAGAAAAAGGAATTAAGGATAGCAACATGAAATTATATGAAACCGCGATGACGCCAAGCTGTCGCAGAGTCTCGATTTTTCTTAAAGAATTAGGCATTGATGTTGAGCGTGTTCAGGTGGACGTTCGTGGTGGTGAAAACTTATCGGATACCTTTAAAAGCAAAAGTCTGAACGGCAAAGTGCCTCTGCTTGAACTGGATGAGGGTACAACACTGTGTGAAAGTGTGGCGATTTGTCGTTATTTCGACCTTACCTATCCCAATACGCACAAGTTGTTCGGGGATTCAGCATTAGAACAAGCTCAAGTTGAAATGTGGCATCGAGTGGTTGAGTTTCAAGGCTTGTATGCAGGATTTCAGGCGTTTCGAAATCTAAGCGGTATCTATAAAGATCGTGAACACTGCGTTTACGCGTGGGGTGAAGAGAGCAAAGCACGCGTGGCAGCCTTTTTGCCACAACTTGAGCAGCGATTGGCACAGTCGCGATTTATTGCCACAGATCGTTTCACCATTGTTGATATTACCGCCTACATTTTTATTGGTTTCGCCCAAAAAGCGCTCGAACTTTCTGTGTTTGAACACTATCCGCACATCACTCGTTGGTTTGAGCAACTCTCGCAACGACCAGCCTTTCAATAAAGGATTTTTCTATGATTGATTTTTATACTGCAGCAACACCGAATGGTCACAAAATTGCCATCGCATTGGAAGAGATGGGCTTGGAATACACCACCCACGCGCTCAACCTTTCGAACAACGACCAAAAACAGCCCGCATTTACCGCGATTAACCCAAATGGGCGTATTCCGGCGATTGTTGACCGTGATAATGAAGATTTTGCGGTGTTTGAGTCGGGTGCGATTTTGCTCTATCTCGCAGAGAAAACTGGAAAGTTCTTACCCCAAGAAAGCAAAGCGCGCTCCAAAGTGATCCAATGGTTAATGTTTCAAATGAGTGGCGTGGGGCCGATGATGGGGCAGGCCAACGTGTTTTATCGCTATTTCCCAGAGAAAATCCAACCAGCTATCGATCGTTATCAAAAAGAGGGACGCCGTCTGTTTGAAGTGATGGATGGCCAGCTAGCCCAAAACCCGTATTTGGCCGGAGATGAATACACGATTGCTGATATCGCGACCTTTCCATGGGTTCGAATCCATGAATGGAGTGGGATCTCGATTGACGGTCTGACTCATTTACAGCGTTGGATGAACGAGATCGCTGCGCGTCCTGCCGTAGTGAAAGGGTTAACCGTACCACCTCCGAGTAACGTCAGTGATGATGAGCGAGCTAAACAGATCCGCAATATGGTAACACGCTAAAGATCACGGCATTTGATGGTTCCTCAAACGGCTCACGTTACTGCACACTCACACCGCTGTAGCTTGACGTCGTAAGGGAGCCACATTACTCAATATAGCGGCCAACAATCTTGTCGAGTTGGCCGCTGCTTTTTAGCTCTGCAAGAGCGCTGTTGAATGCGGCTACAAACTGGCTCTGGTAAGGGTATTGCTCGAGGTTTCGGTTGGTAAATCCGATATAGCCTTGCTCTAAACTGATTTTGGCGGCCATGGAAAAGTTAACGGTATCGACAATGCCCTCACGCTTTAATCGTGTGAGTTCCCATAAGA
Organism: Vibrio cholerae ATCC 14035; assembly: GCF_000621645.1. GTDB lineage: Bacteria > Pseudomonadota > Gammaproteobacteria > Enterobacterales > Vibrionaceae > Vibrio > Vibrio cholerae. The sequence continues at coordinate 6,050 of NZ_JHXR01000028.1, read as the reverse complement.
TCGAGATGCGGTCGTTGACATAGCAATCTATTCTGTCACCGCGTAACTTTAGTAGATTGACGCGATTGCCGTTAGCGTATTTCACCTCGATTTTCTTTTCTTCGACGGCCTTCCAAAACGCTTGACCGCCTAGGCTGAATCCATCGTTCATTCCTATGGTTAAACCGTAAAAGTCCCGAGGCCATTCGGTGGACTTGCGTTTGCTGAGCCATGCGTTTTGACAAAAAACCACCACCTCTTCATCTAGGATAGGGTCTGAGTAAGGATGAATGTAAGGTCGGCGCTGCGGATAATAATAGGGGGGAAGCAAAGCAAAAATTCTTCCTGCTTCGAGTAGCTTGAGCCCACGTCGCCAAGGGATGGGTTGTAACTCAATCTCAAATTCTGTCATCAAAACATCGGCGGCACGAAGTATTTCAGGATAGATACCCACGGCACGGCCATTTTCAGCATAACTGTATGGCGGATAAGCATCATCCGCAAAAATGGTGACCCTTTGCGGCTTGGCATGGAGGCAGGTCGACATCAAGCAAAGTGAAGCAAAAAGTAACCCAATGCGCATAGTCGCCTTGTTTGAAGGAGTGGTAATTAACTTTAGTTTAGTGGCTATTTGGATTGACGTTGGTAAAAAACTTTGAAAAGGCTAAACTGCGTAAAAATTTTTTGAGAGTAGTGTCATGACCGACGAGCAATTCAACCCGCAAGATGAAGAAATCGAAATAGAAGCGATTGGTGTTGAGGTCTCTTGCCAGCCGATTGAGCTGCACAAAGTGTTAAAAATTGCCAATGCCGTAAGTGGAGGTGGTGAAGCAAAACACGTGATCAGTGAAGGCTATGTGTTTGTTAATGGCGATGTAGAAACTCGCAAACGCTGCAAAGTGTTTGATGGCGATCTGATTGAATTTAACCAAGAGTTTTATTTGGTGATTTGTGATGCACCAGTGACAGAGCCAGAGTCATTCGATACTCAACCTGAGCTAGCATCGTCGCACAAGCCGACAAAAACGCAGAAGAAGTCTTCAGCCAACACTTCGGCCAAATCCAAGCCATCAAAAAACAACAAAACCGTATCTGGACAAAAAAAAGCCAAGAACGATAAAAAATCACCACAAAGCGACAGCAAATCCCCATCAGGGCGCAGTGCTATCCGATTCTTTTGACGTGATGTTTGTTTTATGAAGGCGCTATGTTTTTGAAATCTCGTCGTTTTTATAAAAACAGTATTGAGCAGACGAGAGCACCTGAAAACCGGCGTTATTAAAAACCAGAAACTAGAGAGCACACTGAGCTTTAGAACCTTGATGTGGTGGCAGTGTACTGATCGTTGCACTCAAATCGCTGATACGGGTGCTGTGTGATGGGTGGGTCGAAAGCAGCTCAGGCGGCTGTTTTCCTCCAGACGCTTTGGCCATATTTTTCCAAAGCTCAATGCTCTGATAAGGATCAAAGCCTGCTCTTGCCATCAAGGCCAATCCTAATATATCGGCTTCTGACTCTTGGCTGCGGCCATAGGGCAAAATTACCCCGTATTGCACACCAACGCCGAGCGCGGACATGGTCAGATTACGATATTGCGCATATTCAGATGCCCCAATTGCGATATCCGTCAGTTGTAAGCCGGCATGCGCTAATTGTGATTGCGATAAACGCTCATTACTGTGGTTTGACAGCACATGAGCGATTTCATGGCCAATCACGGTCGCTAACTGGTCCTGATTCACCGCAACCTTCAGTAGACCCGTGTATACCCCAATTTTCCCACCCGGCAAGGCAAACGCGTTAACTTGGTCACTCTCAAACACGACCACTTCCCATTGCTCAAAACTACTTTGCTTGGGTACTTGAGCGGTAATCGCTTTGGTTACACACTGCACATACGCATTGGTTTTTGCATCTTTACTGATTGGAATTTCCTGTTTCATCTGCGTGAAAGACTTCGCGCCAAGCTGACTCATGTCGTTGTCAGAAAACAGTAGCAATTGATTTCGGCCTGTCGGTGAAGCGCTGCATGCCGCTAAGCCAAGAGTCATTAATAAAGTGAGCGCCAGTTGCGTCTTTTTCATCTTATAGTCCTTATTTCTGTGGCGATCGATGAATGGCGTTTATATTAGCACCATACATTCATAATGTTATCCCCTCATCTTTACTTTCGCAGACTTGGTGCACGACTTTGTGTTCGCTGGATGGAGTCGTTACAATGAGCCACTTTTACTCGTTCAGGACTCAAGCGATGTCGATTTGGAATAAGCCCATCAGTTTAGAAACACTCAATGCCACATCGAAAAATACGTTAATTGAACATTTAAATATCATTTACACCGAAGTGACAGAAAATAGCATTTCCGCCACTATGCCGGTGTGCCATTTCACACATCAACCACTTGGCATGTTGCATGGTGGCGCTTCGGTGGTGCTCGCGGAAACCTTAGGTTCAGTAGCGGCCAATTTCAGTGTGGGTGAAGACGCTTACTGTGTGGGCTTGGATATCAATGCTAACCATGTCCGTGCGATGCGTGAAGGTTTAGTGACGGGTACTGCAGTACCGTTGCACATCGGGGTATCGACTCAAGTGTGGCAAATTGAGATCAAAGATGAACAAGGACGACTGGTTTGTATTAGCCGTTTGACGGTCGCGGTGAAACGTTCACGCCCAAAGCAAGCCAAACCAGTAGCCGAGGTTTAAATGGTGATTCAATTTAGCGGTGGCAAAATCATTGTAACCCCCCATGAAGTTGTCGTGCGGCTCGGACATGAGAATCGCGTTACCTTGCAAGCCCAAGCGGAGGCCATCACGCTAATGGGAAAGGGGGCAAATGTGATGATAGCCAATGGCAGTGAAAGCAAATGGTCAGTGAAGCTCGATGATGAAGAGCAACTGAGCGCCATTGCTCAAACGTTAGGTTGTGACTTGCTTTAAAAGTTTTTGCGGTGGGCTTGCTAAAGCTGACAAAATAAGGAAACTGTCTAGAATTAGAAGTTAGATGAGATTTCCTCTTTATGAGCAGCCCGCGTTTACGTGTACAGTTCGAAACACTCTTTGAGCATTTTCAAGGTCAAGACGTTGAAACCCAACTGGAAGATGTCACCGATATTCTTTTTTGCACTCGACGTAATGCGCGTATTGTTCTCAATAAAATGGAAGAAGAGGGGTGGATTGAGTGGCATCCTGCGGCTGGGCGCGGCAAACTCTCGCAACTGCTCTTTAAACGCAGTCGCGCGGATGTCAGTGAGAACCTTGCGCGCCGTTATCTCAATGAAGGAAAGATAGGCCAAGCGTTTGCCGTGCTTGATCAGGACGCCGCAAAATTAACTCAAGTGATAGAAAGCTATCTTGGCGTTCAGCATCAAGAAGGTCTGCAAGTTGTCAGGTTGCCGTACTATCGTCAGCTATCGATGTTGAACCCACAAAAGCCGATGCGCCGCTCTGAACAGCATATTGCGCGACAGGTGTTTAGCGGACTTACGCGTCTTGATGAAGAAGAGCAATTACAGCCTGATTTAGCACACGCTTGGCAGGCGCTATCAGATACTCACTGGCGGTTTTACTTACGCCCCGGAGTGCGCTTTCATAATGGCAATCTCCTCACCACCGAACTGATTGTGCAAAATCTTTGGCAGCTACGGTTGCTTAATCTTTTTGCCCATATTGACCGAGTTGACTCACCTTACCCTTGGGCGGTCGATGTGCATCTACAAAAGCCCGATACCCGCTTACCGCTGTTGCTTGCCGAAGCCTGTGCCAAAATCCTCCCTGCGGAGTCCGATCGCAATCCCGATTTTGATTTAATGCCAGTAGGAACGGGGCCCTACAAAGTGGTTCTAAACGATGAAAAACGTTTGGTTTTGCAAGCGTTTGATGGCTACTTTGGTTTTCGTCCACTGCTGGACCGAGTTGAAGTTTGGGTGATTGATGAAGTGCACTCTTCGATGGTTTTTCCAAGCTTATCCAATCCGATGAAAACCGCTCGAGGATCATCAACCGAAGAGGTAGAGCTGGATCCCGGCTGCACCTATTTACTGCTTAATCGTCGTAATGGCGTTGCCAAAGATGAACATTGGGCGCGCTATCTCACTGATAAACTTAATGCGCTCAACCTGTTTCGTCTTCTGCCGGAAGAGAAAATCATTGAACTTGGGGTGTTGCCAGCCTATGGGTTAAAACCCGGGTGGTATCACCACTCAGCGGCAGCGCAAAAAACGTTACCGCCAGAATCCAAAGAACTTACGATTGCCTATCACGCTCAGCATCCTATGTTTCCGACTGTTGCTAATGCGATTAAACAATTGCTCAGCCAAGATGGGATCACAGTCAATGTCATCAAATATGAACACACGGTCGTTGAAACTGAAAATGTGGATATTTGGATTAAGCCAATGGGTATTGCTAATCACCGTGATGATGCGTTAGCGGGGTGGTTACTCAATTACTCCGATATTGAGTTTTTGAGCAAAGGAGAGGATTTCAATCAGTGGGTGAGTTTGATTGATGCTTGGCGTGCTGACTCTTCTGCGCTCTTCCCTGCGAAAGAACTGGGGAAATCACTGGTGGAAAAACACCAACTGATCCCAATGTTCCACTGCTGGTTAGGTATCAGTAAAGATCAGTGTGGTGCATTACAAAATGCGAAATGCAATGCGCTAGGTTGGTTCGATTTTAGCCAAGTCTGGGTAAAGCCCGACTTGTCAGAACACTAGCTTTTACTCACTCGTGGGATTTGATCTCGATCGCTAATTAGCCAGTTTCGCAAAATAAACACTGCTTGTCGGTAAGCCCAGTGCTAGACTATGTGCGAACTCAGTAGAATCGCTTAGGAGGATAAGTGGAACTGGCATTGATCATTGCTTTTATCGTTGCTGCTGCAGTAATGGTGAAAAAAGAGATGGCAGAGAACAAATAATTCATTTCATCACCTTTTAAATTCCTTTTGAATGAAGTGTTCTTTAAGAAAAAAGCCAGCGAAAGCTGGCTTTTTGTTATCGTTCCTAAACCACGGTAAAATGGTGCTTTTTAGAAGGATTTAGATGTGTGATTCATAGACATCCTTTCAACTATACTGGGTGTCTATGGACAGAGAAATCCAACAAAGACTACAGTGGGTAAAAATGTATGAGGAATGTGGTGATGCAGGCCTCGTATGTCGACGCTGTGGTATTTCCAGACCAACATTACGAAAGTGGGCTAAGCGATATAAGCAATGTGGAATCGCTGGTCTGGAAAGCCAGAGCAGACGCCCTCATTCATCTCCAGATACCAAACTCACTGATGAGCTAAGAGCATTGATCCTTACGATGCGTGACAAACGCAATTTAGGGGCGCGACGTTTACAAACGGAATTAATCCGACTTCACAAAATACACCTAAGCACAGCGACACTCCATAAAGTTTTATCCGAAGCATCAGTCAAACCCATCGTAACTTACCGACGCAAAAAAGATTTCCAAAGATATGAGCGCCCAATTCCTGGTGATAGAGTCCAGATGGACACGTGTAAAATAGCGCCTGGAATTTACCAGTATACAGCTATTGATGATTGCTCTCGCTATCGGGTTCTAAGGTGCTACTCTCGGCGCACAGCAGCAAATACAGTCGACTTTATCGATTGTGTCGTGGAAGAGATGCCATTTCCTATCCAGCGTATTCAGACGGACAGAGGGCGTGAATTCTTTGCTGAAAAAGTCCAGAAACAACTCATGATTTATGGGATCAAGTTTCGCCCAAATAAGCCTGGCTCACCTCACTTGAATGGCAAAGTGGAACGCTCGCAGAAAACAGATAAAAGTGAGTTCTATCCGACCATAGATGTCTCTGTGGGGCTGCAAGAACTGGATCTGCTACTAGCTGAATGGCAACACTACTACAACTGGGAACGGCCCCACAGCTCGTTAAATGGGCTAACCCCGATAGACAGGATTACTGAGATATCTGATCAAACTCCTTTGTCTGAAGAGGTATCTCAGAACTACCAGATCAAGAAAGAGCGGTTTCAAGAGCAAAATTACAAGCTCGATCTTCAGCTAAGAAAATTGAAACCATCTCTATGAATCACACA
>NZ_JHXR01000027.1 GCF_000621645.1 Vibrio cholerae ATCC 14035 | reverse complement strand
CGAGCGTATTAAGTCGCCTCAAGAGCTTGCACAAATCGAGCATCATTGGGCTCTTTCTGAACTTGCTAATGTTCAAATTGAGCTAATGTATCACTGGACCGATGATCAACGTGCAACATACACTTTGGATGCGTGGAAGTTATACGCAAGACAGCTCCGAGACTACACCACTACCGACGAACAAGGTACACCATCAATTCGCGGTGAATCACGCCCTGTAAATCCGATTTAAATTTTGTTTAACCCTAATGAAATGAGCACTATGGTTAGTGCTCATTTTTATAGTCTCGATTGCTCATTTCTCGCGGCTCGCTACAGGAGCCTTTATCATTTTAGTTTCTGGCAAAATTACAGAGCGAATTCTTCCAGAGATTTACCTTCATCCAGTGCTTTTTGGATCACTGAAGGAGTACGGCCTTGGCCTGTCCAAGTTTTTTCTTCACCGTTGGTGTCGATATACTTGTATTTTGCAGGGCGAGGTGCACGTTTGCCTTTTGCTTTCGTTTTAGTTTCGCCTGATAGCGCAGAAATAAGCGCTTCGAGGTCGATACCATCTTTAGCAATTTGTTCAGCAATTGCGGCTAATTTCGCTTCTTGCTCTGCACGAGCAGCAATTTCTTCTGCTTCTGCTTCTTTACGCTCTTGAACGACGGTCGTTAATTTATCTAACGCTTCTTCAAGTTGCTCAATAGTCAGTTCGCGTGCATAAGCACGTAGGCTACGAATATTTAATAAAGTCTTAGTGATTTCCGACATTACCATTTCCTGTTCACAATTTGGATAACGAGTTAATACTAAACCTAGCTTATTATACTGACAAGTTTTCGCTGCAAATATTAAGTCAAAATAGTAAGAAAGTAAAAATATAAAATGATGTTTATTTAATGAATTTACTATTTAGAATACTGCAGACGCATATAAAAGCAGCTGCAGGAACTTATCATACAGGTAAATAATATTAGTTCTATATATCAAGTCTTGCGGTGTTTTTATGAAATAAGTATCAATGAAATGATTGATTTGTGAGCTGTGGCACTTGTTTTTCTCACTGGAACCTAGTTGCATTGATATTTTTGTTAAGTAAAATGTCTCTCACCTAATGCGAAAAGCAGACTAAATGAGCCAAATGAATTGGCAGATTAGGATGAAGTTTTCGCCGTAGAGGAGCGGTTACGAAAAGTATCCACAGTTGGGGTGATGCCAATGAATTGTGGAAAAAGGCGTTGCCGCCGAAGTCAACTTGCCCATCAACGCAGTTGGCTGGGGTTACATTCAATAGGTGTAACACTGCCATAGTCTATATTGTTGTTAAACTATGGAGCGCTACTGTAGGGTTGGGTGAAGTGTTCGCTTCCCTTTCGCTTAGTTCAACATAAATTAAGTTGACATGATGTCGCTTGATTTGTCTGCAGTAGATCTCTAACCATTTTTTACTGGTTTAGGAAGATCATGAATTTAATCGATTTTGCTTCTTCGCCACTCTCTGTTTTACCACCGCTGGTGGCATTGAGTTTGGCTATTGTGACTCGCCGTGTACTCCTTTCTCTTGGCGTGGGGATTTTTTTAGGTGCTTTACTGCTGGCTGATTATTCTATTGGTCAGTCGTTGCAATATATCGCCACACAAGTGGGTAGCGTGTTTGTCAAAGAGGGCGCGATCAATGCTTGGAATATGAGTATTGTCGGCTTTTTACTGTTACTGGGTATGATGACTGCGCTACTGACGTTGTCGGGCGGCACTCGCGCTTTTGCTCAGTGGGCACAAGTCCGGGTGAAAAGTAAACGTGGCTCTAAATTACTGGCGGCATTTTTAGGCGTATTCATTTTTGTTGACGACTATTTTAATAGCCTCGCTGTCGGTTCTATTTCTCGCCCAGTGACCGATCGTTTTTACGTTTCGCGTGCCAAACTCGCTTACATTCTGGATTCCACTGCTGCGCCTATGTGTGTGGTCATGCCCGCCTCAAGTTGGGGTGCGTATATCATGACCATTATCGGTGGCATTTTAGTTTCGCACGGTATCGAGGAGTATTCCGCATTAGGTGCTTATCTGCGTTTAGTGCCGATGAACTTCTATGCGATCTTTGCGTTGCTGATGGTATTTGCGGTGGTGTGGTTCCAAATGGATATCGGCCAGATGCGCAAGCATGAAATTGCCGCTTCTCAAGGGCGTGGTTTTGATGAAGACCCGAGTACAGATACACAAGAGGCCCACGAACTCAATGAAGAGCTTGATATTCGTGAAAGTGAACGCGGTACAGTACTCGATCTCGTGTTGCCGATTGTGTTTTTAGTCGTTGCGACCATTGGTGCGATGATTTGGACTGGCGCAAGTGCATTAGCGGAAAGTGGTCAGTCGTTTGATATTTTTGGGGCGTTTGAAAATACCAATGTTGGTACTTCATTGGTATATGGTGGATTAGTTGGTCTGGCGATGGCTTTTGTGACCGTGTTGCGCCAAAAACTACCGACGGCTGAAATCGCAAAAACCTTATGGATTGGTGCGAAATCGATGTTTGGTGCAATTTTGATCCTGATTTTTGCGTGGACCATAGGTTCTGTCATCGGTGACATGAAGACCGGTGCTTATCTCTCTTCTCTCGTACAAGGCAATATTGACCCACATTGGCTTCCGGTCATTCTGTTTGTGCTGTCTGGTGCGATGGCGTTTTCTACCGGTACATCATGGGGCACTTTTGGCATCATGCTGCCGATTGCGGGTGACATGGCTGGCGCTACAGATATTGCACTTATGCTGCCGATGCTCGGTGCGGTACTTGCCGGTTCCGTATTTGGCGATCACTGTTCGCCGATTTCAGATACCACGATTCTCTCTTCGACGGGAGCACGTTGTCATCATATTGACCATGTTGCGACTCAACTGCCTTACGCATTGGCGGTTGCGTTAGTGTCAGCGATTGGTTACGTGGTGCTGGGAATTTTTGCTTCACTCGGGCTGGCTTTAGCTGCCGCATCCGTGAGTTTTGTGGTGGTTTGCTTAATTTTTGCAGCACTATCAAAAGCCAAAGTGAGCAAACAGGTGTCTGCCTAATTTGCATCGCTATAGAGATAAGAGGCCAGTCGGCCTCTTTTTTTATCGCTAACCTTAATTGCAGCTTTGAGTGGTGGTGATGAGCTCTTAAAGCCGTCATAAAAAAATAACCAGAAAAGTGTCAATTTGTGGTTGAAAAAAAAACTTAGCTTAGTTAGTGTGAAGGCAGTTCTCAAACAGACAGAAACCACTAAGTATGCGTAATTTCGTAATGAACATTCATCACCATCATCATCCCTAAGGTGTCTTTCGGGAGATGTACGCATACCCGGGGGACAGGAATCTCCCGGAGTTGAAATCAGAGCCATAAAAAGATTCTAACCCTCGGGAGACCAAACCTCCCGAGGGTTTTTCGTTTTAAGCTTTGGAAAAATTATTAAATTCAACAAATTGCAAAGGAAGAATGACATGCAAACACAACGACTAAGAATCGCGATACAGAAAAAAGGCCGCCTGAGCCAAGAGTGCCAAGAACTGCTGAAAAAATGCGGTGTGAAATTCAACATCATGGGCGAGCGCTTGGTGGTTCATTCACTGAATATGCCGATTGACCTGTTGTTGGTGCGTGACGATGACATTCCAGGACTGATCATGGATGGGGTGGTGGATTTGGGTTTTGTTGGTGAAAACGTGCTTGAAGAAACACGTTTAGATCGCCTAGCACTCAACCAACGTAACGAATTTACCACTCTTCGTCGTATGGACTTTGGTGGTTGCCGTCTGTCGATCGCGATTGAAAAAGATGCTGAGTATCGTGGCCCGCAAGATCTGAATGGTAAGCGTATTGCCACCACCTACCCACAACTGCTCAAAGCTTATATGGATCGCCAAGGCGTGGATTTCAGCACCTGTATGTTGACGGGGTCGGTTGAAGTTGCACCGCGCGCGGGATTAGCCGATGCGATTGCGGATCTGGTCTCCACTGGCGCGACCTTAGAAGCCAACGGTCTTAAAGAAGTGGAAGTGATTTTTGAATCCAAAGCGACGCTTATTCAGCGCCCAGGTGCTTTTGCTGCCGATAAAGCTGCACTGATCGATAAACTCCTCACTCGCATGCACGGCGTGCAACAAGCCAAAGAATCGAAATACATCATGCTGCACGCTCCGGTTGAGAAGTTGGCGCAAATCAAAACCTTGTTGCCCGGAGCGGAAGACCCAACAGTGCTTCCCTTGTCTGCCGACAAATCCAAAGTCGCGGTACACATGGTGAGTTCGGAAAATCTATTCTGGGAAACCATGGAGCAGCTGAAAGCCCTCGGTGCTAGCTCAATTTTGGTGTTACCGATTGAAAAAATGATGGAGTAAGGCGATGAGAACCGTGGTTTGGCAATCGTTGAGTGAAGCTCAGCAAGAATCGATTTTAGAACGTCCTGCGATTACCGAAGGAGCAAACATCACTGCCGCAGTTGCGCAGGTGATTGCGAAAGTGCGCAGTGAGGGTGATGCCGCACTGTTTGAATTAACTGAAAAATTTGATCGTGTAAAACCCGCTTCACTGCGCGTATCTCGCGAAGAGATGGATGCCGCGGCCGCGAGTTTGTCGGAAACAATGAAACAGGCGTTGGAGCAGGCATACAACAACATCAGCAAATTCCACAAGGCGCAAAAAGCGCAACCAATCAAAGTGGAAACCATGCCCGGAGTGGTGTGTGAGCAAGTCACTCGTCCGATCAACAAAGTGGGTCTGTATATTCCGGGTGGCAGCGCACCGCTACCATCAACCGTACTAATGCTCGGTGTGCCTGCGCAAATCGCTGGTTGTCGTAAAGTGGTGCTCTGCTCACCTCCGCCAATTGCTGATGAAATTCTCTACGTCGCTAAGCTGTGTAACATCGATGAGGTGTACAACCTAGGCGGCGGTCAGGCAATCGCCGCAATGGCTTACGGTACGGAAACGGTGACTAAAGTTGACAAAATCTTTGGCCCCGGTAACGCCTATGTGACGGAAGCAAAACGCCAAGTGAGTAACGATTTCCGTGGCGCAGCGATTGATATGCCTGCAGGACCTTCAGAAGTATTGGTGATTGCTGATGAAACGGCGGATGCCAATTTTATCGCCGCCGATCTACTCAGTCAGGCAGAGCACGGCCCAGATTCACAGGTGGTTCTGGTCACACCATCACCAGTGTTGGCCGATCAAGTGACGGACGCAGTGCAAAAGCAGCTTAAAGTGCTTTCGCGCGCCAGCATTGCTGAAAAAGCCTTGGCTTCCAGTCTGATCATTATTGCTGAATCACTCACCCAAGCAGTGTCGATTTCTAACTACTACGGCCCTGAGCACTTGATTGTGCAGACGCGCAACCCGCGTGAGTTGGTTCCACTGCTCGATAACGCAGGCTCCATTTTCCTTGGCGATTGGTCGCCAGAATCGGTAGGCGATTACGCTTCTGGTACCAACCATGTGCTACCCACTTACGGTTACACCCGCACCTATTCCAGCTTAGGTTTGGCCGATTTCAGTAAACGCATGACAGTGCAAGAGCTGACCGCTGATGGCTTGCAATTGCTTGCGCCCACCGTAGTAACGATGGCGGAAGCGGAAGGGTTAGACGCGCACAAACGTGCGGTTACGATTCGAGTAGAAAAATTACAGAAGGCTCAATAAATTATGGAAAAACTGGCTCGTCAACAAATTCAGGCGTTAACCCCATACCTTTCTGCGCGTCGTATTGGTGGTAGTGGTGATGTTTGGCTCAATGCTAACGAATCGCCTTTCAATAACGAATACAAAACCGATTTTGCGCGCCTTAATCGTTACAGTGATTGCCAACCTAAGGCGATGATCCAAGCTTACGCTAATTACGCTGGAGTACAGCCGGAGCAAGTGCTGACTTCGCGCGGCGCGGATGAAGGGATTGAGCTTTTGATCCGTGCGTTTTGCGAACCCAATCAGGATGCGATTCTGTTCTGCCCTCCAACCTATGGCATGTACGCGATCAGTGCAGAAACCTTTGGTGTTGAGCGTAAAAAAGTGCCGTTGACTACTGATTGGCAACTCGATTTACCGAGCATTGAGGCCAATCTGGATCGCGTTAAATTGGTGTTTGTGTGTAGCCCGAATAACCCGACTGGCAACTTGGTCAAACGTGCTGACATCATCAAACTGCTGGAGATGACCCAAGATCGCGCGATTGTGGTGATGGATGAAGCCTACATCGATTTCTGCCCAGAGGCATCGACGGTTGATTTGCTCGCCCAATATCCGAACTTGGCGATTCTACGCACACTCTCTAAAGCTTTTGCTTTGGCGGGACTACGCTGTGGCTTCACGCTTGCCAATGCTGAACTCATCAATGTGTTACTCAAAGTGATCGCGCCTTATCCGGTGCCAGTGCCGGTTGCCGAAATCGCGGTGCAAGCCTTATCACCTGCAGGTCTCGCGCGCGCCAAATACCAAGTATTGGATCTCGGCGCGAATCGAGCTTACCTACAAGTGGGGCTCTCTATGGTTCCGGGTGTGCAGGTTTTTGAAGGTTGGGGTAACTATCTATTAGTGAAATTCCCTGATGGTGATGCACTGTTTAAAGCGGCGTGGGAGCACGGCATTATTTTGCGTAATTCACCGATTGAAAACTGTGTGCGTATCAGTGTTGGCAATCGCGAAGAGTGTGAAAAAACCGTCGCGTTTATTCGCAACTACTACCAGTAATTTTGTTTACAGCAGCTCGCTGCGCGGGCTGCTGATGAAAAGGACATTCTTGTGAGCAAACAACAAAAAATTCTTTTTATCGACCGCGACGGCACCTTAATTGTTGAGCCGCCAGTGGATTTTCAAGTTGACCGTTTGGACAAACTCAAACTTGAGCCTTATGTGATCCCAAGCCTGCTCAAGCTACAAGAGGCGGGTTATCGTTTGGTGATGGTGACCAATCAGGATGGTTTAGGCACTTCAAGCTACCCGCAAGCGGATTTCGATGCGCCGCATAACATGATGATGGACATTTTTGAATCGCAAGGCGTGAAGTTTAATGATGTGCTGATTTGCCCGCACTTTGAGCGTGATAACTGTTCGTGCCGCAAACCGAAACTTGGCTTGGTCAAAGAGTATCTGCAAGGTGGCAAAGTCGATTTCAAATCGTCAGCCGTGATTGGCGATCGCATGACCGATCTGCAACTGGCTGAAAATATGGCGATTCGCGGTATTCAATACCACCCACAAACCATGGGGTGGCTGGATATCGTTAAAGATCTCACCACCAAGCCACGTGTTGCCCAAGTGGTGCGTAAAACCAAAGAGACCGATATTCAGGTTCTAGTCAATCTTGACCAAACTGGCGGTAATCAGATTGAAACTGGATTGGGCTTTTTTGATCACATGCTAGATCAAATCGCGACCCACGGCGGTTTCCAACTGCAACTGAAAGTGGTGGGCGATCTGCACATTGATGATCACCACACGGTGGAAGATACCGCCTTGGCACTAGGGCAAGCACTGCGTGAAGCACTGGGTGACAAACGTGGTATTGGACGCTTTGGTTTCACATTGCCCATGGATGAGTGTTTGGCACAGTGCGCGTTGGATCTCTCGGGCCGCCCGTATCTGAAATTTGATGCGAGCTTTAGCCGCCCGCAAGTGGGCGATCTGTCGACTGAGATGGTGTATCACTTCTTTCGCTCATTGACCGATACTTTGGCGTGTACTCTGCACCTCTCTTCCAGTGGCGATAACGATCACCACATCATTGAGAGCCTGTTTAAAGCGTTTGGCCGCACGCTGCGTCAAGCCATCACGGTGCAAGGTAACGATCTGCCGAGCAGTAAAGGGGTGCTCTGATGACTCAGAATGTGGTGATTATTGATACTGGCTGCGCCAATATCTCCTCGGTCAAATTCGCCATTGAACGATTAGGTTATGCGGTGACGATTTCGCGCGATCCGCAAGTGGTACTCGCGGCAGATAAACTGTTTCTGCCCGGAGTTGGCACCGCGAGCGAAGCGATGAAAAACCTCACCGAACGTGATTTGATCGAGTTGGTGAAACGGGTTGAGAAACCATTGCTTGGCATCTGCCTTGGCATGCAATTGCTTGGCAAATTGTCGGAAGAAAAAGGCCAGAAAGCCGATGAGATTGTGCAGTGCTTAGGGTTAGTCGATGGCGAAGTCCGTTTGCTGCAAACCGGCGATCTGCCGTTGCCACACATGGGCTGGAACACGGTGCAAGTGAAAGAGGGGCATCCACTGTTTAACGGTATAGAACCTGATGCGTACTTCTACTTTGTGCACAGCTTTGCCATGCCCGTTGGCGATTACACCATTGCCCAGTGCGAATATGGTCAGCCGTTTAGCGCAGCGATTCAAGCAGGGAACTATTACGGGGTGCAATTTCACCCTGAGCGCTCTTCAAAAGCGGGCGCACGCTTGATTCAAAACTTTCTTGAGCTTTAGGGACAAGCGCTGGTCAAAGCTGGCGCAATACAAGGAACCACAATGATTATTCCCGCATTAGATTTGATTGAAGGTCAGGTTGTGCGTCTGTATCAAGGTGATTACGGACAAGTGACCGAATATAAAGTAGACCCAGCGGAGCAGTTTAATTTGTACCACCAAGCTGGGGCAGGTTGGTTGCACTTGGTGGACTTAACTGGCGCGAAAAATACCGCAGCACGCCAACTGAATTTGATTGCTCGCCTGCTCGCGAGCACACCCGCCAATATTCAAATTGGTGGTGGAGTACGCAGTGAACAAGACGTGGTGGATCTGCTTGAAGCTGGCGCGCAGCGCGTGGTGGTGGGTTCAACCGCGGTTAAACAGCCGCAATTGGTCAAAAGCTGGATAGAAAAATACGGCGCTGAGAAAATTGTTTTAGCGTTGGACATCAACATTGATGAACAAGGTACGCGCAAAGTCGCGATTTCTGGCTGGCAGGAAGATTCCGGCGTGACGATTGAAGCTTTGATTGATGATTACTTAACGGTTGGTTTACAGCACGTACTGTGCACCGATATTTCCCGCGATGGCACGTTGGCCGGTTCGAACGTTGAGCTGTATCGCGATCTCTGTCGTCAATATCCACAAGTGCAGTTCCAATCGTCCGGTGGCATTGGTTCACTTGCCGATATTGAGGCATTGAAAGGCACAGGCGTTGCGGGTGTGATTGTCGGTCGCGCGCTATTGGATGGCAAATTTACCGCGCAGGAGGCATTCGCATGTTGGCAAAACGGATAATTCCTTGTCTGGATGTACGTGATGGACAGGTAGTGAAAGGCGTTCAGTTTCGTAACCACGAAATCATTGGAGACATTGTGCCACTGGCCAAACGTTACGCCGAAGAAGGCGCGGATGAGCTGGTGTTTTACGATATTACCGCTTCCAGTGATGGCCGCGTTGTCGATAAAAGCTGGGTCGCGCGAGTCGCGGAAGTGATCGACATCCCTTTCTGTGTCGCGGGCGGGATCAAGTCGGCGCAAGATGCTGCGCGAATCTTGGAGTTCGGTGCAGATAAAGTGTCAATTAACTCGCCTGCACTGGCGAATCCACAACTGATCACCGATCTTGCGGATCGCTTTGGCGTGCAATGTATCGTGGTTGGCATCGACTCTTATTTTGATAAAGAAACAGGTCAATATCAGGTTTATCAGTTTACCGGTGACGAAAGCCGCACCCGTGCCACGCAGTGGCAAACTTGCGATTGGGTGCAAGAGGTGCAAAAGCGCGGCGCTGGGGAAATTGTACTGAACATGATGAACCAAGATGGTGTGCGCAATGGTTACGATCTTGAGCAGCTCAACTTAGTGCGCTCGGTGTGCCGAGTTCCGCTGATCGCCTCCGGTGGTGCAGGGGCGATGGAACATTTCGCGCAAGCTTTTACTCAAGCGAACGTCGATGGTGCTTTAGCCGCTTCGGTGTTTCACAAGCAGATCATCAATATCGGTGAACTCAAGCAGTATCTAAAACAACAAGGAATTGAGGTGAGACGATGAATCCAGCAAGCCCATTTGCCACGCTAACCGACCGTATTGATTGGCAGAAAGTCGATGGACTTGTGCCCGCCATTGTGCAAGATTTTCAGTCCAGCCAAGTCTTAATGATGGGGTATATGAACCCTGAAGCGTTGCAAAAAACCCTCGATACTCAGCAAGTGACCTTTTTCTCGCGCAGCAAACAGCGTTTGTGGACTAAGGGAGAAACCTCAGGTCATGTGTTGCAACTGAAAAATATCGCGCTGGATTGCGACCAAGATACGCTACTGGTGAAAGTGAACCCGATTGGCCCAACCTGTCACACAGGCACCGTGACCTGTTGGGATGGTGATGCACAAGAGGAGTCACAAATGGTTTGGCTTCATCAGTTGGAACAACTGTTGGCAGAGCGCAAAAATGCCGATCCCAGTTCTTCTTACACGGCCTCTTTGTATGCGCGTGGCACCAAACGCATTGCGCAGAAAGTGGGTGAAGAAGGGGTTGAAGTCGCGTTGGCGGCGACGGCAGGGGATAAGGAGGAGCTGATTTGCGAATCCGCCGACTTGATGTATCACTTGTTGGTGTTGCTGCAAGAGCAAGGCTTAGCCATGAATGATGTGATCAATAAGCTGAAAGAACGCCATAAGTAATTGGTAGACGAGTTTCTCCAACCAAACAATAACGCCCCATTATTGGGGCGTTATTGCCTTCCTACTTGAAGCTGCAGCGGTGTTGGCTGCATTCGTTCACCCCAATCACATAGTGTATCTATGCTCATGGGGATTCACTCATTTGCCGCCTACCTGCAACTCCAAGTAGTTTGGCTATATATTTTTGATTAATCAGAGTATTAAAGCGTCACTTCCCGCCACTCACCGGGCTGCAAATCTCCCAAGTTCCAATCGCCCATGGAGTAACGAATCAAGCGTAGAGTCGGGAAACCGATGTGCGCCGTCATGCGTCGTACTTGGCGATTACGCCCTTCCATTAAAGTAATGGCTAACCATGTGGTCGGAATTGCTGCGCGAAAACGCACCGGCGGATTGCGTGGCCAAAGCGTGGGTTCGGGCATGATGTCGACTTTCGCCGGTAAAGTCGGGCCATCTTTTAAGGTCACTCCGTGGCGCAATGCCTCAAGGTCGCTCTCTTGTGGCGAACCTTCAACTTGCACCCAGTAAGTTTTTGGCGCTTTGGACTGCGGCTGAGTCAATCTGGCCTGCAAAATTCCATCATTGGTTAAAATCAGTAGTCCTTCGCTATCGCGATCCAAACGTCCTGCGGCGTAAACATCCTTAATTGGGATGTAGTCGGCCAAGGTTTTTCTTCCATCCCCATCGGTAAATTGGCTTAAAGTGTCATAAGGTTTATTAAACAGGATCACTTTACGCTCAGCAGGAGAAAGGGGGCGCTTAGGTGACAAAGCCGTTTGAGTGGCATTTTTTTTCTTGTTAGCAACACTCTTTCGATTTGCTCTCGTTGGTGGATGGCCAGCGTTTTTCGCGGCTCTTTGTTTAAAATGCGACTTTCGTTGATCGGAAGAAGAGGAGGTGGCATCGCTGGACAAGCGAGATGACATGTTAAGCACCTTGCAAAAATGTAAATAAACTGTGTTTGAAAGTTTTCCGTAGAGGCGAGATCGGCTATCATTTGCGCCCTGGAAAAGGTTTAACGAACAAGATAATAGACTATTGTCTTCAATTTGTTTAATTATAAATACCTTCACTCAAGGACGAGCTCGAAGGCGGCTCAACGTCATTCGAACACAGGATTTGCAAGAGTGAGAAGATCGTACTCAGGTTGAGGGGATGTCGCCGACTTGAGAACGGACAGTCACACAGTGTCATTGCATCCAATGGTGCTGTTAGAACAGATAGGGAAAGTTCATGCCTACCAATAAACCTACAATTATTTATACCATTACTGATGAAGCCCCAGCGCTGGCAACGTATTCATTACTGCCGATTATTCAATCATTTACTGCTTCATCAGGCATTAACGTAGAAACACGCGATATTTCATTAGCTGGTCGTATTCTGGCTAATTTCCCTGAGCATTTGACCGAAGAACAACGTATCAGCGATGCGTTGACTGAACTGGGTGAGCTAGCAAAAACGCCTGAAGCGAACATCATTAAACTGCCAAATATTTCTGCTTCTGTTCCTCAACTCAAAGCGGCGATTAAAGAGCTGCAAGACAAAGGCTACGCACTGCCAAATTACCCAGAAGAACCGAGTAGCTAC
The DNA here is from genome assembly GCF_000621645.1 of Vibrio cholerae ATCC 14035. Lineage (GTDB taxonomy): Bacteria > Pseudomonadota > Gammaproteobacteria > Enterobacterales > Vibrionaceae > Vibrio > Vibrio cholerae. The sequence continues at coordinate 31,474 of NZ_JHXR01000027.1, read as the reverse complement.
GAAGAAGAAGCGATCAAAGCAACTTATGACAAGATCAAGGGTAGCGCGGTAAACCCAGTGTTACGTGAAGGTAACTCCGATCGCCGTGCTCCAGCCTCGGTGAAAAACTACGCCAAGAAAAACCCGCACTCCATGGGCGCTTGGAGTAAGGATTCAAAATCACATGTTGCAAGCATGAGCGATAAAGATTTCTTCGGTAGCGAGAAGTCGATGACGGTGAGCGGCGCAACTAAAGTGGCGATTGAGTTCGTGGGTAAAGAGGGTGCAGTGAAAGTGCTGAAAAAGCCTTTTGCGCTGCAAGATAAAGAGATCATCGATACCAGCGTGATGAGCAAAAAAGCGCTGATTGCCTTCTTTGAAAAAGAAATCGCGGATGCGAAAGCGCAAGACGTGCTGTTCTCACTGCACATGAAAGCGACCATGATGAAAGTCTCGGATCCAGTGATCTTCGGTCATGCGGTGAAGGTGTACTACAAAGCGGTTTTTGATAAGTATGGTCAACTGTTCGATCAGCTGGGTGTGGACGTTAATAACGGCTTAGGTGATGTCTACGCTAAAATTCAATCGCTGCCAGAAGCGCAACGTGCAGAAATTGAAGCGGCGATTCAAGCGGTATATGCGACGCAACCCGCTCTGGCGATGGTGGACTCTGACCGCGGTATCACCAACCTGCATGTACCAAGCGATGTGATTGTTGATGCGTCTATGCCAGCAATGATCCGTACTTCAGGCCAAATGTGGGGCCCTGATGGTAAGCAGAAAGACACCAAAGCGACGATTCCCGATCGCTGCTACGCAGGCGTTTACCAAACCGTCATCGATTTCTGTAAACAGCACGGCGCGTTTGACCCAACTACTATGGGCAGTGTGCCCAACGTGGGTCTGATGGCACAAAAAGCAGAAGAGTACGGCTCACACGATAAGACCTTTATTCTGGATGCTGAAGGTGTGGTGCGTGTGATTGACGAAGCGGGCAAAGTGCTGCTGGAACAAAGCGTGGAAGCGGGCGACATCTTCCGCATGTGTCAGGTAAAAGATGCGCCAATCCAAGATTGGGTAAAATTGGCGGTAACTCGTGCTCGCGCTTCCAACACGCCAGCCGTTTTCTGGCTGGATCCTGCACGCGCTCATGACGCTGAGTTGATCAAGAAAGTGAATCAGTACCTACCTAATCACGATACCTCTGGTTTAGAAATCAAGATCCTGTCACCGATTGAAGCCACGCAATATTCACTTGTGCGTATGAAGGCGGGACAAGACACCATTTCTGTAACAGGTAACGTGCTACGTGATTACTTGACTGACTTATTCCCAATCCTTGAACTGGGTACTTCGGCGAAAATGCTCTCTATCGTTCCGTTGATGAACGGTGGTGGTTTGTTTGAAACGGGCGCGGGCGGCTCGGCACCGAAGCACGTACAACAAGTACAAAAAGAGAACCACTTACGTTGGGATTCACTGGGTGAGTTTTTAGCGCTAGCCGCATCTCTGGAGCACTTGAGTGTGGTCACTGGCAATCGCAAAGCACAAGTGTTGGCGGATGCGCTTGATAAAGCGACGGGTAAGTTCCTCGATATGAACAAATCGCCTTCACGCCGTGTCGGTGAAATTGACAACCGTGGTAGCCATTTCTATTTGGCGACTTACTGGGCGCAAGCACTGGCTGAACAAACGGCAGATGCAGATCTCGCAGCTGAGTTTGCTCCGATTGCAAAAGCGCTTGAAGAGAAAGAAGCGCAAATTGTCGCAGAACTGAATGGCGCGCAAGGCAAGCCTGGCGATTTGGGTGGCTATTACGCACCTGAGTTTGCGAAGGTGGCTCCGCTTATGCGTCCTAGCTCGACCTTCAACGCGATCATTGACCGTTAATCTAGTTTAGACACCAAAACAAAACCCGCCCAATTGGGCGGGTTTCTATTTTTGTGCTTTGCAAATTGCCAAAGCACGCTAGTGTGGCAATCAATCCACTATTTTGCTGATTGTCCCTCGATTGGCACAACACAGCTCGCGTGGTATCCCTTAGGACCTTGCTCCACCTGATAAGAAACCTGTTGACCGGCTTTGAGTGTACGGTATCCGTCCATCTGAATGGTTGAGTAATGAGCGAAAATATCTCCGTCTTCACCTTCCGGGCAAATAAAACCGAAGCCTTTGGCATTATTAAACCATTTCACTGTACCTGTAGCCATGCTATACATCCCTCATGCATTTTATAACTGATGTTTTAAGAGAAACGTCAATTTGTCCCTAGGACTTCCTGACTTCTCAAAAGTGAATAGCGATTCAGCCTATGCTTAACGTTAGTCACTAATTGACCAATTTAGACGATGATTGAACGCAGTCAATAGGACGAACGTATAAAAGCACACAGTTTGATATGCAAACTCAATTTTGCAATTGCAATTATATAAATTTGTCATTTGCAAATCGCGAAGCAAATCATTAACAAGCTTGCATATTGGTGTCGGTAAAGTAAGCAATCGCGCTATTCGTGATCGTCATTCGCAATGTTTTATTTGCAGCGTTACAATTGCTGCATTAGTCTCTAAGTAAGAGGCGAAATTCATTAAAGTGCGGATGCCGTCAGTGAGTTTAAACGGCTAGTTTTACAGCACTTTATAGTTGAATTCTCTGTAAGAAGCCCTCAAATATTGAAGTGTCATGAGTAAAAACTTTGAATGGATCTCTCCAGACTTTGATTTGCTGGAGAAAGAAAAGACGGCGGTTAAGCCACCATCTATGTATCACGTGGTGTTAAACAACGATGATTACACACCGATGGACTTTGTAATTGAGATTCTTGAGCGCTTTTTCTCTATGGATATAGAGAGAGCGACGCAAGTGATGCTCAAAGTGCATTACGAAGGAAAAGCAATATGTGGCACGTTTACTGCAGAAGTTGCAGAGACGAAAGTCGCTCAAGTAACGATGTACTCAAGGGAAAATGAGCACCCACTTTTGTGCACGATGGAGCAAGCTTAAACTTGCCGGGCAATGTGGTTGTTCCTTAAGGAGGCCTTATGCTTAACAAAGAATTAGAGTCGAGTCTAAACGGCGCGTTCGCTCGGGCACGAGACAAAAGACATGAATTTATGACCGTCGAGCACCTCCTACTTGCATTGTTGGAAAACGATGCAGCGCGGGAAGCCCTGTTAGCCTGTCAAGCCGACATTGATGTATTACGCCGTGAGCTGGATACTTTTATCGACCAGACCACGCCTCTTATCCCCAAAAATGACGAAACTCGCGAGACACAACCGACGTTGAGTTTCCAACGCGTACTGCAACGCGCGGTGTTCCACGTGCAATCTTCCGGTCGAAGCGAAGTGACGGGAGCCAACGTGCTGGTGGCGATTTTCAGTGAGCAAGAGTCGCACGCGGCCTATCTGCTGAAGAAAAATGACATCAGCCGCTTGGACATTGTTAACTTTATTTCGCACGGCATTACCAAAGCGTCTAACCATAGTGAAGACTCTTCTTCCGATTCGTTTGGCAGCAGTGATACTTCTGAAGAGGTGAGTGCTGACGAGCGTTTGGAAAGTTTTGCGACCAACCTTAATCAGTTAGCAAAACAAGGCCAGATCGATCCACTGATTGGCCGTGACAAAGAGTTGGAACGTACGATTCAAGTTCTGTGTCGCCGTCGTAAAAACAACCCACTGCTGGTGGGAGAAGCGGGTGTCGGCAAAACTGCGATTGCGGAGGGCTTGGCATGGCGAATTGTTGAAGGCAATGTGCCGGAAGTGATTCAGCGCAGTGTGATTTATTCACTGGATATTGGTTCGCTGTTAGCGGGCACCAAATATCGTGGTGATTTCGAAAAACGTTTCAAATCGATTTTGAAACAGCTTGAGAAAGAGAAAGACGCCATCCTGTTTATCGATGAAATTCACACCATCATCGGTGCGGGTGCCGCTTCTGGCGGTCAAGTCGATGCGGCGAACCTAATTAAGCCTCTGCTCAGTAGCGGTAAACTGCGTTGTATCGGCTCAACCACCTATCAAGAGTACAGCAACATTTTTGAGAAAGAGCGTGCGCTATCTCGCCGCTTCCAAAAGATTGATATTGTTGAGCCTTCATTGGACGATACCACCAAGATTTTGATGGGATTGAAAACCAAATACGAAGCTCACCATGATGTGCGCTATACCAATAAAGCGCTGCGTGCTGCGGTTGAACTTTCAGCCAAATACATTAATGAGCGTCATCTGCCTGATAAAGCGATTGATGTGATTGATGAAGCGGGTGCGCGGGCACGTTTGATGCCAGCAAGCCGTCGTAAGAAAACGGTCGGTGTGGCGGAAATTGAATCCATGGTCGCCAAAATGGCGCGGATCCCAGAAAAATCCGTCTCCTCTTCTGATAAAGACATCCTGAAGAATCTGGATCAGAAGATGAAAATGTTGGTGTTTGGACAAGATGCGGCGATTGATGTGCTGACAGAGGCGATCAAGCTGACCCGTGCTGGATTAGGCGCAGAACATAAGCCAGTCGGTTCTTTCCTGTTTGCAGGTCCAACTGGGGTTGGTAAAACAGAAGTGACTCTGCAGCTTTCTAAGCTGCTCGGTATCGAACTGCTACGTTTTGATATGTCTGAATACGGTGAGCGCCATTCGGTAAGCCGTTTGATTGGTGCACCTCCAGGTTATGTGGGTTATGACCAAGGTGGGTTATTGACGGACGCTGTGATTAAGCACCCGCACTCGGTTGTTTTGTTGGACGAAATTGAAAAAGCGCACCCCGATATTTTTAACTTGCTCCTACAAGTGATGGATAACGGTACGCTGACGGATAACAACGGCCGTAAAGCCGATTTCCGTAACGTGATTCTTGTGATGACCACCAACGCGGGTGTGGCCGAAACGGTGAAAAAATCGATTGGTTTGATCCAGCAAGATAATAGTCATGATGCGATGTCGGAAATTAAAAAGGTGTTCACTCCCGAATTCCGTAACCGTCTTGATCACATTATCTGGTTCAATAGCTTAGATGAGCGTGTGATTCATCAAGTGGTCGATAAATTTATCGTGGAACTGCAAGCTCAGTTGGATGCGCGTGGCGTTTCTCTGGAAGTCTCGGAAGATGCCCGCCACTGGTTAGCAGTGAAAGGTTATGACCGTGAGATGGGCGCTCGTCCGATGGGACGTGTGATCCAAGAACAACTGAAGAAACCACTCGCCAATGAGCTGTTGTTTGGCTCGTTAGTCGATGGTGGCACAGTGAAAGTGACGCTGAGTGATGACAGACTGGCTTTCGAGTATTTCGGTACTCGCGAAGAGGTGGTCCACTAGACATCTCACAATACGCAAAAGGCACCGCAAGGTGCCTTTTTTGATCCACAGTATTGGATAACTCCAATTTAACTGAGCAAGATAAAGATGGTACCCGTTAAGGTCATTAAGATATTGGCAATCGCGTAGGTGCCCGCATAACCCAGTGCTGGAATGGTAGACTTAGCGTATTCATTAACCACATCCATCGCCGGAGCACAGGTGCGCGCGCCAATAATCGCACCAAACAATAGAGCGCGGTTCATCTTTAGAATGTAGGCGCCAACCAAGTAAGCGAACACGACAGGTACAACGCTCACTAAAAAGGCTAAACCGATCACTTGCACACCTACTTCGGAGAGATGCTGGAACATTTTGCTACCTGCATTGAGCCCAATACCGACCATGAAGATGGCTAGACCAAGGTCTTTGACCATATTGAGTGCGCCTTGCGGAACATAACCGAAAGTCGGGTGGTTGGCTCGCAAAAAGCCCAAAGTGATACCAGAGAGCAGTAACCCCACCGCATTACCTAAGCTAAACGACACTTGGCCAAAGGTCATGGTGACCAAACCAAACAGAATGCCAAGAATAAAAAAGCTACAGAAAGCAAGCAGATCAGCCATTTGGCTGTGTACAGAGATAAAACCGATTTTATCTGCCAGCCCCTTTACTTTGCTTTTCTCGCCGCTGACTTGCAGGACATCGCCTTTGGCGAGCACGATATCCAGATCCATCGGCATTTCGATTTGCGCACGAACGACTCGGTTAAGGAAGCAGCCGTATTCCGAAAGATTAAGATCGGAGAGACGTTTTCCCGCAATGCTGTCACTTTTTACCACGATCTCTTCTTCTGAAATTCGTAGGTCGAGTAAGTTACGGTCAAACACTTCTTTGCCATTGCGAAAGCTCGGGTCAAGACGAGCGTGACTATCTGGGAAACCTACGAGAGCAATTTCATCCCCTTCTTGCAAAATGGCATCACCATCAGGATGGGCCAAAATGCCATGTCGGCGGATACGCTCAATATAACAGCCTGTTTGACGGTAGATACCCAGCTCGCGCAGATTACGACCGTCGATCCAGTTAATCAGTTCAGGTCCGACTCGATAGGCACGGATGATCGGCAGATAGACTTTACGCTGACTGCCTAACCCTCGTTCTTGCGCGATTTGTTGAGCCGAATCGGACAGGTTTTGCTTTTGCAACTTAGGGAGTAATTTAGCAAACATGATCATGCTGATAAGGCCGATCAAGTAGGCCATCGCATAACCGACCGAGACATTATCTAAAATCAGTGATAAATCCATATGTCTTGGTACCGCGGCAAGCCCAGAATTGAGCGCATCCTGAGCACCAACCAGTACGGGTGTTGAGGTTAATGCGCCCGCCATCATCCCGGCGGCTAAGCCATAATCCAGATTAAGATAGTAACCACCAAAGTAGGCAATCCAAGTCGCAGTGATCAAGACCACTAAGCTTAGAATTAAGTAGTGTTTACCATCGCGGAAGAAAATACCAAAGAAGTTAGGACCCGCTTCAATGCCGACACAATAAATAAAGAGCATAAAGCCGATGGTTAATGCTTCCGGTGTAAAGGAAAAACCAAGATGCCCCATGATCAGAGAGGTGATGAGCACTCCAATCGAATTACCCAATTGGAAGCTGCCAAAGCGAATTTTCCCGAAAGAGAGACCGATGGCGAGGACAACAAATATCAGCAAAATTGGATTTTGCTCTAGCAACAAAACGACGTCGATGTTCACGATTTAACTCAATTCACGCGTGACAAGAGGGGAAATAATAAAATTTTGGGAATTGTATCCGAATATTGCAAAAAGATAAGTGAATTTTTGCGCGGATGCGCATTATTTGGAGCGAAATAGCTAAAAAATCCTAAGTCTGCAGAATCTCGTACGAACAAAAAAGCCTGCGATATTCACAGGCTTTTTCGATTTATCATTTTATTAGTCAAATAGACCTAGATTCTCTTTTGCGTACGCTTCGAAGTCTGTGCAGCCGCCGATGTGTTGTTCATCGATGAAAATCTGTGGAACGGTTTCGACTGGCTTGCCGATGGTTTTTTCTAGATCGGCTTTAGTGATGCCTTCGGCGTGGATATCAACATAGCGATAGTTAAAATCATCACGCTTTGCTTTCAATGTTTCAGCATGCTCTTTGGCACGAACACAGTAAGGACAGCCAGGACGACCAAAAATGACCACAAACATATCTTTCTCCTTCATTTTGTTTGCGGGTACTATGCCCGATTCAAAGGGGGAAATAAAGCGTGATTTTTCCTCTTGATTTAATAGATAAAAACAATGGTTTTACTCTATGCTTCGCTTTTTTTCACCACTCTTCTTGGCTCGCAGTTATCATGGAAGAGATTGAAAATCCTCAATTTCTATGTGAGGTTGTGCAAGAACTAGCAGATTTTTTGTGGTTAATTTCGGCAAGTTGCACTGGGTCAAACAAATTTCCCCCATTTGGATGCAAGCTTAGCACTATCTGATGTGTGAAAGGCCTTGGAGGGAGCATGTTCCAGTTTATGACCGCGACACGGATCATCTTTGGTGAGGGGTCGCTAGAGAGCTCCCTTTCGATAATCAGCCAGTACGGATACAGCGTGCTACTGGTCTCGGGGAAAAACGCTGAGCGCTATGCTCCTCTAACGGCCTATCTACAACAGCAGAACATGCGCTACCAACATGTTGTAGTTTCTGGCGAGCCCAACATCACTATGGTTGAAGAAGCCGCGATGCTTGGTCGTCGCTTTAAACCTGACATGGTGATTGCGATAGGCGGCGGTAGTGTGTTGGATATGGGGAAAGCGGTCGCGGCGATTATCCCCAATCAAGGCAACGTGTATGACTATGTTGAGGTGGTTGGGCGCAGTGTGCCACTCAAAGCCAAACCACTGCCATTTATCGCGATTCCGACTACTGCTAGCTCGGGTTCTGAAGTGACGCGTAATGCGGTGCTGAAATCGGCGCAGGACAGAGTCAAAATTAGCTTGCGCAGTCCTGAGATGTTAGCGGACGTTGCGATCATTGATCCCACTTTGACTTACGGTACAGATCCTGTGACGTCTGGTCGAGGAGCCATGGATGCGTTTACCCATCTTATGGAAGCTTACGTGTGTGGAGAGCCCAATCCTCTAACCGATATGATTTGTGAGGAAGGGTTACGGCGTTTAAGCCGAGCGATGATCGCGGGCTGCTTGCGCGATGATAAAAAAGCACGCAGTGATCTCTCCTTCGCTGCCATGCTGGGGGGAATGGCGACAACCAATGCCAAATTAGGGGCCGCCCATGGACTGGCTTCTGCACTGGGCGGCAAATTGGATGCGCCACACAGTGTGATTACCGCGCGACTTGCGCCGATTGTGATGCGAGAAAATATTGATGTGGCTAAAGAGGCTGGGCGCAGTGATATTCTACAGCGCTATAAGATCGTTTCGCGCATTCTGACTGGCCGTAAAAATGCCGGTGTGGAAGATGGCATCTTATGGGTCAATATGATGCTAGAAAAATTATCGATTCCTAATTTGACCGATTTTGGTGTCTGCGCGACCTCTTTTGAACGCGTGGCCGCAGATGCACTGAAATCAACAGCGATTAAAGGTAACCCGATCCCTTTGACCATGGAGCGCTTGACTCACATTCTGCATCAAGTCTGCTCTTGTCAACCACTTGCGGCGATAGAGCCTCGAGCATCACAAGGTGAGGTGGAGATTCGCCATTTGCTAAAAGAGGAAGGAAGCCGCTTGAGCGGGCAACATTGAGCCTATTCCTCCTTATTGGAAACCATCATTATTCTGACTCAAAATGAAAACGGAGCCACTGGGCTCCGTTATTCTGTCTTTGTGTGTGGCCTAGTAAGGCGGCAGTTTGTCGTAGCGAGAATCTTTCAGCACTTCTTTCACGCGCTTGAGATTTTCTCTAAAGCCTGAACCTCGGCGCAATGTAAAGCCGGTTGCCAATACATCGATCACGGTCATTTGCACTACGCGACTTGCCATTGGCATATACACGTCTGTGTCTTCAGGCACATCTAAGCAGATCGATAATGAACTGGCTTTGTCCAGTGGTGAATCTTTAGCGGTAATCGCGATCACCGTTGCTCCGTTTTCACGAGCAAGATTGGCGATTTCAACCTGACTTTTGGTACGGCCAGTATGAGAAATCAGCACAATCACATCATTATCGGTGCAGTTGATACAGCTCATTCGCTGCATCACAATATCTTCAAAGCAGCTGATCGGAATATTGAAGCGGATAAATTTATTCTGTGCATCGCGTGCGACCGCAGAGGACGCGCCTAAGCCAAAAAACGAAATACGTTTTGCTTGAGTGAGCAGGTCAACAGCACGGTTGATTTGCACGGGATCCAAACTGTTTTTCGCCACATCCAGACACGCCATAGTCGATTCGAAAATCTTGTGGGTGTAAGCATCTGGGCCATCATCCTCTTCTACGTTACGGTTAACGTAAGGCGTGCCGTTTGCAAGGCTTTGAGCTAAATGCAGTTTAAAGTCCGGAAAACCTTTGGTATCAAGGCGGCGACAGAAACGGTTCACCGTAGGTTCACTCACGTCCGCCATTTTCGCCAGTGTAGCAATGCTGGAATGAATAGCGGTTTGTGGTGATGCCATAATCACTTCGGCAACCTTACGCTCAGACTTGCTAAAGTTTTCCAGGTTTTTTTGAATTTTTTCTAATGTATTCATAGTGTTCACGCAGGCTAGAGAACAACTCGTTGGTCTGGGCTTTGGAAACAATAGGGGAGAAATCAATGGCTTCCAAATGCTAAACCCACCAACGCCAATAAACCGAGTATAAACCTAAGCGTGATGGATCCAGAAACGAAACTCTCAGAAAGACCGTGAGAATATGACAAGCCTCAATTAAATTTTATAAAAACTACACTTTTGAGGTGTGGTGTTGCCCATATCTGGTGCTTCTAGCCCATGATTGACGCAAGAGTTACAGCAAACTGAAATTTTATTTCTGTTTGCTGTAACTCTTAGCGAAGGATTATTGGTTCAGAATGCATTGGGTTAGATGTTCGATTTGACGCATCAACTTTGGCGCTTGTTGCGCGATTTCTCGTTGTTCATCCAGCACGTTATGCAAAATTTCTTTGGTCGTCAGCGGGTTGGCCAATACCACTCGGAAGACTATGGTTGCCAATTTATCCCATTGGTGTGGATTGAGTTGGGTACGTGACACAAAGGATTTACCCGTTTCCCTTTGTTTCTTCTGAATAAACTTAGTGAGTTCGTTCAGTAGCTCATTCAACTGCGCACGCTGTACCCCTTGCGATTTTTCTAGCGCCATGCGGACATGCTCGGGTAGATAGCGATAAGTCAACAAGCAGAGTTCCGGTTGCGAAACCAACTCAAAGTCAGTTTGCGCATCAATCAGGTCGGCAAAATATCGCGCTTTTTCAATACTTTGATCGATAAGTAGCTGATAGCCTGGGCGGCTAATGATGTGCATGCTGGCGTAAACCAACATCGCCATGCCTGAGCGTGATCCTTCTAGGGTATGGCTACCCAAATCTTTAGAGCCTTGACGCAAAATGTACTGGGCATGATGCTCAATTGAGCGCATCGCATTCGGGTCTTTAAACAAGACCATACCCGCACCCATAGGGATGTAGAGCTGCTTATGAGCATCAATGGTCACTGAATCGGCCAACTCGACACCATCAAGCAGTCCTCGATAACGGTTTGACATTAACGTCGCGCCGCCCCAAGCCGCATCGATATGGAAGTGGATCTGTTCACGCTGACAAATCTGAGCAATGGTGCGCAGTGGGTCAATATTGCCGGTTTCTGTGGTGCCGGCGACTCCGACAACGGCAAACACTTTGATCTTATTGGCTTTTAACTCGGTGATTTTCTGCTCTAGATCGTGTGGGCAGATACGGTTATGCGCATCGGTTTTGACCGCGACCAAGCCTTCTTGGCCTATACCCAGCACATCGGCCGCTTTTTTCAACGAGTAGTGGCCTCGTTCGGAAACCAAAATGGCTAAACCTTCATGACCGTAGTGGCGCATGGCTTTGAAGAGCCCAGCTTTTTCAACGCCGGGGAAATCGCCTTCTGCTTTAAGCGCATTATTACGAGCAACCCAAAGTGCCGTAATGTTGGCTATGGTTCCGCCTGAGCAGAAAGCGCCGAGTGAGTGCTCAGCACTGTGCATCCACTGTTGATAGAAGTGATCCGTCTCGCCATAAATCAAGCGATGGATCATGCCTAGCACTTGACGCTCTAGCGGCGTGAATGCCTTCGAGGTTTCAATTTTGACCAGATTCTGGTTGAGAGCGATCATAATTTTTGACAGCGGCATCAGGAAGTAGGGCAGTGCCGATGTCATGTGGCCAATAAAACTGGGCGATGCGGTGTGCACTGAGTGTGACACCAGAGTATCCAGTAAATATTGGGTATGATCGGAAACGAATTGAGGCTGTTCGGGAATGTGCGCGTTGGAAAAATCTTTCTCAATCTCTTTGAGCGGCTTTTCTTCTGCCACAATGTGTTTGCGCAAGAAGTGGTTTAAATTGCGAGAAAGCTCTTCATCGATTTTAGTTAATGTTGAGTCTGGACCTTCCGGTACGGTGAAGATCTTGAGCAGAGAATCGAAGTTGACTTGCGCGGATTTGTGTTCTGATACCATACAGCGTCGTTATTATTCTGATTGATGGGCTTCAAGCGGGACAATCTAATTCAAAACGGGAACAATGTCCCGTCTTAATTCGGAAAGCCTTGATTGCATTGGTGTGTGATTATTGGCACTTCATCGCTTCGACTTTTTCAATCGCCTGATTATAGCGATTCAGCGCCGATTCGATCTGCTTAGGGTGACTGAGCAGGTCTGCCAACGCGGAGCGCAGTTCATAATTTTTCGGGTGAGGTGTGGCTTGTCGGTCGGCAAAGGTTACGCTGGCTAACTTGCCAAGCTCATCGCTGCGTGTCGCCAATTGTTTGATTTCTGGCTGTTCTAGTTTTAACCATGATTCAACATGTTGGGTGGTTGCGACTTTACTTGGGTCATGTTGTAAGTAGTAATGAACAGCCGCGCGATTCAAGGCAAAGTGGTGCTGCCTTCCTTCTAAAAACCATTGACTCACTTCGGCTAAATCTGGGTTACGTTCACTGGTCAGTTTGGTGAGATCGGCATACCAGTTCAATGAAGCATCGATGTAGGCATCGTATTTTTGGCTGAAGCAGGTGTTATCCGCATAGGCTGAAGCGGAGACGACCGACATCAGTAAAACAGTGCTCAGGCGTTTCATAATCTTTCCTTTTGAATTGTTATTTTTAGTCGTTCTTGATGGGACTTCATTGAGATAAACCTTAACCCCTAACCCGAAGAGAATTGTTCTACCCAATCATTTAGGGGCGTTAGGTTAAAATATTGTTTACTAAATTGTAAATCTCAAGGCGAAACATTGTAAACGAGCTCAGAGGGAAATCCTGCGATCTAGCTTGCAAGAGAAACAAAGAACAGGATCAAAACCGGCACCAATAGACTCAGAATAAAGCCGCTAACAATCGCCACCGGAACACATTTTACACCGCCAGTGGTTTGAATGACGGGCAGGGTAAAATCCATGGCTGTCGCTCCTGCATAACCAATCGCGGTACAGGGTTTGCGCCGGATCAGCATGGGAATTAACACCAGCGCGACTAGCTCGCGCAGTAGCTCAATCATAAAAGAGGCTCCGCCGAGTACCGGCCCAAAAGCATCGCCGACTAAGATACCGGCTAATGAGTACCAGCCAAAACCTGAGGCCATCGCCAGTGCTTGGTAAATTGGCATGTCGAGTAGCCACGCAGCAATCACGCCACCTAGCCAACTGGTTAGGATGATCACTGCCGCAATAACCATTCCGTGCTTATTTAGCAAGATCTGTTTGAGCGATAAACCACTGTTGCGCAGTTGAATACCAATAAAAAACAGCAAAAGGAAGAGGATCCAGCCGCTCGCGGATTCGACCCAATGTAAGTCTTGATTCAGTAACACACCCGCCACCAGGCCTGCACCGACCACCAAAATAAGCTTCGCAGACTCCAACATCATGCTTGAGAGCGGGACTTTTTTATGAGTGATATCGGTACTAAGTGGCAGATAGCGATCAACTAAAGGTAAGACTAAGAGGTTGCATGTCCCTAGCACCACGAAAAAAACGGCCGTGTATTTGACAATGGTTTGTAAGTTACTTTGTAGGTTATCTAAGCCCGCGAGACTGAGACCCATCAAAAATAAGATGACGTAAACGAGATGCGAGGTTGCTCGACTCAAACGATGGAGATGAGATGGGTTACGAATAATGAATAGATAACCCACCACGAGTGGTGCAAAAACAAAGATCATCCCTGACAGCATAACATCCTCACAGTGGTACTTCAGATGCCACTGGCACTGATCACATCACTTAGCTTGTTGTTAAATTCCATTTCACTTAAGTTGCTGAGCTGGTAGAGCACTTCAGCGCCTTCAGAGTTGATCTCGACATTGTGATCGTCAATCGCATCATCTTTCTTTCTGAACATCAGTAAGTGATGAGCAATACGAGCAATATCGAGGTAAGTGACTTCTTGTCGCTCGGTTACCAGCTCAGTGTTGCAAGCGACTTCCAAAAAGTCATGATCAAATCCCCAGTGACGTAACACCAATTGACTGATTGGTGAGCACTGAGATTGGAAAATCTTCAGTGCAATAGTGGGATCCAGATAATTACCATTTTGTAGATATAAATGGTACTCATTGACCAGACAGAAGATACCGATATCCGCCAACAAACCGACTAGTAGTGCCTTTTCTAGCTCAAGGTACTGGTATTTCTTCGCATCCACACACTTAAATGTCTGGGTCACCAGTAACATGGTGGCCCCCATTTCGCGAGAAATGGTCGCACTTTTAAGTAAGATGCGATTGCACTCTTTACTGAGGTTGACGGAGTACTTCAACTGTTCAATAGCTTGCGCCGTCACAATATCACGAACGCGCAAAATGCCAAGACGTGAAACGGCCGTGACAATATCGGTGCACGTAATGTTTCGACGATTAAACACAACTGAGTTCGCCACGCGAATCACAATCGCAGAGAGCCCAGGATCTTCAATTAAGCAGTCCGCGACATCGGATATGGATGTCGATTCCGCTAAGCACAGGCGCTGAATTTTTAAAACGACATCTGGAATTGGGGGAAGCGAAATTTTCCCGGTACTGATAGAAAGCTCGACCAATTGCGCAAATTCACTTTCCAATCCTTGGATGAGTTTATGTTTGGTTTCGGGTAACCAGTAAAAAGATAGGTGACTCATAAAATACACGATCAAGCAAAGTTGGTAGCATTTTAACTATCGCTAAACTAAATAAGCAAACGGTTCCATGCATTTTACCGATTACGCTGGTTTTTTCGTTGAACTATTGAGCGATTTAATAGATGAGGTTTAAGTATAGAGGAGCAACAAAAAATTGACGCTGTGATACTGGTCTCATAATCTGGCGCAAAAGTATTGCATCGATGTGAGATAAGTCCAGACTTATTTCTCTTCGTAAACTATCATTAGCTTCATAAAACAAGCAAGCTCATACGAACGATTGAATAGACTTGCTAAACAATTTCATTATTTTCGCTTTATTGCTGCTATCTGGTGATCTTCCTTAATCGGGGAACGTGATTAAAGGATCAATGGATATGAATGAGCAACAGTTTTTCGACTACGTAACTAAGTTTGGCGCCTACCAAAAACGCTCGATGTTTGGTGGTATTGGCTTGTTTCAACACGACGCTATGTATGTGTTGGTCAGTGAAGACCGCATTTTTGTGCGTGGTGGAGAAGAGCTCGACCCTGAGCTCTTGGCCTTAGGGTGCGAGAAATATCGCCATGTTAAAAAACAGACAACGGCAACCGTAAACTATTACGACATCACTGAACTGTATGAGCAACATCACCCTGAGCTAGACTCGATTATTGAACGCTCGATTCAGTTTTCTGTGAATCAGCGGGAATTTCAACGCTCAGCAGCCAGTCGTCGTCTACGGGATTTACCCAATATGCAACTGACTTTGGAGCGTATGGTAAAAAAAGCGGGCATTGACGATGTGGAAACTTTTATGAGCCTCGGTGCGCCAGAAGTGTTTAATAAGGTGCGTCAAGCTTATGGAAGTGATGTCGATGTAAAACTACTGTGGAAGTTTGCGGGTGCGATTGAAGGCATTCACTGGAAACTGCTGCAAGAGCCGCGTAAGCGCCAACTGTTAGAAAGTTGTCAGCAGCGTTAAGTTAAAGCGTTAGCCACGTTCTCAATCATAAAAAAGCCATAAGCCAGATTTCTGGCTTATGGCTTTTTTAC
Organism: Vibrio cholerae ATCC 14035; assembly: GCF_000621645.1. Classification (GTDB taxonomy): domain Bacteria; phylum Pseudomonadota; class Gammaproteobacteria; order Enterobacterales; family Vibrionaceae; genus Vibrio; species Vibrio cholerae. The sequence goes on along the minus strand of NZ_JHXR01000027.1, from coordinate 15,828 downwards.
TGTATCGCGACGAACCCTAACGGATCAGAAGTTAAAGCGAGCTGTGAACATCAACTGATCGTCGTAAAAGTCGTTTATGCGAGCTTCTGCACCGAGAGAGAACAGCTCGGTTGCGTGGAAGCGTGCGTATACTGAGCCTAGCCAATCATCATTGTTGTCGATAGAGACGTAACCTGCTTTACCGCCCACCTCAAGCTGAGGCCCTAACCACTGACGAATACCAATGTTCAGTTCCATGCCGGTATCGGCGCTAGAGCGTTTGCGATCATCGACTAAACGAAACAGCATTTCACCGGTAAGATCTGCCCAGTTATTGACCGGCGCGTGGAATCCAAATCCGGCCGCGACATCGTAGTCACTTTCAAATTCTGAGTCGATTCGACCAATCACATGAGCATTAGGGTGAACAGAGCGGCTCATCGCAGCACCAAAAGTCATAGGGCTGGTGCCGATGCGCGCTTCTACATAGTCATAGCTAAAGTTGCTCATTACGGTACGGCTATCACGCTCACCTTCAGCCAGTGCCGAGCCAGCGACGAGAAGTAGTGCAGTTGCAACGATTGTTTTACGCATAATTAAGATAAACCTTTATCTTCTGATTAATTCCAAGGCCACTACCTGAAAGTTGCAGTGACTGAAGCCTTAAAATCGACTCCGGGTTCATGGTTTGACATCATAAAGCATTGATGTATCAAGCTACTATCAAAAAATGTCAGAGTTTTGTCGTTCATATGAAATTTAAGCAATTAGAGTGCCAAATTCCCTATTCGCCAAAGCTCATTCTTTTAGCGGCGATCGCATTTAGAATTTTTTCTGCATCGAGAATTTGAATCCAAGGCATTAAGTCCTCTTCGTTCTCAATCACGTAATGAGTCAATTGCTCTTTTACGGCTTGGCGCAGTTGTTCTCCATGCCAAGGCTTAGCGATGTAAAAGTGTAAACTGGCATGGTTAACGGCTTGTACGGTATCTTCCAGCCCCGCTTGGCCTGTGAGTAACATCTTGCGTGTGCGGGTGGTATCGGCTTCTTGGTTGAGCTCAATAAGAAATTGAATGCCAGTCTGCTCCGGCATGATGTGATCACACAGGATCAGGGCGAGGGGGATCGCTTCTTGGCGATAATCCTCAATCACGGATTTCGCTTCCGCAACCGATTCGGCCGCTTCAATAATGAAATGCTCTTCAAAACAGTCGAGATCTTGCACCACACTGTCGAGCACTTCTCGTTCGTCATCCACACATAAAATCAAAAATTTGTTCATGGCTTGCTCCTTGCCAAGGTGGGTGCGGATACCATTAAAGGCAGCCACACCGTCATGGTGGTGTAGTGGTTAGGTTGGGAGTCGACATCAATCCAACCTTGATGTTGCATAATGATCTGTTGACAGACAGATAGGCCAATCCCAAGACCAAAGTTACCTTCTCGTTTGGTAGTGTAGTTGAGGGCAAAAATCTTCTGCTGTAACGCTTGTGGAATGCCACAACCATTGTCGGTGAAGCGAATCACGGCGTAGTCGATATCTTGACGACGTTGCTGCTCGGTTTCAATACGCAATACGCCATGTTCAGGAAAAGCGTCAATCGCATTTGAGATGAGATTAGTCCACACTTGCTGTAGCGCAATTGGCAAACAATAGATTAATGGTAATTGTGCGTACTCTTTTTCGACACTATGCCGTTTTAGGCGATTTTCAAAAATGACCAAGGTATCTTCTATCCCTTCATGAATATCGGAGAGTCGATAAGTTTCATCGTCAGGACGTGCATAGCCTTTAAGGCTTTTCACCATGTCAGCAATCCGCTGTGCACAGACTTGGATTGAACGCAGAGTACTGCCGGTGAGGTGATAGCTTTCCAGCTGTTCAAGTTGTTTTTGCGCTATTTCCGGTCGGCTTTTGGCGAGTTGGATCATGGCCTCATCGTCATCCAAGCCTAATTTGACCATTTTCTTGGCGATTAAACGGTGATGGATAAGCTCTTCTAACTGTTTGGCTTTGTGACGCTCTTCGGAAGTGGAGATCGGCTTAGCCTGCATGGCTTTTTGCAATAGTTGCGCACCTAATTGCTCGGTTGGCGCTCGCTCTTCACCCTCAATCAAATGTCCAATATGGCTGGATAAGGTTTCAGTACCGCGCAAAATGGCAGCGACCGGATTATTCAACTCGTGGGCAACGCCTGCCACCAGTTGTCCTAACATCGCCATTTTTTCACGCTCCATCAATTGTTGATGGGCAGACTCTAAAGACTCCAACGTTTTTTGCAGTTCAAGTTTCGTGGTAATACTGCGTTGCAATCGACGATTAAAATGGCGCAGAAGTAAGTTGGTAAACAGAGGCAGTAGACTGGTGTCGTTGTGCATGACTTTGGCGAACACGTCACGATCAAGTTTTATCACTTCAGTCTGGGTTAGGGTGATCGCAGTCGAAAAAGAGGGTTCGCCAGTCACAAATGACATACCGCCGATAATATTGCCTTTTTTATGGCGTACCACTTCACGCTGTTGGCCAAGATCGTCTCGCTTATATAAAGCCACTTCGCCTTCGGTGATAAACCATAAGAAACGGTTAGGCTCGCCCTCTTCGGTCAGTAAATGCTGCGCGGAATAGGTTCGGCACGCTTGAGTCTCGTCTTTCTCATCAAAAAACTGGTACAGCGCACCAATCACTTTTTCGGCTAATTCACTATCGGATAAGCGGTGATAATCCGTGATGAATCCTTCACGGTAGCTGCGCATTTTATTATCGATGTGCGCGCGTAACAGACGCTGCTGATCCAACACCGTGCTGTAGCTCAAGATATTGTCTTTATCGTGTTCAAGTACAAAGGAGGTCAGTTCTTGTAAAGCCGTTTTGCGTAGCACGTTATCTTGCAGTGGTTTAGTCAAGCAGTAGTCTAAGCGACCTTCGTTGACCGCGCTCAGAATGGCTTGGATATCTTGTCCACCACTCACCAGAACTTTGCGAGCGTGTTTGGTGTGCGCCACTTTATCTAATCGAATCAAAAAATCCGCACCATTGAGCGCTTCGTGATGACTGGCGATAACTAACGCGGCGATCTGTTCACGTTGTTCAATAAATTCAAGCCACTGCTGAGCTTCATCAATAGATTCAGCGCTGCATAGGTCGAATTTACTGGCAAAACCAGACAGTTCTTGACGCCATTGTTCAATACTGAACGGATTGTTATCTAAAATGAGCAGGGCGTAGCGATTCACAACCTTTTCTCTGGCAAGGGTTCACGCCGTTACTTTAGCAGGGATGGCGCTGATGAAGTGGGAGCAGAGTTGGAGAATTTCCAATCAAGACTGTTGCAATTCAATACTCTGATTTGATTCATACTTTTCCCGTTGTTTGCACAAATGTTGACAATTATTTGTATCTTGTACGAGTTTCGTCACCTAAACTAAGGAAACTCAATCCCAAGGAAATATTCGACTATGAAATCAATAAAAATGATCGGTGCAGTGGGTGGGGCTGTTGCGCTAGGTTTGTGTTGGCCACTCGCGGTGGGCCAAATCGGTGAATCTGCGATCAAAGATGGCCTCAACAATTTTGAAAGCTCATCAACCAAGGCTGAACTGGTTAACTATCAGCGCGGTTATCTGTCATCACAAATGCAGACGCGTTACAAAATCACAGACCCGACGATTGTGGCGCAGTTAGAAGCAGAAGGTATTCCGACCGAAATTTTAGTCGACAGTACACTGACTCATGGCCTGATGGGGGTGTCAGCGGTATCAACATTGCCGCAATTCCCTGAGTTTCCACTGCAGATTCTTTCGAATACCAAGTTAAACGGTAACACCGATTACACGGTGAAGCTGGAACAGTGGAACTACGTATTCCAAGGTGAAGAGCCTGTTGCAGTGACCATTGAACCGGCGCAAATGAGCGGTTCTTTAACGACATTGGGTGAAATGACGTTCCAACTGAACGTACCAAAGATCATTTTGGATTTTGAAAACCAAGCGCAGATGGTACTCAGCCAGATCACCGGTGACGGTCAAGGTAAAGAGAGTGATGGTTTGTGGCTAGGCGCACAGAATTTCAAGCTGGATAAACTGAGTGTCAACCAAGAGGGACAAACGGAGTTTGATATGGGTGGTTTTACTTACCATTTCACTTCAGGGTTGGATACCACACAGACTCGTTTTACCACGGCTCACAAAATGAAGATTGCCGATGCCAAATACAGCGGCGGCGAGTTTAAAGAGTTCGCTTTAGATTTCACGTTGGGGGACTTGGATACCACGGCCACCAAAGCGCTGTCTAAACTTTATCAAGGTGCGCCAGAGATGACCGAGCAGGATGTTGAGCAGATCTTGCCACAAGTGGAAGCACTGTTCAGTAAAGGGTTCTTCGTTTCAGTGGATAACTTCTCGGCCAATATTTCTGGTGGTGATTTTGCATCGAATTGGCGACTGAATGTGCCTGAAGGGACGGAAAATCTACTGCAAGATCCGATGGCGGTGATCCCAGCGCTGACCGGGCAGACTAAAACGTATATTTCCAACCAGTTGGTGACGGCTTTCCCATTTATTGCACAAGGGATTGACCAGCTCATGATGATGGAAATGATGACTCAAGATGATAAAGGCTACACCCTACAAGCGGAAATCAAAGAGGGTAATGTGGTATTCCCGAACGGAAAAACCATGCCACTCGTCATGTTGTTAATGCCGCTGATGATGTCACAAGGCTAAAAACTCGCGCGGTCGTTCGTTGCTTGGGGAAAGAGGCGTTAAGGCCTCTTTTCTCGCTTTTTATCTGGCGTAAAAAGTGGTATTAATCACAACACTTTTCGTTAGCAGGAGCAATGAACACATGGAGCACAACACCGATACGGTTTATAACTTTAGTGCGGGTCCCGCCGCCTTGCCTAAGGCTGTGATGCTGCAAGCACAAGCGGAGTTTGTAAACTGGAATCATCTTGGCACTTCGGTGATGGAAATTAGCCACCGTAGTCAGCCATTCATTCAAGTGGCCGAGCATGCTGAGCGCGATCTGCGCGATCTTCTGAATATCCCAGATAATTACAAAGTACTGTTTTGCCAAGGCGGAGCGCGTGCACAGTTTGCGGCTGTACCACTTAACTTGCTCGGGGATGCAGAGACGGCAACCTACATTGATGCCGGTTACTGGGCGATGAGCGCAGTGAAAGAAGCGAAGAAATACTGCACCGTCGATGTTTTTGACGCCAAAATTGAAAAAGAAGGCAAAATTGCCGTATTACCTGCGAGCGAATGGCGCATTGCGAACAATGCTGCCTATGTGCACTTCTGCCCGAATGAAACGATTGATGGTATTGAAATCAACGATTTGCCTGTCACAGACAAACCGATTGTTGCCGATATGTCTTCGACCATTTTATCTCGTGAAATTGATGTATCGAAATACGGCGTGATTTACGCTGGCGCGCAGAAGAATATTGGACCTGCGGGGATCTGTATCGCCATCGTGCGCGATGATTTGCTGGATTTGGCTAGCGATCTGTTACCGGGAGTACTTAACTACAAAATTCTTGCTGAGCAAGAGTCGATGTTTAATACCCCGCCTACCTTTGCTTGGTATCTCTCCGGCCTTGTTTTCCAATGGTTGAAAGCACAAGGTGGCGTCAAAGCGATTGAAGAAGTGAACCGTGCAAAAGCGGCGCTGCTTTATGGCTATATTGATTCATCCGATTTCTACCGTAACGAGATCCATCCAGACAACCGTTCGCTGATGAACGTCCCATTCCAACTGGCGAAACCCGAGTTGGACGATACCTTCTTGGAACTGGCTGAAGCGCGTGGCTTGGTGTCATTGAAAGGGCACCGTGTTGTGGGGGGGATGCGTGCCTCTATCTATAACGCGATGCCGCTAGAGGGTGTGCAAGCGCTGGTCGATTTTATGAAAGAGTTTGAAGCGCAATACGCTTAATGGCATGTGGTTGATAGATCAAGAAAAAGGCTTCCATTCGGAAGCCTTTTGTCATGTTGGCGCGGTAAATAAAATCAGGATTACTGCGCTATCGGTGAGTGAACCCCAAACTTACGCACTGCATACGCTACACGCTCGGCGGGTGTTGGGTAGATCAGTGAAGAACCTAAACTTTCAATGTGCTGCAAACGAGGCAAGAGTCCTGCGCCATTAGCAATCTGAATCGCGAGTCCGGGACGCGCGTTGAGTTCTAACACCATGGGGCCTTCTTCTTTATCCAGTACCATATCGGTTCCGAGATAGCCTAATCCAGTCATCTCCCAAGCGCTGGCTGCTAATGTCAGCAGTCTTTCCCAGTGGGGTACAACTAAGGTGGCCAGCTCTTTGTCTGTATCGGGGTGATGAGTAACGGGTTTATTAAATTGCACGGCACGCACCGCTTTACCGGTGGCAATATCAATTCCCACGCCGACCGCACCTTGGTGCAAGTTGGCTTTTCCATCCGAAGCGGAAGTGGAGAGGCGCATCATCGCCATGACCGGATAACCTTTGAACACGATAATCCGCACATCGGGTACGCCTTCATAGCTGAACCCCTCAAAACAGTCATCAAACTGAATTAAGTTTTCGACCACGGCTACATCGTTTTTGCCGCCAAGAGAGAAAAGTCCGGCGAGGGCATTGCTGATGTGGCGTTCCACATCCTCTTTATTCATGTTCGAACCTGAGGGTTTGGTATACACACCGGCTTGATGGGAGGTGACGACTAAAATGCCTTTCCCACCGCTGCCGCGCGCAGGCTTAATCACAAAGCCCGGCCAGTCTTTGACCATTTCATGGATGTGTTTCACTTCGGCTTGATTGCTGATCACGCCGATGAGCTTTGGAACCGTACACCCAGCCCGTTGAGCGATCAGCTTGGTTTTGAGCTTGTCATCCACTAAAGGGTACTTGGAACGATCGTTGTAACGTCCGATATAAGCGTGGTTACGCTTATTCATCCCCATGATACCTTTGCGGCGTAGCTTAAAAGGGGAGGTGTAATCCGAGAACGAAAAGGAGAACCCCATTACTTCTCCTCCACCAAAGGCTTGAAGCGACGTAGCTCAGAAATTCGATAACCGGTGTAAGTTCCCAACAGTAGGATTGCCGCGAGAACAACCAACTGTAACCCAATGAAATTAAAGGTTAAGTGTTGTACATACGTGTTGGTCATCGCCAGATAGATCAAAATAGCGGTAAACAGTGAGCCACCGCCTTGCAGTAGCACCTCTTTAGCGCCTTCTTCTTCCCACAGAATGGACATCCGCTCAATGGTCCACGACAGAATAATCATCGGGAAGAAAGTGATGGTTAAGCCTTCGGTTAAACCGACTTTAAACGCCACCACAGTAAACACCGAAATAATCAAAATCACGGTGATGATCACGGCTGAAATCCGTGCAACCAGTAAGAGATTGAGCTTGGAGAGGTAACTACGAATGATTAAGCCAGTGCCTACAATCAGCAGAAAGCCGACAATACCCGTGGTGAGCTGGGTTTGTACAAAGGCCACCGCGATCAAGACGGGCATGAAAGTCCCCGAGGTTTTGAGTCCGACAATCACGCGCAAAAACACCACGATCAAGGCACCAATCGGGATCAACATGATGGTCTTGAACATGGCTTGCTCTTCAAGCGGCAAGCTATGGATTGAGAGATTGAGTAAACCGTCTGCCTCAACTTTGCTGTCGGTGGCTTGTTGAGGCGAGACTTTTTGCGAAATCATACTGAACATGACTTGGCTATTTTGCCCACCGACCACATCGAGTAGAGAGACGTTGGATTCATCCCACACCAGAAGATTCGGATGTGTTGGTTGGGTGCCTGTTTCTGGATTAAACAGGATCCAAGCGCTGCCATTCCACACTTCATTCATATGCTGAATCGACTGACGGCGGCGACCATCTTCTAACTGGATCACTCCGACCACTTTATTGGGTACGAGTGCGTAAGAGAGCAGTTTTTGCGTGGCATCGACTTTACTCATTTTATTCAGCAGCAAAGAGGCGTTTTGGCTCTCGCTATCGTTGAGTCCTTTAATCAGCTCGCGAGCAAAGGTAACGTGATCTGCTGAGCGCTGCGAAGCACTGTCGATCAAGGCGATAGCCGCTGACTCTTCGGGGCCATCAAAGGCGGGTTTTGTGATCGGTTGTGTTGGCGGAATTTGTACTGCTTTGGCTTGTGGGTCGACCAGAAATTGCGCTTTGTAGTAGATGGTTTGCGGGCCGCTCGCCTGACGAATCGACCACTCAATACGGCGACCTGATTCGGTATTCAGGTAAGAAATGCCGTAGCCCGGGGAGGACGCGGTTTCGTTGATCAGGGTATAGCCTTCTTGCGTGAGCGGTGCGGCAAGGGAAACTTTGGCCTCCTTCCCTTGCGCTGCAAACTCGATCCTCGCTTCAATATCCCAGACTTGACGAGTTTCGCCGGGGGTCCATGGCACACCATAATCTTGGTGGCGCAAAACACTCAATGTGATACCTGTAGCAAAGAGCAGAAAGACAGAAATATAAAAAGGAATTTTCGAAGTCATCGTCTCGCCTATTTTTGTTCGGTCTGAATGTATTTGCGACTGACATCGACCAGGGCGATATCACGGATAAACTCGCGGCCAAGCAGCACGGGATGTGTCATTTGCGAACGGTCGGCGAGGGTAAACTGCGCTTTCTCATGAATAGAGCCCAGTTTTACCCAAAGCTCGACAACGGCGCGGCGCTCGGTATTGTCGTTGGTGGATTGACGAATACGCACATAACGCAAGACGGGCGCTTCAATCCAGTTAGCCTCTGTTTTAGGGTTTTTCTCATCAGCGAGGTGGAAACGCACCCAGTTTTTGCCATTGCGTTCGAATTCTTCAATATCGACGGCGTTCAGTGATGAGGTGGCGGCACCCGTATCGATACGAGCATCAAAGGTTTGCTTAATCGCATCAATGGTGACGCTCTCAATTTCGCCCAGCACCACATCATGGCGAGGCTTGCTGATAGCGGTGTTCTGATCATTAGACGGTTTCGCAGTGGAGACTCGTTTCGGGGCAGGGGGGGGGGGCAGTTTAATTTGGCTAACTTGAGTTTTTAGCTCAGTAATTTGTTTTTCAAGGCTTTCAATATAATCATTCTGCAGACCCATTTGTGATTCTAAGTTCGTCATTTTTTGGGTCATATTGGCTTCAGAGCTTTGAATCGCGGAGAGCGTCGCTTGATGGTATTCATCGCCATTGGTGAGTGCGCAGCCCGAAAGCAAACTCAATGCGGCAAAGGGTGCAATTCGCTTAAACATTTGCGACCTTATTATTTTCTAATGAGTGATTGTATAGATAAGTTATAGCAAAGGATGCTTAGCGCATCCTTTACCAAGGGTAACGTGATACCCGAATAAGCGAGTTAAAACTGTGTCAATTATGGCTTTTTGGCAATCAGAATGGCACGTCGCGGCGCCGGATAGCCTTCAATGGTCTTGCTTGGGTCTTGTGGGTCAACGTAATCGGGCAGTGAATTGTGTGTCATCCACTCTGTGGTACGCTGCTCACCGAGTGAAGTGATATTTTCATCGACAATACGCACATCGACAAACCCTGTCTTTTCTAACCACACTTTAAGAGCCAGTGCAGAAGGGAAGAAATAGACGTTGCGCATTTGGGCGTAGCGATCAAACGGCACCAGTACCGTATGTTCATCCCCTTCTACGACTAAGGTTTCCAGGATCAATTCACCGCCAGCAACCAACTGATTTTTCAGTTGCAGCAGGTGATCGAGTGGTGAGCGACGGTGGTAAAGCACGCCCATGCTGAACACAGTATCAAAGGCGTTGAGCTCCGGCATCTGTTCAATACCGAGTGGCAAGAGATGAACGCGTTGGTCATCGCCCAGCAGTTTACGTACCGCTTCAAACTGGATCAGAAACAGCTCGGAAGGGTCAATGCCGAACACTTGCTGCGCCCCTTCACCCAGCATGCGCCACATGTGATAGCCGTTGCCACAACCCACATCAAGTACCAAACGGTTTTTCAGTGGCGAGATGTGTGGCAGTAAGCGATCCCATTTCCAATCGGATCGCCATTCGGTATCAATATGAATGCCGTGCAGATGGTAAGGACCTTTACGCCAAGGGTGAAAGGTTTTGAGCACCGCTTCCAATTTCTTCTGTTCACCTTGCGCGAGTGGCTGATGATTGTGTGCCGCTACCGCATTTTTCAGATCAATCACCTCCGGTTGACCGACCGGAATTTTCTTGAGGTTACGCATCCAGCGATCGAGATCTCCGTGCTGCTTAGCTTGCCAATCCGTCAATTGCTGAGGCAGGGTGTTGAGCCACAACTGTAACTGCGGATGTTGAGCGATCTGTTGGTAAACGTTGGCAAAGTTGAACATGGGGCTAAATACCTAAACTATGCTCTCTGCACATGACTTCAGGATCATACGTGGCGCAGAGAGTCGCTAACATGAAGATAAATGACAAAAATAGTTAACAAAATAAGCGATTTACTTAATGGCGAACATAGAGCCAAAGTTAAAGCACTGGAACCAGACTTCAAAGCTAGAAAAGCCGAGAGTGGCAAAACGCTGTTTGTGGGTCTGGATGGAATCTGGGCGCATCACATTTTCAATCGCGCTGCGTTTTTGGCTGATCTCCAGCTCGCTGTATCCGTTGGCACGTTTGAAATCGTGGTGCAAATCGATCAGCAGCTCGTGGGCTTCTTGATCCGAAAACACAAATTTTTCCGACAAGATCAAAATGCCACCCGGGCGTAATCCGGCGTAGATTTTTTCTAGCAGCGCGTAGCGATCATCCGGCGCGAGAAACTGCAAGGTAAAGTTGAGCACTACGACGGAGGCATTTTCAATCGCGATATCGCGAATATCCGCTTCGATCACCTGCACTGGTGTGTCCGAGCGATAAGCGTTGAGGTGCAGCTTGCAGCGTTCCACCATGGCCGCTGAGTTATCGACAGCAATGATTTGGCAGCCTTCTTGTTTGATATGGCGGCGCATAGAAAGGGTTGCCGCACCCAGTGAGCAGCCTAAGTCGTAAATCTTGGAATGAGGCTTTACAAAGCGCTCAGCCAGCATGCCAATCGCAGATATGATGTTGCTGTAACCCGGCACCGAACGTTGGATCATGTCTGGAAAAACTTCAGCCACGCGCTCGTCAAAGGTGAAATCACCGATTTTATCGATGGGTGCGGAAAAGAGAGTATCTTTTGGGTTCATAGCAGACCTCATGGCAGCGTCTTGTGCCAGCTTTTGTGGCGCTGGCTCAATAAAAGGCGCGTATTTTATGAAAAATCGCAGCGTCTGTCATTAAACACATCGCCTTTAGGGTAAATCAGCCGTACCGGATTGTGAGTTCAAAACATGCTCAGTTGTGGTTGTTCTGGTGTGACGGGAAAAGGGGCTAAGTCAGGCAGCGCGATAGCCTGTTGTAATTGTTGGTAAAGTTGCACCGCCAGCTGAGGCGCGAAATCATTATCCGGTGTATGAATCATTAGATAAGGCTGCTTACCTTGGGCAATCCACTCGGGCAGTTTATGTAGCCAAGCACCGAAAAAGGGTAGGTTGGCCTCAATCTCAGGATGGCCGATAAAACGGATCATCGGATGCTTGGCGGTGGCAATCGCATGCACCGGCACTTTCGGTTTTTTCTGCTGCGCATCAATTACCGCTTCGGTATTCGGCAGCGCCGAAAAAACGGGGCGACTGTCCATAATGATGCGATCAATGTTTTGCTCAATCAGCCATTGATTGAGCGCTTTTTCCGCTTCGCCTTTGCCAAAAAAGGCCAAATGACGCACCTCCACGCCCAGTGGAAAATCGGCTGGAAACCAGTCTCGAAAGTTTTTCAATTGCGCCAGATGTTCAGGCCCAAAAGCGGCGGGCAGCTGAATCGTCCACATGCCAATTCGGTCGTGCAAGGGCTGCATTAAACGCAAAAAACTCAGCAGCTCTTCTTTACAGTCGCGCAGTAAATGCTGGTGGGTAATGCTTTTGGGCAGCTTAAAGGTGAAGCGAAAGTCATCATGAGTCGCGGCGCGCCAGTTGAGCACAGTACTGGGCGAGGGCGACGCGTAAAAGGTGGTATTCCCCTCCACGGTGTGAAAAACGCTGGCGTATTTCGCAAGGCGTTCAGAAGCTTGCGTGCCGCTGCCATAAAACTCACTCTGCCATGCAGGGTGAGACCACAGGGTTAAACCGAGTCGCAAGGGAAGAGAGGACGTCACTCTGCTCGAGCTCCTTAAATCATCATCACGAGAGTTTTGAAGAATACGAGATTTTAGCGCTATAATCAGCGCCTATTTTTCCCTTCTGGTTAGCCTTTAATCTCCGGTTGACGGGATTATTGCGTTAAAAAGCAGCAAGGGGTAAGAAAAGACAACAAATTGTACGTGGGAAGGTCGATCTTAAATCTCTTTCGGCGTATAAATGGAACTTTGCTGAATAGGCAGTCTGTCGAGTACTCCACGACCTTTCAGCGTTAAATTTGATGACTAATTGAGATTGGGAAATTCACTATGCGTAGCCATTATTGTGGTCACCTGAACAAGTCCTTGGTAGGACAAACTGTAGAGCTGTGCGGCTGGGTTAATCGCCGTCGTGATTTAGGCGGTCTGATCTTCATTGATATGCGAGATCGTGAAGGTATTGTTCAGGTAGTAGTGGATCCGGATATGGCGGATGTATTCGCCGTGGCTAACCAACTGCGTAGCGAATTCTGTATCAAATTGACCGGTGAAGTGCGTGCGCGTCCAGAAAGCCAAGTCAATAAAGAGATGGCAACCGGTGAAGTAGAACTGTTGGCACGTAGCCTTGAGATCATTAACCGTTCAGATGTTCTGCCGCTCGATTTCAACCAAAAGAACTCAGAAGAGCAACGCCTCAAGTACCGTTATTTGGATCTGCGTCGCCCAGAGATGAGTGACCGCATTAAACTGCGTGCGAAAGCCTCAAGCTTTGTACGCCGTTTCTTGGATACACACGGTTTCCTTGATATCGAAACCCCAGTGTTGACCAAAGCGACACCAGAAGGTGCGCGTGACTACCTAGTACCAAGCCGTGTACACAAAGGCAGTTTCTACGCGCTGCCACAATCACCACAGCTGTTTAAACAGCTACTGATGATGTCTGGCTTTGATCGTTATTACCAAATCGTAAAATGTTTCCGTGACGAAGATTTGCGCGCTGACCGTCAACCAGAATTCACCCAGATCGATATTGAAACCTCTTTCATGACCGCAGAACAAGTACGCGCAGTGACTGAGAAGATGATTCGTGAAATGTGGCTTGAACTGCTGAATGTGGATCTGGGCGATTTTCCAATCATGCCTTACAGCGAAGCGATGCGTCGTTTCGGCTCAGACAAGCCAGATCTGCGTAACCCAATGGAGTTGGTGGATGTGGCGGATCTGCTGAAAGACGTCGATTTCAAAGTGTTCTCTGGTCCAGCGAACGATCCAAAAGGCCGCGTTGCTGCACTGTGCATCCCAGGTGGCGCAGCACTGACTCGTAAACAAATTGATGAGTACACCGCATTTGTGGCTATTTACGGCGCAAAAGGCTTGGCATGGCTGAAAGTCAACGATTTGGCTGCGGGCATGGAAGGTATTCAATCGCCTGTAGCGAAATTCCTCACTGAAGAGATCATTCAAGCGATTATCGAGCGTACTCAAGCGCAAACTGGCGATATCATTCTGTTCGGTGCCGATTCTGCCAAAGTGGTTGCTGAAGCGCTGGGCGCACTGCGTCTGAAAGCGGGTAAAGAGTTGGGTATTACTAATGAATCGGCGTGGGCTCCATTGTGGGTCGTGGATTTCCCAATGTTCGAAAGCGATGATGAAGGTAACGTGGCAGCGATGCACCACCCATTCACATCCCCTCTGAACCTCTCTCCTGAGCAGTTGAAAGCCAACCCAGAAGAGGCGCTGTCAAACGCTTACGATATGGTATTGAACGGCTACGAAGTCGGTGGTGGTTCAGTCCGTATTCACAACGCAGAAATGCAATCAGCCGTATTTGACATTCTGGGTATCACGCCAGAAGAGCAACGTCTCAAGTTTGGTTTCCTGCTCGATGCGCTGAAGTTTGGTACGCCACCACACGCAGGTCTGGCATTTGGTCTGGATCGTCTGGTGATGCTGCTGTGCGGTACGGAAAACATCCGTGATGTCATTGCCTTCCCGAAAACGACAGCCGCCGCGTGTCTAATGACCGATGCACCAAGTTTGGCAAACCCTGCCGCCCTCGAAGAGTTGGCGATTGCGGTCAAGCTTGCAACGAAAGATAAAGCGTAATCAACGCCTTGCAAAGGGTGGCATTAGCCACCCTTTTTTTTAACCTGCGCGGCACGAGAGCGCAGACAGTAAAATGATACAAACAGGATTTCTTCTTTGGCTCAGATGTACTTTTATTACTCGGCAATGAATGCGGGTAAGTCGACCACCTTATTGCAATCGGCGTTTAACTACCAAGAACGCGGCATGAACCCACTGATTTTTACCGCCGCGATCGACGATCGGTTTGGTGTTGGCAAAGTGAGTTCTCGGATTGGGCTTGAGGCCGAAGCGCACCTTTTCCATGCCGATACCGATCTGTTGCACGTGATCGCAACATTGCATGAGGCTGAACCTCGTCACTGTATTTTGATGGATGAGTGTCAGTTTCTCTCTAAAGAGCAGGTTTACCAACTGACCGAAGTAGTGGATAAACTGGATATCCCTGTGCTGTGTTACGGCTTGCGTACCGATTTTCTCGGTGAGCTGTTTGAAGGCAGTAAATATCTACTCTCATGGGCGGATAAACTGATTGAGCTGAAAACCATTTGCCACTGTGGACGCAAAGCCAACATGGTGATCCGTACCGATGAGCATGGCAACGCCATCAGCGAAGGGGATCAGGTGGCGATTGGCGGTAATGATAAGTATGTTTCAGTCTGTCGCCAGCACTATAAAGAGGCGTTGGGACGCTAAGCGAACCCATCTCCTTCGCGGGATAATTTGCCCGTGACTCAATAAAGAAAAAGCCAGACAGTTAATGTCTGGCTTTTTTTATGAATGATAATGATCAGCGATTAAGCTTCACGTTTTTCCAGCTCAGCCGCCGCTTCCTCAGTGATCATCGAATCCACAATCACTGCACAAGCCGCATCGCCGGTAATGTTGAGCGCAGTACGGATCATGTCAAAGATACGATCCAGTGCAAACAGCAGTGGTAGACCTTCAATAGGAATACCGGCAGAGAGCAGAACCGCCACCACAAGGAATGAAGGCCCCGGAACACCCGCTTGACCAACCGCACCTAAAGTCGCCGTCACGATGATCGCAATGTAAGCGCCCATGCTCAGGTCAATATTAAACAGCTGAGCAAAGAAGATAGCCACCAGACCGTAGTAGATCGCGTTACCTGACATATTGATGGTCGCGCCCAAAGGCAGTACGAAAGAAGCCGTTGAGTTGCGCACACCCAGATCGTTTTTCACCGTATCCATAGTGACAGGCAGTGTCGCCATAGAAGAGGCCGTAGACAGTGCAACCGCTTGTGGCTTTTTCATTGCTTGAATGAACTTTTTCGCCGATGTTTTGCTGAACAGTTGGATCATGACTGGGTAAGCCACAAAGCCAAAAATCGCAATCGCCGCTACGTAAACGACGAACAGCTTAAACACCACCATCAGCGCGCTGAAACCAAAAGTACCCACGGCATCAGCCATTAAGCCAAATACACCAATCGGCGCAATCAGCATCACTTTATTGATCATCCACACCATGGCATCAACAATGGTTGTAGCGAGCCGCGAGAAATGAGCAATCGAGACTATAAAAATGAGCACTAACCATAGTGCTCATTTCATTAGGGTTAAACAAAATTTAAATCGGA
>NZ_KK211325.1:26253-46387 GCF_000621645.1 Vibrio cholerae ATCC 14035 | reverse complement strand
CTGCACGACCTTCGTCAAGCAGCTTACGGAACATCTCTACACCTGTACAGGTCGTTTTTACTGTCTCTTTGATACCAACGATCGCTACTTCGTCACCCACTTTCAGGATGCCGCGCTCGATACGGCCAGTTACTACTGTACCACGACCTTGGATTGAGAATACGTCTTCGATTGGCATCAGGAATGCCATGTCTACTGCACGCTCTGGCTCTGGAATGTATGTATCCAGTGCTTCTGCTAGCTCAACAATCTTCGCTTCCCACTGTGCTTCGCCGTTTAGCGCGCCTAGTGCTGAACCTTGGATTACTGGCAGGTCATCACCTGGGAAATCGTACTCAGACAGCAGCTCACGAACTTCCATCTCTACCAGCTCTAGAAGCTCTTCATCGTCAACCATGTCACACTTGTTCATGAATACGATGATGTAAGGAATACCTACTTGGCGACCCAGCAGGATGTGCTCACGAGTTTGTGGCATTGGACCGTCAGTTGCCGCTACAACTAGGATACCGCCGTCCATCTGTGCTGCACCGGTGATCATGTTCTTAACATAATCCGCGTGTCCTGGACAGTCTACGTGTGCGTAGTGACGGTTTGGAGTATCGTACTCTACGTGAGAAGTATTGATTGTAATACCACGCTCACGCTCTTCTGGTGCGTTGTCGATTGACGCGAAGTCACGAGCTTTACCGCCGTATACTTTTGCAAGTACAGTACAGATAGCTGCAGTTAGAGTTGTTTTACCGTGGTCAACGTGGCCGATAGTACCAACGTTTACGTGCGGTTTCGTACGTTCAAATTTTTCTTTAGACACGATCGTGTTCCTTCCTAGTTATGATTCGCTTTGGGTAAGCAGTACCCAAGGCGCGCCAGAAATTGCTATTTTATGCGCCAACTCACGTCAGCGCAATAGATTCGTTATTAACCAAACAACGGTTAACCACGCTCTGCGATAATTGCGTCAGCAATATTTTTCGGCACATCAGCGTACTCAGCAAACTCCATAGAGTAAGAAGCACGGCCTTGTGTGGCAGAACGCAGGTCAGTTGCATAACCAAACATCTCAGACAATGGGACTTTAGCGTGGATGATTTTCAGTCCCGCAGGGCCTTCATCCATACCTTCGATGATGCCACGACGACGGTTTAAGTCACCCACAACATCACCCATCCAGTCTTCTGGAGTGGTTATTTCAACTTTCATTAACGGCTCAAGAAGAACAGGTTGAGCTTCAAGCGCACCTTTCTTGAATGCCATAGAACCAGCGATTTTAAACGCCATTTCGCTGGAGTCGACATCGTGGAATGAACCATCAAACAGGGTAGCTTTGACATCCAGCACTGGATAGCCCGCTAACACACCGTTGTTCATTTGCTCCTCGATACCTTTCGCAACTGGGTTGATAAATTCTTTTGGAATCACACCACCCGCGATTGCGTCAACGAAGACAAAACCTTGACCAGGCTCAGCAGGTTCAATTTTCAGCCATACGTGACCGTATTGACCACGACCACCTGACTGACGAACGAACTTACCTTCCACTTCCGATTTACCACGAATGGTTTCACGGTAAGCCACCTGAGGTTTACCTACGTTACAATCGACACCAAACTCACGTTTCATGCGATCGACGATAATATCTAGGTGAAGCTCACCCATACCAGAAATCAGCGTTTGACCCGTCTCAGCGTCAGTCTCAACGCGGAATGATGGGTCTTCTGCTGCGAGTTTACCTAAAGCAATACCCATTTTTTCCTGATCAGCTTTAGAGCGAGGCTCTACTGCGATCTGAATTACTGGTTCAGGGAACTCCATACGCTCCAGAATCACAACATGATTCGGATCACACAAAGTATCGCCCGTAGTCACATCTTTCAGGCCGATAGCCGCAGCGATGTCACCCGCACGAATCTCTTTGATTTCATCACGCTTGTTAGCATGCATCTGTACGATACGGCCAAAGCGCTCTTTCTTTTGCTTCACTGAGTTATAAACCGCATCACCCGAGTTAACCACTCCAGAGTAGACGCGAATAAAGGTCAGCGAGCCAACAAAAGGATCGGTAGCAATCTTAAACGCGAGTGAAGAAAACGGTTCGTTATCGTCAGCATGACGCTCAACACTGTTTTCTCGATCATCAATACCTTTGATCGCAGGAACATCGGTTGGTGATGGTAGAAACTCAATCACCGCATCCAGAACTGCTTGCACGCCTTTGTTCTTAAATGCACTACCACAAGCTGCGAGAACAATTTCGTTATTGATGGTGCGCTGACGCAGAGCTTGTTTGATCTCTACTTCGCTAAGTTCACCATCTTCAAGGTATTTTTCCATCAACTCTTCACTGGCTTCGGCTGCGGCTTCCACAAGGTGGTTACGCCACTCTTGGGCAAGCTCAAGCATATCCGCAGGAATTTCTTCATAAGTGAAGCTCATGCCTTGATCGGCTTCATTCCAGTTGATGGCTTTCATCTTGATAAGGTCGATGACACCTTTGAACTCTTCTTCTGCACCAATGTTGAGTTGGATAGGAACAGGGTTCGCACCAAGACGATGTTTAATTTGGCCTACTACGCGTAAGAAATCTGCACCGGCACGGTCCATTTTGTTGACGAATACCATGCGTGGAACGCCGTATTTGTCAGCTTGACGCCAAACGGTTTCAGACTGAGGTTCAACACCTGATGTGCCACAGAATACGACCACTGCACCATCAAGCACACGAAGTGAACGCTCTACTTCGATCGTAAAGTCAACGTGTCCAGGGGTATCAATGATGTTGATGCGATGTTCTTGGAATTGCGCTTCCATACCACGCCAGAAGGTGGTGGTGGCCGCAGAGGTAATGGTAATACCACGCTCTTGCTCTTGGACCATCCAGTCCATAGTCGCAGCACCGTCGTGAACTTCGCCAATTTTGTGAGAGAGGCCAGTGTAGAACAGAATACGCTCAGTAGTGGTTGTTTTTCCTGCATCTACGTGAGCACAGATACCGATGTTACGGTAGCGCTCAATAGGAGTTTTACGAGCCACGATTGTATCCTCTTACTAAGGTCAACCTTAGAAAATAGAAATGTGCTGCGAGAGAACCTCGCAGCACAGAAGGTATTACCAGCGGTAATGAGCGAACGCTTTGTTCGCTTCTGCCATACGGTGAACGTCTTCACGTTTCTTAACAGCAGAACCTTTGTTTTCAGCCGCATCCAGCATTTCAGCAGCTAGACGAGCAGCCATAGATTTTTCACCACGCTTACGCGCAGCTTCAACCAACCAACGCATTGCCAGAGCATTACGACGTACTGGACGTACTTCAACTGGCACTTGGTAAGTTGAACCACCAACACGGCGAGATTTAACTTCTACCGCTGGGCGAACGTTTTCAAGAGCTTCTTCAAATACAGCTAAGTGATCTTTACCAGATTTCTCAGCCATGGTGTCTAGTGCAGTGTAAACGATTTTCTCTGCAGTAGATTTTTTACCGTCAACCATAAGGATGTTAACGAATTTTGCCAGCAGTTCAGATTTGAACTTTGGATCTGGAAGGATCTTACGCTGACCAATGACGCGACGACGTGGCATGGAATATTCTCCGTTGTCTTCTTCAGGTTATCCAAAACTTTTCAGTTTTTTCAAAATTAAAATTTAATTTTAGTGTTTGGCCTTACTTAACGCTTCTCTCATAAGAAGAAGGGCATTAAGACTTAGGACGCTTCACACCGTACTTAGAACGAGCTTGTTTACGGTCATTCACGCCTGCACAGTCAAGTGCACCACGAACTGTGTGGTAGCGAACACCTGGGAGGTCTTTAACACGACCACCACGGATCAGAACAACACTGTGCTCTTGTAGGTTGTGACCTTCACCACCGATGTATGAAGTAACTTCAAAACCGTTAGTTAGGCGTACACGACATACTTTACGAAGTGCTGAGTTAGGTTTTTTAGGTGTAGTAGTGTAAACACGAGTACATACACCACGTTTTTGTGGGCACGCAGCTAGTGCTGGCACGTTGCTTTTAACAACTTGCTTAGCACGTGGCTTACGAACCAACTGGTTAATAGTTGCCATTAACTAGCTCCTGATTTACTTAAAGTAAGCTTGTGAAAAATCTATCCCTTCCATGCAAACAGTTTGCACAAATAGGGACGCAAAATTCTATGCAGCAGTGGGATGTGTGTCAAGAAATATACAGATCTTTTTTAGTGATCCTGTGTGAGCGTTGTTCTGCTCAGGATAATTAGAAAAATACAACCTACCAGGTTATTGATTTATCATGAGTTACTGTCAAATCAACAAAGTCACTCATGGTGACAACCGAAATACGCGGATCGCACTTTTCTAGCCAACCACGCGCATGCAGATCCTCATAAAGCACCAACCATAGGTTCTGATCGTTAATACTCGCTTGATATGGTGAATGTACTGCCGCCGCGTAGACAGCATTCTCCGTCAATAGAACAACATCACCATCGAGTAAATAAGCACTAAGCAAAGGGAGTTTTTCTAAGTGCTTAACAATATGTAGCATAGGGGCTCCTTAGAAAGTCAGTAACTGATCGTAGTGGTGCAGTAACTGCGCCAGAGCTTGAGCATCAACCACTTCCACCTCAATCAGTAAATCTTGTTCACTCAGCCCCCAGCTAACCAAACTCTGTTGGCAGACATAACGCGCTTCAATGTCGTAGAGATCCAAAAGCTTGAATGCTGAAATATAGTCACGACTTAAAATCGATTCGGGGTGCTGATGATTGACCAACTGCAACACACCTTCGCCAACAAAAAATAGGGCTTGTTCTTCACTGTAGGCCGACGTTGCAAGAATGGCATCTAAGCCTTCTCGCCCTGCCGTGCTACCATGAGGCGGCGTATGAAATACCCATGCGACTTTATTCAAAACTGCACCACCCTATCTTGCTCCAGTAATGCTTGTGCCAAACTGCCCAGTCCCGCTTGAGTGAAATGAGCCGCGAGGTTATGGCTCGCTAAGCCGTGTTGCGACGCTTCTTGCTCACTCACAACACCACGGCGCAGCGCTGCTGCAACACAAGTTTCAAGTTGTACTTGATGGGATTGAGCAAGAGATTGCCAACCTTGTAGCAGGTTAAACTCATCATTGGCTGGTACATGCGTTGACGAGCCATTAAGCACACCGTCTTGATAAAAAAACACGCTTTTTAAAATATGCCCTTTCTCAATCAGCGCTTTAGCAAACAGATAGGCGTTGCGAGCCGATTGCGTACCGTATTGTGGCCCGTTCACGACTAAGGTGTAAGTGAGTGGTTTCACTTCTCATCATCCTCAGTTTTACGCTGACGAATATAGAGATACACAGTATGTTTAGAGATATTCAGCCGATCGGCGACTCGGTTGATCGCATCTTTAATGTCGAAAATCCCCTTATCGAACAACGCCATCACGATTTGACGATTTTTGGTATTGTTCGAGACTGACTTATCACCGTTGATTTCTTCGATGGTACGTTCAACGGTTTGATCCACCAGCTCTTCCACATCACTGGCAAAGTTAACCGAAGAGGCCGCCTCTTGCGCTTCTTGAGTTGGCATAAACGATTTCAGTACTTGTGAGAAAGGCGCATCGAGGTTGACGTTGATACAGAGTAGACCAATCACTCGATTCTCACCGTTACGGATCGCAACTGTGATCGATTTCATCAATACGCCACCTTTGGCGCGCGTGAAATAAGAGCGGGAGAAGTTACGCTCAGATCCTTCTATATCACGCAGCATTTTCAAGGCCATATCGGTAATTGGCGATCCCACTTGACGGCCTGTGTTTTCACCATTGGCAATCTTGATCGCCGATGTATTGAGATCTTCAAGCGAGTGCAGAACGATTTCACAAAATGGGCCAATCAGGCTCGCGATACCATCAACTACCGCCTCGTAAGAGCGCAGAATCACTTTATCGTGCTCCGTAAACGGCTTTACGTGCACCGATTCCATCTCAAGCAGTAAATCGACATTCATGGTTTCTGTCATTGTCACTGTGCTTAAACCTTAGAATGAAAAATCAACAAATTGCTGTAAGTTTATCAGAAAATTTTAAACCACGATTCTTGAATATCACCAACAAGTGATTTAGGACAAGTTCTTATTAGAATCCGCGCATACAAAAAGGCCTGCACAACGTCAGGCCTTCTTCTATTCCTCTGCTCGTTTCAACATCGAGCCCGGGATTATTGATTACTGAGCAGCGTCTTTGCCGTTTTCAATTTTCAACAATTCCACTTCAAACACTAAGGTTGAGTTGGCAGGAATGGTTGGCGTATCTTGCTCGCCGTAAGCCAGTTCAGGCGGAATAACCAGTTTAAACTTAGAACCGACTGACATCAGTTGTACACCCTCGGTCCAGCCTGGGATCACACGGTTTAGAGGGAAAGTCGCAGGCTCGCCACGTTCATAAGAGCTGTCGAATTGCGAACCGTCAATCAAGGTACCTTTGTAGTGAACTTGCACAGTATCGGTATCTTTTGGCTTATCACCTTCTGCTGGTGTCATCACTTGATACAGCAGACCCGATTGTGTTTTTACAACACCAGACTCTTTCTCGAATTGGGCGCGGAACTCATCACCTTTCTTCTTGTTCTCTGCTGCTTTTTCAGCGGCTTTGGCTTGCATGGTTTCAGCCACACGCTTATCTAACGCTTCAAGCGCAGCACGTGTCTCTTCTTCGCTCATTTCTGGGTTGCCAGCAAACACATGTTCAATACCTTTCAGTACCAGATCTTTGTTCAGATCGATGCCAATTTCACTTGGCTTCTCAATACTGGTTTTAAGATAGTTTGCAAACGATACGCCAATTGCGTACGCCGCTTTATCATCTTCAGACTTGAACTCAACCGTTTTCGCTGCTGCGGTTTGTGCGGCAGGCGTGGTTTCGGTTTTTGGTGCTTCTTCTTTCTGACAACCAACCGCGAGCATTACCGTCGCAGCCAGCAGTGACACTTTAAAAAGTGATTTCATCGGGTTCTCCAATTATGAGGTAATCCTTTTGGCGTTGTGCACAAAAACCAGCAACCAACTGGTGCACAACAAAGAGTTGTACCAATATAGCGATATGTTTCATGATTGTCTTTACACAACAAACGGATAATTCGACTTGATGCGAAGAATTTATCACTCACTCTGCGCTTTGCTTGTCATCTTAATGTTAAGTGGCTGTTTTTTTACCCACCAAGCAGAGCAGCAATGGGACTTAGCCCCTGAAGGTTCAACCGCCTTTGGCTTAAGTCGTGACGGCCGATTTGCTCTTATCTATTCCAAGCAGCAGCAGTTAGTACTATGGGATCTGTTGCAAGATAAGAAACTTGCCGATCTTGGCGCGCAAGATCCACAAGCTAACCCTGTTTCCGTGATCCGTATCGCGGATAGCGAACGTTTCGCAGTCACCGCAAGCCAGAATAACTTTGCAGTTTGGGATCTCGCTTGGACCCAAGGCAAAGGACTTTGGTCGATTACCGATGGGCTGATCCGCGATGTTGATCTCTCCAGTGATGGCGAACAGGTACTGCTCGGATTGACCAATGGCAAAGCGATTTACGTTGACTTAGTCAGCGGCCGCCGCATGGAGTTCCTTGCTCACCGTGAAAAAGTCAATTCTGTCGCGCTCTCTGCCAATGGACGCTATGCGCTCACCGGAGGCAATGACTATCACGCTTATTTATGGGATACCAAGACTGGGCAAATCGTTCGCCAATTTGAACATGAGCAGCGAGTCAATCGGGTCACTTTACAACGAGAAGGTAAACTGGCGTTTACTTCAGATGGTGGCAATCAAGCGCTCATTTGGGATCTCACCGCAGACAGCAAACCTATCCAGTTACAGAGTTTTCGACGCCAACTAATTTTTTCCACCGCTCGCTTTTCTGATGATGGAAAAAAGCTGATCACGGGAACTCCCTCTGGATTAGTCGAAGTATGGAATACGCAAGATGGTAAGAAAATCGCCAGCTTCGAATCTGAAAACAAAAAAGATCACGGTCCTACCCAAGCTGTCGTGTATGATGCGGCTTTTGACGCCCAACAGCGCGCCGTAGCGGGCAGCTCTGCGGGTATCGCTCAAGCTTGGCTAATGGAGAACTGAAAATGCAAGAGATGTCGCTAACCCAACTTCAAGAGCGCATTGAAGATTTAGAGTGCAAATTAGCTTTTCAAGAGCAAACCATCGAAACTCTTAATGATGCATTAACCCAGCAGCAACTGCTGCTCAGTAAGATGCAAGATCAGATGAAATACGTGGTCGGTAAAGTCAAAAATATGGACACTTCCACTCTAGCGGATCCTGCGCACGAAACGCCGCCTCCACACTACTGATGGAATCATTTTCCACTGGAAGCCTACGTAATTCGCGATCTTAACGAGCGAAAACGTAGGCTATCACCGCACCAGCCACCACCAAACAACCGCCGATGCGCCGCAACTGATTATCCGGTTGTAAGCTCAATTGTGCCACCATCTGACGCCATCCTCTCGGCGCGAATAAGGGTCCTAGCCCTTCAACGATCAACACTAAACCTAGTGCCACCCAAAGTGTCTGCGACATATTGACTCCAAATAACAAAGGCCCCTTACGGAGCCTTGAATTAATAACGTTAACTCATGCTTACTTGGCGGCTGCGCCTTTCGCATTATTCATGTATTGGAAGAACTCACTGTTTGGATCCAATACCAGAATATCATTTTTGCTGTTAAACGATTTCTCGTAGGCGCGCAGTGAACGCAGGAAGCTGAAGAACTCAGGATCTTTCTTATAAGCATCCGAGTAAATCTTCGCGGCTTCTGCATCTGCAGTACCACGAGTCACACGCGCCGTCTTATCTGCTTCAGCAAGAATGGTTGCTACTTCAAGCTCGGCTTGCGCACGGATCACTTCCGCTTTTTCACGACCTTGTGAACGGTGCTTACGAGCTACCGATTCACGTTCCGCACGCATACGGCGATAGATAGATTCGCTGATCTCATCCGGTAGATTGATCTTCTTCATACGGAAGTCGACCACATATACCCCTAAGTCTTTCATCGCACTTTCACGAGTATCGTTCAGTACTTCAGACATGATTTGATCACGCTGACCATCAATCTCCATCGCTTCTTTTGCCGCTTCCGTCGTCAATTCAGAAGAATCTGCATTTTCAGGTAACACGGCAACATTGCGAGGGCCAGAAACGATCTGCTTGATTTCACGCGCACCGATTTCAGAACGCAAGACGTCAGTCACTTTACGCTCCAATAGGGCTTCTGCGGTCAACGCATTACCACCACCGGTTGCCAAGTAGTATTGGCCGAAATCTTCGATACGCCACTTAACGTAAGTATCGATGATCACGTCTTTTTTCTCGGACGTCACGAAACGGTCTGAACGGCCATCCATGGTTTGAATACGTGCATCTAAGGTTTTTACACGATCAAACAGTGGCATTTTAAAATGCAGACCCGGTTCATAAATTCTCGCCAGATCGTTATTGTCTTTCAACACTCGACCAAAACGGATCACGATTCCGCGCTCGCCCTCTGGGATCACGAACATCGACATCAATAAAGCAGCGATGATCAGAACGATACTAGGGATTAATAACTTACGCATTCTTAGTATCTCCCTTGACGTGTGGTGCTACGCGACTGAGTGTCGGTATTCGTTTCTGTCGTTTGTGATTCAAGCTCAATTTGATCGTAGGCTGATGAAGACTTATTTGGACGCGGCTGCGCCGTTTTATTGTCTTGACCCGCTAACTTATCAATCGGCAGATAAAGCAGATTACCGCTCGATTCAGAATCAATCAGTACTTTTGAAGTATTGCTATACACCTGCTCCATCGCATCCAAATAGAGACGGTCACGGGTTACTTTCGGTGCAGCTTGATACTCAGGCAACAGCTTTTCAAACTGAGCAACCTGACCGAGCGCTTCATTGATGGTGCGCTCGTTGTAACCTTGCGCTTCTTTCTTCAGACGCTCAGCACGGCCTGTGGCTTTAGGCAAAATTTCGTTCTTGTAAGCTTCCGCTTCGCGAATGAAACGCTCTTCATCCTCACGGGCTGCAATCGCATCGTCAAAGGCATCTTTTACTTGCTCAGGTGGACGAGCCGACTGGAAGTTCACATCAACAATCATCAAGCCCATATCATAGCTATCGATGACTTGGTTGAGTGTCTGCTGCGTGCTTTGGCGAATTTGCTGACGACCACTGGTTAGGATGCTATCCATCAGTGAGTCACCGACTACGGCACGAAGCGCAGAGTCCGTTGCTTGACGCAAGCTGTCATCCGCGTTGGTCACGCGATACAAGTATTTGTATGGATCGGCAATACGATATTGCACATCCATCGATACCGTTACCACGTTTTCATCTTTGGTCAGCATCAAGCCAGAGGCGCGCAGAGAGCGAATCGCTTGCACGTTGACTGGTGTCACTTCATCAATAAAGCGTGGACGCCAGTTCAGACCCGGATCAACAATGCGGTCGTATTTGCCAAGGCGTAGCACAACGCCGCGCTCAGCTTCACCGATGGTATAAAAACCAGTAAAGAACCAAACCGCAACAGCGATAGCTGCAATGACACCAAAGCCAATCGCACCGCCACCGGAAAACGAAGGGCCTTTACCACCTTTGCCACCAAACTTGCCCCCCAGCTTTTGACTCAGTTTATTAAACACTTCGTCTAAATCTGGCGGTCCTTGATCTCGGCCACCTTTGTTACCGCGATTGTTGTTCCCCCATGGGTCATTATCGCGGCCATTGTTGCCGTTATTATTACCAGGCTCATTCCACGCCATTAGAAAACTCCATCATTTGATATGACGTTATACTCTAGCAGTCCTTTAAGTAACTATAAAGTCACATAAATCTGCTTGCTCTCGTTTTTCTAGTCTAGCCCAATCGACCTGTTGCATCCGCACAGTGATCAGTAAATTGCCTTCCGGATCATACTCTTCCTGTTGAATACAGTTCATTTGGAAAAATGTGCTACGGATACGTCCTTGATGTCGCGGCGGAATACGTAAGTGATGCTCCACCACTTGGCTAGCCAAACGCTCACTCAATGCCTCAAAGAGTAGCTCAGTACCCGCGCCCTGCATGGCAGAGATCCACACTACTCTCGGAACGCCTTCATCATCCCGTTCTATACGTGGAGATTGCTCTTCGAGATTATCGATCTTATTCATCACCAACAAAGTGGGGACTTCATGAGCATCAATCTCTTGTAAAACAGTCTCTACCGCTTGGATATTCTCACGAAAGCGTTCGTCACTGGCATCAACAACATGTAACAAAATGTCAGCTTCTTGTGTCTCTTGTAACGTCGCTTTAAAAGCCGCAACAAGATCATGCGGAAGATGGCGAATAAAACCTACTGTGTCGGCTAAAACGGCCGGCCCTACATCCACCAGATCGATTTTACGCAAAGTAGGATCGAGTGTTGCGAACAATTGATCCGCCGCATACACACCGGCTTCAGTGATTCGGTTAAACAGGGTAGATTTCCCTGCGTTGGTATAACCCACCAACGAGATGGTTGGAATTTCTGCACGGCTACGAGCACGGCGCCCTTGTTCACGCTGTTTGGCCACTTTTTCTAAGCGGCGCAAAATCGCTTTAATCCGTTCACGCAGTAAACGTCGGTCTGTTTCAAGCTGGGTTTCACCCGGCCCACGTAAACCAATCCCGCCTTTTTGTCTTTCTAAGTGCGTCCAGCCACGAATTAAGCGAGTAGAGATATGGCGCAACTGAGCCAACTCGACTTGTAGCTTGCCTTCATGGGTACGAGCACGTTGAGCGAAGATATCAAGGATAAGACCTGTACGATCAATGACTCGACATTGGCACAGTCTTTCGAGGTTACGTTCTTGGGCAGGAGAAAGAGCGTGGTTAAAAATCACCACATTAGCACCATGCATTTGCACGGCTTCGGCGATTTCTTGGGCTTTGCCCTCACCAACGAAATATTTAGGGTGAGGGGTCTGACGACTGCCTGTTACCACATGCAGTGTTGTCACCCCTGCGGAAGAAATGAGCATTTTACATTCGCTCAGATCTTCCCACTCACCCCGTTGCGTGAAGTTGACATGAACAAGTACGGCTCGCTCACCGGCTTCATAACGGTCAAACAAGCGATCAACTCCTTAAATAATTGTGCAAAGAATTACTCTTCAGACTTCTCTGCTGGACGATCCGATGCTGGGCGGTCGCCGCTGTGGTGGCTAACTGGACGAGCAGGAACCACAGTAGAAATCGCATGCTTGTAAACCATTTGGTTTACTGTGTTCTTCAGCAAGATCACAAATTGATCAAATGATTCGATCTGACCTTGCAGTTTAATGCCGTTCACAAGGTAGATAGAAACAGGGATACGTTCACGACGTAGTGCATTCAGAAATGGGTCTTGTAGAGATTGCCCCTTAGCCATTTTGTTTTTCCTTATTTTGTCTTTTCTAGTAATTATTTAGCTAGCGGTGCAGCAGAATTATATGCAGCCTTGCATCTGAGCTAAACGAATCAAAATCCCCGTTGCTACCGATGCTCAACAGAGTACCAATAGCGGATCCTTTCCGGGGTACATCACGCAAAAGCGATCACATTATACACAGCTTATTTCGTTGGAAGCTATCGCATTCGAGAGCGTTTCAACGGCTTGATCAACGTTTTCGCTATCTAACCAAGTTAAATCATCCCAGCTGCGTAACCAGGTGATCTGTCGCTTGGCCAATTGACGGGTGGCACAGATGCCGCGATAAATCGCTTCATCTAAGGTTCCATGACCGTCTAAGTAATCCCACATCTGTCGGTAACCGACGCAGCGAATCGAAGGAAGATCCGGATGAAGATCGTCTCTGGCATATAATGCTTTGACCTCTTCTTCAAACCCTGATTCGACCATCTTCTCAAAGCGAAGTTCAATCCGACGATGGAGTTCTGCCCTTTCCTTGGGAGCAATTGCAAACTGCAGCACCCGATAAGGAATTGCTTCCCCTTTGGTTTGTGTCAGTTCAGTAAGAGTTTTACCTGAAATTCGATAAACTTCCAATGCCCGCGACAATCTTTGTGGATCATTGGGATGAATTCGCTGTGCTGAGACGGGATCAATCTGTTGTAACTGATCGTGTAACGCCTGCCAGCCAAGCTTTTCAGCTTCCAGTTCGATCTGCTGGCGAATCACGGGATCCGCGGCAGGTAGTGGTGATAACCCTTCGAGTAAGGCTTTAAAGTAGAGCATTGTGCCTCCCACCAACAGTGGGATTTTGCCCTGAGCGACGATATCCGCCATCTCTTTTAATGCATCACGACGAAAATCGGCAGCCGAATACGCTTCACTCGGATCGAGAATATCGATCAAACGGTGCGGTGCGAGTGCTAGCTCTTGAGCATCCGGTTTTGCGGTGCCTATGTCCATCCCTCGATAAATCAGTGCCGAGTCGACGCTGATGATCTCCACCGGATATTTCTGACGTAAGCGAATGGCTAAATCCGTTTTGCCAGAGGCCGTTGGGCCCATTAAGAAGAGGGCGAGAGGTAACTTTTGAGTCATGAGTGTAATGCTGTAATTGAGGCGGAAAAATCCACCAAAGTAATAAAATGCGGGTCTTGCAAAGGCAAGTTGCCTTGCCAGAGCTGCTCCAGCTCTGCGATCAAGCCGATCGCCTCGGCTAAAGTGTAGTCTCTTTTTTCTACAACGATGCGTTGAGTTAACCAATCCGCCAACGCTTGATGGCTCAAGGCTTGGCTTTCCGAACAACTCGCCGCGTAAGATAACAGATCCGGCAGCAATTGCTGTAAATTTTGCTGGCGCAGCGGCTGCGGAACCGCCATCACCATAATGCTGTGATTGGTGCGCGATTTCAGCTCAATACCCAGTTGCAACAGGGCCGATGAATGACGCTGCGCCACTTGCCATTCAGATTCATTCAGTTTTAGCGCGAGTGGCACCAGCAGTGGCTGCGCTTTCAGCGCACCATGCTGAGCATTGAGTAATCCACGCAGTTTGAGTTGCTGAGCTTGGTATAGCGAGATAAGCACACAGCCTTGTGGGCTACTCATCAACAGGTACTGTCCCGCGACCACTTGGATCGCTTTACCCAGTTTTTCGATAGCAATATTAGCCTTGACGGCTTCAATTGATGAGACGATGGTACTGGCAGTACTCGGTTCTTCATCCGATAAATCGGGAGTTTGCATCAAGGTTTGATAAACCGCGGCCTCTTTTTTGCTGACGGATGCCGAACCATATCTTTCTTTGCCAGTACTTGCAGTCTTGGGTGAAGCCACCCAAGGATTACTGACCGCTCGCTCTCTAACCTGCGGATTATCGCTCTCATCCCTATCGTTATCACGTGGAGCTTTGCGCGGATAATCTGGCGTATTTTGCACCGCTTGCCACACTCTTTCTTGTTGCGTGGTATCGATCATCGGCACAACCGGAGGATTCACCTCTTCCGCGCAGTGAGGTAAATGAAACGCCCCTTCATTAATGGTCGGAGCCATCACCTGCGCACCTTGTACTAGCGCACTGCTTAAGGCTTGATAGATGAAATCATGAACGAGGCGAGCTTGATGGAAGCGCACTTCATGCTTGGCTGGATGCACGTTGACATCCACTTGATGAGGATCGAGTTCAATAAACAGCACATAGGTAGCAAATTGATCGACACGTAAGCTGGTTTCGTAGCTTTGGCGAATCGCATGATTGATCAGCTTATCACGCATCATCCGGCCGTTTACGTAACAGTATTGCAGATCGCTCTGCTGGCGCGCTCCTTCGGGTGTGGTGATCCAGCCATGCAGTTTAAGCCCTTGGTGCTCTAACTCAATGCGTAACATATGTTGCACAAACGGGTTGCCACACACCGCAGCTAAACGTTTTTCCTGCTGCGGTAAAGTCGTTGCAGCGCGATACTGACGCACGATTTTTCCGTTATGGCGCAGAGTAAAGCTGACATCAAAACGGCTCAGAGCAATTCGTTTGAGCAGCTCATCAATATGGGTAAATTCGGTTTTTTCGGTGCGCAGAAATTTACGCCGTGCCGGGGTATTGAAAAAGAGATCCAGCACTTCCACAGTCGTACCCACGGGGTGAGCCGCGGGCTGTAACTTGACCGCCATATCACGGCCTTCACTGTAGGCAGACCACGCTTCTTCTTGAGCTACCGTGCGCGAAGTAAGGGTTAAGCGTGAGACTGAGCTAATACTGGCTAAGGCCTCGCCACGAAAACCAAGGCTCATGATCGCTTCCAGATCATCGAGGGTGTGAATTTTAGAGGTCGCGTGACGACTCAGCGCAAGCCCTAGTTCGTCCTTATCAATACCCGAACCATTATCGCGAATACGAATGAGCTTAGCGCCCCCCTTCTCGAGATCAATATCAATTCGAGTGGCTCCAGCATCTAAACTGTTTTCCACCAACTCCTTGACTACTGAAGCCGGTCTTTCTACAACTTCACCCGCTGCAATTTGGTTGGCTAAACGGGCGGGTAGGATTCGAATCGTCATGAGCGCTTATTTATTCGGGATAATCAGTTGCTGCCCAACCAACAATTGGTCAGTGCGTAGCTGGTTGGCTTGGCGAATGCTATCAACGCTAACATTGTATTGATCAGCGATTTTGCTCAGGAATTCACCGCGCTGCACCTTGTGCTTACGCAGCGGCTTATCTTTTAAACTCACCGTGATTTTCAGCTTCTGCCCGAGCACTAGAGTATCCGATTTCAGATTGTTCTCTTTTTTTATCGAAGCCACTGAAACCTTATAGGTGGTGGCAAGTTTACCGAGAAAATCGCCCGTTTTTACCACATGGGTAATAGTTTCCGTTTCTACAGGATTTGCCATCACAGGAACAGGTACTGGGTTTGGTGCTGAAGAAGCTGGAATAGTCAGCAGTTGCCCAACCGAAATCGTCGAAGACTTGAGGTTGTTGGCTTTTTTCAAAGCATCGACACTGACCCCATACTGGTTAGCAATCAGACCAATTGATTCTCCACGCTGCACTTTGTGTTTCTGAGCTTTACCTCGGTTGGCAAACAGTGTGCCCTCTGGCGGATTATCTTCAAAGTACTGCACAATCGCCGTGGCTAAAGCGCGAGCTAACTTATCTTGATGACTGCGCTGAATCAGCAATTTTTCTTCTGATGGGTTAGAGATAAAGCCTGTTTCCACCAGTACCGATGGGATGTCTGGTGACTTCAATACCGCCAAACTTGCATTAACGGGTTCGGTTTTATGCAGATGCGCCACCTTGCCCATTTCACGCAAAATATTCGTCGCGACTTTATAGCCCTCTTTTTGCGAATGGCTAAACTGCAGATCCAGTAGGGTCTGACTCACGTTACGATCGTTATTGGTTTTCGAAAGTACTTCGCCAGCACCGCCCAGCAATTCAGATTGTTGCTCGTGATTTTCCACCCAACGGGCAATTTCGGTATTGGCACGGCGGGTATTCAGCACAAACACCGATCCCCCGCGCGGCTGTGGAGTATGAAACGCATCCGCATGCACCGAAACCAACAAGTGCGCCTTGCTACGACGCGCAATTTCCGTACGTTTATTCAGATTTACAAAATAGTCACCACGGCGAGTCAGTACCGCTTTCATTCCCGGCACTGCATTGAGTTGATCCGCCAACTTTTTAGACACGCTCAAGGTGATGTCTTTTTCATATTTGCGTGTAGGACCAATGGAACCAGGATCTTCACCGCCATGTCCCGCGTCAATCGCCACCACAATATCGTCATTCCCTAAGAGTTGAGAGGCATCTTTACTGACTTGAGCGGGTGAACTCGGCGTGCTGGCGGAAGAGCTCTCACTCACTTTGCCATGTGGCATATCAATGACTAAACGATGGCCATATTGACCACCGGGTGTCGGAGCCAATTTAAATAAAGTTGGCGTTGTTTTTTGTTTGAGCTCAAACACCAAACGAAATGTACTTTTTTCAGGGGGAGATGAAGCGCGAACTTTCGATAAAATGCCACTTTCAGTGACATTAACCGGTAACTTAGCGCGAGAGGTGCTCTGTTTGAGGTCAACCACCAAGCGCTCAGGAGAGCTGAGGGTAAAGTAGCTGTAATCCACCTCGGATTTGACATCTAATACCACTCGTGTCTCATCAGGAGAAGGCCACACGCGCACGCCTTCCAAAACGTTCGCCCAAGTTTGAGGAGCGATCGCGAGTAAAACGAATCCAAAGAGTAAGAATACAAAACGGCTAACGTTCAACATAACTCCAACTGACTCAAAAGGTCGCATCCATAATGGTTATTGGCTGTCAGCGTAGCAACTCGCTGATCGCCGTCGTAACGCAAATCGATATCAAGATCCGCATTTGGCAATAGTCCATGCCCTTTTTCTGGCCACTCGACTAAACAAATGGCATCTGCACTAAAGTAATCGCGAATCCCCATAAATTCGAGTTCTTCAGGATCCGCTAAACGATAAAGATCAAAATGATAGACCTGCCACATACCGAGTTGATATGGCTCAACCAGTGTGTAGGTTGGGCTTTTGACGTTACCTTGATGTCCCAAGGCACGAATAAAACCTCGGCTGAAAGTCGTTTTTCCCGCGCCAAGATCGCCATGCAGATAAAGCGTTGTCTGTTGTGAGCATATCAGCGCTAGCGCACGACCTAATTCAATCGTAGCTTGCTCATCTTTTAGGGAAAAAATCTTGCTGTTCATTACGCTTTTCTCGACAGGGTCTTTGTTGACTATAAAGAAATCAAAAGAACTGGAATAGTAAACTGGGTTGGAATTGAGAGACAAGATCTGTTCTGTTAACAAAGCGAAAAATATCGTAGATCCTACAAGCTCTCACAAGGATTAACGCTAGAAGAGGGCAAAAAGATCCGTTAAGATCCTCGCCCCTTATCCTGAGTACCCGACATGGACTACCAACAACTGGCAAATCAGATCAAACAATGGGCGATCGAACTCGGCTTTGAAAAAGTCGGGATTTGCGACGTTGATTTAAGTGAACATGAACCAGCATTGCAGGCTTGGCTAGACGCAGGTTACCACGGTGAAATGGATTGGATGGCGAGGCACGGCATGATGCGCGCACGCCCTGCAGAACTCTTACCCGGAACGCTTAGGGTGATCAGTGCTCGCATCAACTATCTCCCACCACAAGCGCAGTTTGCTTCCAACTTAAGCGATCCCAACCAAGCTTATATCAGCCGTTACGCTTTAGGACGTGATTACCATAAGCTTGTTCGAAACCAGCTCAAAAAACTGGGGGAAAAAATCGAACAAGAAGTGGGAAAACTGGGTTACCGTCCTTTTGTCGACTCCGCCCCGATTCTTGAACGCCCTCTGGCACAAAAAGCGGGATTAGGTTGGACAGGAAAACATTCACTGATTTTAGATAAAGAAAACGGGTCTTGGTTCTTCTTGGGGGAATTACTGGTTGATATTCCCTTACCCGTTGATGAACCAAGCGAAAATCAATGCGGCAAGTGTACAGCGTGTATAACAAGCTGCCCAACCAATGCCATCGTTGCCGAAGGCGTAGTGGATGCACGACGCTGTGTTTCTTACCTCACCATTGAGTATTCAGGGGTTATCCCCTTGGAGTTTCGACGCGCAATGGGCAACCGAATTTACGGTTGTGATGACTGCCAACTCGTCTGTCCTTGGAATCGCTTTGCCCCTTTAACTCAGCAAAGTGACTTTCATCGCCGACAAAGTCTCAACAATGCGGATTTAGTAGTGTTATTTGAATGGGATGAGGCGACTTTCCTGAAAAATATGGAAGGCTCAGCCATTCGGCGAATTGGTCATCAACAGTGGCGGCGCAATTTGATCATTGCTATGGGCAACGCTCCTTATTCTCCGCGGATTATTGATACACTCCAACGTCATCTGGGGCAAAGTGAATTACTTGATGAGCATATTCATTGGGCTTTGGAGGAGCAAACCCAAAAGACCGCCACACCTCGCCAGCATGCTCGCCTGATTCGCATTATTGAAAAGGGGCTGCCAAGGGATGCATGAATAGAGCAACTTGCATAATTAAGGAAATGATTGTTTGATGCCCATCCCAATTTGCGCTATGTGGACAACATTTTTAATCAGACGCTGTTTTCTATCGCTAAAAAAAGTTAATCACAACCTAGGTAAATGACTAGGATCAAGTTTTTAGACTGCAATGATCTTAGTGCTCTATTTTTTGCTTAGAGATAAAAATAACAAGTTAATAAAAAACAATAACTTAAGAAAAAACTCTCATTAAGCCAAGCCTTAGAAGCAAGCAAAGATCCTCAGATAAGTCAACTCGAAAAGCTAAGATACAGAGTTTATCAACTGTTTTATCCACAGATTTTTTTTGTGGATAACTCTGTTAATGAAGACGCCAAAGTAAGCGAAATCCGTAGTCAGCGGGTACGCTTTCGGCTGCTTGAAAAGAGAATATTTGATACATGGGAGCGATATTATTGAGCTGACGCGCAATGAATGACTCACTGAGATGATGCTTCACAGCATTATAGAAAGAGCTTTAGCAAAATGCTAAACACCCTAAAAAAGAAAAATCTGCGCATGAGCACAGTCTCTCTTTAAAGAATTGGTTGCGGGGGCTGGATTTGAACCAACGACCTTCGGGTTATGAGCCCGACGAGCTACCAAGCTGCTCCAGCCCGCGTCCATATATAGCGCTAAACGCAATAAATCTTTTCTTCAGTTTTCTGTAGTAGGCAAGAAACTGGAGCAACACACGAGGTTCCCTTCTTTAAAACAAAAAGGCGTGACCTCAACCTTGGCAAGGTTTTACTCATCAAATGAGCAAGTGTGGCGCACTTCATCGTTAAGTACGATGAAACTATTAATTTGGAGCGACACACGAGGTTCGAACTCGTGACCTCAACCTTGGCAAGGTTGCGCTCTACCAACTGAGCTAGTGTCGCATTTGTCGTGATGCTACTGCATCTACGAAAGATTTGGTTGCGGGGGCCGGATTTGAACCGACGACCTTCGGGTTATGAGCCCGACGAGCTACCAAGCTGCTCCACCCCGCGTCCGTGTGTTATCGTTAAGCACGATAAGGGCTATGAAACTGGAGCGACACACGAGGTTCGAACTCGTGACCTCAACCTTGGCAAGGTTGCGCTCTACCAACTGAGCTAGTGTCGCA
>NZ_KK211325.1:0-25778 GCF_000621645.1 Vibrio cholerae ATCC 14035 | reverse complement strand
TGGAGCGACACACGAGGTTCGAACTCGTGACCTCAACCTTGGCAAGGTTGCGCTCTACCAACTGAGCTAGTGTCGCATCAACAACGTTTTCCGTCGTTTAGGGCTGCGAATTATAAGAGCATTTTCTTGTGATGCAAGAGCTTCTCGTGAAAAAAACTCTTTTTTTTTTCGCTTGCCGAAAAAGCATGCAAGATGTCGAACAATTGCTCTTTTTATAGCATTGAATACCCGATATTAGATCTTGAATACCGCCTTACGATAGAACTGAAGCTCAGCAATTGACTCTCGAATATCATCCAAAGCAAGATGGCTACCTGTTTTACTGAACTCTTTTAGCACTTCAGGCTGCCAGCGGCGAGTCAGCTCTTTGATGGTGCTGACATCAATATAACGATAATGGAAGTACGCTTCCAAACGCGGCATGTGTTTGTAAAGGAAACGTCTGTCTTGACCAATACTGTTGCCACAAATCGGAGATTTGCCTTCCGGCACCCACTGCTTTAAAAACGCGAGCGTTTGATCTATGGCTTCTTCTTCACTCACTTGGCTTTGACGTACACGCGCCACCAAGCCACTTGCGGTGTGCGTTGTGGTACACCATTCATCCATTTTCGCGAGTTCGGATTCGGGTTGATGAATCGCAATCACTGGGCCTTCAGCTAAAATGTTTAGCTCACTGTCAGTAACAATGGTCGCCATCTCAATGATTTTGTGCATTTCAGGATCAAGTCCCGTCATCTCTAAATCAATCCAAATCAGATTCTGGTCGCTGAAAGACATAATGGTGCGCCTATAGGGGTTTATTCACAAAAGAGGTACTATACCCAAATTCAGATCGACAGGATACGTATCAAATTGAGATTTGATACGCCTTATATCTAGCAGAGAGTAAGTAGAACACTGTGACAAAAAAGAAAAAGCTTACACACGGTCAAGTACGCCGGGTTAGAAATAACCAACATAAAAAACTCAAACAAGAAGAGTCTATCGTTTGGGATGAGGCCTTGCTCGGCAGTGCGCAACCGGGATTAGTGATTACCCGCTTTGGTCAACATGCCGATATTGAAGATCCAGTGACGGGGGAAATTCATCGCTGTAACCTGCGTCGCGGCATCGAAAGTTTAGTATCCGGCGATAACGTCCTGTGGCGCCCTGGGGCCGAGACTCTCGCAGGCATTTCCGGTGTGGTAGAAGCGGTGGAAGCTCGCAGCTCTGTATTAGTGCGCCCAGATTATTACGATGGCCTCAAACCCGTTGCGGCAAACGTGGATCAAATGGTGATCGTGTCGTCGGTATTACCCGAGCTCTCTCTGAATATTATTGATCGCTACTTGATTGCTTCTGAAACCTTAGGGATTGCACCACTCATCGTACTGAACAAGATTGACCTACTCAGCCCAGAGCTTCGAGAGCAATACAGCACATGGTTAAATGATTACCGTGCCATTGGCTATGACGTACTCTACGTCAGTAAGAAAATCGGTGAAGGGATTGCGGATCTTGAAGTGAAACTGCGCGATCGCACCAACGTGTTTGTGGGTCAATCGGGTGTTGGCAAATCCAGTTTGGTCAATGCATTACTTCCAGAATTGGAAGAAGATGTGGAAGAAGGGGCGATTTCTGAAACGTCTGGCTTAGGCCAACACACCACTACCGCCGCACGGCTTTATCACATTCCAAGTGGAGGTGATTTGATTGACTCACCCGGGGTACGTGAATTTGGTTTGTGGCACTTAGAAACCGATGATGTCACCAAAGCTTATGTCGAATTTCGCCCTTACTTAGGCGGCTGTAAATTTCGTGATTGCAAACATGGGGATGACCCGGGTTGCTTGTTGCGTGAGGCCGTAAGCAAGGGAGAAATCAGCGCACTGCGTTTTGATAATTATCATCGAATTGTGCAAAGCATGACGGAAAACAAAGCCAATCGGCAGTATTCGCGCAGCAAAAAAGCCGATCTGTAAGAGCAAATTGTTAGCAAGTTTAGAGCATCTACTGACAGAAGGCGCGATTTTCAGTAACATCTCGCGCCCATCACCACTCTATTGGAATGTAAACCATGGATAAGATTAAAGTTGGACTGCAATATTGGATTCCACAACATGCCCTGACCCGCTTGGTTGGCAAGTTGGCGTCTGCGCGTGCAGGCAGCCTGACCACGGCCATCATCCGCTGGTTCATCAAGCAATATAACGTCAACATGGACGAGGCTCTGCACTCTGATCCGACTCACTTCAAGACGTTTAATGAATTTTTTGTGCGTGAGCTAAAAGCTGGCGTGCGCCCTATCGCTGAAGGCGAAAAGGTGATCACCCATCCTGCCGATGCGTGCGTGAGTCAGTTTGGTGCGATTGAATACGGTAAACTTATCCAAGCCAAAGGCCACACTTACTCAGCCCAAGAGCTGCTCGGTGGTGATGCCAAGCTCGCGGAAGAATTCCGTGATGGTGATTTTGCGACTCTGTATCTCTCGCCACGTGATTATCACCGCGTACATATGCCTTGTGATGGCACTTTGCGCCAAATGATCTACGTACCGGGCGATCTGTTCTCGGTAAACCCTCTGACAGCGGAAAATGTACCGAACTTGTTTGCCCGCAACGAGCGTGTGGTGTGTATTTTCGATACAGAATTTGGCCCAATGGCACAAGTGCTGGTTGGCGCCACCATTGTCGGCAGTATTGAACTGGTTTGGGCGGGCACCGTGACTCCGCCGCGTGGCAACACCGTTTATCGTTGGGACTACCCAGCCAACGGTAACCAAGCAGTGGTTCTCAAAAAAGGCGAAGAGATGGGTCGCTTTAAACTGGGCTCCACCGTGATCAACCTGTTTGCCAAACAAGCTATTCGCTTTGATGACAGCATGGCACTGGGCGCACCAACCCGCATGGGCGAGCCCTACGCACACCAAGCTTAATATACGACTTAGAGTTGCAGCCAACACCAACGCTGCTTCAAGTCGGAAGACTCAACATCCCAGCTTCGGCTGGGATGTTGTCTTTTGAAGCTCGCCACACATCTGCACTGTCACTGATAGCAAAACCCAAAAATTTAACCGCCCTCTAAGACCCATAGATTTCAGTCGCTTACTCTAAGCTTTCACTTGAGCCAAGAGGGAAAGCCCATGCCGCAACTGGAACGAGGTCTACTCGTCAAACTCCTGATCTGTTTCTTACTGCCGTTGGGCGTACTATTGATGCCGATTGATGCAATCCCGATTCAAGATCTCACCTTGGTTCAACACCGTTTACTGGCCATTTTCCTTCTTGCTGCACTGCTGTGGGTGTTGGAGCCTGTTCCTGTGTTTGCCACGTCGATCCTGATCATTGCCCTTGAACTCGTCATGATTTCCGATAAAGGCTTGCATGGCTTTCGAGTGCCCGATCCGCATCATCCGCTCGGTGAACTCCTTAAATACACCGATATTTTCAGTGCCTTCTCCTCTCCCATTATCATTTTGTTTATGGGCGGTTTTGCTTTAGCCATCGCCGCATCTAAATACGAATTGGATAACAACTTAGCACGAGTGCTACTCAAACCTTTTGGCCACCAGCCTAAGTACATCATGCTCGGGTTAATGCTGATCACCTCAGTTTTCTCGATGTTTATGTCCAACACAGCGACCACAGTGATGATGTTGGCGCTGCTTGGCCCTATTGTTGCGTCTGCCCCCAAAGGGGATTTAGGCATCAAAGCTCTGGTGGTATGCATTCCGATTGCGGCCAACACAGGGGGCATCGCAACCCCGATCGGCACGCCACCTAACGCTATCGCACTGCAGTATCTAACGGGCGAAAACAGCATTGATTTTCTGTCATGGATGATGATGGGATTGCCGTTCGTACTGGTACAACTGACCATCGCTTGGTTCTTACTGCAAAAGCTTTTCCCCTCCTCACAAGCCACAATGACCTTGAAACTCAAAGGCGAATTTCAACGCGGCTGGCGTGCCATGCTGGTCTACATCACGTTTGCTTTAACCATAGTGCTGTGGATGACCACCTCATGGCATGGTATGAACACTTATGTGGTGGCGATTATTCCACTGGCCGTGTTCACCCTCACTGGCATCATGGGCAAAGAAGAGCTGAAACAGATCAACTGGGATGTGCTGTGGTTAGTTGCCGGTGGGATCGCGATTGGTATCGGCCTTGAACAGACGGGACTCGCCCAAGCGTTAGCGCACTCCATCGACTATCAATCTCTCTCACCTATGCTGATTGTGATTGCTCTTTCGTTGGTGTGCTGGCTAATGGCCAACTTTATGTCTAACACGGCGACTGCCAACTTGATCATGCCGATTGCCGCTGCGATTGGTACTTCGATGAGTAGCCTTGAGCAAGTCGGCGGCTTACAAGCGCTGTTAGTCGTGGTCGCTTTTTCCGCGTCACTGGGGATGATTTTGCCCGTTTCGACACCGCCCAACTCGCTTGCTTACTCAACGGGGCTTATCGAAAGCAAAGATATGGCAAAAACGGGTTTAGTCATTGGGGGGATTGGGCTTGGCATCGTTTATCTGATGGTGTTCCTACTCGGATAAACTCCCTCTTCCTCCCCTCTTTCACAGCTTGTCATCACTCTCGAGATAGCAAGCTGTGAACCTTCTAATCGCACTGAAATTGCTTTTGTTTTCCTGATTGCTTAATGGCATATTGAGTGCCCTCATCACTCCCAACCGCAAGGATGACGCAATGGGTTACGAATGGCTGGCACTTGCCGCAGCCTGTCTTTGGGCTATCGCCAGTTTACTTTCTATCACTCCCGCGAAACACCTCGGCTCTTTTGCTTATAGCCGCTGGCGTATGGGGTGTACCTCCGTCATCTTAACCACCATTGCCCTCTTCAGCGGAGGTTGGTCAACCGTACACAGCAGTGCGATTCCAGCCATGATGTTGTCGGGGTTTATTGGAATTTTCATCGGTGATACCGCGCTTTTTGCTTGCCTGAATCGCATGGGGCCAAGGCAGTCCGGCTTACTCTTCTCCTGTCATGCGGTGTTTTCTGCCGTGCTCGGTTATTTCCTGTTTAGTGAAAGCATGACCAAGCAAGAGCTATTCGGCTCTACTTTAGTGTTTAGCGGCGTTCTGATGGCGATTTTCTTTGGTCGCCGTGGGCAAACTGGGCCTAGTTTGGATAGCATCAATGGCAGTGTGTGGGTTGGAATTGGACTCGGCTTAACCGCCGCCTTATGCCAAGCCCTCGGGGGCATTATTGCCAAACCCGTGATGCAAACAGAGATCGATCCGATTGCTGCCTCTGCGATGCGGATGATCACCGCCTTTGCGGCTCACTCTTTACTGCGTTTAACCGGCGCACGCATTGCTCGTCCTACACAAATCATCACGCTCAATATCTTTTTGGTCACGGCACTCAACGGCTTTATTGCCATGGCGGTTGGTATGACGCTGATCCTCTACGCTCTGCGTGAGGGGAATGTCGGCATGGTCGCACTGCTCTCTTCCACCACACCCATCATGCTACTACCACTGCTTTGGATCTACACTAAACAGTGTCCAAACCGCTATGCTTGGTTAGGGGCTATCCTTGCCGTTGGGGGCACCAGCTTGTTGGTGTCTTAAACGCGATTTTGATCAATAGGCTACATTTACTTGCATTGATAGAGAGAATCATTGATCTTAACCGGATGCAAAACGTCTAGATTGTAGTAAAATTACGCTAATTTTACGTTTCAGTTATTTTGATTTTGACGAGGTTAGAACTATGTCAGCTAAGAAGCCAATGGCTCTGGTGATCCTAGATGGTTGGGGTTACCGCGAAGACAACGCAAATAACGCGATCAATAATGCGCGTACACCTGTGATGGATAGCCTAATGGCCAACAACCCTCACACTCTGATTTCTGCTTCTGGTATGGACGTAGGTCTACCTGATGGTCAAATGGGTAACTCAGAAGTGGGTCATACCAACATCGGTGCTGGCCGTATTGTTTACCAAGACCTAACTCGCATCACCAAAGCGATCATGGATGGTGAATTCCAACACAACAAAGTTCTGGTGGCAGCCATTGATAAAGCAGTTGCTGCGGGCAAAGCGGTTCACCTGATGGGTCTGATGTCTCCAGGTGGCGTACACTCACACGAAGACCACATCTACGCAGCAGTAGAAATGGCGGCCGCACGTGGCGCAGAAAAAATCTACCTGCACTGCTTCCTTGACGGTCGTGACACACCACCACGTAGCGCAGAAGCGTCACTGAAACGCTTCCAAGATCTGTTTGCCAAACTGGGTAAAGGCCGTATCGCTTCTATCGTGGGTCGTTACTACGCCATGGATCGTGACAACAACTGGGATCGCGTTGAAAAAGCCTATGACCTGCTGACTCTGGCGCAAGGTGAGTTTACTTATGACTCAGCGGTTGAAGCACTGCAAGCGGCTTACGCTCGTGAAGAAAACGATGAGTTTGTGAAAGCAACCGAAATCCGCGCAGCGGGTCAAGAATCTGCCGCGATGCAAGATGGCGATGCCCTGCTGTTCATGAACTACCGTGCTGACCGCGCGCGTCAAATCACCCGTACTTTCGTGCCTGATTTCGCAGGCTTTAGCCGCAAAGCCTTCCCAGCGCTGGATTTTGTGAT
Source organism: Vibrio cholerae ATCC 14035 (assembly GCF_000621645.1). Lineage (GTDB taxonomy): Bacteria > Pseudomonadota > Gammaproteobacteria > Enterobacterales > Vibrionaceae > Vibrio > Vibrio cholerae. Next base: position 19,182 of record NZ_KK211325.1, on the reverse strand, counting down.
GCTGACTCAATACGCAGCAGATATCCCACTCCAGTGTGCGTTTGGTCCAGCGTCACTGGAAAACACTTACGGTGAGTGGCTATCAAAAGCGGGTAAAACTCAGCTACGTATTTCTGAAACCGAGAAATACGCGCACGTAACCTTCTTCTTCAACGGCGGCGTTGAAAATGAATTCCCAGGCGAAGAGCGTCAACTGGTGGCTTCACCAAAAGTAGCCACCTACGACCTACAACCAGAAATGAGCTCTAAAGAGCTGACTGACAAGCTAGTTGCAGCGATCAAATCAGGCAAATACGATGCGATCATCTGTAACTATCCAAACGGCGACATGGTCGGTCACACTGGCGTTTACGAAGCTGCAGTGAAAGCGTGTGAAGCCGTAGACGAGTGTATTGGTCGTGTGGTTGAAGCCATCAAAGAAGTGGATGGTCAACTGCTGATCACCGCTGACCACGGCAACGCGGAAATGATGATTGACCCAGAAACGGGCGGCGTACACACAGCGCACACTAGCCTACCTGTACCACTTATCTATGTCGGCAACAAAGCGATCAGCCTAAAAGAAGGCGGAAAGCTATCGGATCTAGCTCCAACCATGTTGGCGCTGTCGGATCTGGATATTCCAGCAGACATGTCAGGCCAAGTGCTGTACAGCTAAGCTGACTCGATGATGATGAAAGCCCTGAATACTCAGGGCTTTTTTATACGCATTTCCCACCGAGTGCGATGAGAATTGCAAACTTTTGACATCACAGGCTCGCCTGATGCCAAGCTTTGGGTATACTGAAGCACCCGTTTTTTATTCACTAACACTAGACCAAACTCAATGACAGCAACGGATCCGCACGCGATTTTCAGTGACTTTCTAGGAAAAACCTTGACCCGACGTCTGCTGGTCTGCCTGTTATTTATGGTTTCGCCGTCGCTCTTTGCGGCTACGCAACAGGAGTTAACGGGGGTAAAAAGTGAAATATCTCGCCAACAACAATCACTGGCCGAACAACAAAAATCGCTCGACCAACTACAACAAGCCCTTAAACAACAAGAGCTTGGCATCAACAGTATCGAAAATCAGATCACGAAAACCAAAAACGATCTGGAGAATGCCAATCGCAACATTGCTCAGCTCAATAGTAATATTCAGGCGCTGGAAACTCAGAAACAGCAACAAGCCGATAAACTCGAACGCCTACTGCAGACCTACTATCTCACTAAACGCTCACTGACGAATGGTCAATTTTTTCATCGCAGTGCCGATGAAGACCGCATCAGCCAGTACTATCAACATTTGGCAAAAAGCCGCGCGCAAGCTATCGAAGCTTTAGAAAAAACCCAAGCCGATCTCAATGCCAGTCAACAGCAGAGACAAGCTGAGCGTGAACAGATTGAGAAATTACTGGCAGAGCAGACCCAACAGCGAGACAAACTGGCTAAAACGCAAAGTGAGCGTAAGCAAACCGTAAAGAAAATTGAGAGCAGCATTTCCGGCGACAAAGTCTACCTTGCCGAATTGCAGCGCAACGAAACGCGCCTCAAAGCTGAAATAGCCAAAGCCGCCAAACGCAATGCAGTATTGATGAATGGCATTGCGAGCCAACGCGGTAAGCTACCGTGGCCACTGAAAGGGCGTGTGCTACATAACTTCGGTGAACGCCAAACTGGGCAGATTGATTGGAAAGGTTTGGTCATTGATGCCAATTACGGCCAAGAGGTCAAAGCGGTTTATCCGGGCACGATCGTGTTTGCCGAGTATCTGCGAGGTTATGGCTTGGTTGTGCTCCTCGACCACGGCAAAGGTGATATGACACTGTATGGCTTCAACCAAACTCTGCTCAAGAAAGAGGGCGACAAAGTTATCGCAGGTGAAACCATTGCTCTTGCGGGTGATACTGGTGGTCAATCACGCCCTGCCCTCTACTTTGAAATCCGTCGTAATAGCCGCGCGGAAAACCCTTCGCAGTGGTTACAGCGCTAAGAGGCGTAAAACGCCTCAACAACCGCAATCACGTTATCGAGCAGCGCATAGGGGAGTTGATTGATTCCCCCGGCCGATTCTCGCCCCCCACCAGAAGGAAACTGGGCACACAAAGCTCCCGCGCCTCGTTTATCGCTCAAGGGAGCACGTAAAGAGAGCGTGTAATGCTGCTCATCCGCATACGTCACAATCAAATGCGCACGTTGCATATCCTGATTAGCAAGATGATTGGCAAATGCGCCGCTCACGCGCTGCGCTGCTGCACAATCGGGTAAGATCACCACGGTGACACTTGAGCTCCGATAATAAGCCGGTTGCGCAAGGGCAAAAGCAAAATCTTGCTGATAAGCGCTGCGTAATTGGTAAAAAGGCGAGTTGAGATCAGCCAGCACAGCCCACGGTGTTTGATAAGCGAGTAAAGTTTGATACAACGTATCAGGCGCGAAATGCAGTTCAGATACGGTGCGGCCATAGCCATTGTAGTTAATCAGCGTTCCTAATTCACAAAGGGCATCGGTTTGTGCGGCATCGAATCCCGCTTCTTCCGCCAGAGTGTGTGCCACACGGTGTAAGTTATCGCCAAACGCTGCTGTTATCGCCCAGTCACGAAAACGCCCTTTCAGTAGCCGATCAATGATCAATGCCGTACAGAGATTGGCATCGGTATCAATATGCGCTTGCAGTGCAGAATGGGCAGGAATATCGCCGGGCTGATGATGGTCGGCATAAAATACATGGGCTCCCGCTTGCAAAGCTCGCTGCAAGCCAAGCTGATTTTTAGCCATGGAGATATCCAATACCACCAGCTCATCACCAGCCGTTACCGTCAGTCGCTCGAGTAAGGCAATATCGCGCTTAACGCCCGTGACTAGCTGAGTCGATTTAGGATGCACTAGACGCCATTGCACAAGAGAAAGAATGCCATCAGCATCCCCATTAAATACATCGTAATCCACGTAAAGCTTCCTTTCTGGCTGGAAATGTTCAGGAAGTTAGCAACGAATCGGCTCCATGCCCAAGACAGATTGGTTATAACTCATGCTCAGGCATGCATAGCTCGCACACCTTCTTCAAGCAGTTGAAGCTGTTCACGCCCCGCCTTAGTGGCACAAGGTTTAACGACCGAGATCATCTGCAACATGCCTTGATGAATCACCTCTTCCGTGATCTGAGTTTTGTGTGACATCGCCGATTGATAACCAAGCCAGCTAGACGCAATCAGATGCAGAGTCCGCACCAGTTTCGGCATCTCATCCTCATTCAACTCCAGCAGTTGCAGATTGACAAAATTACGCACGATATCAATCAAATTGGTCTGTAATCGTTCTTGAACCCGAATGTAGTCAGCATGCAACTCTTCATCGCGCTGCAAGATTTCCGGCAAATTGGCATAGAAAAAACGGTATTTCCACATCAGAGTGAAAATCGAATCCAAATAGTGCTTGAGTAGAGAAAGGCTCTCATACTGACCTTGTAGCGGAGTAAAACGCTCAATCAGCTCCGCCGAGTAGAGCGCAAAAATATCACGCACTATCTCCTGCTTATTGCGAAAGTGGTAATACAAATTACCTGGGCTGATCTCAATATGAGCAGCGATATGGTTAGTCGTGATGTTACGTTCACCTTGCTGATTAAACAGCTCAAGTGCCGCATGCACTATGCGATCCTTAGTTTTCATCATGATTCGCTTCGTCTTTCTGTCTGGATTACCGAAGTATAAAACAGTCGGGCTCAAGATGTGAAAAGCGTCTGACCTGCAGACGCTTTTCACGTTTACTATGGATGGTACGGCTTCGAAAGCTCATGCACCGCTTCAACAAACACACCGGCATTTTCAGGCGGCACGTCCAAATGAATACCATGCCCCAAGTTGAACACGTGGCCTGTGCCACCTTGGCCAAATCCAGCCAAAATACTCGCCACCTCTTCACGAATTCGTGGGGCAGGAGCATACAGAATAGAAGGATCCATATTGCCTTGCAGTGCCACTTTATCTCCCACACGCGCTTTAGCGTCGGCGATATTGATCGTCCAATCTAAACCCACAGCATCACAACCTGTAGCCGCGATCTGCTCCAGCCACATGCCACCATTTTTGGTAAACAGCGTGACTGGTACACGGCGGCCTTCGTTTTCACGAATCAAGCCATCGACAATCTTGTGCATGTATTGCAAAGAGAACTGTTGATAATCACGCGGTGTTAACACGCCGCCCCAAGTATCAAATACCATCACCGCTTGTGCGCCGGCTTTAATCTGAGCATTCAGGTAGCTGATCACACTGTCAGCTAATTTATCTAACAGCGCATGCAGCACGGTAGGCTCGCTGTACATCATCTTTTTGATTTTGGTGAAGGCTTTTGAACTGCCACCTTCAACCATATAAGTGGCGAGCGTCCAAGGACTGCCAGAGAAACCAATCAGCGGCACTTCACCTTGCAGATCTTTGCGAATTTGACGCACCGCGTTCATCACATACTGCAATTCCCCTTCAGGATCGGGAATACCAATCTTATCGACATCGGCTTTGCAGGTGATGGGACGCTCAAAGACCGGTCCTTCGCCCGCCGCAAAACGCAGCCCAAGTCCCATCGCATCAGGAATCGTCAAAATATCAGAAAACAGGATCGCAGCATCAAGCGGAAAACGTCGCAGCGGCTGTAAAGTCACTTCTGAAGCCAACTCTGCATTCTTGCACAGCGCCATAAAATCACCCGCTTGAGCACGAGTGGCACGGTATTCAGGGAGATAACGCCCCGCTTGGCGCATCATCCATACAGGAGTGTAATCGACTGGCTGCTTGAGCAAAGCACGCAGGTAGCGATCATTTTTTAATTCAGTCATGGTGATTCCCACTTTTTCGGCTTCTTTACTTTGGCGCGTATTCTAACATCGTTTGTCCCACAAAAGCGGTTGGCTTTGCAAGCGGGATCAAGTTATTAACTTTTAAATCAATGCTTAAATTGCGTCCAACCCTTAACGGTGTTAAAAATTTGTTCGCTAGCGAAAACTATAATCATAAACTGAGTCCTCGACTCAGCATCTCATAACGACATCTTACTTACCCCCTCCTTAACCGGAGGGTTTTTTTTTGCCTTTTAAGCCTGATCTTGGGCAATATCGGCCAACGTCTGCTCAATCAAAGCGCGGGCAATCGTCCCTCGCGGTGCAACAGGAGGAAGGTTTTCGATACCAAACCAATTGGCATCACTCAATTCACTGTAATCGGGTTTAAGCTCACCAGTGTCATAATCGGCTAAAAACGCCATCATCATACTCGACGGAAATGCCCAAGGTTGGCTGCCAAAGTAGCGAATATTGGTCACGACGATACCGGTCTCTTCCAACACTTCACGCGCAACACACTGTTCAAGCGTCTCGCCTACCTCAACAAAGCCGGCAATCACGGTGTACATACCATTGCGATGGCGTGGGTGCTGCGCCAGCAAAATTTGCTGCTGTTTACGTACGGCAACAATAATGCAGGGAAAAATACGCGGATAGTGCAGGGTTCGGCAATCGTGGCACTGCATTGCCAGTTGCTGATGATTGAGATAGTTACGCCCCCCACATTGCGGACAAAATCGTATGGTTTGGCTCATATGGCCATATTGCACCGCTTTGCTTGCAGCAAGAAACAGCGCCTCATCCACACCCAATAACTCACGTAATGAAGTGAGCGGACGATCCTGCTCAATATCTGCAGCATTCAGCCAGTAGACAGGGGAGTTTTGGTAACGATCCACCAAGATCGCCTTCTCTTGTGGCAGATCCCACTGCTCTGCGCTGCCATAAGGAATTTGGCCATCCACCAGCCAAAGATCGCTGCCTGAAACAACACACCAATAAGCGTTCTTGCCGTCACTCTTTTCCACTCTGCTTCTCCTGATTGCTTGCAGTCGGATCATTTTACTGGCAATCTAAATTCACACCACAATTTGTCAGCACAAGAATTATTGACTATAACTTTTTGTGAGGGCAGTAGTGATATCTTATTGATATTACTAAAAAGGCAAAGGAACGATCGTCAGTGACGATCCGATCATGAGGACATGGTCATGCTAAGAAAATTCAAAAACGTCCAAGAACAATGGGGTGGTTCGAGCGATATCATTGACCATTGGCTGGATAAACGACAGCATGTGATCGTTGAATATTGTAAGCTGGCGGCACTGCAACCTTGTACAACCAAAGCTGCGGTTTCTGAACTCCCTTCTCCACAGGCTCTGCTGTATTTTTGCCAAGAATTAGTGGATTACATCTCTGAAGGCCATTTCAAAATCTATGACATGGTCATGGATAAGTGGCACGCCACCGGTTTTAAAGCGACCGATGAGATCAATCAAGTCTACGGTAAAATCGTCGCTACCACCGAACCCCTGCTCAATTTTAATGATCAGTACGCAACGGTGACTGAATACGATGAACTGCTCGATCTAGATCGTGACTTATCAAAAGTTGGCGAAGTGCTTGAGCTACGCTTTTCTCTTGAAGATCAATTGATCCAGTTAATTGCGGATAGCCTTGCTGTACCTCCGGGTGCTTAGCAGAACACTCGTTTTCAATCGGTGATTTCCGCTGCGAAGATGAATGTAAAAAATAGACCAATAAAAAAGGCACCTTAAGGTGCCTTTTTTCATAGCTTGATGACTATGACTTACTCGTCGTCAGAAGAGAAACCTGCATTCAACAGTGCAGCGAGGTTGTCAGTGGCTTGTTCAGCCGATGGACCTTGCTGTTCTTGTGCACGTTTGGCTTGACGATCTTGGTGGTACGCAAAACCTGTACCAGCCGGGATCAGACGGCCAACGATCACGTTCTCTTTCAGACCGCGCAGATCGTCACGCTTACCAGATACCGCTGCTTCCGTTAGAACGCGAGTGGTTTCTTGGAACGATGCTGCTGAGATGAAAGACTCAGTCGCCAGAGATGCTTTGGTAATACCCAACAACTCACGCTCGAAACGAGCTGGCTCTTTGCCTTCTTCAACCAGTTTACGGTTCGCGATCTTCACTTGTGAGTACTCAACTGTCTCGCCAGGCAAGAACTCTGAGTCACCCGCGAAGGTGATCGTACACTTACGCAGCATTTGACGAACGATAGTCTCGATGTGCTTATCGTTAATCTTAACGCCTTGTAGACGGTAAACTTCCTGAACCTCGTTCGCGATGTAAGTGGTCACTGCATGGATCCCACGCAGACGCAGGATGTCATGTGGCGACTCTGGGCCGTCCGCAATCACATCACCACGCTCAATGCGCTCACCTTCAAACACGTTCAATTGACGATGTTTAGGGATCATCTCTTCGTAAGTGTCACCGCTGTCACGAGTGATGATCAAACGACGCTTACCTTTAGTCTCTTTACCGAACGATACGGTACCTGAGTGCTCAGCCAGAATCGCAGGCTCTTTTGGCTTACGCGCTTCAAACAGGTCAGCAACGCGTGGTAGACCACCGGTGATGTCCTTGTTACCGCCAGACTTCTGAGGAATACGAGCCAGTGTATCACCCACATTCACTTCAGCACCGTCGTCCAAGTTCACAATCGCTTTACCTGGCAGGAAGTATTGAGCTGGCATGTCAGTACCTGGGATCAGGACATCTTTACCATTTGCGTCAACCAGTTTAATGGCTGGACGCATGTCTTTACCTGCTGCAGGACGCGCTGCGGCTTCAGTCACTTCACTTGAAGACAGACCAGTCAGATCGTCCGTTTGACGAGAAACGGTTACGCCATCGATCATATCCACAAACTGTACGCGACCTGCCACTTCAGTGATGATTGGCATGGTATGCGCTTCCCAGTTCGCTACGGTTTCGCCCGCAGCCACTGCATCACCATCGGCTTTGCTCAGCATAGAGCCGTATGGCAGTTTGTGTTTCTCTTTGGTACGACCAAATTCGTCAATGATGGTCAGCTCAGAAGCACGAGAGGTGATAACGAGCTTGCCATCTTTATTGGTTACGAACTTCGCATTGTGCAGTTTCACAGAACCGTTGTTCTTAGCTTGGATGCTGTTTTCTGCTGCTGCTGTTGATGCCGCACCACCGATGTGGAACGTACGCATCGTCAGCTGTGTACCTGGCTCACCGATTGACTGTGCCGCTATAACACCGACCGCTTCACCTTGGTTCACCAAGTGACCACGTGCTAGGTCACGACCGTAACACTGCGCACAACAACCGAAGTCAGAATCACAAGTTACCACTGAACGTACTTTGATTTGGTCAACAGAGTTATCGTTGATCACCTTACACCACTTTTCATCCAGCAGTGTATTACGAGGGATCAACACTTCATCTGTACCTGGCTTGAGGATATCTTCTGATACCACACGGCCCAGTGCCAGTTCAGTCAGTGCGACTTTAACGTCACCACCTTCGATGTGCGGTGTCATCACCACGCCTTCTAGGGTGCCACAGTCATGTTCAGTCACCACAACGTCTTGCGCTACGTCTACCAGACGACGAGTCAGGTAACCGGAGTTCGCTGTTTTCAGTGCCGTATCCGCCAGACCCTTACGAGCACCGTGCGTTGAGATAAAGTACTGAAGAACGTTTAGACCTTCTTTAAAGTTTGCCGTGATTGGCGTTTCGATGATCGAGCCATCTGGACGCGCCATCAGACCACGCATACCCGCCAACTGACGGATCTGAGCAGCAGAACCACGAGCACCTGAGTCGGCCATCATATAGATGCTGTTGAACGACTCTTGTTTTTCTTGTTCGCCTTGACGGTTAATCACCTGCTCAGAAGAGAGGTTTTCCATCATCGCTTTCGCTACGCGATCGTTGGTTGATGCCCAAATGTCGATCACTTTGTTGTAGCGTTCGCCAGCGGTCACCAGACCAGACTGGAACTGCTCTTGAATTTCGCGTACTTCTTCTTCCGCTTCAGCAATTTCCGTGTACTTAGCCGCTGGAACTACCATATCGTCGATACCAACCGATACACCAGACAGTGCCGCGTAAGCGAAACCGGTGTACATGATTTGGTCAGCGAAGATAACGGTGTCTTTCAGACCCAGCTTACGGTATGCCTCGTTGAGCAGGTTAGAAATTTGCTTCTTACCTAACTTCTGGTTCACCAAGCTGTATGGCAGACCTTTCGGTACGATTTGCCACAACATGGCACGGCCAACGGTCGTGTCAATCATCTTGGTTTCAGTGGTCAGCTTACCGTTTTCATGCTTGATGGTTTCGGTAATACGTACTTTAACGCGAGCGTGCAGCTCAGCAGTCTTAGTACGGTACGCCTTCTCAGCCTCAGCAGGACCAGTCAGGTACATACCTTCGCCTTTCGCATTGATCTTTTCACGGGTCATGTAGTACAGACCCAGTACCACGTCCTGAGACGGTACGATGATTGGATCACCTGACGCTGGCGACAGAATGTTGTTGGTTGACATCATCAGGGTACGAGCTTCCAACTGCGCTTCAAGCGTCAGAGGAACGTGTACCGCCATTTGGTCACCGTCGAAGTCCGCGTTATACGCCGCACACACTAGTGGGTGCAGTTGGATCGCTTTACCTTCGATCAGGACCGGTTCAAACGCTTGGATACCCAAACGGTGAAGTGTTGGTGCACGGTTCAGCAGCACTGGGTGTTCGCGGATCACTTCATCCAAGATATCCCATACGACCGCTTCTTCGCGCTCAACCATTTTCTTAGCGGCTTTGATCGTCGTTGCTAGGCCACGAGTTTCCAGCTTGCTGTAGATGAATGGTTTGAACAGCTCAAGAGCCATTTTCTTCGGTAGACCACACTGGTGCAGACGCAGGTATGGACCTACGGTGATAACCGAACGGCCTGAGTAGTCAACACGTTTACCCAGCAGGTTCTGACGGAAACGACCTTGCTTACCTTTGATCATGTCAGCCAGAGACTTCAGCGGACGCTTGTTCGAGCCCGTGATCGCACGACCACGACGGCCGTTATCCAGCAGCGCATCCACAGACTCTTGCAGCATACGTTTTTCGTTACGTACGATGATGTCTGGTGCCGCCAGTTCAAGCAGACGCTTCAAACGGTTGTTACGGTTGATGACGCGACGGTACAGATCGTTCAGATCCGACGTTGCGAAACGACCGCCATCCAGTGGAACCAATGGACGTAGATCAGGCGGCAGAACTGGTAGTACAGTCAGGATCATCCATTCAGGTTTGTTACCTGATGCGACGAACGCTTCAACCAGCTTCAGACGCTTAGTCAGTTTCTTACGTTTGGTTTCAGAGTTAGTGGTATCCAGCTCTTCGCGCATCTGCTCTGCTTCTGCAGGCAGATCCATCGATGCCAGCAGATCTTTGATCGCTTCAGCACCCATTTTCGCGGTGAACTCATCGCCCCACTCTTCCAAACGGTCGAGGTACTCTTCCTCAGTCAGCATTTGACCACGTTCAAGGTCAGTCATGCCTGGCTCAGTCACTACGTACATTTCAAAGTAAAGTACGCGTTCGATGTCACGCAGAGGCATGTCCATCAGTAGACCGATACGAGATGGCAGAGACTTCAGGAACCAGATGTGCGCAACTGGAGAAGCCAGTTCGATGTGGCCCATACGGTCACGACGAACTTTAGTTTGGGTGACTTCAACGCCACACTTCTCACAAATCACACCACGGTGTTTCAGACGCTTATATTTGCCACAAAGACATTCGTAGTCTTTTACCGGGCCAAAAATACGCGCACAGAACAGACCATCACGCTCAGGCTTGAACGTACGATAGTTGATGGTTTCAGGTTTTTTCACTTCACCAAAAGACCATGAACGGATCATGTCTGGTGAAGCCAGACCGATTTTGATCGCATCAAATTCTTCGGTCTTATGCTGTGCTTTTAGAAAGTTTAATAAGTCTTTCACATTCAGCTCCTGTAAGGAGTTAAAAGGAACTCGCTGCGATTGGCAACGAGCACCTTCCTACCGAAACCGGTAGGCTTCCCCTTGCGGGGAAACCTTAGGGTTTATTATTCGTCTTCTAGCTCGATGTTGATACCCAGCGAGCGAATCTCTTTCAACAGTACGTTGAACGATTCTGGCATACCAGGTTCCATCGCGTGATTGCCATCTACGATGTTCTTATACATCTTAGTACGGCCGTTCACGTCGTCCGATTTAACGGTCAACATCTCTTGCAGGGTATACGCAGCACCGTATGCTTCCAGTGCCCACACTTCCATCTCACCGAAGCGCTGACCACCGAACTGAGCTTTACCACCCAGAGGTTGCTGAGTAACCAGACTGTAAGAGCCTGTAGAACGAGCGTGCATCTTGTCGTCAACCAAGTGGTTCAGTTTCAGCATGTACATGTAACCCACGGTAACAGGACGCTCAAATGCGTCACCCGTGCGGCCATCGAACAGAGTCAACTGACCTGAAGCTGGCAGATCCGCCAGTTCCAACATAGCTTTGATAGACGATTCAGGAGCACCATCGAAGACTGGCGTTGCGACCGGTAGACCAGCACGCAGGTTATGCGCCAGTGTACGAACATCTTCATCACTGAGTTCTGAGATATCAACACGTTGGCGAGTATCGCCTAGATCATAAACCTTCTGCAGGAACTCACGCAGCTTCGCCAGCTCTTGTTGTTCCTTGATCATTTGGTTGATCTTGTCACCGATACCTTTCGCCGCCAGACCCAAGTGAACTTCTAGGATCTGACCGATGTTCATACGTGATGGTACGCCCAGTGGGTTCAGTACGATGTCAACCGGCTGACCGTTTTCATCGTATGGCATGTCTTCAACAGGGTTGATCTTAGAAATAACACCCTTGTTACCGTGACGACCCGCCATCTTATCACCCGGCTGGATGCGACGTTTCACTGCTAGGTAAACCTTAACAATCTTCAGTACGCCAGGAGCCAGATCATCACCTTGGGTGATCTTACGACGCTTCGCTTCAAACTTCTTATCGAAGTCTGCTTTCAGTTCATCGTACTGTTCTGCCAGTTGCTCTAGCTGGTTTTGCAGCTCTTCATTTTCAAGCGTCTGCTCTAACCATTTCTTACGTTCGATTGAACTCAGTTTCGCTTCAGTGTAACCACCCGCCAGCAGTACAGAACGAACACGCGCCAGAAGACCGCCTTCCAGAATTTGGAACTCTTCAGTCAGGTCTTTCTTCGCTTCTTTCAGCTGCATCTGTTCGATTTCAAGCGCACGCTTGTCTTTCTCTACGCCATCGCGAGTAAAGACTTGTACGTCGATAACCGTACCTGCTACTGAGTTCGGTACACGCAGAGACGTATCTTTCACGTCTGAGGCTTTCTCACCGAAGATCGCACGCAGCAGTTTCTCTTCTGGAGTCAGTTGAGTTTCACCTTTTGGTGTCACTTTACCAACCAGAATGTCGCCGCCTTTCACTTCTGCACCGATGTACACGATGCCAGATTCGTCAAGCTTAGACAGAGCCGCTTCACCCACGTTAGGGATGTCAGCCGTGATCTCTTCTGCGCCCAGCTTAGTATCACGCGCCACACAAGAAAGCTCTTGGATGTGGATAGTGGTAAAGCGGTCATCTTGAACTACGCGCTCAGACACTAAGATCGAGTCTTCGAAGTTGTAACCGTTCCAAGGCATGAATGCGATACGCATGTTTTGGCCAAGAGCCAGTTCGCCAAGGTCAGTGGAAGGACCGTCTGCCAGTACATCGCCACGAGCTACAGGTTCACCCGGCATCACACATGGACGCTGGTTGATACAAGTATTCTGGTTCGAACGGGTGTACTTAGTCAGGTTGTAGATGTCGATACCCGCTTCGCCAGGGATCAACTCTTCTTCGTTCACTTTGACTACGATACGAGAAGCGTCAACTGACTGGATAACACCGCCACGTTTCGCCACCGCTGTTACACCAGAGTCAACCGCGACGTTACGCTCGATACCCGTACCAACCAGTGGTTTCTCTGAACGCAGAGTTGGAACCGCCTGACGTTGCATGTTCGCACCCATCAAAGCACGGTTCGCATCGTCGTGTTCTAGGAACGGGATCAAGGATGCCGCGATCGATACAACTTGGTTTGTCGCAACGTCCATGTAGTCAACGTGTTCACGTGGGTGAAGACCTGACTCGCCTTTTTGACGTGCGGTAACCAGTTCATCAGCAAAACCGCCTTCTTCTGTCAGCTTAGCGTTCGCCTGAGCGATAACGAATTGACCTTCTTCAATCGCAGAGAGGTAATCCACTTCGTCAGTCACAACACCGTTGACTACGCGACGGTAAGGGGTTTCTAGGAAACCGTACTCGTTGCAGCGTGCAAACGCAGACAGCGAGTTGATCAAACCGATGTTTGGACCTTCAGGTGTTTCGATAGGACATAGACGACCGTAGTGCGTTACGTGTACGTCACGTACTTCGAAGCCAGCACGCTCACGAGTCAGACCGCCAGGGCCCAATGCAGAAATACGACGCTTATGCGTCACTTCTGACAACGGGTTGTTCTGATCCATAAACTGAGACAGCTGAGAAGAACCAAAGAATTCTTTTACAGCAGCAGAAATTGGTTTCGCGTTGATCAGGTCTTGTGGCATCACGTTGTCCAGATCGCCCAAGCTTAGGCGTTCTTTCACTGCGCGTTCAACACGTACCAGACCAACACGGAATTGGTTCTCTGCCATTTCGCCGACACTACGGATACGACGGTTGCCAAGGTGGTCGATATCGTCCACTTCGCCTTTACCGTTACGAATCGAGATCAGCTTTTTCATCACTTCGATGATGTCAACTTCGTCCAGCGTGCCTTGCTCTTCCGCATCTTCACGACCGATTGAGCTGTTGAACTTCATACGGCCAACAGTCGACAGATCGTAACGCTCTGCAGAGAAGAATAGACTTTCAAACAGCGATTCCGCGGCTTCTTTCGTTGGTGGCTCGCCAGGGCGCATCATGCGGTAGATTTCTACCAGTGCAGAGATGCGATCTGTCGTGCTATCAACACGCAGGGTTTCTGACATGAACGGACCGTGGTCCAGATCATTGGTAAATAGAACTTCTAGCTTTTTGTAACCGGCTTGAGACAGGTTCGCTAGCGCTTCCAGGCTGATTTCCTGGTTCGCGGTAATGATCAGTTCGCCAGTCGCTTCATTCACGTAATCTTTCGCAGATACTTTACCTACGATGTACTCAACCGGAACTTCAATAAAGTTCACGCCATCTTTTTCAAGTTGACGGATGTGACGTGCAGTCACACGACGGCCTTTCTCTACGTAAACCTTGCCATCCGCTTCGATATCGAAGGTCGCAGTTTCACCACGCAGACGCTCTGGAACCAACTCCATCATTAGAGTTTGATCTTTCACTTCGAAATTCACTTTTTCGAAGAAGATGTCCAGGATCTCGGCGCTAGTTTTACCTAGTGCACGCAGGATGATCGATGCAGGCAGCTTACGACGACGGTCAATACGTACGTACAGGTTGTCTTTTGGATCGAACTCAAAATCGAGCCATGAACCACGGTACGGAATGATACGTGCGTTATACAGAACTTTACCTGAAGAGTGGGTCTTACCCTTATCGCTGTCGAAGAACACGCCTGGGCTTCGGTGCAGCTGGGATACGATAACCCTCTCAGTACCATTGATTACGAAGGTACCATTTTCTGTCATGAGCGGAATTTCGCCCATGTAGACTTCTTGTTCTTTAATATCTTTGACAGTACCTGCTGGCGCGTCTTTATCAAAGATCACTAAGCGTAATTTCACGCGTAGCGGTTTTGAATAAGTTACACCACGGATTTGACATTCTTTAACGTCAAAAACTGGCTCACCAAGACGGTAGCTAACGTATTGCAGCTCTGAATTGCCGTTATAGCTCTGAATTGGAAATACAGAACGAAAAGCGGCTTCAAGACCGTATTGTCCTTCAGGATCCTGTTCGATGAACTTTTCGAACGAATCGAGCTGGATCGATAGCAGGTATGGAATGTCCAACACTTGTGGACGAGTACCAAAGTCCTTACGGATGCGCTTTTTCTCGGTATAAGAGTAAACCATGGGGTTCCTCAGCTCGCTGATAAGTGACCCAAACTGTCCACCTTTCAGGTTAAAAAGGGTGAGGACAGTGACTAATCGCTGTTTACTGTAGTGTGAATTCATTGCGTTGAAATGAACTCATTTGCATGAATATGGAACGCTTAAACAGCGGGAAAATTCGTCCATACCCTACAGCGCAAAAAGGCCGGTGGTTATTAAACCACCAGCCATTAGCCTTTCGGCTAAGAAATTAAGTAGGAATTACTTAACTTCAACAGTTGCACCAGCTTCTTCAAGCTCTTTCTTCAGTGCTTCTGCTTCTTCTTTAGATACAGCTTCTTTAACAGATGCTGGAGCGCCGTCTACAAGAGCTTTAGCTTCTTTCAGACCTAGGCCAGTTGCGCCACGTACTGCTTTGATAACAGCAACTTTGTTCGCGCCAGCAGCAGCCAGAATTACGTTGAATTCAGTTTGCTCTTCAACTGCAGCAGCAGCAGCTGGACCAGAAACAACTGCAGCAGCAGCAGAAACACCGAACTTCTCTTCCATAGCAGAGATCAGTTCAACAACTTGCATTACAGACATTTCTGCAATAGCGTCTAGGATTTGCTCGTTAGTAATAGACATAACAATTCTCTTTTAAGTCAACAATAAGTTTATTTAGCAACCAGTAAAAAGCAAAAGCGATTTTGCTTATGCAGCTTCTTTTTGATCGCGGACAGCAGCGATTGTACGAACCAGCTTGCCAGCAGAAGCTTCTTTCATGCACATCATCAGGCGTGCAATCGCTTCGTCGTAAGTTGGTAGTGTCGCTAGTACTTCAGGGTCAGTCAGTACACCTTCAAATGCAGCTGCTTTGATCTCGAATGCTTTGTTCTCTTTAGCGAAGTCTTTGAAAAGACGCGCTGCAGCACCTGGGTGCTCGTTAGAGAAGCCGATCAAAGTAGGGCCTACGAATACGTCTTTCAGACATTCGTAAGCTGTGCCTTCTACTGCGCGACGTGCCAGTGTGTTACGAACAACTTTCAGGTAAACGCCCGCTTCACGAGCTTGTTTACGCAGATTAGTCATCGCAGCAACTTGAACACCACGAGAGTCAGCAACAACTGCAGAAAGTGCACCACTGGCCGCTTCGTTGACTTCAGCAACAATTGCTTTTTTGTCTTGAAGATTTAAAGCCATCTTGGATTAACTCCTGGTTGTCGTTACACCGCTCACTATTATCAACAACAGTGAGAGCTTTTTTGGTGCAGTCCCAGAAGAAAGGTAACTTAAAAAGTAGATCTTTCTGTCAGTTCGGGCACCATCTACGTAGGTTTTATTAAGTTATCCGAGGATAACGCCTACGGTCTTGGACGGAGACTGGGTTTTCACCACGAGGTAAAAGTTCAGCCCCAACCACAAATATTAGGCGCAGAATTATACACAAATTCTGCGCCTAAGCAAATGCATTAAACTTGTGCGCTCAGAGTATTCTGATCGACAGCAACGCCAGCACCCATAGTAGTAGAGATGCTTACCTTCTTCACGAAAACGCCTTTCGCAGAAGATGGTTTTGCTTTCTTCAGAGCAACCAGCAGAGCTTCTAAGTTCTCTTTCAGTTGGTCTGCTTCGAACGTCACCTTACCGATAGTGGTATGGATGATACCGTTCTTGTCGTTACGGTAACGAACCTGACCTGCTTTCGCGTTCTTAACCGCTTCAGCAACGTTAGGAGTTACAGTACCAACTTTCGGGTTTGGCATCAGACCACGTGGGCCTAGGATAGTACCTAGTTGACCAACAACGCGCATTGCATCTGGAGATGCGATAACTACGTCGAAGTTCATTTCGCCTTTTTTCACGAGATCAGCCAGATCTTCCATACCAACCAGTTCTGCACCAGCTGCTTTAGCTGCTTCAGCGTTAGCACCTTGAGTGAATACCGCTACGCGGATGTCACGGCCAGTACCGTGTGGCAGTACAGTAGCGCCACGAACGTTTTGGTCAGATTTACGAGCATCGATACCCAGGTTAACAGCAACGTCAACTGATTCAACGAACTTCGCAGTTGCCATCTCTTTCAGCAGAGCAACAGCTTCGTTGATGTCGTACTCTTTAGTTACATCCACTTTTGCGCGGATAGTACGCATACGCTTAGTTAGTTTTGCCATTGTATTAACCCTCAACCACTAGGCCCATTGAGCGAGCAGTACCTGCGATAGAACGCTTCATCGCTTCGATATCAGCACCAGTCATGTCAGCTGCTTTAGTCGCAGCGATTTCTTGGATTTGAGCGTCAGTGATTGTGCCCACTTTAGCAGTGTTAGGACGTGCAGAACCAGACTTGATGCCAGCTGCTTTCTTCAGAAGAACAGATGCTGGTGGAGTCTTAGTTTCGAACGTGAAAGAACGGTCGCTGTACACAGTAATAACTACTGGGATTGGTAGACCTTTCTCTAGAGATTCTGTACGTGCGTTGAACGCTTTACAGAATTCCATGATGTTAACACCGCGTTGACCTAGAGCAGGACCAACTGGTGGACTTGGGTTTGCCATGCCAGCTGCAACTTGCAGCTTTACATAAGCTTCAACTTTCTTAGCCATGATATTTCCTAGATTATGGGTGCAAACGCTAATCGATTGATCAGCTCCCCGGTTTTCATAAAGAACCTGTAAAAAGGCGCGAAATTATAGTCATAATCCACGCCCCAGACAAGCCTAAAGAGATGCTTTTTTAATCAAGCTTTTCCACTTGACCAAATTCGAGTTCAACAGGTGTTGCACGACCAAAGATCGAAACCGACACTTTCAAGCGGCTTTTCTCGTAATCCACCTCTTCAACGGTACCGTTGAAGTCAGCAAATGGACCGTCGTTAACACGCACGACTTCACCTGCTTCAAACATGGTTTTAGGACGTGGTGCTTCGCTGGCTTTCTCAAGACGATTCAGAATCGCATCCGCTTCCTTATCTGTGATAGGAGCTGGGCGATCTGATGTACCACCGATGAATCCCATCACGCGAGGTACGCTACGTACCAAGTGCCAAGATTCATCATTCATGATCATCTGCACTAGCACATAACCTGGGAAGAATTTACGTTCACTTTTGCGGCGTTGGCCAGCGCGCATTTCTACCACTTCTTCTGTTGGTACTAACACTTCACCAAACAGCTCTTCCATACCGTGCATTTTGATATGTTCACGAAGTGACTGAGCAACACGTCCTTCAAATCCCGAGAAGGCTTGAACTACATACCAGCGTTTTTTGGGAGCTTCACTCATGTATTAAACCCTCTACTATACTCCGGTCGCAAAGGCCACTAGACGAACCATAATGCCGTCAATACCCCAAAGCGCCAGAGCCATTACAATACTTACTGCTAAAACGATCAGCGTGGTTTGCATAGTTTCTTGGCGTGTTGGCCAAACTACTTTGCGAACTTCCATGCGAGATTCGCGAGCAAAAACGATCGCTTCTTTGCCTTTTGTTGTTGTCGCAGCAACACCAAGTGCTGCAGCAATCAACACAATTACACCTGCGGCGCGAGCCACCACAGACAGTTCACCATACAGGTAATTACCCACAACAGCGGCAACCAGCAGAACAAAAGTGGCTACCCACTTTAGAGTGTCTGCTGCATTTGAGCTATCAGGAGCTTCAGCGTTGTTTGCTTTCATAAACCAACCTGTCACATATCTGACTTCTAGACGACAACGACCCCGCTGTTGCAGGGCAAATCCATTCGGTCAACGCAATGCGCTGATTCCATACTAAAGAGCGAGAAAATACTCTCTCAACCCCAAATTTTGGCTGCGTTTGATCAAGAAATCGACACATTATTGCGCAGCGCAGAAAAAGGGCATCAAATGATGCCCTTTTTAGTAGTGCTTAGTCAAATAATTAAGCGATGATCTTAGCTACAACACCAGCACCTACAGTACGGCCACCTTCACGGATAGCGAAGCGTAGACCTTCGTCCATCGCGATTGGTGCAATCAGGTCTACAACCATCTTCACGTTGTCGCCTGGCATTACCATTTCTACGCCCTCTGGTAGCTCGATGCTGCCTGTTACGTCAGTTGTACGGAAGTAGAACTGTGGACGGTAACCTTTGAAGAATGGAGTATGACGGCCACCTTCGTCTTTTGACAGTACGTATACTTCTGATTCGAACTTAGTGTGTGGTGTGATTGAACCTGGCTTCGCCAGTACTTGACCACGCTCTACTTCTTCACGCTTAGTACCACGTAG
>NZ_JHXR01000024.1 GCF_000621645.1 Vibrio cholerae ATCC 14035 | reverse complement strand
TTAAAAATGATTTATTGAAAGGAAATAGCCATGCCAACTCCATGTTATATCTCTATCGAAGGCCAAACTCAGGGTCTTATCACTGCAGGCGCATGTACTGCTGACTCTATCGGCGATTCATTCGTTGAAGGCCACGAAGATGAGATGCTGGTTCAGCAGTTTGACCACGTTGTGACTGTACCGACTGACCCACAATCTGGTCAGCCTTCAGGCCAACGTGTGCACAAGCCATTCAAATTCACTGTGGCGCTGAACAAAGCGGTTCCTCTGCTGTACAACGCGCTCTCTTCAGGTGAGAAGCTGAAGTCGGTTGAGCTGAAGTGGTACCGTACTTCTATCGAAGGTAAACAAGAGAACTTCTTTACCACTAAGCTGGAAAACGCGTCTATCGTCGATATCCACTGTGAAATGCCACACTGCCAAGACCCAGCAAAATCTGACTTTACTCAGAATGTGACTGTGTCTCTGTCTTACCGCAAAATCACTTGGGACCACGTTAACGCGGGCACCTCAGGCTCTGATGACTGGCGTAAGCCAATCGAAGCGTAATTTACGCTGCGAGAATGTCGCTCACCTTAGGGTGGGCGGCTGTGAACCTTAAACCCAGAGTATCGTTTGGCGCGGTATTGTGGGTTTAAGGTTTTGCCATTTTTAATGTAGGGGAAGGAAAGGCAGGATGGCGACATTAGCGTACAGCATTGAGGTGGAAGGGCTGGAAGATGAGACTCTGGTGGTCAGAGGCTTCCACGGGCAGGAGTCACTCTCTAATAGTGTTTTTTTAGGGCAAGCCTGTTACGGGTTTCGCTACGAAGTGCAACTGGCGAGTCGGGTATCCAATCTGACTGCTGAGCAGATGGTGGATAAGCGTGCTGAGCTCAAGCTTTACCGCAATTCACAGTTGGTGCAGCGCGTGCACGGCATTGTGCGTGCTTTCAGCCAAGGCGATATCGGCCATCATCACACCTTCTACGAACTCACTTTAGTGCCTGCCTTAGAGCGCTTATCCCTGCGTCATAATAGCCGCATTTTCCAAAAGCAGACTGTTCCTGAGATTCTCTCTATCTTGCTGCAAGAGATGGGCATCCACGATTACGCTTTTGCGCTCAAACGTGATTGCGTGCAGCGTGAGTTTTGTGTGCAGTACCGTGAAAGTGATATCGACTTTCTGCACCGCCTCGCCGCTGAAGAAGGTTTGGTGTACAGCTTTGTCCATGAAGCGGGCAAACATACCCTCTATTTCAGTGATGCTAGTGATAGCCTAAGTAAACTGCCGGAGCCTATCCCGTACAACGCTTTAGTGGGTGGCGCGATGGATACCCCGTATATCCACGGCTTAACCTATCGCACCCAAGCAGAAGTGAGCGAAGTTCAGCTCAAAGATTACAGCTTCAAAAAGCCGGCGTACTCGTTTTTGCAAACCGTGCAGGGTACTGAGCTGGATTATCAGCAAACGCGCTACCAACATTTTGATGCGCCGGGGCGCTACAAAGACGATGTGAACGGCGCCGCCTTTAGCCAAATCCGTTTAGACTACCTGCGCCGCCATGCCCATACCGCAACAGGGCAGAGCAACGAGCCGCTGCTGCGTGCCGGCTATAAGTTTGACCTGCAAGAGCACCTTGACCCCGCGATGAACCGCGATTGGGTGGTAGTGTCGATTAACCACCAAGGTGAGCAGCCGCAAGCGCTACAAGAAGACGGTGGCAGCGGCGCTACTACTTACAGCAATCAGTTCAGCTTAATTCCGGGGCATCTTCACTGGCGCGCCGAGCCACAACCCAAACCGCAAGTCGATGGTCCAATGATTGCCACGGTCGTCGGTCCTGAAGGCGAAGAAATCTTCTGTGATGAACATGGGCGGGTGAAAATCCATTTCCCGTGGGACCGTTACTCGAACGGTAACGAGCAAAGCTCCTGTTGGGTACGGGTGTCGCAAGGTTGGGCGGGCAGTCAGTATGGCTTTATCGCTATTCCGCGCATCGGCCATGAAGTGATTGTAGAGTTTTTAAACGGTGACCCAGACCAACCGATTATCACTGGCCGCACTTATCATGCGACCAACACGCCGCCATACACCTTGCCTGAGCACAAAACCAAAACCGTGCTGCGCACCGAGACGCACCAAGGGGAGGGCTTTAACGAGCTCAGTTTTGAAGACCAAGCGGGCAAAGAGCAAATCTACCTGCATGCGCAGAAAGATTTTGATGGTTTGATTGAAAACGACCACACCACGGTCATTCGTCACGACCATCACCTGACCGTTGAAAACGACCAATTTACCCAGATTAAGCACAACCAACACCTGACGGTGGAGTGGGAAAGTCGAGAAGCGGTAACGGGCGAGCAAGTGCTGAGTATTGAAGGCTCGCTGCATGTGAAAACAGGCAAAGTTCGGGTCAATGAAGCGGGTACAGAGATCCATGTAAAAGCGGGACAGAAAGTGGTGATTGAAGCGGGCTCCGAGATTACCGTTAAAGCGGGCGGCAGCTTTGTGAAAGTCGATCCGGCTGGGGTGCATCTGTCCGGTGCTTTGGTCAATCTCAACTCTGGCGGCAGCGCTGGTAGTGGTAGCGGCTTTGGCGGTGCAATGCCCGCCTTACCGGGCGGCTTAGAACCCGCCGTGGCACTGGCTCCACCGCAAACCATCTCTTACCAAGCGTTGCTACAGGCCGAGCAAGCGAATGTTCCTGCGGTGAAGGTGTGTCCTTTAGCCGCTCAAGAAGCAACGCCTGCGGTGAATAGTATCACGCCGCCTCCACCACCACCGATTGCTCCGCCAATGGCCCCACCACAACCAATAATGAATCCACAGCCAACCGCTAACGCGCAGCCTAATCTTGGAAGATCCACTAAGGCAACGCCGGATTTTCCAACACATTTCCCGAAGTCATCCATTGGCATTGAGAATGAGTTAGCTGGTCTAGTGGTGGCTATGCCAGCCAACTCGGCACAGAAATTTGGCTACGTGAAAAGTGCACAAGGTGATGCGCTGTTTATGTTAACGAAAGACATGAACCAAGGTTCGTATCAGCGGCCACCTTCATTACAAGATGGAAAAAATTATCAGAATTGGCAGACGCATACAGTAGAGTTGGTGAGCTACCCTTGTGAAATGGACGATAAAGCTGCCGTTGAAACACGCAAACAAGCCATGTTGTGGTTAGCAACCCACTTTACTACGCATATCGACCAGTCCAATCATCAACCATTAGCTCCTATTCAAAGTGAAGACGGACGCTTTGTTATCGAAATCACTAATGCGAAGCATGTGATTGCTGCGGGCAATGGGATTTCTGCAGAATCTCAAGGTCAAACAATCACGATGACACCAAGTGGACAACAAGCCACAGTGGGTGTTGCTGCTAAAGGTTTCGGGACGAGTGCAACGCCAGAATTAAGGTTACTTGAATCGGCACCTTGGTATCAGAAATCACTCAAGAGCCAATTTGCATCTCTAACGAGCGCAGAAAACTTGGATGATAAAGAGTTAGCTGCAAACGTATTTGCTTATCTGACGTCTATTTATTTAAAAACAGCAGAGCTAGCGAAGAAGTTTGGTATTTACATCAATGAATGGGACCCCATGTCGGAGCAAATTACTCCAAATGCGAATGGATTAACGGATCCAAAAGTAAAAAATGCATGGGAAATATTGCCACGTACAAAACCAAGCAAAATAGTAGAAATACTCAGTAAGAGTGATGCCAAAGCGGTTATGAAACATATCAAGCCTCAATTGCAGTCTCGCTATTCTGAGAGTTTGTCGAAAAATGTATTTCAATATTTCCAAGATGGTGGTGAAGTAGCCGGACACGGTATTAATAATGCGACGGTCGGTGATAAACATAGTCCGGAATTGGCGATTTTGTTTGAGTTCAGAACTGTTCCGAATGAACTGCAAAGTTATTTGCCTAAAACAGAATCGACAACTAAGTCAGAAGTGAAGTTACTCGATCAGTTTGATCCTATGAAGCGTAAAACAGTAATTCAACAAGTAGAATCGCTTGTGTAAAATAGTGGCGATGCATTTGATAAATGGTACCAAAGCTACCGAGACTCCATGAATCAACCTCCCGTTAAAAATGCGAAGAAAATTGCTTCCGCGAATCAAAAAGCACAATGGGTTAAAGAGCATAATCCTCAAGAATGGCAACGCATTATTGCTTAGTGGAAAATGGAATGGAAAAGATGCTTTTACAATGGTTGAGTGAACAGACATCAAACGTCTATTGGCTTGCTGATCATTTAACGTTTAAACAGGCGGTGGCGAATAACAGTGGAATTGTATTTGATGGTACACAAGTTGTTTTCCACGGAGAGACCTTTGCCCCTGTGATGGCGTTATCGCCCTGGTTAGTCCCTGTCTCTGATATGGTATCGGATATCGACTACGAGTGCTTACAACAAGGTATATTCCTAAGTTGCTCCTGTCCCTCCACAGAGTTATTAAGCCATCTCCAAAGCCTTTTGATTGCAGCACTGGAAGGCGAAGAAGTACTGTTTCGTTTTTATGATAGGCAGGTCATTGTGCCTATGCTTGAACGAATGGATGAAATAGAAAAAAATCAGTTCTTAGGTAAGATAAATCAGTTAGTCGTGTTCGATAGCCATGAGAAAAATCGGTTAGTCTCATTTACCAATACATCAGACGCTCAGTTTACGGCCAAAAAGACAACGTGGTGGGTGATCAAACGACACCATTTGGAGGCTCATGAGAATTTGCCTCTTGTTCAAGCTAACCTCGAATCTTGGCTATGGCGGCATTTTCCAAAAGTGATGAACGAGTACTTAATTCAAGGGCGTGATATCGCTTCCATGCTCGCTCCATCTCTCTCTGTTCCTGAACAAACCTTAACATATCGTGTGTTAAGTGCCGCTATCGTTGCTGTTGTCGGTGCCGAACAATTGACTCAGCCTAGCATGATTGAATTTCTACGAGACTATAACAACGAAGAAGCTCAGCTCGCTCTGCATGCTTTAACTCGTCAATTTGAACTAAGGGGATAACCATGGATTCATTTAATTATTGCGTGCAGTGTAACCCTGAGGAAAACTGGTTAGAGCTAGAGTTTCGGAGTGAAAATGATGAACCGATAGATGGTTTGCTAGTTACGATTACGAACCAAAGTGCCCCCTCTAACACATACACGCAAACCACAAGTTCGGGTAAGGTGTTGTTTGGCAAGATTGCGGCTGGGGAATGGCGTGCTTCTGTAAGCCAAGCTTCTCTGTTAACTGAAGTCGAAAAATATGCCAGCCGTAAAGAGGGACAAGAGTCGCCAGTGAAAAAACGAGCTGCGGCAGAACTTGACGCCGCAGATAAAGATACGAAGCAGTACCGCTTTACCACTATTGGTGATTTCTGGGATGAAGCACCAAAAGATGAGTTTTTACAAAAGCAGCATAAAGGGATAGATGTCAATGCTTCTGCTGAGAAAGCAGGGTTTAGACTCAGTCATAACCAGACCTATGTTTTTGAAATCAAAGCACTACGTAGCTATATGCCAGTGATTATTGATACCGATGAATTTAACTTGGTGAATAGTTATACCTTTGCGTTGTTGTCGAAATTAGCTTATGCGACTAACGATTTTAATAGGGATGATGGTAAGACAATAGATAATCAGGGAGCAATTAGCACGGTTATTTCTCAATTGAAGCGTAAAGAAAGACCGACTTATTCTGGAGATTTACAAGCAAAGTGGTTATTAGAGGAAATTCCATATAGCAAAGCGTTAAGTGCCCAATATTATGCTGAGGATGATGTCGGTAGTGAAGGTTACATCATCTTTAACGATGAATTGGCGATTATAGGTGTGAGAGGTACAGAGCCTTATTTTCAGAGTAAGAAACCACCTGTTGATAACACTAAATTTAAAATTATAAAAGCGGCTTCAGGTATGGCGGCTGTGATTGCGGATAAGATAGAAAGTGCTACCGATTCACCAGGAATGAAAGACCTTATTATAACAGACCTTGATGCTGCGCAAATCGCCCCCGAAGAGTTTGGTGGAACATATGTTCATCGGGGGTTTTACCAATATACGATGGCTTTGTTATCTTTGATGGAGAAAGATCTAGGGCTACATAAAATAAAAAAATTCTATTGTTGTGGCCATAGCTTAGGGGGCGCTGGTGCATTACTTATAAGTGCATTGATTAAAGATAGCTATCATCCTCCAGTATTGCGTTTATATACATATGGAATGCCACGAGTGGGAACTCGCAGTTTTGTAGAGCGCTATCAAAATATTTTGCATTACCGTCATGTTAATAATCACGATTTGGTGCCACAGATACCAACAGTATGGATGAACACAGATGTATCTGAAGGATTCCATGTACTTGATGTATTTAAAAGCCGTGTTGATCTGATGAGAAAAATGCTCACTGATGATGATGATGACAATTATCAACACCATGGTCATTTGTCTCAGTTACTAACTTATAATTCAAATAACCAAGTCTTACTGACACCCAAACAAACTCAAGTCACTATGCTAGACCTAGCAAATTTAGCCACTAATGATTCTGTTGCTATGGTAGATGGTTTATCAGATGCCTCAATAGTAGAGCATGGAATGGAGCAGTATATACCCAATTTATTTGAGCAGTTAACAGCACTAAGTGATGAAAGTTTAATGGTGCATTATCAACGAGCGATTTCAGCCTTAGAGCAGGAAATTGCTACGTTGCAACAAAGTTATCTTACAGTTAAACAAGCTTGGATTGAATCTATAGGAAATGGCACGCCGACTATGAATATCGGACGTTTGATGAGTGAAATGCATTCTATAAATAAATTAATAGAGAACCGTAATAAAATTAGAGGTGAGCTAAGGCAGATAGTCTCTGATCCTCAGCGTATGCCTGCAACTAAATTTTTAATTTCACAGCAAACCTTACCAGATGAAATCAAGGTGCAAATAAGATGAAGTTATTGAATAATCTTGCAATAAAAAAGCTAATCTCAGTTGTTGTACTATTCATTGCATTATTTTTTCTTGGGTATGACTATTACCAGACTTCTCAACCTAATATTTGGGGTGATGAACCTGATGAGTCCTATATTACTATATCAGGCAAAAAGCCTATAGATGCTTATTTAGAAGTGTGGACTCATTTTTGGGTGACAGGAGATGAGTGTGAAGCTTATTCCTACGATTTATTTGGTCAAAAAGCCCATCAAGGAGGAAAAATAAGCCAGAAGATTACGCATGATTTTGCTAAAGATGGTTCAAATTTTGAATTTAGAATTCCTTACCAAACGTATAAGAACTCACAAAATTGTATAGTGGAATTAAGAGACTTTTCCATACAAGCTCATAATGATTTTGATACCGTAGGTTTTGCTCAGTTGCGATTTTCTCCAGCAGGCAGAGAATATTACAATCGAGAGGTTGATCTAAACTCATTGTTTACAGCAGATAATTGCAATAGTGATATATTTAAAAGTATAAGAAAAGAGTGGGCAGGAGCCATTGGTTGTCATTTTTATGTCGATGGAAAGAAAAAGACTAAAGATGAAGAATTCAACGCTTACACCATCTACTACGATTTTTCGAAATTCAATAATGACACCGTGATTCATTACGATATTTTAGCCGGTGAAAACTATCGGTCAGAGCCTTTGTCCTCAGCTCAAAAGACAGCAGTGGTATCTGATGATAATTAATGCCGGTGGTTCTGTAATTTTTAATTATGAGTTTAATAATTTCAATTAAGCTCATAATTGTCATTGTTTTAAAATCCTGTTACGAGATAAAACACTTCTATTTGGTGAATCGTAGTTAGCTGATAATACAATCAAGGAAGTAAAATGAAAAAATTGATTTTCTTGTTGTCGGCACTTCTACTCAACTCTTGTTCCACCAATCCCGTATATGAAACAGAGCAACCATGGACTTGGCGAGTTGGTGTAACAATGCCCTCTTTTTATCCAGTCAACGTTACTCGAGTCTATGGCGTGAATAATAAAGAGGATTGGACCGTCTTAATTCATAACTTTATGACTTTTGTGAGTGATAGTGATATCAGTTATATCCATCAGATATTTCCTGACTATGATGGTTTTGGGCTGCCACATGCCTTAGGTATTACAAGCAGAAGCCAAATTGGTGTAGGTACCACCCAGCTGCCTGATACACTCTATATGTACTGGGTTTCATTGTTTGATACCAAATTTTATGTCACTAAGTATGAGATTCCTGACAACGTAAAACAGTTAGTAGCTACGAAAAAAACTTATACTAAATGGAATGGATTTATTGTTGATCCATGTTATCGCACAGAGTTTATTTTTGGTCTTCTGCCTAATGGGCAAGCTAAGGTGTGGTTGAGTGGCTGTGGTGAGACTATTTATTTGACCGAGCTAGCACCTGACCAAATACTTGACCGCGACAGTAATGGCGTTAAATTTGATTCTTATCGGAAGTCTTCCTCTTTTGTTGATGTTCAGCAACGCGCTAAGGATGCAGGTGTTGAGCTAGAGCCCATCCCTTGGGATAAAGTGAATAAAGTCTACTCGAGATATGAGATTAAAACGCTTGGCGAGTAACTTAGCGTGAATTGAAAAATCTTCATAAGACACATAAGAGGCTTTGCGGTATAAGAAAGGCTTGCTGATTTTCCTTCAAGGATTGATATGGTTATCCAGAATTTCGAAGCTTTTCTTATCGCTATTACTATTTTGACTTTAACACCGGGGCTAGATACTGCTTTGGTGATCCGTAACACTTCGCGGGCTGGGTTTGCCGATGGATGCACGACCAGCTTGGGTATCTGTTTTGGCTTATTCGTTCACGCCACTTTTTCTGCTATTGGTATCTCTGCGATTCTTGCTCAATCGGCTGAGCTATTTCAAATCGTTAAAATGGTGGGAGCGGCTTATCTGATTTGGTTGGGTATTTCGAGCCTACGATCATTAATGAAAACAGGGCAGGGCATTGAGGTTGCGAGCCTAGCTCATGCACAATTTCGCTTAACCCGATCGCTGCGTGAAGGTTTCCTCTCGAATGTGCTGAACCCGAAAACTGCCGTCTTTTACTTAGCTTTTCTGCCTCAATTTATTAATCCTGACTATTCACCGTTAGCGCAATCTTTGCTGATGGCGTTGATTCATTTTGCGATTGCGATGGTATGGCAATGTGGTTTAGCTGGTGCTTTGAGTAGCGCTAAAAACCTTCTGAAAAACGCTTCTTTTATGCGTTGGATGGAAGGTACAACGGGAGTTGTTTTGGTCGCATTAGGTATCAAACTGCTCTTAGAGAAACCTCAAGCCTAGCGTGTAATAAAGGTTTAAAAGTAGAAAAAGCGCCGTTGGGCGCTTTTTCTTTGTGCTTAGACCGACTAGGTGTTATTGAACTTGGGCTTCGGCTTCGGAGTATTGATAACGCGCGGCAAAATATTGCTTCGTTTCTTCTACGACCACATGGCGTAAGGCAGCAAGGCCAATAAGGTTCGGAATGGCCATTAAACCATTTACAATGTCGGCGATAATCCAAATCAAATCGAGGTGTAGGAATGCGCCTGAGGCAATCAAACCAATAAAGACGATTTTATAAGGCAATACCGCTTTGGTTCCGAATAAGAACACCATGCAGCGTTCGCCGTAGTAGTTCCAACCCAGAATGGTCGTAAAGGCAAAGAACATCAAACCAATCGAAACCAGCATCGGGCCGATAGTTTGTGCATTTAAGCCTGTGGCAAAGGCGTAGGTGGTCATCGCAGCACCGGAAAGGTCGCTTTGCCAAGCGCCCGTTAGAATGAGAGCCAAGCCAGTCATCGTACAGATGATAATGGTGTCAAAGAAAGTCCCCGTCATAGAGATAAGACCTTGCTCAACGCAGGAGTCAGTTTTCGCCGCCGCCGCCGCCATAGGCGCACTGCCTAAGCCAGATTCATTGGAGAACACGCCGCGGGCAATACCCGATTGAATCGCGAGCATAATGCTCGCACCTAAGAAGCCACCTGTCGCAGCAGTCGAGGTGAAAGCGGATACCAGCACCAATTCCACGGCGTCTGCGAGTTTGTCTGCATTGGTAACAATCACACTTAAGCAGGCGACAATGTAAAACAGCGCCATCGCAGGAACCACTTTTCCTGCGACTTTAGCGATGGATTGAATACCACCGATAGTGACAATCGCAACCAGTACGGTCAGTACCACTGCAGAGGCTTCACGAGGGACGCCAAAAGAGATTTGAGTGGCATCTAAGATCGCGTTCACCTGCGGGAAAGTACCAATCCCGAAGCAGGCAACCCCTACGGCAAACACAGCAAATAATACTGCCAGTGTTTTTGAACCCACACCATCACGCAGGTAGTACATTGGCCCGCCGACCATTTGTCCTTTGTCATCCACTTGGCGATATTTCACCGCGAGTAAGCATTCTGCGTATTTGGTTGCCATACCAAACAGGGCGGCGAGCCACATCCAGAACAGGGCACCTGGGCCGCCGAGTTTGATTGCGGTCGCAACACCTACGATGTTTCCAGTACCAATGGTGGCAGAAAGAGTAGTACACAATGCGGCGAAGCTTGATACATCACCTTGTTTGTCTGAAGATTTTTCGCGGCCAAATACCATAGCTAAAGCCGTCGGTAGGCGTCGAAACTGCAGTAAGCCTAAGCGGAAGGTGAAATAGACACCGGTGCCGACCAGAAGAATTAACAGTGGTGGCCCCCACACTAAACTATCAACAGTTTGCAGAAAAGATTGCAGGTTATTCATGATTTCCCCTTAAAAAATAAACATAAGGAGAAGAGAGAAAGGGTGCGAAAAATGCACAGCAGAGCTCTAGCGAGCTCACTAAAAAATTGGCCTTTCACTCCTCTGTCCTTTTGCCTGAGAGTTTCACTCTGCATATGCGCAGAGCTTGCTCCTTCGGCGACCGATTAAACGGTTCTCTCCAGAGGTTCCTCCAACTACAGTCCTCGCTTATTCGTTGCCAATAAATAGCTAAGAATAATGCACCTGAAAGATTTACTTCTTCGGCGGGTTATTTGGCTCAGATGTTAAAATCTGGTTAACAACCACTCTCCTGCAGTCTTCAACGGAACAATCGTCTTGAATAAAACGATTTGCAAGGCGGATGCTAGCGAAAAGAAAATGTGATGTCACCTACAAAAGAAATCAACTGATGAAATGTTGCGCAAGTCTTTTGCTAATCCACTTTTCTCTGACGTTAAACTACGTATAAGTGTTATAAGATAATCACGCTTGGAGGCGGGAGATGGTGAGATTAATTGCAATAGCCTTACTGATAGCATTAGCGTTTGTCTTGATACGCTACCGTACCAATGAAAAATTGCAGAAGGGGGTCGTTATCGTCATTTTGGCGACCTTTGTCACCTATACGGCCTTCTTGATGATTTCTGAACTGATTCGCTGACGCAAGAGGAGCGAGCGTGAATAAACATAATGAGTTTGACGACAACGAAGAAGTTGTTGTTATCGAACGAAGAGATAAGCAGAGCTATCTCTATATCGCGATTGCTGCGGTATTAGGTATTGCCTTGGGTGGCCTGATTGGTTCCTCTGTCACCACCAGTCGTTGGGAGACGTCTTACCAAACACTACAAAACCAGCTTGAGCAACTCAATAATGCGAAAGCAGAAGTTTCTAAAGCGGCTGAGCTTTCTGAGCAAAATCAAGAGGAAGCGTGGCAACATAAAATGGATGAGGCTTTAGAGAAGCAAAGAGAAGAGTGGCAGGCAGAGGCTGTACAGCGTGATAAATACGTTGCTGAACTCGAAAAGCAAAATCTTAATTTAGAACAGCAACTGAACGAGCAGAAAATGGCATTGGAACTGGCCAATACACAAAACAATCAGCTTAATCGTCAAGCCGATATGCAAGTGACCATGCTTGAGCGTTCTCGAGAGTTGTTCCAACGAGAACTAAAAATCAAACAAGAACTCGAGGGATTACAAAAAGAGCGCGATTCTCTGGTTCCCAAGCTCAAAGTACTGAAAAAAGAGTGTGACATTTACCTTGAAGGGAAATCTTGGGATGCGAAGTCGGATGCCTGTGATAAACAAGATGAAGCGAATTCACGGGTAAGCCAAATTGATCAGATGATCCGTGTGCATCAAATGGATCTGGAAGAGATTAAGGCGCTCTCAGAAGAGATAGGTTTATAAGTGATTTAATCTATCAGGCTGAATTAAAGCGATTATTTTCGTCACATGACTTGAGCGTTCGCTTTTTCACTCTCTAGAGTGAATCGCATTCTGAAGATACAAAAAAGCCACCGTCGTCGGTGGCTTTTTAATGGGAGATAGAAAAGGCTTAATCGTTTACTTTTAGCTTTTGGAAATACTCATCGTAAAGCACGCTAGCCTCTCCCACTTCATCTTGCCACTCGCCATTGTCAATCACTGATTGTGGTGGGTAGATACTTGGGTCATTCGCAAACTCTTTGGGCAGTAGGTCATGCGCGGTTTTGACGGGTGTTGGATAGCCGATTTCTAAGGCGATTTTTGCAGCATTTTCTGGACGCAGTAAGAAGTCAATCATCTTGTGGGCGGCCTCGATATTTTTGGCTCCGGCAGGAATCGAGATGCTGTCCATCCAAAAAATGGTGCCTTTTTCAGGCCAGATAATCTGGATTGGTGCGCCTTCTTGGCGGGCCATATACGCTGAGCCATTCCATAACATACCTAGTGACACTTCACCAGCGAGGTAAGGGTTGGCTGGGAAGTCAGAGTTAAACACTAAGACATTTGGCATCAGCTTTTTCAGCTCACGGTAAGCGGCTTTAATCTCTTTGGGATTGGTCGTGTTAGGCGAGTATCCCAGCTTACTCAGGGCGATATGGAAGACTTCACGAGCGTCATCCATCAGCATTAATTGACCTGCCCATTTGGCATCCCACAGATCGCCCCAGTTTTTGAGTGATTTTTTATCCAGCATATCGGTGTTAATGCCGATACCCGTCGCTCCCCAGATATAAGGGATAGAGAATTTATTGCCTGGATCAAAAGGCTTATTGAGATAGTTTGGATCCAAGTCTTTGAAATGTGAAAGTTTTGAATGGTCAATCTCTTGCAGCATGCCTTCTTTGCGCATCTTAGAGACAAAATAAGTGGAAGGAACCACAAGATCATAACCAGCGCCTTGCGTTTTGAGCTTGGCATACATGCTTTCATTGGATTCGTAGGTAGAGTAGATAACCTTGATTCCGGTTTCTTTGGTAAAGTCTTCTAGGACTTCGCTCGGGATATATTCAGACCAGTTGTAGAAATAAAGTTCTTGGTCTTTAGCCATTGCATTGGTGGTGAACAATGCTGCTGCGCACAGAGCACTCGCAAACAGTTTATTTTTCATTACGTTCCCATAGTGTATAGAAAGAACCTAACTAGGCGTTGGAGAGGGGAGTATAACAAGATAAAAAAAATAGGCAGCAATGGCTGCCTATTTGATGCTTTTCT
The DNA here is from genome assembly GCF_000621645.1 of Vibrio cholerae ATCC 14035. Lineage (GTDB taxonomy): Bacteria > Pseudomonadota > Gammaproteobacteria > Enterobacterales > Vibrionaceae > Vibrio > Vibrio cholerae. Next base: position 34,845 of record NZ_JHXR01000024.1, on the reverse strand, counting down.
TAGACCTTATTGGCCAGCTTTCAACTTCATGAAGTACTCTTCATACTTTACTGTCTTATCGCCAACGGCAGATTGCCACTCAACACGGTCCAGATCTTCTTGAGATGGGAACAGTGGCGCGACATCTTGGAATTTGTCGTTTGAGGCTTTAACGCCAGTCAGATAACCTGTGTCGCGTGAAATTTGCTCTGCAATTTCAGGACGTAACAAGAAATCGATCATCTTGTGTGCTGCATCGACGTTTTTGGCACCAGATGAGATGGCGAAGTTATCAACCCAACCGATACCGCCTTCTTTCGGGAAGACTAGCTTGATTGGTAAACCTTCTTTCTGCGCCGCTGCTGCTGAGCCGTTCCACAGCATACCAAGACCTACTTCACCTGAAAGGTAAGGAGCTGCAGGGTTATCAGAGTTGAAAACCAGTACGTTTGGCATCAGCTTTTGTAGCTCTGCATACGCTTCATCAATCTGCTTGTCGCCCGTTGAGTTACCTGAGTAACCCAGTTTACGCAGAGCGATATGGAATACTTCACGCGTATCATCCATCAACATCAGTTGACCTTTTAACTCAGGCTTCCATAGGTCGCCCCAGCTTTGGAAGTCATTAGGATCATACATGTCGGTATTAACCGCGAGACCGGTAATTGCTACAACGTGTGGAATTGAGTAGTCGTTGTTTGGGTCGTAAGGTTTATCTAGGTAGTTGGAATCTAGGTTTTTGAAGTTGCTCAGCTTAGATTTGTCAATCTTTTGCAGCATCCCTTCATCACGCATTTTTGCCACGAAGTAGGTAGAAGGAACTACCAGATCATAACCTTGATTGTGCGTTTTGAGTTTTGCATACAAAGTTTCATTTGACTCATAAGTTGAGTAAATCACTTTGATTCCCGTTTCCTTGGTGAACTGTTCTAGGATGCCGCTATTGATATACGGTCCCCAGTTCATAAACACCAGTTCCTTATCTTCCGCTGCCGCTGTGCCAGACAACAGAGAAAGCGCACATGCGCTACCTGCTAAAAGAGTAGCCAGTTTTTTCATCGACGTTAGCTCCAAACTAAACGTTGCCCTTTTGGGCGTTGCAAAGAAAAACAGAATGACTTCCGTCATTCTGTTTCGCGTGTTTCCAAACGGACGTGGATTTTACTTCACTTTTTCTCTTGCTAACAACTGTGAAGCGACAACAAGTACCAAAGAAACCACAAGCATGACGGTCGCCAGTGCGTTTACTTCAGGTGAAATACCCACTTTCACCATTGAGTATATCTTCAATGGCAGAATTTCGTAGGTTGGCCCTGTCACAAATGAACTGATGATCACATCATCCAGAGATAGGGTAAAGCTCAGTAACCAACCTGCGGCAACTGCAGGTTTCGCCAGTGGCAGGATAATTTTCTTTAAAATCACCCATTCGCCAGCGCCGAGATCTTTTGCTGCTTCAAGCATCTTAACGTCAAAGCCGTTGAGTCGAGTGTAAACCGTCACCACAACGAAAGGCAGACAGAAAGTGATGTGCGCAATCAACAGAGTGAAGAAGCCCAGTTTCGCCCCCATCACTAAGAATAGAGCAAGTAGCGAAATAGCCATCACGATATCGGGTGACATCATCACGACAAACAGCATGCCACTCACCACTTTCTTACCTTTAAATTGGTAGCGGAAGAGGGCAACCGCCGTCAAACTACCGATCAAGGTTGCTGCAGTAGCAGAAAACACGGCTACGTTGATGGAGTGCCAAGCGGCTTGCATTAAGCTGTCGTTATTCATCAAAGCGTGGTACCACTTGGTGGTAAAACCGCCCCATTTGATACCAAACTTGTTTTCGTTAAATGAGTTTGCAATCAGAACGATGATTGGTAAGTACAAAAATAAGTACACCAAACTCATAAAGCTAAATCTAATTGAACGTCCCATTAGTCTAGCTCCACCTTCTTATTCAAAAGTTTACCTGCACGATAGTAGGCGTACAGCATGATCGCCATGGCCAGAGTCAGTGCAATACTGGTTGCGGCACCAAATGGCCAGTCACGGGCGTTGAGTACTTGGCTCTTAATCACGTTACCGATCAGTAGGTTTTTCGCACCGCCAAGTAGGTCAGCGATGTAGAACATACCGAGGGCAGGGAGCAGAACCAGCAAACAACCACCAATAATGCCAGGCATAGTCAGCGGTAAAATCACGCGAACTAAAGTTTGAAACTTGTTGGCACCGAGATCGCGCGCCGCTTCAATATAAGTGCCATCCAATTTTTCGATAGCTGAATAGAGCGGAAGGATCATAAATGGCAACAAAATGTAAACCAGACCGATCATGACGGCTGTTTCGGTAAACATAATGCGCAGTGGTGCATCAATAAGGCCCAGAGACATTAGCGCTTGATTAAGAATACCTTGCGTGCCGAGTACGATTTTTAAACCATAGGTGCGGATGAGTGAGTTGGTCCAGAAAGGAACAATAATCAAAAACAGCATAAATGGACGCCATTTTTCAGGCATTTTCGCCACTATGTACGCAAAAGGATAGCCAATCACTAGACAGATTAATGTTGCAACAATCGCCATGTAGAACGAGTGCAGCATCACTTTTCCGTATAGTGGATCAAGCAGACGCGTGTAGTTTTCAAAGGTGAATGCAAACTTAATCAGGTTCGCTTCATCACGAGTCAGAAAACTGGTACCAATAATCATCAGGTTGGGGATCAGTACAAACAGCACTAACCAACCTACGATTAAGGTAACAATCGCATTTTGTAGATTAAGCTTTTTGCTCATCATTGAGGACTACCTCCCAGCTTTCAACCCAAGTGACGGCAACTTTCTGTCCGATAGAGTGATCAACATCTGGATCATCTTCGTTAAAGAATTCGCTAACCATCACACACATACCGGATTCCAGTTCTACCACTGATTCCAGAGTCATGCCTTTGTAGGTACGGTCAGTCACGTGACCCACAATGCCTTTTTCTTCTGACTCTTTGATTTCTTCGATACGTAAGTCTTCAGGACGGAGGAGCACTTGCAGCTTGTCACCAGCCTTCACTTCATCTTCATAGTAAACAATCGACTCGATACCTTCGATGTCAACGCGGATGCGTTTTTCGTCGATACGATCGATAGTCGTTGCTTGGAAGACGTTGATTTCGCCGATAAAACGAGCAACAAAGAGATTTTTTGGATCTTCGTAGATTTCACGAGGAGAGCCGTCTTGTTCAATTTTGCCTAAACGCATAACGATGATGCGATCTGACATAGACAGCGCTTCTTCTTGATCGTGAGTAACGAAGATAAAGGTAATGCCTAATTGACGTTGTAGTTGTTTGAGCTCGCTCTGCATTTGTTTACGCAATTTGTAATCCAAAGCGGAGAGCGATTCGTCAAGTAGCAGTACTTTAGGTTTGTTAACCACTGCGCGCGCAATAGCGATACGTTGCTGCTGGCCACCAGAAAGTTGATGCGGTTTACGCTGTGCCATTTCGGCAAGGCGCACCATGCGTAGTGCTTCCATAACACGAGGCTCGATTTCGCTTTGAGGGACTTTTTGCATGCGCAAACCAAAAGCGACGTTTTCGAACACTGTCATGTGGGGGAATAGAGCATAGCTTTGGAAGACCGTATTGACGTGTCGTTGTTCAGCAGGAACTTGAGTAACGTCTTGATCATCTAGCAGAATCTGACCTTGATCTGCAGTTTCAAAACCAGCAATCATTCTTAACACCGTCGTTTTACCACAGCCCGATGGACCTAGGATGGTTAAGAACTCGCCATGATTCACATCAAGATTTAGGTTACCAATGATTTCCTTACCATCGAAACTTTTGCTAATGCCAGATAAACGAATGACTGGCTTTCCTACTGAATGTTGTTCGTTCAACGTCTGTATTTCTCCCACCTCGGCCTGTAGAAAATCCTACTTGTTGGACCTGTAGTTAAACAAAAATAAGAGGCGCATCATAAACACCAAGAGCACGATTTCAAAGTCTTTTTCTCACCTTGAAACAGAAAAATTTTTGCCAGTTTGAATAGAGTTTGTCTAGCATACTGATTTTGCTTAACTCTTAATGCTATCAAGCAGTTAATTATCAATCATATCGACAATAAAGCAAGATGATATTGGTAATCAGATTTTAGCCTGAGCAGCATTTCAGTATAATGAACACAATTTTCACGTTGAAGCGTGACGTTATCCGCGCATTCGACCGAACTAGGGCATTTTATGAATAACGATATCGAAAGAGAGTTCAATCTTGGCGGCTCGGTAGAGAAAGCGCTATCGGGAAGTTATGAATTAAAAGTGGGTGATGTACTCAAGGAAGCTTGGGGTATTACAGTCAAGCACTTTATTAATTTCACGCCTGCCATTTTTGCGCTGATTTTGGTGCAGTTGGCGATTTTTTATTTTGCGTTCAAATTGCAGATCGGCGATCTCTCCGTGATTCTGTCTGTGTTTCAGGAGGGCGGTGCGCTGCCCGAAGGCCTAGTCCAAGCCATGTTTATTGCTAACTTTAGCTATGAAGTGATCAGCGCGCCGATTTATGCAGGCATCAGTTTAATGGCGATGAGTCACGCGGCAGGGCTAAAAACCCAAACTCGGCATATCACGAAAGGATTACAGTTTACGATCCCTGTTATCCTCGCCACTCTGTTCAGTTTATTGTTACAAGGTGTGGCAGGGATGATTTTGCCATTCCTTTCTATGTATCTCTCTGTGGCTTTCAGTAACTCATTACTATTGATTTGTGAAAAGAAAGTCCCACCTATGCAATCTTTGTTATTGTCATTGCGAGCAGTGAATAAAAAGATTTTCCCGTTAATCGCTATCTATTCGATCTTGATGGTGCTGTTCATGATGGCCGTACTTCTGTACGGTATTGGTCTAGTGTTGTTCTTGCCTTTCTTCTTTCATGTTAAAGGCATTATTTATCGCAACATGTTTGGCATTCGCTTGAAAATCATCGCAACGGATCAAGCTCAGCCTGACCAACCTGATAGCAACAACTCTTCTGGAATTTTTGATGCATAAGCGAATAACCATTACCCTGGTTTGGTTAATCATTGTCTTCATCGCCATGTTTGGCGTGTATCGATTTGAGAAACCGAAGAAGTTCAAGTTACCTTTGCTCAGAGGAGAAGTGGTCGGTGCAGCCCCTGATTTCTCTGCAATCCACGACATTGCTGAGCGGAAAGAGGCTTTTTTTAACTACTTAAAACCCGGTGTGAGGTATGAAAATTCGCGGATTCTTCAAGAACGAACACTATTGAAGCGAATAAAAAAGGATTTTGCCGACGGTCAGCTCTCATCTCACAATCTGGCACAAGCACAATATTTGGCTACTGCGTATTCTGTGGCACTGACAGAAAACAACGTTGATAACGCTTGGTTACAGGAAATATTTCATCGCGTCGATGTAATACCTGAAGCCTTAGTCTTAACTCAAGCTGCGAATGAATCGGCATGGGGAACCTCAAGATTTGCCAAAGAAGCCAACAACTATTTTGGCCAATGGTGTTATAGCGCGGGATGTGGCTTAGTACCCTTAGCGAGAGCAGAAGGAGCGTTCCATGAAGTGGCTAAATTTGACAGCGTTCAAGACTCAATTCAGAGCTATTTTATGAATGTCAATCGTAATCCTGCTTATCGAGAATTACGTGAAATACGCTTTCAGCTTCGCCAGCAGAAAATCAACCCCAACAGTGATGAAAGTGCTAAAGCGATGAGTAATGGCCTTTTAAAATATTCCGAGCGTGGTGAAGCCTATGTGCGTGATTTACAAGCCATGATGTTAGCGAATCAAGAATATTGGAACGATAATTAGAATGAAATCAAAATCTTACCTCCTACTTGCCCCTTTGTTTTTAAGCCTAAGTGCTCCAGCTTTGGCGCAGCAATATATGTTTACCTACAGCAAGTTGTTCTCTCAAATGAAAAGCAACACAAAAGAAGATCATCCTGATGTAAAAATGGGGATTTTCTTTGTTGATGCACAGAGTAAACAAAACTGCGTGATAGAAAAAGCGTGGATGGAAAAGGAAGAACACTACGAAGAGTTACCTATTGGCCCTAGTAATGAGCTGGTGATCCCACTCGATAACAATCTGAGACAGGCGAATCCACTGGTTTTTGTGAATACACCGCAAGATAAACGCTGTGATTATTCTATGGTGGTGATGGCGAAAAAGTCGTTTGAGGGTAAAGTAACTTATCAGGAAGTCGAGGTCTTGTTGCCGCAGATGCAGGTAATGCTTGAACAGCTTGGCGGCATGTTCGCCAGTTGGTTTACGCCCGCGGTTGAAGGCGTTACCTTAGAATTCGTCCCAGAGACAGAGGGAATGATTACGTTCAGTAATGGTCAATCCATTGCTATTGTGGATCACAAGGCGCAAGTAGCGCTAACGCAAATTGGTAAAGAAGGGTGGATGCAACTGCCGGCTCCAGCTTTGCGAGTTTTACCTTACTTACCTTCTGCAAAAAAGTAAGCTTTAGCGATTGAAAGACTAAAACAAAGGCTGTCAGTAGACAGCCTTTGTTTGTTTTTATGCTTTTGAAGTCACCTAGATATTGGTGACATTTAACTGGAGTGATGGGTCAAACTCCATCACTAAGTCTTCATCTTCCACGACTTGCGGTGCAATTTCTTCTTTATCAAAGCCAATATCACCACCATTAATGACGCCAGAGTTTTTATCAATCGATTTAAAATCGAACAAAGAGAAGTCTGCAAGGTGGCTTGGCACCACGTTTTGCATGGCTCTAAACATGGTTTCAATACGGCCAGGGAAGCGCTTATCCCAGTCATTAAGCATCTGTTTTACTGCTTGGCGCTGTAAGTTAGGCTGTGAGCCACACAAGTTACATGGAATGATTGGGTAGCCGCGCATATCTGAATATTTGATGATGTCTTTCTCACGGCAGTAGGCCAACGGGCGAATAACCACATGTTCGCCGTTGTCTGATACTAGCTTAGGTGGCATGCCTTTCATTTTGCCGCCGTAGAACATATTCAAGAACAGAGTTTCTAAGATGTCATCACGATGGTGACCCAAAGCAATTTTGGTTGCTCCTAACTCTTTGGCGGTACGATATAAAATACCGCGACGCAGACGAGAGCAGAGTGCGCAGGTAGTTTTGCCTTCAGGCACTTTATCTTGCACGATGGAGTAGGTGTCTTCTTCTACGATCTTGTATTCAACCCCCAAACTATCTAGGTATTCAGGCAAGACATGCTCAGGAAATCCCGGTTGTTTTTGATCGAGATTGACAGCAACCAATTCAAAAGAGATAGGCGCACTTTTTTGCAGGCTCATCAAAATATCCAGCATGGTAAAGCTGTCTTTACCGCCAGATAGACATACCATAATCCGGTCGCCATCTTCGATCATATTAAAGTCTGCAATTGCTTGACCAGTATTGCGACGAATACGTTTTTGCAACTTATTGAAATTGTATTGTTGAGCTTTGGTCAACTCTTGAGTTTGCGCTGTCATTGCTTGCTATCTTAAATCTCAGAACAAAATGAAGTGCGTATGATACGGATAAATAGCAGAGATGCCAGATCTATAGTGTGAAGAGATAAAAAATCCCTGCCATATGGCAGGGACTGTTGAGGAGGGTTAAATGGCTGTCTGTGGATCGAGAGGGCTTACGTAGCCATTGGGTTTGAGGGCAAGCACATCACAGTTAATTTTATCGATGACATGTTCTGCAGTGTTGCCGATAAATACCGCCGAAAGTCCCGTTCTACCTGTCGTGCCCAGAATCACCATAGCTGCATTAAGCTGTTTGGCCGCTTCTGGGATCACATCTTCGGGCAATCCTTGTTGGACAAGCGTTTGCTCTTCACTTAAACCATGTTTTTGGCGAAGAGCCTTCATCGCCGTAAGGTGATGTCCTCGAACCGCATCGGTATAGGTGGTTGGATCAAACTCCGGCAGCTCAATAGTGATGTTGGCTGGAGTGACTGGATAAGCGTTGACAAGATAAGGACTCGCTCCTAAGCGTTTGCTCAAATTAAGGAGCTGTTCGACCATACGATCATTTAAATCAATATGGGTATCTAGCTCAGAGCCAACATGCACAGAGGCAATGATATTGGCATTTTCTGGCCAGTCAGCATTTTTGACTAACAAGACCGGTGTCGGACACTTACGCATCAAGTGCCAATCGGTTGGAGTGAAAATAACGGACTCTAGCATGTCGTGTTTGCGAGTCGCTTTGATCAGGATATCGTGTTCACCCGCAAAAATTTCACCAATAATCGCTTCGTAAGGACGGTTGTGCCACACCACCTTAATGTCAAACTGAACGGATTTATCTAGATAAGGCTCTGCAATGGAACGCATCCACTGTTCTCGTTGATGGATCACCCCCTTGCGCATGGCATCACGCTCTTCGAGAGAAAGCATGGAGGTCATGTCATAAGAAAAATCGTAAATCGATAGGAAGAAAGTGATATGGCTGACGGAGGTGCTTTTTTGCGCCAGTTGCATTGCCCGAGCCAAAGCAGGTTGTTCATCATGGTTGATATCAGCCACGACAAGAATTTTACTGTAAATGCTCATGAGAAACTCCTTGTTCAGTGAGGAGGTTTGTTAGCTTCACTTTAGCTTAGTTATGAGCAGAGTTTTAGTAAAAAGAAGAGGTATTTGGAAGAAATATGATGTAGCTCATTAAGAGCTACATCATTGAAGTTATTTAGATTCTTTAGAGACGCCAGCCAATTCCATCAATTCTGCATGGTTGAGAATAGTGATGTATTTGCCTTTAACACTTAGGATTTCTGATTTTTGGAAACGACCGAGCAAGCGGCTGATGGTTTCAACAGTAAGACCAAGGTAGTTACCAATATCACCACGTGTCATGGTGAGACGAAACTCTCTTGGGCTGAAACCGCGTTGAGAGAAACGAGTAGAAAGGTTGTACAAGAAGGCCGCTAAACGTTCTTCAGCGTTCTTCTTTGAAAGCAGCAGGATCATCTCCTGATCGCCTTTAATTTCGTTACTCATTAAACGCATGATTTGTTGACGCAGTTTCGGCATTTTGCCAGACAGGTCATCCAAGATTTCATACGGGATTTCACAAACCATGGAGGTCTCAAGCGCTTGAGCAAAGCTTGGGTGCTGATCTCCAGTAATTGCATCAAAACCAACTAAATCACCAGCCAGATGAAAGGCTGTGATCTGCTCATCACCTTGCTCAGTGATGGTGTAGCTTTTAATCGTACCAGAACGAATTGCGTATAAAGATCTCAGTTCGTCACCCGCTTTAAACAGCTCCTGACCTTTCTGGATCGGTTTTTTACGCTCAATGATCTGGTCAAGCTGATCAAGCTCAGACTCATTCAAGGTAAAAGGGATACAGAGTTGGCTAATACTGCAATCTTGACAGTGAATAGCACAACCACCCGATTGAATGCGCTTCGCAGCAGGCTTTTCAGAAATCATAACAACCTTTCACTAATTGATGTACGTCAATATTTTAGCATCGCTTAACCCTAAAGGGTAGTTAAAATACATCAGCGACCTCTAAACCATTAACCCAGATTAATCATCAGCTTTACGGCATCGTAGGCAGTGAATAGCCCATACCCAATCACCAGTATTGCCGCACATTGACGAAATAAATGCGAATTTTGCCAATGCATTAATTTATTAGCTCCCCAGCCACTGGCTAGCATGGCGGGTAGGGTGCCAAACCCAAATGACAACATAATAAGTGCCCCTTGTGAGAAACTGCCTGCCACGGCAGACCAAGTCAACATAGAGTAGACTAAACCACAAGGAAGCCAGCCCCACACAAGGCCGAAGGGTAGTGCATGCCACTGTTTTTTTAGCGGCAAAAGAGTTTTGCCTAGCGGTGAAATCCATGGCCAGATTTTCAGGCCGACTTTTTCAAGCCACAGTAGTCCAAACCACCAGCGTCCGATGTAAAGGCCTAATACAATCATCAACACAGCTGCGAAAATTCGAAGCCACACTAAGGCGGATTGAACATCAATGAGCTCTGTCAGTGAAGCGGTGATGCCACCGACAATACCGCCAATTAAGGCGTAGCTCAGCAGGCGACCTAGATTGTAATAAAGTAGCAGTGCTGGTGAGCTTTTAGACGGATCAAGGGTGAGCAAAGCGCTAATGCCGCCGCACATGCCCAAACAGTGACCCGCTCCCAGCAGGCCTACCACCCAAGCCCCCAAATAATCAGGACTCACCGTTTATCCTTATCTTGGCTCTCTTCATCTTCAAATAAGATGTTGTGGCCTTGGCGCTCAAGATCTTCAAATTGCTCACTTTTGACTGCCCACAAAAAAATACCGACCGCGACACAAACTAACACAATCGCAATTGGGATGAGCAAATATAAGCTTTCCACCGGTTATCTCCCTTGCTTTTTCAGCAGACGAAGTGAGTTGGTCACGACAATAATCGAACTTCCCGACATCCCTACCACTGCAATATAGGGTGCGACTAATCCTGCAACGGCAAGAGGTAAAATCAGTAAGTTGTAACCCAACGACCAAGCGAGGTTTTCGCGAATGATTTTACGCGTTTTCAGCGCGAGCTCTCTTGCCTCAAGCAATTTATCTAAGCGATCACCAATGAGTACCATATCTGCTGAGGCTTTAGCGACATCTGTACCTCCGCCCATCGCAACAGAAATATGAGCACCAGCTAGTGTTGGAGCATCGTTAATACCATCACCAACCATCATAGTCACGTCGGTTTTATTCAATTCTCGTAGATAGGTAAGCTTGTCTTCGGGCTTCGCCTGGGCGACTACCTTATCGATTTGCATCTCATTAGCAACGCTTTGGGCATTGGTTTGTGAGTCTCCTGTCAATAAAGTGATTTTGATGCCTGCAGCATGGAATTTCTCTATAAACGCTTTAGCTTCTTTACGAATTGGATCTCGGTAATGGAAGGTGGCAACATGTCGTCCATCCAGCGATAAGAAAACACAATTGTGTGCGGAATCTAGTGGATTGCCTAACACAAATTCTGCGCTGCCAATTTTGACTTTCTGTCCTGCAAAGACACCTTCAATCCCGCTTCCGATGATATTTCTTACTTCGCTCACCGTGACATTTTCTGCCTTATAAGGACGAAAGGCTTTGGCTATTGGGTGGTTGGCATGGCTCTCAAGCTCAGCCGCTATCGCTAGACAAGATTCTTTCGTTAATGAATCCAGTGTTTCGACAGTGCTAATTTCAATATTGCCATGGGTGAGGGTGCCCGTTTTGTCGATGACTAAATGATTCACTTTGCAAAGCGTTTCGAACACGTGATTTTTGCGTAACATAACCCCAACGCTACCCATACTGGAGGTCGCGCAGGTCAAGGCGGTCGGTGTTGCGAGAGAAAGTGCGCAAGGGCAGGTGGCGACTAATACCGAAAGCATAATCCAAAACGCATCTTCAGGTCGTACCTGATGCCAGAAAAACCATGTGCCTGCAGCAATAACTAATATGATGGCAACAAAGTAACGCGCCACAATATCGGCAATTTCCGCAATTTTTGGCTTGGAGGATTGAGCATCATCTTGCAGTCTCACAATATTGGAAATAACTGAATCGGCTTTTGAAGCGGTGACACGCAGATCAAACGATTCATCACCATTCAGTGTTCCAGCAAACACGTGATCCCCTGTCGCTTTGACAACGGGTAAAGACTCACCCGTTAACATAGATTCATCAATATGAACTCGGTTATTAATGATTTCACCATCTGCTGGAATGTGTTCACCAGGCAAAACTCGTACACAGTCGCCGGGCTTGAGCGTTTTTACCGGTACTTGTTGACCGTCTAACGTTGTTGCAATCGCGGGGATGAGTTTCAACAGGTTACCACTTGCGGCAGCCGCCTTACGTCTCGCTCTCATCTCTAAAAAGCGGCCTACCAATAAGAAGAAGGTAAACATGGAGATCGATTCGAAGAACACTTCACCTTGTTCGGTAATGGTTGCGACTAAGCTTGCTATATAAGCAAAGATGAGTGCGAGAGAGACGGGGACATCCATGCCTAAAGTGCGACCACGAATACTGCGCCATGCATTTAGGTAAAATGGAAGGGCCGAGTAGAGTAAGACAGGAGTAGCAAAAATTAAGCTCACCCAGCGGAAATAGTTTTTAAACTCAGCATCCAGATCGCCAAACGCCTCGAGATAAAGTGCGACAGCCAGCATCATCACCTGCATGCTCGCCAATCCCGCGATACCAAGACGATACAAGTATGTTTTCATGGCATCGTGGTATTGCGTTTCATGCTTGTCAGCTTCAAAAGGCGCGGCTTTATAACCCAGTTTATGAATTTGAGCTAATACATGGCTTAGCTGGGTTTTGGTTCGGTCCCAGCTGAGGAGCGCTCGATTGGTTGTTGTATTGACTCGAATAGAGACGACGCCCGGCTCGGTGTGTAGCTGTTTTTCAATTAACCACGCACAGGCGGCACATGAAACACCATCGAGTGACAATGTCACCTCAGAGTGGTCATCTTTGCTACGCACAAACTCGGCTTGGACATCACTATTGTCGTAGTGAATCAAAGCTTTCAATTGCTCGGGAACCAATTCCACCTTTTCCGCTGGTGCGGTGCGGAATTGGTAGTAAGAAACGAGGCCACTATCGACAATGGTTTGAGCAACCGTTTGGCAGCCGGGGCAGCACATGTCACGTTGTTCACCCAAAATATCAACGTGGAAATTTGTGCCGGCAGGTACATCCTCACCGCAGTGATAACACGTTTTGTCCATGATCTTAATTCATTAATGCCGTTGGAGAAGAGGGGAAGGTGACGCGACCTTGGACAAGCCATTGGCCATCATGCGGAGTCAGTTCGATAAACCAAGGGCCTTGCAGTTCATTCTCCAGATTTAAGCGATAAATTCCTTTTGCATCAGCCGTAATCAGCTGAGAAAAATCGCGATCAGGCAGTGTGCGATGAGCAAACATGGCTTGAATAGCAGGGAAGTGAGCAAGTTGACCTTTGTCGAATTCAATGATGACCGTGCTACCTTCAGAGTGAACGGTAGCGTTCAATCCCAACTCTTTGGCGACATTGATTTTAGTAAGATCAATATTAATGCCTTTGCCTTTTTTATAGTAATCCTCAGTGACTAATGAAACAGAGTTATTTGCAAAAACAATAACGGTGACGACCGTCCAGATCACTACAGTGAGAGGTAGTATGATCAGGAACCAAGGCCAAAATTGTTTATACCAAGGCTTTACCATAAGAAAGTTCTCTACAACGAAAAGAGGCTAAAAAATATAAGAAAGACAGCCCCTTGAAAAGGGGCTGTTATTAGAATGTTACTTATTCTCTGAGTTGCTTAAGCTCCATACATAAGCGGCAACCAATTGAATCTTTTCTTCACCTAAAGTATTGATCCACGCAGGCATAACACCTGAGCGACCGTTCATAACCGTCTCGGTTACATCAGCACGAGAATCACCAAATAACCAATCATTATCTGTTAGGTTTGGTGCACCAAAGGCTGGGTTACCTTTACCGTCAGTACCATGACATGCAGAACAAACGGCGAAACGAGCTTTACCTGCTTCTGCTTCTTTAGCATTCACAGAACGACCCGACAGGCTTAAGGTGTAACTAACGACTTCCTTCACACCTTGCTCGCCTAAAATGTCTTTCCATGCTGGCATTTGGCCAATACGGCCATGGCGAATGGTGGTCACAATCGCTTGTGGTTCACCACCATACAGCCATGCATCATCAGTCAAGTTAGGAAAGCCTTTTTGGCCGCGAGCATCTGAGCCGTGACATTGAGAGCAGTTCTGTAAAAACAGGCGTTGACCTACTTTTAAAGCATCACTATCGGCAGCGATATCTTGGATTTCGCGTAAGTTAGTGGTGCCGTCTTGATAAGCCAAACGTTTGAAAGCTTCACCGTAGTAAGCTTCAGCGTCGTCCAGTTCTTTTGAATACTGAACCAGTTGTTTGTTTTGCTGTGCGGCAGCAATCGAAGCACGTGATTCTTCAAGAGAACGTACGGTCTGGTCTGAACTTTGCCAGCCGAGAATGCCTTTAAAGCTGCCTAAACCTGGGTAAAGGGTTAAATAAATGGCTGCAAAAATGAAAGTACCAATAAATAGATAGGTCCACCATTTTGGCAACGGGTTGTTCAACTCGCGAATGCCATCGTACTCATGGCCCATGTCAACGCCTTCTTCAACACCCATTTTGTCTTTCAGACACCAAACGAGCAGAATAGCGCAACCGAGCAAAGTACCCACAGTAATCACGATGATCCAAAGACTCCAGAATGTAGTCATTACTTAGTCACTCCTTGTTTTTCGAGGTATTTTGCTCTTCATCGGCGAAGATGAGGTTTGCAGCTTCATCAAAACGCGCTTTACGCTTTTTGCCATAAGCCCACCAAACCACGCCTATAAAGCATACGAACAGCACTATGGTCCAAATACTGTGAATAGTACCGATATCCATAATTACCTCTGCTATTTCATTGCATGACCAAGAGATTGAAGATAAGCAATGATGGCATCCATCTCTGTTTTACCTTCTACATCTTTTGTCGCATTTGCGATTTGTTCATCTGTGTACGGAACACCAAACTTGTCACGGAACAAGGTCATCTTTTGTTGCGTGTATTTACCGTCCAGAGTGTTTTTTGCCAGCCATGGGAATGCAGGCATATTTGATTCAGGAACCAGTTCACGTGGGTTCAATAGGTGAACACGGTGCCATTCATCAGAATAACGACCACCCACACGTGCTAAGTCAGGACCAGTACGTTTAGAGCCCCATAAAAATGGGTGTTCCCAAACACTTTCACCTGCCACAGAGTAATGGCCATAACGCTCGGTTTCAGAACGGAATGGGCGCACCATCTGGCTGTGACAAACGTTACAACCTTCACGGATGTAAATGTCGCGACCTTCGAGTTGCAACGCGGTATAAGGTTTGAGGTTCTGTACTTCTTCCGTGGTCTGTTTTTGGAAAATCAATGGGGTAATCTCAACCAGAGCACCCCAACTGATGGCAAAAACAATGAAAATAGCCAGTAAGCCGACATTACGCTCAAGTAGTTCATGGCGATTATTAGAATTAGAACTCATTGCTTAATTCTCCTTATGCCGGTTGCACAATAGCTTTTAGGCTATTTTTAGGTGCAGAAATGGTCTTATAGGCGTTGTAAGCCATCAGGAACATCCCAGACAAGAAGATGAAACCACCGATGAAACGCACGGTATAGAACGGATATGACGCTTGCACTGACTCGACAAAGCTGTATGTCAGTGTGCCGTCAGAGTTCACTGCACGCCACATCAAACCTTGCATTACGCCAGAGATCCACATTGCAACGATGTACAGAACTGTACCAATCGTGGCTAACCAGAAGTGAGCGTTGATCAGACTGACAGAGTACATGCGTTCTTGTCCAAAAAGACGTGGGATAAGATGGTAAACAGAACCAATCGACACCATTGCTACCCAACCAAGCGCACCAGAGTGAACGTGACCAATCGTCCAGTCGGTGTAGTGGGATAGAGCATTGACGGTCTTGATTGACATCATCGGGCCTTCAAACGTAGACATGCCGTAGAAAGACAGAGAAACGATCAAGAAACGAAGAATTGGATCATAGCGCAGCTTATGCCATGCACCAGAAAGAGTCATGATACCGTTGATCATCCCCCCCCAAGAGGGTGCGAACAGCACGAGAGACATTACCATGCCCAAAGACTGAGTCCAGTCAGGTAGTGCGGTGTAATGCAAATGGTGCGGACCTGCCCAAATATAGAGAGAAATCAGAGCCCAAAAGTGAACGATAGACAGACGGTAAGAGTAGACTGGGCGTTCAGCTTGTTTAGGAACAAAGTAGTACATCATGCCTAGGAAGCCGGCCGTGAGCAGGAAACCTACAGCGTTGTGACCATACCACCATTGCACCATGGCATCGACGGCACCAGCGTAGATAGAGTAAGACTTACCCATCGAAACGGGGAGCGCCATACTGTTTACAATGTGCAATACCGCAACGGTAATAATAAAGGCACCGAAGAACCAGTTAGCCACGTAAATATGAGATGTTTTACGTTTTACTAGGGTTCCAAAGAACACAACCGCATAAGCGACCCAAACCGCTGCGATGGCGATGTCGATTGGCCATTCCAGTTCTGCGTACTCTTTACCTGAGGTGTAACCCAAAGGTAAGGTGATTGCAGCGGCAACGATAATCGCTTGCCATCCCCAAAAGGTAAAGGGAACTAACGGTCCACCGAACAGACGAGTTTGGCAAGTACGCTGCACAACATAATATGATGTTGCAAACAGGGCACTTGTACCAAACGCAAAAATTACCGCATTAGTATGCAGAGGACGTAAGCGACTGTACGTCAACCACGGCGTATCAAAGTTTAGCTGTGGCCAAACTAATTGAGCGGCAATCAAAACCCCTACAGCCATACCGACGATACCCCAGAGAATTGTTACCAGGGTAAATTGGCGGACCACGGTATAGTTGTAGTTTTGTTCAAGCTGCTTTTCTTGGCTCATTTGCATGCTTCCAATGTTTAATTAACTACACTTTTACTTCCAACACGACTTTCGTCGTAACACCACCCAAATCCACAACAAAAACAATGACATCTAAACTGTTAATTCTTGTTGCTGACTTTATGAAAAAGTGGCATTTTCAACGTCTAACTATACTTCAATTAACAATTCAATGACAGTGTAGTAACCTTACACTCCATCAGGTTTTGGCCTTTTATTTCAAAAATTTGAAGTTTGTTACACGAGGAACCCGCGTTCATGGCAGCCGAAAAACTCACAAAAGCCCGACTTGCTCAAATCCTAATCACCTTGCTGGTGTTGATTAGTGCTTTTCTATGGCGAACCTTCTCACATGAAAGTGGTACGCACATCACCTGTGGAATGGAAAAGCCTTGTCAATTTGATATAGAGGGGAAGCGGGTGACTGTCTCTCAACTCGGGTCACGAGACGTTCCCAAGTACTCCATTTCGCCATGGGATGAGCAATGGTCAATCGAAGTGAATGGTTCGACGGAATTCCAGTCTGGAGTGCTATTAGTGTCCCCAACAACGCAAGACAATATCGAGCTTAAAATTAACCATGGCATCACACTAAAACTGCGTTACCTACCGTAGAATCATCACTCAACGCCTAAACCATAGATTGGCACTATTTAAACACTCCGATATATCAGGTATAAATAGTGTCATCTCACGTATACAAAACTCGTTCAATGCGGCTAAAAACAACCGTTTCTACTCAAGTTGATGTCTATTCTTGTATCCATGAACTACAACAGTCTATGGATAGCAATGGTTTATCGAATTTAATCTGCTATTTCACTGAAGAATACGATGCTCAACTTTTATCCTCAATGTTAAAAGCGGCATTTCCCGGCATTCCAATTATCGGATGTTCTTCCTGTCGTGGTGTGATGACGCAAGATGGGTATTTTTCCAATCCGGCAGTGGGAATCATGGGGATTTATGATAGTCCTCAGGCTGCTTACGGCACGGCATTGATCTCTCTTTGCGATAATCGCCCCATCCCTGAGTTAATTGATCAAGCGATTGATAATGCACTAGAAAGTGCCGATAGAACGGGAGAGTTACCTAGTCTTGTGCTTTTGCATGCTACACCCGGTATTGAAGAAGTTTTGATTGAAGGAATCGATAACAAGTTTGGCTCTCAAGTCCCCATTATTGGCGGGAGTGCTGCGGATAATTTCATCAGTCAAAATTGGTCTATCTTCACGCAGGAAGGTGCTACCGATAAAGGTATTGCATTGCAACTGATGTTTCCATCGCAGTCGGTTTTTGGTGGATTCAGCGCAGGATATTCTCCAACTGAATTTTCTGGTGTGATCACGAAAGCCAAAGGTCGAGTGATTGAGGAAATTGATAACGAATCGGCCAGTGGACTTTATAAAGAGTGGATTGGGGATCACTCGGGAATTCAAATCACGGAACAGTACCTTTTCGAACATGTGACTCGGTTTCCTTTAGGGAGAGTGGTGGGAAAGGAGGAGAGCTGTTCACCTCAATATAAGCTTACTCACCCCGTGAGAAGGACTGAAAATGGCGGGCTAGAAATGTTTGCGAATGTGGAAGTCGGAGAGCAAGTAAGCTTGATGACGGGATCGCAAAATCAGCTTATTGAACGTGTGACGCGCGTTATTCAGGAAGCGAGTTATAAAAGTTATCAAGATCGGGCGTTATTTGGTTCTTTAACTATATTCTGTGCTGGTTCCATGTTGAGGCTTGGTCAAGATATACATAAGGTTCAACAGAAAATAATGGAGCAGCTCAATGGTTGCGCTTTTATTTGTCCCTTCACTTTTGGAGAGCAAGGCCGTTTTATTAATGGTGAAAATGCGCACGGTAACTTAATGATTTCTTCTATTGTATTTTATGAGGCATGAAAATGGATTCTGAATACACAGAGAAAGTAAATGAATTGACTCTTGAGTTACAAAGAAGCATTGAACGAGGAAAACAGCTTGTAGAAGAGAATAGGGTAATTCTCGCTGCTATCTCTGCATTCAGTGTTGCTACCAACAAAAATCATATCTTTGAAGAATTAAAAACATTATTGAATCGATATATTCAGTTTGATGATTTTATTGTTATTTCCAAAGATAAAAACGGTCACCAGTTTCGTACGGCGATTGCCTCAAATGCCTCATTTAATGATGTTGTTTGGCCAAACGGAGTTAAATTTCAGCGTGTGCTGAATGGTGAGTGCATTCTGTTATTTGAACCTTGTAAGTTAGATGAGTTTGCCTGCTTAATGGGGTCGATTGATAAGCCGGTTTATTCCGCTTTGATTACTGGGATTCAAGCTCAAATCAGCGATTCTGTCCTCATCTTATTAGGGCAGAATAAAGGTCAGTTTTCTCTTGAAGCAAAAGAGACGTTGTCACGTTTTAGGCCGCTGTTAGAAAGAGCTATCTCAGATATTGAACATAAAGAAGAGTTACAAAAACTCGTAGAAATAAGAACGCGTGAACTGCGTTTGGCGCAAAAACTGGCAGAGCAAGCTAACCAATCTAAGTCCAACTTCCTCGCGATGATGAGCCATGAGCTCAGAACTCCGTTGAATGCGGTGCTTGGATTGATTGATATTTTACGTGGAGAGTCAACGAGTTACCAAGTTGAGCTGCTTGAGCAGATGGAAAACTCTGCCGAACTTCTTCTCATTATTATCAATGATATTTTAGATTTAAGCCGAATCGAGTCTGGGCACTTTTCATTACACTGTCACTGGTTGGATCTAGAAAAGAAACTAGATCAATCTTTGGTTTATCACAGACAGATTGCGCAAGATAAAGGTGTGCATTTTTATGTTCAATCGAATAAGAATCCAACATTAGAGTACTACACCGATTCGGCAAGGCTCACACAGATACTTTTTAATATTGTTGGTAACGCCATCAAGTTCACTAAACAAGGTCAAGTTGATGTAGTATTAGACTACACCAAGGATGGCGTCGTATTTCGAGTCAAAGATACAGGAATTGGGATTGAAAAGAATCGGGTAGAACAATTATTTACCCCCTTTATTCAAGCGGATAATTCAATTACAAGAAATTATGGTGGTACAGGGTTAGGCCTTGCGATTACCAAACATTTGGTTGAATTGATGGGTGGCACAATCCAAGTTGAAAGTGAGTTCGGTATAGGCACAACCTTTACTTTATATATTCCACTTCAATCTCGCTTGAAAAATATTAAACCGAGTACGTCCTCATCCCAACAAATCGTAAATGTAAAAAATCATCACATTCTTGTTGTGGAAGACACAAAGACCAATCAAATGGTCATTCAATTACTACTGAATAAGTTGGGCTATGATGTCACGATTGCAGAAAATGGGCTGCAAGCGGTGGAGCTTTTAGAAAAAAATCATGTATTTGATCTGGTGCTAATGGATATTTCCATGCCGATTATGGATGGTATTGCTGCAACCAAAATACTCCGAGATAAACATATTGAAATCCCCATTATCGCACTCACTGCTCACACCGCCGGGAGTGACAAACAAAACTGTATTGATGCGGGAATGAATGACATTGTACTAAAACCGATCCGCAGCAAAGACATCATGGAGGTTGTGAAACGTTTCCTTAATCCATAGCTAGATTGGTAGATCTCAGCCTGCATTAACCTGCGGATCTTCTACCGAATTCTCAACCTGCTATTCTCCCACTTGTTGCGTCCAAAGTTTGGCGTACAGCCCTTGCTGGGCAAGCAGTTCTTCATGTGTACCGCTTTCGGCGACTTGTCCTTTATCCAAGACAAAGATGTTGTCAGCATGGCGGATGGTATTGAGGCGATGGGCAATACTGATCACAGTGCGACCACGACATATTTCATCCATATTGCTCATGATTGACGCTTCAGAATTGTAGTCGAGAGCAGAGGTCGCTTCATCCAGCAGTAAGATTCTAGGATTGACCAGCAAGGCTCTCGCTAAGGCGATACGTTGCCTTTGACCTCCCGAAAGCGCTGCACCTTTTTCCCCAACCGGTTGGTTAAAGCCGTGGGGAAGTCCTTCAATAAATGCTAACGCACCTGCTAATTGAGCGGCATGACGGATTTCTTCATCGCTGGCCTGCGGTTTACATAAACGAATATTGTCCGCCACACTTCCGGAAAAAAGAATGCTCTCTTGTAGTACCACACTCATATTGCGGCGCAGAGACACGGGATCCGCAATCGCAAGATCCATTCCATCCACCAGCACTTGGCCATGTTGCGGAACGTACAAGCGTTGCAACAGGCGAGTGAGTGTGCTTTTGCCTGAACCTGATGGTCCAGTAACGCCGATAAATTGCCCCGGTTTGATCTTGAGTGATAGATTGGCCAGTACCTCAGGGGCATCTTGGTGGTAACGAAAGCGAATGTTACTAAACTCAATGCCACCGTCGAGTTCGGGCACGGACGCTAAGCCTTGTTTACTGTTTTCTCTCGGTTCATCGAGAATATCGCCAACCCTTCTCAGTGCGATAAGAGTGTGCTGAAAATCCTGCCAAATTTGTGCCAGTCGCAGAACGGGCTGAGTCACATGGCCTGCGAGCATATTGAAGGCCACTAGCTGACCGGGAGTGATTTCACCTTTGAGTACCGCGCTCACGCCCCACCAAAGCAGCAGTGCCGCAGTCAGCTTCTGCACCAGAGCGATAGCTTGCCCAGCGATGAGCCCCGATTTTTGTGCATCAAAGCTACGGTTTAGTTGCTGGCTAAGAATACGTTGCCACTGCTCAAGAAAGCGATGCTCCGTCGCGGTCGTTTTGATGGTTTCAATACCAGTAACGGCTTCGGTCAAAAACGTCGTGGCATTAGCGTCGGACTCGTATTCAGATTCCACTTTTTTGCGGATCAGCGGTCCTGCAATCAGCCACAACACAAAATAAATCACAAGCGAGCCAATCACTAACCAAGTCAGTGTACTGGCGTAATGGAACATGACAGCGAGAAAAACCGTCACAAAAATCAGATCAAGTAATAGCATCAAAGTTGAACCCGTCAGAAACTGACGGATTTGCGCCATTTCACGCACTCGCGCAATGATTTGCCCAGTTTGGCGCTGCTTGAAATAGGTTAATGGCAGACCGACTAAGTGCCGATAGAGTCGGCCTGACAGCTCTGCATTCACTTGGCTTGCAAGATGGCCAAATACGGTATTGCGTAAATAGCTGTATGCTGGCTCAGCTAACGCTAACATCGCCAGCGCCAGCACATGCAAGCTTGATAGGCTTCGTCCCACGAGCACTTTATCGATAACATTTTCAAACAGCATCGGGCTAACCAGCGCAAATATCTGTAGCGCGATGGCGTAAAGAAACACATCTCGCAGTTGGTTTTTTTGGCGAAGAATGGAAGGGGCGAACCAGCTTAAACCAAATTTGACCTCTTTGACGCTCAGAGACTCATCCGCAATCAGCATGACTTTGTAATGCGCGGTGGATTCAGCCGATGTGAACGAGAGTGTGTGCAGAGAGTCGGTTGCAGGATCGTAGGCCGTCCAACCGTTATCATCGGTTTGAATCATCACTTTCCAGCCACCCTGATATTCGATAAGAGCGGGGAGTGGCAGCGTATTGAACGCTTGAATACTAAGCTTTGTTATTTGGCTTTTCAGGCCAAGATAGTCGGCGGCCTCTCTCATTTCCATGTCAGTGAGATTGGCGTAGCTTACCCCTAGCGCGTGTTTCAGTTGCGAGCTGGTCGATTTTTTGTGAAATTGCTGACCTGCGTAGACCACAGCTTCGATACCCCAATTAGTTCTTGGAGACTCTTGTGGTAACGTTTGTTCAGCAAGCCTATGAGCGTCGGTTGTAAAACGGGTGTTCATTGCTATCTCTCCCTCAACGCTTCAGCTTGGTATTCCTGAATCGGGCTAAGCAGATAGTCAATCACACGTCGTTTATCGGTTTTGATTTCCGCGACGACCGACATGCCGGGAGTGAGTTCGACCGTTTGTCCATCAATCATAATATGGTTGGTTTTTAGCTGAATTTGAGCAGGGAACACCAGCCCTAACTGTTCATCTGTTGTTGAGTCTCGCGAGATACTGAGTAGCTCGGCATCGATTGTGCCGTATCGTGTGTAGGGGAAGGCATCGACTTTGACCGTGACCGATTGGCCTGGGTACACGAAACCGACATCTTTATTGAGAATTTGCACTTCTGCCTGTTGCACACGGTTCTCAGGCACAATGATCATCAAGTTTTGTGCCGGTTGCAGTACTGCCCCAAGGGTATAGACACTCAACTGTTGCACAGTGCCGTCAACGGGCGAGCGGATGATTTCGAGTTGCTCACGCTCACGAACCTTAGAAAGTTCTTGATTTAAAGAAGCCAATTGCAATCTGGCCTGTCTGCGCTTTTCCAACCACTCTCGCTGCTTTTGCGCTTTGAAGCCCGTTAGCCGCTCTTCAAGGCTTTCATATTGCGATTTAAGCACTTCCAGCTCGGCTCGCTGTTGGGCCACTTGGCGCTGCGCTTCGAGCAGCTCTTTTTCTTGTTCAAGATACTCGACATGACCGATCACTTTGACTTGGTTGAGCTTTTTGCGGGCAGCAAGGCGCTGACTGATGTTTTCTGTGAGCTGCAACAACGCATGGATATCGCTTTGGCGCGCGGCCTGCGACGTGCGGTTCACCTTCATCTCGGCGGTGATGCTTGCCAGCGTTGAGTCGAATTCGTTTTTTTCGCTGAGATAGTTTTCATGGATCAAAGCTTGTTGTTCGGCTGGTAGAGCGGTAAACATTGGGTCATGAGTCAAGAGCTGGTCATTAAGCAAGGTGCGATAGCGGATCAACTCGTTCGTTTGAAACTCTGCTTGGCTGACCAAACGCGTAATATCTTGATTGACGCCCAAGGTATCAAGAGTCAGCAATGGGGCGCCTTTTTCAACTCGTTGACCATCTCTGACGTGGATGCTTAACAGTCGGCTTTGCTCATAAGACTGAATCACTTGCGAACGCCCAGATACAACAAGGCGGCCAGTGGCGGTGGCCTGTACATCTAATTTTCCCCAATACGCCCAGAGCAAGGCTGCGAGCACACCTAAGCTGAGCGTAAGCGCAGTCACGCGAGCAAAAGGCGAGGGAGGACGCTGAGCCAAAGCAAGATGTGCGGGCAAAAACTCATAGTGATGTTCTGTGGGTTGATGTGGTGACTTTTGACCAAAGAAACGCTTCATGATGGTGTTCATGCGGAGGCTTCCTCTTGTTTGAGCTCTTGCTGAAGCTGCCATAACTGTTTGTATTGTTTGCCGTAGGCGAGTAATTGTTGGTGTGAGCCTTGCTCAACAATCGTGCCCTGATGAAGCACTATGATGCGATCGCAATCACGCACCGTAGACAAGCGATGAGCAATCGTGATCACCGTACGGCCTCTGGCAATGCTGGCCATATTGGCTTGAATGACGGCTTGAGATTCGTCATCCAGCGCACTGGTTGCTTCATCCAAAATCAGCACTTTCGGATCTGATAAAAGGGTGCGTGCAATCGCGAGACGCTGCCGTTGACCACCTGAAAGCGATTGACCACCTTCTGCTAATACCGTGTCGTAACCCATGGGAAGTTTGAGGATGAAGTCATGTGCGCCCGAGAGTTTTGCAGCCTCAATGATCTCTTCCAAACTTGCCTCAGGCTTAGATTGGGCAATATTTTCACTCACGCTTTTGTGAAATAAAAAGTTCTCTTGCAATACCACACCCACTCGCTGTCTGAGCTGTTGAACATTGATGTGATTGAGTGGAATGCCGTCAATGGTAATACTGCCTTGCTCAGGGCTATAAAGTCGCAACAACAGACGGGCGAGGGTGCTTTTGCCTGAGCCCGAGGTGCCGACCACCCCCAATGTTTCACCTGCACGGATGTCTAGCGACAAATCATTAATGGTAGGAGGAATATCCGGTTGATAACGAAAGAGGATGTTTTTGAAACTAATAGCGCCGCTTATAGTGACATTGTCACTCCCTGTGTGTTGTTCTACTGGTAGGTTAAGCATATCGCCGAGCTTCTCGATGGCGACCCGAGTTTGAATAAATTGTCCCCACAGCTCGACCATCCGCGCTAAGGGCTGCGCAATGTGGTTGGTCATCATGTTGAAAGCGATCAGTTGACCAATGGTCATCTCAAGTGAGAGCACTTCCGTCGCCCCCAACCATAAAATGGCGACGCTGGTGATTTTTTGCAGCAACTGCACTAAATGGTTAGAACGGTTATTAAGCTGCTGGACGTCATAACCCGTTGTGACCATTTTTTCGGTTTGTTCATCCCAGCGTCGGATAAATCGCGGCTCAACCGCCAAACTTTTCAGCGTTTCACTACCGGCTACGGTTTCAGTGAGAAATGAGGTATCAGTGAAGGTTTAACCGAACAAGAGCAAGAAGCGCTAGAAGGTGCGACCAACGCAGTGAACCGTTTGCAAATTAACGCAGGTATTCGAGCGAAAAACAGCGTTAGCAGTATGACTTCTATGTTCTCTGAAACAAATAGCAAGAGCATTGTTGTTCCTACCAAAGTCTCGCCTGAACCAGAGCGCCAAGAAGTGACTCGTAGAGACGTCCGTATCTCAGGGGTGAACCTCGAAAGTCTAAGTGCGGTACAGGGAAGTCAACCAACGGGTCAACTGGCTTCGAAAAGTGTCCCCGGATTTAAAAGCCATTTCGCATCGACATCCATTGGTATAGAAAATGAGTTATCCGGTCTGGTGGTGGTTTTACCGAAAAACTCAGCGCAGACTTTTGGCTATGTGCATGATTCACAAGGTAACCCATTGTTCATGCTAACCAAGGATATGAATCAAGGTGGTTATAGCAACCCAGTGGGTATCAATGATATTCAAGGGGTGAACAACTGGCAGACGCATACGATTGAACTGGTTACATATCCTAGTGAAATCAGTGATACAGCAGCGGTTGAAAGTCGTAAAGAGGCAATGCTATGGCTTGCGAAAGAGTTTACCGATCATATCAATCAGTCTAACCACCAAAGCTTACCTCATTTAGTGAGTGATGACGGTCGTTTCACTCTGGTTATATCGAACTCTAAGCATCTTATTGCGGCGGGTAACGGAACCTCTATTGATGCACAAGGCAAGACCATAGGAATGACCCCTAGTGGCCAACAAGCAACAATGGCGATCAGTGCGAAAGAATTTGGTACAAGCTCGTCGCCGGAAGTCAGACTGCTTGAATCTGCGCCTTGGTATCAAGCAGGGTTGAGAGATGAGTTTTTAGCAAACGCGAAAAACACCACGTTGGATGATCCCGCTACAGCACAAAATGTGTATGCCTATCTCACGTCTGTCTATTCAAAAACAGCAGATTTGGCCAAAGAGTATGGGATCTACATCAATGATTGGGATCCTGCCTCTGAAGGTTTTTCACCGAATGCTCAAGGGTTAACGGATCCGAAAGTCAAAAATGCTTGGAGCATATTGCCAAGAACTAAACCCGTTAGAATGCTGGAACTTCTGAGTGCGGAAGACTCACGCTACGTAAGGCAACAAATTGCGGAAAAGCTGAAAGGCACCTATTCAGAAAGCCTTGCTAAGAACGTGTTTGAATACTTCCAATATGGTGGAGAAGTCGCTGGACATGGAATCAATAATGCGACGACAGGAAGTGTGCAACAGCCTGAACCAGCGATCTTATTTGAGTTTCGCAGTGTACCGAGTGCATTAAGTGACTTTGTACCCAAAACAGCGTCAACGGTGAAAGTGGATGTTAAGGCACTCGATCATTTTGACTCGGCAAGCCGTAAAGCCATCATTACTGAAGTAAATGCTTTGGTTAGCGGTAGTGAGGATTTCGATGCTTGGTATCAGGAGTATCGAGCAAGCAAAGGACAGCCGCCAGTCAAAAATCCTAAGTCCAGTGCATCCGCCAATCACAAAGCTGAATGGTTGATGACGCAGCATGCTGAACAATGGGCGAAAATTACCGCTCCTTATACTGATAACCATGAGACGCTCACATCTACCAAGCTTGCTTCTAACGATAAAGAAGAATTACACGCTTTAGGTGAAACGTCGAATCTAGAGAATAACAAGCAGCAAGAAAACGTCGCTTCCATAATTAACACCATGTTAAATGACATGCTGCCATTCTATGCACTTCGTACCGAACGAAATCTACTGGTACAAGAAGGAGATGAAGGCTTCGAAGTGCGTGCTTGGCCAGGAACCGAAGACAAGAGTAAAACCATTATTCTTGAGGATCCTGAAGACGCGGCTCAGCACAAAGCCATCGAACGCTTCATTCTGGCCAACTTCGATAATTTCGAACAAATGCCAGACGAGCTCTTCTTGGTGGATAACAAAGTGATTTCACACCATGAAGGTCGTACACATGTGTTGGCGCAAAAAGTCGATGGTGCATGGCAATACAACGCCACAGTCGAGCTGATGTCAGTCACTGAACTACTGGATGCGGCGAATGTAACGGGTAAGATCCGCGGTGAAAGCTATCAGCAAGTGATCGACGCATTGACTGATTACCACGCCAGCATCACTGAGCACGCAGATTATGAACCGGAGTCCGTGGAAAAACTGCTCAACTTGCGTAAAAAAATTGAAGGTTATGTACTCGGACACCCAGACTCAGGCCGTGTTGAAGCGATGAATTCACTGTTAAATCAGGTGAATACGCGTTTAGATGAAGTTTCACTGCTGTCAGTTGCTGAGCAAACTATCCAAGCGCAAAACAGTTTCAGCCGACTATATGACCAGCTAGAAGCCGCTAACTTGAAAGAGAGTAAGCACCTTTATCTGGATCAAAATGGTGACTTTGTTACCAAAGGCAAAGGTAATCTTGCCAATATCGATCTGCTAGGTAGCCGCGAAGCTGTGCTTGAAAAAGTGAAGTTAACAGTAAGTAACGAGTACGGTCAAACCGTTGCGGATACAATTTTTGCTGGATTATCAGCCAAAGATCTTGCCAAAGACGGTAAAGGGGTTGATATCGCGGGTTTGAATAAAGTACATCAAGCGATTGAACAGCATCTGTCACCTGTCAGCGCCACGTTGTACATTTGGAAACCGAGTGATCATAGCGCGCTAGGTCATGCCGCATTGCAAATAGGCCAAGGTCGCACGCAACTTGAAGGTCAAGCTGCAGCTGATTTTAACCAGCAAAATTACGTAAGCTGGTGGCCACTAGGCAGCAAGTCATCCAATATCAGCAATATCTTGAATGTGGCCACAAAAGACCAACCTGATCTTAAGCTGCGCTGGAGCGACTTCAGTCAACCTGCACATCAAAATGACACGCTTGAGCATGATGTTGCTTCGGAAGAAAACGATGGCTTTGGTTTGCATGATGGCGACATTAAGCTGAAACGCTTTATCGAGAAGCTCAATGCCGCGAAAGGAATTGACGCTTCATTTAAAGAGGCTTCTGAAGGTTACGCGAGCGTACTACTGGGTAACCCAGATATGCTCGAAACGACAGGTATTCCTGCACATGTTTTCCAACCATTTGTCGAACAATGGAATGACACCAGTTATGACATGATGGACGTGGCACACCGTTTTGCGCAAGAGCTCAGACTACAGGCTCAAAGAAGTGACGATCCCGAACTGCTTGAAAAGCGCATCGGCAATGTGATTCGCCAATTTGCAGAAAGAGCACTGGAAGAGATCGAAACCTTCAAAGCAAGCCAAGCCGATCAAGGTCGAGTATTCCGAATTAACCTTGAAGGCCTCGATGTGGCGGCAATGCAAGCAGAATGGCATCGTCTAAGCAACGATCCGGATGCTCGTTATCAATTACTGACCAAAAACTGCTCCAGCACAGTGGCTAAAGTGTTGAAAGCCGGCGGGGCGGATAAACTGATTGGCCATACATGGCTGCCTAAGTTTGGTGTTTGGACGCCGACCGAGCTTTTCAACTTTGGTCAGGCACTGCAGGAAGCTCAGCTGGAAATTGCCGCGAAGAAGCAAAGTCATCAAGTCACTGATGTCCTTGATGCCTTGTCAGGCAATGAGAAGCCTAAAGAAAACGTGGCGATTGAAAATGATGGTACGCCACCGCGCGATAAAGAATCTCTGAGCCCATTGACTCGATTCCTCAATAACGAGTTGTATGGTGATAAAGAGGCTCGCCGTAAGATTGGCGAAATCACGCAAACCCTACTTGATCACGCGGTGGAAAAAGGTGAATCGCAGAAAATCACTCTGCAAGGAGAAGCGGGCCGTCTAACGGGGTATTACCATCAGGGAACAGCCCCAAGCGAAGGTGAAACGAGCTCGCCAAGCGGCAAAGTCGTATTGTTCCTGCACGGTTCTGGTTCTTCTGCTGAAGAGCAAGCGAGCGCGATTCGAAATCACTACCAGAAGCAAGGTATCGATATGCTCGCAGTCAACCTGCGTGGCTATGGTGAAAGCGACGGTGGACCAAGCGAAAAAGGCTTGTACCAAGATGCTCGCACCATGTTCAACTACCTAGTGAATGATAAGGGTATTGACCCAAGCAACATCATCATTCACGGCTACTCAATGGGCGGTCCAATTGCCGCAGATTTAGCACGTTATGCCGCGCAAAACGGCCAAGCGGTGTCTGGCTTATTGCTTGACCGTCCTATGCCAAGCATGACCAAAGCAATCACCGCTCACGAAGTGGCGAATCCAGCGGGCATTGTGGGGGCTATCGCGAAAGCGGTTAACGGCCAGTTCTCTGTAGAGAAAAATCTCGAAGGTTTGCCAAAAGAGACATCCATTCTGCTGTTGACCGATAACGAAGGTTTGGGTAACGAAGGTGAGAAACTTCGTACCAAACTCACTGCCTCTGGTTACAACGTCACTGGCGAGCAGACATTCTATGGTCACGAAGCAAGCAACCGTTTGATGAGTCAATATGCGGATCAAATTGTCTCCGGTTTGTCCAGCAGTGCAAGTGTAGATGAAGACCTAGATCAACAAGGGTTGGATACCACATCAACCAAGGATCAAGGTATCTCAAATAAGAATGATCATCTGCAAGTGGTGGATAGTAAAGAAGCATTAGCGGATGGAAAAATACTCCATAATCAAAATGTTAATAGCTGGGGCCCGATTACGGTTACACCAACGACAGATGGTGGTGAAACCCGCTTCGACGGTCAAATCATCGTTCAAATGGAAAACGACCCGGTAGTAGCAAAAGCGGCAGCCAATTTAGCAGGTAAACATGCTGAAAGCAGTGTGGTGGTGCAGCTCGATTCAGACGGCAACTATCGCGTGGTGTATGGCGATCCGTCAAAACTGGATGGAAAGCTACGTTGGCAGTTGGTGGGGCATGGTCGCGACCACTCAGAAACTAACAATACTCGCTTAAGTGGTTACAGTGCCGATGAGTTGGCCGTGAAATTGGCCAAGTTCCAACAGTCGTTTAATCAAGCCGAAAACATCAACAACAAACCGGATCACATCAGTATTGTTGGTTGTTCTTTGGTGAGTGACGACAAGCAAAAAGGCTTTGGTCATCAGTTTATTAACGCGATGGATGCGAATGGTCTTCGTGTCGATGTCTCTGTTCGTAGTTCTGAACTGGCCGTAGACGAGGCGGGACGTAAGCATACCAAGGACGCGAATGGCGATTGGGTTCAAAAGGCAGAAAACAACAAAGTTTCGCTAAGCTGGGACGCGCAAGGTGAAGTTGTTGCCAAGGATGAACGTATTCGCAATGGTATTGCGGAAGGCGACATCGATCTCTCTCGTATTGGTGTCAACAATGTCGATGAACCTGCTCGTGGCGCGATCGGTGACAATAATGACGTGTTTGATGCGCCAGAAAAACGCAAACCAGAAACGGAAGTGATTGCCAATTCTAGCAGCAGTAATCAATTCAGCTACTCAGGTAACATTCAAGTTAACGTGGGCGAAGGGGAGTTTACGGCGGTGAACTGGGGGACATCGAATGTGGGCATTAAAGTCGGTACTGGTGGCTTTAAATCGCTGGCCTTTGGTGACAATAACGTTATGGTTCATATCGGTGACGGTGAAAGCAAACACAGTGTTGATATCGGTGGCTATCAAGCACTGGAAGGTGCGCAAATGTTCCTCGGTAACCGTAATGTGAGCTTTAATTTCGGACACAGTAATGATCTGATCCTAATGATGGATAAGTCGATCCCAACTCCACCACTCGTCAATCCATTCGACGGTGCCGCACGTATTTCTGGTGTGTTGCAAGGTATTGCTACGTCTGGAGAGGGAGAAGATTGGCTTGCCGCTCAAGAGCAGCAATGGACACTGTCTGGCGCGAAGAAGTTCGTCAAAGATATGTCTGGTTTGGATCAAAGTAGCAGTGTGGATTACACCACATTAGTTGAATTGGATTCACAAAATGAACGTGATAGCCGTGGCCTGAAGCACGATGCAGAAGCGACACTGAATAAGCAATACAATCAGTGGCTAAGCGGTAACGGTAATAGTGGCACGAGTCAGCTCAGCCGCGCTGATAAGCTTCGTCAAGCCAATGAAAAGCTAGCATTTAACTTTGCCGTAGGTGGACAAGGGGCGGATATTCAAGTCACGACGGGTAACTGGAACTTTATGTTCGGCGATAACATTCAGTCGATTTTGGATACCAACTTAGGTTCACTGTTTGGTCTCATGACGCAGCAGTTCACCGCAACGGGACAAGCAAAAACCACCTTCACTTATACGCCACAAGATTTGCCGCGCCAGCTCAAGAATAAGCTACTCGGCCAGTTAGCTGGAGTAGGGGCTGAAACGACATTGGCGGATATTTTTGGTGTGGATTACACCGCGTCAGGTCAAATTGTTTCGCGTAATGGTCAAGCCGTCGATGGAGTGGCGATTCTCAAAGAGATGCTGGAAGTCATCGGTGAGTTCAGCGGAGATCAACTGCAGGCTTTTGTCGACCCAGCTAAGTTACTGGATAGCTTGAAAGCGGGTATCGACATGGGAGCGGATGGCATCAAGTCTTTTGCTGAAACTCATGGGCTGAAAGAGAAAGCGCCTGAAGAGGAAAAGGACAATTCTTCGGTTTCTGTTAATGGTGCGAACGTGAACAGTGCGCAAGGTGCGACTGTGGCTGATGGCAATACTGAAACAGCAGAAACACAAGATCGTGCCTTTGGCTTTAACTCGCTTAACCTGCCTAACTTGTTTGCGACTATTTTCAGCCAAGATAAGCAGAAGGAAATGAAGTCACTGGTGGAGAATCTTAAACAGAATCTCACCGCCGATCTGCTGAATATGAAGGAGAAAACGTTTGATTTCCTTCGTAATAGTGGCCATCTCCAAGGAGATGGTGATATCAACATCTCCCTAGGAAACTACAACTTCAACTGGGGTGGTGATGGTAAAGATCTCGGTGCGTATCTCGGAGATAACAACAACTTCTGGGGTGGACGAGGCGATGATGTGTTCTACGCAACAGGCAAGTCAAACATCTTCACGGGTGGAGAAGGCAACGACATGGGCGTTCTGATGGGGCGTGAAAACATGATGTTTGGTGGTGATGGCAACGACACGGCAGTGGTTGCTGGACGCATTAACCATGTCTTCCTTGGTGCTGGTGACGACCAGTCGTTTGTCTTTGGCGAAGGTGGTGAAATTGATACCGGTTCAGGCCGTGACTATGTGGTGACTTCTGGCAACTTCAACCGTGTGGATACGGGAGATGATCAAGACTACTCCGTTACGATTGGCAACAATAACCAAGTGGAACTCGGAGCAGGTAATGACTTTGCCAATATCTTTGGTAACTATAACCGTATCAATGCCGGTGCGGGTAACGATGTGGTGAAACTGATGGGTTACCATGCCGTGCTAAACGGTGGTGATGGAGATGATCACCTGATTGCAACGGCCATCTCTAAGTTCAGCCAGTTCAACGGTGGTGAAGGCCGTGATCTGATGGTACTTGGTGGTTATCAAAATACTTTCAAAGGTGGCACGGATGTGGACAGCTTTGTGGTGAGCGGTGATGTTATCGACAACCTTGTGGAAGACATTCGCAGCGAAGATAACATTGTCTTCAATGGTATCGATTGGCAGAAACTGTGGTTCGAGCGCAGCGGGTATGACCTGAAACTGTCGATTTTGCGTGATCCGTCTAACGACAGTGACCAATCGAAGTTTGAGCATATTGGTTCGGTGACATTCAGTGATTACTTTAATGGTAACCGCGCTCAAGTGGTTATCGGAATGAGTGAGAAAGACCTGTCGGGTGAACGTGAATACACCATGTTATCGGATAGTGCGATTGACGCTCTGGTTCAAGCGATGAGTGGTTTTGAACCGCAAGCGGGTGACAATGGCTTTATCGACAGCCTAGAGAGTAAATCTCAAGCTGCGATCAGCATGGCGTGGTCAGACGTGGTTCACAAAAAAGGATTGATGGTGTAATCGCGTAGCCCAAATTTAAGCAGCAAAAACAAGCTGCCAAAATATCCAAGAACTCCGCCTTAGTGTGGAGTTCTTTTTTAGCGAAGCAAACCTAAACACATTTGAAAGGTTGGTAACAGGTTTTCAAATCAAGGGATTACAGAAACACTTTGGTGCACACAATTGACGTAAGTACAGTGACAATGTCACTAATAATCATACTTAACATTGTCAAATGATAAATATGATTATTAGGTATTTTATGGTAAATACAGTTATGTTTAATGCTGGATTAAGAATAGGGAGCAGATTGGGGTTTGCGACCTCTTTTTATGCCTTAATTTAACATAACGCACGTAATACGCACTAAGGATGTGGAATAAAAACATCATACTTGCAGTAATACATGTTTGGGCAAAACGGTTGCTTCTCATCATCGAACCACAAAAAAGCCCACTGAGGTGGGCTTTTTTATATCTTAATTTGCCATACTAATTGCGGCAATCGCATGAGGCGTTTTATTATTCCATACACATAACTTTTCGACTTTAGCTTCAGTAAGATATGCAATCCTCAGGGTATCCTTCATCCTTTCAATCGCTTTTTTTTGTGAATCTATATGTTGACTACCTGGTACTTCTACTTGAAAAGTTGCACCATTCTTAAAAGTAATGATAGCCATCTCTCTTTTTCCAGCTAGAGATTCTGTATACGAAAATATCTTATCATTTAGCGTATGTATTTGTGTGTTGTGGTATTCTGCACACAAATCAGTAATATTTTGAGGTGTTCCATGTGCATATGCTGAAGATAGTAAAACTGTAAAAAAAACACCAAATTTTAATTTAATCATAATTCATCCTTAATTCTATTATGTGTATCAATATCAGATTGATAGCCTGAAAATATTTGTCTTTTAACTTTAGATTGGTATTCGTCAAGGAATTTTACACCTAGACTTTGGGTTTTTTCATCGCAAGTATTACTCATCGATGATCTTGGAGCATTCCCACAACCCGGCGGTGCATGATGAATCCACGGCTCTTCCCTCCAAGCTCTATGCTCCGGAGGGAAACCTGCCAATCCATAACCATCTGCTGCTGGAGCAATATCTAAGTTACTGTAATATCTATCTCTGTAGCCCCTATTACGATGTAATTGTTCATCAAGCACCCCAAAATGAACTCGATACCATCCATATATTTGGGAGTATGGAATCCCACCTAAAGCAGAAACTTCTTGTTCATCTGGATGAGGACTGTATGCCCCTAATACATCATTAACGTTAAACATGTTGGGTGCAGTGGCTATAACATATATATAATAAGTAGAATGACCAGACAATATAGTTTGACCCACTAAGTGGGCACTTCTCAAACTAATTGAGGTGGAAACATATCCATCATCGTGCCTAACAAATCCCGTCTGAGTTCCTCTTGCATGATCATAAAGGTTGATATTCATTTGAGTACCTCGGTCAAAGTACTCACTCTGTCCTCTTGGCATAAGACCACCTGACTGCTTTATTTCATCAGGAGGTCTAGAATCTGCCCGATATAACTTATCATCATTTGCATATGAAAATGATGATAAGAAAATAAAAAACACAAATATTATCTTTACCATATAATGCTCCCTTTGTTTAACAGAAAAATAATTGATCAAAACAATTAAATAAGTAAATAAATTTGTATTATTTGAAATCAAAAATCAAAAATCAAAAATCAAAAATCAAAAATCAAAATATACTATTTAGTCCTTTTTTATCATTTTCTGTTTTTATCGGTAAACCCCGTTTCACTTCTACCCACAGCGCTTGCGCTGCAAAGGTATCGAACACCACAAAGTGATTGAAATCCGGTAACGGTAGCACCTTGTAGCGGTAGCTCGATGCAAACAGCTCTGTTGGGACGCTGCCACTCTCGGTTTCAAAAAACACTGTAAGCGTATCCTTGTAAATGTGATGACCTGTCGCCCATAGACCACGATAA
>NZ_JHXR01000023.1 GCF_000621645.1 Vibrio cholerae ATCC 14035 | reverse complement strand
ACATTACCTTTTAAGATCTTAAAACGAAATTTTGGTGTCCAAACGATATGATATTTGCAACGCCAATAGACGTGTGATGAACTTCTGTAGTCGCCCATGTTATTTGAATCCTCTTACTTATGGTGAATAAGAGTTTGTCTTCTAACATGGGCGCATTTTCGGGCAAAAGCCCCTAGGGACAATCACCACCGCTAAAAGCGGTGGTTTAGGGATGACAATAAAAGAGCGGCTATAAGCCGCTTTCTTTTCCTTCAATCTTCGCTAGTAAGTTAATCGTGAGGTCTTCCCTACCTTTACCACTATGCAGCCTTCTATGGCAGTTTGGGCAAACACCAGCACAGTTTTCTGGTTTGTCTTTCCCGTTATCGATTAGTCGAATTAAATGGTGAACTTCTAAGAAGGGCTTACCTTCATCCGTTTCAAATGGGGCTGGTTCATTACAGCACTCACAGATGCCATTTGCTCGTCTGAGAACCCATGCTTTAACCGTTAGGTGTCTTAGAAATCAAATGTGGAAGTAGGTGTTTGCCATCTAAGAGATACCGAAGATGGCAGCCGATACAAACTACTGGATCTGTCCCTTCTTAAATGTTTAAACGAAGTTACCCATTTCTAACAGGGCGCTTTGTCGGTTTTTTCGGCTCCGAATGAGTGCCGCCTTTTTTCGCTGTGCGAGCTTGTCCTGTAGGCTGGCCTCGGTGGCCAGCTTTAGGTTTGTTTTCAGCTACGCTGCCTTTGTTTTCTCCAGCTCCCTCTACCTTTTTAGGCTTTTTGGGCTTTTTCGGCTTCAAAGGTCGAGTGTCTAATTTTGACTCAGGGAGTTGGTTGGTCGGCTCAAATCCCGCTAAATTTACACGGGGCAGTAAGGCTTGCGTTAAACGCTCAATCGCAAATAATTCCGGTGCTTCAATGGCACTCACCAAAGAAATCGCTTTACCGACTTCACCTGCTCGGCCTGTTCGGCCAATTCGGTGCACGTAATCTTCAGCAATTTTCGGCAATTCAAAATTCACCACTTGAGGCAGTTGCGGGATATCAATGCCACGCGCCGCAATATCTGTTGCGACCAGAATACGCACCTCTCCCGCTTTAAAATCCGCCAGTGCTCGGGTGCGTGCGCCTTGGCTCTTATTGCCGTGAATCGCGGCCGCGGTTAAACCTTGCTCGTTGAGATAGGTCGCTAAGCGGTTGGCACCATGCTTGGTACGCATAAATACCAGCACTTGTTGCCAATTCCCCTCTTTGACCAATTTCACCAGCATGTCCGGTTTCTTTTTCACATCAGCAGGATAAATGCACTGCTCAACGGTTCTTGCCGTTGAGTTGGCTGGGCTGACTGAAATTTCGACGGGGTTATTCACCAAGCCTTTGGCAAGCTCACGGATTTCGGTCGAGAAGGTAGCTGAAAACAGTAGGTTTTGGCGCTTTTCAGGCAATAATTTCAGTATCTTATGAATGTCACGAATAAAGCCCATGTCGAGCATGCGATCTGCTTCGTCAAGTACCAAAATTTCCAACTGATCAAATTTGACCGCATTTTGGTTATACAGATCCATTAAGCGGCCTGGGGTTGCCACTAAGATATCCGCACCTTTACACATTCGCTGCATTTGTGGGTTAATTTTCACACCACCAAACACAACCGCGCTCTTGAGCGGTAGATGGCGGCCATAGAGCATGACATTGTCTTGGATTTGTGCGGCCAGTTCACGCGTTGGGGTAAGGATTAAAGCACGAACTTGATTGGCGCGAACTTTTGGCCCTTTTGCCAGCAATTCTAAAATAGGTAGCGTAAAGCCAGCCGTTTTTCCTGTGCCAGTTTGAGCTGCGGCCATCACGTCTTTGCCTGCTAAAACCGCAGGAATAGCCTGTAACTGAATCGGTGAAGGCGTGTTGTATCCTTTCTCTTCAATAGCTTTAAGGATTGGCGCAGACAGACCGAGCGAGGTAAAACCCATATATCATTCTCAACAGTAATCAAATAACGCGGGAAGTCCGCGCAAAGCCCGCCATTCTGAGGCCTTTATTGATTAGTAGCAACCGCTATCTACAATGCCAAGTCATTTGGGGAGAGAGAGCATGAAGATTGGTCGTCAATAAAAAGAGCCACATGCAGTGGCTCTTTGGCTATTGGTGACAAGCTTTGTTTAGCCGATGATGATTTTGCTGAGCACAAATCCTACACAGCAGGCTGAGATCACGGAAATCAGACCGACAGCCATAAAGGAGTGGTTGAAATACCACTTACCGATCTTGGTGGTCCCTGTGTTATCGAAGTTGACGGTGGCGATATCCGATGGGTAGTTCGGAATAAAGAAGTAACCGTACAGCGCTGGCATCAGGCCAATCAGCAATGCCGGTTCTAAACCTAGCCCTAAACCAACAGGGAGCATCATCCGCGCGACTGCGGCTTGTGAGTTCACCACCACAGACACAATGAACAGCGCCAGAGCAAACGTCCAAGGGTAGTTGGTCACCATCTCCACGATGCCAGATTTAAATTGCGGCATGGCGTATTGGAAGTAGGTGTCAGACATCCACGCGATACCGAAGATGGCAATCGCAGCAACCATGCCAGATTTGAACACCACACCGTTAGGTACAGAGCGTGGGTCTGTTTTGGTGGCGAGCAAAATGATACCGCCGAAACAGAGCATGATCATCTGAATCACCATGTCCATGCCTATTGGCTTAGTGCCTTCTTGAATGGTGCGGATCTCCGGCCACATTGCAATCACCACGATCACTAAAATCGAGGAGATGAACAGCAGCACGGAGTTACGTGCTGACGCTGGCAAGGTTTCATCGAGTGAGGTGGCGGTGGTGTTGAGGATTTTCTCGCGCCAGACGGGGTCTTGCAGTCTTGCTTGGTACTCAGGGTCGTTATCCAGCTCTTTACCGCGTCTCAAACTGTACAGCGACATTAAAAGCGTACCAAACAGGGTAGCGGGAATCGTCACCATCAAAATAGAGAGCAAGGTAATGTTGTGGTTGATATTGGCGAGTTCGGCTAGGTAGTAGACCACGGCAGCCGAAATCGGCGAGGCGGTAATGGCGATTTGCGACGCAACGGATGCTGCTGCCATCGGGCGCTCAGGACGAATGCCATTTTTCAGGGCAACGTCACCAATGATTGGCATGATCGAGTAAACCGCATGGCCTGTACCCAGCATAAACGTCATGGTGTAAGTGACAAAAGGGGCAATTAACGTGACACGTTTTGGGTTTTTGCGCAGCATGCGCTCCGCCACTTGCAGCATGTATTTTAAGCCGCCAGCGGCTTCAAGAATCGAGGCACAGGTGACGACCGCAAGGATGATTAACATCACGGTGATCGGTGGTGAGGTCGGTGGCATCTTGAAGACGAAAACTTCGATAACCAAACCAATCCCCGAAACGACCCCAAGCCCGATACCGCCGTATCGTGAGCCGATATACAACATCAGCAGTAGAAAAAGAAATTCTACATATAGCATCCCATGTTCCCTATATTGAAATGAAGTTATATGTATTGTCGGATTTCATTTGCAAAAATTATGAAGCAGAGTTCACAGAATTCTAGCTGGAATAAATGAGATCTCGTTATTCAGGTGGGAGTCACACTATCGGGCTGAAAAGTAAAGATTTTTAGTGATTTTTTGTAACGAGTTTGTTGCGTCAGACAAGGCGATATTTTGACTATCAAGCCAAGCGAAAGGCTTGGCTTGATGTAGGTCAATAAGGCGTCTAGTCGTAAATGGTCGGAATAGGCTGGCGCTTGTGCTGAGTTGCGTGATAAATCGCCACTAAACGCTGGCTAACTTCGGCAGGTACGGCTTTACCTTCCAAGAAATCATCAATCTGTTCATAGGTCAGGTTTAAGGCGGCTTCATCGGCTTTTTGCGGTGCTAACTCTTCAAGGTCAGCGGTAGGGGTTTTGTAAACCAACTGTTCAGGTGCGCCTAACGTTTTTGCGAGCAAGCGTACTTGGCGTTTGTTGAGGCCAAACAGTGGGGCGAGGTCACACGCGCCATCTCCAAACTTGGTATAAAAACCGGTGATGTTTTCTGCAGAATGATCGGTACCTAGCACTAAACCGCCGACATAGCCGGCAATTTCATACTGCGCGACCATACGCGCACGCGCTTTCACGTTGCCTTTGATGAAATCAACCTTAGCCGGATCGCTTGGGATAAGTCCGGTATTCGCCAGTGCGTGGTGAGAGGCGGCATGCAAACCATCGACTCCGGCTTTGATGTTGACGGAAACCGAGTGAGTTGGGCGAATAAAGGAGAGGGCGAGTTGCGCTTCATCTTCATCTTTTTGCTCGCCGTAAGGTAAACGCACCGCGATAAATTGGTACTCCGTCGTATTGTGTTGCTGGTTGAGTTCTTCAACCGCAAGTTGAGCCAAGCGACCACAGGTTGTGGAATCGACGCCACCACTGATGCCCAATACGAGGGATTTGCAGCGCGCTTCAGTGAGCTTACGCTTAATAAAAGCTACGCGGCGTTCGATTTCAAACTGTGGATCGATCGAAGGCAGTACGCGCATTTCTTCACGGATCTTGTGTTCCATAGGTTCCTTTCCTGCAAGCAATGTCAATTTTTCGGTGTATGATACCGCAATCGTTGAATTAGAAAACCGAGAAAGGGCATTTCCCGATCGGCAAGGTGCACAATGAAAAAGATTGCGGTGTTTGGCAGCGCCTTTAATCCGCCGACCCTAGGTCACAAAAGTATTATTGATTCGCTTGGTCATTTTGATTTGATTTTGCTAGTACCGAGCATTGCCCACGCTTGGGGGAAAACCATGCTTGATTACGAGTTGCGCAGTCAACTGGTGGATCAATTCATCCAAGATATTGGCTCAAATAAAGTGCAGCGCTCTGATGTCGAGCAAGCCTTATATGCTCCGCCAGAGGCCGTCACTACTTATGCGGTGTTGACGCGATTGCAAGCTCTGTATCCGGAGGATGAGTTGACGTTTGTGATCGGGCCGGACAATTTGCTTCACTTTGGAAAATTCTACAAAGCGGATGAAATACTGCAGCGTTGGACAGTCATGGCATGCCCTGAAAGGTTGCCTATCCGCAGTACCGCGATTCGCGATGCTCTGCAAAATGGACAACCGATTACAGACATGACCACGTCAGGGGTTGAGCGCCTTTTGCACCAGCAGCAGCTTTACACTAGCCCAAGCTTCTAAATTTTCACTGGCTGAGGATTCAGCCAGTGAATGCCCCATCGTAGCTATTTCATTCATGTTGCTGCACCTCGAACTGCTCAATCTAGGACGCGAGCTCTACTGCGCGCGTATTAACGGTGGAATGAGGCGCTGAATATGATTTTATGATGGCCCAGCCACACACATATTCACGAATTTATCATTGAAAATAGTGCCCATACCTCTCGGACTTCAAGCTATTGTGCTAAACCTAAAGAAGGTTGAAGTGGTTTAAATATGGAGATGGCATGGATCTGTTTGCAGATATGCGCCAAGAGGCCGCAGGGGAAAAAGAACGGGTAGTCATGCATAGCCAAGAGCCTTGGTGTGTGTTGTTAGTCGATGATGATGAGCAGATGCACCAAATCACACGTTTAGCATTGACGGGGTTCAAGTTTCAAAATCGTCCCCTTGAATTAATTTCGGTTCTTTCTGGCCTAGAAGCGCGAAAAGTGATGGCGGAGCGCTCGGATATCGCACTGGCGCTGGTTGATGTAGTGATGGAAACCGAACACGCGGGCTTAGACTTGGTGCGTTACATCCGCGAAGAACTCCAGAACCGTCAAGTGCGTTTAGTGCTGCGCACCGGACAAGCAGGGCAGGCTCCTGAAGATAGGGTCATCAAAGAGTATGAGATTGATGATTACAAAGAAAAAACAGAGTTGACGACTCAAAAACTGCGCACCTTGCTCTATTCTATGCTGCGTGCTTACCGAGATTTGTGCTTGATTGAAGATCAGAAGCTCGGTTTAAGTCATGTGATTGAAGCCTCTGCGAATGTTCAAAATACGAAAAGTCTCCAGTCTTACGCTACTGCGGTTTTGAACCAATTGACTTCATTGCTGAAATTGCACGCTTCAGCTTTTTATTGCGTGGCGACACCTTGTCCCGATAGTGAAAAATGTAACGCTTTAACCGTGGCAACAACTGCTGAACGGGTTGAGTTATACGTTGAATCTCCCTTTAAAGGTTTACCGGAAGACGTGCAGCGTCGTTGCAAAGAAGTGTTGAGTCAGCGCACGACTCGCGACTACGGCGATGCTTACGTGTTCTTTAAACAAGATGAACGAGGTGTTGATAGCGTTCTGTATGTAGGTTTTGAGCAGGAGCTTTCTGAACTGGATAGAAAATTGCTTGAGATCTACATGTACAACATCGGTCTTACCTTTGAAAACATTAACTTGATGGTGGACTTGCGTGAGACGTCGAAAGAGTTGGTATACAACTTAGCCAATGCCGTGGAAGCACGTAGCCGAGAAACCGGCGCACATGTACAACGTGTTGCCTTGTATTGTGAGCGATTAGCCCATTTATACGGTTTAGCTGAATCTGAGGCTGACATGATCAAAAATGCCTCACCTTTGCATGATGTTGGCAAAGTCGCCATTCCAGACAGTATCTTGCATAAGCCTGGTAAACTTGATGCCCAAGAATGGGCGATCATGCAAAAGCATGTGGAGTATGGGGTCGAAATCCTTAACCGTTCTAAACGGCGATTAATGCAAGTGGCGAAAGAAATTGCCGCCACTCATCATGAAAAATGGGATGGCAGTGGTTATCCGAACCGCTTACAAGGCGATGATATTCCCATTTCAGGCCGTATTACTGCGATAGCCGATGTCTTTGATGCTTTAGGCGCGAAACGTTCTTATAAAGATCCGTGGACAGATGAACAGATCCGAGAAGAGTTAATGGCGCAAAAAGGGCGTCACTTTGAGCCGAAACTGGTTGAGCTATTACTCGAACACTGGGATGAGTTTATTGCTATCCGTGCTTCGCTGCCTGACTAGGACAGCGACAAAAGTGAATACCGGCAGAAATGAATACCGATGGAGCGCTAGGCGTGGCTAGGTCGCACAGTCGGCTACTTGAGGCATCGATAGCGCTTGGGGTAATGTGATCACGTAATGCACGCCGTGCCCCGGTTCGGAAGAAAACGCCAGTTGGCCATGCAGCTTTTGCTTAACCAAATTAAACACCAGATTTAATCCTAATCCTGAGCCACCTTGACCTCGCTTAGTGGTAAAAAATGGTTCAAAGATTTTTTGATGCAGTTCTTTTGCTACGCCGCATCCATTGTCTCGATATTCAATCATGATCTGCTGATCTTTTTGATAGAAGTGGATATCAATCTCTGGC
Source organism: Vibrio cholerae ATCC 14035 (assembly GCF_000621645.1). Taxonomy (GTDB): domain Bacteria; phylum Pseudomonadota; class Gammaproteobacteria; order Enterobacterales; family Vibrionaceae; genus Vibrio; species Vibrio cholerae. The sequence continues at coordinate 45,146 of NZ_JHXR01000023.1, read as the reverse complement.
TGAGCAGTCTCTGCGAAAGCGTGATTCACACTGTTCATGACCAAGTTAGTCATAATCTGTGTCAGTACACCAGGTAAGCTGTTCATCATCACAGAATCCTCCCCATGCAGTTGCGGAGTCACCGGAATTTTTCGGGTTTCACTGTGTAAGCTGGCCATCAGCGCGTCGAGGACTTGTTTTACGTGAAATTGGCTACGGCTTTCCGAAACTTGGTCGACGGCGGTCTGCTTAAAATCTCGAACCAGTCGTGCGGCACGGTTAAGATTGGTTTCTAGCATCAGGGTGCTTTGAGTCATCCTCTCCATCAATTCTGCAAACTGTTGGCTGGTGAGGGTTTGCTGATTAAAGGCGTTGAGCAAGCTTTCTCGTGTTTCCTGAATCACAGAAGTGGCTGTCACCGCAATACCTAACGGCGTATTCACTTCGTGTGCGACGCCTGCCACTAAGCCACCGAGAGCGGCGAGCTTTTCAGATTCAATCAGTTGGGTTTGGGTTTCTTGCAAACGAGTTAAACTGAGTGCTAAATCTTGCGTTCGATTCGCGACTTGCTGCTCCAGATCTTGGTTCATGATTTCTAAACTCAATTGAGCCAGTTTGAGCGAGGTAATGTTGATTGCAGTACCACGAAATCCGAGAAATTGCTCATCGGCATAGCGAGCAATGCCTTGAAACAGTAAATAGGCTTGAGTGCCATCACTGAGTGTCAATTCCACTTCACAATTTGAGAAATCTTGCTGTTTGAGTAAGCAGTTCATGAGCGCGGTTGAGGATTGAAGCGGAGCAATACTTACTATGAGTGGTTTGGAATCTTCCTCAATCGCTAACGCAGTAGACATGGCTTCTGAGCTATAAATCAGCTCGCCATGGCAGTTGGTTTCCCATAACCAATCGGAGGCGGCTTGTGCAAAATCTTCCAACCGTTCTTGCTCCGATTTGATGGTGCGGTAAAGGGTTGTTACGTTGTTAGCAATCCGATTAGTTTCATCTCCCAGCCATTGTAACTCATCATTTTTCTCCATAATCCAAGGGTTATAAGGCAGTTGTAGTGGTTTTTTAGGGTGGCGGGGATTGTAGCGACGTAGAAATTGCGCAATCGCAAAAATCCGCTGATTCACACTGGCGTGGAAAATCAGCAAGATTAAATAGCACACAATGGCGGTTTTCAGCGCATTGACGGCTAAGGTGAGCAGAAACTGGCGAATCAGATAGTTATAAATACCTTGGGCGTCCGATTCGACATATAAGGTGCCGATATTCTCAGTCACCTGAGTATCTGGGTTGGTGTATTCCAGTGCTATTTCGCTATTTAATGCCATGCTGGTTACGGGTTCTCCGGCTGAGAAATGGTAGTCGCCAGAGGTGATCTTCATATAATCGACATTGGGTAAGTTGACCAAGCCTTCCAGCCTTTGGGTAAGCACGACTAAGTCATAATTCCACAGTGAGCTGGCGAGAAGCTCGGCGTGAATGGTTTGGATTTCATCATGCCTAGCTTGGACATTATTGAACTCACGGTTGTAGTCGATGAAGGTTTGGGTAATCGTCATGGCTAAAGTCACGGCACCACTGAGTATCACCATGATGAGAATGATGCGTCGGCCAATACGGCTGAACATCGGGTTACTGTCCATTTCTTCTGCGTCACGGTTTTTCATTATTATCTATTGTTTTAGAAGTAATTCATTTCAGTATAGATGGTCTATGCCGTACCTTCCTTCCCACTTGGCCAAGTTATAGGCAGAAACATCAGCTACACTTGCCTATACCCTTTCTGCTTGAAGTAACGGCGATGTTGGCTACGTTTTTGATCTCAGAGGCATAGTTTCTCTATGCTCAAGGGAATGAGCTCACAGTGGCATCTGCCACCCCAAGTGGTTTGGGTATTAAAGCGTGGAGGAAGCCATATGCGCTGGTGGATGGTTATAGTGTGGTTATTGAGTGGCCAAGCATGGGCTGCCAATGTGTTGGTGATTCAAAGTTATCACTCGGGTTACGCGTGGGATGCAGCCTACACAAAAGGATTGAAAGAGGGGATTAACGCCCAACATCAATTACACTTTTTTGAAATGGATACGAAACGGATTCCCGCTCGAGAATACAGCGTGGCTGCCGATCGTGCATTTCAAGCTTATCAGCAATTGAAACCTGATTTGGTGGTATTGGGCGATGACAACGCACTCTATTATTTGTTACCCAAACTGTATAACGAACCCATCTCGATTGTTTTTCTCGGCATCAACTCAAATCCCAGAGAGTTGCTGGATGAGTATTCGGGGATTGCGCAGGTAACGGGCATCTTAGAGCAACCCTTGTTTGTAAAAAATATGGCTGAAATTGGCCGCTTGTTACCGAAAGAAAAACGGCGTGTTTTGGTGTTGTTTGACTCAGGGAATACCTCAAAAATTGCCTTGGATTATATGCAAGATCAACACAAGCTGATTAAGGAGAATTTGGGGATAGAGGCGGACATCCGTTCTATTAAGAGCGAACAAGAGTGGAAACACGCGGTTGAGTACGCGAATCAAGAAGGCTTTGGAGCCATAGTGGTGGGTTTGTATCAAACCCTTGTCAATATTGATGGGTTACATGCTGCTCCTGAAAATATTGTGAGTTGGACGAATGAGCATTCTCAACTGCCGCTGTTTGGCTTTTGGGATTTCTCGATCGGCAAAGGAAAAGCGGCGGGTGGCGTGGTGTTATTTGGGTTAGAACAAGGAGAGATGGCTGCTGAGCTGGTGACGCGTATTTTGGATAAGCAAGAGCTTGCCAAATATATTCCGATCCAAATTAACCGCCAAGGGAGAGGTGTTTATCAGCCAGAAGAGTTTGCGCGCTGGGGGTTAACGCCGCCGAAAGATTGGACACCTATCGATGAATAAGCGCTGCACTTAGTTTATAAGTTGAAGGTGTGTTGTAGATAAAAACACCGCCCATAAAGGGCGGTGTGAGAAAGAACTTAGGCTTCAACAGGTTCTTGCTGCCAACGTTTTTGGCGTAGGTTGAAGGCACAAAACAGCACAAACCATACACTGCTGGCGGCCAAACCAGCCCAAACGGAGTGCAATAAGCCCATTGCCAAATAACCCAGTAGTGCGCCCATTGCTGCGCTGATCGCGTAAGGAAGCTGAGTCACGACATGGTCAATATGATGGCTACCTGCGCCGGTTGCTGACAAGATACTGGTGCTGGAAATCGGTGAGGCGTGATCGCCAAACACTGCGCCGGCCAATACGGCGGAGAGAGTCGGTAGCATTAGGCTGATGTCTGATGCCGCAGCGATATCACCCGCGAGTGGCAGCATAATCCCAAAGGTGCCCCAACTGGTGCCAGTGGCGAATGCCATTAAGCAAGAAAGTACAAACACCAAGGCGGGGAGCAGTTCAACCGGTAGATTGCCTTGAGTCAGAGACGCGAGATAAATGCCGGTTTGTAGATCGCGCACCACACCACCAATCGTCCAAGCAAACAGCAGAATGATGATTGCTGGCATCATCGCCATAACCCCTTTGGGTGCCGTGGATAGCCACGTTTGCGCCGAGAGTTTTAAGCGCAGTGACAGAACTATCGAGACCGCCAAGCTACACAGCGCCGCATAAACCAGTGACTGAGCCACATTGGTATTTTCGAGTGCGCCAATCAAAGAGAACGCTTCACCGTTAGCGGCTAAGACGGCGTTACCGGTTTGGATCATGAAAATCAAGGTGGTGATGGTCAGTACTGCGATGGGCAACACCATATCAATCATGGTACCGCGAGCGGTTTCTCCACCTTCCATATCTAAGCCCGCAGGGCGGCCTTTGCTTTCGTCCCACAATTTACCTTCACGAGCCCACGCTTCGTGTTGGCGCATGGGACCAATATCCATCGGCAGGAAAATCACCGCGAGCACCATAAGCAGGGTAAACACGGCGTACAGATTCATCGGGATCATCTGTACAAATGCTGAAATCGCACTGATTTCGGTCATTTCGTGTGCCGCTAAAATGCCGCCTATGAGAGCGATGATGTAAGCGCCCCAAGAGGAAATCGGTGTAATCACACACACAGGGGCTGCGGTAGAGTCGAGCAAATAGGCGAGTTTCGCGCGCGAGATTTGGAAGCGATCCGTCACTGGGCGGCAAATCGCACCCACAGATAGGCTATGGAAAAAATCGTCGATGAAAAAAGCAAATACCATCAAACCCGTCAGAGCTTTTGCACTGCGGCGATCTTTGCATTTGCGCTCAGCCCATACCGCGAAAGCACGCGTTGCGCCTGAGGCCGTCATTAAGCTTATCAAACCACCCAGCAGCAGCATAAACAGCAGCATATTGATGTTATCGCTGTTGGCTGCACCTTCCGCCCAAAACAGACCGCTGATCTTTCCAAACAGGTATTGTACTGTACTCAGCGGGGAAAAATGGTTAAGCATAACCGCACCAGCAACAATGCCAGCGCCTAAAGAGAGTAATACTCGGCGTGTGGTAATCGCGAGCAGCACCGCGAGTAGCGGTGGGATGACCGAGTAAACCGAGTCAGAATAAGGGGCTAAATTCATGGATCTCACATCACCTTTTCAGGTGGAGATCTACCAGCAGGATAAAAAACACATTTCAGCGAAATAACACTTCTTATCCTTCAAGGTAGCGCTCCATAGACAACACACTATGGCAGTCCGGCATTTGTTCAATGCTGGCCCAGCGAACGTTGATGACGCAACGATCACTTCGGCGCTGTACCCTTTAACCAGTCATCATCGGGGTCAACCTACGACTGGCGACTCATGAACAGCGCGCCTCTACTTAAAGGAACTTGTGCCCGTCGAAGAGCTAGGCTCAGAAACTGTGACACACGACGTATATTACTGCCTTTTCAGGTGACGACAAGATTTAATTTCCCCATTTCTGCAGTGAAATTGATCTCATCCGGTATATTCGCTAAAGGGTCAGAATTTTCTCACCTCAGATCGCAATCGGCATCTCATCTGACGGTGGCTGTTTGGTGTAAACGCGTTTAAGTCCCCACAACGCCAGTACTGACATCAGAAGCATAATAATACCGAGTGGTAGTTGATCGGATGCTGGGAACATGGCGGCAAACAGCGTAGCCAGACCTGCCCCTAAATTTTGCATTCCACCTAAAATTGCACCGCCCGTTCCCGCGTGATAAGGGAAAGGAGAAAGTGCACCTGTGGTAGCGGCTGGGAATAAAATGCCAGCCCCTAAGAAGTAAATGGTTGCGCCGCCAATCAGTGATAAGGCCGTGGTCATACCCAATAAGCCGGGCAGCATAATGACCAGTGAGCCCGTTAAGATCGCGAGTAAGCCGACATGCATCGCGGTTTTTTCACGCCAGTGGCGAGCAATCACGTTAGAGAGCCAAGCGCCCGCCAAATAGCCGGGGATGGGTAACACAAACAGCAAACTTACGGTCGTCGCAGGTAGGCCTAATACACCGCCTAATAACACGCCAGCCGCCGCTTCGAACACGGCTAAGCCTGCAAAGGTCGCGACAAGACAGATTAAGTAACCTTGGAAGCGACGATCCGACAGCACGTAATGATAACTGCGCAGCACGGGCTCTTTTTTACGCGCTGTCGCTGGCAAGGTTTCTACCATGCTCGTCATCATGGTGATCACTACGGCAATGGCAAAGAGTGACAGAAACAAATAGCTTGAACGCCAACCAAAACTTTCGGTTAAGTAGCCACCTAAGACCGGCGCGACCAACGGTGAGAAAATCAGGCACATACTGATTAAGCTGTTGACTTTATGCAGCTCAGCGCCTTCGAAACAGTCGCGAGAGAGCGTACGAGACATCGCACCGCCACAACCAATCCCAAGACCTTGTACAAAGCTACCGATCAAAAACCATGAATACTGATGGGCGAAGAGCGCAATCAAAGAACCGATAATGTAGATCGCCAATCCAGCAATAATGATCGGTTTGCGACCAATACGATCAGAAAGGGTACCGTAAACAAATTGCGACAAGCCGTAAGGGATCAGGTAGCACGCCATCACAGCTTGCAGCGCTGCTGGTGAAACCAAAAACTCTTGCGCCATGTAACCAATAGAAGGCACATACATGGTTTGTGTCGCTTGGCCGACAGCAGCCAGAATAGCGATAAAGAAGGTCAGTTTTGCGACAGAAAGTGAGGCAGACATCGTTATCTCCAGATAAAAACAATATCTTATTAAAAACATCTAATGAAAATTCTTGAAAGAGCTTAGCTCTCGGCGCGAGATGTTATTGCTGTAGGCCTTATCTAGCAAACGATTATTGCTGTTTTGCTCACGATAAATATCTATGGCTTTGATTATTTTTTCTAATGCAAATTTTGGTTTTATTGTGCCTTGAACCAAAACTCAAGGCAGACTATGATAAATGAGAATTAATATCATAAAGATGCCGTAAACATGTTGTCACTTGCTGTACCACTACTTTTCATGAGTTTGCTCGGATTTAAATTAAAACTGCCTTATGGGTTGTTGATGGGATTAATCATACTGACGCTATTGTTAGGCTGGCTTGGTAACGTCAGCTTATTGCCAGTGTTGGTGGTGCTGTTCTTTATGTCTCCGCTCTTGCTGGCAACAAAACGAGCGCCATGGCAGAGCATATTGTTCGGTGTTGGTTGCTTGTTGCCCCAACTAGTGCAATTCGTGATGTTAAATCAGCGATGACCATGAGTTGAACCCAATAGCGCATGACAATGGTCACCATTGAGTTCAATGACATGCTCTTCATCGAAGCTGACGCGGTTTTTCCCCATTTTTTTCGAATGATAGAGAGCTTGGTCTGCGCGTTTGAACCACTGCTCCGGATCATCGGTGCGAAGTGCTTCGGCTAAACCGACACTGACGGTGACTTTGGCATGGTATGGGTAGTGCGTTTGTTGAATCCGACAACCAATATGACTCATCACGAGTGTAGCGTCGGTTAACGACGTATTTTCAAACAGCAGTAAAAATTCATCGCCCCCTAATCGAAACAACAGATCTAACTCACGGCAGTGAGTATTCATTATTTCAACAACTTGGGTAATGACTTTATCTCCTGTGTCGTGTCCATAAAGGTCATTAACAGATTTGAAGTGATCGATATCGATCACGGCGATCACCGCCGATTCATTGGCGAGCTGGCGGTGGCGAAGACATTTTTTCAAAAAACCATCCAGTTGATGACGATTCAATGTGCCCGTTAATGCATGACGAGTGGAAAGATAAAAAAGCTCAGTGTGCAGCTTACGGATAGCATCTACCACCACATACATGATGGCGGCACAAGCGCTGATCGCAAGGCTAAAGCGCAAGGTGACTTCGGCGGTTTGATGGGGAATTAAAACCCATATGCTGGCTGGAATGATAATGGTGATGGTCAATAAGTTATCTTTCTGGGGGAGTAGAAAAGCAATCGCAATGAGCACGGGAAATAGCCAGTAGCTGGCGAGGGTGCCGAAAATGTGAATAGCCATCACCACGATGACTACCACCAATGCCAGTGGAAGCCTAAAACCCCATGGTGTTTTCTTTTGATAATAGATAGCCGTAATTTCAATGAGGAGCGTGCATTGGAATACGATGATCAACCCGCCAAGAAGAACGTAGTCAATCAGCAAGTTTTTAACGGCGAGTGGAAAGAAAACCAAACTAGAAATAAAACCAATAAAAAGCGACACCCGACGTTGATAGTAAGTGTTCAGTAACTCTGAACCGGTAAAAGCAGGAGAGTGAGTCGATTTTGTCATCGTCATGTTGTGTCATCTCATCATTTTTTATAAGGCTATGAAGAGATGCTCAATAAAGCAAAGAAACCGATGACTAAGCTGTGAGACTGAGGATGGATTTACGCCATCCTCAGGATACGGTGAGCATTAAAGCGGAAATTGTGCCATTTCGGTGGCCAAAATCTGCTCTGCAAGATAGTGATGAATCGCGGTGGTGGGATGAGTCACTTCCCAAAACACAAAGCGATCTGAGCCTTGCTTGGCGCACTCCGCAGAGAGTGAATGTGACAATAGGTAATCGGCGGCAGAGTTGCGTCGAATATCTAAGCAAGGGGAGTTCGCGTTGGCAAATCCATGTTGCTCTGGCTGAGTAGTGATACTGTCAAACAGGGTATAAGCATCAAACAGTACGATGCGAATACCTTGCATTTGGTAGTAACGTGCTTGCTCACGGATAAAGGCATTCATGCCGATGATTTTGCTGCGTACAGTATCAATTTGCTCTTGCGTGGCATATTGAAACTGTGGCGCGCGCGTTGCGTCCGGCAAGGTCATCAGGACAAGATTTTTTGCTCCCGCATCAATAAGACGGATCAGCGCGGAACTATAATCGGCTTTCACATCGGCCAAGGAACGGTTGTAGTTCATAAAGTCGTTCAGACCAAATTCCAAGGTAAACAAGCTGTTTTCTGGCTGATAGTTTTTAGCCAGTCGCATATAAGACAGATAAGAGCTGACCTGCTCATAAACGCCCGTTAATGCCACATACTGGTTACGCCCTGCCGCGCCACCGACCGCCCAGTTATACAGAGGTACATTCAAACCTTGTGCTAGGTATTCAGTCCAGACGAATCCATTCGAGAAATGGCCTAGGAACCATGAGTCAGGGTTGGGGAAGCGCCACTGTGAGGCATTGAAAATGTTGCCCGTATCGGAAAGGCTATCGCCAAACGCGATCACTTTGCTGATGCGGTTGGACTGAACCTCCGGATCATTGCTCCAAATAGTGTGGTTGTATGAAAAGCGATGATCGGCCGCGAAATAGGTAATATCGGCAAAATCGTGGTTGACACCAAGCGTCTCTTCACAGCGTTCTAACAGGGTTTCTGGCTGAACTGTCGTGTAAAACATGTTTTTTTGTCGAATACTCGACCACCAATAACCCTGAATAGTGTAATAGCTACCATCCGCATTCTTTGCCCACTCCCAAGTGGTGTAGGGGTCATCATGAGTGGCTGCAGGACGATACCAACAACGCACATAGGTATAGGTTTGTTTACCTTGTACTTGTTGAATTTGCGCGCGGCTAAGCACTTCTGCCTCAGGGGAAGCCCATGGTTCAGTGGCGGCATTAACCGATAAGCTAGCTAAGCCAGCGATTAGAATAGAGAGTCTTTTTTTCATCGTTTACTTCTTATCATTGAGTAATCAGAGTGAGGATCTGGTCAGATCTGTGGGTATTGTGAATGAGGTATTCATCTGGTCAATGAAAACACCCAGCGGCTTCCCTAGGTTGGAAGTAAGATCAAGTCTAGTTGATGAAAGCATCACTATCTTCTTCTTACTTGAAGCGGCTACTGTGTCGGTTAGGCGGGTTCATTTTGATTGCATAGTCAATCTATGCTTATACGGGTTCACTGACTCTTAAATTATGCTTTCTTATGTGTAAGCGTATTGAAATCTTTAGAGTTAAAATGGAGAACTTAACTTTTTTTAAATTATTCAATTAATCTTTAAATCAACTTTATAAATTAATTCAGACTAAATTAGTTCAAATTAAATTAGGCTCATTAAATAATATGAATATCAGTAATTGTTATTTTAGTAAGAATTATTTTACAGCAAATAAAAAGTCTTTAGAGGCTAAAATCTGTGATCCGCTGTGAATTTTCAATTTTACCGTATTTTACATTTAGAAACATAAGTGATATTTCAGTAAGTATGTGGTGGCAGAAAATATATACCAAAACTCCTTGGAGTTGCAGGTAGGCGGCAAGAGAGCGAATCCTCATGAGCATGGATAAACTGTGTGATTAGGATGAACGAACGTGGCCAACACCGCTGCCGCTTCGAGTAAGAAGGGGATATGCATTTCTGCTAAAAGGATACGCGGTAAGCCGTAGCAGTAAAGCCACACGCAAACTCAAGGATGACGAGGGTAACCCATGAGACACATGCAAAATGGGTATGTTCTAATTACTTGAAAATATAAGAATATTACTCAACTCAGAATTATAGAAGAGAGTTTATTAGCAACTATTAATTTGAGTGTTTGATATATTTCTTGTTTTTTCAGTAGTTTGAGTATAAGTCACTTTGTTTGGAAATCTCTCTTGTAATAACACTAAAAATAACAGAGTCAGTGAGGTTTATATGCCAAAACTCAATCGTTGCGCAATCGCGATATTCACAATATTAAGCGCAATATCCAGTCCAACCCTGTTGGCAAATATCAATGAACCAAGTGGTGAAGCGGCGGATATTATTAGTCAAGTCGCTGATAGTCATGCAATAAAATATTACAATGCTGCTGATTGGCAAGCCGAAGACAACGCATTACCGAGCTTAGCTGAGCTGCGCGATTTGGTGATTAACCAGCAAAAACGCGTTTTGGTTGATTTCAGTCAGATCAGTGATGCTGAAGGTCAAGCAGAGATGCAAGCCCAATTCAGAAAGGCTTATGGGGTGGGTTTTGCTAATCAATTTATTGTCATCACTGAACATAAAGGGGAACTGCTGTTTACACCTTTTGATCAGGCAGAAGAGGTTGACCCTCAATTACTCGAAGCGCCGCGTACCGCTCGCTTATTAGCGCGCTCTGGTTTTGCAAGTCCGGCACCGGCAAACAGCGAAACAAATACCTTGCCGCATGTGGCTTTTTACATCAGTGTCAACCGTGCGATCAGCGATGAAGAGTGTACCTTTAACAACTCTTGGTTGTGGAAAAACGAAAAGGGCAGTCGTCCGTTCTGTAAAGATGCCAATATCTCATTGATTTATCGAGTTAACCTAGAGCGTTCATTGCAATACGGCATTGTGGGTTCCGCGACACCGGATGCCAAAATTGTGCGTATCAGCCTAGATGATGACAGCACGGGAGCCGGCTGATCAACTCGGTTATCGTCAGTTTGGAGCCAGTTATACGACGTTAGATGCCTATTTCCGTGAGTGGTCAACCGATGCGATTGCCCAAGATTATCGCTTCGTGTTTAACGCATCGAACAATAAAGCGCAGATCCTGAAAACCTTTCCTGTCGATAACATTAACGAGAAATTTGAGCGCAAAGAGGTTTCAGGTTTTGAGCTTGGGGTGACTGGTGGGGTGGAAGTCAGTGGAGATGGCCCGAAAGCCAAACTAGAGGCGAGAGCAAGTTATACCCAGAGTCGCTGGTTAACCTACAACACACAAGACTATCGTATTGAGCGTAATGCGAAGAATGCGCAAGCGGTTAGCTTTACATGGAATCGTCAACAATACGCGACAGCAGAATCGCTACTCAATCGTTCGACCGATGCTTTGTGGGTGAATACCTACCCGGTAGATGTAAACCGTATTAGCCCGCTGAGCTACGCGAGTTTTGTGCCGAAAATGGATGTGATTTATAAAGCCTCAGCCACAGAGACAGGCAGTACGGATTTTATCATCGACTCTTCGGTCAATATCCGCCCAATCTATAACGGTGCTTATAAGCACTACTATGTGGTCGGTGCTCATCAGTCCTACCATGGCTTTGAAGATACCCCACGTCGTCGAATCACGAAATCGGCAAGCTTTACGGTCGATTGGGATCACCCAGTATTCACGGGTGGCCGCCCGGTCAACCTACAACTTGCCAGCTTTAACAACCGCTGTATTCAAGTCGATGCTCAAGGTCGCTTGGCGGCCAATACGTGCGATAGCCAGCAATCAGCGCAATCGTTCATCTATGATCAGCTTGGTCGTTATGTGAGTGCGAGTAACACCAAGCTCTGTCTTGATGGTGAGGCATTAGACGCATTGCAACCCTGTAACCAAAACCTGACTCAGCGTTGGGAGTGGCGTAAAGGCACAGATGAATTGACCAATGTCTACAGCGGCGAGTCCCTTGGACATGACAAACAAACCGGTGAGCTTGGTTTGTATGCGAGCAGCAACGATGCGGTAAGTTTACGTACCATCACCGCTTATACCGATGTGTTTAATGCGCAAGAAAGTTCGCCGATTCTGGGTTACACACAAGGGAAAATGAATCAGCAGCGTGTGGGACAAGATCATCGTTTGTATGTGCGAGCGGGTGCTGCCATTGATGCATTAGGGTCCGCCTCCGATTTATTGGTTGGTGGCAATGGTGGTAGCTTGAGTTCGGTGGATCTGTCCGGCGTGAAATCCATCACGGCAACCTCTGGTGATTTCCAATATGGCGGTCAGCAGTTGGTGGCGCTGACATTCACCTACCAAGATGGACGTCAGCAAACGGTAGGCTCGAAAGCGTATGTCACCAATGCTCATGAAGACCGTTTCGATTTACCGGCTGCCGCTAAGATCACTCAACTGAAAATTTGGTCTGACGATTGGTTGGTGAAAGGGGTTCAATTTGATTTGAACTAAAAAGAGACCGTCAACATAGCCATTAAACAATGGAAGCATGCCCTGAAATTTCAGGGCATTTTATGTATTTAATGTTCTTTATTTAGTCATTTATCGACTTAACAATTCAGAAACAGAATAATTTTGCCATACTACTTCAAAGGCTGAACTTATTTAGGTGTACAGAATTCCCTTTCACATTAGGGTAAAAGTACGCAATCACAATACTAAGCGCGAGACAGCGTAAGTCCAGTTTGCTGACATCCCTACAACCCATATAGGTCAGCAGACTCTTTTTTCTGAACGATAGGTACGAGACATGATCATCAATAAATTTTCCCTTAAATGGATGTTGGCTATTGCCGTCGCCATCCCTGCGATAGCACTGTTGTTTGTGGCTTTCACCAGTCTAAACACCATGTCAGTGATGCAAGCGCAGTCCAACAGCTTGTATGCCAACACGGCTGCACCAATGCGTGCCATGGCTGAAGCAACCTCACGTATTCCTCGGATGCGTGTCGGTATCGATATGATGCTACTGCAAGAAACGGCGCTCAAAGATGCGAAAGGGGTCCTCAAACGAGTCGAAGAGGCAAGAACCGAAGATATCCCAGAAATGCGTCAAGCAATGCAAGTTGCGGTTGATTCTCAGGTTAATCCGGAACTCAAAGAGCAGGCACGCAAACTTCAAGCTCGTTTTGAACAAATGGTACGTGAAGAGTTAGAGCCTATGCTGCAAGCCTTCGCCAATAACGATATGACCACGGCACAAAACATTTACCGCGATAAATACGCGCCGACCTATGGTGAAATGCGTAAACAAGCCAACCAGATCCTCGATACGCTTTTGCAGCAAGCGGAGCAGCAAAACCATGCCAGTGTGGAAAGCTTCGAAGCAGGACGCACCAAGCAAATGGTGATCATTGCAGCAGGCTTGATCATTTCATTCATCACTTCACTGGTTATCATAACGAACTTACGTAGCCGAGTGGCTTACCTGAAAGATCGTATGAGTTCTGCGGCGGCGAATCTTTCACTGCGTACTCGATTGGAGTTGGATGGTAACGATGAACTGTGTGACATCGGTAAAAGCTTCAATGCGTTCATTGATAAAGTGCATCACTCGATTGAAGAAGTGGCAGAAAACTCAAAAGAGCTGGCGACGATGGCCTCTAGTGTGTCGCAGCGCGCGCACATGACGCAATCTAACTGTGCTTCGCAGCGAGATAGAACAGTGCAAGTTGCGACGGCGATTCATGAGCTTGGTGCCACCGTATCCGAAATCGCTTCCAATGCGGCCATGGCTGCCGATGTCGCGAAGCAAGCGACGCTGCATTCTGGTGAAGGGAAAAAAGTGGTAGGCGAAGTGCAAAATCGGATCCAAACACTGGTCAATGAACTCGATAATGCCACTCAAGTTGTCTCATCACTGGCGACCCAAATTAACGGTATTAGCTCAACACTTGATACCATTCGCAGTATTTCTGAGCAAACGAACCTATTGGCGCTCAACGCTGCGATTGAAGCTGCGCGAGCGGGTGAACAAGGTCGTGGTTTTGCGGTGGTGGCGGATGAAGTTCGCACATTAGCAAGTCGTTCAGCGGCATCGACGGAAGAGATCCAGCAAGTCATTAATCGCCTTCAAACGGAGTCAACTCGCGCAGTAGAAGCAATGGAAAAAGGTCGCTCGCAAAGTGATGTGGTGGTTGAGTTTTCCGCTAAAGCGAACCAATCTCTCACAGAGATCAACAGCCAAATTGATCAGATTAATGATCAAAATATTCAAGTTGCGACCGCGACAGAGGAACAATCAACCGTGGTGGAAGACATTAATCGCAACGTTGAAGACATCAACCAACTGACGACAGAAACCTCGCATGTTGCGGATGAGTTAAGCCGAGCCAGTGCAAGCTTGCAACGTCTCTCTTCGCAACTGGATAAACTGGTGGGCAGTTTTGAACTTTAACCAATGACTACGCTAAGCAAGCATTCATGTCGCTTGCTGATGACGTTGATATTCTATTTCTCACTAAGCGGCCTTTCTAGGCCGCTTTTTTATCGCTCTTCGCCTTTTTTATGTTGCCTCAACCAAAGTTGGGGTTGTACACATTTTGTGTTAATGAAATGTTATTAATTTTATGTTTTGTTCACATTTTGACCTTTTGAGATTCGGAAATCCGCCACTTCTCTTCTAGCTTAATTAACGGTAAGAGGTCTGACTTCTACCGAGTAATGACCCTGTTTTCAGTTAATGAGACTCACGCCACTTCGTGTGGTTCCAAGACTGAAGACAAGAACGAGAAGGAATATCCCTTGAATAAAATCATTATATTAATCGCTCTCTCACTGTTTTCTTCCTCAATCTGGGCCGGAACCAGTGCTCACGCGTTATCGCAACAAGGCTATACCCAAACCCGTTATCCAATTGTCTTAGTTCATGGCCTATTTGGCTTCGACACCTTGGCGGGGATGGATTACTTTCACGGCATTCCACAATCACTGACCCGAGATGGCGCTCAAGTGTATGTGGCACAGGTTTCAGCGACCAACAGCTCCGAGCGCCGAGGTGAGCAGTTATTGGCTCAGGTGGAATCGCTACTGGCGGTAACCGGAGCGAAAAAAGTGAACTTGATTGGGCATAGTCATGGTGGCCCCACCATTCGCTATGTGGCATCAGTGCGTCCGGATTTAGTCGCCTCAGTGACCAGTATTGGCGGGGTGCATAAAGGCTCTGCCGTTGCCGACTTAGTGCGTGGTGTGATTCCATCGGGTTCCGTGAGTGAGCAGGTAGCGGTTGGGTTAACCCAAGGCTTGGTGGCTTTGATTGATCTGCTCTCTGGCGGAAAAGCGCATCCACAAGATCCCCTTGCTTCGCTGGCGGCGCTCACCACCGAAGGATCGCTGAAATTCAATCAGTATTATCCTGAAGGTGTTCCCACATCAGCGTGTGGAGAGGGGGCGTACCAAGTGAATGGGGTACGTTACTACTCATGGAGTGGCGCTGCGACCGTCACCAATATTCTTGATCCAAGCGATGTGGCGATGGGGTTGATTGGGTTGGTCTTTAATGAGCCGAATGATGGCTTGGTCGCAACCTGCAGTACTCATCTTGGCAAAGTGATCCGTGATGACTACCGGATGAACCATTTGGATGAGATCAACGGTCTGCTTGGTATTCACTCCCTGTTTGAAACCGATCCGGTAACGTTATATCGCCAGCATGCGAACCGTCTCAAACAAGCTGGATTGTAGGAGCTTGCCATGAAAAAAATCGCATGGAGTTTGGGGATTTTGGTGACCATAGGGGCACTCTGTGCGATTGTTTGGCCATCTTGGTATCCCTCTCGGCCTTTAGTGACCACGCCATCGCAGGCGGACATACAAGCAGATCAATCGAGTCCGCGCGATCTCTTGGAATATTTTCTCTCAGGCTTGGGTGAAACGTCTTTACCCGTGATTCAGCAGCAAGTGCAGCGTTATGAGCAGGAAAACCAAGGCTTGCTCATTGATAGCAGTCTGTTTGCACAATATGTGCAGTATAAAGCGGCGTTATCTGAGCTGACGCTGCCGCAAGCCAGCGGGGGGCTTTCGACCCAAGAGTGGTGGCAATTGCACCAGAGCTTGTTAGATCTGCAAGCTCGTTATTTTTCTGCTGAGCAGCAAGCGCTGTTTGCAGAGGAGAATCGGCTGCGCGAATTGGCGATCGAAAAGCGCCGAATTTATGAGCAGTATGGGCAAAGTGAAGAGGCGCAGCGAGCTTGGCAAGCGCTGTTGCTCGACCAGCCCGATTTTATTCAGCGTAGTGAGGCGACAGCGCAGCTATTGCCGCAGTTAACTCAAGCGGGGCAGGGGGATACGCAGCAACGCTATTTGGCTCGCGTTGCCTTGGTGGGTGAGCAAGGGGCGCAGCGTTTAGCGGAGCTCGATGATTCCCGTGCGACGTTTGAACAGCAGTTTCAGGACTATTATCAAGCGCGGGCCGCTATATTAGTTCGCAACGAGCTCTCGGCCAGTGAGCAGCAAACCCAAATTCAGCAGTTACGAGAGCAGCACTTTGCGCCTGAGCAGTGGCGGCGTATTGATGCGTTAGAGCGGCTGAAAGATAACGGAGAATAAGGCTTTTCGCATTGGCATGAGCCTTAAAAAAGGGGCACCCGAAGGTGCCCAAATCCATGGAAGGAGAAGGAAGAATTACAGTTTGACTTTGATGGTGATGGTGGTGACTGCGCCGCGGTCATCCATCACTTTGAGCTGCACATCATGGTGCCCATAGCTTGGGAAAATCGCAGTAAACATACGACCCCGCTTAATTTTACCATTCGGCAGTGTCCATTCGGTGTCGACAATGCGGCCATCACTGTCGGTGCTGGTTGACCACATGGTGACCCAGCGACCTAAATGGATATAGTTGGCACTGGCTTGTGGTAACGCATTCGGTGTGTCCACTTTAATGGTTTGCTGATGAGTATCGCTATCGCCTTTGTCATCCGTCACCGTTAAAGTGACAGAGTAACTGCCTGCTTTGGTATATGACCAAGTTGGAGCGGCTTCGGTACTGGTTTGACCGTTACCAAAATCCCACAAATAACTGACGATATTGCCATCGCTATCACTACTGGTGTTTTGTGACATCACAGAGAGCCCCTCGACTTTCAGTTCAAAGCGAGCCACAGGCGCGATATTTTCCGTGGTGACTTTCGACAAGCGAACAACACCGTACTCATTCTCTTTACTTTGTGAGAGCAGGTCGATCTTCAAACCAAATGGCATCACTTTGCGGCCAGAATCTGGAGCTTGAGGCGAGCTGTAATCTTGATCGTCCGAGAACGAGGCATTCGCGGTTAAGTTCATATCTTCCAGCGTATTGCCATCAGCCGTGACCAGTTTGAGCGGCGCTTGATCAAACAGTGAGAAGGTTGCATCACGCACTTGGAAACGCGTTTGTGCCACTTCCCCTGTTTTTGACCAGACCAAGGCATTTTGGTCGGCATCGACCACGCCTAGCCAGCCTTCACCCGGATGTTTGCCAACCCAGTTATCCGCGTAAGATTCGTCCACATACCACACCAGCAAGCCCGGCTCGAATGACATCAGTTGCCCGAAGCGTTTCAAATTGGCTAAGCCTTGGTCAACGTCATTATGGCTGCGCCATTGCAGCAAGTAATAGTGATTGGCTTCGTGGAAGCCACCGTTTTTGGTGAAACCTTGGAACGCAAAGCTGGATGTGCCTTCTGCGTTATCGATCAAGGTCTGATTGCCATCCACCTCAAGACGTAAGTCATCGACATACAGACCTTCCATGGCCAGACCGCCATCCGTCAAGTAATCAAATGCCAGTTCAACGGTTTGGCCTGCCCAAGCAGAGAGATCAAATTGCGCATCTACCCAGCCATCAGATTGGCCTGAGATGGCAGGTACTAAACCTGATTTAAACGGATCATCCATCGTCGTGATATTACCGGCAATCGGTTTGCCGTTAATCAGCACACGCGCGTAGTCGTAATCTTTTTCAATCTGGAACCACGCTTTAAAGCGCAACGTGGCTTGGCTGCCTGCTGGGATCGTCAATGGACGGCTCATTCGGTTTTTCAGATCATCGCCACGGTTCGAGTAGAAGGAGAACTCACCTTCTGCAGGCTTAATGCCTTCAACCCGTTTCATCGGCAGAGTCACTTTCACCATGTTCGGGCGTGAGTTATCTGTGGTTTGGAATAGCGTAACCACGCGCGGTTTGGCTTCTAACTCATTAATCGAAAGCTGCTCATGGTTAATCCAGCGTCCGCCAATCGAATTTTGTAAGAACTGCTTAGCCCATGAACTGAAAGCCGTGGGCTGTGTACCGCCAATTTTGCCCGCCCAGCTGCCAGATGACATGATTGACCAATAAGAGACGGGCTCTCCCGTACCTGTGTACTGGGTGTCATATTCATCGGGCAGACCTAAATCGTGACCATATTCGTGGGCACACACGCCGGCAGCCGCATCAATCGGTTGAATGGTGTAATCAAAGGCAGCGAATTGGCCATTGAAGCGTCCAGGAACGTTGCTTTTCGTGCCTTCAAGAACATGGTAACGGCCGAGGTTAAAACGGTGTGACCAAATCGCATCCGCGCCCAACACACCGCCACCCGCTTCTTCACCCACAGAGGCATGGAAAATCATCAAGTGATCTATCACGCCATCTGGCTCACGGAAATTACCGTTACCGTTGTAGTCATAGCGATCTTCGATATCGTAATCGGCAAGGTTAATGTTTGGATCGCGCGCAAGTTGATCCAGTGCTTCGCGAACCAGCTCCCGAGCATTCATATCATTGTTGGTACCGGGAGAGTTGCCACCGTAATAAGCCGCATTTTTTGAGGCACGATACCATCCTGCTGCTTGGCCGGAGACACTGTAGCTGTTGCCAGATTCACTCTCGTAATATTGACGCATTGAGATAAAGTTTTCACCGTTTGGACCGGTATAGCCTTTGTCCGAGAACAGCAAATCTTGGTAGTGAGAAGGCTCATAACGATCGTAGAGCATCTCAGTATGCTCTTTCGTCAGGCGGTTATCATCCCAAGGGAGATCGGGGAAATCGATCAATAGCGCGAGCACTTTGTCCGTGCGCTTTTGACCAACATCTAAAGCAAAAACACGCGCCTTGTGCGGGCCTTTTTGCTTATCGATCACTTTAAGAATTTTCGCACGCTGCTCGAGCGCTTTCTTACCAAATTGCGCATCACCTTTGAATCCGGAGCGAATTTTCTCCTCCAGATAACGTTCTAGCGCAATACGTTTATCAACGTCAGAGGCATCGGCAGGAATTTGTCCGGTGCGGACTAACATTTCAATTAATTTATCCTCATTCACCACGCCTAAATCAATGGGTGTTTGAGCGTATAATCCACTGCTGAAAAAACTGGCTATGGCGGCAGCTAATAGCGTTTTTTTGATCGTTTTCATTTTATTTCCTTAATATTTCCTTATTTAAGGTGTGAAAAGGCCAGCCGAAAATAACAATCTTCGGTTAACCAGATTGGGTGATGGCTATGGCGACTCTGGATTAATACAGCGTGGCTTTAATTCAGGGTTTTCACCTGAGGAAGAGGATTCGCTATCAGCTTTGATATCGTTATTCTTATTATTAAACCTTTGCTGTAAGTAGAGGGATAATGCTTTTTGTTGCTGCTCATAAGAAAGCCCTTCGCAGATAATGCCTTGTTCAATCAAGGCACTAACTAGCTTTTCATCATTAGGCTGAGCATTGGCAAATAATAAGGTGGAATAGCAGATTACCCATAATCCAAATAGGGTGCGCATAGTACATATCCATATGTAAAGTATTTGTAACAATTTATGGCTGGCGATAATTCATAGCAAGCCTGAATTATTCATTGTTTGGCATAGCATCACATTTGCAACACATTCAGTAAACAAATCATCAATCGAATAAATGACTAATAAGACAATTAACTATGCACAATATCGACATGGATAAATGATATCTATGTCGATATAAAACATCGTAATTGTTAGTTAGGTCTGTTAAATAAAGCAATTAGAGCACAATAAATAATCAGTGAAATTAAACATGCTATCAATATATGCGAAATCCCATCACTCGATTGACGATAAAATAAAGGGAAATAATTTGATCTTGCTTCATTGATTTTGTTTCGATTTGACGCTGTCGTGGTGTGAGCGGTTTTGGTACACTCTATCCCTTTCCTACTTGACGCCGCAGCGGTGTTGATCGGTCACAAAGAGGGGATAGGGCGACGAAT
This sequence comes from Vibrio cholerae ATCC 14035, assembly GCF_000621645.1. GTDB lineage: Bacteria > Pseudomonadota > Gammaproteobacteria > Enterobacterales > Vibrionaceae > Vibrio > Vibrio cholerae. The sequence goes on along the minus strand of NZ_JHXR01000023.1, from coordinate 25,102 downwards.
CGAGAGCGGATTGAAGCCTTATACTGCAAGCGTTGGCTAGAATTCAGTTATATTTTTCACCCCGTATTGCACCCTGTAACTAAACATGCTTTATTGAAATCAGAAATACTTTTTTACAGGACGTGGTTATGTGTCGCTGGCTGGCTTATCAAGGGAGCCCCATCTATTTAGAGCAGTTGGTTTATCAACCAGAGCATTCGTTAGTTCACCAAAGTCTGGAAGCGCGTAAAGCGGTAACTCGAGTCAACGCGGATGGGTTTGGCCTAGGTTGGTACACAGAGCGCAGCACGCCGGGACGCTTCCACGAAGTGTTACCGGCTTGGGGAGATGAGAATCTACGCTCATTGGCTCACCATATTCGCTCACATCGCTTTATGGCTCACGTTCGTTCATCGACGGGCACGCAAGTATCGCGTTCAAACTGTCATCCCTTCATGTATAACCACTGGATGTTTCTGCATAACGGCCAAATTGGTGACTATTGTGCGGTGAAATATGAGCTGGAGCGCTCACTGCCTGAGCATTTATACATTCGGCGCATCGGTACGACGGACAGCGAATTGATTTTCCTATTGATGCTCAAAAATGGTTTAGAGCGAGATCCGGTGGCAGCTATTCGCCAAACCATTGCGGAAATAGAAGCCTTGATGGTCGTAAAAAGCGTCGTGTTACCGTTTAAAGCCTCTATTTGTCTCTCTGATGGTCAACAGTTTTGGCTGGTTCGTTACAGTACCGATGGTCAACCGCCGACGGTTTACCGCAAACCTTGGCAAGATGGAATCATCTTAGCCTCCGAGCCCTTGGATGCTTGTCCTAATTGGTTATTGGTAGAGCCACAAACCATTACGCATGTGCTTGGGGCTGAGTGTCAGTCATACCTTATTTAAGCTATCCCCTTCCTACTTGAAGCTGCAGCGGTGTTGGCTACGTTAGTTCTCCCCAACCACATAGTCTATCTATGTTCATGGGGATTGTGAGAGCCATCCTTGGCTCTCACCAAAGGCCAGCCGATGGCTGTGCAAATTTGTTCCAGACAAATTTGTCACTCACTTGCCGCCTACCTGCAACTCCAAGTGGTTTGGGTATGAATCAAATTCATTAAATGAATCTTGTAGACCCTTGCTATTGATAAGAATTGGCGAGGGTTTGTGCATTTCTAAATTGTTCAACGATATCTTCCCTCACACAGTTGCATTGCCAAGTTGGTTTTGATTATAGTACGCACTCTCTTAATGAGAATAAGTATCAAAATGATTCCACTTGCTTATCTCAACCACTTTCGGAAGGAACATATGAAATCTCGTATTCATTGGGCTGCATTAGGATTATTGGCTGCGTTTGCTGCACAAGCAGAGACAGTAACGATTGAACATCGCTTGGGTAAAACCACCCTTGAGCAGAAACCGCAACGTGTAGTGGTTATTGGTGTGGGGGCTCTGGACGCTATCGACAGTTTCGGTATTGAGCCGGTTGCCGTTTCCAAATTTGATGGTACTCCTGACTATCTTGCCAAATACAAGAGTGATAAGTATCCAAGTGCAGGTTCGTTGTTTGAGCCAGATTTTGAAACGATTTATACCCAAAAACCGGATCTGATTGTGATTGGGCCGCGTGCATCGAAAAGCTACGACGAGCTATCAAAAATTGCACCGACCATCGTTTTTGCTGCTGAAGCTGACCAAGGTTATTGGGAAAGCACTCAACAGCAGTGGCGTAACCTAGGCAAAGTGTTTGCGATTGAGCCTGCGGTCGAAGCCAAAATTGAGCAAGTTGACGCGCAATTTAAATCCATCATGCAATACAACCAACAACATAAAAGTGATGCGATGTTGGTCATGAGCTCTGGCGGCAACCTGACGACTTTTGGTGCCAATTCACGCTTCTCTTCGGTGTACAAAGATTTTGGATTTAGTGAAACCGTGCCAGTCAGCAAAGAGAGCAGCCATGGTGATCTGATCTCATTTGAGTACATCCGTGAACACAATCCGAAAACCTTGCTGGTGGTTGACCGAGATAAAGTGGTGACTAAAGGTGAAACCAATATTCGCCAAACCTTTGAAAATGATCTGGTTAAAGCCACCACAGCTTACAAAAACGGCCATATTGCTTATCTCGATGTGAATGCTTGGTACATCGCTATCTCTGGCGTGAAAGCGACAGAGCAGATGGTTGCCGACATGAAAGCGTCAGTTGGTATGCAGTAAATAAGCACGGAGGAGGGGGAACTCTCCTCTTGCTGACAGGCTGAGGTTTACTTTGAAAAAGTTATTGCTTGTTTTAGTTGTTATTAGTTTTTGTTCCCTGTTTGTTGGCGTGGGCAATTTATCCCTCGCAGCCTTGTTTCAAGGTGATGAGTCAGCTTGGCAGTTACTGCTGACTAGCCGAGTCCCCCGATTATTAGCGATTTTGCTCTCCGGTGCGGGTTTAAGCATCGCGGGTCTTATCATGCAGCAAGTGAGTCAAAACCGATTTGCCTCACCATCGACTTCCGGCACGATTGAGTGTGCCATGCTCGGTTACGTGCTTAGCCTAGTTCTGTTTGGCCATGGTCAAAACCTCTGGTTGATTTTCGGCGTCTCCATGTTGGGTACGCTGGTCTTTGTGTTTTTCATTCAGCGCATTCAGTTTAAAAACGTCATTTTCGTGCCGCTGATCGGCATCATTTTTGGCAATGTGATTGACTCTTTGGCGACCTTTATTGCCTACAAATATGATGCTATCCAAAATCTTTCCGGTTGGGCTGTTGCCAATTTTGCCAACCTGCTTAAAGGGGATTTTGAACTGCTCTATATCGCAATCCCAGTGGCTATTTTCAGCTATTTGTACGCCGCACGCATTTCTGCCGTGGGGATGGGAAAAGATTTTGCGACCAATCTGGGTTTGAATTATCAACAGGTCATGATCATCGGTGTGGCCTTAGTCTCCATCATGTCGGCGACCGTGGTCATGATTGTCGGTCAACTGCCTTTCTTGGGTTTGATTGTGCCTAATCTAGTCAGCCTCTATTACGGCGATAATTTGCGTAAAAATATTCCGCGCACTGCCATTTTCGGGGCGATGTTCGTGTTGTTATGTGATTTAGTGGGGCGCGTCATCATCTTCCCGTATGAAGTCCCCATCTCTATGATCATCAGTATTTTAGGTGGTTCGGTGTTTATTGCCTTGATTTTGCGAGGGCAGCGTCATGCAGGATAGAACGAAATTACTGCTGCTGATCGCGATTTCTCTGCTGTTTGCGGCGCTGTTTATTGGCGTCGGGCTCAATGCGGACAACTACCAGTATTTTTTATCGCGTCGTGTGCCGAAAGTGTTGGCTATGGTCTTTGCTGGCATTGCGATTGCGCAGTCGTCGTTGGCGTTTCAAACCATCACCCATAACCGTATTTTAACGCCGAGTATTATGGGGTTTGATGCTTTATACATGTTCACCCAAGTGTTGGTCGTGGTGCTGTTTGGGGGCATGAGCAGTATTGCGATGAACGTGTACTGGAATTTTTCACTGTCGGTGGCGGCGATGCTCAGCTTCTCGACGCTGCTGTTTACTTTTTATTTCCGAAGTGGGCATCGCAACTTGATTGTGCTGTTACTGCTTGGGGTGATTTTAGGCCAGCTTTTTTCCAGCATCGCCTCTTTCTTTGTGATGTTGATGGATCCGAACGATTTTGCTTCGGTGCAGGCTAACATGTTCGCCAGCTTTAATAACGTCAACACCAAGTTGGTGTATGTGGTGTCGCCTCTGCTGCTATTGGCTTGCGTGCTGCTGTTCCGTCAGCATCGTGTGCTCGATGTGTTCTGGTTAGATAAAGATAACGCGGTGAGTTTAGGTGTCGATGTACACAAAGTGACGCGTAATGTCTTGCTGATCAGCGCGCTGCTGATTTCGATTTCCACCGCTCTGGTCGGGCCCATTCTGTTTTTTGGGCTGCTGGTGACAAACCTGACTCGCGAATGGTTCCGCTCTTATCGTCACTCCACCTTGCTGCTTGCCACGTCGGCGATGTCGGTGTGCGCACTATTGTCAGGCCAGTGGATCATCGAAAAAGTGTTTCATTTCGGGACCACCTTGAGTGTGGTGATCAATTTTATCGGCGGGATCTATTTCCTCTCGCTGTTACTTCGCAATAAAGTGGTTTAGCAATGATTCAACTGGAAAAGCTCACCAAACATTTTGGTACCAAGCGCGTGGTACATGACGCCAGTGCTCAGTTTGATAAAGGGCAGGTGACGGCGATTATCGGCCCTAATGGCGCAGGCAAAAGTACGCTGCTTTCAATGGCGAGCCGTTTGGTCAATCGGGATGCCGGTAAAGTCTGGATTGAGCAGCGTGAGTTGGTGGAGTGGAACACCAAGGCGCTGGCCCAAAAGCTAGCGGTGTTGCGTCAATCGAATGTGCTCAATATGCGTTTTACGGTGCGAGAGTTGACGGCTTTTGGCCGTTTTCCTTACAGCCAAGGAAAATTGACCACACAAGATGAGCAGATCATCAACCAAGCGATCGAGTATCTCGATCTCGAAACCATTCAGTATCAGTATCTGGATGAACTGAGTGGTGGTCAGCGTCAACTCGCGTTTATCGCCATGGTCATGGCGCAAGATACCGATTACGTCTTCCTCGACGAGCCGTTAAACAATCTGGATATCAAGCATTCGCTGCAAATCATGTCTACGCTGCGCCGTTTAGCCCATGAGCTGAATAAGGCGGTGGTGGTGGTGATCCACGACATCAACTTTGCTTCCTGCTACGCCGATAAAATCGTCGCATTGAAAAAAGGCGAAGTCGTAGCCACAGGCTCGGTGCGTGATGTGATCCAATCTGAAGTGTTGAGCGCCATTTACGATACCCCATTTAATGTGATTGAGATGCAGGGGCAGCGCTTATGTCTCTATACTCTTCCGACGTGAGGCAGCAGTACAAGTAGGGGATAAGCTTGGCCAGAATCATGGCAATTAACCCGCCTGTTTTAATTCCACAAAAGCCTGCGGAGAGATACCAAAGGCTTTTTTAAACGCTGCGGTAAAGTTGGAAGGGTGCAGGTAGCCTGCTTCATACGCGGCCTCTGTGATGGTGACCAAACCTCGCTCTAATTGCTGACGCGCCAGTTGTAACCGTCGGTGCCGGATGTAGTGTGCAATCGTCATATTCAGGCGAGTTTTAAATTTGCGTTGTAAGTTGGAAACGCTCATCGCATGGCGTTCTGCCAGTTGCTCTAAGCAAATCTCTTCATGCAAATGCTGATCGATATAGTGCAGCAACTGATTAATCCATTGCTCAGATTGTCCCTCTTGGTGCTGAGATAACGAGGTGGCGTGTTTAGGGCATTGCAACACGGCGTCATGCACCAAGCGCCAAACCGTGGCTTCCCGAGCAATATGCGCACTGATGGTGTGGATCACACGACGGTTGAGCAGAGACTCAACGGCTTGCCAACTTTCCTCGTTCAGTGAAAGTGGAACCAGTGCTTTGTCTTGTTGCAGAAAATGTTGCAATGGGCAGGAGTGTTGCGCGAATTTTTGCAATGTATCGGGCGATAAAACGATGTTGAGTTTGCGTACTGTCATCCCTTGATGCAGACGGCGATGGAAGATGCACGGCTGCTCCAAATTGACCATTAAAGCTTGTGGATGCTGATTGGCACACAATTCAAGTTTGAGATCATCATAGGCAAAGCGTAAGGTGCCTTCCAGCAAGAGAATGATGACAAGGGCTGGCGCGCTGGTGGTCATCACATCGCAATCGGCCAATTCAAGGCTAGACCCTCCATGCAAGGTAAACCCGTTTGGACTGACGTATTCCACAAAGTGGCCTTGTGCCATCACAGGTTGATTCAAATTTTGCGCAACAATTTGCTCATCTCGCTCCTTGACCACATGACGTGACAAGGTGACCGTTTGGCGTGCGCCGTTTTTGGTTAATACCTTATGTTGATTTTGCGTGTTTTCCATAACTGATGTGCGATTTTGCATAATCAATTCAACTTCTCTATTGGTTGAGCTCAATTTAACATATATGCGAATCGTTATCATTTGTATTTTTGAGGAATTGAGTCAGTATGGATATTTGCAAGAAGTCTGCGTTATGGCTTGCGATCACTGCCGCGATGTCGGCCAACGCGGTTGCTGAGCAGAAAGCGACACCGGAGCAGGAAAATGTGGTGATCTGGGGTACGAAAGTATCGAGCAGCTCGGAATCTCTCACCACGGACGATCTATCACTCAAACAAGCCGATCACATGTCGGATTTGCTGCGTGATATTCCCGGGGTTGATGTAGGCGGAACGCACTCGGTTAACCAACGAATTAACATTCGCGGATTGGGTGAAACCAACCTGGATATTCGTTTGGATGGCGCTTCACAGCACGCCAATATGTTCCATCACATTGGTAACTTAACGCTTAACCCAGACATTTTGAAATCAGCCGATGTGCAGGTGGGTAACAACTCAGTGACCCAAAGTGGCCTCGGTGGTTCGGTTTATTTTGAAACCAAGAATGCGAAAGATCTGCTGGTGGGTGGTGAGCAGTTTGGTGCCCGTATCTTCGGCGGTTATGCCTCAAACGATAACCAGCAAGGTTCACTCACGGTTTACGGTCAATTGAGCGAAACGGTTGACGCCATGGTTTATGGTCAAGGTATCTCACGCGATAACTTTGAAGATGGTGCCGGTAAAGAAACTTTTGGCGTGAAAGGGGATACCTATAACGTTCTTGCAAAAGTCGGCTTTGAACCGGCTGTTGGTCATCGATTCCAAGTTTCCTATGATGTCTATCGTGATCAAGGGGACTATAGCCCACGCCCTGATATGGCAGGAAGTGCCAACCTAGGTTTGAGCAAAAACCGTTTGGTTCCGACGCATTATGACCGCGATACCATCACTGGCTCTTATGAACTCAAGCAAGATAAGCATCGCGGTAAAGTCACCCTCTACAGTAGCCAAACCGAAATTGATCGTGATGAAAGTGTGATGGCGGGTGTTTGGCCGGGCAACCGCCTTTCACGCAATACGGCGACAAACCGCAATGTTGGCATTAACGCGCTCTTCCAATCTGACTATGAACTGGCCGCGCACCGTAACCAAGTAAGCTATGGTATGGATTATGTCGATCAAACCAGCAAAGCGACCTATGGCAGCACCCCATTTATGGAAGAATCTGCAGTTTCTACCGCTGTGTTTGCGGAGAACAAACTGTATGTAAATGACGTTTGGTCATTGACCGCCGGTCTGCGTTTTGATGATTTCAAACGTAAAGCTATGACAGGCACGAAAGATTTTGATGAGGTGACTTGGTCACTGGGTACGGAATGGGATGTGACCAGTGATTGGACGCTGTTTGCCAACGCCCGCTCGCTATTCAAAGGCCCAGAGCTGCTGGAGACCTTTGTTCGTTACCAAGATCAAGCTCGCTTAGCGGATAACATCAAACCTGAAACGGGCTTAAACACTCAAGGTGGTGTGCGCTTTGATAAAACTTATGGCGATCACTTTGTGGGTGCCAACTTCACCCTGTTTAAAACCCAGATTGATGACCATATTCGTACTAGTAACAGTTACCTGATCAGTAACGTAGGGGATATGGAAATCAAAGGTTTTGAACTGAGCACAACTTACGCTTACCAAGCCGCGAGCGCCAAGCTCTCTTACGCGCACTCGGATGCGAATGATGTTACAAATGGTGGCCCAATGCTCAATTCCGTTGGTAACAGCGCCGATATGGGTGACAGCATCGCGCTCAGCTTAGGTTATCAAGCGGATTCGATTGATACCCTGTTTGGCTGGACTTCAATAGTGGTTCTGGATGAAGACAACGTAGTGGCTGGCGCCGCCAAGAAAGAAGGCTATGACGTGCATAACCTGTATGCTCAGTGGACGCCATATTCCGTCCCGAACCTAGTGCTGACGTTCGGCGTGGATAACGTGTTTGATGAGCTTTATGTGTCTCATGCCTCACGTGTTGGTTTAGCGAAAAGCTTTGTAGCCGATGATTACGAGCCGGGACGCAGCTATAAGTTATCCGCCGCTTACCAATTCTAATCATTCTTACTCTATTTAAGCCCGCTTTGTGCGGGCTTTTGCACTGGAGATTTTGTTATGTCGTCTCAATTTCAAGCGTTGTACCAATCCCAAGCCACGTTGCACTCTGAGCATGTGGTCAAATATTTAGTCACCTTATGTCGCCATTTTGCCCGCAAAGTCCCTGCGACTTGGGATGAAACACAAGGGCAAATCGAGTTTCCTGTGGGAGTGACCACCTTAACCGTGTGTGAGAAAAACCAAACGCTGACGTTTGTTTGTCAGGGGGACAGCGAGCAAAATGTGGCCGCACAACGCGCGGTGATCGATTCGCATATCGATATGTTTTCACGCCGAGAATCCATTGCACTGGAATGGCAAGCGACATCGCTTGCATAGTGGCCCTGCATCATCTTGCCCCTCGGCATTCATCCTATACTGCATCAGCGTTCGTCATCTTCGGCGAGCGCTGTTTTCTTTGATGAAAAATTGAAATATTTCTCGGCTAAAAAGAAATCTCTTCTTGCTTAAGATCAACAAAAAAACGTTTCTATCGCACAAAAAACTAAAACAAAGTTGAAAGATTCAAAAATTATTGAATAATGCTATCTCTATAATGACGAAGCGAAAACGCTTCCCCTTAACGTCTGAAACAGGATACAGCCCCCATGTCGAACTCGTATGTGTTGGTCATAAACTCTGGTAGCTCATCATTGAAATTTGCAGTGATTGATTCCCAAACGGGGGAAGCGCTGATCTCAGGCCTTGGCGAATGCTTCGGCATGCCTGAAGCTGTGATCAGTTGGAAATATCAGGGTGAGAAAACGGAAGAGGCGATTACCGCCGCCGATCATCATCACCAACATGCGATCAACCGCATTGTGGGCTTAATGGAAAGCTTGGGCTTCGCTCAAGACTTAGTAGCGGTAGGACACCGTATTGTGCACGGCGGTGAGAAATTCACCTCGACCGTTCGTATTGATGAAGAAGTACTGGCAGAAATCGAAAGCTTGTCCGATCTTGCTCCGCTCCACAACCCAGCCGGTGCAATAGGTATCCAAGCTGCTATGGCCGCTTTTCCAAGCTTGCCACAGTTTGCTGTGTTCGATACCGCCTTCCACCAAACCATGCCGAAAAAGGCATTCACTGGTGCTATCTCTCATGAACTGTACAAACAATACGGTATCCGCCGCTACGGTTTCCACGGCACCAGCCATTACTACGTTAGCCGTGAAGCGGCCAAAATGCTCAACAAGCCGATTGAGCAAGCGAGCTTCATCTCGGTTCACTTGGGCAACGGCGCTTCAGTTTGTGCGATCAGCAACGGTCAATCGGTCGATACTTCCATGGGCTTCACCCCATTGGCGGGCCTGATGATGGGCACACGTTCTGGCGACTTAGATCCCGGCATCATCGAATTTTTGATGAAAAAAGGCTGGAGCCAAGAGAAAGTCTTTGAAACCCTGAACAAGAAATCCGGTTTCTTGGGGGTATCCGGCCTGACTTCAGATGCTCGCGGTATTTTGGAAGCGATGGAAAACGGTCACGAAGGGGCGAAACTGGCGTTTGAAGTGTTTACTTACCGTGTCGCTAAATACATCGGCTCTTACCTTATCCCGCTAGATCATCTGGATGCGATCATCTTCACCGGTGGTATTGGTGAAAACTCACTGCCGATTCGCCGCGAAATTCTCGGCAACCTAAAACTGCTTGGTTTCGTGGAAGATGAAAAAGGCAACGAAGCAGCGCGTTTTGGTAAAGCGGGCATCATCGCAAAATCTGAGCTGCTTAACGCCGTAGCCATGGTGATCCCGACCAACGAAGAATTCGTGATTGCCCAGCAGTCGGTTGAGTTATTGTAATAGTTACGACGAAATATCGATAAAAGGCGAGTCGTTGGCTTAATTCACCTCTGGCCAGCTTTACCGTCGGCGATTCAACGGTGCAAGGCTTACGCACTGTAACCCAGCAAACAGATTTGACGGAGATTACTAAGGCATGGCCTAACTCGGATTTTAGTTACTCGGATACCTATGTGGGTAAAGAAACTGTTGTAGTTGCAGCAGGAACGTTTGAAGCTTGTAAAGTGACGCGTGAAACTAAGCTGACTAAGCCTGCTATTACAGAGACGAGTGAAAGCTGGTTGACCAACCGCGGCTTCGTAAAACGTATTCGTGATGAACAATCTTGGGATGCTTATCTCGTCATGGAAGCGAAGTCATTGCCTGCTATTAACTAGTTGCTTTTTCTCTTACGATGAGAAAAACCCAAAGTTTATAACTCATCTCAATCAATCCGAGCGCGTAGTGCGCTCGGATATTCTGTTATCCCAAAACCAATATCGGTGCTAATGGCATCACTTCGCCTGATAAGGCAGCGAGGAGTGGTGCAGTACAATGCGCAGTTGGCCTTGCTCATCTTTCTTAAAAGCCCAGCTTTTGTCTACCACGGTTTCCTGCCCTTTATCATTCACTAGGAAGACATTGCCTGTAGTGAGTGCAAGATCGCCATCAATGTAAACCGCGGCATTTTCAAAACGGTATTCCTTCCAGCCTTTTAGGGCAAAGCCCGAATCTTGCGGGTAGCTTTTATTGTTGCCAACAAAGTAAGAGAGTGCACCTTCTGTATCGGTGCGGAAGGTTTGCTTGCCACTGGCTAGGGTCGGTTTAAACAATACTGCGCCTTGTTGGTAGCCGTAGGCTTGATCTAACACTTGGTTCGCAAGCTCAGTTGCCGCTTTGATGCCTTGTTTTTGATAAGTATCGCTGATTTTAATCAGCGCTTCGCCCCATGCTTGTTGGGCTTTTAGCACATCTTCATGAGTGATGTTGTTATTCACGACAAGATCGGCAGCTTGAGTCGTGAAAGGTAATAAGCCGCACAGAATCAGGGCGGAAACGGATAGAGTACGAGTCATACGTTGCATAATCTGCCTTCCTTAAATGTTTGCAGTAGGTTCAGCGCTACTCTACGAGGTTTCGATGAATGTAAACCGAGCGCAAAGATTAACCTCAGATTAACAAGATTTACCCTTGGGTAGAGGATCACGTAATCTGCATATCTCCTTGCTACTTAACGCGGTCTTGGCGACGCTGATTCATCTTAAACACCGAGTGTGTCTATGCTGATGGAGATGGACTCATTGGTCGCCTATTTGCCACTGCGAGTAGTTGAGACTCATAGAAAGAAGACAATTTTGGGAAATGACTATGTTTCGATATCGGCTTGCGTTTGTACTCGCATTACTATTGACCTTGATTTTGGCGCAGGTCGGGGTGGCTTATTGGTCAAATCAAGTTGCGAATCAGCATCTGCTGCGTGGGCAAATCTCAAGCCAAATTCTGCAAGGTTTTATGCAGTTAAGTACCGAGAAACAGCAACTTAAAGTCTGGCTCGCCGAGTATCTTCTGATTAAAGATGGCAGTACCCTGAAAAGGGATATGCGTTTTTCCAAAATTGAAGCGCTGCTACACAAGCTCAATCTTTTGACGGAGCAAGCTCAGCAGCACAGCTTAACCGTGCAAGATTTCTCAGAAATAAACCAGCAGATCAAGGTAATCTCCCTGTTTGAAACCAACTTCGCCAGCTTAAAAAAGGCGTTGCGTTCATGGGAAATTGCCAAAATTACTGACGATGATGAACGCTGGCTATTGTTGAGCCAGTCGTTCGATCGGGTCGATGATACCGATTTACGCCAGTTGTTGACTCAAGCCATTAGCCTCCAGCAGCAGCGTACCTCGCGTTATGAAGAAGCGGCGTTGGATGCGTTATCGAATGTGAGATCGGTCATCACCAGCTTAGCGGTTTTTGGCATGGTGTCGGGGGCTCTGCTTGGCGTTTGGTTATTGCGTACCCTTTCTAAGCCGCTGGCTGAGCTGGTGAAAAGTACCACCGCCCTAGAGCAGGGCCGATTGGATCACCGCATTTCGATCAGCGGGCCTGATGAACTTAAAACGCTGGCGCGCCATTTTAACTATATGGCGCAAAGTCTTGAGCAAGCGCAGCAAAAAGAGCGGATGTCACGCCAATTAATTGAGCGAGAAGTGGCAGACCGAACCCAAGAGCTGGCGCAAGCTTTACAAACGTTGGAGAAAGCTAAACATCAACAAAAAGAGTTCTTCGCTAATGTCAGCCATGAACTGCGCTCTCCTGCCACTGCGATTTTAGGTGAGGCGCAAATTACTCTGCGCAGTCGGCACAATAGTGATGATGAGTATCGGCAAACCTTGCTGCGGATCAGTGAGTCGGCAGAGCAACTGGCATTTCGGATTGAAGATTTATTGATGTTGATCCGACACGATGAGCGCCTGTTTCATCCTGCGTTAACCGAGTTGCTCTTAGGTGAAATTTGGCAAGCGGTGGTGCGGCAAGCCAGTTTGTTGACTCACGCGCAGCAAGTTGAGTTGACGGTGAATACGCCAGCACAGGGTGAGTGGCAAACACAGCTTTGCTATACGGATTGCGATAAATTGCTGATGGTGATCCGTATCTTGGTGGATAACGCTTTACGCTATGATCCGACGCAGCAACCGATAGGATTGAATCTTGAGTTGGATGAAGAGGCATGGCGTGTGCAATTGGTAGATCAAGGCATTGGGATTGCCGAAGCGGATCTGAGTGTGATTTTTGAACGCTATTTTCGTGCAGAAAATGGCAAGCGGTATCGCCCTGATGGGCTAGGCATTGGCTTAACGCTGGCGCAAAGTATCGTAAAACAACTGGATGGTGAAATCCGCATCGAAAGTGTGCTGGAACAAGGCACGACGGTGACGTTAACTTTTCCGCGAGGAGAGGAGCAAGATGCGAATCTTATTGATTGAAGATGATGAAAGAATTGCCCGTTTTATTGAGCGAGGCTTAAAAGCGGAAGGGCACCAAATCCACCGTTTGAAAGATGGTCAATACGGATTAGAAACCGTGAAAAGCAGCGAGCCGGACTTGCTGATCTTAGATCGCATGTTGCCCCATGTGGATGGGTTAACTCTATGCCAGCAAATCCGTGCGACGGGTAATCAGGTTTTAATCCTGATGTTATCCGCTTTGGGCGAGGTGGAGGAACGCATCCAAGGATTGCGCACTGGTGCGGATGATTACCTCGCCAAGCCTTTCCATTTTGAAGAGCTGTTGGCACGCATCGAGGCACTGCAGCGGCGTAATATTCAAACCCACACCAGCAATAAGCTGCGTTTTGCTGATTTAGAGCTCTGCCTATCCACTATGCGCGTGTATCGTGCCGAGCAACCGATAGAGCTGACGGCAAAAGAGATTTCAATACTTGAGCTCTTTTTGCGTAAACCGGGGCATATTTTTAGCCGGGAGCGAATTTTGGCGAATGTGTGGGGCATTCACCAAGATCCGCTGACCAATGTAGTCGATGTCTATATGCGTCGTTTACGCAAGAAAATCGATATGCCTTTTGCCCAGCCGCTGATCCAAACCAAGCGGGGTATGGGGTATTACTTAGGTGACGCTTAACCCTATTCTTTCGACGCCAATTGGGCAAACTTGCTGTAGCTACTCACGCGGCCATTGATGTATTCAATGCCGCAGTGCACAGGGTGAGGTTGGTGGCCGACAATTTGGTATTCGACAATAAACTCGCCGCTGATCACTTTGACGAATAAAAAACCATCCATCACTTTCCACAAACCATGCAGCGCTTTGTCGCTGAACATGTCTTTCTCAATCAAGGTGCCGTTGGGTTTAAAGGTCAGCAGTGATGAAAAACCATCAGCGTTGACCTTAATCCACGCGTGTTGATGCACTTCATAACTGAGAATTTTGCGCCGTGTTTTGATCCACTCTTCAAGTTCTTGCTGTTGTGCTGGGCTCAGTTGTGGCAGGGCCTCTAATTCAAGTAGGGTGTGGTGCTTCTCGTACCAAAACAGCTGAAGGTGGAGTAATTTCATGCTAACCGGTTGGAATTTCAAACAAACAGCCGCCACTGTGCGCCAAGGTGGATATGAAGTCAACCCTGAAGGCGAGCTTGAAAAAGTGCGGTAGGTCGGGGGAAACCCACCGCACATTCCCTGCTGAGGGAATCGCCGCGTTGCGCGGCTCAGGAGCTTAAAGATGAGGGAACAAGCGAGGGAGTTCGGCGCGATCACAAGCTTGGTTTAATCGACGCTGCGCGGTGTGAATATGCTGTTGCCACTGTTCATCGTGCGCCCACATTTCAATCACTAACGGCACCACGCAATCCAGCGCTTTTAAGCGGCAGAACAGTTCATCAAAGTCGACGTCGCCTTCGCCAATCACTAAATCACGAAACTGTCCGGCGTACTGTTCGCTCACCTTGTAAGTGTCCTTGAGGTGGATCTGAGTGATGTGGGGCTTGCTTAACGAGAGTTCGGTCAGCAAGTCATAATTCCAGCCTGAGATGTTGCCAACGTCTGGATACGCCGTAAAAAAGGGCGATTGGATCTGCCGATTCAGCACTTCAAATTTACTCAGCGCATTGAGATAAGGGGTATCCATGATCTCAACGGCTAACATCACGCCAGCGCGCTCAGCTAAACGGGCGGCGTGTTGCATACCCTCAATAAAACGCTGATGAGTGGCTGAGTTGGCGGGCTCGTAATAGACGTCATACCCCGCCAATTGGATGGTGCGAATACCCAGTTTGTAGGCGAGGGTTATCGCCTTTTGCATAATTTTCAGCGCCTCATCGCGCAGCGCGGGATCGGCCGAGCCAAACGGAAACTTGCGATGAGCGCTAAGGCACATCGATTGCAGCGGCACGCCATACTCCTCACAAAGGCGGTGCAATGAATAAATGGTGGCATCATCCCAATCGAGGCGGCTGCGGCGCTCGTCACTTTCATCCACCGAGATCTCCAGAAAATCGAAGCCGAGCTCTTTGGTGCAGGCCAGTTTTTCCTCCCAACTTAAGTGATTGGGCAGCGCTTTTTCATACAAGCCAACGCGGTGGCGCAGTAAATGTTGATACATGCTGCCTCCTGTTATGGCCAGAAACGGTCGATTTGCTCACGCAGAGCCGCCGCGGTTTGTTGGCCTTCGGCGCCTGCTAATGCACGTCCGGCAATAAAGGTTTTGGTTTTGATCCCTTCAAACAGGTAAATATCTTCTGGTACGATGCCGCCGGTGATCGAAAGCTCAATGCCTAGCGCAGAGAGCTGGCGCATTTTGTCGAGATCGTCCGTTGTCCAACCAATACCGGCCAATTCCGCATCGCGTGAGCGGTGGTAAATGGCTTGAGTGATGCCTAAATCGACCCATGCTTTAGCATCTTGCATTGTCCAGTTGCCATAAATCTCGATTTGAATTTCGCCATTTAACTCATCCGCCACTTTTTTACACGCGGCAATGGTCGCGATGTGTGCGGCAGCCGACACGGTGATCCAATCCGCCCCCGCTTCAAATGCCATACGCGAGAGAATGGCTCCGCCATCGGTGGTTTTCATGTCACACACCAGAATATGATTCGGATGGTTGTGGCGCAGAGTCGACACCGCTTTCATTCCTTCCGCGAAAGCCAAAATGGTGCCAACTTCAATCACATCGACGTAACTGGCGACATTACTCGCTACGGCCACGGCATCGGTTAGGTTGGTTTGGTCGAGGGCGATTTGAATCATTGGTTTGGTCATACTGTTTATCCTTGAATATGTTCACGTATCAGTTGGGCAAGCCCAGCGTGGTTGTTATCGGTTGAGCAAAGGCTGCGCGCGTAAGATTTCACGGTGTCATCGGCATTGGCCATCGCCACGCCGTGGCCGGCATAGCGCAGCATGGAGATGTCATTGTGGTTATCGCCAATCGCCATCACATGGTTGGCGGCGTAGCCAAGCTGAGCAACGTATTGCGCAAGGCGCAGCCCTTTGCTGTTGCCTTTGGCGGCAAAATCAATGCGGTTTGACCAAGAGCGTTCGCCATTAAAGTGGGCGTTGACCCAAGGATGCTCTAGGAGTCGCTCAACCGAGCTTGGTAAACCTTCGACGACAAATTTCCATACAAACTCAGAGTCACGCGCAGTTTGGTGAAAGGAGTCAATCGCATAAATTTGCGGCGGATGAGTGAGAGAGGCCGCTTGCGCCCATTTTTCCAATGCTTGCATGTAGGCGATGGGGCTGCGCTGCGAGTACGTCATCGCATCTTTGATGTACATCACCAGCTTGAGCTGAAACTCTTGGGCCAGATCGATAAAGGTTAGTGCATCTTGTTTGTCGATCGCATTGTGCTCCAGCACCGTTTCGCTTGCGTAGTCATACACATACGTGCCGTTGCAACAGATGATGGGCGTGGTCAGACCCAGTTCATCGTAGTAAGGGCGCGCAGCGGTGTGGTGACGACCCGTGACGATAAGCACATGACAATGCTGCTGAGCTGCGCGAATCGCGTCTTTGACTTGTGGATGGATGGTGTGATCGTCACTGAGCACAGTACCATCAAGATCCAAGGCGAGCACTTTATACATAGCGATTACCTCTGGCCGTAGTAAGCGTTCGCGCCGTGTTTGCGCAGGTAGTGTTTATCGGACAATTCGGGCTGAATTTTGATGCCGCTATTGAGCGAGCGAGTGGCGAGTGCCATTGCGGAGATCTCTTCCAGCACCACGGCGTTGTGCACCGCATCTTCGGCATTTTTGCCCCAAGAGAAAGGCGCGTGTCCGGCCACAATCACACTCGGTACCGCCATCGGATCGATATGACGATGACGAAACTCTTCGACGATCACTAGGCCGGTGTTTTTTTCATACTCACCAGCAATTTCGCTGTGCGAAAGCTTACGCGTGCAGGGAATGTCGCCGTAAAAGTAATCAGCATGGGTTGTCCCGAGCGCGGGAATATCAATGCCCGCTTGAGCCCAAATCGTGGCGCTGCGCGAATGGGTGTGCACTACGCCGCCGATGTCGGGAAAGGCGCGGTAAAGTTCAATATGGGTTGCGGTATCGCTCGATGGGTTCAATTTGCCTTCCACCACTTTGCCCGTGAGGTCGACAATCACCATATCTTCGGCGCACATCGCATCGTATTCGACGCCGCTCGGTTTAATCGCCAGTACGCCGCGTTCGCGGTCAATTTCCGACACATTGCCCCAAGTAAAAGTCACTAAGCCGTATTTGGGCAATTTGAGATTGGCGTTGAATACGCGCTGTTTCAGTTCGCTGTACATACTCCCTCCTACGCGATGTGCGCTAATTCTTGTTGGGCAGAAGCTTGTTGCGAGAGGGCTTGGTCAATCACCGCATACACTTGCTGTTTATCGCGGCAGCGGCGCAGCTTATCCAGATCCACTCCGGTGGCGCTGTTTTCATCATCCAGCACTTGCGTCACTTCCATCAGTCCTTCCATATGCTCATCGGAGGAACTGCCGGCTAAGGTAATCAGCACATCCACTGGCTCATCTTCGCCTTCGAAATAGATCGGCTCTTGTAAGGTCACCAGCGCAAAAGCAGTTCTCAACACGCCGTTTTCGGGGCGCGCATGGGGCAGGGCAAGATTAGGAGCGATGCAGATGTAGGGGCCGAGCTGCTCGACACTGGCGATGATCGCCTCGTGATAGGCTGGCGTGATTGCGCCTGAGGCAATCAACATATCGGTACCAATTTTGATCGCTTCACGCCAGTTATTGGCTTTGGCTTGCAGTTGGATTGAGTTGTTTTCGATTAAGGATTGTTTGAGTCCCATGGTTCTATCTCCAGAGTAGAGCTGATCAAACCAGCTTCTTATTGTCGTAGGGGGCGGTAGGCAACCAGAGAGGTGCGGCTGCCCACCGCCTGTCGAGCTAGCGAATTTTCACAAAATGGTTATGGATAATGTCGAGCAGTTCATTGCCAAAGGAATTCGGGTTCAGCATGTTCTGCACCCCGAGCACAAACTTGCCTTCGCCCGGTTCCATCTCGGCTGAGAGGTGTTTCGAGGAGACAATGATGTCGGTGGTCGCGAGTTTGGATTTGTAATCAGACACCGCGCAAGAATCCATCACGTGTGGAATGCCTTTTTGCTCCAGATACTTGCCGATTTTCATCTTCATCATCATCGATGAACCTTGGCCGTTACCGCACACTGCCAGAATGCTCACTGGACGAGTGCCTTGCGCAGCTTGTAGAGCTTGTTCAACCGCTTCAATCACTTCCGGCTCGTCACTGACCGTGATACTACCTTGTGCATCTTCTTCGGCGCGTAACTGTTTGGAAGCAAAGAACATGTAGACCAACGCCAGGGCAACCAGTACGAAGAAGAAGAGTTTCGAGGCGGACAAACCTTGCATAATCGGTGGGAAGACCAAAGCCCAGTCGGCCATGCCCATCCAGCCGCTGAATTCGGTGCCTTGTTGGGTGAAGAGGTGAATTGCCCATGCAGAGCCGAGCACTTCGATAATGCCCATCACAAAACAGATCTTCATCACCGCTTTCCAACCGCCGAAATGGTTCGCAAAGACGCCAATCGTTGCGTTGGAGAAGAACATAGGAATGAAGCCGGGGATGATCATGATTGGCGCATTAAACGCCAGCATGGCTAAGACTGCTGCAAATTGGCCGAGTGCGCCCCACATAAAGCCAAACACCATGGCATTGGGAGAGAAGGCGTAGATCGCCGCACAGTCAATCGCGAGCACAGCATTAGGAATAACGCGCTCGGAGATGCCTTTAAACGCTTCAGACAGCTCGGCGACAAACATACGTACACCGGCCACAATCACTTGGATCGCGACGGCAAACTTAAGGCCCGTTTCGAGGATGTAGATAGTCCAGTGGGTGGAGCCCGCCATCTCTTGCAGATTATCCAGACCGAAAGAGAGCAGAATGATGCCGAAGAACACCGTCATCACAATCGCGGTGGCAGCGATGCTGTCGTGGAAAATATGCAGCCATTTAGGCAGTTGCAGGTGATCAACACTGTCTTTTTTATCCCCCAGTTTGGGAGCGATTTTGGTGGCGATCCATGAAGCGACTTGCTGTTGGTGGCCGATGGAGAAACCCGCGCCGCCAGTGACTTCTTCGGTCGGTTTGAACATGATGTTAGAAGAGATGCCCCAGTAGAGCGCCATCAATACCGCCGAATAAATGATGGTTTCCCACATGCCAGCGCCGAGCACAAAGTAGAACACCGCAATCAAACCCGCTTGCTGGAACATGATGTGTCCAGTCAGCATGATGGTACGAATGCCGGTGTAGCGGCGAAACAGCACCAACAGAATGTTGATCGCCAGTGCTAGCAGCACGGCGTACCCGACCCATGAATAGTTGTCGCCCATGGTTTCCATGGTGGCCATCATCGAGGTGTAGGGGTCAATCACTGATCCGGTTAAACCGTGGTATTGCGACAGCTTTTCAATCACAGGTTTAAAGCCAGCGACCAGTGTGCCTGCGCCCACTTGTACCAGCATAAAACCGACAATGGTTTTGATTGAACCTTTAATGATGGTTGTCGCATCGCGTCTTAGCAGCCAATAGCCGATTAAGGTGACTAGCCCTAGCAGCAAAGGGGCTTTGGTCATTACTTGGCTGTAAAAAATATAGAAAACGTCGTACAAGAACTCCATATCTCTACCCTTAGTTGTTTTGATGTAGGAAGAGTGATTTTTGGTGGTGCGTAAAATCGCTCCTTTTGCTCACGGAATAGACTTTAACAATCAAAAGTAATCATTCAATGCTCATTTGTGATTATTTTGATTTTTATCAATTTTGCCCAAAAGAAAACCACATAAATGATAGGTAGATCACCTTGGCTTTTGTTATTTGATTAAAAATCAATAACTTAAATTTAATTGTGATAAATGTATGATTTCTATGTGCAGAAAGTTTGACAAGATTTACGATGATTAATAGAATCAAAACCAATCAAGATTAATCACCAAATAATCACTAAGTCGACATTCGGTGAGTTTTTTCTCAGTTAGGTGATGGTATGAATGAAGTCCAACGACATAACGGTATTTTGTCTCTGCTTGAAGAGAATCAAGCGATTAACGTTTCGCACATTATTGAGCGCTTTAATGTCTCACCAGCCACGGCGCGGCGCGATATCGCCAAGCTTGATGAGCTAGGTAAACTGCGCAAAGTGCGTAATGGGGCAGAGCGCATTGAAAATCAAAAAAGAAAATGGTCACCGCTCAATATCAACAGCACAGAGCATTATGAAGAGAAATCGCTAATTGCCTTGAAAGCGGCTGAACTCTGCCAACCAGGCGATAGTGTGGTGATCAACTGTGGTTCGACCGCCTTTTTGCTGGGCCAGCAGTTGTGTGGCGAAAACGTACAGATAGTGACCAACTATTTTCCGTTGGCGAGCTATCTGATCAATGAAGATCACGATGATGTGATCATCATTGGCGGACAATACAATCGAGCGCAAAGCATTTTCCTCAACCCCGCGCCAGATTCTCTTGGCGGTTATGCGGGAAACTGGATGTTTACCTCTGGCAAAGGGCTAACCGAAGCGGGATTGTACAAAACCGATATGCTCACAGCGGTTGCTGAACAGCAGATGCTAGAGCAGATCGATAAGCTAGTCGTAGTGGTGGACAGCTCAAAAGTCGGGCAGCGTACCGGCATGCTGTTTTGCTCTACCAGCAAAATTGACATCGTCATCACCGGTAAAAATGCGAATGCTGAAGTGGTGAAAGCCATTGAGGCACAAGGGACGCAAGTGATTTTAGTGTAGCGTTTCACTCACTTTTACCAAATTAAAAAAACTAACCCAACTGGCCAGTGCCAATCTTCAGGATTTCGGCGCTTGGTTCCCTACATCCAAAATTTATCTTAACGTTGTGAAACAAGAGGTGTTGTTATGAGTAAAGTGAATGAAATCACTCGCGAATCCTGGATTTTGAGTACGTTCCCTGAGTGGGGAACTTGGCTAAATGAAGAGATTGAACAAACGGTTGTGGAGCCAAATACTTTTTCGATGTGGTGGCTAGGCTGTACGGGGATTTGGCTAAAGAGTGCTGGCAACACCAACCTTTCCATCGACTTTTGGTGCGGAACCGGTAAAAAAACGCAGAAAAACCGCTTGATGAATACCCAGCATCAGATGATGCGTATGGGCGGTGTGGAAGCGTTGCAACCGAACTTGCGAACCTCGATTTTCCCACTCGATCCGTTTGCGATTAAAGAGATTGATGCGGTGCTGGCTTCACACGATCACGCTGACCACATTGACGTTAACGTTGCTGCAGCGGTGCTGCAAAACTGCGGCGAGCACGTAAAATTCATTGGCCCACAAGCCTGTGTTGATTTATGGCTAGGATGGGGTGTACCGCAGGAGCGCTGCATTGTGGCAAAAGTCGGTGATGTGCTTGAAATCGGCGATGTTAAGATTCGCGTGTTGGATTCGTTCGATCGCACCGCGTTAGTGACCTTGCCCAAAGGCGTATCGTCTTACGACAAAGCGATTTTGGATGGTATGGATGAGCGAGCCGTCAACTACTTGATTGAAACCTCGGGTGGCTCTGTGTACCACTCCGGTGATTCACACTACTCAAACTACTATGCGAAACACGGTAACGATTACCAGATTGATGTGGCGTTGCTGTCGTACGGTGAGAACCCACGCGGAGTGACCGATAAAATGACCTCTTCGGATGTATTGCGCGCTGCAGAATCGCTCGATTGCCAAGTTGTCGTGCCATTCCACCACGATATCTGGGCGAACTTCCAAAATGATCCGCGTGAAATCGAAGTGCTGTGGAATATGAAAAAAGATCGCTTACAGTACCAATTTGCGCCGTTCTTCTGGCAAGTTGGCGGTAAATACACCTACCCAACTGATAAAGGACGCATGCATTACCAGCATTTCCGTGGCTTCCAAGATATCTTCAAAAATGAGCCAGAACTGCCTTATAAAGCCTTTTTGTAAGGATGAATGATCAAAAGCCACCATGCGTTGGTGGCTTTTTCTATGCTTGCACCTAATAATTTCCGCTAGGCACAATGGACAACATGAGAGGCTAGGATATTAACCACGGCCTAACATACGAGCCATAGTGGCATCTTTATCAATCAGATGATGCTTAAGCACCGCCGCGATGTGCAGCAGCACGATAGCGATAATAATGGGAGGCGCAGTTTTGTGAACGGCTGCGCCAAGCTCTTGCAACCAAACCACTTTTTCACCTGCCGCAACCAGCGTATAACCAAACACTTCCAGTGCACGCCCTCCGCCGATATTCATCGCGATCCCAGAAAGTGGCATCGCCAGTGTGGCGAGCAACAATAAACCATGAACCGCTTTCGCGACTTTTTCTTGCCAAGCTGGCATCACAGAGGCTGGCGGAATCGCCCCTTCTTTGATTCGCCAAAAGACCCGCGCGAGCGCGATCAGCAAGATCAGCACGCCAAAGGATTTATGCAGCGCCACTAGTTCCATTTTTTCTGGCCCACGCGGTAAGTCGGATAGATAGGCTCCGACGATAAATACGCCAATAAAGGCCAGACCAACTATCCAGTGCAGAGCAATCGAGGTTTTCGAATAGGTTTTTGTGTTATTCATAATCCATTTCCACAGGTTTCATAAGGTCATGGCTATTATGCGCGATTAGCTTAGATTGTGAACAGTTTGTCTGAGTAAATTTAGGTAAAGCTAGCAGTCAAGGTAACTAACGATGAGTATTGGGAGAAATAACGGAATGAAAAAGAGTGATCAGAGATCACTCTTGATGGTGTTACAGCATCCACATGCGCGCAACACGTGCTGGGATAGTTAACGTATGGTAGCGACTGCTCACGCTAAAACGGTCGTCACTTAAAGTATCTTGATAGGTCTGATACCAGTTAAATTCATGCTGATAAGTATCTATGGTGACATTTTTTGACTCACCACATTTATTAATACCTACGACACCTTCCTTACCCCGTTTGAAGAGCAGCAAACATGAGTCGCTATACATAACCGTCATAGGTTTACCTTGCATTGCGTTATGGAAGCGCAGCATATGTTGCATTGATGGTTGATTCCAAACATTCGCCCAACGACCATTATCTTTATCTTCGTGATCAGCCAGATCATCACTATAAATCAGCGGTGTTCCACCATCTTTCCCGAGTAGATAAGCGTAAGCGAGTTGCTCATCTTGCGGGTTGAGGATCTGATAACGGAATCCATCATTAGTGGGAATATCATGGGTAATCGCAAACGTGATGGCGCGGGCGTTTGGTAATGCTTGTCCATAGGCTTGTGGATCATGCAATTGACTCATCGAACCTTGATAAGAAAATGCGGCACGAATGGAGGCAAATAGAGGAAAGTCGTATGCGGCGTGTGTGGTGTTATTCAGATAAGGAGCTAGGAAGGCATCATAACTGCCATCACCTTGACCCCCACTTGTGATCACTTCGCCAAACACATGCATGCCCGAAATAATCTCTGGTGTGAAGACTTGGTCAATGTGGTATTGACTCATGTGCTTAACCGCATCAATTCGAAATCCTCTGATACCCATTTGCTTAAGCGCTTGTAAATAGGCTCGCTGTTGATTGATGACCCAAGCGTTGGCATCCAAGTCTGGTAGACCGCGATCACCTGCGCCACCGCATAGCCTCCAATACTGAACATGACCGGGGTTGCCCCAATCAGTAATACAACCTTCAGGATGGAAATCATTTTGTGAGAAGAGATTGTGCGACAAATCACCGAACAGTTTCTGTTGTTGATAGTAATAAGCTTGGTTAGTGTAGCTGGCTAGTACTTCGCTGCCCGGATAATTGAGATCACTACGCTTCCAACTTTCGTTTGCCATATGGTTAAACACCACATCCGAATATACTTCAACACCGTAATCTTGCAGCGTTTTGATCAGTGTTTGTAAGTCGGTTTTGTTGCCAAGAGGTGAGTCAATGACTCGCAGATCTTGAGGTTGGTAACGAGCCCACCATTCATTGCCGCTGGATTTCAATGCTGGTGAGATCAGCACTTTTTTATAACCTGCGGCGGCGATCTGTGCTGCATTCGCAGTGACATCTGCATATTTCCAGTTAAAAGCATGCAAAATGGCTTCTGCTTGTACGCTGCTAGTAAAACTTGCTGCCGCGAATGTGGCACAAAGAACAACATACGATGATTTCATAAGATGCCTCTCTTATTTACGGTATTTTGAAGCATCATAAAGCTCACATTGATACTGTGAATGTTAAGTGTGAAGAATCATTGATCACCTTCAAGCTGTGTAGGGCTGAAAGTCAAAAAATTGTGGCACAGTTGAAAATTTGTACAGCTTGTTGTCGGTTATTTGTATGGCTACAAATAGTGATTTATCTCTGGTTTTGGGTGTGTGCCTAGGCTGTGGTATCTTTAGCCGCCGCTTATTTTTGGATCTTGCATGAAACTCATCCCGTTATTAAAACAGCCCCGAATTCATTGACTTTGCTTATTCGTATCATTTTTTCTGAATAGGTCTACTTGAGAGCAAGTAGAAAGCGTCTGCACACCACGAATTTGAGGTGGAATATGAGTCAAAAGCATTGGTCAAAAGTCCAACTGCTGCATGAAGTAGTGAAAAATCCAAACATCATTATCAAAGGTAAACACAGCTATTACAGCGATTGCTGGGATGCCGGTTTTGAAGCGTCGGTTGTGCGCTATTTACATGGCGATGAGATTAGCCAACGTTGGGACCCGTTATGGGAAATCGATCAACTGGTGATTGGTGACTACGTTTGTATCGGGGCGGAAGTCGTGATTTTAATGGGCGGTAATCATACCCATAGAGCCGATTGGTTCTGCCTGTATCCTTTTATGGATGTGATTGAACAAGCCTACGTAGGAAAAGGGAATACCGAGATTGGTGATGGCGCATGGTTAGGGATGCGCGCCATGATCATGCCGGGTGTCAAGATTGGTGAAGGCGCGATTGTGGCGGCCAATAGTGTCGTGACCAAAGATGTGGCGCCTTACAGCATTGTGGCGGGATCGCCAGCCCAGTTGGTGAAGTACCGTTTTGACGCAAAGGTGATTGACGAGCTGCTTGCGTTGAAAGTGTACGACTGGCCGCCGGAAAAATTTACGGCGCTCAAATCGTACTTATGCGCATTGGATTTGGCGGCACTCAAGCAAGCGGTCATCCAATATGATGCCGAGCCGCATAACCCATTGAGCTAGCTTTTCATTGCTTCAGCACAAGGCTGTGACCCC
>NZ_JHXR01000022.1 GCF_000621645.1 Vibrio cholerae ATCC 14035 | reverse complement strand
ACGTCGAAATCGATACTTTGGGCGGAATTATCGCAACTAAGTGGACATGATCTGGCTGAACATTGAGTTCCAAAACTTCACAATCTTTCATATTACAAAGAATGTAGATCGAACGATTTAGCTCTTTGGCTACATTACCTTTTAAGATCTTAAAACGAAATTTTGGTGTCCAAACGATATGATATTTGCAACGCCAATAGACGTGTGATGAACTTCTGTAGTCGCCCATGTTATTTGAATCCTCTTACTTATGGTGAATAAGAGTTTGTCTTCTAACATGGGCGCATTTTCGGGCAAAAGCCCCTAGGGACAATCACCACCGCTAAAAGCGGTGGTTTAGGGATGACAACGAAAAAAGCGCAGAAGTTCTCTGCGCTTTTTGTTGTGCTTAAGCTTAAATCAATTAGCCAAAATATTTACGAGCATTCTGGAACATACGCATCCAAGCGCCATTCTCACCCCAGTTATCAGGGTGCCACGAGTTGGCGACGGTACGGAATACACGCTCAGGGTGCGGCATCATAATCGTCACACGGCCATCTTGAGTGGTTAAACCGGTAATCGCATTCGGTGAACCGTTCGGGTTGCTTGGGTAAGCTTGGGTTGGCTGACCAAAGTTATCCACGAAACGAATCGCTACGGTGCCAGATTGCTCAATTGCCGCCAGATGCTGAGCATCACGCACTTCCACACGACCTTCACCATGAGAAACCGCAATCGGCATTCTTGAGCCCGCCATCTCGCTAAAGAACAGCGATGGCGATTTTTGCACTTCGACTAAGCTAAAGCGCGCTTCAAAACGATCCGATTCGTTACGCACAAAACGTGGCCATAGCTCAGCACCCGGGATCAAATCACGCAGGTTAGACAGCATTTGACAGCCGTTACACACCCCAAGTGAGAAAGTATCTTTACGTTGGAAGAACTGCTCAAACTGCTCACGCGCTTGGGCGTTAAACAGAATCGATTTCGCCCAACCTTCGCCCGCACCCAATACGTCGCCGTAAGAGAAGCCACCACAAGCCACCAGACCTTGGTAAGCATCGAGCACGGTTTGCCCAGTCAGAATGTCGCTCATATGCACATCAACCGCATCAAAACCAGCGCGGTCAAACGCTGCCGCCATCTCAACGTGTGAGTTGACGCCTTGCTCACGCAAAATCGCCATTTTCGGACGCACACCTTTGGCGATGTACGGCGCAGCAACGTCGGCTTGCACATCGTAAGTTAACTTCGCATTCAAGCCCGGGTCACGGTTATCTTGTTTGGCCGCAAACTCTTGATCAGCACACGCCGAGTTATCACGCAGCGCTTGCATCTTATGGGTCATTTCCGCCCAGATGGTGCGAAGCTCAGTACGAGAGCGCTCAATCAAGACTTCCTCACCACAAGTGATCAGCAGACGATCGGATGCTTCTACTTCACCAATCACGTGAGCACACGCTTCTAAACCATGGGCGGCAAGTGTTGCCAGAACAGCATTCAGCTCATCATTTTTCACTTGAACCACGGCGCCAAGCTCTTCATTGAACAGTGCCGCCAGTGCATCATCACCCAAGGTTTCAATATTGGCTTTAATACCACAGTGACCCGCGAAAGCCATTTCTGCCAACGTCACCAATAAACCGCCGTCACCTTTGTCGTGGTAAGCCACCAGCTTGTCGTTACGCACCAGCGTTTGTACTGCATCAAAAAAGCCTTTGAGCTGCGCCGCGTTATCCACATCAGCCGGCTTATCACCCAACTGTTTGTACACTTGCGCCAATGCGGTTGCGCCAAGACGATTTTGACCATTCCCCAAGTCAATCAAGATTAAGCTTGTCTCACCAAGGTCAGTACGCAGTTGTGGGGTCACGGTCTTGCGAATGTCTTCCACACGTGCAAAGGCGGTGATGATGAGTGACAGCGGCGAAGTCACTTCTTTCTGCTCGCCATTTTCCTGCCACTTGGTTTTCATCGACATCGAGTCTTTACCGACTGGGATAGTGATACCCAGTGCAGGACAAAGCTCTTCACCGACCGCTTTCACCGCTTCATACAGACCGGCATCTTCACCCGGATGGCCCGCTGGAGACATCCAGTTCGCCGAAAGTTTGATGCGTTTCAGCTCGCCAATATCGGTTGCGGCTATGTTGGTAATAGCTTCACCGACCGCTAAACGTGCAGAGGCACCGAAATCCAACAGCGCAACAGGGGTACGCTCACCCATAGACATCGCTTCGCCGTGGTAAGAATCAAAACTCGCGGCCGTTACTGCGCAGTTTGCGACGGGAACTTGCCATGGGCCGACCATTTGATCCCGCGCGACTAAGCCAGTCACTGAGCGGTCACCAATGGTGATCAGGAACGTTTTTTCTGCGACTGCCGGTAAACGCAGTACGCGATCCACCGCTTCATTAAGCTCAATGCCTGAACGCTCTAGCGCTGGGCTTGAAACTTTCAGCGTGCTCGCTTCACGATGCATTTTCGGCGGCTTACCCAACAGAATATCCATTGGCATATCAATCGGCGTGTTAGCAAAGTGGCTGTCTTCCAGCGTCAAATGGCGCTCTTCGGTCGCTTCACCTACCACGGCATAAGGGGCGCGTTCACGCTGGCAAATCGCATCAAACAGCGGCATATCTTCCGCAGCAACCGCCAGCACATAACGCTCTTGTGATTCATTACACCAGATTTCCAATGGGCTCATGCCCGGCTCATCATTCGGCACGTTGCGCAACTGGAATTTACCACCGCGATCGCCGTCATTCACCAGCTCAGGCAGAGCGTTAGAGATACCACCCGCGCCCACATCGTGGATAAAGGCGATCGGGTTTTTGTCACCGAGCTGCCAACAACGGTCAATCACTTCCTGACAGCGGCGCTCCATCTCTGGGTTTTCACGCTGCACAGAAGCAAAATCCAGATCTTCAGCAGACTGGCCAGAAGCCATCGAAGAGGCTGCGCCACCACCGAGACCGATGTTCATCGCAGGGCCTCCGAGTACGATCAGTTTTGCCCCCACTGGGATCTCTTTCTTCTGAATATGCTCGGCGCGAATGTTACCCATACCGCCGGCAATCATGATCGGCTTGTGATAACCACGCACCTCTTCACCAGCATGTGACGTCACTTTTTCTTCATAAGTGCGGAAATACCCAAGTAGGTTCGGGCGACCAAATTCGTTGTTGAACGCCGCGCCGCCGAGTGGCCCTTCCAGCATGATATCCAGCGCATTCACAATGCGGCTTGGCTTACCAAAATCGCTTTCCCATGGCTGTTCAAAACCGGGAATACGCAAGTTCGAGGTGGTAAAGCCCACCAATCCCGCTTTAGGCTTGCCGCCAATACCGGTTGCGCCCTCATCACGAATTTCACCGCCAGAACCAGTCGAAGCCCCCGGCCAAGGCGAAATCGCCGTTGGGTGGTTATGCGTTTCCACTTTCATCAGAATGTGGGCATCTTCATGGTGATAAGTGTACTGACGGCTCTCGGGGTCGGGGAAGAAACGGCCAACGGTCGAGCCCGTCATTACTGCGGCATTATCTTTATAAGCCGAAAGCACATAATCCGGCGTCTGTTCAAAGGTGTTTTTGATCATTTTGAACAGTGACTTGTCTTGCTTAACTCCATCAATGGTCCAATCGGCGTTGAAAATCTTGTGGCGGCAGTGCTCTGAGTTCGCCTGTGCAAACATCATCAGTTCAATGTCGTTAGGATTACGACCCAGTTTAGTGAAGCTCTCAACCAGATAATCAATTTCATCTTCAGCCAATGCCAGACCAAGGGAAACGTTTGCCTCTTCAAGCGCACGACGACCGCCCGCTAATACATCGACCTGACTCATAGGCGCAGGCTCTGCTACGCTGAACAGTTGCTGGGCATCGGTGAGTTCTGCGAACACGACTTCCATCATTCGATCATGCAGCAGCGCCTCAAGTGTTGCGATTTGTGCTGCGGTCAGCGCCGTTTCTGCTTCAACATAATAAGCCGTACCGCGCTCAAGGCGCTTGATGCCATGCAGGCCACAGTTGTGTGCAATATCGGTGGCTTTTGAGGACCAAGGTGAGATGGTTCCGGGGCGCGGCGTCACCAACAGCAGTAAACCTTGCGGTTCATGCTCTTGAATGGTTGGACCATAAGTGAGCAGTTTTTCGAGCTTTTCCAACTCTTGCGGATTGAGCTCTGCCTTGAGATCGGCAAAGTGCATAAACTCGGCGTAAATACCGGTTACAGGCAGTTGCTGTTCACGACACGCGGTCAGGAGCTTGTTAACACGAAACTCTGAAAGAGCTGGGGAGCCACGCAAAATTCTCATGTGCTTAGGTCTCTATGTCCAATTGATTGAGGTGTAATTGGCATAAACTCTTTCGAATACAGCACATTAAACTCTATTTGTTGAATGTATGCCGATTTCACCTCTACTGATGGCTGCGCATTATAGAGGAATTCTTTTTGTGACGTAACACCAAAAGCAACCGTTTGCGTCATTTTTTTCGTTAATTTTGAGTTACGACCCATTTGCACAAATCTTCGAGCAAAATGACAGCTTACTCAGTGAGGACTTTGCCAAAACCAGCGCCTTTGATATAAAGGCATCTGTCTTGATGAGAGAAAACCCAAATTGATGACTCCTTTTGCCTATAAACTCCCCATTCGCGCACTCTGGCTAGGCTTATTAAGCCTGCTCTTAGTCGGTTGCCAAATCGATTCCGAGCCCAAAAGCGAGCTAGAAAAAATTCGTGAACGTGGTGTTTTACGCGTTGGTACGCTCAACAATCCCCTCTCCTACTACATCGGCCCTGATGGCCCAACGGGATTGGATTACGAGTTAGCCCGCGAATTTGCCAAAGAGCTTGGCGTAAAGCTGGAAATGAAGCCAGCATACCGCCTATCTAGCCTGTTTCCTGCCTTAAAAAACGGTGAAGTGGACATCATTGCCGCAGGCTTAAGCCAATCCGAAGAGCGACTCAAAGATTTTCGCGCAGGTCCTGCTTATTATTACGTTTCGCAGCAAGTGGTCTATAAAAAAGGTGACTGGCGACCACGCAGCTTCAAACAGTTGGTCGAACGCCAGCAAACCTTATTAAAGGACAATCCTGAGCTCGCCTTTTTCAGCGTGGTGGATGACTCCCATTTTGAGCACACCTTGCTAGCCAAACAGCAGAAATACCCCGATTTTCAATTTCATGTCGACAGCAATTCCGATGTGAATGACTTACTGAAAAAAGTCTCACAAGGAGAGTTACTGTTTACGATGGCCGACTCTGTTGAGGTGTCGCTTTCTCAACGCATCTATCCTGAACTGGCGGCGGCATTTGAATTAACCGAAGATCAGCCGATCTCATGGTTTATCCGCCGTTCCGACGATGAAAGTCTGTATGCCTTAATGATTGAATTCTTTGGCAATCTCAAGCAATCGGGCTATTTGGCGTCTTTGGAAGAAAAATACATCGGCCATATTGGTGCCTTTGATTATGTCGATACCCGCGCCTTTATTCGCGCGCTGGATACACGATTACCTCGATGGACGCCTCTCTTTCAAAAGTACTCGGCAGAGTTTGATTGGCGTTTAGTCGCCGCACTTGCGTATCAGGAGTCGCACTGGAATCCGTATGCCAAATCGCCCACGGGTGTCCGTGGTTTGATGATGTTGACACTACCAACCGCGCGCAGTGTAGGGGTAAGCGATCGCCTCGATCCAGAACAGTCGATTCGTGGTGGGGTGGAATACTTGCGACGTATGATGGAGCGTGTCCCTGACTCGATTTCCGAACATGAAAAAATTTGGTTTGCCTTAGCCTCTTACAACATTGGCTACGGGCATATGATGGATGCGCGACGCTTAACCAAAAGCCAAGGCGCAGATCCTGACTCATGGGCGGATGTCAAAGATCGCCTACCACAGCTACAGCAGAAAAAATATTTCACCCAGACCCGCTATGGCTATGCGCGTGGCGACGAAGCACGTAATTATGTGGAAAATATTCGCCGTTACTATCAAAGCATCATCGGCCATCTTGAGCAGCGTCAATTGGCGACAGGCGATGAAAGTATTGAAGATCTCACCGTGATTGCGCTTGATGAAGAATTTTTCAATGAAGAAGCAAACCGTGAAATCTTGGATGAAGAAGCGGAAGCACTCGAATCAGAGTCACTCGAAAACAGTGAATCGAGCGCCGAGCCATCTGCCAAACCATCCACTGAGAGCAAAAATTAGCCACTTGATTTTTGGGAAGAAAACACGTAAATCAATGTGTGAATTAAATCGCTTTCCTGTTGTCAGAAACAGGTAACATTCCAATGCAATAATAAAGCAGATCGATAAGCGATTTATTAGGTTCCCTGACGTTAAGTAGTCAGGGTTTTTATGTCAGTCAGTCGTAGGAGGGTGTTTTATGTTGAGACGTAAACGTCAATCAAAACTCCTGAATAAAACCGTATCCGCTAACCGCAGACGCCGTATGCTGGCCAATAGCAAGAAAAAAGTCTTGGCTCGTCATCGTGCATTTGTCCAGTTAAGTAGCTAGATACCTCTCGAATGGCAAACATCTGTATCGATGTTTGCCAAAAATTCACCGCTCATTCTTTCTCTCAGCATTCTTTCGCTCTGCATCGCGTTTGGCTTTAATTTCTTTTCTTCGGCGCTGAAAAAACGCTTGTAACTGAGCTCGACACTCCTCTTCCAACAGCCCTTTTTCAACCGTCGCGTAGTGATAAGCAGCTTGGCTGCTAAACAGATCCATCACAGTTCCTGCCGCACCCGCTTTCAAATCTGGCGCGCCATACACAATACGTTTTACTCGACTATGCAACAGGGCGCCTGCACACATTGGGCAAGGTTCCAGTGTCACATACAAGGTGGTATCGAGTAGTCGATAATTACTCAGTGCTTTGCCAGCTTTTCGAATCACTTCAATTTCTGCATGCGCAGTCGCATCATGGTTCGTAATCGAACCATTCCAGCCTTCCGCAATGATTTCGCCATCTCGAACTAATACCGCTCCAACAGGGACTTCTCCCTGCGCTTCGGCTTGGGCTGCTAACACGATGGCTCGGCGCATAAATTGTTCATCTTGAGCAGAAAATAGAGACGCTGACAAAATCACACTCCACGGATTCTTGAAAACGGTGATTCTAGCGGAGATCGCGGACAAAACAAAAGCCAGCCTAAGAAAAAGCCCACTCGAAGGAGTGGGCTGACGATGTTTATCGGTTTAATCACTTACATGGTGTAAGTGTACGGAGCTTGAATACCCAGCGGGATACCCAGTGCCCAGTAAACCAGCAGGAACAGTGACCAACCAATCAGCATAGCGATTGAGTACGGCATCATCATCGAAGCCAAAGTGCCGATACCGGTTGATTTCACATAGCGTTGGCAATACACCACCACCAGTGGGAAGAACACCATCAATGGAGAAATAATGTTAGACACAGAATCCCCCACACGATATGCCGCTTGAGACAGTTCAGGAGAAATACCCACTGCCATCAACATTGGCACCAAAATTGGACCAATCAACGCCCACTTAGCCGATGCTGAACCGACTAATAAGTTGACCATCGCAGTGAGTAGAATCATGCCCACAATCGTGGCTTGCCCCGGCAAATTCATCGCTTTTAGACCTTCTGCACCATACAGAGCCAACATAGTACCAATGTTAGATTGACCAAAAGCAGACAAGAATTGCGCACAGAAAAACGACATCACAATGTACGCGCCCATGGTAGACATGGTGGCCGACATTGCTTTGATCACATCGTTACTGTTTTTGAAGGTTCCTGCGACACGGCCGTAGACAATCCCCGGGATAATAAACAGGATAAAAATCAGTGGCACAATTGATTTCATGATCGGCGCAGTGAAGGCGGTAATTTCACCGTCAGGCGAACGCAGCGCAGAATTTTCAGGCCACACGGCAGCCACTAACAGTGCGATACCCGCAACCATTGCCCAGCCTGCGTAACGGAAAGCTTTTGATTCAATCGCAGTGAAAGAGCCCAAATCGGGTGCTGATTCTGCATCCTCATCCACTTTCGTCGCCGCCAAACGTGGCTCAATCACTTTATCTGTCACATACCAACCAATCGCGACGATGATGATTGAGGAAAGGCCCGTGAAGTAAATGTTGGCTAATGGGTTAACTTGATAAGACTGATCCAACACTTGCGCTGCCGTTTGCGTAAAGCCCGCCAACAGCGGATCGATACCTGACGGAATAAAGTTTGCCGAGAAACCACCAGATACGCCAGCAAACGCGGCAGCAATACCTGCGAGCGGATGACGACCTGCTGCGTGGAAAATGATACCGCCCAGAGGAATCACCAACACATAACCAGCATCGGCTGCGGTGTGCGAAATAATCGCCACCAAAATCAGCATAGGCGTCAGCAATTTCGCTGGCGTGACATTAAGCATTTTCTTTAGGCCAGTAGTGATAAAGCCTGAAGAGTCAGCCACGCCAACCCCGAGCATAGCGACAAGAACAATGCCCAATGGCGCAAAACTGGTAAATGTGGTCACCATATTGGCCAGAAAATGAGCCAGTGATTCGCCGGTCAGTAAGTTTTTGATTTCTAATGCTTCATTAGTACGAGGGTTAGTCAAATCAAAACTGACGTTAGAGAGTAGAGCGGAAGAAACCCAAACGATAACTAATGCCCAAAAGAAAAGAATCGCGGGATCTGGGATCTTGTTCCCTGCCCGTTCAATAAAGTTGAGAAAGCGATCCATCCCACTTGGTTTGGCCGATGGCGCTTGATTGATAGCTTGGTTACTCATAGTAAATTCCGTAATGTGATGTTGCTGCGTGAGGCCTTGTTAGTGTGGCCTTCTGTGTCCGTTTCGAGTTTCCCTGTGAACCATTGAAATTGGTCACAATGAAACGGCGATTTGTCGTTTGGCATTGTATAGAAACGCCTAAACCAAAGCACAGCGTTCGTCCTTTTTTTACATATTTAGAGACATATTTTGCAAAAATAGAAAACCAAAGACACACACTCGAAACATTATCAATAACGAAGCATATACATTTAAGAAACCAATTTGCAAAGCATGAGTTTGCACTTATCAGCGCCGACAAAAGCAAAAGTGAAGCAAATGGATGGGAAAAGAGCATAAAGAAGCGAAAATCACAGCACAATAAAGCGAGAAAAATCGCGTGGCAAGAAGGACTCGTTCAGTCAAATTCGCTGTATTTAGAGATCATGGTTTTCAACTCCACCGACTGAGTTTCACCATGGCGATCCTTCCATGACGCTTGGATATGAATGGTTTTGAGAGCCCCGACAAGGTTGCAGCGGGTACAGACCAAGACAAAGTATAGAAAGGATGTGAAACATCATTCCCAGAGACAATATCGGTCGCGAAATTTGCAGTTGGTATGGCAGGGTTAGCTGAAGAAGCGCCACGAGAACGAAACCACTCCAATTTTTGCTCGGCAAGATTTAACGCTTCAATACTGTGCATCGCGTAATCAGCGCGTTGCTCGATATAAGCTTGTAATTTCACCAAACCAAGCGCACCAACGCCAATCAGTACAAACGAGATCATCACTTCGATTAAGCTAAAACCAGATTGCTTATTGCGCATTCCAGCTTCCTTCTTTCCAACGCGGTTTTACAAAATTACTCGCAATATGATCGATCACATCTTTATTAAAATTAAATACTAAGGAGTTATTAAATGCCGCGGCCTGACCTGCGCTGTCAAGAAACTGCCCACCAGTCACAGTAAATGAACCGTGTTGATAATAAGAGGCAATTGTTCTGAATGAGTCTGGTATGACACTTGGATTATGATTTAAATAGGCATTCGCTTCAAAAGAGGCCCAATGTTGAGTTGATGGAACATAGTCCTTATTGAAATGAAACAATACTCCTTTTAACTCTCCATTTCCCATAACGGAAAAAATCCCTTCGTGAACCAAAATCAATACACCAGGTGTTTTTTGAGAGGCTTCAGAAACCTTTTGTGTATAAATAGCATTAAGTTCACACCCTCCTTCAATCCAGAGGTAATAATGTTTATTTTCTATTTGTTCCAATATTTCCTTCCCGCAATCAGGAACAATACTAGGTTGACCATTCGTATTTTCTGGAGCAAGAATTTGCGTGAACTTCGGATTGTTCTTTATTTTTTCATGCTGTTCTTCACTAACATCAAAGAACTCTTCAAATAAGCTCATTTCTGGTTGCTTAACAAAATCACTACCAGTGGGCAGACTTCCCGACGCACTCGATTTATGTGTGGTTTGGCAATCCTTACCCGTTGGATTTACGAATCCAGTATAGGGCGGTTTGTTAGGAATTAAGACTCCATCATTTTGTATAGCACCAGATGCATCAAAAATATTTTTATAACGTAGCGCAATACATTCCCACCCCTCTGAATTAAAAGCGCCTGGGTCTGGAACAATATTCACACTCCCTCGAACATAAATATCAGAAGCTGATTGAATTGCACCATGAGCCATATTGCCTGAGATAAGAATATCTTTAACTAATGAAGCATAACCATAGTGGGAGGTTACTTTATACCCTGAACTGATTAAACTAAATTGAGGTATAATACCTAAGCCACTACCACAATCAGTAATCGTACCCGGGAGTCCATTGGCAAATAAAAACTGTGAGTAGCCACACTCCAACCCACCCTCAGCAAGCCAGTGCTCCTGCCTAGCTTTTACTTCATTTTGTGCACGTTTAATCTGATAAAAAAGATTTTTATACGAACCGAGCGTCACAACCAATGCAATTGAAAGCAGAATAGCGGTAATCAGTAAAGTCGCGACACCTTTTTGATATTGAATCATTATTGCCAATTCCTT
Source organism: Vibrio cholerae ATCC 14035 (assembly GCF_000621645.1). Lineage (GTDB taxonomy): Bacteria > Pseudomonadota > Gammaproteobacteria > Enterobacterales > Vibrionaceae > Vibrio > Vibrio cholerae. The sequence continues at coordinate 52,145 of NZ_JHXR01000022.1, read as the reverse complement.
TGCTGAACCTGTAATGAGATAGCATTAGAGATATTAGGGTCATCTTTTAACTTCGCCATAATAGAAATCGTCATCAATGAACTATTGACCGCTTGACCAGATAAAGGCGTTTCTGATATTTCAAATTGATCAATTTTGATTTGTTTCGGGTCAAATAAATCAAAACATCCTGTCGCAGCAGAGACAACACTGAGTGGAGAAGCTGAATCCTTTTGACAATACTCCAACATATCATTATTTAATTGATAGGTCGTATTGCTCACCTTGGTGGATGATTTTCGATAAACATAACCAATTTTATTCGATGCTCGATAGATCACACCGACAGCACCAGATAGCCGCATAGATTGGTTACCCACATCGTCAAAACCAGCACGCTGGATATCCTCTTTCATCTGCTGCATAACGCTGCTGACTTGCTGAAGCAGCATAATTTCTTTACTGCGTTGCGCTGCCGCTTTTTGGTTAGACAAAAAGACAGTCCCGACAATAGCTAAAGCCATCGCCCCCACCAAAGCGGCAACCATAAATTCAATCAGCGTATTACCTTGCTGGTTAGCACTTTTCAAAGCCATATTTTGCCTCATTTTCGGTGCAAACTTTGATTCGTCCAGCCCGATTGTGCACAGTCACTTTGATTGAATCTGCAGCAGATTCCGACGGTTTAATAAAAAGGCTACCTGCTTCCTGAGGATTGCCCATTACATGATCAAATTTGACCTCTGTTAGTGTATTGGTCTTCGATACAAATACATTTTGATATCGCTGACCTTGCAACAGAGCAACCGTATTACTTGCATCGATCGCTGCCACATCCGATACGCTGGATAGCACCAGTTGCCATTGACCCGTTATAGAAGGCAATCCTTGAATATGCACCCATAAGTCCTGATTTCGAAAAACAGCTTCAGATTTAGCTTGAATAAGGAATCCCTGTAATTCATTGGCTAAATTGGTCATCTTCGTTTGCTGGCTCACCTTTGAGAAATTGGGGGCAGCAAAAAGCAACATTGTGGTTAATACCGCAACGGTGATCAAAAGCTCCAGCAAAGTAAAGCCGCGATGCATTTCCCAAAATCCTTTGCAAACCGTGAGAGGATGATGAATCAACTTGCATAGATGCTAACAGCTATCAAAAATGGCGTTGTTTTATAAAGAGAAGTAATGGAAATGATTCGAAAAATTTTCTGCAAGCCAAGTGTGAGTCAGCAACAAGGTATGACATTGATCGAATTAATGATCGCGGTAGTGATCGTGGGAGTGTTAGCGAGCATCGCTTATCCAGCCTATACCAACTATGTCAAAGAAGGTCATCGTAAACAGGCGATGGCAGATATGGCCAAAATTCAGCTCTATTTAGAGGAAAAGTATCAGAATGGCTATACGGCGACAGGCATCGTCGATGCTCAAAAGGTATGTAATTCCTTTTGTAGCGTAGACAGTGATCGTTACAAGATTGTGGTCGAAACTGCAGCCACTAGTTATGCGATTACAGCCACTCCGCAATCTAGTAAAGGACAAAATAGTGATCAATGCGACGGTAGCGCCTACACCTCTCTCACCTTGAATGAGAAAGGTGTGACATCACCGATTGGGTGCTGGAAATAAGAAAAGACCAGCAAGCTGGTCTTTTCGATAGTGACTCATTGAATCTTGATTAACTGGTTAAGTCATCAAAAAACTTCTTCACACCATTAAAGAAGCCTTCGGCTTTCGGCTTGTGTTTCGTCGCCGCTTCGCCGCCACAAGACTCTTCAAACTCTTTCAGCAGCTCTTTCTGACGAGCACTCAAATTGACTGGGGTTTCGACCACAAGTTTGACAATCAGATCGCCCAGTGCTGCAGAGCGAACGCCTTTCACACCTTTACCGCGCATGCGGAACATGCGACCCGTTTGGGTTTCCGCAGGCACTTTCAAGCTCACGCGACCATCGAGTGTCGGTACTTCTACTTCACCGCCCAGAGCCGCCATTGCGAAGCTCACTGGTACTTCACAGTACAAGTTATTGCCATCACGCTCGAAAATGTGGTGCTCTTTGACATGCACTTGTACGTACAAATCCCCTGCTGGCGCGCCCATTTCTCCCGCTTCTCCTTCACCGGAAAGACGAATGCGATCGCCGGTATCCACACCCGCTGGAATTTTCACATTGAGTGTCTTGGTCTTTTGCTTGCGACCTTGGCCATGACAGACGTTACAAGGATCTTTGATGATCTTGCCTTTACCATGACAAGTTGGACAGGTTTGCTGCACCGCAAAGAAGCCCTGACGCATCTGGACTTGGCCATGACCGTGACAGGTTCCACAAGTTTGTGCTGAGGTGCCTTTTTTCGCACCTGATCCATCGCAAGCGTCACAGTGTACTAATGTCGGTACTTCAATCTCTTTCGAGCAGCCGCGAACCGCTTCTTCAAGGCTCAGTTCCATGTTGTAACGTAGATCGGAGCCACGCTGTGCTCTTGGACCGCCGCCACGGCGACCACCACCGAAAATATCACCAAACACGTCACCGAAAATATCGCCAAAATCAGCACCGCCACCGCCGAAGCCGCCGCCACCAAAACCACCCGCGCCTTGCTCAAATGCCGCATGGCCGTATTGGTCATAAGCTGCTTTCTTCTGCGCATCGGTCAGAATTTCATACGCTTCTTTGACTTCTTTAAACTTTTCCGCCGCACCAGCATCTCCCGAGTTGCGGTCCGGGTGGTATTTCATCGCAAGGCGTTTGTATGCCTTTTTAATATCACGCTCGGAGGCGTCACGGCCTACGCCTAATACTTCGTAAAAATCACGTTTTGACATGTTCTCAGTCACCAATTTATTACTGCCAACGGCTACGCCGCTCGGTGGGTATCGATATAGATAAGGGGGATCCCGTTGCCTTTATCTGTAGCGACACGCTTCAAACAGACGGGCGTAAGAGTTTCCTCAAACGCCCGCTGCTTCAAAGTTCAATAAGAACTCAGCAAACCGCACGCATGATTTCGTGCGGTATCACTCAATTACTTCTTATCGTCGTTAACTTCTTCAAACTCAGCGTCCACTACGTCATCTTCTTTAGCTGAAGATTGACCCGCGTTTGCACCTTGTGCTTGAGCTTGTTGCTGTGCGATTTCCATCAGCTTCTGTGCCGCCGCCATCAGTGCTTGCACTTTGGCATCGATTTCCGCTTTGTCTTCGCCTTTTTTCGCTGTTTCTAGCTCGTTGATCGCCGTTTCGATCTTCGCTTTCTCATCCGCTGGCAGTGCTTCGCCTGCTTCTGTGATTTGTTTGCGAGTTGCGTGGATCATCTGGTCTGCTTGGTTACGCGCAGTCGCTAACTCTTCGAACTTTTTGTCCGCTTCTTTGTTCGCTTCAGCTTCTTGAACCATTTTTTCGATTTCAGCATCGCTCAGACCGCCAGAAGCTTGGATAGTGATCTTCTGCTCTTTACCAGTCTGTTTGTCTTTGGCTGAAACGTGCAGGATACCGTCTGCATCCAAGTCGAAGATAACTTCGATTTGTGGCATACCACGTGGCGCAGGGTTGATGCCCTCTAGGTTAAATTGACCCAGAGATTTGTTGTACATCGCTTGCTTACGCTCACCTTGCAGTACGTGGATGGTTACTGCGCTTTGGTTATCTTCCGCCGTAGAGAACACTTGGTTCGCTTTGGTTGGGATAGTGGTGTTTTTCTCGATGAGTTTAGTCATCACACCGCCCATGGTTTCAATACCCAGAGACAGAGGCGTTACGTCTAGCAGCAGAACGTCTTTTACTTCACCCGCTAGAACACCGCCTTGAACCGCAGCACCTACCGCTACCGCTTCGTCTGGGTTCACGTCTTTACGTGGCTCTTTACCAAAGAATTCAGCTACTTTCTTCTGAACCATTGGCATACGAGTTTGACCACCGACTAGGATAACGTCAGTAATGTCGTTCACAGACAGATCAGCATCCGCCAGAGCAACTTTCAGTGGTTCCAGAGAACGTTGAACCAGATCTTCAACCAGCGCTTCCAGTTTCGCACGAGTCACTTTGATGTTCATGTGCTTAGGACCGGTCGCATCTGCGGTGATGTATGGCAGGTTAACGTCAGTTTGCTGCGCAGAAGAAAGTTCGATTTTCGCTTTCTCAGCCGCTTCTTTCAGACGTTGCATTGCCAGCGGGTCGTTACGCAGGTCGATGCCTTGGTCTTTCTTGAACTCGTCAACTAGGTAGTTGATCATGCGGTTGTCAAAATCTTCACCACCTAGGTGAGTGTCACCGTTGGTAGACAGAACTTCGAAGGTTTTCTCGCCTTCAACTTCATCGATCTCAATGATAGAGATATCGAATGTACCACCACCAAGGTCATACACCGCGATAGTGCGATCACCGCCTTGCTTGTCTAGGCCATAAGCCAGAGCTGCTGCGGTTGGCTCGTTGATGATACGTTTCACTTCTAGACCTGCGATACGGCCAGCATCTTTGGTTGCTTGACGCTGAGCATCGTTAAAGTAAGCAGGTACAGTGATAACTGCTGCAGTAACGGGTTCGCCGAGGAAATCTTCCGCGGTTTTCTTCATTTTCTTCAGCACTTCAGCAGACACTTGAGGAGCGGCCATTTTTTGGCCTTTCGCTTCAACCCAAGCATCACCGTTGTCAGCCTTAACAATTTTGTAAGGCATGATTTTGATATCGCGCTGAACTTCTTCGTCTTCAAAACGACGACCGATCAGACGCTTGATTGCAAATAGCGTGTTTTGTGGGTTAGTGACTGCTTGACGTTTCGCAGGTTGACCCACCAGAGTTTCACCGTCTGTGTATGCAATTACAGAAGGAGTAGTACGCTCACCCTCTGCGTTTTCAATTACGCGAGGCTTGTCGCCGTCCAGCACAGCAACACATGAGTTTGTAGTACCTAAGTCAATACCAATGATTTTACCCATCAGGCTATCTCCAAAAAAATTCTATGTTCGAGTTTGTATACCCCTAATGTGGGGATGGAGAATCGGGTTTCAACCCCTACTCACAAACCAAAACGGGCTTGTTTGCTTCTCGTATGCCCCTTAAATAAGGTCTTCAAAAACCATTTCAAGGGTAAAAGTGAAAAAAATTCAGATTTATTGTGTTTTTGCGCATAAATCGGTTTTAGAACATAAAAAAGCGAAGCCAATCGGCTTCGCTTCTTCTGTCGCTCAGGGTCTAGGAATTACTTAGACACCATCACCATAGCAGGGCGTAATACACGACCATTCAGTTCATAGCCTTTTTGCATCACAAACATCACCGTGTTTGGCTCATGCTCAGCGCTTTCTTGAATCGACATGGCTTGGTGGAATTCAGGGTTAAACACTTCACCGTGCGGGTTAATCTCTTTCAAGCCGAACTTCGCAATCGTATCAACGAAAGTTTTGTGCGTCAGTTCTACACCTTCCAGCAGAGGTTTGATCGCTTCAACTTCACCATCGGCGGCTTGAATCGCACGCTCAAGGTTATCAATCACTGGCAGTAGCTCTTCAGCAAAGCGGCTCAGCGCAAATTTACGTGCTTTATCCACTTCCTGCTCGCTACGGCGACGCATGTTTTCGACTTCCGCACGGGCACGCAGTACGCTGTCTTGCTGCTCTTTCACGCGCTCTTCGCTCACAAGCAGCGCCGCTTCTAACTGAGCAATTTTCGCTTCTTTCTCATCGATTTCGTCAGCGGCTTGGTTCCAGTCGATATCGGCATCTGTTCCTACAACTTCAGCTTCAGTCTCAACCGCGTCTTGTTGCAGCTGCTCGTCTTTGTTCTTGATCTCTTCGTTGCTCATGATATCTCCAAAATTCACTTCATACTGGTCAGGAGAAATCGTCTAATCGTCGATTTCCCAACACAAAAATTCGCATAAAAGCACAACTTGCCCTTATTATGGGGACGATGAATTCTGATTCAAGCCTAAATCGGTTGGAAACCTTATGAAAAAGCCGTTCAACGTTCTTGCCATCATTGGAAAACCGCGCGATCAACAAGCCATTCAAACTCATAAAGAGATTTACCACTGGCTAAGATCGCTCGGATATACCGTGTTTATCGATGATCGTTTACGGGAAATTCTGACCGATTTACCCACCGAACATTTTGCAAGCCTGATTGAACTGGGCAAAAAAGCCGATTTGGCGATTGTGGTCGGTGGCGATGGCAACATGCTTGGTGCTGCGCGCGTGTTGTCCCGCTTTGATATCAGTGTGATCGGGGTTAATCGTGGCAATTTAGGCTTTTTGACCGATTTAAACCCAGAAGATTTCCAACAGCGCTTACAAGAAGTGTTGGATGGTCACTATTTGCAAGAAACTCGCTTTTTGCTTGAAGCGGAAATCCATCGCCACGGTCAAGTGAAAAGCCATAATGCCGCCTTGAATGAAGCCGTGCTTCATCCAGGAAAAATAGCGCATATGATTGAATTTGAAGTCTATATTGATGATAACTTCGCTTTCTCTCAGCGCTCCGATGGGTTAATTGTCTCAACCCCAACCGGCTCGACTGCTTATTCACTTTCCGGCGGAGGCCCGATCCTCTCGCCAAGCCTGAATGCCATTACTTTAGTGCCTATGTTTCCGCATACCCTCTCCTGCCGCCCATTAGTGGTGGGCGGAAATCAACGCATTAAACTGGTGGTTTCTCCTGAAAATCGCGGCACTCAAGAAGTGAGCTGTGATGGACAAGTCTCATTACCTGTGTCGCCTGGTGATGAAATCCACATCTATCAAAGCCCTAATGTGCTGAAACTGATCCATCCTCAAGACTACAGTTACTACCACGTATTGCGTACTAAGCTTGGCTGGTCGAGCAAACTGTTTTGATTTCGTTCACAGATTTTGCTCATAGAGCGTAAAAGTGACCAAAAAATTTTACCTGAGTGACTTTACTGTATAAAGAAACAGTATAAACTGTTTAAACATACAGCATTGGTTAATCATACAGGTGCAAACATGCTGGCTCACTTAAGTATCAATAACTTCGCTATCGTAAAGTCACTACAACTCGAATTATCAAAAGGAATGACCACCATCACCGGTGAAACTGGTGCTGGTAAATCCATTGCGATTGATGCTTTAGGTTTATGTCTCGGTGGTCGAGCCGAAGCCAGCATGGTGCGTCAAGGTGAAGATAAAACCGAAGTCAGCGCCGCCTTTCATCTGGATAACAATCTGCTCGCTAGCCGTTGGTTAGAAGATAATGAACTGCTTGAAGGCAAAGAGTGCATTCTGCGCCGAATCATCACCAAAGATGGGCGCTCTAAAGCCTTTATTAATGGCAGCCCAGTTCCGCTCTCTCAACTCAAAACATTGGGGCAACTGCTGATCAATGTGCATGGTCAACACGCACATCAGCAACTGATGAAACCGGAATATCAGCTCAGCATGCTTGATCAATACGCAGGTCATGCAGACTTGCTCAAAGCCACGCGTCACGCCTATCAAAATTGGCGTCAAGCGAGCAATCAGCTCAAACAGCTGCGCGAAAATAGCCAACAAAATCAGGCACAATTACAACTTTTGGAATACCAAATCAAAGAGCTCAACGAATTGGCTCTCGGTGAGGATGAGTTTGTCGAGCTAGAACAAGAGCAAAAACGCTTAGCCAATAGCGGCGATCTGGCACTCAACTGCCAACGCGCGATTGAACTGCTCAATGAAGGGGAAGAAGTAAACGCCTTAGGCCTTTTACAAAGTGTTAGCCATACGCTGATTGATCTGGCTGAAATGGATAGCAAACTGACAGCGCTCCCTTCAATGGTGGCCGAAGCGCTGATCCAACTTGAAGAGACTTACCATGAACTGCGCAATTACTTGGATTCGATTGATGTCGACCCAGAACGCATGGCGTATGTAGAAGAGCGCTACTCCAAAGTCATGTCGCTCGCGCGTAAACATCATGTACTGCCAGAAGAGCTGTATCAGCATCACCAAGCACTCTTACAGCAAATTGCTCAGCTAGATTGTTCTGATGAGAAAATGTCAGCACTCGCGAGTGAAGTCGACGTGCTCTACCAAACGTTTGTTGCGGCCGCTGACAAACTGCACAAATCTCGTGTTCGCTATGCCAAAGAATTGGATAAATTGATTAGCCAAAGCATGCATGAGCTGAGCATGGAAAAAGCGCAATTCAAAATCGAAGTGCAGCAAGACAGCGCGCACTCATCGCCATTAGGTTTTGATGCCGTGACTTTCTTAGTCTCGACGAACCCGGGTCAACCGCTGCAACCCATCGCCAAAGTGGCCTCTGGTGGTGAACTGTCACGGATGTCATTGGCGATCCAAGTGATTACTGCGCAGAAAGTCGATACTCCAAGCCTGATTTTTGATGAAGTTGACGTGGGTATTTCAGGGCCAACAGCAGCCGTAGTTGGCAAACTACTGCGCAAATTGGGCGAGTCGACTCAAGTACTGTGTGTCACCCACTTACCGCAAGTGGCAGGTTGCGGACACCATCAACTGTTTGTCGCCAAACAGACCAAAGCAGGCAAAACCGAAACGCAAATGCTCAAACTGGATCAAGAACAGCGCATTGCTGAACTTGCACGCTTGCTCGGAGGCAGCCAAATTACCGAATCCACGCTCGCGAATGCTAAAGAGCTATTAATCGCAGCCTAATTTCATATCGCATCACTGGATTTTTTGTTCAGCTTTGCAACCAAACTCAAAATTCACAGTCTCAATAGGCTCAGAGCACGATCGAGGTTTTTACATCTGCTCTGAGCTTGTTTATTATCAGCCAAGTTTTTAGCCCTGAGGGACAGAGAGTTTTAACAATGCAGTTTACTAAGTGGTTCATCGCCCTTCCCCTTGCCGTCACCGCCTTATCCGGCTGCTCTTTATTAGAGCGCTTGGTGTATCGAATCGATATCAATCAGGGTAACTATGTTGATCAACAATCCGTCGATCAGCTCAAGTTTGGCATGAGCAAAGATCAAGTTCGTTTTGTTCTCGGCTCACCTATGTTGGTTGAAAATGGCTACCCAGATACTTGGTATTACATTTACCACCACACCCAAGGCCATAACGATCCGGTACAAAAGAACCTGATCGTGAAATTTAACGATGGTGGCAAGCTAGTCAATGTCGCGGGAGATTTCCCTGCTGGCGATTCTTTCTTCGAAGGCGTCAACTAAGCGCACTTTGCTGATTAAAAAAGAAAAGGCTTTCACAAGCCTTTTCTTTTTTTGGTGTTGATTCTTCAGCCGTCACATTAACTTTGATTAGCGGCCGCTTTGGCTTGCTCCGCACGTTTACGGCGAATCTCTTTCGGGTCAGCCAATAATGGGCGATAAATCTCAATCCGATCTTTATCTCGCACCCTAGCATCCAACTTCACATTCCGGCTGAAAATGCCCACCTTATTGACCGTCAGATCAATCTCAGGATACATCTGCAAAATGCCTGAGGTACGGATGATCTCTTCCACCGTTGCCGATTGCTCAACCACCAGCTTGAGTACACGTTGCTCATGCGGTAGCGCATACACCACTTCAACATGAATCATTTCACTGCTCATCATCACTCTCCATACACCTGTTTTGCTCGGCGAGTAAACGCATTCACCATATTGCTGGTCAATTCATTAAAAATTTTGCCAAACGCCAACTCAATCATTTTGCTGGAAAACTCAAACTCCAAACGCAGCTCAACTTTACACGCGGCTTCATCCAACGGAGTGAAAAACCATCCACCGCGCAGCGTTTTAAAAGGCCCATCCACCAAGCTCATGGCAATCGACACCCCGGGCGTCAATTGATTCGAGGTGGTAAACGTCTTACTGATCCCCGCTTTTGAAACATCCACCGATGCCACCATATGTGCCTCACTCTGCTCCAGCACACAAGAACCCGAACAACCGGGCAAAAACTCAGGATAACGCGCCACATCATTGACCAAATGAAACATCTGCTCTGCACTAAACGAGACCAAGGCAGAACGACTCACTTGTTTCATTTTCACTCCTTACCACGACTCAAACAGCTTGGGAAAACGGATTGTACTTTCATCCCCCCAGCACCTCAAGCCATCAGGCTCGCACAACACAATACAGCGCTTGAGTCATCGCGCAGATAACCGTATGCTACGGCAAACAAAAGCGTTTCCTAACCGCTGACCAATCCGTATAATGCGCCCACTATGACAAAAAAGAAAACCAATACCAAAGCGGGTAGCAACACTATCGCGCTGAACAAAAAAGCTCGCCACGAATACTTCATCGAAGATGAATTTGAAGCCGGCATGGAGCTACAAGGCTGGGAAGTCAAATCACTTCGCCAAGGTAAAGCCAACATTGCAGAAAGCTACGTCTACATCAAAGATGGCGAAGCGTTCATTTCCGGTATGACCATCATTCCGTTGCAGCAAGCCTCCACTCACGTGGTAGCCAACCCTACCCGTATCCGCAAGCTGCTACTTTCACGCCGCGAGCTGGACAACCTGTTTGGCCGCATCAACCGTGAAGGGATGACACTAACCGCATTGTCACTCTACTGGTCTCGTTCGTGGGTCAAAATCAAAATTGGCGTTGCGAAAGGTAAGAAACTGCACGACAAACGTGAAGATCTGAAAGAAAAAGAGTGGCAACGCCAAAAAGATCGAGTGATGAAGAGCGCGTTGCGCTAATAGTAACCACTTGAAAAATGGGAGCTAGACAGAAGCACTTATTCTGGTACTATGCACCCGTTACCTCTGGGGCTGATTCAGGATTCGACGGGAATTTTGCAGTCTGAGGTGCATGCCGAGGTGCGGTAGGCCTCGTTAACAAACCGCAAAAAAATAGTCGCAAACGACGAAAACTACGCACTAGCAGCTTAATACCCTGCTCAGAGCCCTTCCTCCCTAGCTTCCGCTTGTAAGACGGGGAAATAAGGAAGGTCAAACCAAATCAAGCTGGCGTGGATTCCCCCACCTGAGGGATGAAGCGCGAGATCTAATTCAGGTTAGCCATTCGTTAGCGTGTCGGTTCGCAGGCGGTGGTGAAATTAAAGATCGACTAAGCATGTAGTACCAAAGATGAATGGTTTTCGGACGGGGGTTCAACTCCCCCCAGCTCCACCAAATCATAGTTTAAAGACGTCTCCGGGCGTCTTTTTTCTTATATAAAACAATTAAAAAATCAATAACTTAGCATTCATAGCTATTCCACAAGATTCCATAGCAGCTTTGATTTTTAGGTACACTACAAGGTACACTGATTTTATCGTGTTAATCTGGTGTACCCATCATGGCAAAAAACACAGTAAAGCTGACAGATAAAGAGATCAAAGCCTCCAAACCTAGAGAGAAAGAATATAATCTTTTCGATGGTGATGGCTTGCGACTTAGAATCAAACCTAACGGTTCAAAGCAGTGGATCTTCAACTACTATCGCCCCACAAACGGTAAACGAGCTAACTTAAGCTTTGGAATGTACCCAGACATCTCCCTTTTACAAGCAAGAAAAAGCTTACTTTCTGCCAAAGAGCTGATCGCACAAGGCATCGATCCACAAGACGATCGAAAACGCCAACAACAAGTACATAAAGAGATCCATGAGCACACCTTTGAGAACGTCACAAAGGATTGGTTTGCCATCAAACAGAATGATGTGACACCGGATTACGCCCTTGATATCTGGCGTTCATTAGAGCTACATATCTTCCCGCACATTTCCGACAAACCGGTAAAAGCGATCACCGCTCCGGAGATCATAGAACTACTCAAACCGATTGAAGCCAAAGGTAGCCTAGAAACCGTCAAACGTTTAACACAGCGACTCAATGAAGTGATGAACTTCGCCACTAACTGCGGTCTTATCCAGGCCAATCCATTAACTGGCATCAAAGCCGCCTTCAAGAAACCAAAAAAAGAAAACATGGCAGCACTGACACCAGCAGAACTGCCCGAACTCATGAGCGCAATCGCTAATGCCAGTATCAAACGCACTACCCGTTGTTTACTTGAGTGGCAACTACACACCATGACGCGCCCAGCGGAAGCATCTGGTGCACGTTGGGATGAAATTAATTGGGAAGAAAAGGTTTGGACCATTCCTGCTGAAAGAATGAAAAAAAGAAGAGAACACCGCATCCCGCTCACAGAGCAGATGCTGGCGCTATTGGAAGTAATGAAACCGATAAGTGGCCATCGTGATTTTATTTTTCCGTCGGATAGAGCCCCGAAAAAGCCCTGCAACAGCCAAACGGCAAATATGGCATTGAAACGTATGGGGTTTGCTGGAAGGCTGGTTAGTCACGGTTTGCGCTCTCTAGCGAGTACCACACTCAACGAACAAGGCTTTGATCCAGACTTGGTTGAGTCGGCATTGGCTCACGTGGACGATAACCAAGTACGCAGTGCCTATAACCGCACTGACTACTTAGAACGCAGAAAACCAATGATGTGCTGGTGGAGCGAGCATATAGAAGAGGCAGCCAGAGGTAGCCTATCTGTGACTGGTACAAAGCAATTGAAAAATAAACTTCCACCGCCCCCCACATGGAAGCAGATGTGATCCTAACGGCATTCTTTTTGTTCTAAGAACTGGTTGTCAGTGGAATACGCTTAACGCGGCGAGTATTTTTACCTCTAGCTCTGCACATCGTCGCTTTCAAAAGCGTCGAGATGCAAGTGTATTTGAACTAATTTGGCAAAATGGAATGATTAACAAAGGTATTGATTGGCGTTCTATATTAATGGATGGCTGCCAAACTAAGGTTCCTTTAGCTAGCTCAAAAAAGGCAAGAACCCAACAGACAGAGTAAAACAAGACGTAAAACGCAGTTTGTTGACGGATGAAAATGGATCGCCACGTGCTGTTGTCAGTGACGGAGCCAACGTTCACGACATCAAATTTGTACTCAAAACTTTAGAAGCATTAGAGTGCTGTCGTCTGCTGGTACGTATCCCGATATCTCTTCGGCAGAAGCTCGAGAGAAAGCCTTGAGGATCGCAAACAGTTAGCGGATATCATGGATCCTCAACTCGCTAAAGAAGAACAAAAGGCGAAAACCATTACTGACATTTAAGTTTGTTGTAGAACAGTGGAAAGCTAGTAAACAAGGGCAAATATAAGAAACACTGGAAGGTAATTGGAGAAAACTTGAACTTTATTCCTTTCCCAAATTGAGTTCGATACCCGTTAGTAAACTTACAGCACAAATTGCCATCGCAACATGACGCCCAATTGAGTATCAAGGATTACTAGAAACCGTAAAACACACTGCCCAACTTATGAATGAAATCATTAACTATGTGGTGAATAGCGGTGTCATTCATGCCAACCCATTGGCAGGGATCCGTGATGTGTTTAAAAAACACAAAGTTGTACATATTAAAGCGCTACAACTGCATGAAATGCATTATCTTATATGTACAATATCCAGCACGTGACGCGATTTTTAATTGAATGGCAAACTCACACCATGGTTCGGCCTAGCAAAGTCTCAGGCGCTCGTTGGGAATAAATCGACAGAGTTAATAAGCTTTGCACTTAGTATATGAATCCAAAGAGCAAATGAAGATGAACCGTGAACACGTAGTGCCAATGACAGCATAAACATTGGTTATTCTTGAAGTGATTAAGCCTATCATTGGTCATAGAACATTCATTTTCCCATCTAGCCGCAATCCAAAGGTACCCACTAATACAGAAACAGCCAATAAATCACTTAGTAGAATAGGATTTAAAGATAGAGTGATCGCGCACGGTGTTCGGGCTTTGGCAAGTACCACTTTTAATGAACAGGGCTTTAAACCTGATGTTATTGAACCCGCATTGGCTCATACAAATAAGTAAAGCATACAACCGTACCGACTATTTAGAGAAACGTCGAAAACTCATGGGTTGGTAAAGCGAGCACATAGAAAAATCTAGCTATGGATGTTACAGTATGGCTGGTGATAAATATTTGCACTTAGTGAAAGCCTAAAGAGGCCAAGTTCAGCGTATCACTAAATTCATAAGCTTAAATAGAAACAAGAGCGTTAAAAAAATATTTTCCACTTAAAAAAAACAAAATCATCTTTCATAACAGCTATGATACTGGCACTATAAACATACATGAGCGGTTACCTCATGTATTGTTACAAGCTGACGATTAAGCACTTTTTGGCGCACTGCGGTGCGCCTTTTTTTTGTTTTAAAAAAACACACACAAACCTATCTCTATAATATTATTATAGCAATGTAACCAACCTCAATATTAACCCTTAGGATATTCAATAGTAACTAAATGTTTTTCATCATATATATGACGTCAAATATAATACTCCAGAACATATAGATGTTGTTTTCTATATGAAATAAAAACTATTCATTCCTAATTTATGAGAGTGAAACAAAAAATATTTAACATAAAATCTGAGTAGGATTTTATGTTAGGAAGCAAACTAGATCCCCCTAGCTAAGCTAGGGGGAATAACTGTACTAATGTTGTGTAACACTGTTTATAGAAAGGGGATTTTTTTGGGGAAGATTCAATTTTAAAGATTTGACTCTCTGAATCCCAGAAGGAGTTATTCCTCCTTCGTAATATGGCTGAGGATCATCTGGATAGAGAAATGCCTTACTTCCCGGATTCCATGCTTTAAAAAATTCTGACAAATCCGTCTGAGCGGCATATGATGCACAAAGCATTAATAGATCACTTTTACCAATACCAGATATCTTACATTGATTTTCTCCCTTCATATTGATTTGGTCATCGTTCTCATTTCTCATTAACCGATGCATCAGTTTAAACAAGTTCCAACCTTTTATTCCGCTTTCTTCAATATAAAAACCAGGTAGCTTATCATTATACCAGTCATTTATATCAAACTCAGTTTCTGCCCACTCTTTAAGTTGCGCAAACATAACTAAACGTTCACCAGCACCACCGGCTCCCCAAGCATGCCCATGCTCAGCATTAACAAAATCGAAAGCATAACGGATATCCTGTTCTACACGAGACATTTTTCCTTGATGACGATCTTGCATATATAAGGCAAGTAAGTTGTTTACAACTTCTGTGGCCCCATCAACATTAAAAGGAGCTTCTGCTGAATTATGCCCGACCTCATGCCAAAGCAGCCAGCTGTTCAGCGGCATAGTGTTCAAACTACGGCTACTGGTAATAAAACTATCATTCATGACCGGATAGCCAGAGTGTGCAGCACCAACACTTATTGCGACATCATTGACGAAATGGTGACGATTATTAGGCATTGACTTATCAGTAGCTTTGCGATTTTTGTCACCGTCCGCACCTTCATCACGGGCATAAAAATCGTTTAAATCCGCTGAGAATTGATCAAGATCTTTTGCAAACTGTTCGATCCCCCCCAAATAACCATCGGCATTTAAATTTGCTTTAGGTGCAGTAAATATGAAGGTGTCTGACACTACTTCACCAATTGGTGCGCCAGATAAAAGAGGGTTTCTCCACTTACCGTCAATATAGAGCGGTGCATCTATAGTTCCTGAAAATGTTAGTTTGACCTGTTGAGAATTTCCCCCTTGTGCATATATTAACCCACCATAGGGTACGGTAAAAGTCTGCATTTTCGGACTATCGCCGCCAATAACAAATGATTTGCTCATGCGAGGAGGACGCTTTAAACCAAGCTCATGCTTCTCTCGGCCAGTTAAATCATCAGCCAATGCAATGGTGATGGTGACAGGCGATGTTTCTCCTGAGACTGAAACACTAAAAGGCTGATGAGCTTCGGCCCACTGCCCTGTCGGCTGCCTATTACCCGCAAACCAAGCTGCCGTATTATTACGCATGTCAAGAGTAATATCCCCTCCACCTGATCTTGTTGTGACTTCACCGGGGTACTTTCTGACATCAACTTTGATATCAAGATCCCAGAATGAGCGCCCTAACATTAAACGGGTCAGTGGCTTTTCCATATAATTAAGTGGGTAACTTGGATCCATTTGACCTGCATAGCTTCCTGATTTTTCGTCATAAATCATACCTAGCTGAGTAAGTTCATCTTTCAATTCTTCTGGGCAAGTTGTATTACCACCAGCGTTGTTACTAGTGTAACAATTCAAATACTGTGTAAAAACTTTAAATCCAAGCTCATCGGATTGCTTATCATCATAACGATAATCAAGGTCGTTCCAAAGCCATACTGACATATTTTGATAAATTCGATTCAAATCAACACTATTTAAACGGGCTCCCGACTTTCCTTTAGTTCGGAAATAACGTTCATGCTGATATAAAGCATGAATATTTGTACCAAGATTAGCCGCCTTTACCATAGCATTGGCTTCAGACTCTCCTAACTTAATATCAGTATATCGGGGTACATACAAACCACCAGTAATAGGAATTGAATTACCTGGACGATATTCTAAGCAATTAATCTCATAATGAAACTCAGAATTTTTACATTCAGAGTAGGCTCTCTGGCCACTACTGTTTTTAAAAGCATCAAGTACTTTATTTTTAGCCAAAGATAATGATGCATTATCTACTTCCGGCTTCCCTGCCACGTTATAGATTATTTTACCTGAAATATCTTTTTTCCAGTGCTGAGACTCATCAATAAATGCATAGTGAGTAATTAATTTATCTCCAGCTTCAGATTCAACCCAACTCGCGACTTCAAGTTTAGGTTTATCATCGGGCCTATTCTCTACAATATACTTCCACTCAATTGAACCATCACTATTAATCACATAAGGTAGCGTCTGTTGACCAGAAGACTCGTCTTCAACAGCTGCATATCGCTCAATAACCCAAATACCGTGCTCTCGCTGACTACGTGGGCGATCTGGGTGGCCTCCACTCGGGCCATTACCGTCAGCAACTACACTGTTTCCAATGCCAAAAGCAATACCAGCACTGTCCAATAAACGAGAAATCTCACTGTTATTTGTATTAATGATAGTCTCCATCATTAATACACTACCACCGTTGTTTATATAATCAATTAAATCAGTGACATCAGAACGAGACAATTTCGGACTGCCTACATCAGCACTTAATGGAATATCATACGGACTATTTATGTTTTTTCCTTTATAGTCGTATGCATTGATAATAATAAGAGGTATAGTATTAACATCTAAATCATGGAAACTAGTCAACTGTTGAGTTTGCTTAGAGAATCTTGAATCGAGTTCAAAATTGGCTTTTGACCCCATAGTTTGGCCAGATGATTTAAAGTAAACTTCTGGAATATTAGTTCCAACAATAACATCATTGGAAGTACTTCCCGTAAGATAGCGGATGACATTACTAAAAAAATTAGCCATATCATCACGATCACTACTTAAGCTACAAGTACCATTTTTAACAGTTCCGCCCCAACTAAATCCATTAGGACAGACTAAGACACTGTTATATCGCGCATTTCCTAGTACCATCAGCTTGCCTTTACCAATTTCGCCCAAACTAATAAAAGGTAAATTAAAGGTTGATGTATCTTCAGATACTTTATCAGGCACAACTGTAGAAGGTGCTTCAGTAATAAATGCCAGACTATTCGAATCCCATGCTTTAGGTTTACCAAAATCAATCCAGTAATTATTGTCATTACGAGCCATTAAGACTGGAAATGCACTATTAGCAATATTCACCGCTGCTTGTGCTCGGGCACTTCCTGTACTACCGTAGAAGTTTGTACTGTCATGAAAAATATGAAAACGATCGACTTTTTTCCATCCATTAGCTTGTACGGTATCGGTTGCACCCCAGAGTTTATTAATAATATCTTGGATTTGTGAAGATTCAGAATCAATTGCTGACTTTTTCTTAGGCAAACTGTCTTCAAATTTGAACCTCGATATAGGTGAAATAGATTGATCGATAAGTGCTGCTAATCCAGAATCAAACTGCTTAAAGAATTCACCAGGTACAATCTGAGTTTTACCATCTCCAATATCAAGTTCGATATCGCCATTAGGTAATGATAATGAAATCACTTCATTAATGACATTAGGGTATAGGGAAAAAATCTGCGTAACTTTATCTGGAATGATAAGCTTAGAATCATCAATACTTGCATAACGATGAATCAAAGCTTCAGCATTCTTACCCTCATTGTCCTTACCTAATTCACTGATATAAAAATCAGTTTTATTAGCTCGAGTACTACCTAATTCAAATGTATCGATTGAAAAGCTAATAATATCTCCCCACGAAAATTCAAATGAACCATCATTTAAAATAGCCCCTGTTTTATCTACACCAGTAATACCACGAGTATTATTACTGAAGTATGAAACACCATTAATAACTCGACCTTGACTATCAAGTAAGCGACCAAGCGAAGGAATAACATCTGTCGGTATATAGCTCAAAGACTCTTCAGCATTAGCAGAAACGAATGGACTATTCAAATTAGATGAAGTCCCAGGCGTGAATGATGGAGAGATATTAGGCACATGAGTTGAAGGTTGCTTATCGACCTGATTATCATTGGCGATTTTTTCTGTAATTGCTTCTAAAAATTGGTCTTTGGGAAGATCTAAATTGTGCCGTAAATAATTTTCGAATGTCAAGGCATCAAGAGTACTTCGGAAAACTAGAGATATTTTATCTCCATGTATTGTCGCCATATTTTTCATTAAAATTTGGAGATTTTCCTGTCGAACTGGCGAGTCCCGGTACTCATCCGCAGAGATTAAAGATAAAACTTCAGAATCAGTGTTACGGCCATTTTTATTAGCGTCAAAGGGAGCGGTAAATGTTGCGATTGAACGCCCGTTGATCGTACAAAAGACATTATCTTTTTGTGATATTTGAAATATGAGAGGCATCTTGATCATTACACAGTAAAGAACTATCAAATTTCAAGTTACCATCTAAAGTCATGGATAGCGAGATAATGGGATCCGGAACACCAATATCTGGCAAATAACCACCTACCAAACCAGGATTTAGTGCGTTACCACCCGAACCATCAGCAGGCACAGTAGGGGTAATTATACTTTCATGCTTACAACCTATAAGAAAACCCAAAACTATCAATGATACAATACGAATCTTCATCTTAAGCCTATTAAACAAAAAACAAGAATTAATTATCCTTGTTAAAAATGAAAAAAATCGCTTTATACATTTTGTTAAATTTATTTTTAAAAATTTAACGAGTTAGCATAAAAAAAATAAAAAATTAAAGTTAGAATAAAATGTGAAACACAGGTAAAAATAGGAGTAAAAAATGCAAAAAACTTTATCAGCAATTTTTTTGTTTACGACTTTATCAGCAAATGCAGCACCGTATATTGGTCTTGAACTTGGAATTGGAACAGCAAATCATAGCTTTGAGACGAACTATCAAAGTGACGCTGTTAGCCTAAACCCCAATATGGAAGATATGTTTTTAGGTGGACTAATTGGTTATAAATTTAATGATAATTTTTCTTTTGAAATCAACTATTCAAGTTATAAATTAGAAGATCAATACAGTAAGTTTATAGGAATTGAATCTTTAAATAATCAACAATATAGAAAAGAGCACGAATGGAGCTCTGAGATTGAAGCTAAACAACTTGCATTAATCTCAGTTTACTCATACCCCATTCATCAGCAATTGAAAACAAATATAAAAGTTGGTGTGACACATACACAATATGAAGCATATTCTGGAAAATATGAAGAGCTAGAATTACTCCTAAATGATGATATAGAGATTAGAAAAGCTCTATTAGAAACAGGTCTTAAAAAGAATCGCTTTGGTGCACTATTTTCGTTAGGGTTGGATTATAATTTAATTCCAGAGCTTAGCGTTGGAACAGAGTTAAGATATCAGTTCGATAAGTACAATGATGTGCTTTCTATAAGTTTAAATTCAAAGTACTACTTCTAGTCTTATTGTGCATTGAGATTCGGATTCATTGCAATCCGGATCTCAATGTTAGTCAGCAATTCATCCCATTTGATTAATGGTACTTTATTAGTAATTTCAGAAAAATTATCGTAATTCCATTTTATAAATGGGTGAGGGTCTAGGGATTTACCGAGGAAACGGATTTCATAGTGTAGGTGTGGCCCAGAGGATAACCCAGTATTTCCTGAGTACGCAATTAATTCACCTTTTTTGACAAAATCCCCCTCTTTAACCGAGAACTTATGCAAATGAGAGTAACTACTACTAAATCCATAAGTATGCTGAAGACGCATAAAATTACCTGAACCCTGGGTACTGACTCTTATCGCTTCAACAACACCATCTGCTGGTGAATAGATTGGTGTGCCAATAGCAGCAGGGAAATCAATTCCATGGTGAATCTGCTTAACTTTGGTAACTGGATGCACACGTTCACCATAGCGAGATGATATCTTTGCATCAGGAATAGGAAAGCCATTAGGAATCTCATTCAACACAGTTTCTTTCATATAGCTACCAAGTTGCTCTGTAACAGTCACCATATCGATCGATTCAGCGCTATGTACAAAAGATTCTAATCTTTCTAAACGATTGATAGCTAACTCGTAACGCTCTTGCTTTGAAAACAAATCTTCCATTAGTTCAGATGAAGAACTGTTAATTGATGATATTTTGTTCTCTAAGAAAAAGGTCTTATATTCATTTTTTATCTGACTTAGAAGAGAGGAACTCAATTTCATGTCAAAATTAAAAATCAACATAGCTATTGCCAAAAAAAACAACATAATAAAACAAAAAGTCAAATGTAAAAACACTCTATGTCTGAATTTTATGTTAAATGTTTTTGAACCAGATATAGATAATAATGTAATCCTAAGTGTCTTATTCATTTTAAATATTACTGAGTACTAGATGGCAATTTTATTACGATGGTCTTTGCGATTTTATCATGCCATCCTTGATTTTTTTTGTTAAAGAAAATCCAGAAAAAGCCGATGAAAAAGCCTAACAGACTAATATAATATGACAAATAACGAATTATAGATTGCTTAAATGTCAACTTATTAAGAGTATGCTCATCAACAACTTTTAATTTTAAGAGCATCTTGCCAGGTGTTGCAGATTTAAAATTCCAAAATAAAATAGTAATGCAAAGTGATAAAGATAAATTAGCGATATCGACGTATCTACTGTTTATTGCAACATCCACATCAAAGACATTAAATATAAACAAAATGACAGCTAGAATTAATACCGATAGCACTAAACTATCAATCAATGATGCCCATAGTCTATCCCAGAAAGTAGCATAAATAACACTAACTCTTTGATTCATATTAGTTCCTACGAAAAATTTCATAGGAGAGTACATGTACTCTCCCTAAAATCACTTAAACCAGCCATAGTGCTGAAAGATTGCTTCAGCGTCTTTGCTTTTTGTTAGATAATCAAAAAAGTCAATCGCTTCACTAGATGGATTTTTGGCAAGAACAACGTTGAAGTCACGATAAATACGATATTCATCCTCCATTCTAACCATATCGCCGATTGTTGGATTAGCTATGGCCCAATCGACCCATGTAATCCATGCATCAATATCTTCACCATCAACAAACGCCTTACGCGCTGATCCACTATTTGGGGCAAAAACGTGAATATTAGATCTAAATGCCTGGAGTTTCTCAACATTTTTCATTCTACCAACTGAATCTTCCCAAACAGCAGTGCCCGATGTATTACTTACACCTGCTCCATCATTTACGACGATTCCGATACCAGGCTTCAAAAGATCAGCCATACCCTTAATATTTTTCGGATTACCTTTTTTTACTAAGATAATTGCTTCACGCATGAATACAGGATGAATATTAAATTTTGAAAATCTTTCACTATGTCCTTCTGCAATAGCTAGAGCAGAATGTTCTGATGCACCGAATAAAATATCAGCATTTTTTTTTGCTTTGTCATTCCAAGTAGCTTGAGGTCCAAAAGTAATATTAACGCGTTTTGATTGTGATTTTTCAAAACTTTCTGCAACTTTAATCAATGGCACATGTGGACCACCAGGTCCATAAAGATTAACATCCGCAAAAACACTCGTAGAAAATGATAGTAAAGAAATTAATAAAAATCGATTCTTACTTTTCATGAAATACATCCATATTAAATGATAAACTTACTGATTAAATCATCTTGATGACCAATCAGTGCTTTTTGAGAATAAGCCTGTTGAGAAATCTTATTACCCAAACTTGATAAGGTATCTGCTTTATCTTTTATAGAAATAGAGTTGCTGTTTATTTCCTCTGATACGTGACTTTGTTCGTAAGCAGCTGTAGCTACTTGATTTGTGATATCAACAATTTGTATTACTGATTGACTAATATTGTCTAAACATTGTTTTGAATCAGCTGATATAGTCATAGTTTCAGAGGCAATATTAAAACTTTCATCCATAACATGAACGGATAGCAAAGAGTTTTCTTGTAATATATGGATAATACTTCCTATATTTTTAGTAGACTCTTGTGTCTTTATTGCTAGGCTGCGTACCTCATCAGCAACCACAGCAAAACCTCGTCCATTTTCCCCAGCTCGTGCAGCCTCAATTGCAGCATTAAGAGCAAGAAGGTTTGTTTGGTCAGCAATATCATTAATAGCCTTCAAAATAACATCTATATTTTGAGTTTGGCGATTAAGATCTTGGATAACAGATTTCGTCTTATCCAACTTCTCAACTAAATTACCTACACTTTCGGTAACAGAAGAAACAGCACCGACTCCTTCATTCACTTGACCGTTAATCTTAGATGTGATCTCTGATGCTTCGGATGTAATTTGTGCAATCTGATTAGATGTTGCCACCATCTCATTCATTGAGCTAGCTAGCATATCAAGTTCACGATACTGATCAGCTACGCTATTATTGCAAACTTCGACTAGCTCTTGTGTTTCAGTAGTTATGCAATTTATTTTTTCTGAGTTCATTTTAACCTCCGACACAATAGATTGCAGATTACCAACAAAAATGTTAAAGGAATTTATTATTTTTGAAAACTCTTGATCCGTACTATTCGGGATACGAACCGTAAGATCAGCACTGCCCGATGAAATATTTACCATTGCATCGGTTAATTGATGCAATGGCTTCAGCATTAACCGCATAGTAAACAACAAGATAGCAAAGAAAACACTTGCTAAAATGACGGCAGTAAATATACTATTGTTTCTCAACGTGATAATATCAGAGCGTGCTTTATCATGGTCGATAATAGAAACAAGATTCCAATCGCCAAAGTCTGACATTTTGATGAATACATCGTAATTTACCCCATTTTTATCTTTCGTTTTTGACTCACTTACCGATAGAGGGAAGCTATCAAAGTCTCCAAATAAATTTTTACCCGATATATCATTTTTATTACCGAAAATTATTTTCCCACTGTTATCAACGATAAAAATCGTGCCGGCATCAAATGGATTGTAGCTTTTAATTAATTCCTGAACGTCATCTAGTGGTATATCAAAAAATATAACTCCTGTTAAATCGTTTTTATTATATATTGGTGCACTTGTTGTCACCATTAACTTCTCTGTAATGAGATCGACATACGGCTCAGACAAACTAAAGGTATTCAATTTTTTTGCATTTAAATACCACGATCGAGTCCTTGGATCGAATCCTGTAGGCACTTTAAAGTTTGGGTCATTAGTAATGATCTCTCCTGTTCTTTCATCAGCATATCCGAACAATTGAAAAACATTTGAAAGATGATTGACATCAACATCCTTAAATTTACTGAGAGGGGATTCCCCCTCCAGTAAATTTTCATAAATGTCGATAACAGATTTTGACACATCGACCTTGGACTCAATAGAAAGATTTATTTTATCTTCCAAAGAGTCTAGCGTTTCAGAAATAGTATCTTTTATCGTACGATCAAGATATTCATTGGTTCCATGCATCTGAAAGTAAGTAAGGATAGATGAAATAGTAATTATAATTGATGTAAAAATCATTAGTAACTTGATAGAAAACTTCATTTTAGCTCACATTAAACGGATTGAAAAAAAAACAATTACAAAAGAGATAATAATGCTTGGTCCAAGAGGGATATATAAGCAATACCGACATGAGACTCTAGCAAAAAACCAATGAATAAATGCAATAATCGAGGACAGCAAGAATAAATATGGTACAAACTCAACACCGATAAGAGTACCAATCGCAGTATAGAGCTTTATATCTCCACCTCCCATCACATCGATTCTTTTGAATAACCGAACAATGAAATTACTCACATAGGATATGATGAAAGCCGCAAAACCACCAATAATAGAGCTTTCAACTGTTAATGCTGGATTTTGCTGCACATAAATAAATGCCAACATGAATATCGGATACGTAAGTAAATTTGGCAATAGCATAGATTTAAAATCAATTACAAAAAGATTGAATAAAATAAAGTAAAGCCCGAGCAATACGAACGAATCAACCCAGTCAGTTGATAACCAATATATTGGAAATGCGATTATAAAAAATGATAACTCGACAATAAAATAACTTAATGAAATTTTTTCATCACAATGTCTACACTTACCATGAAGTAACAAATAACTTAACAATGGAACATTATCATACCAACTGATTTTATTTCCACATTTAGGGCACATGGAACGATTTGAATCGATGTCATAAAAAAAATGATTCTTTAGTAAAATTTTTCTTGGTAGACGATAAATCACAACATTACTAAAACTACCCAAAATCAGTGATACAATCGAAAATAGGATCAAGTAAACGTATTCCATTATTTTTCTGCAACTCCTGTCAACATAAATAAATATTCACTTGGTGCTACATTCATGGTTGACTTAAATACTGTAGAAAAATATGAAACGCTAGCAAACCCAGACTGATATGCAATCTGTTTTATTTTGAATTCACCGGTTTTCATTAGTGAAATTGAATATGATATTCGAATGCTATTAATTAATTCTCTAAACTTTACTCCTCGAGACTCTAGTTCTTTTTTCAAAATCATCCGATTCGTTCTTAATTCACCACAAATATCTGCCCAACGCCAATTACGCGTAATATCACTTTTTACTAAACATGAAATTTTCTCCATAGCATCAAGATCATCAGTAATAAATATAGAGTTATATTTTTTTTCTACTTTCGAGAAGAACCCTGAAAAAAAAACTTTTAGGAACTCATCTGAATAATTAATTTCTCTGAAACCATTTACCACTTCAGAAAGGACAGCTATATCATTATGTTCACAATTCCAAAGTAATAGATCTTTATTTTCACTATATAAATTCCTTATCATGAGATCACCAAGAATGTAAGATTTTAGTGAACGTATAAATGAATCACTTATTGTAATTACAGAAACATTTATATTTTCATCTGATAATGAAGTCAAAGAAAATCGCTGAATAGAGTTTTTCTTGAGTAAGATAATTGAACTTGAATTTATCTCATAACTAACCAAGCAATTTTTATCTATAAGCTTTGCAATTCCACTATCTATCCAGAACATTTTGTAGTCGTTTATATATAAGTTATTGAATATGTAAGTATCAAATTTACTCATTCTATATACATTAGTTTGAAAAGATTTTTTCCCAATCATTGCGTTCTACTCTGAAGATATATAAATAAACGCAGAGAGCCATCCACGTAAAGTTATCTTAAAATCGAAGTTAATATAAAACTACATAACAGACATAAGAACAAGTTACAGACGTATTACATAAGAAAAACATAAAGTAACTCATGTTATTTTATGTTTTTTGAGATAAGATAACAGCCACGAATGTGGCTGTTATCTTATCTATTTTATTTAAAGTTCTCTGAATATGCTTTGCTATACAGTTTCACACCACTTCCATCTCCTTTAGTTAATAATATTTGCGTTTTATAATTAGAATTTGAGAACATAGTATTTGACCACTTGTAACCATTATGCATGTCATTTGTAGATACATTATACAACTTCTTACCCGTTAAGTTGTTACTAGGCTGATATGGTTTGACAGTTTCTTCATAAACAGGGTCATAGATAACTCCTGTTTCTGCATGTGGAACTCCAACAAGAACCTTAAACTGCACATCCCACAGATTGGTATACCCGTGCTTACTTAATTCATTTACGTCATATTCTAATACTGCGATCATTGCACCACCAGGTTTTAAACGACTAAGAGTCCCTTCATAAACTTTGATATGAGGATAAATTTCATTGGGAATTGCATTAACTACAGAAGTTGTACCCATTAGTCCGCGTTTAGAAACAATAGCTGGTAGTTTAACTGGAGTATTATCTGGAACACCACCAACATTCACAATATCATATCGACCATTTTCTTTTGTAAGAAATCGACCTGTAATATACTCTTGATTAAGTGCCGTAGACAATTTACCTTCATTAGCATAATTAACTAGTGTCTCAATTTGATCCCTTGTCGGTATTTCCCAATCGAAAGTCGTTTGAGCAAGATAAAAATCTATATACAATTTCTGTAAACTATCATAATCACCAGCTAAAAGCCGAGCAGAGAAATCTTCTTTTGTTCTTGTCTTAGCACCGTCAGATTCTGTCGATGGGTATGCGTCATAAAACATATCTTGAGAGGTTGGAAAAGATACTTTCACACAGTTTTCAAGATAATCTCTACTCATACCGATTTTGATACACTCTAAATAAGGGTATCTAAGGTGCTCACTCCCCCTTGAATCCGTAGCTTCATTAGACGTAGCATAAACCGTACTGGTTGAACTATAATTATCATTAAATGCAAATGAGTTAAATGATGTAATCATGATTGATAACATTAAGGTTTTTTTATA
Organism: Vibrio cholerae ATCC 14035; assembly: GCF_000621645.1. Lineage (GTDB taxonomy): Bacteria > Pseudomonadota > Gammaproteobacteria > Enterobacterales > Vibrionaceae > Vibrio > Vibrio cholerae. Next base: position 25,489 of record NZ_JHXR01000022.1, on the reverse strand, counting down.
TCTCATATATCCTCACTATAAAGATGAACTTAGTTTATCAACGAGCGAAAAGATCGCACCGAAGATCCAAATCACAGACAACGCCAACGTTATTAGTGAAATATTTTTCATTACCCCTGCTAAAGTGGCAATTTTTTTATGTAGATTTATATTGGCTTCAATAGCTAATTTTTGCATTACATCCGAAAAATTAGGTAGTTCTGAATAAACAGCCATTGTCAGGAGCATTTTTTTATCTAGTAAATTGGTGTCGAGAGCCTGTTTGTAGTCTAGCCCTTCTTGCATGTTAGCTTTCATTCTTTGCAAATGTGAGGAGAGCCAGCGTGTCGTTTTATGATCGACAATGTCCAGACCTTCTTTAAATGGGACTCGACTATCTAGCAACATGGACATATTGGCCAAAAATTCTGTTGCTGCAATATGCTTTACAAAATTAAAAGGTGGCAGCTTATCTAAAAAACCATCTCTGAAATTCCCTGTAATGTTTTTAGACATAAAAACTAAAATCGTAATGAAGATAGCGACAAAAATAAGAACTTTGATCCACAAGCCTTCATACAATGAAAATCCAAGGTTATAAAGTGCTTGGGTAACACCGGGCCACCGGCTCACAGGAAGTACAGACTCAAATGTGGGAAATACTTTTACTGAATAGCCAGCAATAACAACCATAGTCACGATAAGCATCACGCTAGGCGTGATCATAGATGAGATAGCTTTAGATTTGATCTCATCTGCATCGATAATGTTTTTGCGTATTGCAGCAATACCACTCGAAATCTTACCTGAGTTTTCTGCAACATTAATCATCAAAACTTCTTTATCTGGTATTAGTCCAGTTAAGGCATCCGTTAGTGATGAATTACTTTTCATCCTATCCTTAATTAATTCAATGGATTTAATAAAATTCTTATCATAGATGCCCACTCCCTCATTTTGTATTTTATTTAATGCATCATAGAGTGGGATATTATCATTCAATAAGTCCACAAGCATTGAATAAAGTTCTAGCCTATACTTCTTGGAGATAATTTTCATATATTATATTTTCATCCTCATGATCTAACTGACCGAAATGCAGCATAAAATATTCGTGACACACTTTACCTTTTAAAACATTGTAATAAGCTTTATCTTTAATGCTGAAGCCTTCACCAAGACCTTTTTTTCCAGTTTTTATAAAGCGTCGCTCCCGATATTTACGATAAAGGGAAACCCAGTTTTCACTCGCCACTAGCTCTAAATCTTCAACTGTTGGGACTAATGTTTCTAATAAAAGCAGCCTTCCTTTAAACCCAGAATGATTACATGCCTCACAGCCATTTTCATTCGCGCTAAATACAGCACGCTGATAACGTTCATCAACAAAGGAAACTTTACAACTTGGGCAAAGTTCGGGAATTAATTTCTGACTTGTAATACCAGCCAGAAATCCAGGTGATGCTATTTTGTCAGCCTTCATCCCTAATCCTGAAAGTCTTTGTAAAACAGAAACAACAGAACCTGCATGGATGGTCGTAAGACAATAGTGGCCACTTTCTACAGCACTTGATAGAGCCTCAACGGTAGGTTTATCACGAATTTCACCGATCATAATAACGTCCGGATCTCGACGCATCGCTGAACGTACCGCATCAGCAAATGGGTTCTTTGTTTTATCATCATTATCGGCAACAATTGAGCTTTGCTGTGCTCCAGAAATTAAATACTCGACAGGATCTTCAACGGTGACAAAACATCCTTTTCCCTTATATTTATTAAAGAAAAGTAATTCTATATACTTTTTCAAAGATGTTGATTTACCAGAACCTGTTGTTCCGGAAACAATGAACAATCCATAAGATGTATTTAGAATTCTTGCAATCGCATCGGTATCAGCCTCGTTATACCCAATATCTTGATAGTTTGTACAAACAAAATTATTTGAAGGATAGATAATACGAACTACCGCATGATAGTTTTTCCCTCCCTCACCAAATAAAGGCATATGTGCGTAACGAAAGCGATATGCCTTTTCGTTGATCACAAGAATAATATTTGCATCTTGAGGTAGTTTTCGGTTCCACGTCGTTTCTTTCGTTGTTGCCATCACATTGTATAGAACAAACATTAGCGAATCGGCTTCTGAACTTAATATTTCTCTATAGTCGATCATTGTGCCATTCACACGGAATTTTATTTTACAAATCCTATCCTCTCGGATGAAGTGGATGTCACTTGCACCATAAGCTGTAGCAGATGATGCAATTTTCATTATATCTTTTTCTATAAAACTTAAGTCTTTAGCTTGCTGCTCGGTAACAAGATTCGCTATTAATAATTTATGATTTGCATCTGAAACTAAGAAATACTTATAAACTTTATCTTTCTTCAGAAGATTGACCCGAAATTTTGTATCGAATTCGAGAAGAGTTAATACCTCACGCTCTTCATCGAATTTCTTACACATTAATCTCGAGTCTTTAAAGAAAAACTCCTCACGATCTATATCAATACGACTTAAATACTTTATATCAATTGACATCGATTACCTTATTGCCCTTGAAAAATTGAATTTTATTTTGGTCTTCAATGAATTTCCAACCATTTACAAAATCACCATTAACCAATGTGATAAGTTTGCCATTAAGATTGAATGTATATTTTTTTTGTTGACCATTGTTAACCAAATAAGCCAATTCCACTTTGAGCTCTTCTTCTATATGTTCGATACTTTTTTGTAATTCTTCTGACGATTTTACTACAGGCTGAGGAGATAAAACGGGTGCAGACTTATCTATTTTTGGCATTCTTGCATTGCGAATCTCGCCACTCAGCTCTGTTATTTTCTTTTCTAACTCTAGTATTTCGATTTTGTTTTTTAAATCAGTTACACTTTTGTAGTGCTCTTGAGATTTTTCAAATTCGTTAGCAGCAACATTAAAACTTAACGATAGAAAAGCAATTGAAATAAATGATAGTTTGATATTCATTTCTCTAATCCCACCTTAATAGCAGTAATAATTTAACTTGGATTTAAAACTTGAATTTTGCAAAGAGATAGACGTAATCATCATACTATTATTCATAATATTTTTCATCAGACCCAAGTTTTTCTCTGGCATATTTTCAATTTCAATAGAACCGAATTTAATGTCACTATTTTTTACCCAGTCATAACCCGATATTGAAGTTACATTCCTAGGAAGATTTATTTTAAATTTCACCTGTTCTTTCATTAACAACTGCAAATTATACAGTTCAGAAAGTTTTGTTGAGCACTGTTCAATGATATTTTCACTCTTATCTCTCTCTTGCTCAGTGAGATCTTTGAGATAAATAGAACGAAAACCAGATATATAATCCACATTTGCAAACTGGAGCTTATTCTGGTCGAACTGTGGTTTTATAACAGCTCCATTTCGATTCATTTCTAAATAAGTAAAGGTGTCAAAGCTTCCTCGTTTAAAGGCTAAATTACAGTTAACATTACAGTCCATTACATCTAATAACCAATTATTTACCCTGAAAAAATCGATATCAGATCTGAGTACATCATAAAAACCAGTTAGCGCTTGGTAATCAAGACCTTCAAAAGCCGATTTAAAATCTGACAAATAGGTTTGTTTGTCAGAGTTCTCTTTTTGAATTTTCTGTAATCTTGCCTGCTCTAACTTTTTCGTTTTCTCATTTTCATAGTATAAATAGGCTCCACCTCCCAGTATTGATAAAACTAAAAAAATAATTGCCACTAACAATTTTTTATCAAGCTTTATATTTTTTATATTAATACTGAAATTGCTTCCCTTCTTCAAACTGCTAATCTTCATAATCACATTAACCAAAATACGCCGATACTAATTATTACAATAGCAATGAATCCAATAATAAACACTTTATTATTTTTGACTTCATCTTCAATCAGTTGTGCATCCAACCTTCGTGCTTTTATTTTATTTAGCTCATCTGCTTTAAGTTCTACTGTTTCAAAATCAACTAATTTCTCAACGGATATATCATTATCATTAAGAAAATCCAGACATTGAATATTGACGCCTTGATAAATGAGGATATCTTTGTAATCATCTGATTTTACTAATACATTATTCATTCCTTCTTCCATGAGAATATAAGGGATAAATGGATTAACATCAGATATATCTTCTTTATCTTTAATAAATACGTACTTATTTCCATTAGTCAATGTCAAACGATATTTTTTTTGGTATCTTTCTACATCTAAGTTAACATATCTAAAATCTGACTCATGTAACCATATGCTAGTCATATATATTTACTCTATTACTAGCAAGATCATTGGTTTTGTAACTGCTTGCACCAACAAGCACAGCAATATAACGAGCCGATTTCTTATTTTCAGTACCACCACCTAATAATTGAACACCATTACTATTCTGAATGTAATTATCCTTAAATAGCATTGCTAGGCGTACTTCACCAGGATTCATCGTTACGGTATTCATTGATTCATTTTCATCAACTGTTGGTAGAGTAATACCTTGTGCAGTACCAATAGACACTAACTGTTTTCTTGAAAAGCCAGACGATATTTGAATTCGTCCATCATCTAAGATTTTCGGCATAACCATCATGCTAAAACCTGTTACTAAGTCAGAAACTTTGACAGTTCTCGTTTCCTCATCAGTATTGGTATCTTTTGTTGTTTCGATTGAGGATATATACTTCGAGTTTGTAGTGACATTTAGTGGCATTACTCTGTTAGGGATACCGATAAAATGCCCCTCATGCATTACTTCCTGTGATAACTCATTAACCACTGCATCTAATCTTGCTGAGGCAGAGCGATATGAAGCGCCTAATCCCCCCCCTACTTGACTTAAAGAGATCGCATCGACCATATCACTGGTAATACTGTATTTCCCTGCATTTTCAATACCAAATTTGGCAGCTAACTGATTTAAGCGTTCTTCACTAAGAGAAACCACTCTATAATCAACCGCGATTTGCATCTTGCTCTCATTGATCAACTTGTCAAAGAAAGTATGTAACAATAAAAACTTATCAGGTCGGGCTTTTACTGTAACTAGTGAATAATCTTCAAAAATTGTAAATTTTCCAGTTTCACCTAAGGATGCACTTAAAAACTCATCGATTTTTTTCCAACTATTAGATTCTATAGCGGTATCTGCAGTACCTTTTAGACCACTTGATGTGCCACTGGTACCCCCAATCTGCATTGACGAGCTAAATTTATTATCATCAAAGTATTGCTGGAGGTTAAAAACTTGATTTTTATAATGATATGCCTTAACTAAGTTATTATGACCAAATTCAAAGTGCATGTTATATGCACTACTTAAATAATCAAAAAAACCAGCCAGAGGTCCTGAGTATTTTATTTTCTTCGCCGATGATGAGCCTGATGACTTTTTATTCTCTTCCGACTTTTCATCTTCTAACTCATCTGAGAATACATACTGAATATTATATTGCTTAGAAAGTCCATCAAGAACATCGATTAACTCAATCGGTGATTTACTTTCAAACTCAACATACTTACCACTGAACTTAATGTCATGCTTCGGCACTTTTCTCTCACTTAAATAGGCACCAGAGAGAAATTCAATATTTCTAGATTTCGCTTCGTTTGAAGACTTACTTAAGTTGATGACATTTTGCTCGCTAGCCAGATTGTCTTTTAGCAAGTTCGTATTAGAACAACCGGCAACCAAACCGATAACAAGTGTACTGATTATTGTTTTTTTCATACTTATCTCACTGAATAGACGACAATAACTTTATTTTTTTGAAATATTTTAAAGTTAATGTCTATGCCAATTTGGTTAATATCGCTAGCCAACTCAGTTAAAACTTGTTCAAAGTCTCCTTCATAAGCCACAGCATTATCGAACTGAACCGTTTTCTGTGTATTCCATTTCACAACATAACCGTGTAAATCAGCCCAAGATTCCAATTTATCTTTTAATTGATCATAAGGTGTCACAAACAAGATTGGTTCTTTTGACGTGCTTTCTTCTTGTTCGAACTCTTCGGATTCAATAAACGTTTCTGCATATCGATCTGAATGATAAATTTCTGCGATTAAATCAACTGAGGACTGTTCTGCAATCTGCTCATTTGTTTTGTGCATCTCTCCTTGTGCAAAGGTTGGCCCGCTTAATATGAGCGCGATGCATGCACCTATGTAATAGTTTTTTTTCATTAATTTTCACACCATTGAAACGCTATAAAAGACAATGATTTAGGGTTTCGTAATAACGATCCAGAATCGATACCTGAAGTAGGCAATATACCGGACTCGATACCAATCGAGGCGGTTACATCCCATACCTTATTCGTTAATGTCCAGTTCAGTGATATACCGGATAGAAGCGCATGCGGTCCTTTGCTACCATCCTTTTGGGTTGTGCCTTGAGAATCCTTAGCACTCTCTGAACTAAAGTTTGCATTCTGTCCAGCAGTTGAAAATGAACTCACCACCGCGGCAAAACGATTATTTAAACCTGTTGGGCATTCAATAGCGTTAATGGTTTTAGCCCGCCCACCATCTTGAAAAGTCTCATAAGTCGAAACCACTGGTGTTTTTGTTTTACCATCACTTTCAAATGATAGGCCTTTCGCACTGACCACATCTATCTGTTTTAAATCCAGTTCTGTTTTATTTCCAACGGTATCGTACCGAACCGAGAGACAAGACTTTGCACTACCTGCCGCCGTATCCCAACACAACTCACTATCTTCTAAAAATGCAACGGAACCATCACGTTGCATTGCTATTTCTCCGGTTTGAGCAAGACTGACCGCCAACGCCAGAGTTCTATCTTTCGTCGCTTTTAAAAGAAAATTTTCGCGAGCGGATGGATTTTCTATAAATTCTTCATAGCTAATAGCATTTGACTCAAAATACCCGACACGATCAGGTTCTATTAGAACGATTCGATAGTCTTGTGCGCTAAATCCTTTTTTCTTGGCCTCACTGATAACATAACCCGCAGCATCGCCAATAAACGCTCTTTCCATGCCTCGATATTGAAAATAGCTGACGACTTGTTTTATTTGTCGTTGAATTTCCGGGTTGGAAGGATGTACATAGGTTGAGAATTCAAACTGACTCCCAAAATAGCTTAGATCACCTTTCCTATAATCTGCATCACAAGCAATAAACTGATCTTGTAAATCATTATTATTACCCGTTGTCGGTACATCACCTGCTGTGGGGCAGTTTTCAAGCTTTAACCATTTCAAATCCGCATCTTTAAATTCTTTTGCCTTATTATCTTTGAGTATTGGGTTAGTACGATTATTAATTTTACTTAAAGAGGCGTAACGCTGGATTTGAGATGACAACTCAATAACATCAAATGCGTTACTGGATTTAATCATGAGTTCAGCTTCCCGCTTGTAATAGCTCCCAGCAGCGACCAATGCCATCCCTAATACGGCAGAAGCCAGAATCGCCTCCAATAATCCGACACCTTGTTGGTATTTTCTCATATTGATACCACATTGAATTTAATAAGTTGCCCATTATTTAATGGGCAACGTTAAGATTAAGTTAAACAAACTTATTTGAATTAGCTGTTACCAAATGCAACGCCGAATGGAGCAGTACCTTTACATAATTTCTCAACGTGAGTGATGTTCGTTAGATCTAAATTCTTACTAGCGGGAGCGATAGATTTGATCACACCAACGCCTGTCTCAGCCGCTGCTGCAGAATTCTCAAAATCACCTAGATCTGCAAGTGCTACTGCGCCACCAGCTTTGATTGCAATATATGGGAACATATCACCGACACTGGTAATAAGTGTCTTGCATTGAGCCTGTGTCAGACCATCCACTGAAATTGCAAATGCTTTATTAGCTGCTGCATTACGCGGAAATGAAAAAATATTCATATTTGTACCAATGAATGGGTTTTTTGCCTCATCGGATGATATTTTACCTAAACTAACCAAGCCTGAAGTTAGCTTACTAGCAGCTGTCGCATCAGCTGTTGCTGGATAATTACCTAGACCACGGTATGTCTGTGTCAGTGCAACTTGGATACTATTGAGACTTTGCGCGGCCTTGGTCATATTCTGCGAATCAATCGCACGCTGCGCCAGAGTAACAACCCCCGCCGAAACCACCCCCATAATGCCTAGAACGATGATCACTTCGAGTAATGTCATACCCTCTTGACCGGTTTTCTTATCGTGTTCTTCTTTTACAAATTTCTTCTTAAAAAGCTGTTTTAATAATTGCATATTTATGTAACTCCACCATTTTACTGTCTTTAAAGGAAATGCGTCGCTTGGTCTTTTTTAGATAACGTAAGCAACACGCACATTTAACCACACAAAGTCACCTACAATTGACAGATGTCATTTTTTGCTGTGTTTTTTTATTTTTTTAATAACACACTTGCATTGAAAGAAACACGAGTAACATTCACGCACAAAATAAATCAGACACTAAAAAAAGGCCAACTTATTCAATTCAAATGATTTAAAGTAATTTAATGCAAATAAAATGCGTTAAAATATTTCCGGAGTGGAGATCGAAATTATGAATGACGATAAAAATTGGGTAAGACTCTTATCACTATACCCACCTACGTGGATCTGGTGCGGTACTGACAGTGTTCGTCTCGTGCATGCTGTATAGCCAATTAATTGACACTTGTTATATTGTTGACGATCTCAATACAACTGCGAACATTAGGGTAAAGATGAAGAGATGACTTTCAGTCACTTTGACTGTGGAGGAGCGCCTACTCGTCACACACTATCTAGGCGGCTCATGATAAGACCCTAAAAATCGCTTTGACAGGAAAACCACATTTTTTCAGCCGTAAGCTGCTTGTAAGGGAAGGCGAGAAAACAACCTTTGCCGAGTTGATAAATACTCAACACATTGTAATCACGGCTCACATTACTTTCTGAGTAGTCGGGAATCAAATTTAGCTTCTGAGAGCTAGGATCTGGCAATGTTTGATAACGTGTAGTCCAACTTTTGACTACGTTACCTTGTGGATCTGTCTGGGTAAGCCAAACATTGGATAGATTACCTTGATAAGTAGAAAAAATTTGTGTGACTGTACCATCAATAATCATTGTGCCGTGCGAGTTTTTTTGTCGCATCGGGAGTGCGATGAGCGTTACTCCTAGTGCTACAACGAATAGACCTGCAGCCCCCCCCCAAGCTTTTAATTTTTTGTGCATTCTAATGTCTTCTGTTCATAATTCACGGAACACTGATGTTGATCAATAGCGAACATGAGTTTTTGTTCTGACAGTTTTTGGATTGTTATCCCCGGTAACCTTGCTAAATCTCGTAGATCATGAGTGATGCCGGCTAATTCATGTTGATACCATTGGCCATAACTCCACCAAATCACAGGTAGCAAAGCAACATAAAGCGCCGAAAAAACAAGATAAGGAACTACGTTTATCTTCCCCCACTCAATTTTTATCCGCTCTTTTACTGATTTTTTTTGACTACAGTCAGCTTCATCAACAATGTTTTCAGAAACAATAACTTGTATAATATTAATACGATAACCTTGTAACTTTACATTTTCGATCAACGTCTTATGTTCATCATTCAAAAAATCTCTGGTTCTTTTGATTGCCTGAGTTAGACTTTCAGAGCTGATAAATCCATGAGGCCAAAGTGCTTTAATTATTTGATCATTTGGACAGGGGGAAGGATGATATTCACAGAGTATTTTCAATAACTTAGCCTGCATTATGCTCGGTGTACCAATCAGCCTTTCCGGCTTCATTGGATCTTGTGCATAATAGACTTGATTACTGCATTCGTTCCACCAAAGGTTATCGGGAAATTGATAAATCACGCGGACATACCCCATTACTTTACATTTTCTTAATCATAACGACCCATTTTTTTATGTCTATTTTTTTTAATATAATTATTTGCAATCTAATTTTGCAGTTGATAATGAGAACTCGATTGCATAATATTTAAATTGTTAAAAAAAATAAAATAACATTAAAAAAAACAGCAAACCATGCTATCGGAAAGCAATATTCGTTACAGTTCATTCGGTTTAGCACTCCCCCTATAGTGCCTATTCCATATCTATTAACTTGGTTACATTATCTTTCCTGTGACACTTTGCCCCTTCCGTTTGGGGCTTTTTTTTAACTTTATAAGTTTATTTTCCTAAAGAAAAAAAATACTATTTAAAACGATAAAAGCTGATTTTTCACATCATTATTTTATAATTTTATTTTTAATTATCACGAAGTACTCCGTGATAACCATTTAAACTTAGAGTTAAACTAATGATAAAAAAAATAATTTCGGTTTTTTTATTACTTGCGTGCATCATTACGTCGGCTTTTACTGCCTTTTTCTATCACTCGAAACTATCAGATCAAACAAAATCTATATCTAGCCTTAGTTCTCAGCAGGCACAAGAACGGTTGCAAAGTTATCAGGATTCTTTAGATTTTTATAAAAAACTTAATATCTCTCTCTCAGTTGCAATAGCCAATTCACTTCGCGATAAAGCAGTCGAAGAACTCAACGCTATTGCTTTACGTATACAGGAAAATCATGGATTTATTGGTGTTACCTTCGCTAGTTTAGATGGCACCATGTTTACAGATATTGGTACTCTAGATTGGAATGCAAAGACATTGAGAAGAGATTGGTTTGTTAAAACGGTCGAACTCGGTACTAAACATTACACAGCTTTTGATATCGATAAAACAACTGGGCAACACGTTCTCACTATTGCCACCCCTGTTTATGTAGGCAACGACATTGTCGGCAGTGTCGCTTTAGATATTGCAGGTGATCAGATTGCCTCACCTAACGGCAGTGGGATGTTTATGATGACGGATAGGAATTTTAATGTATTTGCATCTGATCTCACTCACAGTACCTTAATTGGAAAAGATTTAACGAAAGAGAAGCCTCTGTTCAAAAATCTGGTCTCAGGCCAGTATGTCACCTTCAGTGATGCTGATAGTCATTGGTTTGCAGTGTCACAAACAGAAATAGATGGTGAAAATAAACTGTTCACTATTATTGATATTCAACAAATCGTCCAAACATACAAGCGAGATATCCAGTTGATTATTGCTGGATTTAGTGGTTTTTCATGCGTGATGCTAATTGGACTATATTGGGTTCTAAGCAAAGAACTCTCAGGTGTTAGACAGATCAGAGAATGGATTCTTTCCCTTTCTGATGGTCAGATAAAAGAACGCAGGCCTATAAAATTCCATAACGAGCTCGACACTATTGCCCAAAGTCTTGAAAATTTACAATTTAGGCTTCTTGATGTGGTGAGAAATTCTCATCGGACTATGAATGATTTAAGTATCAAACAGACTGACATTACGTATTCAATTGAAGGGAATACGAATAATTCACAGCAAGAACTTGGGCTCATTGAACAAGTGGCCACAGCAACAACGCAACTATCATGTACTTCTTTTGATGTAATGCAACAAGCTCAAAGTGCAGAGCTTAATGCGGAGACGGCCCAAAAATTGATTGCTGAAAGTCATGATATTATCGATTCATCAAGCAAACAAACCGAAATGGTAACCCTATCGATCCATGAATCCCAACAAATAATCAATCAGTTACGCGAGTTTTCCGATAATATTAGTTCGGTTACGGATGTCATTAATAATATATCAGATCAAACTAACTTACTTGCCCTAAATGCAGCTATCGAGGCTGCTCGTGCAGGTGAACAGGGGCGCGGATTTGCTGTAGTAGCGGATGAAGTTCGTTCTCTTGCAGTGAAAACTCAGCAATCGACTATAGATATTCAAGGTATTATTTTGAAACTGCAAGAGCAATCGCAGTTGGCAGATCAAGTGATGACACGTAATGTTTCACTTATTCATGAAACACAAGTTGCCAATCGGGCACTTATCGCATCCTTTAACCTGATTTCTGATAAGGTTCTTGAAATATCAAACATAAACTCCATCGTTTCGACTGCCGCAAATGAACAAAAAATAGTAACTGAAGATGTAGCAAAACAGATGGAAGATATTCGATATCTAGTTCAAGAGAATTTATCCGCGATGGAACGAACTAAACAGGCAAATCAGAATATCTCTGATTTGACCACCAATCTAAATGATGCTCTTAGCTTTTTTAAAATTGAGCTTACTTCATAAATAGGAAATAATTAGGCTAGTGCCAGTCAGTTGAGCTGACTGGCTTTTTTTCTCGCACAATCGTGTAGCCATGCAACAACAACAACAACCTTTACACATGTTAGCTATACCAAAGTTTTCTAATCATTGGTTTAGGACAAATTATTCCATGTTTGAGGCATAACGAATGGCGACATGAGTGTATGATTAATTGAAAAATAAAAGGCTCTAAGCCTTGGGAACTTAGGGCCTTTTATAAAGTCATCCAACGCTTTTTTATCTATTGATAGATAGCATTGGCCTAATTACTGATTATAGTGACATCAAAATACGATCGTAATCTGGTTCATTGGTGATTTCATTGACTAATTCACTGTGGGTAATTACACCGAACTCATCTGCAACAATCACTGCTCTAGCAGCAAGCCCACGTAAAGCACCTTCATTTAGATTTACACCGAAGCGTTCAGTAAAAGCAGGCTCACGAAAAAACGATGCATTCGTGACATTAGCTACTGCATGCTCTGTACAAAAGCGAGACATAGCAAAAGGCAGATCTGCTGAAACACAGAGAAGCACTGTATCACTGCGAGTCATAAGTGCATTTTGAAGAACTTTCACACTTTTAGAACAAACCGGAGTATCGATACTGGGAAAAATGCTCATTACAATCTTTTTTCCTTTAAAATCTTCATTGTTAAGATCGTTCAAATCAGCACCACAAAGAGTAAAACTAGGCAAACGATCACCTACTTTAGGAAAAGAGCCAGAAATAGAAACAGGATTATTTTGAAATGTAACAGTCATAATTTAATTCCTCAAATATAAACACTACTTTAGTGTCACCGCTATTATACAAACTATTAAAAACAAACCAAATTAAATAAAAAAAATCCGTTTAGAAGTTTAGTTTAAATTATTTATAACCCTGATTTTGTTCTTGTATTGTTTTCTTAAACTGGTCATAGAAATAAGCGGAGATATAGGGCCAGTCATAAGTTGATTGTATATTGTCTATCCCATAAAGTTTCGATAGACCTTCAGCAAATGATTCCTCTAATGCAACAGCATAGTTATTCTCAGGTTGCAAGAAGTAGTGTTCCTTTATCTTCCCTAGTTGATAATCATTATGCCAAGCTTGATAAAAACTCGGATTTTGACTGTAGGGCTTACCAGTAAAATATGTACCCACTACACGATCTAGAGTATGACCAAACTCATGAATAACTAGATTTTTCGAACCATGATTACCTGTTGGTATAACCCATTTACCATCCGAATTTTTTTGAAGAGCAATCACTAATTCTGTTAAACCTTCTGGTGATCCTGCTCCTGGAATAGAATCCCACGTTATGCCAGCTTCATGTCCGCGAACAGGCTGTCCTTTTAAATGTTCCCAATAAGTAGTGACATTATCATGTGTCACCACAAGCTTTATTTCATGAACCGTATTCCATCCTGATTTTAAAAGCGCTGGGTCTAATTTTGAGAGTTCTTTTGCAACAAGATATCTACCTTCAAACTCTGGTATCATAGAGTTTCTGTTTATTTTCACATAACCAAGTGCACTTGTAAAATTTTTAAGCTTACCAGAGTCAAGCAATTGTTTTGCCCAGTAGGTATGCTCTGCTGTTAGCATCTGGTCAGTTTTAAAAAATGGGTTTAATTCATCAATTAATCGATATAAATAATCTCTATAATAAGTTCCACCAGTTAACTTAGCCAATTCTGCGCGCAACTCATGGGATGTTTCAATTTCTAATGGTAATTCCATAGACTCTAGAATATCACCAATTGGACAGGCATTTGTAATGCTAGAAAAAAGGCACAAGCTAATCAATATCGATTTTCTCATTTATTTTTATAACTCCCATAAATAACTTCTGCATCCTCTTTCTTGAAAAAAAATTTACCATCAGAAAAGTTCATTTCTACAGCATGAAACCGACCTTGTGTATTAGCTAAAGTTAACACATTATCTTGAATTGTGTTTAATACTGTCCCTACGTATCCGATTATTGGTCCACGGAACGTAGGGTACATTGCCGTTAATTCTTTAGCAAACTCCCCCAGAAAGCTATCATCAATGTCACCAAATAAAGGAGTGTAATCCCCCTTATTCATACTAGTCAGTACTTCTGTTTTTGAATAATCACTTGGTTTGAGAGAGCAAGCACTCCAACAAAAGTCAAGTTTTATGATTGAATCCGGCTTTAATCCTTTATTTTTCAGCATATCAGCTAACTCGAAAGCGTAATAGTAATGGCTTGCATCACCAGGGTAGATGACTTCATCACCAGCATCACCGTGTCCGACGACATGAATAACCGGTCTATCGTGTGTTATAGAATCCAAACCAAAAATAGGATCTTTCGTAACAGAAGTATAAAATTCATCGAAGAGCTGTTGTGCCTCCTTTAGATTAATTTTCCTTTGTTCTGAAATTACATTTATAATTAATTCTTTATCAGAGTCTAAAGTTTTCTTTAATTTTTTGTACTGCGATTTGTTCAAAAAAACAGGTTTAATACTCATGTTATTATTATAAAACTTACCTAGCATATCATACATGATGGCATCAGTATTTTTTACAAATGGAGTAAATGCATATCTAGACATACCAGAATTTTCTATAGTATCGAAAACCCAATTTAGGGTATCTATATCGATATTATAATTAAGAGATAGCGAAGAATTTAATTTTAATAAGTATTCTTTAATATCAGGTCCATATCGACCATTAATCAACTCCAATAATCCTGATGCTGTTCTGGTTTTTGGGTCAAATCCCATACTTATTAATGCATCATCAATGTTGGTGAAATGACATGCTTTAGTATTATTCATTAACGAAAAAAGTGGACAAATCCCATTATTAATTTCTTTAATAGACCAATTGCCATTTTTATCTTTAATAATTTCTATCCTTCTCCCACTATTTTGTTCATAAATGAAATTAGCACGTAGTATTGGATCATATTCGACCCTATAGTAGTTACCATCAATATAAACAGCTCGATATTGATCATTAATAATTAAATAACCATCATCTAAATATGATACTGAAAACACCTCTGATTTAAACTTTAAATCATCGTAAAACACAACTGAGTTATCACCTATTATATTTTTTTTAGGTATACTAACCCGCGATGAATATTTTTTATATAATTTACTTGTCCCTGTAACAACGAGCTGATCCAAACCTGCGATAGGATTAAGTTCATTTAATATAACTTTAGGGAGTTCCTTTAGTTTTCCTTGTATTTTTAATTTATAGAAAGCTCTATCAGCTTGCGATGATGTTAATGAATACTTACCTTGTTTGTTTAGGCCAATGACATTTCTAACAAACTTAACATTTCTCGGTAGTAGTTTAGACGACGCAGCTTTAGCTGATAGTTTTCCGATACTAGAAACACTTTTTGCTATGGGTAAAAAAAACATTACGTCACCTAACACACCAAGAGTTGCCATTCCTGCATCACCCGATTTAATATCTTCAACAGTTCCCCATACAGGAAGAATCGCCATCAATACTTGATATGCTATATCTCTATCTGTTTGTACAGTCTTCAAATCGTTCATTTTAAAATTTAGAAACTCTTGCCATCCATATGACATGATGTCTTTTGTATTATATGATTTTTTATTTCTTGTTATAAATTTTGTATCACACACATTCCACCGAGGATACCATCCATCTTGATAATATGAACACTTATCGGCGTAATTGGAGTTCATCAATTGATAAAGTGGATAATTATTCGAGCCTGAATTAAAATCGATAGGTTCTATCACTTTAAAATTATTAAGACTGAACAGGCTCAATAAATCACCAGGTGTCGTAACCGAATAACTTATATCCTTACCCGTCATGACCCAGCTTTGAGTTGGAATATTTTCATATCTTGAATGGGCTTTACCATTATTACCCATATTATAATATGTAATTCCGAATCCAAAATTAAATCTAACTGAACGATTTTTATTTTCAGATTGAATATCCCATGATTCTTTTCCCTCTAGCTTTGCTTTAAATGAAATAAGAGTTGCAATATACTTTGACATAACTTGGCTGATTTCTTGGTATTTTCTTCTCCATAAATCTTGTGCACCTTTTGTTGTTACATGTCCTCCTAATGCAGCAGCATCCTTTTTAAGAATATCCTTCCCTACACGAACCCCGGGGATAAGAGACAAGCGGCCTTTTTTTAGGTATGACTTCCAGTGTTTGTCAACAAAGTTGGCATCTAATCCATAACTGTACAGCTGAGCTTTAGCAAAAAGCTCATCAGTTAAAGGAAGGGCATAAATTGGTGTTTCATTTTCATAACCGACAATTACTTGAAATTTATCTATTTCTCTGTAGCTATTTTTTAATGATTCAAGCTCATTACGTATTAAGCTACCTTTTATCCCAGATGTTTTTTTCAATATCTCAATAGAGCTAATTACATCATTAAATCCTGATTCATTTCCAGAAGCATCTCTTGTCCAATAACGTCCTTGATAGTCACCATGTTCATAAAATCGTACAGACCAGCCGTGTGGGATAGTCCAAGACGAAAGTGTATCATTAAATCCATGTAGGAATTTCGTCGAATTTTCAATATCTATATAGTGACCTGTATAGTTATGATCAGCATAGAGTCTTACAACATTATCTGAACGATATAAATTAGCATTAGAATAAATATCTTCAGTAAGCTTATCTAATGCATTAGAAAAGTTAAACATTGTTAATTGATTATTTTTGCCAATAATTCATCAATAATAAATGGCTCAGATCCAATACCGACCTCTTCAGGAAGTAACGTTTTTGATAGATTATTGTTGATCCTCAAGAATAGACTTGCTTTTATATTATCCATACTGCCATAAGGGTATACGGTGTCAATACCAATACTTTCTAATGCATTTTTAGTACTCAGTAACTCAATATAGCTGAGCTCCTCAATAGATTTTTGATACAAAATGGCTGCAACTTGAGCAAAAGTCTTCCCCAAAAATCCACCAGTAATACCTCTATGGTTAATGGTACCCTTTTTATAGTCAACTATAATATCCTTATTTTTATTAAAAATTTCGCGAGAAAAATCTATACCTGAGAGGTTACCATAATTGATGGTCAACAATAACATGTCATAGAGTTCGGAAGGATCATCACCGACATACTCAACCATCAAAGAACTTACCGTATCATTCAGATTCTTCTCTCCTAATGCCTTAATATCACTATTAGCTACAATAGAAGAACCAGTAAATCCGCCATGTTCAAATAAAGTAACTTGCCACCCTTTCGGAATTTTTATTGATGAAGCAATATCATTAAAGCCATGCAAAAATTCACTATCCATGTTTAATGATATCGAATGCCCATGATATGACTCATGTTCATATAATTTCACAGGTTCAATACTATTGATGAATCCACTTAACATTGACTCCCATAAATCACTAAAAAAGGAATCGCTGTATGCAGGTATCGTTTTTCCGTAGGATAATATAGGCTGACTGTACAAGTCTGAGAACATCATTACCAATGATAATTGCAAATTTTTCTCTGAACCATATTCAAAGTAATGATCTTGATTTAAACTTTTTAGTAGTCTCTGTCTTAATTCATCAATATACTTTGATTCTTGAAATTTACGATCAACGATACCAACTTCTACTGCAGGTTTTACGATTTTTTCTTTTATAAAATTATTGATCTTATCTTTTGTTCGTAATTTAATGAAATCTTCAGATATATTAAAACCTATAGAACCATTTATACCACTATCTCCTAAAGATATAGTGTTTGTATATCCAATAATTTTTCTATTTAGTGATTCATTCCCTGACTTTCCATTATTATAACTTTTCATTTTGGATATGTTCTGGAGGATCTCATTCTCTGTTGGTTTTTCATCTTTCATTCTATAGGCGAATGCCATGTTTACTATATCAGAAAAGAAATCAAAACTGGAAATCTTATTATTTTCAACTATATTTCTAAATGAAACGTCGCCATTAAAATCGTCATATATTGTAACTTTAGCATATTTCTTATCTGATAAATTAACACTTAAGACTTTACATTCATGCCACCATGAATATGGAAGTTCCATTTTTGACATGACAATAACATGATCATGAACAAGGTTATCAAATTCATTAAATTTGAATTTAACCATCTCTGTACCATGAGGCTTCTCAATTTTTCCATTTTTATCTTTCTCATACAGTAAAACTTCAAAATCGATATCAAAGTGATTTTTATTAATTATATTATATATTTCATTTAAATTACTTTTTTCGATCTCCATAGCAACCATACATCTTCCATTACTACCATAAGAGAAATAATCCACTGCGAAATTAATTTTAGGATCAGCTTTAGCCATAAAGGAAAAAATAGACAACGTAATACCAGTTGAAGTTATTGTAATTTTTTTATTGAACATGAATAGTCCTTAATCCTTACTAACTATATGATTACACCATATAGTTAGTATTTTATTTTTCAATCTAACTATGAATGAACAAACCACAGTCATCAAAAAAAGTTCTATAGTTTTAATGGTAGGTCATCGTTTTATAAGTACTAAATAACCATTGTTTACCATTAGACCAATGAATTTGTCTATCTTGTGTACATCTATTGTTTTCATCGAGGTAACCAGCACCATAAAATGATCTATTATCTAATACGCACAATGTCTTATTGTTATCAAATTCTATTTTTGAACCTATCAAATTTTTATCTCTTACTGATAACCATTCAAAATCGTTTTCTTTTGATGATAGTTCAATATTAATGTCGTTTTTCTTGTAATAGATCTCACTTCCACCAGTACAAATGTACTTACTTTCAGATAATTGACTCACATAACCAACAAATTTCATTTCCCTATCTGAATCAGAAAAATTAAATCGACAAATATATTCATCATTATCATTTACACGCATCTTTCCTAATTCATGGTTGATTTCATTTTTGGGTTCAAAATTGTCATAATGTTTGAACCAACCACTAGGAAGCTTAGGCTCATAGCTTGTGTAACCATGCTCTTGCCCAACAATAATAGGTCCTTTTAGTAATTTTATATCAGGATTATCAGAAACCTTTATGCTAGTTAACTCATGTTCTCCACAATACACGTTAATATCTATTATGGGCTTTTCTCTGCTTATATTAAGATGAATTTTATTACTCTGATTTTTTTCTATTCTATAATTTGGTATCGATATTGATTCAATATTATTATCTTTATCTTTAATTTTTAATACACATTCATTTGACCATGTATAGGTACTATTTACTCCTGATTGATTTAATGTAAAAGCCCATTGAAATCCGTTCATAAAAACACCGTCAATTTGCCGACAAGAGTTTCCTTTAATAAAACCTGCACCG
This sequence comes from Vibrio cholerae ATCC 14035, assembly GCF_000621645.1. GTDB lineage: Bacteria > Pseudomonadota > Gammaproteobacteria > Enterobacterales > Vibrionaceae > Vibrio > Vibrio cholerae. The sequence continues at coordinate 5,968 of NZ_JHXR01000022.1, read as the reverse complement.
TATACAGTACCAGACATCTTTAGTGAACATATTTTACTTTCACCAATAGTAGAATCAGGAACATAACTTATTTCTCCATCACCATCTATTGATAATAAAAAATAATCATTATACTTGGATTCTATTGGATTTTTCTTGCCGTCTTCTAAATAGTGAATACTTCTACTTCCTGTGCATATTTTATTCTCAATGTCTTCATACCCTAGAAATTCAAATTTTTTACCTTTAGGGCTTAGATAAGAAAATCGACATATTTTTTCTTCTTTTCTATTTACGAGCATCGTATGCCAATGTGTATTAACTCTATCTAGATAGTTGACATCTTTAACATATTGCCACCCTTTTAAGGATGATTCTGAACGAGGTTTTTCTAAATCGAATATATTTCCATAATTGCTGTATGTCGGAGGATACAATTGACTTGGATTAATTTTGTCAGGATCATAAACCCCTAATATCGTCACAACAGGTACACCTTTTTTTATTGGAACTTTGAAGTTCGTTCCCTTATACACATAGATATTTTTTAATTCATCCCAAACCATATAATCATTATTTATTACAACAGCCCCATTTTTAAGCCAATCTTGGATAATTCTTGCAACATATGGATGATGAAGTGTATATCTACTAATGATTCCATTTTGATGGTCATATCCTCCAGACATTGCATCCCAAAGATATGTATACTTGTCCATGAAGGGCTTAACAACTTCTTGATTATCTGGCCTTATATTTGATTGTGGTGAACGTTTCCAATCAAAGTTAGCTATGAATCTTTTATAATAGCCATCCCAACCCCATGAAGTATCAGGTCCATGACTAGTACCACCTGCAACATAATGTCCCAATCCATAGTTATGTCCCAATTCATGAGACCATTCGTTATGAAGTGTATTTTCTAGTGTAACGATCCCACCACCACCACTCCCTCCATGCACAACCACTCCATTGTTATAATATCCAATATTTGTGTGTGCGGTAATATGATTCGTTAATCTGTTGTATTGTTGAGAATATCCTGACGAGGCAACTATACCTAAATTAGCATTATTTATTCCGGTAGATACTAGTGCTTTCCCTACTGCTTCTCTCATATCACCTTGATGCCATCCACCTATATCAGCACTTTTCTCAGTATATACTGAACCATTTGGTAATGTTATTTTTTCAAAATGAATAGGGGTATAATCTGAAAAAATCAACTTTGAGACAGGAACTTTCTGAAAGTAATCAACGGCTGTTCTTTCCAATTCTTTTATTACGATATTTCTTCCTCTTGGTTTATATAACATTCCAAGATCTATATTTTGAATAATCAATTCACTAGGTGCTGAAAATTTTATACGTTCTGACTCAATAATACCTAAGTTGCCGTTTTCGTCTTCAAAATGTAATGACATACCACTTTTCATTTTATTCCATGGTATCTCTGCACTCCAATATGAGTTAGAGTAACTTACAACTTTATTATTTTCATCAATATCTATTGGTTGATCAGTTTTTGGCAACATAGATGGTGATTTCATTACAACTTTGCTAGTGAGTCCATCTTCTGAATAAATTTTCATCAAAATTGAACTTGAGTTTTTTATTGATGGCTTAAACAATATTAATGCATCTCTTCCTGTGATTATTTCAGGCTCATTCTTTCTACCCTCAGGAGAAATGACATGCGTTTGCACAAATCTAACTTCACCTTCCAAGCTTCCATACACATTTTTTTCTATTTCTGTGGTGTGATAATAATCTATCTCGTTCAACGTAATGAATTCTATTTTTGCGCTTTCTGAACAAGCAGAGTGTAAACAACTTGAGACATCTATAGAATACTGGCTGTTAGGTTTTAAATCATCGATAAAAACACTATTATTCCTAGTTCTGATAGTTATTACATCTTCTATTCGATCTTTTCTATAGACAATTACATTATAATGACTAAAATTTTTTTCACACTCAATCTTATCCCATTCTATTGTAACCGAAGTATCTGTTACACCTTTATTTTTTTCATCAATTATAGGCCTTGATGGCTTCTTTGTTTGTTCACTTATATCAGGATCAGTCAAATACTGGTCGTTACTGGATGTTGCATTCTCATTACATCCAACTAAGAAAATAAGTATTGCAAAAGAAACTTTCATTAAGAGTGAATATCTTACCACCACTAACTCCTCGTAAACATTTTTCGAAAAAATCATTTAACAAAAAAATAAAGACAAGGGAAACGTATTGATGTTTTTTTAATGCATTAAATATTAACTTAAAATTTTACATTGAAATTTCAATACGATTTTGTTTTTTTAAATCAATTCTCATGTAAGAAGTTAATTTCATTCTATAGAATAATTTTTCCATCAAAAAAGGTAGCTGTTTTTTATATGATTTATCCAATTCCTAATAGCGAAACTTCGACTGTTCATTTCAAAGATGTATATGATAATTACATTGGAGGTCAATGGATGAAGCCACACAGTGGCGAATATTTTAGCAATACGTCACCAGTAAATGGACTGGTGTTTTGTCGTGTTGCTCGCTCGTCTTCGCAAGATGTCGAACTTGCTCTAGATGCCGCCCATAATGCACTTGAATCATGGTCTACAACAAGTGCAGTAGAAAGATCAAATATTCTTCTGAGGATTGCTGATCGAATCGAATCAAATTTAGAAACTCTCGCAATAGTTGAATCATGGGATAATGGAAAACCTATCCGTGAAACTTTAGCAGCTGACCTACCGTTGACTATTGATCACTTTCGATATTTTGCGGCTTGTATTCGATCACAAGAAGGTGCTGCTTCCGAACTTGACTCTAGAACGTTAACTTATCATTTACCGGAACCAATAGGTGTTGTAGGCCAAATAATACCATGGAATTTTCCGTTACTCATGGCTGCTTGGAAATTAGCTCCCGCTCTTGCAGCAGGTTGTACTGTTGTTCTCAAACCTGCAGAACAAACCCCCGTTTCAATTTTGTTTTTAATGGAAATTATTGGTGATTTAATTCCAGCTGGTGTTATTAATGTTGTTAATGGTTTCGGCTCTGAAGCAGGTAATGCATTAGCAACAAGCCAACGTATCGATAAACTAGCATTTACAGGTTCTACTGAAATTGGTAACCATATTCTTAAATGTGCGGCGGATAACTTGATTCCATCCACAATCGAATTAGGTGGAAAATCTCCAAACATTTATTTCCCCGATATCTTTTCTCATGAAGACCAATATCTTGATAAATGTATTGAGGGTGCACTTTTAGCATTTTTCAACCAAGGTGAGGTTTGTACCTGTCCATCTAGAATTTTAGTTCATGAATCTATTTATGAAAAATTCATTGCCAAAATTATTGAACGAGTAGCATTAATTAAACAAGGAAATCCTTTAGATACCGAAACACAAATTGGTGCTCAAGTATCTAAAGAACAGTACGATAAGATTCTTGGTTATATACAAATAGGTAAAGATGAAGGGGCAGAGCTAATTTTTGGTGGGCATCCTAACAATCAAGAAAATTATTTATCTGGTGGTTATTATATTAAACCAACCCTATTCTTTGGTCATAATCAGATGCATATCTTTCAAGAGGAAATATTTGGACCTGTAATTGCAATCACTAAGTTTAAAGATGAAATTGAAGCACTGCACCTTGCTAATGATACTGTTTATGGTTTAGGTGCCGGTGTGTGGACACGTGATATAAATATTGCTCATCGTATGGCAAAAAACATTAAAGCTGGAAGAGTATGGGTAAATTGTTATCATGCATATCCTGCTCATGCGGCTTTTGGTGGATATAAAAAATCTGGCATTGGACGAGAAACACACAAATTAACATTGAGTCATTACCAAAATATAAAAAACGTTCTTATTAGTCATGAGATTCATCCTCTAGGTCTATTTTAAATCTAATATTGCTCACTTTAGGTGAGCAACATCTCCCTAATATATCAAAAATTCACTCAATTTAATTTTCATTGAAATTTACGATATAAAAATTTTAAGTCATTACACCACAAACCAACTCAAGGATCCTTATCTTATTTAAGAATACTTATACTATCTATCATTAATATATTCTTATAAACTTGGCTATCTTTACAAAAAATCACATTAATCACCAATTAATACATTTGGCATTCCCATTAAAATAATGCCACCGTGGGCAGGCTTTGTTGCGTAATTCGAGGGAACTAAATCCGAAGGTTACGATCTGATCCGTTAAGTAAGTTAATTCCCCTAGTCTCATGCCGAAACCTCGCTACAAAACAACGAATTGGAAACAGTACAACAAAGCCTTAATCAACCGTGGTTCACTCACTTTCTGGATTGATGAAGAAGCCACTCGCCAGTGGAAGCAGAGCAAACAAGATAAACGAGGTAGACCTCGCCAGTTCAGCGACTTAGCCATTATTACTGCGCTTATGGTGAAACGAGTTTTCTCAATGCAGTTTAGAGCATTGTAAGGGTTTATCGATTCTGTTTTTTCATTGGCTAACGTCCCTATAGTCTGCCCACATTACAGTTGTATCAGTCGAAGAGCTAAGCAAGTCGAGGTTTCATTTAAACCAAAGACTAGAGGTGCAATACAGCATCTAGCCATTGATGCAACAGGTCTCAAGGTTTATGGCGAAGGTGAATGGAAGGTCAAGAAGCATGGTACTGACGGGAAGCGTAGAGTCTGGAGAAAGTTGCATTTAGCGGTAGGTTGCCAGAAGCTCTACGGGTCCAACAATAAGTGGAAAAAGCGGTACGGCTATCATAAACGCTCACTATCTGAAACAGCAATGTATCGAGTGAAGCAGTTGTTAGGTGGACGATTAAGTCTGAGAAACTACAATGCTCAGGTTGGTGAGGCTTACCCGATGATCAAAGCGTTAAATAAGATAACAGGGCTTGGTATGCCTAAAACTTGCCCTATTGGCTAACTATCAATCTAAGTAGGTGTGTGATTCATAGAGATGGTTTCAATTTTCTTAGCTGAAGATCGAGCTTGTAATTTTGCTCTTGAAACCGCTCTTTCTTGATCTGGTAGTTCTGAGATACCTCTTCAGACAAAGGAGTTTGATCAGATATCTCAGTAATCCTGTCTATCGGGGTTAGCCCATTTAACGAGCTGTGGGGCCGTTCCCAGTTGTAGTAGTGTTGCCATTCAGCTAGTAGCAGATCCAGTTCTTGCAGCCCCACAGAGACATCTATGGTCGGATAGAACTCACTTTTATCTGTTTTCTGCGAGCGTTCCACTTTGCCATTCAAGTGAGGTGAGCCAGGCTTATTTGGGCGAAACTTGATCCCATAAATCATGAGTTGTTTCTGGACTTTTTCAGCAAAGAATTCACGCCCTCTGTCCGTCTGAATACGCTGGATAGGAAATGGCATCTCTTCCACGACACAATCGATAAAGTCGACTGTATTTGCTGCTGTGCGCCGAGAGTAGCACCTTAGAACCCGATAGCGAGAGCAATCATCAATAGCTGTATACTGGTAAATTCCAGGCGCTATTTTACACGTGTCCATCTGGACTCTATCACCAGGAATTGGGCGCTCATATCTTTGGAAATCTTTTTTGCGTCGGTAAGTTACGATGGGTTTGACTGATGCTTCGGATAAAACTTTATGGAGTGTCGCTGTGCTTAGGTGTATTTTGTGAAGTCGGATTAATTCCGTTTGTAAACGTCGCGCCCCTAAATTGCGTTTGTCACGCATCGTAAGGATCAATGCTCTTAGCTCATCAGTGAGTTTGGTATCTGGAGATGAATGAGGGCGTCTGCTCTGGCTTTCCAGACCAGCGATTCCACATTGCTTATATCGCTTAGCCCACTTTCGTAATGTTGGTCTGGAAATACCACAGCGTCGACATACGAGGCCTGCATCACCACATTCCTCATACATTTTTACCCACTGTAGTCTTTGTTGGATTTCTCTGTCCATAGACACCCAGTATAGTTGAAAGGATGTCTATGAATCACACA
>NZ_JHXR01000021.1 GCF_000621645.1 Vibrio cholerae ATCC 14035 | reverse complement strand
GGGCAATTTCCCAGGCATTACTCACCCGTCCGCCGCTCGCCACCCAAGGAACAAGTTCCTCTGTGCTGCCGCTCGACTTGCATGTGTTAGGCCTGCCGCCAGCGTTCAATCTGAGCCATGATCAAACTCTTCAATTAAAAGTTTTATGAAGCTTTCGCTTCGGCTCAATGAATACTGATACTATCTTTCGATAGTGAATTGACTGTGCTGAATGATTGCTCATTCAAATGGTCACTCAGTTCATTGATAAATCTTTTTTGATTATCATCAACGAGTGCCCACACAGATTGATTGGTTTATATTGTTAAAGAGCGTTTTGCTTCGGCTTTCTTGCCGAAGAGGCTGTGCATTCTAGCGAGATAATTGTCAGAGTCAAACTCTTTTTTCAACTTTCTTCATAGAAGCGTTTTAGCCTCACTGACTAGCCTTGAGGCCTTGTGACGTCTGCCGTGTCAGTGAGGGCGCATTATAGGGAGCTGCTTTTTTTATGCAAGTCCCTAATCACAAATTTTTCTTAAAACACGCTCGTTCGAACACAAAACCGACAAGACGTTTATTTATCACTCTTTCTCTCATAAAAATGACGCGATTTAAGCGCCATTCAATCTCAAAATGCTCTAAAAGGATCTCTTTTACTCTTCGCTGTCAAAGAAGTATGAGATCCGTGAACGCGGGTTAAGATAATCACGAACCTTATCAGGTAATTTGTTCGGTAAAATGGCATTGACGATTTTCAGATCTCGGTCTGCAAGATCAATTATCGTCGCTTGAGAACGCGGGACTGAGGGATCATAAATCAGTACATTCGGATACAAGAGGCTACTTGCATTCACTGAAATGACTAACCCCACCATATCATTAGAGAGCTGTACGACAGTTCCTGGTGGGAACACCCCCATGAACTTAACTAAGATGCCTAAATTCTCCGCGTTATAAAGATGCTTACAATTCTTAAATAGATGAGACAAAGCAACGTACGGGATCTTTTGTTCCGAAGGAATATTGGGGTGGCAAAGATTGTCGAACGCGTTCGCTACCGCCACAATCTGCGCAAGCTCATCAATATCATCCCCTTTTAGGCCGAGTGGATAGCCTGAACCATCTCGCAGTTCGTGATGTTGTTCGATGACGCGTTTAGCACTTTCAGGAAACGTTTCTATATTATCGGCCAACTCTATGCCGTATTTGGTATGCAGCCGTAAGTAGTTTTCTTCCGGTTCCGTTAATGGGGTCTTTTTACGTACGATCGCCGTTGGCACTCTCACTTTGCCTATGTCATGAAATAGCGCCGCAAAAGCCAACTCTTTGATTCTTTCTGCAGGCAAGCCTCTCGCTTTACCAATCATCATGGCAATGACTGACACGTTTAAAGAGTGAAAATAGATATCTTCAAATTCACTTTTGCTGTTCATTAAATGCAAGGTGACATTATCATCACTCAGCAATTTGTCGACGATATCATCGACCAATATGATGGCTTCGCCGACGGCATCTAAAGGGCGGTTACGAATTTTATTCACTACCGCACGCATACGAGCAAGAGAACGTTCAAACTCTTTCTCACAAGTTTGTACTCGACGTCGATATTCGTTGAGCTTCTCTATTCGTGTTTGCTTTTCCTGCCATAGCTTTTCCGCTTCACTATCAACCGGAGGTAGAGCCTCTTCTGGAGTTGCCTCTTCAACGCTTGGCGGTAAAGGCTGGCTATCGCTTAATCCCGGATTGAGAAAAACGTGCTGAATACCAAGATGCTTGATCAGTTGGATCTGCTCTTGTGATTTGATCTTAAAGCTATTGAATAGGAAGGGATGTTCATTCCATTTGACAGGCAACCGAATGTAGAGCCCGGGTTGCAATCTATCTACCGTGATTTTAATGCTTGCCACAATCTTGATTACATCTGAGTGAATAACCCGAATATGATAGAAGAAGTTAATAATAACTGCATCAGTCTGATTGCTATGAAGGTTGTTAGATCACGAAAGCGGATATGAATATGACAGATAGCAAAAAGCCGACTCATTGAGTCGGCTTCTTTAAATTATGGTACCGATGGACGGACTTGAACCGTCACTCCCGAAGGAAACGGATTTTGAATCCGTCGTGTCTACCAATTTCACCACATCGGCATCTAGGCTGTTGCCCTTTGATGGAACGCATTATACGTAAGAAGTCGAAGCACGCAATAGCAAAAGATTGAAAATAAAATCGTTTGCCGATTATTTCACCACAAAGCCTTAAGCTGTGCGTTAGCTCTCTTTCTTTCGGATTTTGCACTGGCTATGCTTGGCCTCTTTAAAGTAACCAAGAATGATAATGATGAACTACGCGACACTTCCTCCCGCTGGTTTCTTTCGGCGTTTAGGGGCATGGACCTACGACGCACTGATCGTAATGGCAATTCTAATGATGGCTGGCGGCGTAGTCGTCGCAGTGCTTGAAGCTTTGGTGGCAGCAGGGCTCATGAGCTACGCACCGTATCAAGATGCGAGCGATCTTCTCTCTTCTCATCCAATTTGGAGTCCAGTGTATACCGTTTATCTTGCCTTGGTTTGGATCTCTTTTTTTGTTTATTTCTGGACTCGCGGCGGACAAACGCTAGGTATGCGCGCATGGAAAATGCACATTTGCACTGAGGAAGGTCACCACATCTCAGCTACACAAGCGCTGATCCGTTTAGCAACATCCGGTTTTGGGCTTGCCAACTTGACTGTGTTGTTTGATACGAAAAAACGTGGCTTTCACGATATCTGGGCTAAAACAAAGGTCGTTGTGTTACCGAAAGCTAATTAACTCGCTTCGATAAGCAATATAGAAAGAGGAAGGTATTCACCTTCCTCTTTTGATTTTGAGATTGCCACTCTGACCAAAATAAGATTTTGGGGGACATTGGGGGTTATAGCTTCCTACCCAATAGCCCTAACGCGATGGCCAAGAAAACTAAGCTTGGCGCTAGCGCACCAAACAATGGCGGTAATCCATACACCAAACTGAGTGGGCCAAAAAACTCACTTGAGATGTAGAAAGTAAATCCGGCAATGACGCCAGATAAAATCCGCGCCCCCATGGTGACGCTACGCAATGGGCCAAAAATGAACGACAACGCCATCAACATCATCACCGCAATCGAGATCGGCTGAGTCACTTTGCGCCACAAAGCCAACTCATAACGCGATGAGTCTTGCTCTGATGCTTTTAAGTAATGCACGTAATCGCTTAAGCCTGTGAGAGATAGCTCTTCCGGCTTAACCGTCACTACGGCAAGTTTGTCTGGAGCAAGGGAGGTTCGCCAACGGTACTCAGGCAACGATTCTTTGCTGATCTCGATGTCATTCACCAAACGTGTCAATACTGCATCTTTCATCAGCCATTCATTGTTAGCAACGTAATCGACTTGCTCAGAAAAAATCACCGTACTCAGTTTTTTATTTTCGTCAAAGCGCCACAGATTCAATCCATACAACTGTTCGTTTTCAACTTTGGCGATAAAGATAAAATCATTCGCATCCCGTGCCCAAACCCCAGTACGCACCGACATAATCGCACCACCCGAGGTGGCAAATGCGCGCATATCACGTGCCATTTTTTGCGCTTGTGGTGCGCCCCACTCTCCGAGCAAGGTGACAATAATCATCAGCGGAATGGCGGTTTTAAGAACGGAAAGGCCGATATCAAGCTTAGAAAAACCAGCAGCCTGCATCACCACCAATTCAGAGCTGGAAGCTAACGCCCCCAAACCAATCAATGCGCCCAATAGAGCCGCCATCGGAAAAAACATTTCCACATCACGAGGAATACTCAGCACCACAAACAGCAAGGCTTGCAATAAATCGTAACTTCCCTCACCCACTTTACGGAGCTGCTCAACATATTTGATGATGCCAGAGAGGCCAACAAAGGTAACCAAAACCAAGGCTGTTGTAGCAACAATAGTGCGGCCGATATACCAATCAAGAATTTTAAACACGACTTAAGCTACCTTTCTCTGTTTCCATCGATCTTTAAGACGGCGCACTGGAATGCTATCCAAGGTATTGACCATCAGCGCAGCCAACAGCAGTGCGGCATTAATTGGCCACAAGCCAATGATAACCGGCAGTGAACCATCTTCAATCGCTGATTTGGTCGCACTGAGCGCAAGGAAATAAGTCAAATAGATCAAAATAGCGGGTCCCATTTTGGCAAAACGTCCTTGACGAGGGTTCACCGCGGAAAGAGGGACAACCAACATAGTCAACAGTGGAATACACACTACGAGAGAGATTCGCCATTGTAATTCGGCTTGTGCTCGGCGATCCGCATTATTGAGCAAGCTTAAGGTTGGCAGAGCTTCCCAATCACGTTCAGCCGATTTCACTTCACGTTGGCCGATCAAGCCGTCGTAAGAGTCGAAGTTAGTGATCATGTAGTCGACTCGGGTAGGTACGCCTTCATAGCGAGTGCCGTCATAGAGAGTAATGATCTGACGGCCATCACTCAGCTCTTTAACATCGCCCGAGTGAGAAAACATCACGCTGGGTAAAATCGAATCTCGTGGTGCTAACTGCGCCACAAACACGTTATACAATTTACGATTTTCAATATTGTCGATGAACACCACCGAAGAGCCATCTGGCGAACGTTGGAAGTGGCCTTTTTGCAGCAGATCGACACTGTTTTCTGCCGCAAACTGCTCCATTAAATGAGCTTCTTTATCTTGGCTCCAAGGCGCGAGCCACAGCGCATTAAAAGCCGCCACAGAAGCCGTAATCAAAGCCAAATATAAGGCGGCACGGATCAAAAATTTGTTACCGATCCCAGTCGCATTCATCACGGTTATCTCACTCTCCGCATACAAACGGCCGAAAGTAAGCAGAATACCGATGTACAGGCTAAGTGGCAGCATTAATAAGCCCATTGCCGGCATATTCAATCCAACGATGGATAAGATCATGCTGGTAGGAATTTCACCGTCAGAGACATCCGCCAAAACACGGATAAATTTCTGGCTGAGAAACACTAAAAACAGCACGAAGAAGATCGCAAACTGGCTTTTTATTGTTTCTCGGATCAAATATCTAACAATAATCACGCTGAAATTACCTATGCAAAACTTGTTTTTTTGATTGAATCACTATAATTTCCCGATGAACCTTTTATTTTTTGAATAATTTCGCTAACGGTTAGGTTGCGCATGCAAAAGGTCGATCCTAGATGGGATCCAGCAAGTAAGAGCGCATTATCTACCATTTAGTTCTATTTGTCTTCAGGATGTAGGAGTACGCATGGAGTTCAGTGTTAAGAGTGGCAGCCCTGAGAAACAGCGCAGCGCATGTATCGTTGTTGGGGTGTTTGAACCACGTCGCCTTTCTCCAGTCGCAGAACAGCTTGATAAAATCAGCGACGGCTATATTAGTTCACTGCTACGTCGCGGTGATCTAGAGGGTAAACCGGGGCAGATGCTACTGCTGCATCAAGTACCCGGTGTGTTGTCTGAGCGAGTACTGCTCGTCGGTTGCGGTAAAGAACGCGAACTGGGTGAACGTCAGTACAAAGAGATCATTCAGAAAACCATCAATACCTTAAATGAAACTGGCTCTATGGAAGCAGTCTGCTTCTTGACCGAGTTGCACGTCAAAGGTCGCGATACCTATTGGAAAGTGCGCCAAGCGGTTGAAGCCACCAAAGATGGTCTGTACATCTTTGATCAATTCAAGAGCGTAAAACCAGAAATCCGCCGCCCACTGCGTAAATTGGTATTCAACGTGCCCACTCGCCGTGAATTGAATCTTGGTGAACGCGCGATTACCCATGGTCTGGCTATTTCATCAGGTGTAAAAGCTTGTAAAGATTTAGGTAATATGCCGCCCAACATCGCTAACCCGGCTTACCTCGCCTCTCAAGCTCGTCGTCTGGCTGACGATTACGAGAGCATCACCACCAAAATCATTGGTGAAGAAGAGATGGAAAAGCTCGGCATGGCTTCTTACCTCGCGGTCGGTCGTGGCTCACGCAATGAATCCATGATGTCGGTCATCGAATACAAAGGCAATCCAGATCCTGAAGCCAAACCCATCGTATTGGTGGGTAAAGGTCTGACTTTCGATTCAGGCGGTATCTCACTCAAACCGGGTGAAGGTATGGATGAGATGAAGTACGACATGTGTGGCGCAGCATCTGTTTTCGGCACCATGAAAGCCATTGCCAAACTCGGCCTACCACTTAACGTAATTGGTGTGTTGGCTGGCTGTGAAAACATGCCAGGCAGCAATGCTTACCGTCCGGGTGATATTCTGACGACGATGTCAGGTCAAACCGTAGAAGTGTTAAACACCGATGCAGAAGGTCGTTTAGTTTTGTGTGACGTACTGACTTACGTTGAGCGTTTTGAGCCTGAATGCGTGGTCGATGTTGCAACGCTAACCGGTGCGTGTGTGATTGCTTTAGGCCATCACATCAGCGCGGTGATGTCGAACCACAACCCACTAGCACATGAGTTGGTGAATGCCTCTGAGCAATCGAGCGATCGCGCATGGCGTCTACCTCTGGCAGACGAATACCATGAGCAGCTCAAGAGCCCGTTTGCCGATATGGCAAACATTGGTGGCCGCCCAGGTGGCGCCATTACTGCAGCTTGTTTCCTGTCTAAATTTGCTAAGAAATACAACTGGGCACACTTAGACATCGCAGGTACTGCATGGAAATCCGGTGCCGCGAAAGGCTCAACCGGTCGTCCTGTCTCACTACTAGTCCAATTCCTGCTTAATCGCAGCGGTGGCCTAGACGCTGAAGAGTAATCGCAAAAGGGCCTTCGGGCCCTTTTTCATTACTAGACCTCAACTACCGCCACAGGCGTGGTGATTGTTTGCAAGAGACCAAGATGCCAACCGCAACTTTTTACCTGATTTCTCCAGATTCTGCTCAAGCAACACCAGAAGGCTTCGCGCAGTACGTGCTGTATTTGACGCGTCACTTTGCCGCGCAAGGCGCACGCATTTATCTGCAATGCCAAGATAAACCACACGCCGAGCAGCTAGCTGAGCGATTTTGGCAAATCGAACCCGAACAGTTTTTAGCGCACAATCTGGTCGGTGAAGGTCCCAAATCCGGTACCGCGATTGAGATAGGTTATGTGGGCGTTTCTCCCTCTTGGAATCGTCAACTGGCAATAAATTTGGCGGATAATCAGACAACCTTTGCGCGTACCTTTACCGAGGTGGTAGACTTCGTGCCCTGCGCAGAAAATGCCAAGCAGCTGGCGCGCGAGCGGTATAAACTCTATCGACAAGCAGGTTATCAGCTGCAAACTGTTGAGATTCAATATCCATAACCGTCCATCCTTATAGTTAAGCTCTCTTATCCAAGAGAACTCACTTATAGCGATAGACTGAATTAACCATCACAGCATCCATTAAAGAGCACTATGGAAAAGACATACAACCCAACATCAATCGAACAAGATCTGTATAAGACTTGGGAAGAGCAAGGCTACTTTAAGCCTCACGGTGACACATCAAAAGACGCGTACAGCATCATGATCCCGCCACCGAACGTCACAGGCAGCCTGCACATGGGTCACGCCTTCCAAGACACCATTATGGATACTCTGATCCGCTGTCAGCGTATGAAGGGCAAAAATACCTTGTGGCAAGTGGGTACTGACCACGCGGGTATCGCCACTCAAATGGTGGTTGAGCGTAAGATCGCTGCAGAAGAAGGCAAAACTAAGCACGATTACGGCCGTGATGCGTTCATCGACAAGATTTGGGAATGGAAAGCAGAATCTGGCGGTACCATCACTAAGCAGCTACGTCGTCTTGGCGCCTCTGTCGATTGGGATCGTGAGCGCTTTACGATGGATGATGGCTTCTACAAAGCCGTGCAAGAAGTGTTTGTGCGTCTCTACAAAGATGATTTGATCTACCGCGGTAAGCGCCTAGTTAACTGGGATCCAAAACTGCACACTGCGATCTCCGATCTGGAAGTGGAAAACAAAGAGACCAAAGGTCACATGTGGCACTTCCGCTACCCGCTGGCGGATGGCGTGAAAACGGCAGATGGTAAAGATTACATCGTGGTTGCGACAACACGTCCAGAAACCATGCTCGGCGATACTGGTGTTGCGGTTAACCCAGAAGATCCTCGTTATAAAGATCTGATTGGTAAAGAGATCATTCTGCCGATCGTCGGTCGTCGCATCCCTATCGTGGGCGATGAGCACGCCGATATGGAGAAAGGCACGGGATGTGTGAAAATCACCCCTGCGCACGACTTCAACGACTATGAAGTCGGCAAGCGCCATAACCTGCCGATGATCAACATCTTCACTTTTGATGCCAACATCCGTGATGTGGCAGAAGTGTTTAACACCAAAGGTGAAGCAAGCGATGTTTACAGCGGCGAACTACCAGCGAAATACCAAGGCATGGAGCGTTTTGCTGCACGTAAAGCGATCGTGGCGGAATTTGAACAACTGGGTCTACTGCAAGAAATCAAAGATCACGACTTAACGGTTCCTTACGGCGACCGTGGTGGTGTGGTGATTGAACCAATGCTGACTGACCAATGGTACGTTCGCGCTGGTATTCTGGCGAAACCAGCGGTTGAAGCCGTTGAGAATGGCGATATTCAATTTGTACCAAAACAGTACGAGAACATGTACTTCTCTTGGATGCGTGACATTCAAGACTGGTGTATCTCTCGCCAACTGTGGTGGGGTCACCGCATTCCGGCTTGGTATGACGAGCAAGGCAATGTGTTTGTAGGCCGTAACGAAGAAGAAGTGCGTGCAGAAAACAACATCGCGGCGGATGTTGCTCTTCGTCAAGATGATGACGTGTTGGATACTTGGTTCTCTTCTGCACTGTGGACCTTCGGAACACTAGGCTGGCCAGAAAAAACGCCTGAGCTGAACGTATTCCACCCAACCGATGTTCTGGTAACGGGTTTTGACATTATCTTCTTCTGGGTTGCGCGCATGATCATGATGACCATGCACTTCTGTAAAGATGAAGATGGCAAAGCACAAGTTCCGTTCAAAACCGTGTACGTAACGGGTCTGATCCGTGACGAAAACGGCGACAAGATGTCAAAATCGAAAGGTAACGTGCTTGACCCTATCGATATGATCGACGGTATTGATCTAGAGTCTCTGGTCGCGAAGCGCACCGGCAACATGATGCAGCCACAACTGGCAGCGAAGATCGAGAAAAACACGCGTAAGACGTTTGAAAACGGCATCGAAGCCTACGGTACTGACTCACTGCGTTTCACTCTAGCGGCTATGGCTTCAACCGGTCGTGACATCAACTGGGATATGAAGCGTCTAGAAGGTTACCGTAACTTCTGTAACAAGCTGTGGAACGCAAGCCGTTACGTGCTGATGAACACCGAAGAGCAAGATTGCGGTTTTGCAGCCGGTGCTGAGCTTGAATACTCGCTGGCCGACAAGTGGATCGAATCACAGTTCGAGCTGGCTGCGAAAGAGTTCAATGGTCACATTGATAACTTCCGTCTGGATATGGCAGCCAACACGCTGTACGAATTCATCTGGAACCAATTCTGTGACTGGTACTTAGAGCTGACTAAGCCGGTTCTTTGGAAAGGCACCGAAGCTCAGCAACGCGCGACCCGTCGCACGCTGATCACCGTACTAGAGAAAACGCTGCGTTTGGCGCACCCAGTGATCCCTTACATCACAGAAACCATCTGGCAAAGTGTTAAGCCACTGGTCGATGGCGTGGAAGGCGACACCATCATGCTGCAAGCACTACCTCAGTACGATGCGGCCAACTTCAACCAAGAAGCCTTGGATGATATTGAGTGGGTGAAAGCCTTTATCACTAGCATCCGTAACCTGCGCGCTGAGTACGACATCAACCCAGGTAAGCCTCTGGAAGTCATGCTGAAAGCGGCGAATGAGCAAGATGCCGCGCGTATCGAAGCGAACAAGCCAGTGCTGGTTTCACTGGCCAAGCTAGAAAGCATTCGTGTATTGGCGGATGGCGAAGCGACACCTGCGTGTGCAACAGCACTGGTTGGTAAGTCTGAGCTGATGATCCCAATGGCAGGTCTGATTGATAAAGACGCTGAGCTGGATCGTCTGGCCAAAGAGATTGCTAAGACGCAAGGTGAAATTGCGCGTATCGAAGGCAAGCTAGGTAACGAAGGTTTCGTGGCAAAAGCACCAGAAGCGGTAATCACCAAAGAGCGTGAAAAGCTCGCGGGTTACCAAGAAGCGCTGGTGAAGCTTGAACAGCAGAAAGCGACCATCGCTGCGCTGTAAGCCAAGCATTCCATACAAAAAGTCGATAAAAAAGGCAGCGATTTCGCTGCCTTTTTGTTTTAGCGATGATGTTGCCGCTAGACGACTCGATTTTTCGCTTCACCACGCATAAATGCACTGATGTTGTCGATCAAGATAGTCGCGAGTTGTTGTATCGAGGAATCACTGCCCCACGCCACATGCGGTGTCAGCAGAAGATTGGGCAGATCACGGTTGGCAATCAGTGGGTTATCCATATCCGCAGGCTCGACACTAAACACATCCACCCCAGCCCCAGCAATTTGACGTCTTTTCAGCGCATCTACCAGCGCCTGTTCATCCACTAAACCACCGCGCCCAGTATTGATCAGTAGAGCATTGGGCTTCATCTGCACCAATTCCGCTTCCGAGATAATATTGCGCGTTTCATCCATTAGCGGACAGTGCAGGGATAACACATCGGATTGCGCCAGCACTTGTTCAAATGACGTGTACCCTACTCGGCATTCCAACTGACCTTTACGTTCAGCAAACAGCACATGCATACCTAATGCGCGCGCTAAATTCGCCGTCGCTTGTCCTAATGCACCACTGCCGATAATGCCCATGGTGGAGCCCGCAATATCGCCGATAGGATGCGTGAAAAAACAGAACTGCTTATGGCGCTGCCACTCTCCGGCCGCAATATCATTGTGATAACCGATAAGATTACGTCTTAGAGCAAACATCATGGCGATCACATGCTCTGGTACGGAGCGCGTGGCATAGCCTTGCACATTACACACCGCGATATTCAGGTCACTACACGCCTGCAAATCGACGTTGTTGGTGCCCGTGGCAGAAATGGCGATCAACTTGAGCTTAGGCAACTGAACCAGCATTTCACGGGTGAGTACCACCTTATTAGTGATAACGATATCGGCCGCTAAGAGGCGCTCAACCACTTGGTGAGGCTCACAAGCATCATACTCAACCCAATGGTGTTCAAAAGGCAGAGCAGGTAAGGGGATATGGCGCGGAATGGTCGCGCGGTCGAGAAAAACGACCGTAGGCAAAGAAGTAGTGGGTAGTGACATGCTGACTCCGGGTCTGATTATCCGCTACCCACAATAATATTAGTCTTGGGATAGCTTTTTATAGTCCGGTAATTTTCGCTCAGGATCGAAATGCTGCAAAATCTGCTCCTCGGCTTCGGGATAGAAGTCACAAGGGACAAATAAAGTGCGCAGCCAATGACTACGTGGATGGTAGAAACAGAGCTCCGCAGCGTGCAGTTGCAGACGATCGGCAAACTCGACAGCTTCTTGTGGAGCGTAAAGATCATCACCAACAATCGGATGGCCGAGCGATTGCATGTGCACACGTAGCTGATGAGAGCGTCCTGTGATCGGGATAAGGCGTACGACTGTGGTTTTCTCTTCTCTCTTTACGACTTGATAGCGGGTCAGAGAATCACGTCCCTCTTCAAAACAGACTTTCTGTTTCGGGCGGTTTGGCCAATCACAACACAGCGGCAAATTCACTTCGCCTTCATCTTGCTCCATCACACCCCATACGCGGGCATAGTAGATTTTATGAGTGAGACGATACTGGAACTGCTTCTTCAACGCCGATTCCATATGTTTGCCTTTCGCAAACAGGATCAGCCCAGAAGTCGACATATCCAAACGGTGGACGACCTTCACATCAGGGCAGTAATCCACCAAACGAGCCCACATACTGTCGTAGTGCTCAACAGGTCGCCCAGGAACAGATAACAAACCAGAAGGCTTGTTGGCTGCGATGATGTGTTCATCCTCATAAATCACATCAATCCACGGTTCCTTGGGTGGATTGTACTCAGTCATTGCCATCGCTATCGTCTCGTATCACAAAAAACGGCGCATTATATACGCAAAATGTCGCCAACGGGGAATAAAACAAGGCCCTCGTTTTGAGGGCCTACGTCATCAGTTGTGTGCCACCACAATCAAACGCAGTGAATCCAGCTGATACTGCGCCTGCGCAATATAGCCAGTCAACTCTTTGATTTGCTGCTCCAGCACTTCGATCTCTTCATCACGAATGTTCGGGTTAACCGCTTTGAGTGCCAGCAAACGCTCCAACTCGCTGTTAAGGCTCTGCTGCATATCACGCTGCGCTTGTTCACGAATCGCGCTCACTCGCGGTTCAACCGCCGCTTCACTTGCCGTAATCAAACGATGCACGTCATGCTGTACTGAACTCACCAGCTTGCTGGCCAAATGACGATTCACTGGGCTGAGCTGACGGTTAAAGCTTTCAAACTCCACTTGCGAAGAGAGATCATTACCGCGCGCATCCATCAGAATTCGGATTGGCGAGACAGGCAAGAAGCGGCTGATGCCACTGCGTTTCGGCGCTTGGGCATCCACCACATACACCAGCTCCAGCAAGATAGTACCCACTGGCAGTGCTTTGTTTTTCAACAGCGACACCGCGCAAGTGCCCACCCCTTCACTCATCAGTAAATCAATGCCACCTTGCACCATGGGGTGTTCCCAACTGATGAAGTGCATATCTTCACGCGACAGTGCGGTGTCACGATCAAAGGTAATGGTGGCGCCTTCATAAGGGAGGCCCGGATAGCTTGGCACCATCATGTGTTCGGCAGGAGTGACCACTAGAGCATTCTCGCCACGATCTTCCTGATGCAGACCAATCGCATCAAACAGGCTCAAGGCAAACGTCACCAGATTGGTATCGCCATCGGTTTTCGCGATCTGCTCGGCAATCTGCTGCGCTTTTTCGCCACCGTTAGAATGCATTTCCAACAAGCGATCACGCCCGACTTCCAGCTGCGATTTCAGTGTTTTGTTGAGCTTGGCTGACTCTTCGATGATCACTTCCAGCTCTTCACCGCCACCAGCGGCCAGAATTGGGATTAAACGCTCAGCGAAGGCATCGTACACCGCACGACCCGTTGGACAGGTTTCCGCAAAGGCATTCAAACCTTCTTGAAACCAACGCGCCAAAATCGCTTGTGACGTTTCGGTCAAATACGGCACGTACACATCGATATCACGCTTTTGGCCGATACGGTCCAAACGCCCGATACGCTGCTCCAGCAAGTCTGGGTTGAACGGCAGATCAAACATCACCAATTGGTTCGCAAACTGGAAGTTACGACCTTCGGAGCCGATTTCACTACAGATCAACACCTGCGCACCGCCCTCTTCTTGGGCAAAGTAAGCAGCGGCTTTGTCACGCTCAATAATCGACATGCCTTCATGAAATACCGTTGCGCGAATGCCTTCACGTTCACGCAAGGCCTGCTCTAGCTGCAACGCGGTGCTGGCACGTGAAGCGATGACGAGGATCTTCTCGCTGCGTTTGGCTTTGACTTTTTCGAGCAACCAGTTAACGCGTGAGTCAAATTGCCACCAGCTTGATTCGTCACCTTCAAACTCTTGGAAAATCTCTTCCGGGTAGAGCATTTTCATCGCGCGCGCTTCTGGCGTCAGTTTACCGCCGAGCATGCCCGCAACACGCATTGACGTGGTGTATTGAGAAGGGATCTCCAATGGCAGCAAATGCACATTACGCACTGGGAAGCCTTTGATTGCCGCACGCGTGTTACGGAACAACACACGCCCAGTACCGTGGCGATCCATCAGATTGTCGATCAGCTCTTGGCGCGCCAAAGCAATTTCGTCCTCGCTGGCGTGGCTTTCCAACGCTTTAAACAGCGGCTCCACATCTTGCTCAGACAATAGCTCAGTGATTTTGTTTTTCGCTTCATCACTCAGCTTCTCACCGCTGAACAGCGCAGTAACGGCATCGGCAACGGGTGCGTATTGCTCTTCTTCTTTAACAAAGGCTTCGTAATCGTAGAAACGATCTGCATCCAGCAGGCGCAGACGAGCAAAGTGGCTTTCACGACCTAACTGCTCAGGCGTTGCCGTCAATAGCAGTACGCCCGGAGTCTGTTCGGCCAGAGCTTCAATCACTTGATATTCGCGGCTTGGCTTTTCTGGGTGCCACTCAAGATGGTGAGCTTCATCGACGACCAATAAATCCCATTCCGCTTCCAAGGCTTGTTCAAAACGCTGGCGGCTTTTACGCAAGAAATCGAGTGAACACAGCACATACTGCTGAGTTTCAAATGGGTTATCGGCCTCGCTAAAGGCTTCCACACAGCGCTCTTCATCAAAAATCGAAAAGTGCAGGTTGAAACGGCGCATCATCTCCACCAACCATTGGTGTTGCAGCGTTTCAGGCACCACAATCAGGATGCGCTCGGCACGCCCGGTCAGCACTTGCTGATGGATGATCATGCCCGCTTCGATGGTTTTACCCAAACCGACTTCATCGGCTAACAATACGCGTGGCGCATGGCGGCGACCGACTTCATGGGCAATGTACAACTGATGCGGGATCAGCCCAGCGCGCATACCACACAAGCCACGCATTGGGCTTTTGTGCTGTTGATATTGATTGGCTAGAGCGCGATAACGCAGCACGAAGTTGTCCATGCGATCGATTTGACCGGCAAACAACTTGTCCTGCGGTTTATTAAAACGAATTTGGTTACTGAGGAAAATTTCACGCAGCGCGACACCGCTTTCTTCGGTATCCACTCGGGTGCCTAGATAGGTGTAGACGCCTTGGTCTTCCACCACTTGTTCAACTTGTAACGACCAGCCTTGCTGACTATCCACCACATCGCCGACATTAAAGATCACACGGGTGACCGGCGCATCTGAACGTGCATACACACGATTTTCTTCCGATGCTGCAAACATCAAGGTCACTGTACGCGCATCAAGCGCCACCACAGTACCTAACCCGAGATCACTTTCCGTATCGCTTATCCAGCGTTGCCCTAAAGCAAATGACATGAATGGACTACCTCATCAAATAGCGTTGCAGAGAATTTTTACACTTCACTTCAGCCAGCTTTTTATTATGGATGCTGACCGCTTTGAGTGCAGAAAAAGGCCGCTAATCTTACTTGATGGCGTGATACAGGTCACGCCCATTCCCCGCCGTTACGCGCTTTTTTTTCTACAGCTTTTGGGTGACATCAAATTGTCAAAAATGAGTGGCATTTGTTAACAAGATGATTGCTATACTCAGGTTGAAGGCGCGGTGTTTGTGTCAAAAAAAGATTGGCACAAAGCCTGCAAGTTCAAACAGAGAGTATCAACACGGGTTTGCAGCAAGTCGACAATGATCGTAACGCTCACCTGAACGTACGATCCTACAGGCCGCTTGTGAACATCCACGATAAAGCATGCTACATGTAGCAAGGAGCCGCTTATGGGCGATACCGATCGGAAACTGTTTGTACTGGATACCAATATCCTACTCCACGAACCTCTCGCGATTTACTCTTTTAAAGAGCACGACGTGGTCATCCCAATGACCGTTCTTGAAGAACTTGACCGAATCAAAGACAGCAAACGCGATGTGGCGCGCGATGCACGCGTAGCGATTCGGGCTTTGGAACACTTATTCCACGATGCCACTCCCGAAGAAATCACCGAAGGGATCCCGCTTTCTAAGCAAGAGGGCGCAACAGGAACCATCTCGATCCTCGCCGATTATGAACTGGATGAAACCGTCAAAGCCTTTACCGACAAAGAGGGCGATAACCGGATCCTCAATGCCGTGCTTTACCTGCAAGCTCAGCGTACACCACGCGCCGTGGTGCTGGTGACTAAAGACATCAACATGCGTTTGCGCGCCAAAGGTGCAGGCGTGTTGTATGTGGAAGACTACCGCACCGACCAACTGATTGATGATATTCAATATCTGACCAAGGGCTTTCAAACTCGTCCCGGTAGTTTTTGGGACAGCGTGGAAGATGTCGCGAGCTACACGCTCGGTGGCAAAACCTTCCATAAGCTGGATCGTGCACCATTCGATCCAACCTTCCTCAACCAATATGTCATTGATGAAGACAGCGACTTTGCCGCGCGGGTCGAAACCATCGATGGCGATAAATTGACGCTGCGCGATCTGAGCCGTGAACGCATGATGCATCGCAAAGCGTGGGGCATCACCCCAAAAAATATCTACCAAGGGATGGCGCTGGACGCACTGCTCGATCCGGATATCGATCTGGTGATCCTGACCGGTGCGGCGGGCAGTGGTAAAACCTTACTGGCGATGGCGGCAGCACTGGAGCAAACCGTCGAGCGCAAAATGTTCGATAAAATCATCGTTACTCGCAACACCCCTGATATCGGCGAATCAATTGGTTTCCTGCCCGGCACGGAAGAGGAAAAGATGATGCCGTGGCTCGCTTCCGTCACCGATACCTTAGAAGCGCTGCATAAAAATGATCACTGTACCGATGGCTCGCTCAAATACATCTGCGATAAAGCCAACATTCAGTTTAAATCGATCAACTTTATGCGTGGTCGTTCAATCCAAAACGCCTTCGTGCTGCTCGATGAGTGTCAAAACCTCACCGCCTCGCAGATCAAAACCATCATCACCCGCTGTGGTGAAGGCACCAAGATTGTCTGCTCAGGTAACTTAGCGCAGATTGACTCTCACTATTTAACCCCTGTCACCTCAGGCCTTACCTACATGGTTGAGCGCTTCAAAAACTTTGAAGGCAGCGCCAACATCCACCTCAATGGCGTAGTACGCAGCCGTTTGGCTGAATTCGCCGAAGAGAATTTATAATCACTTTTGGCGAGATGTTATGTGCATCTCGCCTCACAAAATCTATCCTCCCTTGCCTTTTCTTTATTTAATTTAAAATATTTATTCACTTTTATAGCATTTTCATGCTTTACTAGCCGCAACTGGAATCGCCAAACGAGGATAGGGAAATGGCTTTCAATTTACGTAACCGCAACTTTTTAAAACTGCTCGACTTCACCCCAAAAGAGATCCACTTCCTGCTGGATCTGTCTGCCGAGCTAAAACGCGCCAAATACGCAGGCACCGAGCAGAAAACCCTGCAAGGCAAAAACATTGCGTTGATCTTTGAAAAGTCATCGACCCGTACTCGCTGTGCCTTTGAAGTGGCGGCGTTTGATCAAGGTGCACAAGTTTCTTACATCGGCCCTTCTGGCTCGCAAATTGGCCATAAAGAGTCGATGAAAGATACCGCACGTGTTCTAGGCCGCATGTACGATGGCATTCAATACCGTGGCTTCGGCCAAGAGATTGTTGAGGTGCTCGGACAATACGCGGGGGTGCCAGTGTGGAATGGCTTAACGGATGAGTTTCACCCCACGCAGATCTTGGCCGACCTTCTCACTATGCAAGAGCACGGACGCGGTAAACAATTGCATGAAATGAAGTTTGCTTACCTTGGCGATGCACGCAACAACATGGGCAATTCCCTGATGGTGGGCGCAGCCAAAATGGGCATGGATATTCGCTTAGTCGCGCCGAAAGCGTACTGGCCAAACGATGCCTTAGTGGCAACCTGCCAAGAGATTGCCAAGCAAACTGGAGCCAAAATCACTTTGACCGAAGAGGTTCAAGAAGGCGTAAAAGGCTGTGATTTCCTTTACACCGATGTATGGGTTTCGATGGGCGAAGCGGCGGATGCGTGGGATGAGCGGGTGGCGTTAATGAAGCCATATCAAGTCAACATGGATGTCATCAAAGCAACAGGCAATCCACAGGTCAAATTCATGCACTGCTTACCGGCATTCCATGATGACCAAACCAAAGTGGGCCAAGAGATTGCGGCCAAATACGGCATGCAAGGATTGGAAGTCACCGAAGAGGTGTTTGAGTCAGAATACTCGATTGTGTTTGATGAAGCGGAAAACCGACTGCACACCATCAAGGCGGTGATGGTCGCCACTTTAGGCCAATAGCGTGCCACTGATTTAAT
Source organism: Vibrio cholerae ATCC 14035 (assembly GCF_000621645.1). GTDB lineage: Bacteria > Pseudomonadota > Gammaproteobacteria > Enterobacterales > Vibrionaceae > Vibrio > Vibrio cholerae. The sequence goes on along the minus strand of NZ_JHXR01000021.1, from coordinate 51,218 downwards.
ATCCCTGACTCTGTGATGTAATCGCTTGCGCTCACAGCCTTTCGGCGTATAATGCCGAGCGTTTGTCTGAGGGGTAGCCAATGAAATTTGCACAGAGTGCAGCTCAAAGCAGTGTCCATCGTAGTAAGCAAATTAGCTTACTGGCTTCACTGTTTTTCCCCTCATCGATTTGTTAAAGCCTCCCTTATGGGGGGCTTTTTTATGGCTGTTAGAAAATATAGGGAAGACGATCATGGCGAATTCGCTTTACCAAAAGCACATCATCTCCATTGCTGAACTCTCACGCGCTGAGTTGGAGTTGATTGTGAAAACCGCAGGCCAACTGAAGGCACAACCGAATCCAGAGCTGATCAAGCACAAGGTCGTGGCCAGCTGTTTCTTTGAACCTTCCACCCGTACTCGCCTCTCATTCGAGACAGCAATCCAACGTATCGGTGGCAGCGTGATTGGCTTTGATAACGGCGGCAACACGTCACTGGCGAAGAAAGGCGAAACCCTAGCCGATTCAGTACGCGTCATCTCCTCTTATGTTGATGCTTTTGTGATGCGTCATCCGCAAGAAGGTGCCGCGCGTTTAGCGTCTGAATTCTCTAACGGCATCCCTGTGATTAATGCTGGGGACGGTTCAAACCAACACCCATCGCAAACCCTGCTCGATCTTTATTCGATTTTTGAAACTCAAGGCCGTCTCGACAACCTCGATGTTGCGTTCGTTGGTGATTTAAAATATGGCCGCACCGTGCATTCGCTGGCACAAGCGCTGGCTAAATTTGATAACAACCGCTTCTACTTTGTGGCACCGGAAGCCCTAGCGATGCCAGATTATATCTGTGAAGAGCTGGATGAAGCTGGTGTGAAATACCAAGTGTTCAGCGATATGGAAAGCGTGATCCCAGAGCTGGATATTCTGTACATGACGCGAGTACAGAAAGAGCGTTTCGATGAGTCAGAATACGCCCACATCAAGTCGGCCTATATTTTAACGGCAGCTCACCTGAGTGATGCGCGTAGCAACCTGAAAGTGCTGCACCCACTACCACGGGTGGATGAGATCACCACTGATGTAGATAAAACCCCACACGCTTACTATTTCGAGCAAGTTGAAAACGGCGTTTATGCCCGTGAAGCCTTGCTGGCTCTAGTTTTGAACGAATCGCTGTAAGGAGAGCAATCATGAGCAAAGAGACGAAATTACAAGTTGAAGCGATCAAAAACGGCACGGTCATTGACCACATTCCCGCCAAAGTGGGGATTAAAGTGCTGAAGCTGTTTGATATGCACAACTCCACGCAGCGTGTCACCATCGGCCTCAATCTGCCTTCTTCTGCCCTCGGCAGCAAAGATCTGCTCAAGATTGAAAATGTGTTCATCAGTGAAGCGCAAGCCAGCAAACTCGCGCTGTACGCGCCACACGCGACTGTAAACCAAATTGAAAACTACGAAGTGGTGAAGAAGTTGGCGCTGCAACTGCCAGAGCGGATCAACAATGTGTTTGCTTGCCCAAACAGCAACTGCATTTCACACAATGAGCCTGTGGAAAGCAGCTTTAAGCTTTCTGAGAAGAACAACGACATCCGCCTAAAATGCAAATACTGCGAAAAAGTGTTTGCTCGCGATGTGGTCACGGAAATCGAAGCTTAACCGCTGTCAGCAAGATAGGGATAAATGAGAGCTCGGCGCTTTACCTACCAAAGCTTTACAGGCAAACTGAACAGCGATTTTCGAACCACTAACGGATAAGAAAGATGACAAAAGTTCTGCATACTGACGCGGCTCCGGCAGCCATTGGCCCATACATTCAAGGTGTTGATCTTGGCAACATGGTACTGACGTCTGGTCAAATCCCAGTGAATCCAGCCACGGGTGAAATTCCTGCGGATATCGCTGCGCAAGCTCGCCAATCACTGGATAACGTGAAAGCCGTGGTTGAAGCCTCTGGCCTAACCGTCGGTGACATTGTAAAAATGACCGTATTCGTCAAAGATCTCAACGACTTCGGCACAGTAAACCAAGTGTACGGCGCATTCTTTGATGAGCATAAAGTGGCGCACTACCCAGCGCGTTCTTGTGTTGAAGTGGCACGTCTGCCAAAAGATGTGGGCATCGAAATCGAAGCGATCGCAGTACGCAAGTAATCCATTTTATTGGATCTCAAATACCAAAAGGGTTGCCAGTGGCAACCCTTTCTTTTTATTCGTTTTGATCAAAACTGCGGCTAGGCTTTACGGTTCAGCTCAGCCACTTCGGCATCCAACTGTGCCAGTTTGGCTTTCATCAGATCATAACAGTGCTGTGACAGCTCGCGGATATTCTCTTTGCTGTAGCCTTCAGTGCTGATGGGAGGCAACACTTCGACAATCACATGCCCGTTGTTCCAACGGTTGAATTTAAGCTTATCGGTCGAGCTACACACGATAGGAATAATCGGCACACCCGCACCAATCGCCGCATGGAAAGCGCCCGCTTTAAACGGCAATAAACCGCGACCACGCGAGCGCGTACCTTCCGGAAACATCCACACCGAAACATCGCTCTGTTTCATCGAATCAACCACTTGATCAATGGTGCCTTTGGCTTTGGCTTTGTTGGCGCGATCAATCAGGATATTGCCCGTCAACCAATAAAGCTGACCAAACAGTGGCATCCACGCGAGACTTTTCTTACCGACGGTGACCACTTTTGGCGTTACCGCTTTAGAAACGGTAAACAGATCCCAGTTATTCTGGTGGTTAGCAATATAAATGTGCTGACCACGCTGATCGACATCGGCCGGAGCGCGGTATTCAAGCTTAATACCGAACACTTTCGACATCGCCGCAAACTGCTTACCAAAGGTATAAACATGCTTAGGGTTACGTGGACTGAACAAACAGTAACCGCAGCCAAACACAAACATATAGACAGCGAACACTGCCACTGCCAAGATTCGCAATAACGCAATCATGCAACTTCTCCGAAGGCACTGGAAGAAAAAGGCCGAAACCCTTGGATTTCGGCCCATTCATGAATGAGGAGTTTAACGCTAGTCGCGGAAACGCTCAATATTGGCACCAAGCGCTGAGAGTTTGTCCTCAATTCGCTCGTAACCACGATCAATGTGATAGATACGATCGACAATGGTTTCGCCTTTGGCGATACAACCTGCAATGACCAGACTTGCAGAAGCACGCAGATCGGTCGCCATCACTTGCGCGCCACTTAAACGATCGACATCACCGCAAATCACGGTATTGCCTTCGATTTCCGCTTTGGCACCCATGCGTTTTAACTCAGGTACATGCATAAAGCGGTTTTCGAAAATGGTTTCGGTGATCACGCCACCGCCTTTCGCCATCATGTTCAGCAGTGTGAACTGCGCTTGCATGTCGGTTGGAAAACCTGGGTGCGGCGCAGTACGTACCGTAACCGCTTTGAGCTCACGCCCTGTCATATCCAAACTGATCCAATCTTCGCCACACTCAATCTCAGCACCCGCTTCTTCAAGCTTAGCTAAGACCGCTTCCAATAGATGTGCATGAGTGTTACGGCAAACAATTTTGCCACGCGATACGGCAGCGGCGACCAAGAAGGTGCCGGTTTCGATACGATCGGGAACCACAGCATGCTTACCACCGCCAAGACGTTCTACGCCCTCAATGGTAATGCTGTCCGTGCCGGCACCAGAGATTTTGGCACCCAGTTTATTGAGGAACATAGCTGTATCCACAATCTCAGGTTCACGCGCCGCGTTATCCAGTACGGTAGTGCCTTCTGCGAGTGTTGCGGCACACATGATGGTGATCGTGGCACCCACGCTCACTTTATCCATCACAATATGCGCGCCTTGCAAACGACCATCAACGTGGGCTTTTACATAGCCATCTTCCAAGGTAATGGTTGCGCCAAGCTGCTCCAAACCATGGATATGCAGATCCACAGGGCGGGCACCAATTGCACAGCCCCCCGGCAGAGAAACTTGACCTTGACCAAAACGCGCCACCAATGGACCTAAGGCCCAAATCGAGGCACGCATGGTTTTTACCAAATCATAAGGTGCGCAATATTGGTTGATTGGACCTGCGTCCACATGCACAGAGCCATTACGCTCAACTTTCGCGCCTAAACGCTCAAGCAGTTCCATAGTGGTATCGATGTCACGTAGGTGAGGCACATTGGCCACTTCAACTGGCTCTTCCGCCAAAATTGAAGCAAATAAAATCGGTAGGGCGGCATTCTTTGCGCCTGAAATGGTCACTTCGCCTTGGAGTGGCTGCGTGGACCCAATAACTCGAAACTTTTCCATAAAAACCTTAAAGGGACATCAACTTCTTATTGCGTGCCCACTCTTGTGGGGTAAACGTCTTCATTGTGACCGCATGAATATCATTACGTTGGATGTAACCCATTAAAGGGGCATAAATCATCTGCTGTTTCTTCACGCGGCTCATATCGGCAAAACAAGCATCGACAGCGATCACTTCGTAGTGGCTGCCCTCTCCTTTGACATGAATTTCTTCGAGATTAAGAGCTTGTTGTAAAATTTGTTGGACTTGTGCGCTATCCACAATTCACCTCTGCTGGTTTGGCTATGTGTTGAGACATCAGATGTTCAATATTGCTCAACTGAAACAGTGTGCGCAGTTGTTCTGGCACGAAGCTGAGCATTATATGACAGTTTCTCACTTTTGCATGCTCTATTAAGTGAATTAACAGCACCATTCCCGCAGAGTCAATTCTGACAACTTGTTGCAAAGAAAGCTCGATTTGCTTCACTTGCGGCTGCCAATTTTTGAGAAAGATCCACAATTTGGGTACCGTTTCTCGATCCAGTTCGCCAATTAAACTGAACTGGTGTTCATTCTCGGCAGACCATTGTGGATGACTCATTGCTTTTGACTCTCAAAACGGATCGGTTGATTCGCTAACTGTTCCAGCTCTTTCGCGACCGCCAGAATACCTTCTTGACGAATTTTCCCGCTCCATTCCGACTGTTTGCTGGACAGTAAGCTGATGCCTTCAGCAATCATATCAAACGCTTTCCACTCACCCGATTTCTCTTGGCGCAGTTTAAATTCCAGTTTGATATTCGGACGCGGCGCATCAAGGATTTCCACTTTCACTGTAGTGATGCGGCGATCCTCTTCCAATGGCATTTCAGGCCCAAACTCAATGGTTTGATTGGTGTATTGGGTCAGCACTTGCGCGTAATTCGTCACCAAATAAGCGCGAAACGCTTTAACGAACTCCGCCACATCTTCACGTTTGGCCCCTTTAAGATTGGGCCCCAGCAGTTTAAGCGCCGCGTATTGTTCGTTCACGTAAGGCATCAACTCTTCTTCCACAATCACTTTGAGATACTGCGGATCTTGATGCACTTTGGGTTGTTCGTTTTTCAGACGATCAAACGACTTCTCAGCCACCGCTTTCATCATTTGATAAGGGTTGCTGGTATCAATGGTGGCCGCTGTCGCAAGCCAAGGCGTTAACAGGGTACTCGCGAGGAGTAGCGCTTTTTTCCACATCACTTATTCCTTTTTCTCTTTGTCTGATCCGCCACCCACGCTATACAGCACTTGGCCAATCAAATCTTCCAATACTAATGCGGATTTGGTGTCTTCAATGCGATCGCCCTCTTTCAGCATGGCTTCATCTTCAAACACAAATCCGGGCACTAAACTCAAATATTGCTCCCCAATCAAGCCTGACGTCAGGATCTGCAAACTTGAGTTCTCAGGAAACTGGTTAAACTGGCTGTCGATCGCCAAGGTAACTGTCGGTAATAGATTTTTCGGGTTCAGCGCGATCGACTCAACGCGTCCAACCACCACACCTCCCACTTTGACTGGAGAGCGCACTTTCAAGCTACCAATATTGTCAAACTCTGCGGTCAGGCGATAAGTATTGCTGGAGCCAAGGCCTTTGACGTCAGCGACCTGAAAAATCATCACTAAAATCGCGCAAATTCCCGCGATGACAAAGCTGCCAACCCAAAATTCAATTTTTCGTGTTTGTTGCATGATCAGTTCCCAAACATCAATGCGGTTAGAACAAAATCCAGCCCAAGTACGGCCAGTGATGAGTGCACTACGGTGCGAGTGGTCGCTCGGCTGATCCCTTCTGAAGTCGGGATCGCGTCATAACCGTTAAACAGAGCAATCCAAGTCACGGTAAACGCAAACACCACACATTTGATGGTGCTGTTACCGATATCTTGGCCCAATTCAACCGAAGCTTGCATGGCTGACCAGAAACTGCCGTGATCAATGCCTTTCCAATCCACTCCAACCAATTGGCCGCCCCAAATGCCGACCGCCATGAAAATCATCGCCAGCAGCGGCATGGAGATGACTCCCGCCCAAAAGCGTGGCGCAATAACGCGTTTCAGTGGATCGACCGCCATCATTTCAAGGCTAGACAGCTGCTCGGTGGCTTTCATCAAGCCAATTTCGGCGGTTAAGGCAGAGCCCGCTCGTCCGGCAAACAGCAGTGCCGTAACCACTGGGCCTAATTCACGCAGCAATGATAACGCCACCATCTGGCCTAGGCTGGTTTCTGCGCCGTAATCGACCAAAATCACATAGCCTTGTAAGCTGAGCACCATGCCAATAAAGAGCCCAGAGACGATAATGATCGCCAGTGACTGCACACCAATGCTGTATAACTGGCGAACGAGGAGCGGAAAATGGCGAATCGGCTGCGGACGCCCTACCAGTGCACCAAACAGCATTAAGCTTGCGCGGCCAAAGGTTTCACTGACCGCCAGCGTGCGTTGCCCAACAGAGCTGACCCATCGCATCACATCATTTAGCACTAAACAGCTCCTGTTCTATCGGCTGCGCAGGAAAACGAAATGGCACAGGGCCATCTGCATCGCCGCATAAAAATTGTTGTACGCGCGGATCTGGATTGTCGCGCAATGCTTGAGGTGAACCTTGCGCAATCACCTTACCATCAGCCAACAGATAAACCCAATCCGCAATGCTCATCACTTCCGGCACATCGTGCGATACCACCACAGAGGTGACACCCAAGGCTCGATTAAGGTTACGGATCAGCTCAACCAGTACACCCATGGTGATCGGATCTTGTCCGACAAACGGCTCATCATACATGATGAGCTCAGGATCGAGTGCAATAGCCCTTGCCAGTGCGGCGCGGCGCGCCATACCGCCTGAAAGCTCACTTGGCATTAAATACGCAGCACCACGCAGTCCAACCGCCTCTAATTTCAGCAGCACCAAGGTTTTAATCATGGCTTCATCAAGTTCGGTATGCTCGCGCAATGGGTAAGCCACATTGTCAAACACATTAAGATCGGTAAACAGCGCGCCTGATTGGAACAGCATGCTCATCTTCTTACGAGCACGATACAGTTTGCGGCGACTGAGGGTGGGAATATTTTCACCATCGAACCAGATCTCTCCCTGTTCTGGCAGGAGTTGACCGCCGATCAAACGCAGCAGTGTGGTTTTACCGATTCCCGAAGGCCCCATAATTGCTGTCACTTTACCTTTGGGGACATGCAGATCTATGTCATCAAAAATGACGCGCTGCGAGCGCGAAAAACGCAAATTTTTGATGGTGACTAAGTCAGATTGAGACATATGGGCACTTCACTGTTAGGTCGACATCCTGAAAGAATGCGCATGATAATGCACAATATGGTGCAATTAAAAGCACGCATCAATCCATGCTTGGGTTCTTGACCAAGAATTGTCAAAGTCGTTCAACTCATTTTGCGCCTAAAAACTCGATAAAAGTCTTCATCCAGCATAGTCGATAGCATGCCGACGACAACCTAGGAACAAGCTTTAAAGGCTGACGTTTACTGTGACAAACAGGCAAAATCGCAAGGGGATAAGGATAATTAATTGGAACTTCGACTTCCCTTTTAATACCCAACACGTCAAAATTGGCGGCCAATTCTCTGCCTAAATGGCTGAAGATGCCTGACCTTGCGTGAATTCGTCCATTGATGGAGGTGTTTGCCTTGCTCTAAGAGTCGAGACTCTTATACCCAAACAACTTGGAGTTGCAGGTAGGCGGCAAGTGAATGAGTCCCCATGAGCATAGATAGACTCTGTGATTGGAGTGAACGAACGTAGCCAACACCGCTGCAGCTTCAAGTAGGAAGGGGATAGTCATGGTGCATCCAAGCCTTTGGCCTTTATTTTCATTAATTACGTGGGAATCAACATGCTTATTGAAGCGGTGGTCTTTCTGTTTATCGGTCTCGCAATCCTAGTTTGGGGCGCGGACAAATTGGTGTTCGGATCTGCGGCATTAGCTCGCAATATTGGCATCTCTCCTTTAGTGATCGGTATGACTATCCTCGCGATGGGCTCCTCAGCACCCGAGATGATGGTTTCCGCCACCGCAGCCCTAGAGGGGAAAACCGATACAGCTGTGGGTAACGTCCTCGGTTCAAACATTGCCAACATCGCGTTGATTTTAGGTATCACCGCGATCGTTAAACCGCTCTCAGTGGGCTCTGCGGTATTACGTCGAGAACTGCCGATGATGATTGGTGTGACCCTAATTGCCGGTGCAATTTTGTGGGACAATCACCTTGGTTTCTATGAAGGCATCTTACTGATCGCCCTGTTTGCCGCCTTTATTTTGGTCATGCTGCAAGTGAGCCGCAAAGAGAAACAAAACGGCGATGCCTTGCTGGATGAACAAGAATCGGAGATTCCGGTTGGAGTCAGTAACCCCAAAGCAGCATTTTGGGTCGTGGTCGGCCTCATTCTGCTACCGATTGGCGCAGGCATGCTGGTCGATAACGCGGTGGTGATTGCCAAGCATTTCGGAATGAGCGATCTGGTGATCGGCTTAACCATTATTGCGGTGGGCACCAGCTTACCTGAGCTGGCTGCCTCATTGGCGGGCGCGCTTAAAGGCGAAGATGATATGGCGGTCGGTAACATTATCGGCTCAAACGTTTTCAACATTTTAGCGGTGATGGGCTTACCGGGTTTACTTAACCCTTCTCTGCTTAGCCCTGAAGCCATGAGTCGTGACTTTTGGGTGATGCTCGGTGTCTCTTTGCTGCTGGTTGGGGTCGCTTTGGGCAAAAAACGTCAAATCACTCGCTTAGAAGGCGCACTCCTACTGTGCTCTTTCATCGGTTACATTACTTACCTATTAATGAACATCTAAGTGAGAAAATATCTCCGTTCATGAATATCGCCGTGTACTAAAGAGGAAGATGAGGATGCCCCATTCATTTGATTACCAAACGGTCGCTAAACAAGTGCTAGCAACCGAAATCCATGCATTGCAACAGCTAGAGCAGTACATCAATGAGGATTTTGCGCGTGCTTGTGCGATGATTTTGGCCAATCAAACGGGCAAAGTCGTGGTGATGGGGATGGGCAAATCAGGCCACATTGGTAAGAAAATTGCCGCCACCTTAGCCAGTACAGGAACGTCTGCCTTTTTTGTACATCCGGGTGAAGCTTCACATGGGGATCTCGGGATGATTGAGCGTGGCGATATCGTACTCGCCATCTCTAATTCCGGAGAATCATCAGAAATCCTCGCCCTGCTTCCCGTGCTCAAGCGCTTGAGTATTCGCGTGATCAGCATGACAGGCAACCCCAACTCTAATATGGCGAAATTAGCCGATATCCATCTGCAAATCACCGTACCGCGCGAAGCTTGCCCGTTAGAGCTTGCGCCAACCTCAAGCACCACCGCCACTCTTGTAATGGGCGATGCGTTGGCGGTGGCTCTGATGCAAGCACGCGGTTTCACCGCAGAAGATTTTGCTTTGTCTCACCCAGGTGGCGCACTTGGGCGTAAACTCTTGCTCAAACTCAATGACATCATGCACAGTGGTGATGCACTGCCTAAAGTGGCACCACAAGCCTTGATCCGAGATGCTTTGCTCGAAATCAGTCAAAAAGGGCTTGGCATGACAGCCATTGTCGATGAACAAGACACCCTACTCGGTATTTTTACTGACGGTGATTTACGGCGCATTCTTGATAAACGCATCGATATTCACAGCACTGTGATTGCCGATGTGATGACGCGCCAACCAACCGTTGCTCAGCCCAATTTGCTGGCCGTGGAAGGATTGAATTTAATGCAGGCCAAACGCATTAATGGCCTGATGCTCGTTGAAAATAATAAATTGGTCGGTGCACTGAACATGCACGATCTACTCAAAGCCGGAGTGATGTAATGAGTTCAACCGTCTCAACCTTGTATGGAGAAGTGGAACCTTCACTGCTGGAGATTGCCAAACAGATCAAACTGCTGATTTGCGATGTCGACGGTGTGTTTTCTGACGGCTTAATTTATATGGGTAACCAAGGCGAAGAGTTAAAAACCTTCCACACTCGTGATGGTTATGGCGTGAAAGCGTTAATGAATGCGGGGATTGAAATCGCGATCATTACTGGCCGCCACTCACAAATTGTTGAAAATCGCATGAAAGCGCTAGGCATTTCACTGATCTATCAAGGTCAGGATGATAAAGTGCAGGCTTATTATGATATTTGTCAGAAACTGGCGATCGCTCCTGAGCAGACCGGCTACATTGGTGATGACCTCATCGATTGGCCTGTTATGGAAAAGGTGGCACTGCGTGTGTGTGTGGCCGACGGTCATCCACTGCTGGCGCAACGTGCCAATTACGTTACGCATATCAAAGGCGGTCACGGCGCCGTGCGCGAAGTGTGCGATTTGATTTTGCAAGCGCGTAACGAACTGGATGTTCATAAAGGCCTGAGCCTATGAGTTTGTCGCGCATTGTTTACGTTCTGCTGTTGTTTATTGCTTCTTGGTCACTCTATTACTTATTGGGACAAGAGCAAGACAGTAAGATTCAGGTGGCTCCGAATTTGGAGTTGCCTATGTTCAGTGGCGAGAACTTAGAAAATATTTCGTATGACGAACAAGGTATCCGCAACTACGTGATCACTTCGATTCATCTGGATCACTATGCTAAAAGCGGCAATACCCTGTTTAAAGCTCCGATACTCAAAGTGTATCGGGAAGGAACATTACAAGAGTGGGAAATCACCGCACGCAGAGGCATTCTGAGCAAAGATCAGGTGCTGACCTTATATGACGACGTTTTGGCTAAAAATCTACTTCCAGACTCCGGCTTTGATACTCTCACCACCAGCGAGATGAGTATCCAACTCAAAAGTCGTGACTTCTGGGCCGATAAGCCCGTCGAACTGCGCGGCCCACAATTTGAAACACACGGTCAAGCGATGAAAGGCAACTTTGCCGATCATTCGGCTGAACTTTATAACCAAGTACAAGGTAGATATGAAACGCTCACACCTTAGTCTTATTGCTTGTTTGCTCGCCTCGACTCAGGCTTATGCACTCTCTACCGACAGAGAACAACCAGTTTATATCGACTCAGACAGTCAACAACTGGATATGAAGAGCAATCGTGTCACCTTCTTAGGCGATGTCAAACTCAAGCAAGGCAGCATCAATATCAATGCCGACAAGTTGATCGTGATCCGTAATGCTGAAAACGGCAAAATTGAAGAAATCGAAGGCTATGGCAACGTCGCAACCTTCTCGCAACTGACTGATGAAGGCAAAACCCTGTATGGTGAAGCCAAAGAGCTGTACTACAAAGTTCGCGACGATGAGTTAGTGATGATCAATAAAGCCATGTTGTCACAAGATGACAGCGAAATTCGCGGCAGCAAAATCCGCTACAAAATCAGCTTGCAGAAACTGATTGCCGATAGTGATGGCAAAGGGCGCGTCTCTACCGTTCTTCAACCACAAGCAATCCAAGAGTAACTATGGCCATCTTAAAAGCACAGCATTTAGCCAAGAGCTACAAAAAGCGCAAAGTGGTTTCTGACGTCAGTCTTCAAGTTGAGTCAGGACAGATTGTGGGCCTGCTTGGCCCTAATGGTGCGGGTAAAACCACCTCGTTTTACATGATTGTCGGCCTTGTCGCGCGTGATGAAGGCACCATTACCATCGATGACAACGACATCAGCATTCTACCGATGCACAGCCGCTCACGGATGGGCATTGGTTATCTGCCGCAAGAAGCGTCTATCTTTCGCAAACTCTCGGTCGAAGACAACATCATGGCCGTCCTGCAGACCCGCGAAGAGCTGACCCATGAAGAGCGTCAGGACAAGCTGGAAGATTTGCTCGAAGAATTCCACATTCAGCACATTCGTAAAAGTGCTGGGATGGCGCTCTCTGGCGGTGAACGACGCCGGGTGGAAATCGCCCGCGCTCTGGCGGCTAACCCACAATTTATCTTGCTGGATGAGCCTTTTGCTGGCGTTGACCCCATCTCGGTCATCGATATCAAAAAAATCATCGAACATCTGCGCGATCGCGGTCTAGGGGTCCTCATCACCGACCACAACGTACGTGAAACGCTGGATGTGTGTGAAAAAGCGTATATTGTCAGCCAAGGCCGACTGATTGCGGAAGGAACGCCACAAGATGTTCTCAATAATGAACAGGTGAAGCAGGTTTATCTCGGCGAACAATTCCGTCTATGATTAAAACAGAGTAGAGTTCAATGAATACTAACAATAACAAGGCATCCATTACTGCATGAAACCGTCATTACAGCTCAAGCTAGGTCAACAGTTAGCCATGACTCCGCAGCTCCAGCAGGCGATTCGTCTGTTGCAGCTTTCGACGCTGGATCTGCAGCAAGAAATTCAGGAAGCATTGGAATCTAACCCCTTGTTAGAGGTGGAAGAGAACCAAGACGAAGCGCCATCGCTTGATAGCGTACGTATGACGGAAGAAAGCCCGCGCGAGCCAGAAGAACTCTACGAACCTGAACCGCAGGATAGCTCGGATCTGATTGAAAAATCGGAAATCAGCGCTGAATTAGAGATGGATACCACTTGGGATGAAGTCTACAGCGCCAATACTGGCAGTACAGGACTGGCACTCGATGATGATGCCCCTATCTACCAAGGCGAAACCACCCAAACCCTGCAAGATTATCTTCACTGGCAACTCGACTTAACTCCCTTTAGCGATGTGGATCGCACCATTGCCGTTGCACTTATCGATGCTATCGACGATTACGGTTATTTAACCGTCTCACTAGAGGAGATCCAAGAGAGCCTGCGCAGTGATGACATTGAGTTGGATGAGATTGAAGCGGTACGTAAACGCATTCAGCAGTTTGACCCCTTTGGTGTGGCATCGCTTAATCTGCAAGACTGCTTGTTGCTGCAACTCACCACCTATCCCTGTGATACTCCTTGGCTGGAAGAAGCGCGTTTACTGCTCTCACAGTACATCGATGATTTAGGGAATCGCGATTACAAAACCATTCTGAAAGAGACTAAGCTCAAAGAAGAGGACTTGCGCGAGATCCTGCAACTCATCCAACAGCTCGATCCTCGCCCCGGCAGTCGAATTGCCCAAGATCACGCTGAATACGTTATACCTGACGTGTCAGTCTATAAAGAACAAGGTCGATGGCTGGTCACCATCAACCCAGATAGTGTGCCTAAACTGAAGATCAATCAGCAGTATGCCGACCTGATGCGCGGTAATAATGCGGAGAGCAACTACATCCGTACCAATTTGCAAGAGGCAAAATGGCTGATCAAAAGTTTAGAAAGTAGAAACGAGACACTGCTCAAAGTTGCCAAGTGCATAGTTGAACACCAACACGATTTCTTCGAGTATGGAGAAGAGGCGATGAAGCCGATGGTGCTCAACGATGTGGCGATGGCGGTGGAAATGCATGAATCGACAATTTCGCGTGTCACCACGCAGAAATACATGCATACCCCGCGCGGCATTTTTGAGTTGAAGTACTTTTTCTCCAGCCACGTCAGTACTGACAATGGCGGAGAGTGCTCGTCCACTGCGATCAGGGCGCTGATCAAAAAACTGGTGGCGGCAGAGAATCCTGCCAAACCACTCAGTGACAGCAAGATCGCAACCCTACTCGCTGACCAAGGCATCCAAGTCGCGCGGCGAACCATCGCCAAATATCGTGAATCACTTGGCATCGCCCCATCAAGTCAGCGCAAACGCCTGCTATAGGCCTAAACTAGAGAAGGAAAGTCTATGCAAATCAACATTCAAGGCCACCACATTGATCTTACCGATTCAATGCAAGACTATGTTCACTCCAAATTTGACAAACTTGAGCGTTTTTTCGACCACATTAATCACGTTCAAGTCATTTTACGTGTTGAAAAACTGCGCCAGATCGCCGAAGCTACGCTCCACGTAAACCAAGCAGAAATTCACGCCCACGCGGACGATGAAAACATGTATGCCGCCATCGATAGTTTGGTGGATAAATTGGTTCGACAATTGAATAAGCATAAAGAAAAGCTAAGTAGTCATTAATCATGCAATTGAGCGAAGTACTTTCATTGGACTGCACCAAAAGTGCAGTCCAATGTTCTAGTAAGAAACGAGCACTAGAAATCATCAGCGAAATCGCTGCCCTTCATACTGGCCAGAATGCCACCGAATTGTTCGAGTGCATGTTAAGCCGCGAAAAAATGGGCAGTACCGGTATTGGTAACGGGATAGCCATCCCACACGCACGCATGTCCGACAGCGAAAACGCCGTCGCCGTGCTATTGCAGTGTGAAGAGCCGATTGAATTTGATTCGATTGATAATCGTCCGGTGGATCTCTTGTTTGCCCTGCTGGTTCCAGAAGATCAGTGCAAAGAGCATTTAAAAACCCTCGCTTGCATGGCAGAACGCCTCAACGATAAACAGATCCTCAAACAGCTTCGTAACGCAGCCAGCGATCAAGAGCTGTACAACATCATGGTTAACCAATAGCAGGCAAACAGTATGCGTTTGATCGTGGTCAGCGGACAATCGGGAGCCGGTAAGAGCGTCGCTCTTCGAGTACTCGAAGACCTTGGTTACTACTGTGTCGATAACCTGCCCGTCAGCCTGCTGACAGCCTTTATCCAGTCGGTTCAAGGCAGTCAACAAAACGTGGCGGTTAGCATTGATATCCGCAATCTGCCCAAAGAGCCAAGCTTGGTACAAGATGTACTCGACCAGCTCAAGCAGAACAACGATGTCAGCATGCTGTTTCTCGACGCCAGTAAAGAGACCTTGCTCAAACGCTACAGTGAAACACGGCGCATTCATCCCCTCTCTCTCAGTCAAAGCAAGCCTTCACTTGCCCAAGCCATTGAGTTAGAAAAACAGCTGCTTGGCCCACTCAAAGAGCAGGCAGACTTGTTGCTCGACAGCAGTAACCAGTCGCTGCATGAACTGAGCGAAACGGTGCGAATGCGGATTGAAGGCCGTGAGCGCAAAGACCTTGTGATGGTGTTTCAGTCGTTTGGCTTTAAGTACGGTTTACCAACCGATGCCGACTACGTGTTTGATGTGCGCTTTCTCCCCAATCCCCATTGGGAGCCTGACCTACGCCCGCTGACAGGACTGGATGCTCCGATCAAATCTTTCTTGGAAGGTCATAGCGAAGTGATGGAGCTGAAACAACAGATCCAAAAATTCTTCGAATACTGGCTGCCCATGCTTGAGAAAAACAATCGTAGCTACCTGACCATCGCCATTGGTTGTACCGGAGGCAAGCACCGTTCGGTCTACCTGACGCAGCAGTTGGGTGAATATTTCGCCCAACTTGGTCATCAAGTACAGATCCGCCATACTTCATTGGAAAAACAGCAATCCTAGGAGCCCCTATGCCGCAACTAAGCCAAACCGTGCTGATCCAAAACCGCCTTGGCCTGCATGCGCGCGCAGCGGTTAAACTGGTGCAACTGGCTCAATCCTTTGATGCAGTATTGACTGTACAGAGCCAAGATGGCCGTGAAGCAACCGCCGACAGTGTGATGGGGTTACTGATGCTGGAATCGGCACAAGGGCAAAACGTGGTGATCTCCGCCGAAGGCTCGCAAGCCGAACAAGCTCTACAAGCGGTTTGTCAGCTTATCGAACAAAAATTTGATGAAGATGAGTAAGGCTCCTCACTAGCCACCTATCGCGCCGCCCCACCGGCCTGCCCTATCAAGGCAAAGAAGAGTAAAGAAATCCTTATTCCTTACTAAGATCTTATTAAATAAGCGGGTAAATTAAGTTACCATGCTGACCATTATTCCAATTCCAACCTAGGGGGAAGCCATGGCCGAGCAGATCGAATTTGACCAAGCTCACCTCACCCTCCAAGAAATCACTGAAGCCTTAGATAATGGCCGCTTTGTTCATGTCCGCCGCCAACTGCAGGACATGGAGCCAGAAGATATTGCTCATCTGCTGGAAGCCTCACCACGTAAAGCGCGTGAGGTGTTGTGGCAACTGACTGACCCGGAAGATTACGGTGAAATCCTTGACGAGCTGAATGAAGACGTTAAGGACGCGCTGGTGTCAAAAATGGCACCGGAGAAGCTCGCCGAAGCGACCGAAGGTATGGACATCGATGATGTCGCCTACGTATTGCGTAGCTTGCCGGATGATGTATCACGCGAAGTTCTGTCCCAAATGGATGCCGCAGATCGCATGCGGGTCGAAACCGCTCTGTCCTATCCGGAAGATACCGCCGGCGGTCTGATGAACACCGACGTGATCACCATCCGTGCCGATGTGGACGTCGACGTTGTACTGCGTTATTTACGTATGAAAGGCGAACTGCCGGAAGCAACCGATGCGCTGTATGTGATTGATGATGAAAGCAAACTGATTGGCCATCTTTCTCTTGTCACTCTGCTCACCACCCAACCGGATGTGCCGGTCAGTGAAGTGATGGACGATGCGGACGAAGCGATCAAAGTCGATATGAAAGACTCCGACATCGCCAATCTGTTCGAACGGCGTAACTGGGTTTCTGCCCCTGTGGTGGATGAAAACCAACATCTGGTTGGCCGTATTACCATCGATGACGTGGTCGATATTATCCGTGAAGACGCCGAACACTCGATGATGAGTATGGCGGGTATGGATGATGACGAAGATACCTTCGCCCCTGTCGTCAAATCAGCGCGCAAACGCAGTATTTGGCTTGGGGCCAACGTGCTAGCCGCTCTTGCTGCGGCTTCGGTTTCGAACATGTTTGAAGCGACTCTCGAACAAATGGCGGCGGTTGCTGTGCTGATGACCATAGTACCATCCATGGGCGGCGTGGCCGGTAACCAAACCGTGGCTCTGGTGATTCGGGGGCTGGCACTCGGTCACATCGGTGACAGTAACAAGCGTGAACTTCTAATGAAAGAAGCGGCAATCGGCCTACTGAATGGCATTACCTGGGCATTGATCATCGGAGCCATCGTCGTAGTGTGGAAAGGAGAATGGATGCTTGGCGGGATCATTTCCGCGGCGATGATGACCAACCTTATCGTGGCCGGCATTGCTGGAGTCAGCATTCCTATTTTGCTGAAAAAGATGAACATCGATCCCGCTCTCGCTGGCGGGATGGCGCTCACCACCGTCACCGATGTGATTGGTTTATCCGTTTTTCTCGGTCTAGCCACTTTGCTGCTGGCCAGTTAATGTCCGATTTCCCAAATTGATTCGACAAAAAAGCCGACTTTCTGTCGGCTTTTTCATTCAATGGCTCAGAGCTTACTCGCCTGCGACCTTCATTGATTCAATCAAAATAGAACCGGTTTGGATCTGGGAGCGCGTTTCGATATCACTGCCCACCGCGACAATCTGCTGCAACATCTGCTTGAGGTTACCCGCAATGGTGATTTCAGAAACAGGGTATTTAATTTCACCGTTTTCTACCCAGAAACCAGCAGCGCCACGTGAGTAATCTCCCGTCACCACATTCACACCTTGTCCCATCACTTCGGTCACCAATAAGCCGGTACCCAGCTCTTTGAGCATCTGTTGGTAGTTTTGACCAGTCGATTTCACATACCAGTTATGAATGCCACCCGCATGACCGGTTGGCGTCATATTCATTTTGCGCGCGGCGTAACTGGTCAGTAAGTAAGTTGCCAACACACCATCAGTGATGATTTCCAGATCTTGGGTACGAACCCCTTCACTATCAAATGGGCTGGAAGCCAAACCACGCATCACATGCGGGCGCTCACTGATATTGAACCACGTCGGCAGAATGGTTTTGCCAAGATGATCGAGTAAGAAACTCGATTTGCGATATAAGTTACCACCGCTGATCGCCATCACCAGATGACCGATTAAACCTGTCGCTACATCTGCCGCAAACATCACTGGAAACTGACCCGTTTTCAGCTTTTGCGGATCCAGACGGCTCACCGTATTTTCCGCCGCTTGCAAACCCACGCTTTCTGGCGTCCATAAATCGTCACGGTGACGCGCCACGGTGTAGCTGTAATCACGCTCCATTTCACCGTTGCGGCCTTCACCAATCACACTACAGCTAATGCTGTGGCGACTAGAGGCATAGCTAGCCAATACACCGTGGCTGTTGCCGTAAACACGAATGCCGAAATGGCTATCATAACTACCGCCATCGCTTTGCTTAATTTTCTTGCTGTAGCCTAAGGCCGCACGTTCTGCCGCAATGGCAATTTGCGCCGCCACATCGGGATTCGGCTCATCAGGATGGAAGAGGTCAAGATCAGGAATATCCTGCACCATCAATTCTTTCGGCGCAGGGCCAGCATAAGGATCGGCCGAAGTATACTGAGCAATATCCAGCGCGGCTAATACGGTTTGTCGAATCGCTTTTTCACTCAAGTCCGATGTTGAAGCGCTGCCTTTACGTTGACCGCGGTAAACAGTAATTCCAAGTGCACCATCACTGTTGAATTCAACATTTTCAACTTCACACATGCGGGTCGAAACACTTAATCCCGTGCTCTTGGTGATCGCCACTTCAGCCGCATCCGAACTCGCCGCTGCAAGCTCTAATGCCTTAGCAACCGCAGCTTCCAGCTCTTGACGCTGCAGCGCAACTCGCTCTTTTACATCCATATTTCATTCAACCATTGGTTATTGATGTTATTAGGATAACAAGAATTTCGCTTTCTCCCCACGATTCTTGCTAAAATAGCCGACATAAGTAACTCATCATGATGAAGAATATGGCACGTAAAAACCAAAAAGCCCCTTGGGAAGAGGAAGAAGAGATCATTTGGGTCAGTAGAACCGAAATGAAAAATGACATGCTAGCCTTGCAAAAGCTCGGCGAAGAGCTGGTTGAATTAAAACCTTCCGCGTTAGCCAAATTCCCACTGCCAGAAGATCTGGCTGAAGCGATCAAAGATGCGCAGCGTTTTAAAAACGAAGCTCGTCGCCGCCAACTGCAATACATTGGCAAACTGATGCGCCATATTGACCCAGAGCCACTGCAAGCGGCACTGGATAAGCTGCGTAACAAGCACTCGCAAACCACTGCATTACTGCACAAACTGGAGCAACTGCGTGATCGCATCGTTGCCGAAGGGGATAGCGCGATTGAAGTGGCGATGGAGCAATACCCAGAAGCGGATCGTCAACGTCTGCGTCTGTTAGCGCGTCAAGCCAGCAAAGAAAAAGCGGGCAACAAGCCGCCAAAATCGTCTCGCGAGATCTTCCAACTGCTGAAAGAAGCGATGTTGGCAAAACAAGAGATCGAAGAAGAGAGTGAAGACGATCTGGATTCAGCGGAATAAAACGCGAGGCCGCAAGCCATCTCGTTTTAACCAACAGCATCAAAAAAGGTTAGCGCAAGCTAACCTTTTTCTTTACGGTCGATGTATATCCGTTCACTCAGCGTTATTTCGGCTCACTCAGTGCCGCCGCCACAAACTGAGCCAGTTCAGGATGAGGATGCTGCGCTGTCACTGCCTGACAATCACTCACCACCTTCACTTTACCTTGGCTCAAAAATGCGATTTGGCTGGCGATGGCACGCGCATCACTAAGATGGTGGGTCACCATCACAACAGTGCGCTGCCGCTCACTGGCTAACTGTTTTACCAAAGCAAGCATCTCTTCACGCAGCAAAGGATCGAGCGCCGAAAATGGCTCATCAAGCAACCAAATCGGATTCGGCTGCACAAAACAGCGCGCGAGTGCCACCCTCTGGCGTTGCCCGCCGGAAAGTTGCTCAGGTAAACGATCTAGGTAGTCGGCAATTCCTACTTGCTGAGCGGCATCAACCACTTGCTGTTTCTGCTCAGCGTTCAATTTGAGGCCTGGATGTAAACCTAAGCCGATGTTTTCACGCACGGTAAGATGGGCAAACAGGTTGTGCTCCTGAAAGAGCATCGAAAAAGGGCGTTGATAAGGCGCTAAACCGAGTACCGACTGATCATTGACCTTGATGCTGCCGCTCACCGGTTCAATAAAACCCGCCACCAGACTGAGCAAGGTAGATTTACCCGCGCCACTGGGTCCCATCAGCGCCACAATGTCGCCATCAGCCACGTTCAGATCAAACTCGAACCATTCGTGCTCATATTCGTAACGCACTTTATCTAGAGCTAACATGCTTTTCCTTATTAGCGTTTGGTAAGCGGACGCTGGGCAAACAGCCGCTCAATCACATAAAACCAACCCACACTCATGATCAGCATGGCCAACGCAACGACCGCCGCGGTATCCATCTGATAGCTGCCGAGCAGTTGATAAAGATAGAGCGGCAGTGTGCGAAAATCTTGGCTACCAAACAGGGCAATTGCGCTTAAATCCCCCATCGAGAGCAGAAAACCGATCGCAAACGCATGGGAGAGAGGCTTACGCAGCGCGCGCCACTCCACTAAACGAAATCGACGCCAACCAGACATGCCTAAACTGGCGCACAGCAATTCATATTGCTGAGCCAAGTGCCACATAGGTTGGCTCAAGGTTTTTACGACGTAAGGCAGCGCCATTAGCGCGTTGACTGCGACCACAATCCAGTAAGCTAAACTAAACACATCGGTGATATTACGCAGCAACAAAAAGAGTCCGGTACTCACCACTAATCCCGGCGTGACCAGAATTAACGTCGCGATCCACTCCACGCCATTGGCGCGGCGATGAGCCGCTTTCAACCGCAAGGCTCGGCTGGTGAGTAACATCGCGATTCCACTGGCCAGAGCCAAGCTACTGGCTAAGCTCGCCACTTGCAAAGAGTGGCTGACTGCCGACCAAAAATCGCCGCTCGTCAGTACCTTGCCAAGCTTTGAATTGAGCCCTGCCAGCACCACCATCACTAATGGTGGCAATACCAAGACACATGCGGCGACAATCCAGCTCGTATCCCAAACTTTGGCGCGCCATGAATCACGTACCCAACGCTCAGTCACCTTACTCCCGGAACTGTTCATGGGGCGTGAATGCGAAAAACGCTGCAGGGTAAAAGTCAGTAAGGTACATAGCAACATCTGCCAAATCGCCAATAACGCGCCAATTTGCAGATCGAAATCGAATTTGATCGCTTGGTAGATCGCGAGCTCAATGGTGGTTGCTTTAGGCCCGCCGCCGAGCGCCATCACGGTTGCAAAGCTAGTAAAGCAAAGCATAAACACCAAGCCTGCAACGTGCGGCAGTTGCTGACGCAAGCGTGGCCACTCGACCCACTTAAACTTTTGCCAACGGCTCATGCCGAGATGGGCGCACAGCTTGTGCTGCTCACTGGGGATCGCTTCTAAACTTTGCAGCAGCAAACGGCTGGCATAAGGCAAATTAAACAGTACATGGGCAAGTAAAATACCGTTTAAACCATAAATCGAAAACGGCAGCGAGAGCCCGACACTGTGCAGCGTTTTGGCCAAAAAACCACTATTACCGTAAATCGCGATTAAACCAAAAATCGCCACCAGTACGGGCAAAACCAGCGTCATCGCGAACAGTTTCAGTAGTAAATCACGACCGGGGAAACGGCGCTGACTGAGGGCATGAGCAACCGGAATTGCCAACCCCACACTGAGCACGGTGGACCAGAAGGCTTGATAAAAGCTGAACTGGGTAACATGCCGATAATAGGCATCTTGCCAGATCAGATTCAGATTGAGCGGTGGCGCTTGCCAGAGCAGCGCCGCTAATGCCGCGAGGACAAAGGTCGCGACACCAGCCGCGACCCAAAAGCCTAATTGAGGAGTTCGATTCAACGCTTAACCTTAAAAGCTCAGCGCTTGCTGCCACTCACGAATCCATGGCTTACGCATTTGCGCGACTTCCTGTGCGCTGAAAGAAAGAGATTGTGTCGGTACCGCCAAAGTATCAAACCCTTTTGGCAGTTCAACCGCCGTCACTGGATACATCCAGTTACCCGTTGGGATCACGCTTTGGAACTCATTACTCAGGATAAATTGCAGGAACTTGTCCGCCAGCTCGCCATTTTTAGTGCTTTTGACTTTGGCGGCCACTTCCACTTGCAGGTAATGCCCCTCGCTGAAATTCGCTGTGGCAAAACGTGCATCATTTTCTGCAATCAAATGATAGGCCGGCGATGTGGTGTAAGAGAGCACCAGATCCGCCTCTCCACCGAGAAACATAGAGTAAGCTTCTGACCAACCTTTGGTCACAGTGACCGTTTTGCTCGCCAACTGCTTCCACGCTTGTGGCGCTTGGTCGCCATAGACAGATTTCATCCACAGCAGTAAACCTTGTCCCGGCGTTGAAGTGCGCGGGTCTTGGTAGATCACTTTCAGATCATCACGTTTTTCCACCAGCTCTTTCAAGCTGGTTGGCGGGTTAGCCAGCTTCTCTTTGTTATAGACGAAAGCGAAATAGCCATAGTCGTAAGGCACAAATGTGTTGTCACTCCAGCCATTGGGCAGAGTCACCTTGCTGGTATCCACACTGTGGGTCGCCAATAATCCGGTTTGCTTGGCTTCTTCGATAAGGTTGTTATCGAGCCCCAGCACCACATCGGCTTTGCTGTTGCTGCCTTCCAAACGCAGACGGTTAAGAATCGACACGCCATCATCCAAAGCGACAAATTGCAGATCGCAGCCACATTGTGCTTCAAACGCTTTTTCAATCGCAGGTGCAGGTCCCCATTCGGCGGCAAAAGAGTCGTAAGTGTAAACGGTGAGGGTTGGTGCAGCAGACGCTGCTGAGGCAACACATAGGGTTGCTAACGCAACCGCAGTCAGTTGAAATTTCAAGGCTCGCTCTCCTTAATGAGCGGCACAGGCTTGAGGGAGGCAGAGAATCGTCCATTATTCCATTCTGCAAACCTAGCTCAATTCCTACGCCAGCATTATCTGGTTCAGGTTCAACCGCGAACATCGCAGTCATTGCGGGTCCCAAGCAGTGCTTGATCTCAGCGCCATTCGGATGAATGGGTGGCCCCCCGTGAGTGGGTTGGATTGTAATGGGAAATCTTGTAATTAGCCAGTAGCGGAAAATCGCGACTGGCCATGTCATTACTCGCCGCGCACGCGTTGATCATAGCCCCAACGCGGTACGAGCGCTTGTTCGATGCCAAGATGATCAAGAATGCGCGCCACCATAAAATCGACCAGATCGTCAATCGATTGTGGCTGATGATAAAAACCCGGCGCAGCAGGCATGATAGTCACCCCCATGTGCGAGAGCTTAAGCATATTTTCTAAGTGCAAAGTGGAGAATGGCGTTTCACGCACCACCAACAGCAGTTGTCCACGCTCTTTCAGCACCACATCAGCGGCGCGTTCAATCAGATTATCAGACATGCCATGAGCAATCGCGGCTACACTGCCTGCCGAGCATGGACACACCACCATCTGCTTGGGGGCAGCCGAACCGGAAGCCACTGGCGAAAACCAATCTTCTTTTCCACACACCACCAACTTATCACTGGCGCAGCCCAGATGCTTCACCAAAGCCGCTTGCGCCGCTTCAGGGTTGGCGGGCAGTTTCAAGCCGTGCTCAGTCGCCAGTACCACTCGCGCCGCCGAAGAGATCAGTAGGTACACCTGATAGTCTGCCGCTAACAAGCATTGCAATAAGCGCAGCCCGTAAGGCGCTCCGGAAGCGCCAGTCCAAGCCAGTGTAATGGTTCGATTGTTGTTCATGCTCACCTTAAATTATTTCTGTTGCAGTGCCGCGAGCAACTTGCCATGAATGCCTTCAAAGCCACCGTTGCTCATCACCAAAATCTGGTCACCCGCTTGGGCTTCTTTGGCAATCATAGCCACAAATTCATCCATATTGGCGCTGACTTGCGCAGGCTGTTGACACTGTTTCGCGACCTCTTCCACCGACCAAGGAATGTTAGACGGCTGGTAAAGATAAACCGAATCGGCGCTGTGCAACGAAGCGGCCAAGGTTTCTTTGTGCACGCCCAGCTTCATAGTGGCAGAGCGCGGCTCAAGTACGGCGATGATTTTCTTATCGCCCACCTTGTTACGTAAACCGCCGAGCGTAAGTTCAATCGCCGTCGGGTGATGGGCAAAATCGTCGTACACCGTTACCCCATTGATTTCACCTTTCAGCTCTAAGCGGCGCTTGGTGTTGACAAACAGCCCCAGCGCTTCACAAGCCAGCTCTGGAGAAACCCCGACGTGACGCGCTGCAGCAATCGCCATCAGTGCATTACTGACGTTGTGATCGCCCACCAAACTCCAATTCACTTGGCCTACACGTTCACCTTTGAATAAAACGTGGAACTGTGAACCATCAGCGGTAATTTTTTCTGCTTGCCACTCGCCTTGCTCACCACTGAACTCGGTTTCGCTCCAACAGCCGCGCTGTAAAACATCGGCTAAAGCTTCATCTTGCTTAGGCGCGAGAATCCGGCCATTACCCGGCACAGTACGTACCAAATGATGAAATTGGCGCTTGATCGCCTCTAAGTTATCGAAAATGTCTGCATGATCGAACTCTAGGTTGTTCATCACTAAAGTGCGCGGATGGTAATGCACGAACTTAGAACGCTTATCGAAAAAAGCACTGTCGTATTCGTCAGCTTCAACCACAAAAAACATGCTTTCGCCTAAACGTGCAGAAATACCGAAATTCCCCAACACACCACCGACTAAGAAACCCGGTTGATAGCCGCAATGCTCCAGTACCCAAGCAATCATGCTTGAAGTGGTGGTTTTGCCATGCGTTCCCGATACCGCGATCACCCAACGATCATGCAGCAGAAAATCTTGTAGCCACTGTGGGCCAGAGGTGTAGCGCAGGTTGTGGTTGAGCACGTATTCCACGCAAGAGTTACCACGACTCATCGCGTTGCCAATCACCACCAGATCAGGCTTGGGCTCAAGTTGAGCAGGGTCAAAACCTTCAATGATCTCGATGCCTTGCGCCTCTAACATGGTACTCATTGGCGGGTAAACATTGGCATCGCTGCCGGTGACTTTATGACCCAATTGACGCGCTAACATCGCAACGCCGCCCATGAACGTGCCACAAATTCCCAAGATATGAATGTGCATAAAAACCCAGCCTTTTTACTGTGCGATTGGAATGGCTCCATTATCCCGATCCGCTACGCAAAAGCGAGTGCAGCAGCTCAGCGTGGTGTAAATTCGAAATGGTCGACAATCAAAGTGAGATCTCCGTCGGTTAGTTCAATACCCGTAAAAAGATCTAAGTTTTACAATTCACTACAGACAAGGTGCATAGCGCAATCGATTCCATCAGAGGATCCCATCATCTTGCTCAACCCGTTTGTTGCACTTCACTAACCTTAGGTCAACAAATGGGCGTACCCCCGACCCAATAGTGTTAAGGAACCAACATGCAGAAAATGCGCACCCTCGGTGAATTTATTGTTGAAAAACAACATGATTTCCCCCACGCCAGCGGTGAACTTTCCTCTCTTTTAGCCTCAATTCGTTTGGCCGCCAAAATCGTCAACCGCGAAATCAATAAAGCGGGACTGGCAGATATCATTGGCGCGTCAGGCAATGACAACATTCAAGGGGAAGAGCAACAAAAACTCGACCTGTATGCCAATGAAAAATTCAAAGCCGCACTGGAAGCCCGCGATCAAGTGTGTGGTGTGGCGAGCGAAGAAGAAGATGAAGCGGTCGCATTCAATAAAGAGCTCAACAAAAATGCCAAATACGTGGTGTTGATGGATCCGTTAGACGGCTCTTCCAATATCGATGTCAACGTATCGGTGGGGACAATTTTCTCGATTTACCGCCGCGTTTCGCCAGTTGGCACACCGCCGACGCAGGAAGATTTTCTGCAACCGGGCAATAAACAAGTCGCTGCCGGTTATGTGATTTACGGATCGTCCACCATGCTGGTGTACACCACGGGCAATGGCGTGAACGGTTTTACTTACGACCCTTCGCTCGGCACTTTCTATCTCTCCCACGAGAATATGCGCATTCCTGAAAACGGTAAGATTTACTCCATCAACGAGGGTAACTACATCCGTTTCCCGACTGGGGTGAAAAAGTACATCAAGTTCTGCCAAGAAAATGTGCCCGAAGATGGTCGCCCCTACACTTCGCGCTATATTGGTTCACTGGTGGCGGATTTCCATCGCAACCTGCTTAAAGGCGGCATCTATTTGTACCCGAGCACGCAAAGCCACCCGAACGGTAAACTGCGTCTGCTCTATGAGTGCAACCCAATGGCGTTTTTGATTGAGCAAGCGGGCGGTCTCGCTTCTGATGGTGTGCATCGCATCATGGATATCAAACCCACTGAGCTGCACCAACGTGTACCGTTTTTTGTCGGCTCGAAGAATATGGTGCATAAAGTCGAAGAATTTTTAGAGACTTACCCCGATTAAGCTTATTAGCGCCGCTCCATGCGGCGCTTTTTCTCTCTGTCGGCTTGGGGATCCTTTATTTTGAGAGTAAACTCACCCCTTTGCTGACGGGTGCATTTTGCGCCATCGGCAAACATGCATAATAATAAATCCCGAATTTGAAGTCCGGCCAACAGAAAAAAGGAAACCGTTAATGAGCTTAAACAATGTGCCAGCGGGCAAGTCACTGCCTGATGATATCTATGTAGTGATCGAAATCCCTGCCAATGCTGACCCAATCAAATACGAAGTCGACAAAGAGTCTGGCGCAGTATTCGTAGACCGCTTTATGTCAGCGCCGATGTTCTACCCATGCAACTACGGCTACGTGAACCACACTCTGTCACTCGATGGTGACCCAGTAGACGTTTTGGTTCCAACGCCATATCCACTCATCCCAGGTTCTGTGATCCGCTGCCGTCCAGTTGGCGTGCTGAAGATGACTGACGAATCCGGTGAAGACGCGAAAGTGGTTGCAGTACCGCACACTAAGATCTCTAAAGAATACGATCACATCCAAGACGTGAACGATCTGCCAGCGCTGCTGAAAGCGCAGATCACTCACTTCTTCGAGCGTTACAAAGAGCTAGAATCAGGTAAATGGGTAAAAGTGGATGGCTGGGAAGATGCCGCTTCTGCTCGCGCTGAAATCCTGAGCTCTTACGAGCGTGCGCAAAACAAATAAGCCCACGTTTGAGCACAAAAAAGCCAGCGTAAGCTGGCTTTTTTCTTTGTAGGTCAGAACTAGGCACGCTGACACCAATCTCCGGAATCAATCAGCGAATGTAAGCGATGGGTCTCTTGATAAATATAGATCCACGCGGTACCAAACGGTGTCTCAATCGTGTCACGCCGATATTCCACTGGCACATCTTCCAAAATATCTAGCTGCGCTAAAGTGTGTTCATCCACGAGATAGACTTCACCATGCACCGATTGATGCCCTTCCACCAATCCGGGATACGCGCCTAGATCATACAAGGCGTATTCAGGTTTAGTTTCAAACTGACCAAGCAACTGACTGTGTTGTAAATACGTGTGGTTGCTCTCTCCATGACGCAAAGTGCCATACACAAAAACGAGGTGCTGCACATCTCTCTCCTTAGTTAAATTCGAACTGATAGAGCAGATCTACGGCGCTGTCGACACCGGAGACGGCCTCCAAATACAGATCCTGCATCAAGCGATAACGCACAGTAAATTCGCCGACTGAGTTAAAAATACCTACACCATATTTCACTTGCAAGCCGGGCAGAATATAACCACTGACCGTGACCTGCGAATCGTCCCCAGAACCTGCCGTATCCAGTTGCAGATCCTGCACACCAAACGCTTGGCCTATCTCGCCGACCAGTTTACCGCTCTGCGCTAAACTCAGACCAATCAAGGTGGTGGTCATGGCGTTGCCCCCGGCTTCCCCATCAATATTTTGTCCACGCAACAAATACGACAGCGCATTGGCTTGTGGCATTGCAGGTTCAGAGAAGATGGTGAGTGACGGCTCATCCGAGGGTCCACTGACTCGCACCCCAGCAACCACGCCATCTTGCGTGTTGTTGGGATTACGGATCGCCGTGATCGCCAAATACGGCTGATCCACCGGGCCATTCATCAAGATCTTCCCTTCTTTGATCTGCAGATCTTGTCCAAATGAGCGGTATTGACCATTGCGAATGTTCACCTCACCCAAAATAAACGGCCCTTTATCCTTTTGCGCTACATTGAGACGTCCGACTAAGTTACCTTGTAGACCAAAAGCACTGAGTTGGAAATCGTCGCCAATTTGCACATTGACGTCACTCTCCACACTGAACGGGATCCGCTCTTTGTCAGTCAGTGGCTCAAAATCCGCATTCAGCAAAATTTGATCTTTCGATACCCCAATCGCGCTCGGCGGTAACTCTTCGACCACAATCCGCCCCCACGGCAGCGCTATATTACCCGTCACTCGTGCCAGTTGAGGTTGCATGGTCAAGGTTAAATCAGGGATCACCTTGACTCGCACCATAGGTGGCAGCTCAACCATCATTGAGGGAGTATGCACTCGCGCTTTGAGTCGCCAATCCTCTATCTGTTGCCAATCGGCATCACCATCGACTTCCAGCAAACCATCGGTGGTCTGGATATCAGCATTTAACACTGCCTGATAACCATTAAATTTAAGTGACACTTGACCGGATTGCACATCAACCGGCGAGATCTCACCTTTTACGCGAATATCATTGATCGCAATTTCACCGTTCAATTGCGGATGCAGCATCGGGCCATGAAATTGTACATCGGCATTAATATTGGATTTCGCTTCACTAAGTTCACCAATCAACGGTTGCAAGAAATCCAGATTAAACGTGGTTAAGTTAAGTGAACCGAGCATGGTTTTCTGTTCAGCACGCACATCGGCAATTTGGATATTGCCCGAGAGATCACCATTATCGGTTGCATCTAATAACCAACTGGCTTGCAGCTGATTTTTCGCCAATTGGGCAGAAAATTGCGCTTTATCCCAACCAAACGTCACGCTTTTATTCAGCTTTTGCGTCACCTGACCTTGGGTTAACTCAAGATTGGCTTGCAACTGCGGCGCCGCTTTCGGAGCCCACTTAGCACACACTTGGCCATTCAAACCGCCACTGAGTTTGGTTTCCTTAGGCAGGACACCGGCGAGCTGCTTAAAATCAAACTGCTTAATCG
This sequence comes from Vibrio cholerae ATCC 14035, assembly GCF_000621645.1. Taxonomy (GTDB): domain Bacteria; phylum Pseudomonadota; class Gammaproteobacteria; order Enterobacterales; family Vibrionaceae; genus Vibrio; species Vibrio cholerae. The sequence goes on along the minus strand of NZ_JHXR01000021.1, from coordinate 21,962 downwards.
CTAAGCGCGCCTCACCCCGCGCCCCTAACTCGGCCTCTTCTTCTAAACAGAGCGAAGCCTCCCCTTGCACCCAACAGTGAGCGGCGACGGTCACGCGCTCCATTCTCTGATCAAACGAGAGAGCGGTCGCCTGTTGTAATAACCATTGCCCTTGCGGTGAATTTAACCACATGCGCTCCAGCTCACCTTGCCAGCGCAGTGTGGGTTCAGTACGCAATCGGCCATTCATCGCCAAGCTGGTCGAAGCGAGATCAGAGGTGACATCGAGTGTCACCTCATGTTTTCTCTGAGAGCCTTGTGCTTTTAAATCAACAGTATCAATTCGTTGATCTTGGTACTGAATATCGCGCACTTGTAAGGTGAGCTCGCCTTGAGGCTCAGGCAGTGGCACGAGATTTCCTTGCAAAGTGACATGCCCAATCGAGCCTAACTCTTGCCATTGCAAGCTATCAGCATCCAGCACCAATTTGACCCGTGGCTGTTTGAGATCACCTCGCAGCAGCACATCGCCAATCACTTTGCCTTTCGCATCGGGCAGGGATTTACTCAAATCCGGTACATCCAACTCCACCGACATCCGCCACTGCTTACTCAACTGACCTTTAGCGGTGAGGGAGTTCGGCCCATGCACTAAGGAAACTCCCTTAGTTTGTAACGCGATATCCCCTTGCCCTTGGACATCGGAGGCGCTGAGTTCGCCTAACATTTTAAGCGGATAATCACGTAATACCCCTTTAATGGCTAAGCGTGAAACCTCCACTTGCCAGCCACCTTGCTCAGTCAAAGCGCCAGAGGTATCAAGCTCACCACTGATCTTGCCTTCTGCTTCAGGCCATTGCAGACCGGGCTGAATATTTTTCAGGTTTAACCGAGCGGCCCAATTGAGCGGATTTTTCCAATTTGCCACAGCATTGCCCGTCACTAAGCCGCCAAGCGTATCGACTTTAAGTGATTGCAACGCGACTTCATCCAGATTGCCATGCCCTTGCAGGGCTAAACTCACATTCGGTAAATCTTTGCCCTGTAACGCACCCTGCAAGGCGAACTGATACTTGGCCAAGGAGCCCTGAATGCTTAACTCCGGAACCTCAACGTGATAATCCCCTTCCCCCAACATGGGCCACTGCGCTTTCACCTGACTCAGTTGTAGATCAAACGGTATATCGGCATCCAGCAGATTAAAGTGGCTGTTCAACTGCGCTTGAGCTAACGAGTCTAGATTGGCTTGTACAGTGAGATCCGCAAGACTACCCTGCGCGACCAGTGATAATGTTTGGCCTTTAAAATCAGCAAGATGCACTTGACTGCGCAGTTCTAACTGAATGGGATAATCTTGACTGAGCGTCGCTTGTGCGTTCAATTGCGCATCCAGCTCCGGCATGCTCAGCTCAAGACTAGAGATAGAGACGTCGTGCTGCGCGGCAGTCGCTTGCAAAGCTAGATGATTGACGATGATCGGCGTCTCTTGTTCTAAACGAAAATCACGAATATCGAAACGCGCTAACTCAATGTGCAGCGGGATCATCACATCTGGCAGTTGCAAAGGTTCTGCGCTATCAGAGGTTGCCGCTTGAACCGCCTCGGGTTCGGTTGAGGCTTCACTCTCCGCTAACGCAAGACGGATCCCCTGCCACTCGGTTTGCCCGATACGCAGGCGATTGCCTTGCCAAGACGCTCGCGTGGTCAATTGCTGCCACGCCACTCGGTTACCCAGAATATTTAATTCAATATCTTGTAGCGCTAACTGACCTAAGCGAATCGGGATGGGCGTGGAAATGTCTCCCAGCGGCTCAGAATCGGGCTCATCAGGTGTCGGTTCACTCTCTGCTAATGAGGGGAGATCTAACTTGACTCCAGATAGCGCCAGCTCATTGATACAGATACTGGGTTCCAATAAGCAGTTGGGGTTAATCGCCAAGCTTAGCTTTTGCACAGAAAAGCTCAGATTAAGCTCACTATCCGCATAATCGACCCCTTGCAAAGTAAAACGCGGAAACAGTGCACCCTGCGCTTGCTCCACTTTCAACTGCGGCAATGCTTGCTGCGCGCCCCACAAAACCGCATGCAAACCGGGGTTGGTAAACAGCGCCCCCGCCAAAGCCAGCACCAGCAAGATCACTAACACCAACAGCGACATAGAGAGCCATTTGGTCCACTTTAACGCCCGTTTGATCATAATTCAGGCCCTAAAGTGAAGTGGATTTTGAACTCATCGCCCGGCGCGGCATCCAGCCCCCATGCGAAATCGAGCCGAATAGGACCAACGGGCGAAATCCAGCGGATCCCAGTACCGACCCCTTTCTTCCATTCAGGATTATCGTTAAACGCATCACCGACATCCATGAACATCGCCGCCCACCAGTTGCCGGTTAAACGGTATTGATATTCGATTGAGCTGGTGGCGATGTATTTCGCCCCCGTCAAGGCGCCACTGGCATCTTGCGGTGAAATCGACTTGTAACCGTATCCGCGCAAATTGTTATCACCACCGGCAAAGAAACGCAGCGAGGGCGAGAGTTGGTCAAATTCATCCACCAAGTTGGCTCCACCATCAACGCGAACTAAGGCGCGGTGATTGCGTGCATAAGTTCGTAACCAAGAAGATCCGGTTTGTAAACGCAATACCCGTGTTTCTGAAAGCAATGCTGGATCGCCATATTCCAAGGTAATCGTCTGTTTATCGCCCCAAGTCAGTAAGCCACTGTTGGAGCGAGTCCGCGTACGGGTATAAGTCATCCCCGGCAATAAAAATTGGCTGTTATCATCTTGTAAACCCTGACGATAATTCTCTAAGAGATAACGAATAAAGACCGTGCGATGCCAGCCGCCATCCAACTGCCAATGGCGTTCAAGTGATAGATTAGATTCCAAGCTCTCGGTATCACGCTTGTCCAAATGCTTCATCCCGTACTGAATGCGATAGTACTCATTTAACGCATCTTCCAGTGGGATCTTGTAACCCGCCGTAATGGTCTGCTCTGGTATAGAAAGAGAGAAACTGCTGTCAAAACTGTGCCCTTGGCTGTTCACCCAAGGTTTCTTCCATTTTAATGAACCACGTACTCCAACGTCCGTGGAATAGCCTAAACCGGTTTCCAGTTGATTGCGTGCTTGCGGTGCTAAGGTCACCTTGATCGGCAACTCACGCCCCTCATCCAACTGCGATAAGTCCGGCTCAACAAACACCGAAGAGAACCAATCTGTATTGGAAAGATTTTGGTTAAACTCGCCGACTTGCGACACCAAATAGGGCTCGCCTTGTTTGAAAGGGCGCAGCGACATCACGCGATTTTCATCGATTTGACTGCCTTCGACCGTGGTCGCTCCAAACAGGTAACGGATCCCGCTATCAAAGTGCAAAATCACCCGAGCTTGATTCAGCTCTGGAATCACTTCCAGCCGGCTGGCCTGAAAATCACCATTAAAGTAGCCTTTTTGCAACGCCAAGTTACGAATGCCCGATTTGAGGTTGTCATACAGACTGTGATTGAGCGGCGCATCCACTCTCAAACCACTGCGGCGGATCAAACGTTGAAAATCGCGATCGCCTTCGGCTTCACCGCGGATCACAATATCAACCTCGCTCAAACGGGTCACTTCGCCCAAGGTCACTGCGGCGCGTAAACGCTGGTTATCTTCAGAGACAGTAAAATCGATACTGGGGTGGTAGTAGCCGAGTGCATTCAACGCTTCGGTCATACTTCTTTCCAGTTGAGATTGAAAACGCAGACTGGTGGAATAGTCTTGTGCTGCGATCGATGAGAGATACGCCTCCACGTTATCTTTCTCTGCGCCACTTATTCCAGTGATCTCGAGCTTCACATCGGCGTAAGATACGGCTGAAAACAGCCATAGCGAGATTAAAGCGGGAAGTGATTTTCGTCTCATGCTTGATTTAGACTCGTTATACAACGGTGACATTTTTGCTACAGACGCATCATAACGTCAATGCAACCCTGCGTCTGTACGAAAACCGTTAAATCTCCGGTCTGTATCGAAGATAATCAGGGCGTTGCTGCTTGCGATATTCAAAGAGACAGCGCCACCACTTCAGTAAGGAAACATCATGCTCGACAAACAAACCATGGTTACGGCACACAACGCCTTACCCGGTCGTACTACTGCGATGTCGATTGACGATACGCATTTCGTCAATGGCAGCTCACTCACTGCTGCGCCCCAATCCGGTCAACAACAAATCTTGATTGGTATGGGCTGCTTTTGGGGCGCTGAACGCCTGTTTTGGCAACTGGATGGAGTGATCTCCACCTCCGTTGGCTACTCAGGCGGTTTTACGCCCAATCCAACCTATGAAGAAGTGTGCAGTGGAAAAACTGGCCATACCGAGGTCGTGCGCGTCATTTTTGATCCAGAACGCCTGCCACTGACTGAACTGCTCCGCGCATTTTGGGAGCGTCACGATCCCACGCAAGGCATGCGTCAAGGCAACGATCGCGGAACGCAATACCGCTCAGCCATTTACACTTTCAGTGAAGATCAGCGCGAAATCGCAGAAGCCTCAAAAGCGGCTTATCAAGCCCTGCTGACGGCGCAACATCGTCCCTCGATTACCACTGAGATTCTGCCCGCAGGAGCGTATTACTTCGCGGAGACGTACCATCAGCAATATCTGGCCAAAAATCCGAATGGTTATTGTGGGCTAGGCGGTACAGGAGTCTGTTTCCCGCCACACTCCACACTCTAAAGACATCTCAATGAGGGGAATTTCTCTTTCCCCTCATTTGTGTGCTATACCTTTGTTTGCTCAACTTGAGGAAACAAAACCATGAAAAATAAAACACTTATCGCCTTACTCTTGGCATGCTCTCCCACTCTCGCTTTCGCACACAACCTGACTATCGGCTCACCGGTACCTGCGGTTGGTGTCGAAAAGCACGGTGAAATCGTCCTACAAGACAATAACATCAACTACCAAAAATGGCGCTCTGCGGATCTACTTGGCAAGGTACGCGTCATTCAAGCGATTGCGGGCCGTAGCAGTTCAAAAGAGATGAATGCGCCACTGATGGCCGCGATCACCGCCGCGAAATTCCCAGCAGAGAGTTACCAAACCACCACCATCATCAATCAAGACGATGCCATTTGGGGCACCAGCTCTTTTGTGAAATCGTCCGCGCAAGACAGCAAAAAAGAGTTTCCTTGGTCATCTATGGTGCTTGATGAGTTTGGTCTCGTTGCCCAAGCCTGGCAGCTACAAGCGGAATCCTCTGCGATCATAGTGCAAGACAAACAAGGTAACGTGCTGTTTGTAAAAGAAGGGGCGCTCAACGAAGCGGACATTCAAACCGTACTGGGTTTGATTCAGCAAAATCTGTAATCGCCCCAAACGACTTGACGTTACAGCTCACACCGCTGCAGCTTCTAGCAGGAAGAGGATGCCTTCATCCATCAATCACATCGGGTGAGTAAGGACTAACTTGCTCACCCGTTGACTGAGAGACATCTGCATACAAACTCATCAGAATCATCGCTTGCCTGATTTGTGACTTGTTATATTATAACAAGCCTCAATCACTGTCGGTTTTCAATCACTCTTGGTCGCACACGCTATGTCGTTACCTCAGCTACGTCCAACTCGCTTATCCATAGTGGCTATGCTCTCTGTGGTGCTGGCGCTTTGGTTTAACGTGGCCGTGATTGATCACCAACTTGATCTGCATCCTGAACATCATTTACAGCATGATTGTCAGTTGTTTGCCAGCGCGGCACATGGCCTCAAAACCAGTCAGTGGATATTGCCCAGTTGGCGTCAAAATCCACCACAAGCAAGGGTTGAACAACCGATCCAACGCACTCAAGTGCTGCACTCCTATTTCGCTCGTTCACCACCAGCGGCATAAAACAAATCAAACCGATTGTTTCTTTTTTTTGTTTTATTAGGAGTTTTTCATGCATTACCCAACAATGATTGCGCTGATGGTTGGCGCGACACTTTCTGGCAACGTATTGGCCGATCATCACTCTGACCATCAACATCGTCAGCACGAGGCTCATGTGCATGGCCAAGTTGAACTTAACATTGCTCAAGATGGCCATGACCTGTTGCTGGAAATCACCGCACCGGGAGCCGATGTGGTCGGTTTTGAACACGCTCCTCAAGATGACGCGCAAAAACAAGCGCTCGAAAAAGCCTTAGAGACCTTGCATCACCCAGAGAAGCTATTTGCACTCAGTGATAAAGCACAGTGCGAAAAACGTGAAGTGTTGATTAAACACACTTTAGGTGGCGAAGAGTACCAACACAGCCACGCTTATGGTGAAGGTGAAGAACACGAGCATCAGCACGGTGAAGGCGAGCATGACCATAAGGCGCACGATCATAAAGACCACGATCATAAAGGTCATGATCATGCCGCTGATGAACATGCGGACCATGATCACAAAGAACACGACCATAAAGGACATGAGCACGAAGGGCATGACCATGATGAGCATCAACACGGCTCATTCACCGCTCAATATCAGTTCCACTGTGAAGCCGTCGATCAGCTCAAACAGATCGATACCCAATGGTTCCAATATTTCCCAAGCACAGAGAAAATCCAAGCCAATGTGTTAACGGAAAAGCAGCAAAGTGCGCTACAACTGAACGCTAAGCAAACGCTTATCAAACTGTAATGCCACCGCTCGGGATAGGTGACTCTCACCTATCCCTCATTGGAGATGCTTTGATTTTCCCTGCACACATGAGGAGCCATGATGCCTGCTCACCGTTCTGATCCTACTTCATCCGTGATTGAGTTGAATGATGTGGTGTTCTGTTGGCCGGGAGCCAGCTCACCCACCTTGGATATTGCCCATTTACAGATTGCTCGGGGTGAACACCTGTTTGTCAAAGGCCCCAGTGGCTGCGGCAAGTCCACGTTACTTAGCCTTTTAACTGGCATTAATACCGCAACACAAGGTGTCGTCTCTTTACTTGGCAGTGACTTAAGCCGCTTGAGTGCCAGTCAGCGCGATCGCTTCCGCGCCGACCATATAGGCTATATTTTCCAACAATTTAATCTGCTGCCTTATCTGTCGGTGTTAGATAACGTGACCTTACCATGCCACTTTTCCGCTTTGCGTAAACAGCAAGTGGATGATCCCTTATCGCACAAAGCGCAATCGCTGTTGGAAAGATTGCATCTGCCAAGCGCTTTACTGAATAAACCCGTGACCGAACTCAGTATCGGCCAGCAGCAACGCGTCGCCGCGGCGCGAGCACTGATGGGTGAACCGCAACTCATCATCGCCGACGAACCCACGTCTGCCCTCGATTACGATAACCGTGAAGCTTTTATTGCTCTGCTGCGTGAAGAAGCGGAGCGAGTCGGTTCCACTTTAGTTTTTGTTAGCCATGACCCAACACTGGAAAAGCTTTTTGAGCGAAGTGTTCACTTACCTACTCTCAATCGTGCAGGAGGTTGGCAATGAAAGTTATCCTGAATTTAGCGTGGAAAAGCCTACTCAACCGCAAAGCAACGGCTCTGCTCACCGTGTTAACTGTTGCTATCGCCGTGGTGTTACTGCTTGGGGTAGAGCGCATCCGCACTCAAGCGAAAGAGAGTTTTGCCAATACCATTTCTGGTACCGATTTGATCGTCGGCGGACGCTCAGGGCAAGTTAATTTACTGCTCTATTCCGTGTTTCGGATTGGCAATGCCACCAACAATATTGATTGGAAAAGTTACCAAGAATTTAGCCAGCACCCTGCCGTGAAATGGGCAATTCCGATCTCTTTAGGTGATTCACATAAAGGATTTCGCGTACTTGGCACGAATCACAGCTATTTTGAACATTATCGTTACGGAAGTAAGCAACAACTGACTTTGTCCCAAGGGCGAGAGTTCAATGGGTTATTTGAAACCGTGATTGGCGCCGATGTCGCCCAAGCGCTTGGCTACCAAGTCGGCAGCCAAATTATCATCGCCCATGGCATCAGTGATGTCGGCTTTAGCCGCCACGATAACCTGCCCTTTACTGTGGTCGGTATTTTGGCTCCCACGGGCACCCCAGTTGATAAAACTGTGCATGTTTCCTTAGAAGCGATAGAGGCGATCCATGTCGGTTGGGAGTCCGGTGCCAATCTTGGCCATCAACCCAGCGCCGAACAACTGGCACAGCGTGATTTCACGCCTAAGCAAATCACCGCCATGCTGGTTGGACTCAAATCAAAAATCCAAACTTTTGCCCTGCAGCGACAGATCAATGACTATCCGCAAGAGCCGCTCAGCGCTATCATGCCCGGCGTAGCACTGCATGAACTGTGGGGTATGATGTCCGTCGCTGAACAAGCACTGATGGCTGTCTCCGTTTTTGTGGTGGTAGCAGGGTTGCTCGGCATGCTCAGTAGCTTGCTGACCAGCTTACAAGAGCGGCGCAGAGAGATGTCGATCTTACGTGCAATGGGCGCAAGGCCACAGCATGTGTTTGCTTTGCTGGTCAGCGAAGCAAGTGTACTGACACTCGTGGGCATCCTGCTTGGCGTGAGTGTGCTTTATCTGCTACTGGCGCTCGCCGCGCCACTGATTGCAAGCCAGTACGGCATTCAAATTGCGCTGGCTGGATTAACCGCTTATGAATGGCAGTTGCTCGGCTGCGTACAACTGGCAGGTATAGTGATTGGGTTTATTCCCGCACTGCGCGCTTATCGACAATCGCTCAGTGATGGCATGACCATTCGCTTATAGGAATAAAATAGGTGACTGACTCACAACGAGAAGGATCACAAGGAAGCATTCGATGAAACGTTTTATGTTGATAGCGAGCCTCATCATGGCGACGCTGTTCTCAACGCCACTATTGGCTAATCAAGACACCACTGCTAGTGAGCAGGATGTATTACAACTCGACTGGCTCGATCTCATTCCAGAGAATGAGCGCAACTTGTTTGATCAACAAGGTATGCCGATGCCGGATCATAACGGTAATGAACCAGCCAAGCAGCAACAGATTGGCACGGTCCGTAAGGAGCTGAACGGCAGTCGGGTCAAAATCCCCGGCTTTGTGATCCCGCTTGAAGGCGATGATAAAAAGGTCACCGAGTTTTTATTGGTGCCTTACTTTGGTGCGTGTATTCACGTGCCACCACCGCCACCTAACCAGATTATTTACGTCAAGTTTCCTAAAGGTGCTCCGATCCAAGAGCTGTGGGATGTGATTTATGTGATTGGGGAATTGAAAACCGAATCACTCAGTCATGATCTAGCGGAAACGGCTTACACCATTATCGGTACTGAGATCGCCGAATACGACGATATGTAACCGCAGAGAGAAAACGCTGTGCCCTCCCTGCGCTTGCGCGGGGAGGTTACACCAAATATTTCGATAGATACGCCAGTACCGAGAAATAGCCGATAAATAAGATTAATAGCGATAGGTACTTGGCCAATTTGCGCTCTTTCCAATACTTCATAGCCACCCCACAAAGATTAATAACAACTTTAACAATTTATTATCATTTGTGATAGCACAAAATTGTGCACTACGTCAGAGAGTTTCACTGGCTGCTCAGCGGCGAACAGAGTAAATTTTACAGCAGACCAAAAACGCAGCAGAGGCTTTCAGGAAGCGCATGGCGGACAATATGACGCCTGTTGTGATCGAGCATGACTCTCAACAGAGCCAAGAGAAACGAACCCACTCCCATTACGTCAAAGACAGTGGTAGCCGCATTTTGGTTATCGCCCGTCATCACGGCTTAGATGCCCAGCTATTAACAGAATCGCCGGAAAACAGCGCATTAGAACGAGCAGTACATCGCGAGCGACAACGTAAAGAGCAGCGCCAGAAAAACTTAGAGCAGATCATTAAGCTTGCGCACAGCTCTTGCCGTAATGAAAGCGCTGGCGACCCAGACCAAGATTGGCTATATCGCTTTTTTGATATGGCGCAGGACATTCACAATAGCTCCATGCAGCGCCTGTGGGCGCAAGTGCTGAAACGTGAAGTGACTAATCCCGGCTTTACCTCCATGAAAGCACTGAAGGTGCTGCAGGATATGACGCCCAAAGAAGCGCAGATTTTACAACGCGCCGCCGCGCTGGCGTGCAGTTTTGGCTCAGACACTAGCTTGAAATTGCTGATTGGCTACAAAGCGCAAAATAGCTTGTTTAGTCTCGGCAAGCGCATTACCACCCAAGCCATCAATATAGGCAATCATCAACTGCCTTATTCCAGCTTGTTGGTATTGATTGAGCTGGGTCTTTTGCACGCAACGGAATTGGAATCGGGCGAGATTGAAGCCGAACCCGCCCTACTCCTTAGCTATCAGGGTAAAAATCTGCATCTGCAGCCAACCAGCAAAGGCGTGCGCCTGATCTATTATCGTTTTAGCCCAACCGGCAATGAACTGTGTCGACTGCTCGGTAACAAACCCAATATGACTTATTACGATCAGCTGGTCGCACTTCTGACTCAGAAATTCACCGTACAGACTGAAGTGAGCAGCAGCTCGATTCACCACACCGTCTGATGACATGCCCTCAATAAAGAGATCAAAAAAGCGACCGGACGGTCGCTTTTGGTTTATTTTGAATCTAAAGAGTTATACCCAACGTTGAATGATATGACGCTCTGCTAACGCCTGAAGGCACTGCGCCACCAACTCATCCACGCTTTTTTCACCCACCGGTAAATCGATATCCGGATTGAGCGGCGCTTCATAGGCGGAATCAATCCCAGTAAATTGGCGAATTTCTCCGGCGCGCGCCTTTTTGTACAAGCCTTTCGGGTCACGCGCTTCGCACACATCGAGTGATGTGTTGACGTACACCTCTAGAAACTCGCCATTTGGCAACAAGTCACGCACCATTTGGCGCTCAGCGCGATGGGGTGAAATAAACGCGGTCAGCACAATCAAACCCGCATCCGCCATCAGTTTGGCAAGCTCACCAATGCGGCGAATGTTTTCCCGTCTATCCTGCTCAGAAAAGCCGAGATCGCTACACAAACCGTGGCGCACGTTATCACCATCCAGCAGATAAGTGTGATACCCAAGCGCCGCTAAACGGTTCTCAAGCGCCCCTGCCACGGTCGATTTGCCCGCACCCGATAAACCGGTAAACCAGAGTACCGCAGGGCGCTGCTGTTTCAGTGCCGCACGTTGCGCTTTATCCACCGCATGACGATGCCACACCACATTCTCTAGCTTGGCATCTTGTTCAAAGCGCAGGCTATCTGCTTGCTTACTCATCCATCCTCACTCACGCTTTACCTAAGCGGCTTAAATCAATCGCTTGCCAATGTGGGAAGTGCTTACGCACCAAGGCATTGAGCTCAAGTTCAAAGGCTGAAAACGACTCGGTTTGGCCAGTGATATTTTGCAAACTGTCACGCACTAAACCCGCGCCAACGGTCACGTTTGTCAGGCGGTCGATAATGATGAAACCACCGGTATCGGCACAATCCAGATATTTATCAAGCGCGACAGTTTGGGTAAACGTCCACTCGCACAACCCAATCCCATTAAGCGGTAAACTCTCGGCATGGTAGGTCGACAAGTTATTGATGTCGTACTGATGGCGCACCGCTTTTACTTGACCGACGGTTTTCTTGCCCGCGATTTTAATATCGTAATCACGCCCCACTTGCAGTGGCTGTTCTGTCATCCACACCACATCCGCCAACAAATGATTAGTGCTGTCGACTTGCGCACTTTCCAACACAATCAAGTCACCACGGCTAATATCAATTTCATCAGCCAGTGTCAAAGTGACCGCCAAACCGGCTTGTGCTTGAGGCAAATCGCCATCAAAAGTCACAATCCTTGTCACGGTTGAGGTTTTCCCCGATGGTAGCGCTTTGATTTTATCGCCGACTTTCACCACTCCAGAAGCAATCGTACCCGCGAAGCCGCGAAAATCGAGGTTAGGACGATTCACATACTGTACTGGGAAGCGAAACGCACCACTGCTCTTGTCGCGATCAATATCGACATTTTCCAGTAGCTCAAGCAGTGATGGGCCTTGGTACCAATCCATCAAACGGCTTTTTTCGACCACGTTATCGCCTTCCAATGCCGAAAGCGGGATGATCTGAATCTCGGTCTCGCCCTGTAAATGCTTTGAAAACTCAAGATATTCTGCGCGGATCTGTTCAAAACGATCTTGCGAATAATCGACCAGATCCATTTTGTTGACCGCCACAATAAAGTGTTTCAAGCCAAGTAAGTTGGAGATAAATGAGTGACGACGCGTTTGATCCAGCACGCCTTTACGCGCGTCAATCAAGATCACCGCCAGATCACAAGTCGATGCGCCTGTCGCCATATTACGGGTGTACTGCTCATGCCCCGGTGTATCGGCAATGATGAATTTGCGCTTCTGGGTTGAGAAATAACGATACGCCACATCAATCGTGATGCCTTGCTCACGCTCAGCTTGCAAGCCATCCACCAGCAGCGCTAAGTCTGGGCGACTGCCCGTGGTGCCAACTCGCTGGCTATCGTTATGGACGGCGGCCAGTTGATCTTCATAAATCTGCTTTGAATCGTGGAGCAAACGACCGATCAGAGTGCTTTTACCATCATCGACCGAGCCACAAGTTAAGAATCTCAGTAACGATTTGTGTTGATGCTGATTGAGGTAACCTTCAATACCGAGCTCAGCGAGCTGCTCTTTGACTGCATTGTTCATACGCTTTCCTTCGATCCTTAGAAGTAACCTTGACGTTTTTTCAGTTCCATTGATCCCGACTGATCGTGGTCGATCGCGCGGCCTTGGCGCTCACTGGAGGTCGCCACCAGCATCTCTTCAATAATCTCGGTCAATGTATTGGCTTGTGATTCGATGGCTCCAGTCAGTGGGTAACAGCCTAAGGTGCGAAAACGCACGCTCTTGTGCTCAATCTGTTCACCTTCGCGCAGCTTCATCCGATCATCGTCCACCATGATCAGCATTCCATCACGCTGTACGACTGGGCGGACATCCGCCAGATAGAGCGGAACAATCTCAATGTTTTCCAAATAGATGTATTGCCAGATATCCAGCTCCGTCCAATTCGAGAGCGGGAACACCCGAATGCTTTCACCTTTGTTGATCTGGCCGTTATAGGTGCGCCATAGCTCTGGGCGCTGGTTTTTCGGATCCCAAGTGTGGTTTTTATCGCGAAAAGAGTAGACACGCTCTTTGGCACGCGATTTCTCTTCATCGCGACGCGCACCACCAAAGGCCGCATCAAAACCATATTTGTTCAACGCCTGCTTCAAGCCTTGGGTTTTCATGATGTCGGTATGCTTAGAGGAGCCGTGATCAAATGGGTTGATCCCCGCCGCCAAACCTTCTGGATTTTTATGCACGATAAGATCAAAGCCGTACTTTTTGGCCGTCGCATCACGAAACGTAATCATGTCGCGAAACTTCCAGTCGGTATCGACGTGCAACAAAGGAAAAGGGATCTTGCCCGGATAAAACGCTTTGCGCGTTAAATGCAACATCACCGATGAATCCTTGCCAATCGAGTACATCATCACCGGATTATCAAATTCGGCCGCCACTTCACGAATGATGTGGATGCTTTCTGCTTCCAACTGTTTTAAATGGGTTAAACGCTGTTGATCCATTTTACCTGCTTCCTTTTCGCTTGCCTGACGGCGGCGCGCTGCCCTTAAGCAGCGCCGTAGTGTGAAATTTTAAGTAGTGACCAAGAAGATAAGTGCGGCACCTTACGCTGACTGAGCCGCATCAAGCTGCTGTGTTGCGCCTTGTTCGCCAAACCAGTTCAGCTTGGCGGCAAGCGCAACCACTTCACCCACCACAATCAGCGCCGGAGATTGCGCTTGGCTGGCTAAATTGGGCAAAGTTTGCAATGTACCAATCAGCACCTGTTGATTGGCTTGAGTGCCACGTTCAATGATTGCCACGGGCGTGCTCGCTTGACGGCCATGCAACTGGAGCTGTTCAGCGATTGCCGCAGCGTTGCTCAAGCCCATGTAAATCACTAAGGTTTGCTTACCACGCGCCAGCGTTGACCAATCCAGATCCTCGGCTTGCGCTTTTAAATGGCCGGTGACAAACAGCGCCGATTGGGCGTAATCACGATGAGTGAGCGGAATGCCGGCATACGCCGTTGCACCAGCGGCTGCGGTGATGCCGGGGACAACCTGAAATTTCACGCCAGCGTCAAACAGCACTTCCAGCTCTTCCCCACCGCGGCCAAACATAAAAGGGTCGCCGCCTTTGATGCGCACCACGCGATAACCTTGACGGGCAAAATCGACCAAGAGTTGATTGGTTTTCTCCTGTGGCACACTGTGATGGCCTGCGCGTTTCCCGACACAGACTAAAATCGTCTCGCTTGGGATGAGCGCCATGATTTCATCGGACACTAAGTAGTCGTAGAGCACCACATCCGCTTGTTGGAGATAACTGAGTGCTTTGACTGTGAGTAGCTCAGGATCGCCTGGACCTGCGCCCACCAGCGCCACTTCTCCTGCTTGCAGTTGGCTGCGCGCGGCACGCACATAACCTGAGCCTTCTACAACGGCTAAGCGGGGGGGTTTACGAAGGGGAGTTACCGCATCCTGCGCCATAATCTTGATCCTTAATTGGTCTGTTGTAGGCATTATGAGCAGTTACGGTTATTACCTGAAATTCTATAATTTCATTTTTTATTCCAAAAGCTGATATAAGCGGAGCGAAATGGGCATCAAAGCCTAAGCTCAGCAGATTACTCGACACAGTCAGGACAACAGCAGCATGCCAACTGGGATCAACTGGGCAATTTCAGACAAAGGTATCGCGTCACATCACAATTTGGTTATGAGTGAAACCTTTGTTTCATCGACTTTTGTTACATTTATCGAGTTGTTTTTATTTCCTCCTTCTGTCACTCATTCTGGAGTCTGTGATGACCATGATGATCAAACCTGTTTCTTTAGCGGTACTTGGCGGCCTGTTAGCTATGGCGGGCCCTGTAATGGCCGATACGATCAAACTACGTATTGTTGAAACCACGGATATTCATACCAATTTGATGGATTATGACTACTACAAAGATAAAGCCTCCGATCAAATTGGCCTGACGCGCGCCGCCACGCTTGTCAAACAAGCTCGCGCCGAAGTCGAAAACAGTGTGCTGGTCGATAACGGTGATTTGATCCAAGGTAGCCCGATGGGTGACTACATGGCAGCGAAAGGCATCAAGGCTGGCGAAGTGCACCCCGTTTATAAAGCCATGAATCCGCTAGGTTATGATGTGGGTAACATAGGTAACCACGAATTTAACTACGGCCTTGAGTTTTTAAAAGAGACCATCAACGATGCCGCCTTCCCCTACATCAACGCCAACGTGTTTGATGCCAAAACAGGTCAGCACTTATTCACGCCTTATGTGATTAAAGAGCACAGCTTTAAAGATACCGATGGAGAGGCACATACCATCAAGGTCGGTTATATCGGATTTGTTCCGCCCCAAATCATGGTGTGGGATAAGAAAAATCTCGAAGGTAAAGTGACCGCAGCCGATATCAAACAGACCGCAGAAAAACTTATCCCTGAGATGAAAGCCAAAGGCGCGGATGTGATTGTCGCCATCCCCCACTCTGGGATCAGCACCGATGAATACCAAGCTGGCGCAGAAAACTCGGTTTACTATCTGACCCAAGTGAAAGGCATTGATGCGATTGCTTTTGGTCACTCTCACGCCGTCTTCCCGGGTAAAGATTTTGCTAATGTACCGGGCGCAGACATCGATAAAGGTACCATCAATGGCGTGACCGCTGTGATGCCGGGGCGTTGGGGTAGCCATGTTGGGGTGATGGATCTGACCTTAGAAAAGCAGCAAGGTCGCTGGGCAGTGACTTCCGGTCAATCCGAAGCTCGCCCAATCTTTGACAAAGCCAATAAGAAAGCGCTTGTCGAAGCCGATGCCACTATGGTGCAAGCGCTGCAACACGATCATCAAGGTACACGCGACTTTGTTAACCAGCCAATCGGCAAAGCGAACGACGTGATGTACAGCTTCTTATCACTGGTGCAAGATGACCCAACGGTACAAATCGTCAACCTCGCGCAGAAAGATTATGTCGAGCGCTTTATTCAAGGCGATCCAAACCTTGATGGTTTGCCAGTGCTATCTGCCGCTGCGCCTTTCAAAGCCGGTGGCCGTAAAGACGATCCTAACGGTTTCACTGAAGTGGAAGCGGGCGAGCTGACTTTCCGTAATGCCGCCGACCTTTACCTGTACCCGAACACCTTAGTCACCATGAAAGTGAGCGGTCAGCAGCTTAAAGAGTGGTTAGAGTGCTCAGCAGGCCAGTTTAACCAGATTGATGTGACGTCTAGCGCACCGCAATCGCTCATCAACTGGGATGGCTTCCGCACTTACAACTTTGATGTGATTGATGGCGTCAATTACCAGATCGATGTGACTCAGCCTGCGCGCTACGATGGTGACTGCAAACTGATCAACCCAAATTCACAGCGCATCGTGCAACTGACTTATCAAGGTAAGCCAATTGATACCCAACAAACCTTCTTGATCGCCACCAACAACTATCGTGCCTACAGCAACAAATTCCCCGGCACAGGCGCTGAGTTTGTCGCGTTTGATTCACCCGATGAAAACCGCACAGTAGTGGCCGATTACATCGCTCGCGTGAGTAAGGACAAAGGCGAAGTGACGCCAAGTGCGGACAACAACTGGTCATTTGCTCCGATCAGCAGCAAAACCAAGCTGGATATTCGCTTTGAAACCTCACCAAGCGATAAAGCCACCCAGTTTATTAAACAAAAAGGTCAATATCCGATGACCCAAGTCGCCAGTGATGATGTTGGCTTCGCGGTGTATCGCATCGACTTACAAAAATAAGCACCAATAACCCCCTATTGAAACGGCAACCAATACAGCAGCCGCTTCAAGTCACTTGGGTTATCACGTAAAGTAGACAGCCACCTAGAGTGGCTGTTTTCTTTTCTATGAGGCTTTTATGCAAGCACAGTTTCACGCTTATCTAAAACAGCATGGTTTTTCCGATGCCGAATGCACGCAATTGCAAAGTGTCGCTCAGCCACTCGAGCTGCCAACACGACATGTCCTGGTCGCACAAGGAGAAACCACTCCCTTTGCCTATTGGGTGCTCGCTGGGCTATGCCACGCTTGCTATCTCACCGAAGAGGGCAAAAGTTTCAGTAAAGAGTTTTATTGGGAGCAAGACTGGGCGATTGGTTTTGAAAGTTTGCTGCGTGAGCAAGCCTCACCCTTCATGTTGGAAACCTTATCTCCAGTAAAACTGATGGGCGTACCGATTGAGGTGTTACGTGAATGGCGCTCTAGCGGTCACCCGCTCTATCAACGTTTACTTGAGACGCAACTGCTGTACAAGGAGCAAAAAGAGCGCTTTATGTTGCTCTATCGCCCAGAACAGCGTTACCAAGTGATGTGTGCTCAGTTTCCAGATTTGATGGCGCGGCTTTGCGATCATCACATCGCCGCGTATTTGGGGATAACGCCAATTAGCCTCAGCCGCATTAAAGCGCGGCTGAGACAGGATGCGTGATATTATTTGAGTAAGCGAGCGCGGAACTGGCGTCCCTTCATCTTACCGTTGGCAATTTTATTCAGAGCTTTGTGGGCGATTTTCTTCTGCACGGCCACATAAGCACGCATCGGGAACAGGTTAATCTTGCCGATATGCTCCGCGGTCAGTTCGCCATCACTGGTCAGTGCGCCAAGGATATCACCGGGACGCACCTTATCTTTCTTACCACCGTCAATCTGAATGGTGACCATATTCGCCGCGTAAGGACGAGCGCCTGCAGCTGGTTGCGGCAAGGTTGAAGGTTCAATCGCGATATCCATGTACTCATCAATTTGCGCCACACGGTAGCTCTCATTGTCACTAAAGAAGCTAAACGCTAAGCCCTTACTTCCCGCACGACCAGTACGCCCGATGCGATGTACATGCACTTCAGGATCGCGAGACAGATCGTAGTTAAACACTGCATCAAGGTTATCGACATCCAGACCACGAGCCGCAACATCGGTCGCGACCAGAATAGAAATACTCTTATTGGCAAATTGCACTAAGGCTTGGTCGCGCTCACGCTGCTCCATATCACCATGCAGTTCAATCACGCTAAAACCGCTTTGATGCAGGGCATCGGCAACATTTTGTACTTCACGTTTGGTGTTACAGAACACCACCGAAGAAGTCGGTTGATGGTGCAAGAGCAACGTTTCCAGAGCCTCATCACGCGCAGCACTGCCTTCTACTTTGTAGAAATATTGACGAATGCTTGAAGTATCGTGGGTCGCCTCAACTTTAATCATCAGCGCATTGCGAGTCACACTTTGCGCAATCTGCTCAATGCTGGTGGGGTAAGTTGCACTAAACAGCAAGGTTTGACGCTCGGCTGGCGCGGCAGCAATGATCGCCTCCAGCGCTTCTTGGAAACCCATTTCGAGCATGCGGTCAGCTTCATCCAATACCAAGGTATTGAGCTCACTCAGATCGATACGATCTTTACTCAAATGATCCAAAATCCGTCCCGGCGTTCCGACCAAGATATGCGCGCCATGCTCAAGGGATCCGATCTGCGGCCCCATTGGCATACCGCCACACAGCGTCAACACTTTGATATTGTGGATAGCACGCCCTAGCGTACGAATATCGGTCGCGACTTGATCGGCCAACTCACGTGTTGGACACAGCACCAAGGCTTGCACACGAAAGCGCTTCACATTGAGGTTGGAGAGTACCCCAAGACCAAACGCAGCGGTTTTACCGGAGCCTGTTTTGCCTTGGCCAATCACATCCTGCCCTTTAAGGATCGCAGGAAGAGATTGCGCCTGAATCGGAGTCATAGTGGCAAACCCCATGGTTTCAAGGTTAGCAAGAAGTTCAGGCTTCAGATTCAAAGCAGCAAAAGAGTTGGCGTTCAAGGGGTGTCCTCAGTGTGACGAAAAAAGAAGCGCTATTATCGTTATTTTGCGCCCGAGCTCCAGTGAATCTTGATTTAAATTTTCTTGCTTGCCCTTAACCTTTGTTAACGCTGGTTTTTGCGCTGCCTGCTACAGTACTGCTATTCCTATCCGCCCATACTCAAATGACTTGCCGTTGCAGCTTCTCATAGGAAGTGGATAGATTTCATATTTAAGGAGATAAAGATGATCAACTGGCAATGTATCCCTTTTTGCCAATTAACCACCCAACAGCTGTACGAACTACTCAAACTGCGTGTCGATGTTTTTGTGGTCGAGCAGACCTGCCCCTACCCGGAATTGGATAACAAAGATACGCTCAACGAAGTGCATCACCTACTGGGTTATCAAGATGGAGAGCTCGTCGCTTGCGCACGTCTACTGCCTGCAGGGGTGAGCTATCCTAGTGTTAGCCTTGGCCGTGTGGCGACTAAGGCCAGTGCACGTGGCAATGGCTTAGGACACCAACTATTGCAAACGGCACTTGAGCAGTGTCAAAACTTATGGCCACAACAATCGATTGAAATTGGTGCACAGGAGCATCTGCGCGAGTTTTATGCTCGCTATGGCTTTGTCGCAACCTCAGAAACCTATCTAGAAGATGGCATTCCTCACATTGATATGAAAAGAGCCTAACCATGAACCCTGTAGCGTTAGCTGTTTGGCTACTGGTTCTAGGCAATTTGGCGGCTTCTCTCTCTGATGTGGCAGTCAAAATGTTGCAAGGTGAAGTCGTACCTTTTCAATATATGTTCTTGCGCCAACTCTTTGCTTTTGCCCTCATCTGGCCCGTGTGGCGAAAACAGCCCAAAGTCTTACGTCAACTGCATGATCCTAAAGTCACCCTAATCCGCGCTCATTTAGTGCTACTGGGCGCTGGCTGTATGGTGGTCGCGATTTCGTATTTACCCTTAGCCACCGCCAATGCGGTGTTTTACGCCGCGCCACTATTGATGCTGCCTCTCTCAATTCTGTTTCTGAAAGAGAGACCAAGCCGCGGCAAGGTTATCGCAACCGTCACCGGCTTTCTTGGGGTACTGATTGTATTGCGCCCATCGCAATTTCATTGGGCAGCCCTGTTTGCCTTGGGTACGGCATGTTCGTTGGCACTCTTTAACCTACTCGCTCGCACCATCCCTGAGCGCCAACCTGTCGTGACCACACTCATGTGGACCACACTTTTTTCACTCCCCATTTCTGGCTTACTGGCGGCCGCCTATTGGCAGCCGCTCAGCTTATCTCAGTGGTTATGGATTACTGCAAGTTCAGGATTGATTTTGCTCTACAACGGTTTGGCCGTTGCCGCGTATCAGAAAGCGCCAGCCAGCCAAATCGCACTGGCTGAGTATTCAGGATTGATCTTTGTTGCGGCTTTTGGCGCATTCTGGTTTGCTGAAATGCTGGACGCACTGACTTGGCTTGGGATTGGAATGATTATTCTGCCTCTGTTGCCTAGCGCATGGCTGGCAAAGTGGTGGGAATTACTTACTGCGCCCAAAGCCACCATCAGAGAGACGGAAGAACATCACTGATTGGTTATTACGTTCAAGCTGCAAAATGTCTAATTGGCCGTTTTCCGCCAATTTAAAGCGGATCAGTTGACCGGCTTGGATTTGGCTCAGCGGTTTATCAGAACCTTCCACCTTAACCAGCGCATTAATATCAGTGAGTGGTAGCTCGTTGTTACGAAACACCTGCGACAAAGTATCCCCCTGACGCACCACGTACTCTTGCCATGCCGAAGATTTAAGGGCGGTTTGCGCTTGCGTGCGTTGTTCACTCAAGCTTTGCGTATTGATCCCAACCTCAATCCGCTTTGACGTGGCAGGAGTTTCAGCCGCCACGTCTTGCTTGTCCGGCAAAGGGATCACCATCAATACCAACACAGCAGGCGTGAGCACCATCAAGCCACGACGATGAAAAGGAGGCAAGCGCAACCATAACGCATGCAGTTGTTGGCGATAGCGTGGCCAATCCAATTGCTGCCAATAATTCTGCACTTTGGCCAGATAATCAGTTTGCTGCGGCTTCTTGTGGCGGCGGTTCATGTTCAAAGTCCTTTAATTACTTGCCCACAGTATAAAAATTCATGAGGTTAGAGTATAGAGTCGAGTGACATGAAAGCCAAAGCTTGACACAAACTTGAAGTTTTTCGCTGAACTTTCTGCGACAAGTCACACCGAACGGATAGCAACGATTGGGCGCTAAACGTTTCATCACTCTATCTAACCTGCTATTCTGTCGCCTTTATTGAACGACCAAGAGCGACTTTTATGTCTGAAGTAAAATTTGAAACCGTAGAACAGAAAGCAAGCTACGGCATTGGCCTACAAATGGGTCAACAGTTGGCAGGTAGTGGCCTTGAAGGCTTAAACGTAGCGGCAATTGCTGCGGGTATCGCCACCGCTCTTGTTGGCGAGCAGCCAGCGATTTCTGTTGATGAGATCAACCAAGCTCTACATGCGATTCATATGCGTGCTGAAGAAGCCCGCCAAGAAGCCGCTAAAGTGGCCGCTTCTGAAGGTGAAGCTTTCCTGAAAGATAATGCTCTACGTCCAGAAGTGACGGTTCTTGAGTCAGGCCTGCAGTACGAAGTACTGGTTGAAGGTACTGGCGCAATCCCAACATCCGATAAGTCAGTTCGCGTACACTACCACGGCCAACTGGTTGATGGCACTGTGTTTGATAGCTCAGTATCACGCGGCCAACCTGCTGAATTCCCGGTGACTGGCGTCATCCGCGGTTGGGTTGAAGCTCTGCAACTAATGCCTGTTGGTTCTAAGTGGAAACTCTACATTCCACACAACCTTGCTTATGGCGAGCGTGGCGCAGGCGCAGCGATTCCTCCGTTTGCAGCGTTAGTATTTGAAGTCGAACTGCTGGATATCCTGTAAGTTTCACTTTCGCAATTATGTGACAAAGAGCGACCCACTGGGTCGCTCTTTTTTCATTGTCATCCCTAAACCACCGCTTTTAGCGGTGGTGATTGTCCCTAGGGGCTTTTGCCCGAAAATGCGCCCATGTTAGAAGACAAACTC
>NZ_JHXR01000020.1 GCF_000621645.1 Vibrio cholerae ATCC 14035 | reverse complement strand
CGGCGTTGGAAAAAATACCTATTTAGCTTATGAAAAAGGCACACAATCACCAAAACTGGAAACTGTAGAAAAATTAGCAAAATTCTATGGTGTACCAATAGCTGAACTTGTCAGCGATAGCGAAACAAACATTGACGAAAAGCTGAAATCGAAAATCCGAATGATTGAATCACTTGATGAACCAGAAAAAGAGTCATTATTCATTTTGATGGAGGCTTTGCTGATGAGAAGTAAGAGTCGAGAAATACAAAAAGAATTTAGGTAGGTAATCAAAAGACTCGCTAGCGCTCAAACACTGGCGCGCTACGCTTGCGAATACAAGGTGAGTATCACAGGCTCTGTGGGATTTACCCCCGTAATACTAGACGGGGGTCTACCACAGCGGACAGGCTCTAACAACGCGACTCCGCACGCTACGTCGCTTATGTTCTCACCTGCCGCTGTCGCAGTATAAGAGGCTTGCTCGACTCTCGCCGCGCCTTGGGCGCTGAACGTATCCATGACAAATGCTGTTACCCTCTGCGTGTGCTGAGACTTCCAAATGGGCTTGGCAGGACGAAGGGAGTTTTTTCTGGCGCTATCAGAAAGAGGATCATTTCACTGACGGGAACGCTTGAGCAATCAAGCGAACTTCTGCGAGTGCTAAAGCAGCTTTGGATATGCAGCAGCATCAGAGCGGCGAGCGCTGAGCCTAACGTTAGGTCTAGTCCCTGCGGGGCTGAGTTACCGCCTTAATGCGTATTACTCGCCATTATGTTACGGGCTCACTTTGGCAGAACGATCCAGCAAGCTGCCCACGTTCTGCTGCAAGTGAGGCCGTCAGTGCTGGCGCAATGGTACTGACGACTGCCCCTCAACATAATGCCGCGCCACATAATGCGCATTAAGTGTTCGTAGCATTCTAATCATCAACTCGTGACGTTGCAACCTTATCAGTTGATTATGCTGGTGTTTCAATGTGGTAATTATTTAGTGTAATTTAATTACACACGAATCATTTCTCCATAAGAAAATCGAAAGCAGGTAGCACAATGCTCTCTTGCAACCTGTTGTTTTAATGGTTAAAAATTACAAATGAACGAGCGGTGGCGTGTTTTTAGCAGGTTTGGTGTATGAAAAATTGGCTACGATTATTACCACCGTTAAAGCGGATAATAAAAAAGGCACTCAATGAGTGCCTTGGTTTTGCGCTTTTTTATCCTCTCGGATTTGCTGGGCAACAATCTTGATTGCCTCTCCGGTACTGATGCCTTCTGCCATCAGTTTTTGAATTTTCTCTACGGCGACTTGCTGTTCAGCGTGAGTTAATGTGGGTAGATCATCAAACATAAATAAGGCTCCTTAAAGGAGCCACACTATAAAGAGATGCTTAATAACTCGCAAGAAAGTTGATATAGGCACCCATAGCATTTTCATTGGTATAACTTGCACCAAGATCCAATTGGAAGAGATTCAATGGCGACAAGCCAATACCAGCCGTAACCGTTCCTTCAGTATTATCGTACGCGAGGTTTTTGTTGTACCCTGCCCTCAATTTTAACTGACGCATGATATCGATTTCGCCACCGACGCGGATCATTTGTGTGTTGTCTTTGAAGTCTTTGTAGCGCTCTTCTTCATTAAGGTCGTAGTCCACGCTTAGTGTGAAGTAATCAGCAACAATCCCAGCCCCCACCGTGTACTGCGGTTTCATATCGTATGAGTATGAGATAGGATTGCCTGAGACGGCAGAAGTGATCGTTTTGGTTTTGATTTCGCGAGAAATTAGGTTGTTTGCAGCAAAACCAATGCGGATTGGGCCGTAGAACCATAATGCACCAGCATCCATGTTGAAAATGGTTTCTCCGTTTCCATTATCACGGAGGTCCTTTATATCATAGCTATTTAGGCTTGCTTCGTAGACATAGGTATACACTCGTTGCAACTTCGGTGTAATACCAAAAGCGATATGCTGCCCAAGGAAAGTTTGGTATTTGGCTAAAGTAATACCGAGTTCAGTAATTCCGACAGAAACGGCATTTACCGAACTCGCTTTTGCGCGCTCTAGCTCACAAAGATCATCCGCACAGACACGGCTATCAATAATCGGTGAAACAAAGGATTCAGTGTAGGCTTTACCAAAAACGTTAGCAGAAATAAATTGGTTAGGAATGGCAAAAGCTACTACACCGCCGAGTTCGGCATTCAGTACGTCCCCTTGCATTGCGGTTAGGCTCTTATTTAATTCGCCAATATTGCTGTAATCACCTTTAGAGCTTTGGTTGATGATGTCAGACACCTTATCCAAATCAGTAATGAGGTCATTGGGATCGTTATAAGACAAACCAATACTCGGTAAAATCATACCTGCGTCATCATTACGGCGATAAATGGCTACCAGAGCTGGGTTGTAAAAAGGGCCAGTGAGAAAGTTACCTGATACAACCCCGACACCGCCCATAGCATCTCCGCGTGCTTCAACTGCATAATTTGCACTGAAGGCGAGCGGAGATGTGAGAACTAATGAAAAACCAACAGAAAGAGAAATTCTTTTCATAATGATATAAGCCTATTCGTCCTTTTTATTCTATAGCGGCATATTGTCCAATATCTTCAGCTATTCCTCTACATTAACATCATAGGTTTTGCTAATAACTTGAGATTGTTCAATAGCTAGCGGTCCTTGCCAACGTTGGTGAATCATAGAAACTGTGACAATGTAACGATCTGACGGTAACGAAACGTTATCTAACGTGGTTGGGTAATCCGATTCATAACTCTCACTCCAAATCTGTTTATAGTTACCATCAATATGATCAAAGACTGAAATAGATAATTTCGGTAACGGACAGTGTGAATTAAGCAATTCGGTCTTCTGAATCTGCCACTCATCTTTTGATGTCCAACGCACCACTTGCTTGGCTATAGTGTCGCCAAAAATGACCCATGCACTCCATGATTCCTGATCTGCGGCGGTAATATCGATGCGATACAACCCTGCACTCAATGGGTTCGTCAAATTATAGCGTTGAGCATAGGTATAAATGTTTGTTGTGACACTGTCGCTTCTATTGGTAAGCGAACTGTCGGTAGAGACGACTTTATCCACCCATTTGGTTAGACGAATATCGGTAATAGGAACTTTGGTTTTGGTATCAATCGCAACTTGATAAGCATCTCGTCCAGGGCTTTGCACATCAACTCGTCGAATGGTCACTCCCTGGATCCAATCTGGAAATGGCTTGTTATCTAGCCCTCGACCGCAATCCACGCTTAAAGACTGAATCAATAAATTGTTCAGATGTGTTTTCAGGTTTTTATTTTTTTCAAGCTGCCACACTTCCACCAATGAGCTGAACATACTTTCTAAATCATTGTTTAAGAGATGTTGATGAGCTTGAGTTAACGGGGTGTTCTTTTCAAACCACCCCGTTGGATCAGCAAAAGCAGGCGTGCTGAGTAGCATGCCTGTTAACCATAAAAGAGGATTTGGCTTAACCATGATCACGCTTTCATTTTGTAACCAACACCGCGTAGCGTTTCAATTTCAAGCCCAGGCAACTTTTGGCGCAGCTGCAAAACGTGAGTATCTACGGTGCGCGTCGTCGGGAAATGGTTATATCCCCATACGTGATCCAGTAATTCATCGCGAGTAAATACTCGGCCTAAATTACTCGCTAAAAAGAGCAGTAAATCAAACTCGGTTCGAGTTAGGGTGATCGATTCGCCATTGAAGAAAACTTCACGAGTCGCTTTATCAATTGTTAAGTTAGACGTCACCACTTTACTGTCATCTTGCCCACTATCTGGTGAGCGCAGCTGTGCGCGGATACGTGCAAACAGCTCAGCTTCTGCAAAAGGTTTAGTGAGATAGTCGTTTGCGCCTGCATCAAGGCCAGTCACTTTGTCTTTTACTGTGACCAATGCAGTTAAAAGAATCACTGGGATATCTTTAATTTTTTTCCAATCCATTAGATGCTGTACAGAATCACCATCAGGCAGTTGGCGATCAAGGATAACGAGATCCGCCTTGTCCCAATGCTGTTTCACATCTGCGATCGTTTCTGCATGTAAACAGTCATAACCGGCTTGCTCTAAACTGACGAGTAGACCGTCAGCGAGGTTTTTATCATCTTCAACGAGAAGCAGTGTCTGTTTCACAAGGTATCTCCAAAATAAAAGTTGTCGGTGGGCCTTCGAGTGACATTTTTCCGCCCATTCGTCCCACCATTGATTCGACAATGGTCAATCCAAGGCCTAAGCCGCTTTTGCTCACAAATGGTTTGCGTAAATGACGCCAATCACGGTGAGTCAACGAGCCTTGGTCGGTCACTTTGAAAGTGACTAAGTTAGTTTGTGTTATCACTTCGAGAGTGACAGGTGCAACGCCGTATTTGACAGCGTTACGCAATAAATTATCCACACAAGTTCCTAGCCAATAAACATTGAGTTTGGCAGCGATATCTTGATTAAGTTTCAGAGTCACATTACCACTAAATTCTTCTTCGACTTTATATTGTAGCCACTCCTCCACCGAAGGAACCCAATCTGACGCGAGTGGTTTACTGTCAGACTGCAAATAGTCTTTACTCGCTTCGGCGAGTTGGCGCAATCGTCGGGAATCTTCACACAATCGACGAAACTCATCGTACAGAGATTCGGGCAAATGCTCAAACTCACGTCGAAAGCCTTCAACGGTGAGTGACAAGCTCGCGATTGGGGTTCGCAGCTCATGGGTGAGAATTTGCAAAATGAGCATCCGACTGCGCATTTCTTGTCGTTTTGAATTCCAACGATACCCAGACCAACCAAGCACAAGGAAGATATTGGCAATAACAAGAATGATCATGCTAGTTCGTAAAAGATCTGAATGATCTTCCACATCCCAACAGATGTTGCCACGCTGAATAAAGCAGGTGTTATCTGCTGATAGCAAGCTATAGCTTAACCCAGCTTTATTGGCATTGGTTAACCACGTTTCTTCATTAAAAAGGTAGTAGATATCCCCTTTTCTTAACCATAAATCACTACCGGAGCCAAACATGGATGCACCAGACACCAAAGCATTGATCGCATCTTCACCCATATTTTGTAAGTGGTACAGTAAGGTTCCCTCTGCGGCATTGGGACGCTCTTGGATGTGCATGTAAGGCAGCAAGTTCGCAAACTGGGCTGGGTATTTTTCCGCATAGCGAAATGCGTAAGTTCCACCGCCAGGATGAATCAAACCACTGCGGGCAAACCAGCGTGGTGACAAGCTGGAGCCTTTGCAGAGTGAACGAGTAAACACCAAAGGTTCAGTGATCAATGGGCTTAACGGCAACT
Source organism: Vibrio cholerae ATCC 14035 (assembly GCF_000621645.1). Taxonomy (GTDB): domain Bacteria; phylum Pseudomonadota; class Gammaproteobacteria; order Enterobacterales; family Vibrionaceae; genus Vibrio; species Vibrio cholerae. The sequence continues at coordinate 67,136 of NZ_JHXR01000020.1, read as the reverse complement.
TGCCTGTACAACTTTGTGCCAATTTATAAAGCAGTTGAATATCTTTAAGCGGATATTCAGACGTTTGCGGCAACATGCTATCTGGTGTTAATAAGCGCGTGGGGAAATCGGTTTGAATCGATCGGATATCGTAAGACGTCGTCGCAGAATTATAATCAAAGAGCGAAACAAACAAGTCGATGCGCTCAGGAAGCGAATCGGCGTGAACTGGATTCGGTAACATGGCAAAACATAAGCTTACCAAGGTGAGATTAAGCGCTCTTATCAAGGGAATATTGGTTTTTTCTAACATGCAAAAACTATAACGCATTATCCGGTAAAGAGATATTCGAGTGTTATATTGATGTCAATAATGACAGTCTACAAAACAAAGAAGCCAGCATTATGCTGGCTTCTTAACGGCGTCGATTTTATAGAGCTTTGGCTATCGAGTCGACACTCTCCTTTGCATCACCAAACAACATCATGGTGTTCTCTTTAAAGAATAAGGGGTTCTGCACGCCTGCGTAGCCTGTATTCATTGAGCGCTTAAAGACGATAACGTTTTTCGCGTCCCATACCTCTAACACTGGCATCCCCGCAATTGGACTATTGGGGTCCTCAAGTGCCGCAGGGTTTACGGTATCGTTAGCGCCAATAACCAATACAGTATCGGTATCAGAGAAATCATCGTTGATTTCATCCATCTCCAATACAATGTCATAAGGTACTTTCGCTTCAGCGAGGAGTACGTTCATATGACCTGGCAAACGCCCAGCGACTGGGTGAATACCAAATCGTACCGTAACACCTTGAGCTCTAAGTTTTTCAGTAATTTCATACACGGGATATTGCGCTTGCGCGACCGCCATACCGTATCCCGGTGTGATGATGACTGACTTCGAGTTTTTCAGCATTTCAGCCACTTCTTCAGCGCTGGTTTCACGATGCTCGCCCTGCTCTTCATCGCTACTGATCACGACTTCTTGGCCAAAACCGCCAGCAATCACACTAATGAATGAGCGGTTCATTGCCTTACACATGATGTAAGACAGAATTGCACCCGATGAACCAACCAACGCACCAGTCACAATCAATAGATCATTGGCTAACATGAAACCCGCCGCTGCCGCTGCCCAACCAGAATAGGAGTTAAGCATAGACACGACCACTGGCATATCTGCGCCACCAATCGACGCTACCAAGTGATAACCAAAAGCAAAAGCGATTAACGTCATCACAATCAGCGCAAACACACTGCCATCGACATTCACAAAGTGGATCAGCAATAAGCCAGAAACGACTAATGCCGCCAGATTGAGTTTGTGTTTGTGAGGAAGATTAAGTGGTGTGGACTTGATGATGCCACGCAGTTTACCAAACGCAACAATAGAACCAGTAAAGGTCACGGCACCGATAAAAATACCGAGAAATACTTCAACCAAGTGGATCACATGTTCCGCGTGGGTAGCGGCCTCAGGGGCATCAATGTAGCTGTTAAAACCTACCAGTACCGCGGCCATACCCACAAAGCTGTGCAGTATTGCAACCAGCTCTGGCATTTCCGTCATTTCCACTTTCTTTGCGTAATGAATACCAATACCGCCACCGATCACCATAGCCAGTAAAACCCATGCGAGACCTTCAGCGTTGGGGCTAAAAATGGTTGCCAGTAAGGCCATTGCCATACCAGCAATACCATAGTAGTTACCCATACGAGCTGACTCTTGTTTTGATAAACCCGCCAAACTCATGATAAAAAACACGGCAGCAACAATGTACGCTGCTTGTACCAATCCTGCAGACATTGCGTACTCCTTTAGTTTTTACGGAACATTTCAAGCATACGTTTGGTAACGGTAAAGCCACCAAAGATGTTGATGCTTGCAATTAAGACGGCGATGAAAGCCAAGAAAGTCACAATACCGCTGCCTTGACCAATTTGTAATAATGCCCCTACTACAATGATGCCAGAAATCGCGTTAGTCACTGACATTAAAGGTGTGTGAAGAGCATGAGTTACATTCCATACCACGTAGTAACCCACGACGCAGGCCAGGACAAACACAGTAAAGTGTCCTAAGAATGCGGCTGGTGCGACAGAAGCTACCCACGCAAACAGACCGACACCCACGGCTAAACCAACCAGTTTTTTAACAGGAGAAGTCGGCTCTGGCTCTTTCTTCTGCGCTTTAGTCGGTTGCACTTTGGCTTTTTGCTGAGGCTGTGCGGATACCTGAATAGGCGGCGCTGGCCAAGTAATCTCGCCGGCTTTAACTACGGTGACGCCACGCAGCACAACATCTTCGAAGTTGATGTCGATATTGCCGTCTTTTTCTTTGCAGAGTAGTTTTAGCAAGTTAACTAGGTTTGTTGCATACAGTTGCGATGATTGGGTCGGCAGACGCCCTACCATATCGGTATAACCGATCACTTTAACGCCGTTGTCTGTGGTAATAACCTGATCTTTGACTGTGTATTCACAGTTGCCGCCATTCGCTGCCGCCAGATCGACAATCACACTGCCCGCTTTCATGCTATCTACCATCTCTTTGGTGATAAGCTTTGGTGCAGGTTTTCCTGGAATCAGCGCGGTAGTAATAATGATATCGACATCTTTCGCTTGAGCGGCGTAAAGTTCAGCCGCTTTACGGTTGAATTCATCCGACATCTCTTTAGCATAACCATCGCCTGAGCCAGCAGTCTCTTGGAAGTTAACTTCCAAAAACTCAGCCCCCATAGACTGCACTTGCTCTTTTACTTCGGGACGAACGTCAAACGCACGGACGATAGCGCCTAAACTACCCGCAGCCCCTATTGCCGCTAAGCCAGCAACGCCGGCACCAGCAACAAAGACTTTCGCGGGCGATACTTTACCTGCTGCAGTAATTTGACCAGTAAAGAAACGACCAAACTCATGAGCGGCTTCTACCACTGCACGGTAACCCGCAATGTTCGCCATCGACGAGAGTGCATCCAATGCTTGCGCACGAGAGATACGAGGCACCGCATCCATCGCCAGTACGTTGATGTTTTTACTTGAGAGTTTTTCCATCAAAGCAGGATTTTGGGCTGGCCAAATAAAACTTACGAGTGTCGCGCCTTCCTTAAGAAGAGCAATTTCGTCATCTGAAGGAGCATTGACTTTGAGGATAAGTGGGCAAGCCCAAATCTCTTCACGTGAGCCGATCGTAGCGCCGGCTGCGGTATAAGCGGCATCATCGAAACTGGCAAGCGCTCCGGCTTTTGATTCGATACAAACCTCAAATCCTAATTTAATAAGCTGTTCTACCGATGAGGGAGAAGCAGCGACTCGTGTTTCACCAGCGAGTTGTTCTCTTGGTACACCAATTTGCATAGCGGTTCCTTGACTATTGGCACAATGATTATCTGTTTTTATCGGACGATGACATGAACTGCAAGCTGTTTGTAATTCAATTACGAAGCTTGGTTACTTTTAATGCCAAGTTGAGACTGATTGTGTGAAGTCTGTTAGATAATTACAACGGATTTCACACAAAACAGAGGTCAAACCAGTTGTAATTATCTTTTATAAAAACAGATAGTTAGATTATGCCAGTATTGAAAAGAGCCTAAGCATAGCCTCTGGCATAAGTGATATTCATGATATTTATCAATATCTGGGTGTGTTAGGAAAAGATTTGGCCGGACATTTGGTCGATAAATAGCTGCGCTTTCTTGAGCATCAACTCTTCCGCATCCGCTTTATTAGAAACCAAATCAGAGCGAATAAAACGATGGGTTTTCAACTCACCATTGATTTCTTGTGTGATTCGACCTGCAACCCGAAACTGTCCGTTTTCAGAAATGGGCTCTTGATAGATCATAAAACCTTTATATTCGATGGGTTCTACCTGAACCGGCTCTTGCTGCTTTGGCTTACCAAAAAGGCGCGAAAATAATCCCACTTTGATTCCTTACTTATGGTGCTGAACTTGGTTGACGATCGGAGTTTCAAACCACTCCAATTCGGCATCATCATCAAAACGCGCATGTGTGAAAATCACGGGCACATCACTGTCTCGATTACGACGCCGATCATTAACTATCATGGATTCAGCAGCTTGAACAGCGATCAGAGCATGATCTTTAAGAATAACCAGTTTGGCCTCTGGCAATGCAGAAAGAAAATCGATGTCATGGCGAATATAGATAGGTCGTAATTGGCACAAAGCCAAGCAGGCCAAATCAGCGAGCTGATCTTGGTCGTAAGTCTCTGAGTATTCAGGTTGCCCAAGCACTTGGCCAACCAGAGTTTCCATATAATTATGAACATCTTCGCTCAATTGCATCTTGTTTCTCCTGCTAAACCGTCAAAACACTACGTTTCATTGCACTTCTCATCGATAGTGACCTTGTTACTTGAAGCTGCGTCAGGGTCGGCAAGCTGCAATGACAAGCTGCAACGGCAAGTAGCTTGTGTATAGATTGTAGATTCTGCACGACGCCATGAGATCACTGTAGCCGAATCTACCAAACTTTATCTTTAATCAAGCCTATACTTGTCACAATATACTTACGCAATAAGCATAGTTTTCATCACTGAACTTGAGTAAAAAGCTTGGAAATTCACGAAATCAAAGTATCCTTGGTTACAATTTTTAATTGTAGAATTATCATTAATTCAATGTAGAACCTCAGGAATTCATGTCTTCTAGCTTTGTTACTTCACCTTGGTTCCGTTTCGGTTTTCCTCTATTGCTGCTGGTAGCCATTTGGCTAGGCTTGAGCAATGTGGTATTGGTGATAAAGTCTAACTTAGGCATGGCGGTCAACCTCCCCTACATTCTCTTTTTGATTGCGCTAACCGTTGCTCACATTTTTAAACAAAGCAGAATCGCCATGGTAGCGATGACGATGTTACTGGCTTACTGGTTGATCCAAATTCGACTTCAAACGCCTTTAACCGTCAATTCCACCATGCTTGAACTCATTATGCTGAGCTTGCTTTTGCCTGTGGCCTGTTTTTTACCTTACGCCTACAAGAATGCTGGATTATTCAGCAAATCCTTTCTCAGTTACTTGGCTATTTTATTGCTGTTCATCTTTTGGGCTTGGCTGACCCAGCTACACATAGGTGAAACAGACCATTCCAGCCTCACCGAGGGAATATTTTTCGTTGTACCGCAAATTTCTCGCTTACCCTTGGTGGTTGTTGCCTATCTTGTCGCACTCGCAGGTATTGCTGCTATCTCGGTATTAACGCGCAATCAAATTCTTGATGTTGTGGTTTATAGTTCGATTGTATTGAGCATGAATGCGTTTGTGCTGTTTCATGTGCCTTATATTTCCACCATCATGTTTACCTTATCTGGGCTGCTTATTCTGGTTTACCTCATTTCCGCGGGCTATGAGATGGCATTTAACGACCCACTCACCCAAATTCCTGGTCGGCAAGCGCTTGATCAGGATTTAAAACATATAGGTCGAAAATTTACCCTCGCTATGCTCGATGTCGACCATTTCAAGAAGTTTAACGATACTTACGGGCATGATACGGGGGACGATGTATTAAGACTGGTTGCCTCTCGATTACGTGAAATCAACGGTAAAGCACGAGTTTACCGCTATGGTGGTGAGGAGTTCTCGATTATTTACAAAGGAAAATTGGCAAAGGAGGTTTTGCCTTTCATCGAGGCCTTACGGCAGGATATTGAGTCCTACGAGTTGGTGATTCGTGACACCAACCAGCGCCCGAAAAGTCATGCTGAAGGTGCAAAAAAACGCAGCCGAAAAAGTAACAGTGACATTGTCACTATTACCATCAGCATTGGCGTGTGTGATTCTGAGCTGTACCGCCATCCTATTGAGGCACTCAAAGCAGCGGATGGGGCACTTTATAAAGCGAAGCAAGCTGGGCGCAATTGTGTCAAAGTCGCTAGCTAATCTTGGTTGAAAAACAGCACAATGCTCCCGCCCTTGAATGCACTACCATAGTTAAACGTCAGTCCTAAGCCAATATTGTCAACGAGTTCCATCTCAAAAGGCGGTGTCATTAACCAACCAAAACTCGCCTCATAATAATTGGATGTCCCTAACGGCTCTTGTGGTGTACTACCCACATCAACTCGCTTAATACTGCCATAAATTGATTGAACGGAACGGCCAAGCTGAGTGAAGTCATAAACACCCGTTAAGGTGTTGGCGATATACCACCCTTCTGGATTACCCACTTCACCATTATTGGCTTTACCCCAACCGTAGCCACCAAAATAGTGCCATGCCGATGAGGCCTTCCAGCGACCCCAGCTTTTTTCTTCTTCGTACTGAATCTTAAGATTCGTCTCGACCAAGTTTGCCCAAGCATAAGTGTTAACCAGTAGCCCATCTAACGGCGAGAAGAGCATTTTAAATTGGGGGTTGTTATAGGTCACTGTGTTGCGGTAATAGAGTAGATGCGTTCCAATCGCCGGCGTCAAAGTCCAGTGATCGGTTAGTCGATATTGATAACGATAAAATATCGCCCCGCCCAGCACCGATTGACGATAGCGCTCCGTTTCCCCGGGCATATTGGCAATACTCAATTCATCATCAATGACGGAGGCGGAAAGACGAAAGAAAAGCTGATGCTGGTGATATGCCTCTTCCTCACTTAAAGCAAGTGTGATGGGGAGCGTACTCGATTTATATTTCTTGCGGTTTTCAATCGATTCAGGTGTACCCAAATTGTCATTGTCGGTTTTAAACCAATCGTTAGGATCAAAATTGTTGAACCCTGCAGTAAAAACATCACTATCCGACAAAACCACACTTGATGAGAAAGCTTGCTCAAGATGTTCTTGAATAAAATCATAGCTTTTTGCCGTTGCAGAAAACGACATCACAAGTAAACATCCAAAGCTTAGGCGTAAGGGTAACTTCATCAAATCTTGATTCTCATGTTACTGTCGGGTTCTAAATAATAATCGACTTAACCGGCATAAGGTACTGTTTACGGGAATTATTCCAGCCACAGTTGTAATGCAGCGCCATCACTGCGAGGATCGCTTGCGACTTCAAGGCTGGAATCCGTACCAACAACAATCGCTCCTGCATGCCCCATCAATTCAATACCATCGGGAACCGAATTGATTTGATGACCGCGGGCAGACAACTCAGTGCCGAGTTGCCCCATCAAAGACGACTCCATCTGCAGTTTTGTCGTGCTATCTCCCCACGTTCTCCCCAATAACCAACGGGGTTTTGCGATCGATTGCTCCAGTGAATCGCCTTGATATAGGTAACGACTGATCAAACAGGCTTGAGTTTGTGGTTGGCCATCTCCGCCCATGGTTCCGTAAACCATTCTTCGGCCATCTTTAAGCTCGGCATAGGCAGGATTCAAGGTATGAAATGGCTTTTTACGTGAGGCCAGACAATTGATGTGTTCGGGATCCAAAGAAAAACTTTGGCTACGTATGTTCCAGAGCACTCCACTAGAAGGTAGAACAACACCGCTACCAAACTCCCAGTAAATACTCTGAATAAAACTTACCATAGTGCCATATCGGTCTACTGCGCCCATCCAGACAGTATCACCAAGTTGCGTTTTTTGCGGCCAAGCTGCAGCTTGAGAGAGATTTACCTTCTCTGCAAGTTTATCGACTCGTTCGGCAATGAGGTAATTTTGCAGCGCGGTCGGAATGTATTTTTCATCAGTAACCGCTCGATTACGAATATCAAACGCAATTTTGGTTGCTTCAATGAGCAGATGGACATGATCGGCTTGCGATCTCGCCTGATGCGCCAGTCGATCATAAATTCCCAGAATCAATAACGAGGCTAACCCTTGAGTCGGAGCCCCCAGATTATAGAACTGGCCTTGGGACATATTATGAGTGAGCGGAGTAACGATACTGGCTTTATGCTGGATAAAGTCTGCTAAACGTAGGGGGCTTCCTGCCTCTTCCAACTCTTTAGCCATTTGTTGAGCTAACTCGCCTTGGTAAAAAGCGTCAAGCCCAAACTGGGATAAATGGGTCAATGTCTTCGCCAGCGCCTTTTGCGTGACAATGTCACCGACTTTGAGCGTATCTCGAAAAGGATTCAAATAGATTTGTGCAAAAGGTTCTAACTTAGCTAATCGGTTCCACGTTTTATGACTTGCCGCGGCAAGACTCGGAGTGGTAAGAATTCCCTGCTCTGCCGCTTGAATTGCAGGACTAAGCAGGGTTGAGAGAGAAATCCCTGATGAAAAGAGCTGCAACGCCGTTTGCCAACCCGAAATGGTTCCCGCCATCGTCAGTGCTGCGGCACCACCTTGCTGTGGTAATCCTTGGGCAGGGTCATAATCCGTCAGAGCAATACTCTGCGCCGAAGATCCGCACGCATCAATAGCAACAGGCGGTTTGTCTTTAGCGGCAATAAGCCAAAAACCATCCCCACCAATACTATTCATGTGGGGATATTGTACTGCGATCATCGCCGCTGCTGCGACCATAGCCTCACAAGCCGTTCCACTTTGGCGAAGGATATCTAAACCGGTTTCACTGGCTTTGTGATGGGGAGCCGTAAACGCAATTCGCGCCATAATTTACCTCGTAACAAAATGCACGAAGTTAACTTAAGCTTTTTGATTTATTCAGGCTATTGTACGTTGGTAGATATGAGGTAATGTGCAGGATATTGGAGCGGGCAGCGGGAATCGAACCCGCATCATCAGCTTGGAAGGCTGAGGTAATAGCCATTATACGATGCCCGCGCATCGAAGAGACGCCGCTACTATGCCACACTCTTACGAAAAGAAAACCCCTTTTTAATCATTTGCATGCTGTTTGATTATGAGTTGAGCAAACCATCCAATTTTCGACTAAAAAGAGTGCAGTTATGACCAGGTACGAAAGACAACCTGGTTCTTTCCATTCCGCTTTCCTTCGTACATTAAGCTATCGGCATCGTGCAAACTGAATGGCCGAGCTGGGTGTAGGTAAAATGCACAGCCTAGGCTGATGGTGAGTGACAGAGAGTGTTGGGCATTCACTACCCACTTTTTTTCTGCAACTCGTTGGCAAATTCGCTCAGCTAACTGCTGCGACTCTTCTGCATTTTTACCACGCGCTACAATAGCAAACTCTTCACCACCAATCCTTGCAAAGTAGGTATCCGATGCTAAAGCTTGTCGCACACACCCAACCACGAAACAGATGGCATTATCTCCTGCGCCATGCCCAAAGCGATCGTTAATGGTTTTGAAGTCATCAATATCAAAAACCATCAACGTTAAGCTGCCTGATCGTGTTTGTTCCGCTTCAAGATGTTCAAAAAACGAACGGCGATTAGCAATGTCCGTCAAGCTATCCGTTTTCGCTAAATAGGAGAGTTTTTGATTGGCTTCTTCAAGTTGCTGTGTTCGCAATCGAACGGTACGCCGTAGCTGAAGAGTATAAATAACGATACTGAGTAAGAGACCTGAAGCGAGAATCGGCATTAAGTAACGTGGATAAATCGTTTCAATATGAACCCATCGACTTAAAATACGGTTTTTCTCATTGCTACTTAATTGTGCAAACCCCTGCTCTACTTGCTCTAATAAATCCCTATTGCCTTTGGCGACCGCTGGACGTAATTCCTCTGAATAAAGAAACTTCACTGGCGTAAAATCTTTCGCGCCATTGGAAACCACTATATAGAAATTGGCGACCTGAGTATCGGCCACAAAACCATCTAATTCTCGTCGCTTTGCTGCAGACATCATCAATTCATTGTTGGCGTACTCAATCAACTTAAGTTGAGGATATTCTCGTTGCATGAACTCTTGTTCAAATCCCCCTTTTACTACACCTAATGAGACGTTAATGGCCCCCGATAGCAGCGTATCCAATTTATCGCCCAATAACGTGCGGTGTACGTAGAGTTGTGTATCGATTGTCAGTAAAGGTTCTGCAAAATCGAGATACGCTAATCTTGAAGCAGAACGGATCAAACCAGCTTGAACATCGGATTTGCCAAGCTTCACCGCTTCTAGGGAATCATTCCAATCCATCAGTTGGAATTCAATATCGACATGATTCGCTTCACCAAAAGCCAACCAAAAATCAATCAATATGCCAGAAGGCTGTCCCTGTTCATCCAAATAAGAATAGGGTTTCCATGCTTTTGAGTTGGCAATAGTCAAGGTTTGGCGCTCTACAGCCTCACTCATTGATCCGAATAAAAGCGGCCAAGCAATCATGAGAAGCAGAAACAGTTTGGTCGAAAAGCGATGATCCATTCGCTCATATCCTTTGTAAGTCACATTATTGGGCGATGACGGTGGCCAGTATTAAATGAAAGCAGGTGAATAGAAAGTATGGCGCTGACAGCAGGGGAATACAAACGATCAGTATCGACTAAATGAAAGATTTTATTGCAACGTAAAAAGCAACCTTTTGATTATGAGTGATCTTTTCCACACCTCACCGAGGTGTGAACCCTCCTTGGCTCTTCATCATAACCTGTTGCGGCTGAGGTACTGCTCGCAGACTGAATGCGCAGTCGGAACCAAACCATTTGCCGATCAAACGATCAAATTTGGCTTGCCTCGATATAAGCATTGAGCTCTTGCTGGCTAACAACGGTAAAGAGTTCACCATCTAGATAAAAAGTGACCTCATCTTGACCTTTTTCGCCACGCAATACTTTATGACTGCCATCGACATAGGTCACTTCCATCTGAAGCGTATGCGAATCAAGTTGTTCTAGCGTTGCTTTTTCGATCGGGCGCACTTGTGCTTTCAGTGGTGCTTCTGTCAAAGAGCGATCCAATTGACCATTGACTTTGATAATCGCTTTGGCAGGAATATCAACAACCGCTGGCGACTTTCCTGAAATTGGGTTTTTACCTGTCCAGAACTCAATCGAGTTAAAAATAAACAGGTCGGCAGTACTGGTTAAACCATAGACGGGTGAAAGCAGCAAAAACAGGCCTTCACGGGCGTAACGGTTATCCACCACTTCTAAATTGAATTTATTGACCAGTCCGGTCGCTGCCATTTGTCCCATACATCCAGTTAAGGAAGTGACACCCAATACTGCGATTAGCGCCATTTTTAGTGCATTATGCTTCATATCAATCTCCACTTATTTGAAAAAGGTGGGCGATAGTAGAGGCTTTTTTCAATTTTTGAAGGGGGAAGAAAGTGAATTAACCCTATTTTGACCAAGTGCTTTACTTATTAGTCAAATCATTTAATAAACATATAGTTACAAACAAGAAGCTAACATTACCCCACTTAATGTTTACTGATGATTCATCACGCTGAATGATTGGGTTGACTCACTAAAAACCACCACATTTCTTCACAAATACAACAGTGATGAAACAAGCGAAATTTATTTTTTATCCGTCTTTAAAAAGTGATTCCAATCACAAGGCTATTGGTTATAATCCGCGCGCTTTGCCAGAATTGTTGAATTTTGCAAAGTTATTTTGAACAAATATCCCAGATAACGGGGTTGTCTATCCTAATTTTTACTGAGTATCACAAATAATGAGCAAGATTGATAAAGCTATGCGCATTCTGCTGGCGGGTTTCTGTATCAACCTTTGTCTTGGCATTCTTTATGCCTGGAGCGTTTTTAATAAAGCCCTAGTTACCGACTTTGGCTGGAGTGCAGCGGATGCCTCTTCCCCTTATGCTATTGCAACCATCGCTTTTTCTGTCTGTCTTTTAGTTGCTGGCATTCTGCAAGACCGCATGGGTCCACGTAATATCCTGATTTTAGGTACCACCTTAACGGGTTTAGGCATGATTGCCTCAGGTTTTGCTTCTTCTGTTTTGATGCTCAATCTCACCTTCGGCGTGATGACGGGTGCAGGTATCGGTTTTGGCTATGCTTGCCTCTCCCCGTCCGCTATGAAGTGGTTCCACCCAAGTAAAAAAGGCATGGTAAATGGCCTGATTGCAGCGGGTTTTGGTCTGGCAGCGATTTATCTTGCGCCACTGACATCAGCCTTGATTACTCATTTAGGCATTCAAACCAGCTTTATGATTCTGGGCGCGGGTGTACTGGCGATTGCGGTACCGCTCGCCTGTACGATTAACAACCCACCAGCGGGTTATGTGCCTGCTGAGCCGAAACTGAAAGCCGGTCAAGAAGCAAAAGTAGTCGCCAAAGTCGCCAACTTAAGCTGGAAAGCCATACTGAAAACACCTCAGTTTTATGCATTGTGGCTGATGTATGCTCTTGCCGCTTCTGTTGGTTTGATGATCATCGGTAACATCACGAACATCGCTAGCGTGCAAGCAAACCTACCAAACGCGGTATACCTTGCTTCAATCTTGGCGATTTTCAACTCAGGCGGTCGCATTGCTGCGGGTATCTTGTCAGATAAAATTGGTGGCGTGCGTACTCTACTGCTGGCATTTTTGCTGCAAGGTGGAAACATGGTGTTGTTCGCCACGTTTGACTCAGAATTTACCTTAATCATCGGCACGGCGATTGCCGCCGTCGGTTACGGTACGCTACTGGCGGTGTTCCCATCGATCACGGCAGAATTCTATGGCTTGAAGAATTACGGCACCAACTATGGCGTACTCTACACTTCATGGGGCATTGGTGGCGCGATTGGTGCTGCAGTCGTGGGTTACTCAATGACTCATGGTGGCGGCTACAACTTGGCATACACCATTTCCGCAGCAATGATGGCCGTGTGTATCCTGCTTGCTCTGATCACCAAGCCTATTTCAGCGGAGAAAGTGGCTCAGTTGCAAACCGCCTAAGCAGCGTAAGCTTGTGTATAAATAGCCTGACCCAGTCAGGCTATTTGCATTTCTATCCCCTTCCGACTTGAAGCGCAGCGGTGTTGGCTACGTTCGTTCACCCCAATCACATAGTCTATTTATGCTCATGGGGATTATGAGAGCCATCCTTGGCTCTCACCAAAGGCCAGCCGATGGCTGTGCAAATTTGTTCCAGACAAATTTGTCACTCACTTGCCGCTACCTGCAACTCCAAGTGGTTTGGGTATACACTTGTTTCTTTAAAGCAAGCGGAATGAAAGTGCACCGTGAGTTGGACATCTCCCCTCTTCCTTTGCTTTAATTCACCCATTCTCTTCTTGAATTTTGTCATTATGAATTTCAAATCTTCGATTCTGTTGCTGCTGGCCACGATTTTCTCCGGTTGCGCTATGTACGCAGGCATCAACTATGATCAGCTCTTTGGCACAGAGCAGGTACGTGAGCGACAATTGCCTTTGCACTCTAGCCAAGCTCAGCATTTTTTAAACGAAGTAAAACCCATCTTAGATAACCGATGTGTCGTCTGTCACGCCTGTTACGATGCCCCCTGTCAGCTCAAAATGACCTCGGCTGAAGGCATTGATCGCGGGGCGAGCAAAGCGTTGGTTTATCAGGGAACTCGGCTGACGGCCGCTACTCCAACTCGTCTCTACGAAGATGCTCAGTTAACCCAAGAATGGCGAGCTGCTGGTTTTCATCCCGTGCTGAATGAGCGAGATCAAACCGCGCAAGCCAATCTTGATGCTGGGGTGATGGCACGTTTGCTGATGCAGAAAGAGCGTCATCCACTACCACAGCAAGATCAGTTACAAGGATTTGATTTTTCAATTGATCGTGAGCAAACCTGCCCAACGATCAACGAAATGGATCACTTCGAACAAGTGAATCCTAATTGGGGAATGCCCTTTGGTATGCCGAATTTATCCCCCAAGGAGTACGCTACCCTGCTCTCTTGGCTACAAGAGGGAGCAGTGATGAATCAAGCGCTCCCGCTGAGTGCGCAAGAACAAGCTTTGGTTACGGAATACGAAGCCTTGTTGAATCACAGCTCGCGTAAAAATCAGCTCGCAGCACGCTATATCTACGAGCATCTATTCCTCTCACATCTGTACTTTTCAGAAATAGCGCAGGAGCGGCCTCGTTTCTTTAAACTCATCCGCTCCAGTACTCCACCGGGTGAGCCTGTAAAGCGAATCGTGACGCGTCGTCCGTACGATGATTCGGGCGTTGAGCGAGTCTATTATCGCCTTGTGCCAGAACAAGAGACGATTGTCGATAAAACCCACATGCCTTTCGCACTCCACAAACAACGGATTGCGAACTGGAAACTCTGGTTTATTGATGCGGATTATGAGGTTGCCGAGCTTCCAAGTTATCGTCCGGATATTGCCGCAAACCCGATGTCCGCGTTCATCGACCTTCCCGTTAAAGCGCGCTTTAAGTTTTTGCTCGATAATGCGCAAAATACGGTGATGGCCTTTATCAAAGGCCCAGTGTGTCGAGGCCAGTTGGCGCTGAATGTGATTAACGATAGATTCTGGGTCTTCTTCCTCGATCCTGAGAAAGCCGATCTTCCAGAAGTCAACGAATTCTATCGCTCACAAGTCGACAATTTGAAGCTACCGGCTGAACAAGAGAATACGGCACTGCCGCTGAGTAACTGGGTACGTTATTCGCTACAACAAAGCCGTTATCTCGAAGCAAAATCTGAATTTATTAATCAATGGTTTAAAAATGGTACGCACCTTACCACGGACATTATTTGGGATGGAGCGGGCACAAACCCTAATGCCGCATTAACGATTTTCCGCCATTTCGATAGCGCATCTGTCGTGCAAGGATTGGTGGGTGAGCCTCCCAAAACCGCTTGGATAATGGATTATGCGCTGCTTGAGCGCATTCATTATCTGCTTGTTGCTGGTTTTGATGTATATGGCAATTTCGGACATCAGTTGATTACTCGTATGTTCATGGATTTTCTGCGCATGGAGGGTGAGAGTAATTTTGTTGCCCTGCTACCACGCGATATGCGCCATCAGGAGTTATCTAGTTGGTACCAAAATCAAAGTGTACAGTTTTCCGATTTCTTGCAACGTAACGTAAAACCCTTTGATCAGCCAACCAGCGTTAACTATGTGACTGATAACCCGAAACAGGAGCTGTTTGCTAAACTCCGCAAGCAAGTACAGTCGGTATTGAGTGATCGATACGTGATAACTCAAACGGGATTCAAAGCCGAACATGAGTTTGCTTTGCGCCAGATAGATCATCTGCGTGGTGAAGGTTTGCTGCCCATTCCACAATTGATGATGTTGATGATTGAAAGTGAACAAGGTAAACCGCAACTGTTTACTCTCATTCACAACAATGCCCACACCAATATCTCGAGCTTGTTTGATGAACAGAACAACCGCGACCCCAAAAATGATAATTTGACTTTAGTGCGCGGAGTGGTCGGCAGTTATCCATCGGCGTACTTAACACTGAAAGAAAACCAGATCCCGGAGCTGTATCAACGCCTAGTGGCGATGAAGTCAGAGCAAGATTATGTCGCCCTATTGGATCGTTTTGCAGTACGCCGCAGCTCACCCGAATTTTGGGCATTTAGCGATCTTGTGCATCAATGGTATCGCCAAGATCAACCCATTGAGTTTGGTTTGCTCGATTACAACCGTTTCGAAAACCGTTGAACCAAGTTCTTCCCCTTAAGAAAAAATTTTCTTAAGGGGAATCCTTTGTACACATCCATACGTGTCAAGCAGTGCTATTCATTTTTACTCTGGCCGCGTGCTATGAAATAAAGGGGATAGGCTAAACTTGTCCTAGATGGGATAGAATCCATTATTGTGTTGTCCTAATGTTTGACATGCACTATGCAGAGAGCCATCACAGGAGGTATTGGATGAACATTCGTGATCGCATCGAAGCCATTGAGCAAGAAATTTATGTGGCTTGCTCAGAAGGAGATTTGGCAACGGTCAACTTACTCGAACAGCAATTGGAGCAGCTACGCGGTAAAGCGCAGCCTTGGTCTGATGAGCCTTACGCTCCTGAAGGACGAGATTACTGGGATAGTGACTGGCGTTGATGCCTAATAGCTAATAGACAGTTAATGAAGCCGAACGTGAATCATTCGGCTTCCTTTTAATTATGTGCCCAGAATCAACAACGGCAGGCTTAGCAACGTATCTCCTGTCGAAGCAAAACCTATGATGATGGCAATCAATCCACTGACTAGAGCAAAGTACCAGACGGTGGACACCATTTGTGCATAACGATTGAGAGGTAACAAATGGCTGTGATGGCGCTGACGCCACTCAAAAACAATATCTAGTGCGCCCATCAAAAGTAAGAACCCAAACAGGGTTAAGCCCAAGCTGTAACTTAACGCAATCCCACCAAGAATCGCGAGCACACAGAGGATTACCCCCATTTTACTGTTCATCGAAAAGCTCACGCTTTTGAGAATGTGCCCGCCATCCAGCGGTAAAACAGGCAATAAATTAAACAAATTAAGAAACGCATTAAATACTGCCAGCGCTGCCCAGAAAGGCGAATCCGTCACCCAGTACACCCCAACGAGCAACAAGGACAATAGGAAACCAAAACACGGTCCCATGATCGAAATCACCACGTCTTGCCAACGGGTATTGATCTTTTCATCGCTGAGGGCGAGTCCACCAAGGAATGGCACTAGATAGATGCCTTTGGTTTTCATGCCAAAATATTTCATGGCTCTAACATGGCCATACTCATGGAAAACCAAACAGCCGATCAGGGCGAGCGCAAATTGAAACGAAAAAAGCCAAGAGTAGGCGGCCAAACTGGCCGATGCCATGACCACTTTGATCATTTTGGCACTTTTGAGTGCTTTCATCGCTAAAGAGACAAGGCCGATAACACTGAATCGACGTTCTACCTTAGGGGCCTCATACGGTGTTTGGCGTTCAACATCCTTTTCACTGCGCATGCCTTGCGCCACAAGCTCACCGTTGAGTTTGGTTTGGTACTGTAACTGAAACGGTTGCCAAGTCAGTGCGATCTCGAGACAACACTCCAACACATGCTCCCCTTGAGTCAGTTGGAAATGGTGTTGAATATCCCCTTCATACTGTTCTTGTGCTGGGCGCTGAGCAACCAAAATGTTGTCCCAAAACAGTTGCTGCCAACCCGACATCGTCCCTTCAAGTCTTAGTGGCTTACCTAAATAATCAATGCAAAGCAGTTCCAAAGCTCAATCCAGTCGTCAAAAAATGATGCCGCATTATACCGAATGCCTTGAGAAGAAGCAGAAATTTACTCTTTTTGAGCCAAGTGATTGGCGCAGAAAAGCGGTGTTTTGCCTGAAATTACCGAATATCCCTTTAAATTCTGAGTTTAAAATGGATAATACGCGCTTACATTTATTTACAAGGTGGGTACTATGTCTACTGAAGCAACTTTACTTGAACGCTGTCAATCACAATGCGAGCTATGCGCGGCCTCTGCTCCTCTTTCTCCTTTTGTGGTTGCTCCGCATGCCCTCGTCACTGTCGATCACGCAGTGATGCTGTGTGACACCTGTAAAGGACAAATCGAAAACCCAGAAACGGTGGATATGAACCATTGGCGTTGTCTGAATGACAGTATGTGGAGCCAAGTTCAACCTGTTCAGGTTGTCGCATGGCGCCAACTGAAACGTATTTCTGAAACGGAAGGCTGGGCTCGTGATCTGCTGGATATGATGTATCTTGATGAAGAGACCGCTAAGTGGGCAGAAATTGGCATGGACGATGATGCGGAAAAACCACGCGATGTAAATGGTGTTGAGCTGAAAAAAGGTGACGATGTCACCGTCATCAAGGATCTACCAGTGAAAGGCTCAAGCATGGTTATCAAACAAGGTACTGCAGTACGCGGTATCGCGTTAACCGAAGATCCAAAGCACATTCAAGGTAAGGTGAACGGCCAAACCATGTACATCATTGCTGAGTATTGCCGTAAAAAGTAATCGATGATTGAGCGAGTGAAAGCTTAATTAAGATAATAAAGAAAAAGCGCTTTAGGCGCTTTTTCTTATTTGAAGCATATTCGTAGCAAATACGCCCTTCAAGAAACAAAAAAGTCGGCAAATGCCGACTTTTTAAACTCTATTTACGCTTAACGGTATAAACCCACATCTTTTTGGATGTGTGCTGACATTTCAGTCGCGTAGTAATGACGTGGCGCATTATCTACAAACAGAATGTCAAACAGATGAGCAATCAATCCTTTGAAGTTAACCGCGTAGGTTTTTTTATCCTTAGAGGTTGGGACTGTCATTGTTCCCATTTGCATTGCCTGAGCCATGATAGCCTCTCTTGAATCGGTAACTTACTTTGTTGAGGTGAATATTAGTCAATGCACATCTGGTTAGAAAATGACTAATTTTGACGGTTTGGATTACTAAAACTAATGAAACAATGCATTAACATGCTGCCATTTAGATATTCAACAAGTCACGAAAAAGTTCAAACTTTAAGCGCCTTTCACGCATAACTATTACGCCATTTTTTACAACACAAAAAACTTTAACAACTTATTTACTAAAAATATTTTTATCTCCCCATGACTCTACTCAACAACGAGGCACAGGGAGATAACATTTGAAATTTAAGAGACTTTCTCTGCGATGGGTTTGGATTGAGAACGCTCACGGAGTACAGACGCGATCACCGCCGTGCTCATGGTCACCAGTAGCACGCAGAGTGAGATCGGCGTTGGAATTGCCCAAGCTGAATCAACTAACATCATCTTCACCCCGATAAACATCATAATGAAAGCCAAAGCCGGTTTAAGATAGAAAAATTTATCCATCATGCCTTGAAGTACAAAATACAGAGAGCGCAGCCCCAATAAAGCAAACACGTTCGCTGCCAGCACTAAAAATGGCTCTTGGGTCACGGCAAAAATCGCAGGAATCGAATCTAAAGCAAACATCACATCCATAAACGCAATGACGCCAATCACAATAAACATCGGAGTTACCCACCACTGCCCTTGCTGCTTACAGATCAATGCATTGCCTTGATACTCTTTCGTCACATTGAAGCAACGACGAATCAAACGTTCAGGCAGTGGGTTAATCGACCCTTCACCTTTATCGCGCGCCAATTGGATCCCTGTCCAAATCAGAAACAGAGCAAACACGTATAAGATCCAGTGATATTGACTGAGCAGCTGCGCCCCCACGGCAATCATGATCGCACGTAAAACCAGCGCGCCGATCACCCCCCAAAGTAAAGCTCGTGGGCGTAAGTGCTCTGGCACTGAATATTGATGAAAAATAATCGCAAACACGAACAAGTTATCGACACTTAACGACTTTTCGAGCAAATAGCCGGTAATAAAAGAAAGAGTGGCTTTCTCGGCACTGTAGCTGCTGTGAGGGGCGTACCATTGCCAGCCGTAATAAAGGCTAATCGCAAAGACAAACGCGAGAAGAAACCAGACGATGCTCCAGATGGCCGCTTTTTTGATCGTGACATTCCCACTACGGGTTTGCCAGAGATCAACGGCTACAAGAGTTAAGGTAAGTAGGCCAAAGCCAAGATAAGTGATTGGGGACATATTTTCCTCCGAAAACGGAAGATCTTGCTTGGTCGCCAGACCTCAAGACCTTCCGCATACCAATGATTCCTGCAACAAATGCAGTATTGAATGCGTTGGTCTCGTCGAAGCGTTGAACTTGAATTCAGAGCTTATATTTGCCGGTTGAGTCAAACTCAACGAGATGACGACAAATAAACCTAAGGCGACTACTCCCCAAAACGTCGCCATTTTATGCCTGTGGTTTGACCGTGTCTAGTACAAAAAAAGGAGCCATATTCAATGACTCCTTCACGTTCGGCTTACCATTTTTCTATACACCATTGCGTAATGATTACACTCCCGCAAACGGCAATAGATAGATAAGGGCGGACCATATCCCCACCCAAGCCACTACCACTAATGTATCGAACCAATCTCGGCTTAACATGTTCTCCCTCCCCTTGCTCAGCAATATTGAGCAAAAACTAGGCAGAACAAAGCAAGCTGTATGCCAACCTACTTGATCAACTTAGTGTTGACGTGACATCCAAACCATTTGCAGTCACAGATAGGCAGCAAGGCAAAGAGATATCCGTTTTAATGATGGTGGCATTCACAAGCATCATGCGCTTCAAAAGAGAGCAAGGAGGGGCAGTCCGACAGCAGCTCAATAAAGGCATCGGCCATAGAAACCTGTGTCACCATGCCCTCTCCTTCCATATCAAGCAGCGCATCATAGCCTTCTTTGCCTTTCATGGTATAAGCGGAAGAGGTTCCCCAGTACAAAGCTTCAGAATCCACCGCTTGCCACTCACCCTCTAATTGGATCTGCAGTTGTGTAATGCGATGACCTATGGGCTTATCCGCTAAGTATTGATAACGCAGGTGATGGCAATATGGATAGCTGCCTGAGCCTGTTCCTTGCACGCCATTACTGAGCGCGTTATTGATCGCACCTTCCAGAGCGCGTGCGATCACTTCCCCTTTCACTTGGTAAACGCCGATCGGCACGGCAAATGGCAAAAGCTTTCCTGCCACATCGGCAACTGAGATGCTACCCGGCAAAATTGACGTACGGACACCACCCGCATTATGGATAGCAAACTGAACGTCTAGCCCACGCTTATTCAATGCATACACAAATGCTTTCGCGACCAGAGGGGCAATCTCACTGCCACCTTCAGCATCCGGTATGCGCAAATGGCGTAAAGTGCGATCCGCATGAGCGATAATTTGTTGTTGCAGTTGACGTACTTGGGGTATGTATTTCTCCTGCAATAGACTTTGCACCACAGGATCTTTTTTACACACCACCACATTCGGATGGTTATCCACTTCATCACGCGCTTGACTATAACGCTCACTGATCTGCTCTTGGCTCATGCTGGCATCAACAAACATCCGACGCCCGAGCAGTAGCTCATTCCGCCCTTCAAATCGGGTCACCTCACCATTGGCGGCAAAATCAATCTGACAATGGCCAAGAGTAAGCGCGTAAAATCCAGCTTGAACGATATAGGTGTGATTGATTTTTAAGCCATATTCATCTTGACTGCCGAGTCCAAGGGCTGAGAAATCACCTTGTAGTACATGGCTATGCCCCCCCACAATCACACTGATCCCAGACACTTGTTCCGCTAATGCAATGTCACCGTCATAGCCTAAGTGACTCAGCAAAATGATCTTATTGATGCCGTGTTGGTGGATTGCCGCAATCGTCTTTCGTGCCGTCTCGATGGCGTTCACAAACGGAGTATCACTGTCTGGGGTGGCAATATCGGCCATCTTATCAATCGACAGGCCAAAGATAGCAATTCTTTCACCCTGCGCCTTTTTCTCAATCCAGCGTGCATGGCCCTGAAGCGCATCATAACTGTAGACTTTAGGGTTGCTCCCCAAACGCAGCGATTTGCTGTCTCGTTCTTGTGATAAATCCCAGTTGCCCGCCAACAAAGGAAATTGAATGCGCTGCGCGAATTGAGCAACAGGATAATTTCCCATATCCAATTCATGATTACCGATGGCCATTGCGTCTAACTTGAGTGCATTGAGCATGTCGGCATTCGCTTTACCTTTGAACAGCGAAAAGTAGAGTGTTCCTTGGAAACAGTCTCCCGCATGTAAAAACAGAAATTCGCGCTGCATGCGCTGCGCATCATCGCGTAATTGAGCAATACGGGTTGCAATTCGAGCAAAGCCCCCAGCACTGACAAAGGGTTTTAAAATGTCCGCATCATGTTCCAGCGTCAGTTGTAACGAGGTAGGTTCAAAGTAGGAATGGGTGTCATTAATGTGTGCCAGCGTGATCGACGCTGGCTGATTTTTTCTTCTCATAGGCATACGTCTTCTCTCTTTTCCACTCCTATCCTAGCCCGCCGATCATGACAGAATCGTGACTTTTATGAAACCTCTCTGAAATTTTAGTGACGCTAAATAACTTATGTCACATTTTCTTGGCCTTATTCATTACAAAAATGTGAACTCTGGTTTGAAAAACCAAGCTTAACACCCTGCTTATATTGGGTTTTTCCTTTATTCTTAAAGAAAACCTCATAAGATAGCCCACACTATAGGCACTGGTGAGGAATCTAAGGAGCAGCCTATGCATTTAGAGCGAATTGAAATCGCTGGTTTCCGTGGCATCCGCCGACTATCACTGACCTTTGATGAAATCACCACACTGATTGGAGAAAACACTTGGGGTAAATCGTCTTTGCTGGATGCCCTATCGGTAGTATTGCCTGCGGATGGCACTCTGTACCCATTCACCCTGCAAGATTTCCACGTTGATTACTCTATTGCTGATGCGCAGACGCAAAATTTGCAGATCATCCTTGTTTTCGCCGCCAGCGACCTCCATGAGCCCAAGGCTGGGCGCTATCGTAAACTCAAACCACTTTGGCAAACCGATGAACAAGGGGCGCAAAAAATCATTTATCGGATCAGCGCCTCAAGGGTCAAATATGACATCAGCACTCAATACGCTTTTCTAGATTTAGAGGGCAACTCACTCACTCTTCATCACTCAGAAAAATTGGCGCAAGAGTTGATGAGTTTACATCCAGTGATCCGCTTAAAAGATTCTCGACGTTTTGAAAAATCGCTCGCCAATGGTAACGGCAAGAATGCTCGTGTCGAGAAACGGATCAGCAATACGTGGCGACGTTTAATGGCGACGCCCGGACACGTTAACAAAGGCGAGATCCGCAGCAGTTTGAGTGCAATGAACTCTCTGGTTGAGCACTACTTTTCGTTCAAAAGTCAAAGCCGGAAAAATCCGCGCCGCGAACGCGACAGCTTACTGTATGCGGCCTCTCCGAGTGAAAAAAGCCTCAGCCAAATCATTCATGAAACCAAAAATAAACAGACTAAGCTGCTACTTCTTGGTTTACTCAACGCGTATTTACAAGGCAAAGGACCCAAAGAGCTGCGCCGCTGCGCTCGGCCGATTTTGATCATTGAAGATCCGGAAGGTCGTTTACACCCTACACACCTTGCCCGAGCTTGGAGCTTTTTAGATTTGCTCCCCATGCAGAAAATTCTCACCACCAACAGCAGTGATTTACTGGGGGCGGTGCCTTTGCATTCGATTCGTCGTTTGGTGAGAAAATCCGATCGCACCATTGCGACCTCCGTTTCGCAACGCAGTTTAAGTCGAGATGAGTTGCGCCGCATTGGTTTCCATATCCGCTTTCACCGCTCGGGAGCGCTCTTTGCTCGCTGCTGGCTGCTGGTTGAAGGTGAAACGGAAGTGTGGCTATTTAACGAACTCGCCCATCAATGCGGATACAACTTAGCTGCAGAAGGTGTGCATATCATCGAATTTGCTCAATCAGGGCTAAAATCCTTAATCAAGGTTGCACGTGCGTTTGGTATTGACTGGCATGTGGTGACCGATGGCGATCCTGCGGGGAAAAAATACTCGGCGACCGTACGAGGATTACTGGGACATGATCAAGAGCGACATCGCTTAACCGAATTGCCCGATCGAGACATTGAGCACTTCCTTTACTCGCACGGCTTTGAATACTTCTTCAAAGAGCTGGTTAAAATTCCTCATGACCACCCGATCCCCGCCAAAAAAGTGGTCTCTAAAGTTCTGAAAAAACACGCGAAACCGGATTTGGCTTTGGCGATCGTTTCACATTGTGAAAGCAATGGAACAGAGTGTATTCCTGTACTCCTGCGCTGGACGTTAAAACGAGTCATCACAATGGCAAACGGCAATACCTAGGATTGGTAAAGGTTTTCATCTACACAGGGATTAAATCTCCCTCACCTAGCTGGGGGCTCTTACAAAAAAGCCACACAAAGTTGTGTGGCGGTATCTAAATTCTTTCGATACGAATTATCAGGGGTACTCTTTACCAATCGTTTTTTACCAATAGGCTTTTTTCTTTCACCTATCGCTTTTCTGCCAATCGTTTCTGAGAAAAGTTTCACACGGACCTTCACGCTTAGCGAGAAGTCATTTCGCTCACGATGGTCGTTTGTTCAGCGCGAGGTTGCTTGAGCTTGTGATGTAACCAAAGACCACTGGCTTTCATCAGATAACCAAACACACCACCGAGCATTAAAGACGGGATCACCAATTGCCAGTTTCCTGCAGCAGCAAAGGTTGCGCAGCAACCGATAAAGGTACCTGGGATATAAGCCAACCAGGATTTTTGCGCTTGGATACACATGATAAAAGCCACTAAAGCCGTCACAACGTAACCGATAATCTCAATGCCAACCCATTGACTGGCATGAATGATCACCATTGCCCAGAAAACACCCGTTAGGTTGGTTAATAAGCTCTGACCTAGCCCTTTCAAGCCATCTTTAGGGGACGCAAAGTAGCTCGTGCAGCCAAGAAAACCAGCCCATGAGAGCAAGCCGAGTGACACCGCAATCCATCCCCAAACACCAGAGAGAATTCCTGTGGTTAACGCAATAGCAAACAGAGTGCTCATATCCGCCTCATACATGCTGAAAAGTTTTCAGCCTTGGTGAATTAAGGCGACATGCTAACCGAAGAAAACGGGAATATTAGTGATTAAAATCACAATAAAATGATAATGAAAATCTTCATTACATTCATTTGGTGACGCAACCGATAAATCAACAGATTCAGGAAATATGATACCCCTTATAAGATGCTCGGTTTTCCTTTCATCATGCGTAATCCTTCACGTTTAATGCACTCAGCCAGCGGGTTTTCTTCCATATCTGCACGCCAAATAAAAGAGAGAGTACGCTCCATATTGAGCTCCGGCACATTCAGTGCAACCAGTAATCCACTTTCGATAAAGCGTTCAACATCCAAATACGGTAGGCAAGTCAAATAAGGGCCATTGGCCACCAACGTGCGTAACACAGGAACATGTTCATATTCGCGCCAAACATCTAAGTCTGGGATTAACGGATGGATCACACTATCAAAAATATTGCGAGTCCCTGCACCTTGCTCGCGCAGAACCCATTTCGCCTGTTCAAGCTGAGCAAGACTGACCGATTCACGTTTCGCAAATGGATGATGTGCCGAAGCGACAATCGTTAAGTGATCGCGACACCATACCTCTTGATAGATGCGGTTGTCATCGCAGCGTCCTTCAATAATCCCAAGATCGTATTTATAGTCGAGAACACCTTCGATCACTCCCTTGGTACTTTTCACGCCCAATGAGATGCGAATCTCAGGAAAGTCACTATCAATAATACTGATGAGATCAGGCACCAAGTGTTCCGCCGGGGTTTGACTCGCACCTAAGCGAATCTCACCACTTAAGAGGTGTTGATCATAAAAGCCCATTTCAATCTGCTGGGCATCTTGCAGTAAACGCTTTGCTTTAGGGCGTAGCCACATGCCCCAATGGGTTAATGCCATCTGTTTACCTTGTCTTTCAAACAGAGGACGTCCGAGCATTTTTTCCAACTGAGCTAAAGACATGCTCGTTGCTGATTGAGTGAGCGCCAGTTTATCCGCAGCCTGACTGACACTGCCACAATCGGCAACTGCATCAAATACTGCTAATTGCTTTAATGAATACCGCACTGCCTATCCTATTCTTTTCATTCACTGTTTTGCTCCAGATGAGCAAACGGTTTCATTTTACGCTTCATCCCTACCATATCAATAGAATTGATGTGGTTTTTAAAAATTATCAATTTTACCTTTACTCCTTTGTCCCCCTAATCTGATGGCGTAGCAACGCATAAGGTGTTGTGTACTAAACGGAGGTAAACATGAAATTGAGTTTGGGGAGCGAATATGTCTGCAGCCTACTCTAAAAATCAAAACTGCTTTTCACCCACGGAAATGATGGCAGAAGCAGAAAAGTTCGCACTGAGTAAAGCGAAAAAAACCAGCGGCATGATCTTAGGTCTTTCGGTTATGGCGGGCGCTTTTATCGGTTTGGCTTTTCTGTTCTACATTACCGTCACCACAGGCAGCGCTTCTGCCGGCTGGGGATTGAGCCGACTGGCGGGTGGTGTAGCGTTCAGTATGGGGCTGATTTTGATCGTCATCTGCGGTGGCGAGTTGTTCACAAGCTCTGTGCTATCTAGCATCTCATGGGCAAATCGCGAAATCAGTTTTGGAAAAATGCTCTCTATCTGGGGCAAGGTGTACGTCGGTAACTTTATCGGTGCCATTTTTCTACTGCTTTTGGTGACAGCGGCTGGCCTTTACCAGCTTGATGAAGGCCAATGGGGTTTAAATGCCCTCAATATTGCGCAGCACAAACTTCATCACACCACAGTACAAGCTTTTGCTTTAGGCATTCTATGTAACCTACTGGTTTGTTTGGCTATTTGGCTGACCTTCAGTTCAGCGAATGCTATGACTAAAGCGGCCATGACCATCATGCCTGTCGCGATGTTTGTTTCTAGCGGCTTTGAGCACTGTGTGGCCAATATGTTCATGGTTCCACTGGGTATTGTTATTCAAAACTTCGCACCAGACAGTTTCTGGCAACAGGTTGGTGTGACAGCCAGCCAATACAGCGATTTGAATGTCACTCAATTTATTACGGCGAACTTAATACCGGTCACGCTCGGCAACATTGTGGGTGGTGCCGTGCTGGTTGGCCTCGCCAACTGGAGCATTTACCGCCGCCCTCAGTTAAAAGCCGCCAATGTTGTCACGATTACGGAAACTCAAGCACTTACGTCAGTCAAGGAAACTCTTATGAAAAGCACAATTACAGTAAAAGATATGATGAACACTCAACCTGTTACCCTCAGCGTTGAGATGACCACTCCAGCCGCGATCGACACCCTACTCGACCACCATTTGTCCGCTGCTCCAGTTGTCGATATGCAAGGTCGCTTGGTTGGTGTGCTCTCTAGTCACGATGTAATGGTTGATCTCTGGTGCCAAGACTACTTGCCAAGCCAAGACCAAAAAGTGGTAGATCTGATGACTCGTGATGTGATTGCGATTGATATCAACGACAAGCTGGTGGATGTTGCGGAGTTCTTCTGTATCGATAAAGAACAGCTATTCCCAACCACAAGCATGGGCATTGCCACTCGCTTCAACGCTCTCTCATTAGAAGAACGCGCCAAAAGCATCAAGGTAAACAAACCACATATGCTGCCTGTTCTACACAATGGTCAGTTAGTGGGAGTACTGGAGCGTAATGATGTGCTTGAAGCGCTGCGCCCAATTTATGGTGAACGGGTAAGAATTGTCAAAGATAAAGCGTTGGCTCGCGCTTAACTCTCATTTTGGTTAGGAAATAAGTCGCTTGACCAAAAGCAAGCCCCCAAATTCTGGGGGCTTTTTCTACTCATCTGAGCCATCAATGAGTAAGAGATTAACATCGATTATTTTTGAACGCCTTCCACATGCAGTTCCATATCGACATAGCTAGAAGCACCCATCACTTGAATGCCGAAATCTTTCAGCTCAAGACGGGTCGTACCCGCAAAGCCAGCACGCTGACCACCCCATGGATCTTGCCCAGCGCCGATAAACTCAGCATTGATCACGATAGGTTTAGTTTGACCATGCAGAGTCAAGTCACCTTTCACTTCAAGCTGACCATTGCCTTTATCAACCACTTCGGTGCTCTTGAAGGTCGCGGTCGAGTATTTCGAAGCATCGATAAAATCTGCGCTGCGAATGTGCTTGTCACGCTCCGCATGGTTTGAATCTAGGCTGCGTGTATCCACATTCACCACAACACTCGAAGCGGCAATGTTGGCAGGGTCGTAAGAAAACTCACCATCAAATTTATTGAAACGTCCCTTAATGTAGCTATAACCCAAATGATTCACTTTGAAGTTGATTGAAGCATGCGCGCCTTTTGTATCAATCACATAGTCAGCGGCATTAGCTGCAAATGGGATAGATATGACTGCAGCAAGACCAACTGCCATTAGTGTTTTTTTCATTTTGATGCTCCTGTCAGCATTTTACGTAACGTGTTATCACGGTTAATAAAGTGGTGTTTAAGTGCGGCGACGGCATGCAGCCCCGCCAGTATGATTAAGCCCCAAGCCGTATAAAAATGGATATTGCCTGCGATATCCGCTTGGTTTTCAAATAGAGCCCCCGCCCCAGGTACCGTAAACCAGTTGAACACCTCAATACCTCGACCATCTTCCGTTGAGATGAGATACCCAGAGACAAAAAGAACAAACAATCCAACGTACATCAAGTGATGAGCACTTTTAGCCGCTACGATTTCCCAGCGCGCGCCTTCAATTTTCGGAGATGAAGAAAACGCTTTCCAAATCAGACGAAATAACGTCAAACCTGCCAGTAACAAACCTACCGACTTATGCCAGTGTGGTGCTGTGCGGTACCATTCACTGTAGTAAGAGAGATCCATCATCCAAGTGCCAACGGCAAACATCCCGATAACGACCAAAGCAGAAATCCAATGGATACTGCGAGTGACCAAGTTATAGTGTTGGCTGTCTGAATTTTTCATTACGTCATTGCTCTTATCGTGTTTCAGTTACAGGGTTGTAGCTTATTGGTTAACAATTATTCTCGAAAGAGTATTTACCAATTTTTACGTTGCGCCTAGTCAATCCATCTGAAGAAGTACATCAAAAAATTAGAACGAACTTTGACAGAGTATAGACAACACTCGCCATTTATGGCTTTTCACGCACCTTGAAAGAGTCATATCAGTAAAGAAGGTTCATGACTGAGTTGTAACAAAACGTGAATTTGGTAATTCATCGAACAGTACCAAGCGGACTAACATTTACCCACCAGAAAAGCGCTAGAGATCAAGAAGTCACCGTTTCCTGCTAGTGACAAAGTGTAACTGTGATAATCTTGTTTAGCTTTTGTAAGGGAGAACAACATCTTGCTACTGGATATCGTCACGCAAAGTGTCAATGAGTTTCAGGTGGACTGCCTCAGATTATGTGAGAAGCATTATCCAACCATTCATAATCAAGGAATGAGTGAACACCATTTAGGGTTAGCTTTTGCAAGACGCCTTGCCAGAACGTTGAGTGAATTTGGTCATCCTTGCGAATACGCCCCCATCGAGTCGACCTATCAACGCGATTTACCTCATCATTTCAGAGTATCCAGTGACGCGGGTACGGTATGGATTTTGACTCATCATCTGATGAGTGCGGGTAAAGCTTGCCGAGTCAAGTTAATGCGCGACATTAGCCAGTGGAAACAAGAATACGCTTATGTGATTCAGCCCAATGATTTACTGCTGCTACTGAGCGATCACTGGATGGGACGTAGTCGAAAAAGTCGTGAACTGCTCCATTGGTGGACCGGACAACTGCCAGATGAAATGGAGGAATACCATGCTCAAGGGATCGGGTTACAGGAAAGTGATTCGCAATTAACCCAAACGTTGGAACATTACTATCAAATAAGTCCCTGTTTCATCAAATTCGGGCACCCACTGAAGCGTTCTAAAAATCAGCAACTGGTTCGTAAATATGTACAACTTTACGCCGTGTTACAGTGGAGCTAATCGTTTGCTCGACGAATGATCTAGACGGATTTCTATTTTTTCCCGCCACAAAAAGTGAGCTACGTCGATATTTGTAAAACCTTTTTACGCACACTCTACAATCAGATTTATTGAACACCGCAATATGACAGCTTGATGTATTTTACCTGCATATTTATGTGATCCTCGTCATCCATCCATAACATAATGTAATTTAAGGTGTTACTTAAGTAATGCCTACTTTTGATTGAGACTGAATAAAGCTTAATTTAGCTCAAAAATTCATTTTTATGACTCATGCTATCGTGTGACAGCAAGATTGACAGAATGAACGTTTCGCCAATAACATGGCGTGCGTCAAAAGTCTTACTTCAGGGAAACATCACGCTGTTTTTGTTCAAGGATGCTCAATTTGTATGGTTCTGACTGATAAACAACAATTTCTCGACTGCATCCATTACGATGAAGGCGGCGAGTATTACGCGAGATATAACGGATTAACCTTGCGCAGTGTCTTTCAACCCATTTTTGATAAGCAACATCAGGTTGTGGGTGCTGAAGCACTGGTTAGGATTTTTACCCAGCATCATACACAAATCCGGCCCGATCTGTTTTTCCATTCTGAAACCTTCGCGGATGATGACAAACTTAATGTGGAGCGCTTAAGCCGAGCCATTCATATTCGTAATTTCAGCCTTTCCCCCTACCGTGATACCCGACTATTTCTCAATGTCTTACCCGTTGCCGGTGAGCAATTTGCTTACTGTGATATCAGCTCTACCTTGCTTGCAACTCGACTGGCCGAGCTTAATATTCCACATCATCGCGTGGTGATGGAGTTGGTTGAAATTGAGTCTGGGGATGAATGCATGCTGCAAATGGCCACCGAAAAACTCGTCGCCAATGGGTTTCAAATTGCGATTGATGACTTCGGCTGTAAAGCATCAACCCCAGAGCGGGTCGCCATGCTGCGCCCCAATATCATCAAACTGGATAGACAGTTACTGCTCGATTTTATGGCTGGTGATTGCTGTGGATTGCTGGCAGGTGTTCAGCTAGCGCAAAAAACGGGCGCACATACGGTTGTAGAAGGTATCGAAACGGCGGAGCAACTCGCTGCGATGCAAAAACTGGATATTAATATGTACCAAGGTTACTACCTCGCTTTACCAAAAGGGATTGCCAAAACCGCTAAGGTAGCAAATGCAAACTAAATACTCGTCAAGATAGGGGCATCAACGGTAAGTAAACTTCCAGCGAATATCGTTGCGGAATGTGTCTCTAACCTTTACACCTTAAACAATACACAGCATACTCGCTGCGTCTTTGCGAGAGGTTAACCTGTCATGTTGCATGTAGTAACATCACTGTTGAGTTTTATTTTGCTCTGTGCAGCACCTTTGCTGCATGCTGGTGATGCGCATCGAATTATTGACCCAACCTTAGAAAAGCAACTACAGCATCACACCGCTCACACATGGTTAGCCAAATTTGCGCTGCTTCCTAATCGCCAGCAAGATTACCGCACATTATTAAGAGCAGAACCTGAAGAAAGAGAAGATTCGACGTTCACACCGCATTTCAGTGCAGCCAACGAGACGTTCTCTTTCACTTTACGCCACTATTTTCTTTATCCCAGTCAGCGTTTCTTCCAGTTGACGACACTCAATCATGCTCGTAAAGCATGGTTATTTTCCAATCTCTACTCCCGTTACGCGCACGCTTAGCCACACCTCTTTTCTCGTATTCCAATGGGTTGTTGC
Source organism: Vibrio cholerae ATCC 14035 (assembly GCF_000621645.1). Lineage (GTDB taxonomy): Bacteria > Pseudomonadota > Gammaproteobacteria > Enterobacterales > Vibrionaceae > Vibrio > Vibrio cholerae. Next base: position 36,197 of record NZ_JHXR01000020.1, on the reverse strand, counting down.
TACTGAGGTGTAGCGCGAGTTAGTGTGCCATGTCTATCCAGAGATAAGCTCTGTTGTCACGACGCCCTCTTTGTAAGACCACTCATGCAGAGCATTTTTACCTTCATCATAAAAGAGGATCACCGTTTGGATTCCGTACTCTCTATTTTTAGTGCGCTTTGGCATCACGATGCCTTCGCCCTACAAAACGTTAATTTACTCTTGCTGTATTTCTGCCTAGCGCTACTGATTTTCTTGGAAAGTGGTTTCTTGCCTGCTGCGCCACTGCCTTGTGATAGTGTCATCGTACTGAGTGGCTCGCTCGCTGCAACTGGTGTATTGCAACTGCACTTTGTGCTTATTACCCTATTCCTCGCGGGCTGGTTGGGTAGTCTGGTGGCTTTCTACCAAGGCTCTCAGCTCAAACACTGGCGAATAATTAACAATTGGTTAGTGAAAGTTCCAGATAAACAATTAATGACGACCGATAAACTGATGCGTCGCTATGGATTAATTGCTTTATTTTTTGGTCGCTTCTTCCCTGTAGTACGCTCTTTGCTCCCTATGGTGATGGGATTACGTAATAGCGTTCAGCCGCTACGCTTTCTCTCAGCGTCAGCCATTAGTGCCCTATGCTGGGTTTTATTCTTGGTTGGCGCTGGCTTTGGTATTTCACTGTTACCCACTAAGCTCGAACAATTTGCGACCAAGCTACTGATGATCGCACCGATCTTCACACTGATTCTGGCCTTACTCACATTTGCCGCCAGCGCCATACTCAAAAAACGCGAGCGTAAAGTGAAAGTCACGGTAGAAGATTGAAAGTCTCAAAGCGGCTCGGTATGCAGAGCCGCTTTATAAGTATTCCCCAATTAAAGCGCCAACATAGACAAATGCGAGCATCCGGTTAACTAAAGGATGTGAGTCATCGTCACTTTTTCCTAGTCGCTTACGTCGAGAGACGTTTCATCGATTTGAACATAAAAAAAGGGGCTCATAAGAGCCCCGCAAATGCGATGGTATTGAGAATGGGAACATTATGAGTGGCGCTGAGAATCAGAAGAATGGGACGGCTCTTGCTCAATAGCGAAGCTGAAGCTGTCGACAGATTCCTCGGTCGTTGATGACTGAGTCGTCACTTCGTCACTGCGTAACGCTTTTTGAAAAGAGCGAATCGCATAACCCGCATCTTCACCTATGGTTCGCAATTTCTTAGTGCCGAAAATCAGCGCAACAATACACCCCAAGATTAAGAGCTTACCCACACTGATTCCACCCATGTTGTCCTCTGCTTTTTACAATGTGTGTTTACCAAGTAGATTTCAGACCATGCAAAGTGCACGTAAACAATCCCACTAAAAGTTCACGCCTTACCTGTCCTTAACCTGTGAAGCAGTGTAGCGAACCCTGTATAAATCGGTTGTATGGATCAGGCATACATCTGTATAGATTTTATAAAGATAGTTTTATTTTACATGTCTATTTATCCACTAAACGGTAACCAACCCCATTTTCTGTCAAGATGAAGCGCGGTTGCGCGGGATTGTCTTCCACTTTATGGCGTAACTGAGCCACATGGATGCGCACATAGTGATGATGTTCGACATAATTGCCGCCCCACACTTCTTTTAAGATCTGCTTGTGTGTGAGCACCTTACCCATATTTTTTGCTAGCAATTTCAAAATGTTGTATTCGGTTTTGGTCAGTTTTACTGGCTCTCCATCCTTGGTGACTTGCTTTAACACAAGATCCAACACCAGATCCCCCAATTCAAAACGAGTTTGCTCTACACTTTCAGTGCTCGGCGCTAAACGCAGCGCCACCCGAATACGAGCCATCAGCTCTTCACTGCCAAAGGGTTTAGTCAAATAGTCGTTCGCGCCAGCATCCAGAGCTTGCACTTTATCCGCTTCTTTTTCTCGGGCAGAAATCACCATGATTGGGGTTTGCGTCCATGCTCGCAGCTCTCTCGTCAAACTGATGCCGTCTTGATCTGGCAAGCCTAAGTCCAACAGGATCAAATGCGGATTCCAATTCGCCACCAGATGCAGCCCTTGCTCTGCCGTGCTGGCCACTTTCACTTGATACTCATAACCAGAAATAAGCACAGTCAAAAACCGTTGGATTGGCGCTTCGTCTTCAATAATGAGGATCTTAATTTCACTGTTCATACAGTTCCTTTAAATTGTATTGGCGGCAAGGAATCGTCACCGTAAAACATGCGCCACCAGACTCTCGATTATGTACTCGAATCGAACCTTGGTGAGCCGCAACAATCACTTGGCAAATCGCCAAGCCAAGCCCCGTTCCATCAGCATGATTGCCTTCCACACGATAAAACCGGTCGAAAATTCTAGGCAATGCCTCATCGGGGATGCCCGCGCCGTTGTCCATCACCGCCAGCGTAAACTGCTGATCTTGATAAGCACAAGCGATCTCAATTTCGCTGCCTCTAGGTGTATATTTTGCAGCATTTTCCACTAAGTTAATCAACATCTGTTCAATCAGTAAGCTATCAAGCTCAACCAACATCGGTTGACTCTCAATCTGTACTTTGTGATGGGTTAATCGCGGTGCTAAGCGACTGAGCACCGTTCCAATCAACTCCTCCGGTTCAACCCAATCTAACTTAGGTACTAGCGCGGTTGCCGTATAGCGGGTGATATCGAGCAGTTTGGTCAAACTGCGATTTAACCGCTCGCCTTGCTCAGCAATTGACGTCAGCAGCTCTTGCTGGGTTTCCGTCGAGAGGTGAAGACTCGGATCGGTTAAAGTGGTAGCAGAGCCAATGATCGCGCCAAGCGGCGTTTTTAGATCGTGCGAGACAGACGCGAGTAACGTTGTGCGCGTACTTTCCAGCTGTTTTTCCGCTTCCACATTGGCCAAGGTGCGATGCGCATGAGCCCTTGCTAGAGAAAGAGTCAGAAGAGAGCGTACCCAAGGTGCGATTTTAGATTCACGCCGCAACGCCTCTGGAGATGCGAAGCGATCATGGGGATAACGTAGGAAATAAATGACACCAAGGGTTGTCCCACGATCCACCAAGGTGAAAGCATTGATCTGCTCATCTTGCACCAAGGTTGATGTGCTATCAGTCGAAAGAGGCTGCGGTAGTTCAATTGCTGCAACGGGGAAATCAGGGTGCTGCGCCGCCCATTGCCACTGCAGTTGGTATAGCGCGATCGCACTGACTATCCCCTTCTCTTTACTTAAAAATTTGACGGTGGCTTGAGCAATGTCTTCACTGGTACTGAGTGCAGAAAGATGGCAAGCAAGTTCATAGTACTTCTTGTGTTGCTGCTGCAGGCGCTTATTTTTCTCTATTTGCTTGCGCTGAGCCTGTGTTATATTCACCGCGAAGATCCCACTAAAAGCTAACACCGCATAGGTAATCACGTACTGCGCATTCTCAAATCGGAACGATTGATAGTCTGGTAGCAGAAAGTAGTGATAATCGATGATGCTTAATCCCATCATCAAGTAAGCGTTGCGCGGTTTGAGTACTGATGCGCTCAAGATATTGAGCAGCAAAAACAGCATAGCCACATCAGTCTCAATCATATCTTTGCGGTACATCACACCCACGACAGTGACCATGGCGTAAAGCGCCACCAGAATCAGCGCTTTGTGTGCTTCATTAAGTCTTGTCACCACTGCTTCTTAATCCTGTTAGTTCGTGATCTCGTCACCTAGGTGGCCGGATCATACATCTTCCATCCTCCATCGCAAACGCTGCGATACCGACAGAGGTGAATTATGACTTGGATTACTGACGCAAATACGGCCGTTGCCCGCGTTGCTTATCAACTGAGTGAAGTGCTAGCCGTCTACCCTATTACACCGAGCACCAGCATGGCCGAAAGCTGTGAACAATGGGCAAGCCAGCAAAAGAGTAATCTGCTGGGTGATGTACCCAAACTTGTGGAAATGCAGTCGGAAGCAGGCAGTATTGCGGTTGTTCATGGCGCCGCCATGAGCGGTGCACTTGCCACTACCTTTACCTCATCGCAAGGTTTATTGCTCATGATCCCAAGCTTATACAAGCTTGCTGGTGAACTGACGCCTTGTGTCATTCATGTGGCGGCTCGGACTGTCGCTACTCATGCGTTATCCATTTACTGCGATCATTCGGACGTGATGGCCATCCGCCAAACGGGCGTTGCAATGCTCTGCGCCAGTAATGCGCAAGAGGCGCAAGATCTGGCCGCCATTGCCACTTTCAGTGCTTTACAATGCCGCTTACCGTTTGTGCATTTCTTTGATGGATTCCTCACCTCACACGCCATTACCCAGATTGAGCCGCTCTCCGAAGAGGCGTTATCTGCACTGCTACCCATGCCAGCGTTAGTTGATTTTCGTGCCCGAGCCTTAACGCCCGACCGGCCAACTCTACGCGGAGCCACTGCCGATCCCGACAGTTACTTTCAGTGTCGCGAGGCTCAAACACCATACCATCAAAGTACGCCTGAACAGGTGCAGAACATCATGAACTGTTTTGAAACACAGACCGGACGCCGCTACCAGTTGGTCGAGTATATCGGTCATCCGCAAGCACAATCTGTGATTGTCGCAATGGGATCTTCCGTCGACACCATCAAACCAGTCGTCCTTGCTGGCGTTCAACAAGGTGAGCGGATTGGCGTTATTCAGATCCGACTATATCGCCCTTTTCCAAGCCAAGCCTTACGGGATGCGCTTCCAGCCACGGTGACTCATATCAGCGTATTGGATCGCACCAAAGAGCCGGGCAGTCACGGCGAACCGCTTTATCTTGACGTTTTAAGTGCCTTGTATTCCCAGAGGGCAAACTCGATCCGACTCTCTCGCGGTCGCTATGGGTTATCAGGAAAAGCGTTTTACCCAGAAGATGTCGAAGCGATTTTCACCATGATGCAAGCTCCCGAGCAGGAGCAAATGCACGAGTTTGTGGTGGGTATTGAAGATGACGTAAGCCAACTTACTCTACCGAAAACGATTTCAGCGACGAGAGACAAGCCCTATCAAAGTGTTCTGATGTATGGCTATGGCGGCGATGGGAGTGTCAGTGCGGGAAAAAATCTGATTAAAACCCTAGGCCAAAACTGGCATGTACAGGGTCAGTTTGAATACGACTCCAAAAAATCTGCCAATGTCACCACGACACATATCCGTTTCAGTCAGCAACCGATCACTGCTCCCTATCCGGTTCGTCACGCTTGGTTGGTTTCGCTCAGCAATCTGAAACTTCTCCATGAGCGTGACATTGCCAGCAAGCTGATCGCCAATGGCTATCTGTTGCTCAACACCGCACTGACGGGGCAAGCACTGTGGGCCGCTTTACCGCCCGCATTGCAAAGTCGCCTTCAGGCTTTATCGGTTCAAGTGTCCACCATCGATGCCGATGGCTTGATTGAGCGCCATCAACTCGGCAATAAAACCAGTATTGTGATGCAAGCCGCGGCGGCTCGATTATTAAGCCAGCATACCGAACAGGCGTTATTGACCTCACTGGAAGCGAGTCTAACCGAACAGCTCAAACACCGTTCAGACCAGCAACTGACACAAAGCCTGCAATGCCTGAACCAAGCGTACCAGTCGGTGTGTGAGATGCCTTTTGCGATCCCAAGTGAAACAACGATGGCCATCCAGAGCCAGCCGAAGATTTGGGGCGCGAGCTTGGTTGAACAACTGCTGGCGGGGAAAGGCGATGCGCTACCTGTCTCGGCTTATCCGGCCGATGGAGTATGGCCTACCAATACTTCGCAGTTAGAAAAGCGCAATCTTGCTGAACAGCTGCCGGTTTGGGAAACCGATCTTTGCACTCAATGCGGTTACTGCGTCGCGATTTGCCCGCATTCGGCGATTCGTGCCCGCATTGTGAGCGAAACCCATCCCACCTTGAGTGAGTTAAAAAGCCTGCCTTATCGCTCAAGACAGCAACCCGATGCGCATTATGTACTGCAAGTGTCGCCGGATGACTGTACTGGCTGCCAGTTATGCACTCAGGTTTGCCCAGCAAAAGATCGACAAGAGCCAGAGCGTAAGGCATTGAATATGTTTGAGAAGAACCTCAGTTATCAGTCAGAGCAACAAAGATTCACTCATTTCCAAGCCTTGCCGAAGCAGTCGGCCTATCAGCAGCAGCGAATTGATGTCAAAACATTGCAGCACGTTGAGCCCTATTTTGAATACCCGAATGCCTGTGCAGGATGCGGAGAAACGCCTTATATCCGTATTTTGACTCAGTTATTCGGCGATCGATTGATGATTGCGAACGCGACAGGCTGCTCCTCAATTTTTGGCGGCAATCTACCCACGACGCCTTACAGTCAGGATAGTGATGGACGAGGCCCTGCTTGGGCCAACAGCCTATTTGAGGATAATGCCGAATTTGGCTTGGGCATGAATATGGCACTGGAAGCCTTACAATCGCGTGCGCAGCGTTTGCTAGGCGGATATACCCCGCAATCTCCGCTTCCCGATCTAAGATCGCAGATTGCTGAGCTGAAGCAGCGACTTCCTGCTCACTCGGAAGAGCAACTGCTGGCCGATTATTTAAGCGAAAAAATGGTGTGGATGATAGGAGGTGACGGCTGGGCTTATGACATCGGCTTTGGCGGACTCGATCATGTGATGCGCAGCGGACGTAACATCAATATTCTGGTTCTGGATACGCAGTGTTACTCCAATACTGGTGGACAAAAATCCAAGTCCACTCCGCAAGGACAAACCGCGAAATTGTGCAGTTTACCCAATCCAAGTCCAGCCAAAGATCTGGTTAAACTTTACCAAGATCTGCCCGGTGCGTTTGTAGCGAGAATAGCCTTGGGTGCCAACATCAATCAGACCATTAAAGCGCTGCAAGCTGCAGGTGAACATTCTGGTCCGTCATTGGTTGTCGCCTATTCGCCCTGCATCGAGCACCATTACGATTTGGCACACAGTGCGCAAGTTACAAAAGAGGTGGTGAAATCTGGCGCATGGCCGCTGTATGCGGGCGTCGCGCAACAAGATTAGCCTCGCTCCCCTAGCGAAAAACTAGGGGAGCCTTGTAAAGGCTAAACCTCAGAGCTAAAAAAACCGTTCAAGATTGAACGGTTTTTTCGTGCGAGCCTTACATCTCTCGGTACACACCCATCTCAATTAGGCGATCGGGAGGAATATTCAATCTTTCCGACGTTCTCAGCGCATGTTTGCTCATCTGAATAAAGAACCAGACTTTCAGGTCATGCCACATCCCCAGTTTTTGTACTTTCAATCGCTCTGAAGAGAGCAAAAAGAGCGTTTCATTGGGATGCAAATACAAGCCTTTTAGACCGCAGCAATGCATCACTTGCGCCATATCTGGCTCCTCTTGATAACCGATATGGATCACCACTTGCCAAAAACTGGCCGAGACCTGCTCTATCTCAGCTCTGCGACATGGGTGAACCCTTGGTACCGCTTCATATTGAAAGGTCATCAATACATTTCTTTCATGTAAGGTCTTGTTGTATTTGATATTGTGCAGCAGCGAGCGCGGCACATGATTCAACGAGCGAGACAGATAAACGGCGGTTCCTGCGGCACGTTGGAAAGACTCTTCCTCCAATGACTGAATCATCGCCGAAACCGAGAGCTCGTTACCGGCAATTTCCAGCAAGCGTTGGCGCTGCTGCTGCCAGATATACATGACGATAAACACCACGCATCCTAAAAGCAGAGGCAGCCAACCACCCTCCATCAATTTGGTTGAGGTCGACGCTAACAACAAAGTATCCATGCCAATAAACGCGATCCCAATCGTGACGACTCGCGGCCATCTCCACTGCCATTGATAACGCGCAACCAAAACCAACAGTAGCGAAGAGATCATCATGATCGCTGTGACCGCAATACCGTAGGCAGCCGCTAAGTTGGCGGATGAGCGAAAACGCAACATCACAAAAATCACGGCCACAAACAACAACATGTTCGCCGCGGGCACATAAATCTGCCCTTGTGAATGCTCTGAAGTATGCGCAATTTTCATCGGCGGCAAATAGCCATAGTTGATGGCCTGTCTCGCTAACGAAAAGATCCCAGAGATGACCGCTTGCGAAGCAATAACAGTGGCAAACGTCGCCAGCAAGATCAAAGGCCACAACCAAGCTTTAGGCGCAAGGCTAAAGAAAGTAGAACCTGTGGGCGCAGACAGGGTAAGCAGATACGCCCCTTGCCCAAAATAGTTGAGCAGCAAACTGGGCATCACCAGTGCAAACCACGCAATGCGGATCGGCTTAATCCCAAAGTGCCCCATATCGGCGTACAATGCTTCAACCCCAGTCACCGAAAGCACGACTAAGCCCAAAATAAACAGGGTGTGCTGTCCATGAAGCAAGACAAAATGCACCGCATACGCTGGGTTGAGTGCACGTAATACTTGGGGCGCGTGCCAAATTGCATGGGCACCGAGTAAAGCCAGCACTAAAAACCACAGCAACATCACTGGCGCGAAAAAGCGCCCGATACGCTCAGTTCCCATCGCTTGCACCGCAAACAGCGCCACAATAATCATCATGGCAATGGGCAGTACATAAGGAGCTAAGTCAGGTTGCGCCACCGCAATCCCTTCTACCGCAGAAAGTACTGACATGGCGGGCGTTATCACCGCTTCACCAAAGAAAAAGCCCGTCGCCAAAATCCCAAGTAACATGGCAATCCGCCGCCAAGGTTTGGGGGCATTTTGTTGAGCAATGGCGGATAAAGTCAGAATACCGCCTTCACCATTTTGATCGGCGCGTGTCACCAGCAAAAGATATTTAATGGAAACGATCAGGACAAATGCCCAAAACACCAAAGATAAAATCCCCAACACATTGTCAGGGTTAATCGCGAGTGGATGGTGACTGAAGAACACTTCTTTAAAAGCGTAAAGAGGACTGGTTCCAATATCGCCATAGACGATACCCATTGCCAGAAATGCCAAGCTGGCTGTCGTTTGTTTTGCAGGTTTCATGGTTCTTAAGCACCGCGGTGCTTCCTAAATCACAACTTCCAGCATACTAACTAGCCCGATTTAAAGAAGGTGTATAAAAGCGCCAGTCGGGTATAAAGAAAATATATAGAAATACCCGTTCCCACGCCCTCATCCACTGGTGCAATCCATGGTTCGGGCTGATGACGATTCCCGCATCCGGCGTAAAGTGTTAGCATTGGCGCATTCCAATGACCATAGCGTCAAGGAGTTGAGCGCGAGATGGCTCCTGCTGACTCCATGTTAAGCATCATTCTTATCTCTCAACTCATTTAAGACTGTATTAAAAGGCTAATTTTTCAAATGGTTAACAACTCAATCCAATGGTTTCCGGGGCACATGCACAAAGCACGCAAGGAAATCGAAGAAGCGATTCCGCAAGTCGATGTGATTATCGAAGTGCTTGATGCGCGTATTCCTTTCAGTAGCGAAAACCCGCTGATTTCGCATATCCGTGGTGAAAAACCTTGTGTGAAGGTACTGAATAAGCGCGATCTTGCGGATCCTGAGTTAACCGAGCTGTGGATTGCCCATCTTGAGCAAGAGAAAGGGGTGAAAGCGATGGCGATCACCACATCCAATCCGCAGGAAGTACACAAGATCCTCGAACTGTGCCGCAAGCTCGCTCCACAGCGTGAAGAGATCGGCAAAAACATTCGCACCATGATCATGGGCATTCCGAACGTAGGGAAATCAACCATTATCAATACCTTAGCGGGCCGCGCAATTGCTCAAACCGGAAACCAACCCGCAGTGACTCGTCGTCAACAGCGCATCAATCTGCAAAATGGGATTGTGCTCTCTGATACTCCGGGAATTTTGTGGCCAAAAGTGGAAAACCCTCATAGCGGTTTTCGTTTGGCGGCCACTGGCGCGGTGAAAGATACCGCGATGGAATACGATGAAGTGGCGTTTTACACCGTCGAGTATCTGGCTAAGCACTACCCAGAAAGATTGAAAGAGCGTTACCAAATCGATGAACTTCCAGAAACCGATGTTGAATTGATGGAAGAGATCGGTCGTAAGCGTGGTGCGCTACGTGCAGGTGCGCGAGTGGATCTGCATAAAGCCTCTGAAATCCTACTGCATGAGCTGCGTCAAGGTGTACTTGGACAAATCACCTTGGAGCGCCCAGAAATGATCACCGAAGAGTTACAACAAGTTGAAATTGATGAAGCGCTGAAAGCCGAAGAGAAAGCCAAACGTAAAGAAGAGCGCCGTAAGCGTTATCTGCGTAACAAACGTTAATCATTCCGCGCATAACAGAAAGGCGAGTATGACTCGCCTTTTTCACAAATCTTTTTCGTAAATCTTTTTCGCAAAGAAAGGCCTGTGATTTACGCCTGTGGAATACCTGCAATCTTGAGCAGTATTCTTTCTAACTCGCTCCAAGGCATCAGTTGTGAATCAATCACTTCTAAGCGCGATTCAAAACCGTCTAAGCTCATTTCAGTCACAGAAACCACGCCATTCGCCACGTTGAAAGCGTAGCAACCGCGATCGGTATTCAGCACCCCTTTCACTCGCTCGGCGGTTAAATCATTCAGCAGTTGAAACAACAGATCGAAGTTAAACTGATACTCCGCACCAAACAGCCAGCCACAACTAAAATAGCCTTGGCCGCGATTTTCTTTGCGCAAAAATGGCTGTTGAGGTGCAAGCTGAAATTGCGGCTCATCGGCAGCATGGTGGTGATGATGGGAGTCAATATGAGTGGATGCATGACCGACCAAACGCGGCATATCCAGTAACTCTATAGGGAATTGCCCTTGCTTGATGAGCTGACTAAAGGTTTTGGCCGGCGTTTGGTCCGTAATCCAATCATTAAAGGCATCAATGTCACTACTGCTGCACTGATCGACTTTGTTCCCCAAAACAATATCCGCGCTCGCCAGTTGGTCGTTGAAATTTTGGTTACTGCGGTATTTATCCATGCTCAAGTGGCGTGGATCCATCAACGCAATCGTGGCTTTTAAGTCCACATAAGGCTGATACTGCTCAGAAATTAACGTGGCGACCACTTGCTTAGGATGCCCTAATCCTGTGGGTTCGATGATTAAACGATCGGGCTTTTGACGCAACAAGGCGTTAATGCCAACGGACATTGGAACCCCAGCCGTGCAGCACAGACATCCCCCCGGTACTTCTTTGATCATCGCACCCTGCTCGCTCATGATGGCACCATCAATACCAATCTCGCCGAACTCATTAACGAGCACAGCCCATTTTTCATGCGCAGGTTTCGTGGCTAGCAGGTGCAAAATCGCGGTGGTTTTTCCAACGCCCAGAAAACCCGTAATAATATTGGTCGGAACTCGATTAATCATGCTGATTCTCCTTTTGGCCGAAGTATATCCAAAAGCTTTTAAAGAAGCAGTTTCAAATTTCGTGGACAGCATAAAAGCTTAAATGCAAAAGGCGCACTGTAGAGCGCGCCTTTTTCCTCGTAGACTCAATCGTGAGTTTTTGCGAATTCGCTTGGCTATATATGCAAGCGTCTCTTAGCCGAGGTACTGATATGAACGTTTTGATTCCATCCAAATTGTCTGTAAGGTTCCATATCCTCCATCAGAAATGTTCTCACTAACCTTACGCTTTAACTATGGTACATAACGCTGGATTTTCCAGAAAAGTTACTCATTTTTTGGTGTAGATCTCAATTTTTTCAGAATGATCCATCAAATCAATCATATATGTAAATCAATATTTCAACTTTGTCGCTATAGTTGAACCTTATGCAGCGTATAATTCCGGCACATCTTTTCCCCCAATTCATCAATAGGTGTCATTCGTATGTCAACAAGAGAGACGTTTAAGATCAGTTTGCTGGCCAAAATGCCTAAAGATGTGATTAACCAATTTCTCTCAAAAGATAAGACGCCTTTCTCAGTTTTGTTTTTATCATTGCTGGTTGGTATTTTGGCTGGCTTGGTCGGCACCTATTTTGAACAGGCGGTACATCTAGTCTCAGAAACTCGTACCGATTGGCTAAAAAGTGAAATTGGCAGCTTTTTACCACTCTGGTTGGCTGCGTTTCTGATCAGCGCATTTCTCGCTTTCATCGGCTATTTTCTTGTCCACCGCTTTGCTCCTGAAGCTGCGGGATCTGGTATTCCAGAAATTGAAGGCGCGATGGATGGCATGCGCCCCGTGCGTTGGTGGCGAGTATTGCCCGTGAAATTTTTTGGCGGCATGGGCGCGTTGGGCTCAGGTATGGTGCTCGGCCGCGAAGGTCCTACAGTACAAATGGGCGGCGCCGTTGGGCGGATGATCTCCGATATTTTCCGTGTCAAAAATGAAGATACGCGCCACTCATTGCTGGCTGCGGGTGCGGCAGGAGGTCTTGCTGCCGCATTTAACGCGCCTCTTGCTGGCATTATGTTTGTGATCGAAGAGATGCGACCGCAATTTCGCTATACCCTGATCTCGGTACGTGCGGTGATCATCTCTGCAGTAGCGGCCAACATTGTGTTTCGCGTGATCAACGGACAAGATGCGGTGATCACGATGCCACAATACGATGCGCCGGAATTGTCGACGCTAGGGTTATTCTTACTTCTTGGTGCCCTATTTGGCGTATTTGGCGTGCTGTTTAACTATTTAATTACCCTTGCCCAAGATCTGTTCGTTAAATTTCATCGCAATGACCGTAAACGCTATCTATTAACGGGTTCAATGATCGGTGGCTGTTTCGGGTTATTGCTGCTCTATGTGCCTGAGTTAACGGGTGGCGGTATCAGCTTAATTCCCACTATCACGAATGGCGGCTACGGAGCGGGTATTTTATTGCTGCTGTTTGTTGGCCGAATTTTTACCACTTTACTTTGCTTTGGCTCAGGTGCGCCCGGGGGGATTTTTGCTCCTATGCTCGCACTAGGTACCCTGTTTGGTTATGCCTTCGGCTTGATCGCTAAAGTGTGGTTCCCAGAACTGAATATTGAACCTGGGATGTTTGCGATTGCTGGTATGGGTGCGTTATTCGCCGCAACCGTGCGGGCACCTATCACGGGTATTTTATTGGTGATCGAAATGACCAATAACTATCACCTGATCCTGCCACTGATTATTACCAGCTTAGGCGCGGTGATTTTTGCCCAGTTACTGGGTGGCCAACCCATCTATAGCCAGCTATTACATCGCACTCTGAAAAACCAAAAATTACAGCAACAAGATTTACCACCGCAGAGCCCCAACTCATAAAAGTCAATTTGCCTAAAGTAAAGGGAACCCAGATAATAGCCGCTCGCAAAACAAGCGGCTTTTTATCATTTTAAAATCAGGATTTTTATACCTAAACGACTTGGCGTTGCGGCATCAAGTCGGAAGGGGATACTAAGGAGTAGCAATTGAATTGGCATAGATTTACCCAAGTACAGAACGTGCCCCCTTCACAAGCCGCATTAGCGTTAGGCATGATTGGGCTCGGCCATGCTTGGGTGCTCTATTATCCTGCCGTTGGCATGGTGATTCGCCCCTACTTAGCATTCAGCGGAGCCTTGTTACTACTCCCTGTACTGCTCAAATATCTTCATTGGCGTACTTTCATTAATGATCTTCGGCACCCCGTATCAGGGAGTTTAATGGCTCCGATGAGTATGGCTTTACTCATCCTTGCGACTATCTCGCGATTCTATCTCCTTTCATTGCCTATCCCATCTGGGCGGCAGCCTTATTATTGCATTTAACCATGATGACGCTGTTCTTCTATTTTCAGTTGCGTCAATTCAAGCTCGCAAACATTGTGCCTAGCTGGTTTTTGTATCCCGTCGGCGTCATCAGCAGTTCACTTGCAGGCACCCAATTTGGACACACCCTGTTTTCGGAAACCATGGTTAACGTCTGTATCGCTATCTATTTCGTCATGTTGCCGCTCGTACTTTATCGGTTGGTGTTTGCGGGTACATTACCGAAAAGAGCTCGCCCCACACTGGCGATTATGGCCGCACCCATTAACCTGACCTTAGCCACTTATCTGGTCAATTTTGCGCAGCCCGACCCGATTCTGACAGGGGCTTTAGCGGGCATTGCCATAACCATGACTTTACTCATCTACCTCTGTTACCTGCGTTTACTGCGACTACAATTTCAGCCCTCCATCGCGGCAGTCACTTTCCCATCGGTCATCAGTGCGGTTGCCATGCAACGATTGACCGAGTTTTTCGCTACCGATCATCCACACTGGTATTGGCTACACTATTTCGGCTTTTTAGAGGTCACGATTGCTACTTTGTTAGTTGCCTGGGTCTCTTGGAGATATATCAAAATGTATTGGCCTGAATTATTTAAGAATCGCTCAGTAAACTCCTAAATTATTTTTAATATCAGAATATTCTTCGGGGTAGAGTCCCTACCCCTAATGATTTTTCCTCCCCTCACCATCGAGAATTATTAATTATTCTAAGTTGCTAATAAAAATAATTTTTCCCAGATGACAGACGTTTTTAATCACGCAATATATCACTCGTCAGCTGGCGTTAAATTTTTTATAACTAGGATATATTGCGATGAACAAGCCTCAACTTCCTGATTTTATTCAGAACAAGATAGATCACTATATTGAAAATTATTTTGATATAAACAAAAACGGTAAACACCTTGTATTGGGTAAACAAGCCAGCCCTGATGACATTATTTTGCAAAGTAATGATTATCTCGCATTGGCCAATCATCCGTTGATCAAAGCTCGTTTGGCGAAGTCATTACTGGAAGAACAACAAAGCTTATTTATGTCAGCCTCATTTCTACAAAATGACTATGACAAACCCATGATTGAGAAACGTCTGGCTAAGTTCACAGGCTTTGATGAATGTCTATTATCTCAATCTGGTTGGAATGCAAACGTCGGTTTATTACAAACCATCTGCCAGCCCAATACGAATGTTTACATTGATTTTTTCGCGCACATGTCGTTATGGGAAGGGGCGCGCTACGCCAATGCTCAGGCGCATCCTTTTATGCATAATAACTGTGACCATTTACGTATGCTGATTCAACGTCATGGTCCTGGGATCATTGTCGTAGACTCGATTTACAGCACTTTAGGTACGATTGCACCGCTAGCGGAACTGGTCAATATCAGCAAAGAGTTTGGCTGCGCCTTATTAGTCGATGAATCCCACTCTTTGGGCACACATGGCCCTAATGGTGCAGGTTTATTGGCAGAATTAGGCCTCACTCGTGAAGTGCATTTTATGACCGCAAGTTTGGCCAAAACCTTTGCTTATCGCGCAGGAGCCATTTGGTGTAACAATGAAGTGAATCGCTGCGTTCCTTTTATTAGTTATCCAGCTATTTTTAGTTCTACTTTGCTGCCTTATGAAGCGGCAGGATTAGAAACGACTTTAGAGATTATTGAATCTGCGGATAATCGTCGTCAGCATTTAGATCGTATGGCAAGAAAATTACGCATAGGATTATCCCAGCTGGGATTAACCATTCGCAGTGAAAGCCAAATTATTGGTCTAGAAACAGGAGATGAACGAAATACCGAAAAAGTTCGGGATTATTTAGAAAGTAATGGAGTATTTGGCTCAGTATTCTGCCGCCCGGCAACTTCAAAGAATAAAAACATTATTCGCTTATCACTCAATAGTGATGTGACCGATGAGCAAATCGCCAAAATAATTGAGGTTTGCTCTGATGCGGTCAACTGCGGTGATTTTTATTTTCGTTAAATGCATAAATAACAAAAACTGCTAAACGTTATTCCTAAAGAATTTAACGTTTCCTTGCATAAGCCGTGGGAGAACTCGTTCTCCCACTTTTCTCTAAAATAGCTACACCCAAGCTGCCACTTTATTTAGCAATACATCACGGTCAGCAGGCTTCACAATGAAATCATTCATGCCGGAGGTTTGTACCAGAGCCAAGGTTTTGGGGCTGTTATCACCGGTGTAACCAATGATCGGAATATTTTTATATTCATGCTCAGAGTCGCGAATTAAACGCGTCGCTTCTAATCCCCCGACATTCGGCATTTCAATGTCCATCAACACTAAATCGATGTTTTGACTCTCCATATGCTTGAGCACTTCACTACCATCGTTGGCTTGCACCACTTCATAACCTTGTTGCTCAAGCAAAATAGCCGTAAAAGTTCGGATCGATTGATTATCATCAACCACCAAAATACGTCGTTCATGCCGACTCTTTTGCAAGGGGATCACGTTACGATTCATCGATAAGGATTCTTGCTCAAACAACAAGCGTTCGATGATTTTCCGCGGCTTTCTGAGAATAGAATGAATACTGATCGGTTGGATGCGCAGATAGCGGTTAATGTTTACTGCGTACGTTTTGCCCGGATCATACACATAGCCGATACAGCCTTCTGCAAAACTCAATGTCCCTTCAAGTTTCGGCAGTAGTTCTCCCTGCGCCGTAGCGTCATCAAGGTCGAGCAAAATAAGGTCGAACTCAAACTCATAATCTTGGCGTCTTACTGCTTGCTGCGCAGAAATAGCGGTAAAACCAAACTCATCTTCTACTGCGAGCTGATTTAACTCTCGAACGATAGCTTGATTTGAGCCGATATAAATGAGCGATTTGGTTTTCAGCAGTTCTGTTTTTATCTCGTTAACCGTATCGGAATCGTAACGAGGAAAGCTCAATACGAATTCTGTCCATTGACCTTGTTGAGACGCACAGCGAATCGTCCCCCCAAATGCGGACATCACTTTGCGGCAAAATGGCAATCCTAGCCCATAGCTGCCATTTTTACCGAAGGTATAGAAATCACGGAAAATGTCTTCCAACATCTCTGGCGCAATCCCCACGCCGTTATCACGGACTCGAATAAGGTTCTGCTCACGGGTTTGTTCAATGGAAATACGAACCGAGAAATGCTCTTTTTGATAATAGAAGGCATTTTTCAACAGGTTAAATAGCGCATAAGTCAGTAGAGTATCACTGCCAAAAAAGTCAAACGGCTGATGCACTTCAAGCTCTACCGAGTGCTGGTCCGCTGCATTTTTATACGGAAAAGTTTTCACCGCTTTTTCAATCACATCCACTACGGTGTGTTTTTTAAAACTCGCCGGAGAGACGCGGTTTTCATCAATCGAGGTGAGCAGCAAATCAATCGCGTTATTGCCAGAGTAGATGACATCATCAGCTTCATTCAAAATTTGATGCAGCAGATCCAGCTCTTGCGCATCCAAGGAATAATCCGTATGAGCTGCAGTTTGCGGTTTAGGGATCATGGTTCGCACAACATCAATCGACGTTTTCAAAGCGCTGAGTGGATTACGCATTTCATGGGCAATCCCCGCTCCGAACGTTTTGGCAATCGACACTTTGGTCTCATGAGAGATTTGGTTACGGAAAAAACATAAATTCCCAAATACATAAGTAAACAAAAAGATCGGTATGTATTGCCATTCAATCAAAGTGGTCGGGTGAAAATCCGTCAAACCATATACCGCAAGATAGGCCACCAACACGGAGAAAAGTGCTTGTAACGCCATTACTCTCGTATCGTGCACTAAGAGAATATGCAGAAAAATGGACGCCATAAACGACATGGCCCAAATTGTCGACCAGTCATTCATTAACATCATAAAAGCGAAGAAAAAGGGTAAGCAGAAGCCTATGGTGAATAGAAAATAGCCCGGCATATACCGCTGCCATTTCTTAGGCATCGAATCACGAAACACCAGCCCACCAAACAGCACCGCTGCCGCACAGCGCAGCCCTAAATTTTCGTATGGTTGCGGAAACCAATATTCCCAGATGAAGTAGTAGGCAGGAAAGCCAAGCATGCCCATCCATCCGACTAAGGACAGATTAGGTTCTGCGTATTGATACACTCTCTTTATTACATCCATGCTCACTATCACTACCGTTGCATTCTCTTGCTAATCATCAACATGCACATACTTTACCGTTTCGCTAGCTAGAGGTCAGTGATAACCATCAAACCCCTATCTTTTATCTTATGTGATTAAACGCAGCGTGCTACCCATTCTTGTCGCCAACACATCCAATCTTAGACCGATCTGCTCTTTCAGCTCGGTAACATGAGAGATGATCCCTATCGTTCGACCACCTTGCTGAAGATCGATTAGGGTTTGGATCGCTAAATCTAAAGATTCCGGATCCAAACTACCAAAACCTTCATCAATAAACAGAGTATCAAGACGGATACCACCACTGTAAGCCTGAACCACATCGGATAAACCAAGCGCAAGCGATAAGGCGGCCATGAACGATTCACCACCGGACAAGGTTGCCACATCACGCCATTTACCGCTGTAGCTATCTTCGACCATCAAATCCAGCCCTGAGCCTACATTACCTTTAGCGCGTTCCTCTTTACGTTTGAGTAAATAGCGGCCTCGGCTCATTTTCATCAGTCGTTGAGAAGCTTGTAACAAGACATCATCCAGCAAAACACCAAGCACAAAGCGATGTAAGCTGACTTTAGCGCCCGTTTTGCCATTCGCAATATCACTTAAGGTACCCACGACCTGATATTCGGCTTCTAATGCACGATTTTTCTGGTAAAGATCCGCCAGTTGCTTGGCGACACGTTGCAATCCATCCATCCGCGATTGATGTTGCGTAAACGCCTGCAACGCCAGTTCCATTTTTTCTTCAGCTTGAGTTACTTTGACAAGAAGTGGTTCCAGCTCTGGGCGATTTTTCTCTGCTAATTTACGTGATAAGGCTTGCTGTTCGCCACTGAGCATCGCACTGCGCTCTTCATACTGGGCGATTTGGCGCTCGATATTGCCGATAGCCTCATCGGTTAAACGAGCGGCAAGATAGGCGGACTCATCGTTAAATCCAGAATGGAGTAACCCTTGCTGCCATGCGCTTGTGGTTTCCTCCTGCTGACGCTGAGACTCACGGTGCGCTTCAATCGCCGCCTGATGAGCGGCCTGCACACTGGCAAACTGCTTTTGCGCCTGCACCCACTGTTCACGAGCCGTATGTTCCGCTTTTTGTAAGATTTCTATTTGGTTCTGCACACGCCCGATCGCGCTTCGTAAAGTATCAAGATTGGACAGCTCCGGCGGGATTTCTTGGCGCAAACTTGCCAATTCCGCCTGTAACTGAGCCAAAGTCTGCCAAGCTTGTTGCTGGTTTTGATTCTGTTTTTCGAGCGTCATTTTGGTGTGCGCTAACCGCTGCTCCCCCTCTTCAATCTGCCGTTTCAGCAAATCAGGATTAAGCTGTTGTAGCGCAGCAATATCACTGTGCAGTATTTGTTGCTGTTCAATGAGCTCGTTCAATAACGCCACTTGCTGCAAAGTTAGCTCACTCGATAAAGTCGTGAGATTTTGCGCTATCTGCTCGGTTTTAAACCCTTGTTGCTGCCAAGCATGGAATGCCTCTTGCTGACGCTGCACCCAATCTTGTTGCTGCTGTCTGGCTTTTTCAACCTGAACCTTGGTGACAACGTCACCCGAATATTGCGCTTTATTGGGATGCTCTAAACTGCCGCATACCGGACAAGGTTCATTTTGTGTGAGTGCAAGAGCAAGCTCCGCAGCCCTCTGGGTATGCCATGCAAACTCCAGTTTATCCGCGGTCAGTTTCGCTTGTTCGGCCTGAGTTTGGATGTGCCGATGTTGCTGCTCAAAGCGCAATAAAGCTTGTTGAGCAGTTTGTAATTCATTGAGTAGGGATTGTTCTCGCTCGCGAGCCTGAACTTGCTGCACCAACTGATTCATTCGCGCTTTTTGAACTTCTAAGCGCGTTAATTGGCGCTGTTGCTGTTCCCATTCGAGTCGTTGGTTTTGTAGCTCTTGCTCTAGCTTTTCGCTCGCATGCTGCAAATTAAGCGCATTTTGTGTCGCCAGTTGCAGTTCACGCTCAGCCTTGGCCACCGCTTGCTGAACATTTTCTTGTGCCAGCAATTTTTGCTCAGCACGCTGCCACGTGATGCGTTGCTCGTTTAATTTTGGTACTTCTTCACAGGCTAAACTGGCTTGCTGACTGACCTGTTGAGCCTGTTGCTGCTGAGCTTTCGCCTGTTGCAACAGAGTCTGCTGCTGCTCAACCTTAAGCTTAGCTTGCAGTAGGTTTTTTTGAGCTTGGTGCCACTGTTGATGGACGGCGGTTAAACGCGCTGCTTTTTGGGCTTGCTGGCGTTGCTGGCGCAGCATTTCGATGTGCGAAGCCTGCTCTTGGTGAGTGGCGATTTCTACCACCAATTGCTGCTTGCGGATAAATTGTTGTTCTAACTCAAGCGCAGCTTGATAGTGCGCTTTTGTTTCATCCCACTGCTGTTGCTCAGCTTTGAGTTGTGATTGCGCATGGGTTAATACTGGGGCCAGTTCGGTCAACTCGGTTTGTAACTGCTCTTCACTTTCCAGTCCGACGACACTTAACGTACCTTTGATCTGCTGATCAAACTCTTCTTTCTCTTTACGAATACCCGCGGCGCGCTCAAACAGCGCCCGTTCAATTTGGCTGTAGAGCTGGGTTTGAAAGAGCTGACCAAAAATCTGCTCACGCTCTTTTGAATTGGCGGTTAAAAGCTCACGAAACTTGCCTTGAGGCAACACCATGACTTGGCGAAATTGCTTAACATCAAGTCCCATCAATTCGATCACCGCCTTCGCGACAGGATTGGGCTTGTTGGCAATCAGCTCGTTTCCATCCGCTTTCAGTGCAACCAAAGTAGCGGAATGGGATTTCTTCGTCATCCCTTCACCCCGTTTTTTCGGGATCTCTTGATCGGGCTGACGGGTGATTTGATAACGCGCCCCGGCCAGCTCAAACTCAAAACTGACTTCGGTGAGAGACTCAGGATCCGCATAATCGCAGCGCATTTGGTCGCCAGTACGCTCACTGCCCGTGGTTTCGCCATACAAGGCGTAGCAAATCGCATCCAGAATCGAGCTTTTTCCGGCTCCCGTTGCCCCATTGATCAAAAACAGTGGAGCATCACCCAACTTCGTAAAGTCAATCTCTTCTCGTCCAACAAAAGGGCCGAAAGCTTGGAGGATAAGTTTTAACGGACGCATGTTACATGCCCTCCGCTTTCAGGCGCGCAATCACCTCGATCACCACTTTCTCTTGCTGCTCACTCAGAGGTTCACGTTTCGCCTCAAGGAAAAAATCACGAAACATATCCAATTCCCCTCGCGCCAATCGTGCCTTGCCCATCTCTTGATCCACACCAATCAACATGCCCGGCTTTTCAAGATGCAGCACATTGGGATAAACCTGACGCAGCTTTTCCATCGGGTCGAGAATGGCATGCTTATCCAGAAGACGCACTAGCAGGTAATCGTCTGCCTGCGGGTCGGTGGCTCCCGCCGCAAGAATCGCCTCCAACTCTCCCTCGATAATGCGCATTTGATGAGGCGCGGTGAGAGGAATATGCGTTGCGCTGATAAAACCTTGCTGACCCAGCTCTACCAAGGTAGCGCCTTTGTTTTGGTGCTGCTCACCGAAGCTGTATTTCATCAATGAGCCAGAGTAGCGAATGTGTTCCGCGCCTTTCATTTGCGGCTGGTGTAAATGCCCAAGCGCGACGTAGTCAAAAGGCAAAAAATGGCGATGGTCAACACGATCTGATCCACCAATCGATAATGGCCGCTCAGATTCCGACTCCATCGCGCCATCGACAAAACAGTGGCTGATTAATACGTGACGTTGTGACGGATTGCACTGAGCAAGAATACTCTCGCACAAAAATTGGTGTGCAGCGTCATGCGTGGTGATGTCATTCTGATAGTAATGGCGCACTACCTCAGGGTCGTGATAAGGCATTCCCCAGAAGGCGACCTCGCCCGCTTGTGGTGAATGCAGCACAAGTGGCTGCATCATCTGTGCAAAATCAGCAAAGATATGTAAGCCCGAATTTTTCATCTGCTTCGCGGCAAATCCTAAACGCTTCGCACCATCGTGATTGCCCGGGATCATCAATAAAGGGGTATTCAACTCGCCACAGATCACGCTGACCACTTCATCCAATAAATCAATCGCCGCCGTGGGTGGAATCGACCGATCATAAATATCACCGGCGACAATCACGGCATCCACCGGATTGTCGCGCAGAAAGCCGATCAGTTGTGCGAGAACGGCGCTTTGATCATCTAATAATGAGACTTGATGAAATTGGCGACCAAGATGCCAATCCGAAGTATGTAGAAACTTCATGCCTTGCCTGTGGGAGGAAACGAAAACTGGCGCATATCATACCTTTATTTTGTTTAAGTGCGCACCTTTAACTGACGTGGAATGAGCTCGATCCCCGTTTGATAACGTTTCGCCGACGCGTTCAGCGCCAAGGCTAATGCGCTATCGGCAATCAATTCAAATTGCTGAGGCAGAGAATTCACTCGGATGGGTAAAAAGTCGAGTAAGCGGTTATCACCAAAGGTCGCTAAGCGAACTTTTTGCATCAATTCTGGCTGCTCAAGCAAAACATCAAGAATGCCTTCAAGGAGCGTATAGGATGTTGCCACTACCGCATCAGGCAACTGATCATTCGCCACCCATTTGGCAAATACTTTACGCCCCTCTTCACGGTTAAAATGCTCACCATAACCTAGAGTGGTTGGTAAACCGCGCTGCTTAACCGCCATGGCAAACCCTTGTTCACGTTCACGCGACACATTCAGTTCGGGCAGAGCGCCAACCAAACCGACGCTGTGCACATCCTGAGTAAGCACGGAACGCGTTAACTCAAATGCCGCGCCAAAGTCTTCACTGATCACGCAGGAGAAATACTCATCATCCAAGGCACGGTCAATCGCAATCACAGGCGTTCCGGATTGTTGCAGCTTGAGGTAATACTCGCTGGCACTCGGAATTCCACTCGCCACAAACAGAGCGTCGATTCGGCGAGAGACTAAGGCTTCAGCCGCTGCCATTTCAATTTGTGGATCATCATCCGAACAAGCGATCAAAATTTGGTAGCCGGCTTGCCGCGAGTTTTGTTCAAGTAATTTTGCCAAACGCGCATAACTGGTGTTTTCCAGATCCGGAATGATTAAACCAAACGAGCGGCTATTGCCTGCACGCAATGCCGATGCGGCATGATCCGGCCGGAAATTATACTGCTCCACCACAGCCATCACTTTGTGCTGCGTTTTCTCACTGATCCGATACTTCTGCGCCTTGCCGTTGATCACATAACTGGCGGTGGTTTTCGATACACCAGCTAATTTCGCGATTTCATCCAGTGTCATAAGGGGGTCTCGTTTTATGTGCGTCTGATCATAGAACGCGATTTTTGATCCTAGCCTGGTGTTGAATTATACGCTGAATCGATTCAGTATTAAAGCTGAAAGGATTCAGCAAAAGTACCGTTGATTCACAATCTCGTCCACTACAAAGGTCAGATTGTGTCGAGTATCCAGCAGCAAGATCGTGAGTATTCGAGGTTTTGCTGAATTTTTTTGCCCTTTGTGCTGAACCGATTCAGCTCAAAGGAAAACGAGACGGGATGAATGACAAGGTATTGCTTCAACTGAAAACCTGCAGCGATACATCACATCTCGCCTATAGAGGCAGACAGGAGTTAAGAATGTTAGAACTCACTACACAAGATATTCAATTGCAGCAAAACTTTGCGAATAAGCAAGCTGCGATTCAAGGACTGGCTCACGCGTTGACCGCGAAAGGCTTAGTGGCAGAAGGCTATGCGCAAGGTATGCTCAATCGCGAAGCACAGCATTCCACCTATCTCGGTAATGGGATTGCGATTCCGCATGGCACAACCGATACCCGTGAACTGGTTAAACAGACAGGTGTCACCGCCATGCACTTCCCGCAAGGTTTGGATTGGGGAGACGGTAATCTGGTGTATGTGGCCATCGGTATCGCCGCAAAATCGGATGAACATTTGGGCATTCTAAAGCAGCTGACCAGAGTGCTGTCTGCCGATGGCGTTGAGCAAGCGCTCCAGCAAGCCAAAACAGCGCAACAAATCATTGCCATTATCAAAGGTGAAGCCCAGTTAACCGCAGATTTTGACGCTTCGTTGATCCAATTGCAGTTTCCAGCCAGTGATATGGTGCAAATGAGCGCTGTTGCGGGGGGATTGTTGAAAAACACGGGCTGCGCAGAAAATGAATTTGTTGCCGACCTAGTCACTAAAGCACCGACTCATCTTGGACGCGGTTTGTGGTTAGTAGCCAGCGATCGCGCAGTAAAACGGACTGGGATGTCGATCGTCACTACGGCAAACCATTGTGAATATGAGCAACAAGCGGTGAAAGCGCTGATTGCGTTTTCGGTGTGTAATGACCTCCATCAGCCTCTGCTTAACACCATTACTCAGTGCGTGTTTGAGCAAAAACAAGATCAACTCTTGCAGGCCGATGTTCAGCAACTGCTTAATCTGTTTAGCGGCAACGCTGAGCAAACAATAGCTGGGGAAACGATAGCCGCAGAAACGGTGGCGGAGCCTGATTCTGCTCGCGCTCATACGGCGACTTTCCGCATTAAAAATAGCCATGGTTTGCACGCTCGTCCCGGTGCGATGTTAGTCGCCGAAGCCAAGAAGTTTGAATCTAATATCCGTGTGTCTAACCTGGATGGCGATGGTCAAGTCGTCAATGCCAAAAGCTTGATGAAAGTGATTGCGCTGGGCGTAAAACACAATCATCAGTTGCAGTTCACCGCAGAAGGCCCAGATGCAGAAGCCGCGCTGCAAGCGCTAGGCGGGGCGATCAATGCTGGCTTAGGCGAAGGTTAAGGGGCATCACATGACAAAAAAAGTGGTCACCATCACCTTAAATCCAGCGCTCGATTTAACGGGCAGTGTAAACCAGCTTAACGTTGGCTCAGTCAGCTTAGTTGGCCAAAGTTCACTGCATGCCGCGGGCAAAGGGGTAAACGTTGCCAAAGTACTCAGTGAACTTGGCGCACAAGTGACAGTTACGGGCTTTCTTGGCCGAGATAATCAAGAACTCTTCTGCCAACTGTTTGAGCAGTTGGGCGTACAGGATGCGTTTATTCGCATCGTGGGAGCGACGCGTATTAACGTCAAACTGGTTGAACAAAACGGCGCAGTCAGTGACATCAATTTTCCCGGTATTCAGGTGACGAAAGCGGATATTGAGGCTTTCGAAGCGACCTTACAGCGTCTAGCACAAGATCATGATTATTTCGTGCTCGCGGGCAGTTTGCCACAAGGTATCTCACCACAGCGCTGTGCTGGGTGGATTGCCCAACTGCGCAGCATGAATAAAAAAGTACTGTTTGACAGCAGCCGCGATGCACTGTTGGCAGGATTGGATGCTAAACCTTGGCTGATTAAACCCAATGATGAAGAGCTTTCTCAATGGTGTGGTCGCGAGCTGACTACCCTAACCGACTGCCAGCAAGCCGCCGCCGAACTTGCTCAAAAACAGATTGAAAACATTGTTATTTCGATGGGGGCCGAAGGCGTGATGTGGCTGCACGAAAACCAATGGTTGCATGCAAAACCACCCAAAATGCAGGTGGTGAGTACAGTCGGCGCAGGCGATACGCTGGTTGCTGGTCTATGCTGGGGACATATGCAACGTATGGAAAAAGAATCTTTGCTCCGTTTCGCAACGGCCTTGTCTGCACTTGCGGTAACCCAAGTCGGCGTTGGTCTTGGTGATTGGGAGCAACTCAATACCCTACAACAACAAATTCAAGTATCCGCACTCCATCCTACGATGAGTGCCTAAGGACAGAAGGTCGTGAAGATGAAAATAGCCATTGTAACCGCATGCCCAAGTGGCGTTGCCAATAGCATTATTGCGGCGGGTTTACTGCAGCAAGCCAGTAAAACGTTAGAGTGGGAAGCCTATATCGAATGTCACTCAACAGTGATTGCAGGCCACACCTTAAGCGAAGAGGAAATCAATAAAGCCGATCTGGTCGTACTGGCCGCTAACGGCGAGATTGATATGCAGCGTTTTGTCGGTAAAAAAGTCTACCAAAGCCCTATTACCGCCTGTACTTCCGATCCCGTCGGTTACCTTAAGCAAGCCGCAGAACAAGCGACTGAACTCAGCTCCGAGCAGGCAACACGCTGTGACTCCCCCGCCACAGTGCCTGTTTCTGCCAAAAAAATCGTCGCCATTACTGCTTGCCCAACGGGGGTTGCACACACCTTTATGGCAGCGGAAGCACTAGAAGCGGAAGCGACACGTCAAGGCCATCAGATCAAAGTTGAAACGCGTGGTTCTGTCGGTGCTAAAAACCAACTGACAGAGCAAGAAATTGCTGCCGCCGATCTAGTGATTATCGCGGCCGATATTGATGTTCCTCTGGATCGCTTCAATGGTAAAAAACTCTATAAAACCAGTACTGGCCTCGCGTTGAAGAAAACCGCGCAGGAGCTCAGTAATGCCTTCGCGCAAGCAAAAACTTTCTCAAGCTCTGCCAACAGCGCGACTAACGAGAAAGCAGAAGAGAAAAAAGGCGTGTATAAACACTTGATGACAGGCGTATCGCACATGCTGCCTGTCGTGGTCGCTGGCGGTCTTATCATCGCGCTCTCTTTCGTATTTGGTATTGAAGCATTCAAAGAAGAAGGCACTTTAGCTGCTGCTTTAATGCAGATTGGTGGAGGTTCAGCATTTGCGCTGATGATTCCGGTGCTTGCTGGCTACATTGCATTTTCTATTGCCGATCGTCCGGGACTGGCTCCGGGTTTAATTGGCGGTATGCTCGCAAGCTCAACGGGCGCCGGTTTCCTTGGCGGTATCGTTGCAGGTTTCCTCGCGGGTTACAGCGCCAAATTTATTGCCGATAAAGTGCAACTGCCTCAATCAATGGCCGCGCTAAAACCGATTTTGATCATCCCGTTTATTGCCAGCTTATTTACCGGATTAGTGATGATTTACGTCGTGGGCGGCCCCATGTCGAGCATCATGAGCGGTATGACCAGCTTCCTAAACAACATGGGTTCAACCAACGCGATTTTGCTCGGTATTGTGCTTGGGGCCATGATGTGTTTCGACTTAGGTGGGCCAGTGAACAAAGCCGCATACACCTTCGGCGTCGGCTTACTCGCCTCACAAACTTATGCGCCAATGGCCGCGATCATGGCGGCAGGTATGGTGCCAGCATTGGGTATGGGCTTAGCAACCTTTATCGCGAAAGACAAGTTTGAAGCGGGAGAGCGCGAAGCAGGAAAAGCCTCTTTTGTTCTGGGCCTATGCTTTATCTCTGAAGGTGCAATTCCTTTTGCCGCCAAAGATCCAATGCGAGTGATCCCAGCTTGTATGGTCGGTGGAGCCGTGACAGGCGCACTCTCTATGCTATTTGGCGCGAAATTGATGGCGCCACACGGCGGTCTGTTTGTGCTCTTGATCCCGAATGCGATAAGCCCGGTGCTGCTGTACTTGGTCGCGATTGCTGTCGGTACGGCGATTACCGGTTTTGGCTACGCTATGCTGAAAAAGTCGGCACAAGCCAAAGCGGTCGCGGCTTAATCTGAGTGCGCGGTGAAAGGCGTACTTAGTGACATAAATGCTCAGTGAAATGAAAAAGCCAGTGGAATTCCGCTGGCTTTTTATATCGAAAGAACTTTTTATCCATCAATAACTTAGAATGGCGAACCTAAAAGTGCTTTCCCATGAACCTAGATTCCCTATGTGCATGGTGAGCGGAACATAGTCAACACTTTCACTGCCCTCAAGTTAGGCGAGAAGATTCGGACTATTTTTTAGGGCTTGGATGTTTGGGTTGAATATAGTGGCGAGAGACATCCACCACCGCGACATCTTTAAAGAAGCTGCGCCCCAGTAGCAGTGGATAAGTTAAGTGCGTGCGATCGGTCAAAGTAAACTCCGTTTGCTCTTTCAAATCACCAATTTGGATCCATGCAACCACAACGGCTCTACGCTGCGCTTCCTCGGCACTCGATTGACGAATTCTCACCCAACGTTCGACGGGTAAACTTAACTCCTCACTGCGAATGTTGTCGTGCTCAATACGAAATTTCACCCAATCCTGTCCGCCGCGTTCAAAAGGCACGATATCTACCGCACTGATCGATGAGGTGGTCGCCCCAGTATCAATTCGTGCTTTGAAACTCTCTTTCAAACCCGGCAGATAAACCCACTCTTTATCGCCCAATACTATCTTGCCATCAGAAGTTTTTGTCGCTGTCGAAAAATCATCTTTCTCTTCAAACGAGTGTGCAGGCTCAAGCAAGGGTAAAGTCTCGACCAGAGGAGCATTAGGATCGACGATCTCTTCAGGCACGGTTGCCACAGGCTGAGCTTGCGTCTCCACCACCTCAGGCACTTGTGCCGGTGTAGATGGCACCGGATTGGTAGCGCAAGCCACCAATCCACTACTTAACATTAATGGTACTAACAACTTCAGTGGTTGACTCATACTTTCACCTAATCAAATACCACCCTTCCTGATTGGGCATATTGCTGTCATCTTCATTTACGACACATGAATAATAGCATTGGCCACATAAGGAATGTCTTTTTCGGTCAGCCCTGCGATATTAATTCTGCCATCTGCGACACCATAAATCGCAAACTCTTCACGCAGCCTTCCCATCTGCTCTGCACTGAATCCTAGTACAGTAAACATGCCTCTATGGCTCTCAATGAAGTCGAATTGTCGCGTATTGTGTTGATTTCTCAACTCATTACACAAATTTTTGCGCAGAGTTAACAAACGTTGCTGCATTTCACTCAACTCTTGTTTCCAAATTGCCGTGAGCTGCTCATCTCTTAACACTGTTTTGACGAGAGCAGCACCGTGATCGGGCGGCATAGTGTAAGTGGAACGCGCTAAGGTCAGCATTTTGCCGCGTGCATTGGTCACCTCTTGCTGATTTTTCCCAATCACAATAGCCGCTCCCGTACGCTCACGGTACAAGCCGAAATTCTTAGAGCAGGATGTCGTGATCAACATCTCTTCCATGCGCTCAGCCATGTAACGCAAACCTTGTGCATCTTGTTCTAAGCCGTCACCAAAACCTTGATAGGCGATGTCGACAAAAGGGATAAAGCCGTTTTTCTGCGCCAACTCAGTGATCGCTTGCCACGCAGAAAAATCGATATCGGCACCTGTCGGGTTATGACAACAACCATGCAGTAACACCACATCTTTCGTTCCCGCTTGTGCCAGATCGGCCAACATTTGTTCGGTATCCACCATTTTGGTTTCACGGCTGAAATAACGGTAGTAACGTACTTTCAGACCAGCCGCTTCCATCACGGGCTTGTGGTTGACATAACTAGGATCAGTGATCCACACGGTAGTATCCGGTTGTGCCACGCGCATTAAATCCCCCAGCATACGCAGCGCACCGCTGGCTCCCGGAGTCTGGATTGCAATCGTGCGCTCCGTATCCAAGGTTGAACCTAATACGAGCTGCATCATGCTCTGGTTGAACTCTTCACAACCGGCAAGGCCGACATAAGATTTGGTTTTTTGGCTTGCCACCACTTTATCTTGCGCCAGCGCAACGGCACGCATAATTGGTGTTTCGCCAAGACTGTTTTTATAAACGCCGATTCCAAGATCCACTTTTTGTGGACGAGGATCATTGCGAAAGGCGACGGAGAGAGAAAGTATTGGATCTAAAACTGGTGCTGGTAAATGAGTAAACATGAAAGTCACAACCCTTTGAAATTCAGGTAACAACTCACAAAGTAAACCAGATAAGAGAAAACCGAAAGGGATTTTTTGTTCTCAGTCGCCCCTTAAACACTAGAGCGCTGAGAACAAGGACTTACAAGGTAAAGCGATGAATCACTTGATTCGCACTGCCCCGCCACTCTAGCCCAGGATCAGCCTGCTCTTGGATAAATTTGCCATCCACCAACACATCAATGTATGGCAGTAAAGCTTGTTGGTTATCATCCAATTCCGCCAAGGTATATCCCGTCCAGAGCCAAATATCTTTATCTGGGCACTCGGTTTTTACCCGCTGAACAAGCTGTAACACCGCTGATAAATTGGCAGGATGCATCGGATCGCCACCCGAGAGCGATAATCCACGGCGTTTGATACGTGTGTCTTTCAAGTCCGCAATGATTTTATCTTCCATCTCTTGGGTATAGCGATGTCCAGACGACAGCGACCACGTGCTTTGGTTATAACATCCTTTACATTGATGAACGCAGCCGGAGACAAACAGCGTGCAGCGTGTCCCCGGCCCGTTAACCACATCAATCGGATAATATTGATGGTAATTCATACTGTTACAGGTGTTTTACCCGACGTTTGACTTCTTCTTGCTTACCGACGTTAAATGGACGTGCATCTGGGCTGCCCAAATAACCGCATACTCGACGCGTCACTGAGACTTTGGTCGGCTCATGATTGCCACATCGCGGGCAAACAAACCCTTTACTGGTACAGTCAAATTCGCCAGTGAAACCACACTCATAACATTCATCGATTGGCGTATTGGTCCCGTAATACGGCACGCGGTGATAACTGTAATCCCATACGTTTTCGAGTGCTTCTACGTTACGTTGCATGTTCGGGAATTCGCCGTAGCAGATGAATCCACCGCTTGAAATTTCCGGATATGGCATTTCAAAATCGATCTTATCGTACGGATTCACCTTCTTCTGAACATCCAAATGGAAGCTGTTGGTGTAGTAACCTTTATCCGTCACCCCTTCCACCACGCCAAATTGCTTGGCATCAATTCGGCAGAATCGGCTGCACAGGTTTTCACTCGGTGTGCCATACAGGCTGAACGCGTAACCAGTCTCTTTTTTCCACTGTTCAACCGCGTTGCGCAGATGTTGAATGATTTTCACGGCTTCTTCGCGCAGTTGCACATCATCATAAACATGCTTTTGCTGACCAAACAGCGCCATGATGGTTTCATGTACACCGATATAACCCAATGAAATAGAAGCACGGCCATGTTTGAAAATATCCGCAATCGAATCATTTGCTTTCAAACGCACACCACACGCACCTTCCATATATAGGATTGGTGCAACACGTGCTTTCACATTTTCTAAACGGTTAATCCGAGTATCTAATGCGCGGCGAGCAATTTTCAGTTTGTCATCCAACAGAGCATAGAATTTGTTTATATCGCCTTTCGCCTGCAAGGCAATGCGTGGCAGGTTCAAGCTGACAACGCCAAGATTATTACGCCCTTCATGGATCAACTCCCCATTTTCCTCATAAGGATTTAGGAAAGAGCGACATCCCATCGGGGTTTTGAATGAACCCGTCACTTCAACCACTTTGTCGTAGTTGAGAATGTCTGGGTACATGCGTTTAGAAGCGCACTCTAACGCGATCTGCTTAATGTCGTAATTAGGATCTTCTGCTTTGTGGTTGAGCCCATCTTTAATCGCAAACACCAGTTTCGGGAATACCGCCGTTTTACGGTTTTTACCCAAACCTGCGATGCGATTTTTCAGGATCG
The DNA here is from genome assembly GCF_000621645.1 of Vibrio cholerae ATCC 14035. Classification (GTDB taxonomy): domain Bacteria; phylum Pseudomonadota; class Gammaproteobacteria; order Enterobacterales; family Vibrionaceae; genus Vibrio; species Vibrio cholerae. The sequence continues at coordinate 4,925 of NZ_JHXR01000020.1, read as the reverse complement.
ATTGCTGGATCAAGCGCGATTCCCAGCTTGTACCCAGACCAAAACCAAAAGTCACAAACGGTGTTTGCCCATTCGCGGTATGCAGCGTGTTGACTTCATACTCCAACGATTGGAAAGCGTCATAGCACTCTTTTTCCGTGCGCGCCTTAGCAAACGCTTCAGGGTTGTGAATATCCCATTCGCGGGCAATCTCTAAATGCTTTTCGTAGCTTGCCGTCACATAAGGAGCCAGTACTTCATCAATCCGGTTGATGGTAGTGCCACCATAAATATGGCTCGCGACTTGAGCAATAATTTGCGCGGTAACTGCCGTTGCGGTTGAAATTGACTTAGGCGTGTCAATTTCAGCATTACCCATTTTAAACCCATGAGTCAGCATGCCTTTTAAGTCAATCAACATGCAGTTAAACATCGGGAAGAAAGGCGCGTAATCCAGATCATGATAATGAATATCGCCCGACTCATGAGCTTGCACCACATCACGTGGTAAAATTCGCGTTTTGGCATAATGCTTGGCGACAATACCCGCCAACAAATCGCGCTGAGTCGGGATCACTTTGCCATCTTTATTGGCGTTTTCATTGAGCAGATCCGCATTGCTTTCTTGGATCAGACCTTCGATCTCTTTGGTCAGCTTGCTCTGCTTCTCACGCGCGACATCGCGGTCATGGCGATATTCAATGTATGAACGAGCTAATGCTTTGTACGGGCCTTGCATTAGCTCGTTCTCTACTAAGGTTTGAATCTCGGTGATGTGTACCTCATCGTAATCACGCAGCTTGAGTTCAACGGCTAATGCCACATTGAGTGCGTAGATAGCGATTTCCTGATCGGCATGTTCCGCAGCACTTTCTACAGCAGCTTGGATACGATCCCTGTTGAATGGCGCTTTTGAGCCATCACGTTTGATTACGATAGGTTTCACCTTCTCTCCTTACCCAGCATACTCACAGAGTTATCCACAAATACACTATATAGGGCTAATTTTTCTGCGACTGACACTATATGTTGTGGCGTATTTAACGAAATGCATCAAGTGAGAGTATTGATTTAGATCAACGAAAACCGACCAATGAACAAGATCAATGCGATCTTATTGGGGAAGATCTCAAACCAGAAAGAAACCTTGAAAATCGTGATTTTTGTGATGGGGCAACCTTGAACTCAATGAAGTATTGTCAGACGCATTGCTACGCTTGAGTGAATCCCCAAACCGCTGGAAAAGTGCGAAATACACGCCCCGAGTTTAACGTCTAGAATACCGATTAAGTTCTCATTTTCTGATGACCGCTCAAGCATGAGCTCCTGCACGTCAATCATGCCGCTTGCTACAGTACAACACTGTACCCAAGCGACTTGACATTGTAGATCGACGTAAAGTGAGACGTTACTGAATATCTAACTTATTGAGTAATGAAGGGTAACCCCAGCCATCATGGCCAGCCTCAATACTTTCTCCTGTTAAATACTCATAAAGTGTAGGAGCCAAAGAGCCATTTTGTTCCGATTGTAGTGCCATCGCATTAGGCCCAATCGGTTTACCCCAGAATCCCAAAAACGCATCTTTTTCTAAGTAGCTTTCACCAGCGTGTCGTCCCGGCACTTTGGTGTTGTATCCGACGCCCTGCTTAGGGAAGAGATTCATCGTGCCGGCACGATCTTCTTCATAAAGTGCCGCAAGCTGATTCACAGAGTCAGGACGAGGAGTGAAGCGGGTTAGCTGCCGCCATTCCTGCTCATCACACCAAGTCGCTATGTTCGCTTCTTCAGCACGATAGAGACATTTGTCCACCAACTGCGCGAACTCTTCGAGAGCCTTGGCTTGAGGCTTAGGTAAATATGGATTCAGTTGCTGTAGCTGTAATAGCTGAGGTTGGCCTTGCTGTGACGTGTAAAAACGCTTATTACCCACTAGGCGTATGATCTCATCCAAGCGCTGACCTTCACGCATGCCGATCACCCGCACAGCACAATCATCCACAGTACAGGTTTTCTCTCTAACCACTAAGTAATCCAAGCTATCCCCTAAACGAACAAGGCTTTCACTAACAATATCAAGGGGTTTGTCACTCTCTTTGGGTTGCCACTGGGTCAATTCTTGATAAATAGGTTGTGTTGCCCACCCTGCCGCTGAATTAAAGAAATCGAGCATGAAGTTACCTCCGGCAGTCGAGGCCACCACCACATCAATCTTCTGATAACTGGGCGCATTAAGAGCATTGGTTAATTTCGGCCCCTCTCCTTCATCGGAGGAAATTTTCTCCAGCGCAATCTTAATCCCCAGATCTTTTTGTAATGACTCAAAAATTTTACGTTCTGGATTTAAGGTGCCGTAAACGGGAGCTAAACCGTGATCGCCCGCCATTCCCCATAAAGTACGCTCATAAACTCCAGCTTTTTTGTATGCGGCTTCTGTTTCTCTCAACCAGTAATCTAAGCGATTCAATTCTCCCGTTGGCATGATCACCTCATCGCTAAACGGTCCAGCGAAATGGGCAAAATGGTCGGGCCAAGGATTATAAATCAGCGTGTAATCGGGCATGCCAAAGATGTCCCGCTCAGCATATTCAGCCAGTTGTTGCTCAAGGCGCTGCTTTAATGTCGCTCGCGTTAATACCATCCATTTCGACGAATTTTGGTAAGCGGTGATCTGCTCAATTAATTTCGCTCTTAATGGGGTAAGTTGACGTTCCACCTCCGCTCTTTCATTTAATTCTCGCAAACAACGTTTTTCACCGAAATCGCGTAGAGCTTCGCCAGCACCAAGATTCACCAGTCCATCGTAGGTAGTATGTGCATTCCAATCGTACTGAGCGTTGCAGTTGAGTGTTTTCAAGTAATCTAGGCGATCGAACATTGTCTTCACACCTCGTTCATTGACCAAGCGATCGAGCTGCAAAGCATCGTTGCCAAAAAAGTAGTAAGCGCGATCTGCTTGACGATCAACGAAGTGGAAATTGGGAATACCAGTACCACCAAGCCCAGAAACCTTAGCGCCAGTTTTGATGATAGGTAAATTACGCACACTGATTGTCGGTGTCGAAGAGATACCGACTTGCACAATGGTTTGACGATAATGCTGATAAAGCTGTTTGAAGAAGGGCAAATAGTAAGGATCTTGATAATTTTGCTCAGCCAAGGTGGAGAGGAAACGGACTTGTTGCTTATGTTCTAGCGGCTCCATCAGCGTTGAATGCTGGCTTTTTTCAGCTTGTTGATGCTCTGCATAGACTTGTTTGATAAAGGGGTTTTCTGGGTGAACAAGCCCTTCAATCAAGCCTTGCTGCAAACCATCCACTGTCACTTGTACCGCAAAACGGCGCTGCTGTTGTGAAGTTAAAAAAGTGACTAATTGCTCAGGGTCACTGTCCAATGTTTTGTTTAACCACTCTTTTAAACGCGCGGTGCGCTCTTCCTGATAAAGAAATTGTCGATATCCTTTCAGCACATTCAAACGCACAAAATCAATTAGGCTAACCGTAATAGCTTGCGCTTTGTTGTTCACTTTATTGGCGTTTTCTGGTTTCGCATCTTCTAGAACCGACAGAAGTGCATGTTTCATCTCCCCCTCATCCATGCCGTTGGCCGTTTGACGCAGAATATCCACGACAAGTGGTTGAATTTTTGAGACTAAGGCGTTATCAGCAGGCGTATCCGACAAATACTGGTATTGGGAAGGCAGTTGTTTGAGATCACGCCACTCACCAATCTGAACTAGAGCGTCATACAAGGTCACCATAGTCGCAATAAATTCACTGTCGACTTTAATTCCTTCCTGGTGAGCTTGATCTTTACTATGTTGGCTTTGCTCTGTCACTACAGGTTTGCCAAGCTGAAACAAACTATGTTCAAACCCCTTTAAGGCTGGCTCATCATACACAGTGGATAAGTAATTTTTGAATTGATCTTCCGTTGCCATGCCGGTGTAGCGGTCATAATACTGATAAAGAAAATATCCCAACGGGATTGCATAGCTGGGATCGGATATTTGCTTTATGACTCGCGCTTTCGTTTTTACGTCCAATGGTAAGGTGAGGATATAACTATCCAAAGTGAGACCAGCGATAGTAAACAGCGCAGTATCGCGTGTTAATCGAGTTGAATAACTCAACGAGTTGGTGATTTGATGCTTAAAAACATGCGCCGAGTTATACACGCCTCCCATAAGAGGCATTGATTCCACTGCGCCATTTACTGAAAAGGGTAAACATCCCAAAATAGCCATTATTGAGAGTCTTTTACATTGATGAGATGAGTACATAATCTTTCCTATTTCAGTTTGATAATGCGTCAATTTAAAGGTTAAAGCGCTTGAAAAACCAACACTCTGCCTTCGATAACATAATGAATCAACACATGTTTCGTAATTCTGACTCTATATCTCTTTATTCTTGAAACATTTTTCTATCACATCATTCTATGCAGTATGGCTACTAAAAGTATTGAAATGCGCAAAACACGTAGACATTGGGGGATTGATACGGTCATGAGAACGATGAAACCAATGAAAAGAGCAGCGGACTTAGCCGACAATATCTGCCTATAAAGCACCTCGATAGCGACACTTACTCAAGCTGTAGTGGTCAACTAAAATTGGCCACGGTTTTAGAGTTTTCCCAATATAATCGTTCTGATTCATTGGGAGTTAGACCACCGTTATACTGATGTGGCCTGAGTTGGCAGTAATATCCGATAATGTAGCGGGTGATCTCTTGTTGAGCCTCAGCGAAGCTACGATAACCCACAGTTGGCACCCATTCCGTCTTCAGACTTCTAAAGAAGCGCTCTATCGGCGCATTATCCCAACAGTTTCCTCGGCGAGATAAACTCTGTTTTATTTGAAAGCGCCACAGTAATTGACGGTATTTACGGCTAGTATAATGACTGCCTTGATCGCTATGGAACATGACACCTTTTGGCTTTCC
>NZ_JHXR01000019.1 GCF_000621645.1 Vibrio cholerae ATCC 14035 | reverse complement strand
TGTGGCTGATCATCCTCTCAGACCAGCTAGGGATCGTCGCCTTGGTGAGCCCTTACCTCACCAACTAGCTAATCCCACCTGGGCATATCCGGTAGCGCAAGGCCCGAAGGTCCCCTGCTTTGCTCTTGCGAGGTTATGCGGTATTAGCCATCGTTTCCAATGGTTATCCCCCTCTACCGGGCAATTTCCCAGGCATTACTCACCCGTCCGCCGCTCGCCACCCAAGGAACAAGTTCCTCTGTGCTGCCGCTCGACTTGCATGTGTTAGGCCTGCCGCCAGCGTTCAATCTGAGCCATGATCAAACTCTTCAATTAAAAGTTTTGTGAAGCTTTCGCTTCGGCTCAATGAATACTGATACTATCTTTCGATAGTGAATTGACTGTGCTGAATGATTGCTCATTCAAATGGTCACTCAGTTCATTGATAATTCTTTTTTGATTATCATCAACGAGTGCCCACACAGATTGATTGGTTTATATTGTTAAAGAGCGCTCTTCTTGGCGGTCTGCTTCAGAAGAGGCGGCCATTTTAGCGAGATAAACTGTTGTGTTAAACACTTTTTTCAGTTTATTTTCGTTGGCGATTTCGCCACCTAAAACACCGAACTGAATCACTACTAACGCTTACTGCGTCTGCCGTGTCAGTGAGGGCGCATTATAGAGATCTGCTTCACACTGACAAGTGTTTTTTTGGTTTTTTTTCGCTGTTTTTCACTGTTCGATGAAAAAAGAGTCACCAAGGCCTGAAAGTGATGGTTTTCTCTACCAATTGCGGAATTGTTCACCAAATTGAGAGACTTTTTCCCAATTGGTGTACTCCACTTCTTTACTGGTATCCGTTTCTCCCCCCGTCAAGGTCATGATCAAACGTATCATCATTTTGTCGAACCAACGGTAACGCGGGTAATACAGTGCCCCAGCAAATACGGCAATACGCTCTGGTTGCCACGGTGACTTTTTCAGGAAGGTTTGAATATAGACACTCCCTTCTGGCGTATCTTTTCCTTGATCTTCTTTTCTCGCGGTGAGATTGACGCAGAAGAAAGCGGCTTTGCTATTGGTCAGCGTCGTGACATGACGTTGAATAAATTGATAGAGCTTTTCATTGAGGCGGCCGTAACGAATCGATGCACCAATCAAGATTTTTTCATAATCCGCCAACGCTATCTCATGGACCTGATGCAGATCTTGGATGTCGCAATCGTACTCCGGCATCTGCTGAGCGATACGTTCGATAATTTTCCGCGTTTGGCCTTCTTGGCTTGAGTACAACAGTAACGCTTTCACAGCTCTCTCCTTAGTATTATCACTAACTACGCCAGAATGTCGGCGTAAGCAGAATCAATAGAGTAAATATTTCTAAGCGTCCAAACAGCATGGACGCAATCAAAATCCACTTAGCTTTGTCATTCACATCCGCAAAGTGTACGGCAACTTCCCCAAGGCCAGGCCCCAAGTTATTCAGTGTGGCGGCGACAGCAGAAAATGCGCTCAGCTCATCCATTCCCGTGGCGATGAGTGCAAGCATACACACGACAAACACCAATGCATAAGCAGAGAAGAAGCCCCATACCGCATCCACGACGCGCTGTGAGAGTGCTCTGCCGCCAAGTTTGATCGGGTAGATGGCGCGAGGGTGAACTAAGCGCTTCATTTCCCGAGCCCCTTGTAGGGTCAGTAGCAACACACGGATCACTTTCATGCCGCCACCCGTTGAGCCTGCGCATCCTCCTATAAAAGAGGAGAAGAGCAATAACACAGGTAAAAAGAGTGGCCAGTCCGAAAAACCTGTGGTGGTAAAACCCGCTGTGGTTGAGATGGATACGGTTTGGAACAGCGCTTGGTCAAAGGCTTGATAAAAGCTGTCGTAAGAGTGGTGTTTCAGTAACACAGAAAAGCAGATCACAAACAGCAGAACTTGGATGACGAAAAATGCACGAAACTCAGGATCGCGCCAATAGTACTTAGGGTGTACACCGCCCGTTGCGAAAGCAGCATAATGCAAAGTGAAGTTACATGATGAGATCAGTAAGAAAACGACGGTGATGAGGTTTATCGCATAACTGTCGAAATACCCCATACTGGCATCGTGAGTTGAGAAACCGCCGATGGCGATGGTCGAGAAGCTATGGCAAATCGCATCAAATAAACTCATTCCCGCTAACCAGAAAGCGCTGGCGCAAGCGATGGTTAAGCTTAAATAGATATACCAAAGCGCTTTGGCGGTTTCTGCAATCCTTGGAGTCACTTTGGTATCTTTGACTGGTCCGGGAATTTCCGCTCGATAAAGCTGCATCCCACCGATGCCAAGTACAGGTAAAATCGCGACGGCGAGTACGATGATCCCCATTCCACCAAACCATTGCAAAAATTGGCGATAGAAAAGGATGGCTTTGGGGAGTTCGTCTAAGCCAACAATCACGGTCGCCCCCGTGGTCGTTAACGCCGAAAAGGATTCGAAAAACGCATCGGTGACTGAAATGTTGGGATCGGCTGCGAGCAAAAAAGGTAATGCGCCAGCGCTGCCGATTACTGTCCAGAACAATACGACGATTAAAAAACCATCCCGTGCCTTGAGTTCATGTTTATGATGGCGGTTCGGAAACCAGAATAAGCCGCCACACAGCAGTAATACAAAAAAGGTTGAGACAAACGGCACACCTGCCCCATCGCGGTAGATCAAAGCCACCAACGCAGGCGCAAGCATAGAAACGCTAAATAGAGCGAGCAAAAGCCCGACAATACGGATAATTGAACGAAATTGCATTATGGTTTGAGCTGACTCGCTAATTCTGACTATGTTGTGGTGAGCGACTCACCTGTATTTTCGCGCCACTTTTATTGATCAAGGCTTGTGTGAAAGCATCTGATTGCAATGCCTCTAATTCCACCACCATTTCGACTTGTTCATTATAGTGAGCCTCCATTTCCGTCGCAGAAAATTGCGCCATTATGGAATGGAGTAATGGAATCATGGCGTAGTCTAGCGTCAGGTGCACAGATGTGGTGATTTTTTTCTCAATAGTTTGAAGTCGCTTGAGCGCTTGTTGCACACCGCCACCATACGCTTTCACTAAGCCACCGGTTCCCAATAGAACACCGCCATAATAACGGGTCACTACCGCCGTAATTTCGCCGATATGAGACCCCGTGAGCTGAGCCAAGATGGGTTTTCCCGCAGTACCGGATGGCTCACCATCATCACTCAATCCCCACAGCATGGAGTTTTCAGGTCGCCCAGCCACAAACGCCCAGCAGTTGTGTCTCGCATCCGCATGACGCTGCTTAATCTCATCAACAAACGCTTTGGCACTGGCAAGATCTGGCGTATGTGCCAAATAGGTAATAAACAGACTCTTTTTAATCTCTTCTTCAAACCGAACAGAAGCCATGGGAATGAGGTAGGGATGAAGATTCATAACTCAGGTCTCAATAAAAAAGGCGCCCAGTGTAACACGGCCTCACCATAAGCTCGACTCGACTTAACGCACAATGTTAAACACTTGTTTAAAAAATGTATTGAAATTAGCTAATCTCAGGTTCAAACTTAGGCAACTGGTCAAACCAGAACATAAAAATGACAACCGCTCTCTCACACAATCACTGATTGTATGTCACGGAGATAGACAATGATTTACCAAGCCAAAACCCTACAGGTAAAGCAACTCGCTAATGGAATTGCCGAGCTCTCTTTCTGTGCTCCTGCTTCCGTTAACAAACTGGATTTACACACACTGGAATCCCTCGATAAAGCGTTAGATGCGCTCGCTGCCGATTCCAGTGTCAAAGGCCTCCTACTCAGCTCAGATAAAGAGGCTTTTATCGTCGGCGCTGATATCACCGAATTTCTCGGGCTATTTGCCAAACCGGAAGCAGAATTGGATGAGTGGTTGCAGTTTGCCAATCGCATTTTTAACAAGTTGGAAGATTTACCTTTCCCCACCTTGTCAGCGTTAAAAGGCCACACACTTGGCGGCGGCTGTGAATGTGTACTCGCCACCGATTTTCGGATTGGTGATGCCACCACCAGCATTGGCTTGCCTGAAACCAAACTGGGCATCATGCCGGGATTTGGCGGCACCGTGCGTCTGCCACGTTTGATTGGTGCTGATAGCGCGATGGAAATCATCACCCAAGGTAAAGCGTGCCGCGCGGAAGAAGCCTTAAAAGTGGGATTACTGGATGCGATTGTCGATAGCGACAAACTGATCGATTCCGCAATCACCACTTTGACTCAAGCGATTGAAGAAAAACTGGATTGGCAAAAACGCCGTCAGCAGAAAACCTCAGCGCTGACTTTAAGCAAGCTGGAAGCCATGATGAGCTTTACCATGGCAAAAGGCATGGTGGCGCAAGTGGCAGGCAAACACTATCCAGCACCGATGACATCTGTCGTGACCATTGAAGAAGCGGCGCGTTTACCACGCGATGCTGCGCTGGATATCGAGCGCAAACACTTCATCAAGCTCGCAAAATCTACCGAGGCGCAAGCACTGGTTGGTATTTTCCTCAATGATCAATACATCAAAGGCTTAGCCAAACAATCCGCGAAAGCGGCAAGCCAAGACACCCAACACGCCGCCGTGCTCGGCGCGGGCATTATGGGTGGGGGCATCGCGTATCAATCGGCTCTCAAAGGCGTACCTGTGCTGATGAAAGACATCGCACCGCACTCTTTAGAGTTGGGCATGACCGAAGCGGCCAAGCTCCTCAACAAACAGTTAGAGCGCGGCAAGATCGATGGATTCAAAATGGCTGGTATTCTGGCTTCCATCACCCCTTCTCTGCATTACGCAGGGATTGATCAGGCGGACGTGATTGTCGAAGCCGTGGTGGAAAATCCGAAAGTCAAAGCCGCGGTACTGAGCGAAGTGGAAGGATTGGTCGATGCAGAAACGATTCTGACCTCCAACACCTCGACCATTCCCATTAACCTGCTCGCCAAATCACTCAAGCGCCCACAGAACTTCTGCGGTATGCACTTCTTTAACCCTGTGCATCGCATGCCTTTGGTGGAAATCATCCGTGGTGAACACACCTCAGAAGACACCATCAACCGAGTGGTGGCTTATGCGGCGAAAATGGGCAAATCACCGATTGTGGTCAATGACTGCCCAGGATTCTTCGTTAACCGCGTACTCTTCCCTTACTTTGCAGGCTTTAGCCTACTGATGCGTGATGGTGCTAACTTCACCGAAATCGACAAAGTGATGGAGCGTCAATTCGGCTGGCCAATGGGCCCGGCGTATTTGCTTGATGTGGTCGGCATTGATACTGCACACCATGCTCAGGCAGTGATGGCCGAAGGCTTCCCAACTCGCATGGCCAAATCTGGCCGAGAAGCGATTGATGCCCTGTACGAAGCGAAAAAATTTGGCCAGAAAAATGGCAGCGGCTTCTATCAGTACACCGTTGATAAAAAAGGCAAACCGAAAAAAGCCTTCAGCGATGACGTGCTCGCCATTCTTGCGCCTGTATGCGGCGCACCACAAAACTTTGACCCACAAACCCTTATCGAACGCACTATGATTCCGATGATTAATGAAGTGGTGCTCTGTCTTGAAGAAGGGATCATCGCCTCCGCGCAAGAAGCTGACATGGCGTTGGTGTACGGTCTTGGCTTCCCTCCGTTCCGTGGTGGTGTATTTCGTTACCTAGATACCATAGGCATCGCCAACTATGTGGCTATGGCGGAAAAATACGCTGACCTCGGCGCGCTCTATCAAGTACCGCAACTGCTGAAGAACATGGCGCAACAAGGAACATCTTTCTACAGCGCTCAGCAAGCCAGTGCCCTGTAAATCGGTTTAGAAAAGGAATAACAAAATGAATACAGTAGTGATTGTTGATTGCCTACGTACTCCGATGGGACGCTCCAAAGGCGGTGCGTTTCGCCACCAACGTGCGGAAGATCTTTCAGCACATTTGATGAAAGGCATTCTGGCGCGCAACCCACAGGTCAATCCAAAAGAGATTGAAGACATTTATTGGGGCTGTGTGCAGCAAACCCTTGAACAAGGCTTTAACGTTGCGCGTAACGCAGCGCTGCTTGCGGGTCTGCCAATTGAGATTGGCGCGGTCACCGTCAACCGTTTGTGTGGATCGTCCATGCAAGCACTGCATGATGCGGCGCGCGCAATCATGGTTGGCGATGCAGAGATCTGTTTAGTGGGAGGCGTTGAGCACATGGGCCACGTGCCAATGACTCACGGCGTTGATTTCCATCCGGGCCTGTCTAAGAACGTGGCCAAAGCAGCGGGAATGATGGGACTGACCGCAGAGATGCTCGGCAAGCTGCATGGTATTAGCCGTCAGCAGCAAGATGAGTTCGCTGCGCGCTCTCATGCGCGTGCTCATGCAGCAACATTAGAAGGTCGCTTTAAAAACGAGATTCTGCCCACCGAGGGGCATGCTGCCGATGGTACGCTGTTTACCCTAGATTACGATGAAGTGATCCGCCCGGAAACCACAGTGGCGGGATTAGCTGAACTGCGTCCCGTATTCGATCCGGCCAACGGAACTGTGACTGCAGGAACCTCTTCGGCACTTTCGGATGGTGCTTCAGCGATGTTGGTGATGAGTGAACAGAAAGCCAAAGCACTCGGTTTAACCATTCGCGCTCGCATTAAAGCGATGGCCGTGGCCGGTTGCGATCCTTCGATCATGGGTTACGGCCCAGTACCTGCGACCCATAAAGCGCTCAAACGTGCGGGTTTAACCATGCAGGATATGGATGTGGTGGAATTGAACGAAGCGTTTGCCGCGCAATCTCTACCTTGCGCTAAAGACTTAGGCTTACTGGATATGATGGATGACAAGGTCAACCTCAATGGCGGCGCGATAGCGCTCGGTCATCCACTGGGTTGCTCGGGTACACGTATCTCAACCACGCTGATCAATTTGATGGAAGCCAAAGATGCGAAATATGGCCTTGCTACCATGTGTATCGGCTTAGGTCAGGGTATCGCGACCATTTTTGAGCGCCCATAACCCTTCCGTTTTGTCTATCACTGAAGCGTCGTTTAAGAGCCAGCAACGCTGGCTCTTGTTATTAGGTTATTTAGCTTGTAGCCAATCACTGTAAAGTTGATCGCTACTGCCCAGATAATTCACCATCCACTCAATCAATTTATGATTATCGTCTTTGCGCCACACTAGGCAGCAGTGGCTAAGCAGTTTTTCATCGGGCAACACTTTCTCTACCAACTGACCGCTGGCCAGTAGCGGCTGCGCCATATGCCTTGGCATATAGCCGACCCCGAGTCCACTTTTTAAACTTTCAATCGCGCTGTACCAGTTTGGCAGTAGCAAACGGCGCTGTTTAGGATAGTGTTCAGTATGACGTTTGGGCAATACGCTTGAGGTATCATCCAAACAGATGGCTAAAAACTGACTGATAAACTCTTCACTCAAATTCTGCTCGCGCACGCAGGGGTGATTGGGTGACATCACAAATGCCCAGTCAAGAATGCCCATATCGCGCACTTCAAAATCGCCACCCACTGGTACTGCTGCGGTTGCGCCAATCACGATATCGGCGCGGCCTTGTGCAATCGCTTCCCACGAGCCGTTGAACACTTCCATGTTGATCTGTAGCTCGGCGAAATCAAAGGTTTGGTAGAAGGCTTCCACCATCGGCTTCATCTTATCCAGCTTGACTACGTTATCGAGTGTCACCTTCAAGGTTTTACGCCAACCATGCGCAGCACGTTTGGTTTGCGCGCGGATCTCCTCCATCTGGCGCAGTAACTGCCTTGCCTCAAGCATAAACAGCTCACCAGCCGGGGTTAGCTCGACCTTACGCGGTAAACGGCGAAACAGCACCACACCCAGTTCACTCTCTATTTGGCGCACACTGTAGCTGATCGCCGAAGGCACTTTGTGCAGCACCTCTGCTGCCGCAGTAAAACTGCCTAAACGCGCTACGGCATCCAACATCTCCAAAGAGGATTTGGAAAACATCACTCACCTACCTATCAATTTTTTTGCATGATAACCGAAAAATTTGCCGTTTCTCTTCATCACAAGACAAAACTAGAATGTAACTACAGAAAAATCCTGGTTGGCGCCAACGGATACTGAAAAAAACATGTGTGAATAATTTTGATGGACATGAAAAAATGAAAGTATCTTTCTTCCAGTTGGTTTACCTTTCGGCACTCTCCATGCTCGGTTTTATTGCCACCGACATGTATCTGCCTGCGTTTAAAATGATGGAAACCGCTTTTGCGACCGGCCCTGAACAAATCGCTCTATCACTGACGGTGTTCTTAGTGGGGATGGCGCTTGGCCAGTTACTGTGGGGCTTAGCTTCCGACAAATTTGGCCATCGTAATACGCTGATTGCTGGCTTACTCGTTTTTACCCTCGCCTCTGCCGGACTCGCGTTTAGCTCAACGGTATGGCAACTGCTACTGCTGCGTTTTATCCAAGCGATTGGGGTGTGCGCGCCTGCGGTCATTTGGCAGGCGATGGTGATCAAGCGTTACCCAAGCTCAGCCAGCCAACAGCTGTTTGCGACCATCATGCCACTGGTAGCGCTCTCTCCAGCCCTAGCACCGCAACTGGGTGTACTGCTGGCAGATTACTTTGGCTGGCACAGCATCTTTTTGACTTTAACCTTGATGGGTATTGTGTTGGTGGTGAGTACGGGCTTACAAACCAATGAAATTGCTGAGCCAAAAACCACTTCTATCGCGCAAGATATTAAAGGTTTACTGAAAAGCAAAACCTATCTCGGCAATGTGATGATGTTTGCTTGTGCATCGGCGGCGTTTTTTGCCTACCTGACCGGGATGCCGGAAATCATGGCGCAGCTTGGTTATCAAGCACGGGACATTGGCCTGAGCTTTATTCCACAAACCATTGCATTTATGGTGGGTGGCTACCTAGGTAAGAAAGCGGTTCAGAAATACGGTGATGAACTGGTGCTCAAACAGTTGATTGCGCTGTTTACCCTGTCAGCGGCGATGATTTTTGTCGCCTCACAATGGACGCTCAGCTCAATTTGGCCAATCTTGGCTCCATTCTGCTTGATTGCGGTGGCCAATGGTGCCATGTATCCGATAGTGGTCAACCGTGCTTTATCCAGTGCTAAGCAAAGCCCAGCAACCGCTGCCGGATTACAAAACAGCTTACAGATCAGTGTCAGCAGTTTATCCAGCGCCCTAGTGGCTGCGCTTGCCAGCCAAGCTCAGCCAGTGACAGGCATTGCGATTGTGTTGTGTACAGGCGGGTTGTGGATAGGTTACATACTCTCTAACCGTCAGTTACGTGAACAGTTCACCACCCCCGACAATGCTCGCGTGGTCAGTGACGAATAAACTGTACTTGAGTAATACAAAAAGAGCCGCGAATGCGGCTCTTTTTTCAATCGGTTCAATTATTTCTTTTTCGCCGGACGCTGCCAGCCAGCAATTTTGCGCTCTGGCGCACGAGTGATGACTAACTCACCTTCAGCGACATTCTTCGTCAGGGTTGTACCGGCACCAATGGTCGCACCGTTACCAATGGTTACAGGCGCTACGAGCTGGCAATCAGAACCCACAAACACATCATCGCCAATCACGGTTTTGTGCTTATTGGCACCGTCGTAGTTACAGGTGATCACCCCAGCGCCCACATTCACGCCTTTGCCAATCTCAGCATCGCCAAGATAAGTCAGGTGATTGGCTTTTGAACCTTCACCAAGACGAGCATTTTTCATCTCCACAAAGTTGCCGACATGCGCATCATCGCGTAGCTCTGCTCCGGGACGTAGACGAGTAAACGGCCCAACTGTACAGTTTTCACCGACCGTCGCCCCTTCAATTACGCTGTATGGGCGGATCACCGTGTTGTCATCAATCTCACAATCTTTGAGAATTGAGCCCGCGCCAATCACTACGTTATTACCGATCGATACATTGCCTTCAATAATCACGTTAACATCGATTTCCACATCCGAACCGCACTGCAGTGTTCCGCGCAGGTCAAAACGTGCAGGATCGCGCAGCATCACACCTTGCTCAAGCAGCTTCTTGGCCTGACGCGCTTGGAAAGCACGCTCAAGACGCGCCAATTGAATGCGATCGTTTACCCCTTCCACTTCGATTGAGTGTGAAGGATGTACCGCTTCGACGGCACGGCCTTCATCATGCGCTGCCGCAATCACGTCAGTCAGGTAGTATTCGCCTTGCGCGTTATTGTTGTTTAGCCCTGCCAACCAACGCTTAAGGTCACGACCAGTCGCCACCAGCACCCCAGTGTTGACTTCTTTGATCAGCTTTTGCTCTTCGCTGGCATCTTTCTGCTCAACGATCGCCACCACAGGGCCACGTTTACGTACGATACGGCCGTAACCTGTAGGGTCTTCCAAAACAACAGTCAGTAGTGCAATGCCATCGGTGGGCTGTGCTTCAAGTAAACTTTCAATAGTGTCTTCAGAAATCAGCGGTACATCCCCGTACAACACCAAGATTTTTTCATCATCTTGGAAATGGGGAGAGGCCTGATCTACGGCGTGCCCTGTTCCCAGTTGCTGCGCTTGCAAAACCCAGTTGACGCTTTCGTTCACCAGAGCTTGCTGCATCTGGTCGCCACCATGGCCATAAACCAGATGGATATTTTGCGCGCCTAGGTTATTACACGTATCAATGACGTGTTTGACCATAGGCTTACCCGCCAATGTATGCAGCACCTTCGGCATATTGGAGTGCATACGAGTTCCTTTCCCTGCCGCGAGAATTACCGTACTGAATTTCATTTGTTATCTACCTAGTCATTTTTCTGCGTCGTATTCTAAACAGCAAACTGAAAATAGTTAATTGCCGATTATCTCGAAAATAAGAAGAGCGATTATTTTCATAGAAAATCACGTTTATTTATTAGTGATCAGTCAATAACGGGACAAAAAACATCCCATAACGTCACACACTCTTACCGATAAGCGGTGCACAAGAGACAAAAAAGCCTGACATAGGTCAGGCTTTTTATCAGCTTGTAAGCATGATTAACGACGCTTTTTGGTCAATTCAATCACGCGAAGCTGCGCGATGGCTTTAGCCAGTTCACTGGCCGCTTGTGCAAAGTCCATATCGCCATGCTGGTTGAGAATACGCTCTTCCGCACGACGTTTGGCTTCTTCTGCCTTAGCTGCGTCCAGATCTTCTCCACGGATTGCGGTATCGGCCAACACAGTCGCTGTGCCCGGCTGAACCTCAACAATACCACCTGAGACATAAATGTACTCTTCGTGGCCGTGCAGTTTCACAATACGCACCATACCAGGCTTGATAGCGGTCAGCAGCGGTGTATGGCCGTGGAAAATACCCAGCTCACCTTCGCTACCGGTCACCTGAAACGTTTCAACCAAGCCAGAGAACAGTTTTTTCTCTGCGCTCACTACGTCCAGATGAAAGGTTATTGCTGCCATATCGCCTCCTAGTCAGCCTTATAGCTTCTTCGCATTCTCGATAGCATCGTCAATCGTACCGCAGTACATAAACGCTTGCTCTGGAATGTCATCGTAGTCACCTGCCAGCAGACCTTTGAAACCACGCAGGGTTTCTTTCAGAGGTACGTATACCCCTGGATCGCCAGTAAAGACTTCTGCTACGTGGTAAGGCTGAGTCAGGAAACGTTCGATCTTACGCGCACGAGCAACGACTTGCTTGTCCGCTTCAGACAGTTCGTCCATACCTAGAATCGCGATGATGTCTTTCAGCTCTTTATAGCGTTGTAGCGTTGCTTGCACGCCACGCGCCACATCGTAGTGCTCTTGACCAACAACCAGTGGATCCAATTGACGTGAAGTCGAATCCAGTGGGTCGATCGCTGGGTATAGACCCATAGCGGCGATGTTACGGTTCAGAACCACAGTTGCATCCAAGTGAGCAAACGTGGTTGCTGGTGATGGGTCAGTCAAGTCATCCGCAGGTACGTATACCGCTTGTACAGAGGTGATAGAACCTTTTTTGGTTGACGTGATACGTTCTTGCAGAACACCCATCTCTTCAGCCAGTGTTGGTTGGTAACCTACCGCTGAAGGCATACGGCCAAGCAGAGCAGATACTTCCGTTCCCGCTAGGGTGTAACGGTAGATGTTGTCGATAAACAGCAGTACGTCACGGCCTTCATCACGGAACTTTTCCGCCATAGTCAGACCAGTCAGTGCTACACGCAGACGGTTGCCTGGTGGCTCGTTCATCTGACCGTAAACCATCGCTACTTTCGACAGTTCTGGTTGTTCAACGTTTACAACGCCCGCTTCCTGCATTTCGTGGTAGAAGTCGTTACCCTCACGAGTACGCTCACCTACCCCAGCAAATACTGACAAACCTGAGTGCTGTAGCGCGATGTTGTTGATAAGTTCCATCATGTTAACGGTCTTACCTACACCCGCACCACCGAACAGACCGATTTTACCGCCTTTCGCAAACGGACAGATCAGGTCGATAACCTTAACACCCGTTTCCAAAAGTTCAGTTGCACTAGACTGTTCTTCGTAGCTTGGAGCAGGACGGTGAATCGAGTACACCTCTTCTGCGCCAATGTCGCCACGTTCGTCAATCGCATCACCAAGCACGTTCATGATACGACCTAGGGTTTTAGTACCTACTGGTACTGAAATTGGAGCGCCAGTGTTTTGTACTGTCATTCCACGACGTAAACCATCCGAGCTACCCATAACGATAGCGCGAATCACGCCACCGCCTAGCTGCTGTTGAACTTCCAGAACCAGACGTTCTTTGGAATCCACAACATTCAGAGCATCGTAAACACTTGGTACTTCGCTCTGTGGGAACTCTACGTCGACTACCGCACCGATGATCTGTACGATCTTACCTGTAGCCATCGTTAATCCTCTAAACTGTTTGTTTTACCTAAGCTTAAACCGCAGCCGCGCCGCCTACGATTTCCGACAATTCTTGTGTAATCGCCGCCTGACGGGCTTTGTTGTACACAAGTTGTAAATCATCAATCAGGTTGCTCGCGTTATCGGTAGCAGCTTTCATCGCAACCATTCGGGCTGCTTGCTCACACGCTAGGTTTTCTACAACACCTTGATAAACCTGCGACTCAATGAAGCGCAGTAAAAGCGCATCTAATAGAGGCTTTGGTTCAGGCTCGTAGATGTAGTCCCACATGTGATCACGCTGCATATCTTCGCTGTCCGATTTTGGCAAAGGTAGCAATTGATCGATCTTTGGTTTTTGCACCATGGTGTTCACAAACTGGTTGAACACCAGATAAAGGCGGTCTAACTCACCTTTATCGTATTTCTTCAGCATGACGCCAACCGAACCGATCAGATCTTCTAAGCTTGGGCTGTCGCCCAAACCAGAAACCTGAGCCGCTACTTTCGCGCCGCTGTTGTTGAAAAAAGCGGTCGCTTTTGAGCCGATAATCGCCAGCTCAATCTGCGCACCTTTCTCTTTCCAAGTTTGCATATCTGTGATGGCTTTTTTGAACAAGTTAATGTTCAAACCACCACACAAACCGCGGTCTGTAGAAATAATGATGTAACCAACTCGCTTCGCTTCACGCTCTTCTAGATACGGATGACGATACTCTAGACTTGCGTTGGCGACATGACCGATCACTTTACGTATTGTTTGTGCGTAAGGGCGTGATGACTCCATAGCGTCCTGTGAACGACGCATTTTTGAAGCAGCCACCATTTCCATCGCTTTCGTAATCTTCTGAGTGCTTTTCACACTCCCGATCTTAGTACGTATCTCTTTTGCGCCGGCCATCGTTACTCTCCGTTAGTTGGTGGCAGAAACTGCCACCGACCTCATTACCAAGTTTGGGTTGCTTTGAAATCGTCAACCAGCTTCTTCAGCTGAGCTTCGATCTCATCGTTGTAAGCACCCGTCTTGTCGATTTGCGCTGCCAATTCAGCGTAATGAGCACGAGCATACGATAGTAGAGCAGCTTCGAAGTCGAGAACCTTGTTCAGTTCTACGTCTGTCAGATAGCCACGTTCCGCAGCAAAGATCACCAGAGCCTGATCAAAGACAGACATTGGTGCATACTGTTTCTGCTTCATCAGTTCAGTCACTTTCTGACCGTGAGTCAGCTGACGCTTGGTCGCTTCATCCAGATCCGAAGAGAACTGAGCAAACGCCGCCAATTCACGGTAAGCAGCCAGAGCAGTACGGATACCACCAGAGAGCTTCTTAACGATCTTGGTTTGCGCTGCACCACCTACACGAGAAACTGAGATACCTGGGTCAACCGCTGGACGTACGCCCGCGTTGAACAGTTCAGTTTGTAGGAAGATCTGACCATCAGTGATCGAGATTACGTTGGTCGGTACGAATGCCGATACGTCACCAGCTTGAGTTTCGATGATTGGCAGAGCGGTTAGAGAACCGGTCTTACCTTTCACTTCACCCTTGGTGAAACGCTCTACGTACTCTTCGTTTACACGAGCGGCACGCTCTAGTAGACGAGAGTGGAGGTAGAAAACGTCGCCAGGGAAAGCTTCACGGCCTGGTGGACGACGCAGAAGCAGTGAGATTTGACGGTAAGCAACAGCCTGTTTAGACAGGTCATCGTATACAATCAGCGCATCTTCACCGCGATCGCGGAAGTATTCACCCATCGCACAGCCTGAGTAAGGCGCGAGGTATTGCAGTGCAGCAGATTCAGACGCTGAAGCCACCACAACAATGGTGTTTTTCAGTGCGCCGTGCTCTTCCAATTTACGAACTACGTTCGCAATGGTTGACGCTTTCTGGCCGATAGCAACATAGATAGAGTAAATACCAGAGTTTTTCTGGTTGATGATCGCATCAATCGCCAACGCAGTTTTACCTGTTTGACGGTCACCGATGATCAGCTCACGCTGGCCACGGCCGATTGGAATCATCGAGTCCACTGATTTGTAACCAGTTTGAACAGGTTGATCAACCGACTTACGATCGATAACACCCGGTGCGATCACTTCAACTGGTGAAGTCTGTTTTGCACCGATTGGGCCTTTACCATCAATCGGCTCACCCAGAGTGTTAACTACACGACCTAGCAGCTCAGGACCAACAGGAACTTCCAAAATACGGCCAGTACCTGTTACTTTCATGCCTTCACGCAGATCCGCGTATGGACCCATTACTACCGCACCGACCGAGTCACGCTCAAGGTTCAGTGCCAGTGCATAACGGTTGCCCGGTAATTCAATCATTTCACCTTGCATAACATCTGCAAGGCCGTGAATACGAATGATACCGTCGCTTACCGATACGATAGTACCTTCGTTGCGAGCTTCACTAACAACGTTGAAAGATTCAATACGTTGTTTGATCAGATCGCTAATTTCCGTGGAATTAAGTTGCATGCTCCAATCCCCATCAAGACTGCAATGCATCGCTCAGACGCTTCAAACGTCCGCGTGCTGAGTTATCGATGACTAAGTCTCCGGCTCGAATAATAACTCCGCCAAGCAGAGTCTCATCTACACTGCAATTCAGCTGAACTTTGCGCTCTAAACGCTGCTCAAGCTTGCTGCCAATTTCTGAACGCTGTTGTTCACTGAGTTCAGTAGCGGAAATCACTTCCACATCTACTTTCTTCTCATGTTCCTGCTTTAGCACAGCAAAGTGCTCATAAAGCGCAGGAATCGCCAACAGACGACCATTTTCTGCCATTACCTTAATCAGGTTTTGGCCATGACCATCAAGCTGTTCGCCACAAACTGCAATAAAAATCTCAGCCAATTTATTAGCTGAGCCCGAGCTGGTTAACAGCTCGTGCATTTGTTCGTTTTTTGCGACTTCAGCGGTGAAAGCAAGCATCTGGCTCCAATGGCCAAGTTGCTGTTTTTCTACCGCAAAATCAAAGGCTGCTTTAGCGTAGGGGCGTGCGATTGTAGTCAAATCCGACATATGCGCCCCCTCCGTTAAAGTTTTGCAGTAATGTTGTCGAGAATATCTTTGTGCGTATCTTTATCGATTGAACGCTCAAGAATTTTCTCAGCACCAGCAATTGCCAGAGTTGCAACCTGTTTACGCAGCTCATCGCGAGCACGGTTACGTTCTGCTTCAATCTCCGCTTCGGCTTGAGTCAGGATTTTCTGGCGTTCTGCCTGAGCTTCCTCACGTGCTTCGTCGATGATTTGTGCTTTACGTTTATTCGCTTGCTCAATGAGCTCAGTTGCTGTGCGTTTTGCTTCTTTCAATTGATCTGAAGCATTAGCTTGTGCCAGGTCTAGATCTTTCTTTGCACGCTCAGCGGCTTGCAAACCATCAGCAATTTTCTTCTGACGATCTTCAATCGCTTTGATAATCGGCGGCCACACATATTTCATGCAGAACCACACAAACATACCAAAGGAAATTGCTTGACCTAGCAGAGTTGCGTTCATATTCACAACAGCTACCCCCTAAAGTGGACTTAGTGTTAATCAACGACAAATCTTATCGATTTGTCAGGACAAAGCTTGATTAACCAGCTAGCTGACCAACGAATGGGTTTGCGAATGTGAATAGCAGAGCGATTACGATACCGATCATTGGAACCGCGTCCAGCAGACCTGCGATGATGAACATCTTAACTTGCAGCATAGGAGCCATTTCAGGTTGACGCGCAGCGCCTTCCAAAAACTTTCCGCCTAATACAGCGAAACCAATCGCAGTACCAACCGCACATAGACCAACAATAATAGCTACAGCGATTGCAGAGAAGCTCAATACAGTTTCCATCTAATTTCTCCAAAGATTCAATGGGTATTAAAAATTCAATTTATTAATGATCGTTATCTTCATGAGCCATTGACATATACACAATGGTCAACATCATAAATACAAACGATTGGATCAAAATAACCAAGATATGGAAGATAGCCCAAGGTAGGGATCCCATCCATTGCAGGTACCATGGCAGCATAGCCGCACAAAGAATAAACACTACTTCACCTGCAAACATGTTACCGAACAGACGCATACCGAGTGATAGCGGTTTCGCCAGCAGCGAAACAACTTCAATCAATAGGTTGAACGGAATCATGATCCAGTGATTAAACGGGTGTAGTGCCAACTCTTTTGCAAACCCGCCCAGACCTTTCACTTTGATGCTGTAGTAAATCATCAGAGCAAATACGCCTAGAGCCATAGCCATGGTGATATTCACATCAGCTGACGGCACCACTTTTAGGTAAGGGATACCAAGCCAATGCTGTGCTGGGTAAGGTAAGAAATCGATAGGCACAAGGTCCATCAAGTTCATTAAAAATACCCAACAAAAGATAGTGAGTGCCAAAGGAGCAATTAGTGGATTGCGACCATGGAAAGTGTCTTTGACGTTTTTGTCAACGAACTCTACCACCATCTCAACAGCACACTGCAGCTTACCCGGAACACCCGCTGTCGCTTTTCTGGCTACTGCACGGAATACTCCAAGGAATATCAGTCCAGTTAAAACAGAGAAGAACAGGCTATCGATGTGTACATTCCAGAAACTCGACTCTTCCGCCACTAGCCCCAACTTGTAAGTTGAAAGGTTAGTAAGGTGGTGAGTGATATAACTGGAAGGTGTGAGCGCTTCACCTGGCGCAGCCATAACTCATCCTATTTTTTGTTGTTAATGAATAGCACTGGCGCACAGATATTGATACCTAGAGCCAGCAAATAGGTTAGCTTCAGTGGAACAAGTTCCAACTGCATATACATGTAGGCAACGGAAAACAGGACGATAGTGATGAGAATTTTCAGCGCTTCACCCGTATAAAACGAGATGGCGACCATTTTTAACGCGCGCGCCCCTGCAAACAGGAAAGCACAACCCGCAAAAACAGCGTTAGCAATGACAAAAATGCCACCACCGACTAAGGCTGAAAGCCCCCAATCACCATTTACCGCCACTGCAAACACAGCTGCCGCAACCATAACTGCACTGAACTGGATCAATAACAATCGCTTTGCAAGCTCTCGTCCTTGCCTCGCTAGCACAGCTACCATGTATTCTTACCTCTAGTAATCACCACAGCTCGAACCGCTTTTTCGGACTGGGAAATTGGCGAAAATTATACGGTGGCATCAACTGATTGCAATGAAAACACCGCAAAAAGTTACAATTTTGCATACAATCCGACAACTTTCGCATAAACAATGTGATTTACCACAATTGATTTAAATCAATTATCTCACTTAGTTTTGCAGCTTGGCAATCAGTAGCTCTAATTTGTGAGGCTCATCAAGACTAATCGTCACTTTCGATTTACCGTTTGGGGTTCTCACTATAGAGACTTTTGCTGCTAATTTCTCACTTAAATTTTGTGACAATTGTTGTATTTCTAGGTCTTCTGACACGTTTTTTGCGTCAGATGGGTCAGATAAACATTTTTTTACAAGTTGCTCAGTTTGACGAACGGTCAGTTGCTTCTTCGCCACTTGCTGCGCAATTTCCACTTGCTGTTCACCTTCTAACATCAGAAGAGCACGAGCATGGCCCATTTCCAACTGTTTGGTCTCCAATAAGCGCTTTACGTCATCGCTCAATTGGTTCAAACGCAGCAGATTGGTCACAGTCGTGCGTGACTTGCCGATCACTTCCGCAACCTGCTGATGGGTAAGATTAAATTCGTTTTGTAAACGCTCTAGCGCTTGTGCCTCTTCCATCGCATTCAGATCTTCGCGCTGAATGTTCTCGATCAATGCCATGGCGATCGCACCACGATCTTCCACTTGCTTGATCAAACAGGGCACTTGCTTTAACCCCGCTTGTTTGGCGGCACGCCAACGACGTTCCCCCGCAATGATCTCATATCCTCCGGTGGGCAGATGACGCACGACAATCGGCTGGATAATACCTTGAGACTGAATGGATGCCGCCAACTCTTCCAGAGCTTCTGGGGAAAGATCTTTACGTGGCTGATAAATACCGGGCTTGAGATTAGAGATGGAAAGATCCGCCAACTCACCTTCCGCCGACATCGACTGACTGAGTGAAGCAACTTGCTGCTTTTCGCGAGCCAATGAACTGGTCGCGAGTAGTGCATCCAGCCCTTTTCCTAAACCACGTTTAGTCATGTAAACGAATTCCTATAGTTGTTGTTTTATGCGGGAATCTCTTCGCGACGTAACATCTCACCAGCTAACGCTAAATAGGCCTTAGCCCCGGCCGATTGCTTATCGTAATACATCGCTGGTTTACCATGACTTGGCGCTTCGGCCAGTCGGACATTACGTGGAATAACCGTACGATACACTTTACTACCAAAGTGCTTTTTCAATTGATCAGAAACTTCATTGGCCAAGCGGTTACGTGGGTCGTACATGGTACGCAAGATACCTTCAATTTTGAGGTTATCGTTAACCACGGCGGCCAGTTTGCTGATCGTATCCATTAACGCGGTTAAGCCTTCCAACGCAAAATACTCACATTGCATAGGAACCAACACGGAATCGGCGGCTGCCATGGCGTTGATTGTAAGAAGGTTTAAAGAAGGCGGACAATCAATAAAGATGAAATCATAGTTATCACGCACTGAGGCGAGTGCGTTTTTCAAGCGCACTTCACGGGCAAACACTTCCATCAGTTTGATTTCAGCCGCAGTGACATCGCCATTGGCGGCAATCAAGTCATAGTGACCAGTGGTTTTGCGACATACCACTTGGTCAAACGGCGCATCTTCAACCAAAAGCTCATAAGCCGTGGAGTCAACCTGATATTTATCGACGCCACTAGCCATAGTGGCATTACCTTGTGGGTCAAGATCGACCACCAGTACTTTACGTTTGGTGGCGGCCATAGAGGCGGCCAGATTGATACAAGTTGTTGTTTTCCCAACTCCGCCTTTCTGATTGGCGATTGCTACGATTTTACCCACGGTATGCCTCGCTGTTATCCCTTGCGCGATAAGATTACAAGATGACGCTCACCTTCCAACTCAGGAACTTGCAAAGCTTTGATATCGGTCACAGAACACCACTCAGGGAGTAGGGTGATTTCATCATCAGGCCGTACTCCTTTGAGGGCTAAAAATACCCCAGCATTCGGTTTTGGTAGATGCTGACACCAGTTGACCATGTCGGTCATCGACGCAAAAGCGCGACTTAATACGCCATCAAAACCGGATTCAGGATCAAACTCTTCCACTCGACTCTGCACGGGTAACACATTGTTGATCTTGAGATCGTGGATCACCTGTTTTAGAAAACGGATCCGTTTACCAAGACTATCGAGCAGCACAAACTCTTTATCTGGGTGCATGATCGCAAGCGGAATACCAGGCAATCCAGGCCCAGAACCCACATCAATAAAGCGCTCACCGACAAGATGCGGACTGACCACCAAACTATCAAGAATGTGTTTCACCAACATTTCCATCGGATCCCGCACGGAAGTGAGGTTATAAGCTTTGTTCCATTTGTCGAGCAGCTGCACATACCCAACGAGCTGCTCACGTTGCTGCTCTGTCACCGTTAAGCTGGTTTTGCTGATCAAGGCGTCGAGTTTGACTCGTAACGGATTCATTACGCCGCTTCTCCCTTTTTCAGCATGCCGTGTTTTTTCAGGTGAACCAGCAAAATAGAAATCGCCGCAGGCGTGATACCTGAAATACGTGATGCAATTCCAATGGTTTCTGGTTTAGCCGCATTGAGCTTCAATACCACCTCGTTTGAAAGACCTTTGACTTGCTTATAATCAAGCTCAGCTGGCAGCTTGGTATGTTCATGGCGCAGCGATTTTTCAATTTCATCTTGCTGGCGCTGAATGTAGCCATCGTATTTAACTTGAATCTCTACCTGTTCGGCGGCTTCTGCATCTTCCAAAGCAGGGGCAAAAGCCGGCAAAGTGGTCAGCAGCTCATAGGTCATTTCAGGGCGACGCAGTAAGTCTTCACCACTGGCTTCACGCGACATCGGCGTTTTCAGCAGGGTATTGAGCTGTTCGACGCCAACCGAGTTTGGATTCATCCAAGTTTCTTGTAAGCGTTGACGCTCTTTGGCCATGTTGTCGATTTTTTGGTTGAAACGTGCCCAACGCGCATCATCCACAAGGCCAAGCTCACGCGCTTTTTCGGTCAAACGCAGATCAGCGTTGTCTTCACGCAGCAGCAGACGATATTCCGCACGCGAAGTGAACATACGGTAAGGTTCTTTAGTGCCCATGGTCGAAAGATCGTCGATCAACACGCCCATGTACGCCTGATCGCGACGTGGACTCCAGCCTTCTTTGTCTTGGCTGTACAAGCTGGCGTTCAGACCCGCCATCAAGCCTTGCGCAGCGGCTTCTTCGTAACCTGTAGTACCGTTGATTTGTCCTGCAAAGAACAAACCATGGATATATTTGGTTTCATACGTTTGCTTCAAATCACGTGGATCGAAGAAGTCGTATTCAATCGCGTAACCCGGACGAACGATATGTGCGTTCTCAAAACCTTTCATTGAACGTACGATCTGCACTTGCACGTCAAATGGCAAGCTGGTGGAAATGCCGTTCGGATAGAGTTCAGTGGTGGTTAAACCCTCTGGCTCAATAAAAATTTGGTGACTGTCTTTATCGGCAAAACGCATCACTTTATCTTCGATCGATGGACAGTAACGCGGGCCGATCCCTTCGATGATCCCGGCATACATAGGGCTGCGATCAAGGTTAGCGCGGATCACATCATGGGTGCGCTCATTGGTGTGCGTGATGTAACACGGAATTTGGCGTGGATGGTGCTCACGCTTGCCCATGAAGGAAAAAACTGGGGTCGGATTATCACCGTGCTGCGCTTCCAATACCGAGAAATCAACGCTATTGGCATCGATACGTGGTGGTGTGCCGGTTTTTAAGCGATCAACACGAAATGGCAGTTCACGCAGTCGGTGCGCCAAAGCGATCGATGGTGGATCCCCAGCACGACCCCCAGCATAGTTTTCAAGGCCGATATGGATCTTACCGCCAAGGAAAGTCCCGACGGTTAACACTACCGCTTTGGCATGAAATTTCAGGCCCATCTGAGTCACAACACCACGAATATGATCATGCTCGACGATCACATCATCTACCGCTTGTTGGAACAGGGTGAGATTCGGGGTGTTTTCTAACACATTACGCACATAGGCTTTGTACAGAGCACGATCGGCTTGTGCACGAGTTGCACGCACGGCTGGCCCTTTTGAAGCGTTCAGTGTACGAAATTGAATACCTGCGTGATCGATAGCTTGCGCCATCAAACCGCCCATTGCATCCACTTCTTTGACTAAATGACCTTTACCGATCCCACCAATGGCAGGGTTACAGGACATTTGGCCTAGGGTGTCAATATTGTGGGTAAGAAGTAACGTACGCTGTCCTGTACGTGCTGCAGCGAGAGCGGCTTCCGTTCCTGCGTGACCGCCACCAACCACAATGACGTCAAATGTTTCGTGATAAAGCATGAACGACCTCAGGTATTCATCGAGACTATGGGTTAACAAAAGAGGCGTATTCTAACCTCTTTCGGTTGGCTAGAAAATCGCTTTCCTGTTTTTTCGATCAAGGAGGGTCATTAAATATATATAAAGATCTATATAGAGATCTTTTTATTAGAGCTACTATTAAGGAGCAGGATCTTTGTGGATAAGTGAAAAATGATCAACAAGATCATGCGATTCAGAAGGATCAGATCGTGTGATCAACCACTGATCTGTTCAAGGATTAGCTGGGATCAAAAACCTATGTTATACACAGCCACCTTGGGATCTAAAACTTGTTATATGGATAACTATAGGAAGATCACCGGATAATCGTATAGTTATCCACATGAGATTTGATTGAAAAAGCATCAATCAATTTTTTCACTACCGTTAAATTTATCCACAATCCAAAAAAAAGAGCGGCATTAAGCCGCTCTGCATGGAATAGGTCATTATTTAGAAGCGATTGATGACGCGTTTGAGCCAAGCTTCAGCGGCATCTTCAGGCACTGGGTGTTCTTGTACATCGATGGTAAAGCAGTTGGCCAGAGGTTTAGCACCAATATCCCCCAGCAGCTGATAGGCATGTTTACCTGCCGCGCAGAAAGTATCGTAGCTTGAATCACCAATCGCGACCACGGCATAACGTAGTGCAGAGGTATTCGGTGGTGTATTCTGCAGAGCTTGAATAAAGGGCTGGATATTATCCGGGTACTCACCAGCCCCATGGGTTGAGGTGATGATCAGCCAAGTCCCTTTAGCAGGGATCTCACTCATGTTGGGCTGGTTGTGAATTTTGGTGTCAAAGCCTTGTTCTTGCAGTAAATCACTCAGGTGGTCACCCACATATTCCGCACCGCCTAGGGTGCTGCCAGTAATGATATGAATCATAGCGTTACTCTATTTCCCAATACAGAATGATGAAAAAATGCGGCCAAGCAGATCATCGGAGCTGAACTCGCCCGTAATTTCGTTAAGGTGTTGCTGGGCTATACGCAGCTCTTCGGCGAGGATTTCTCCGGCCATATAGCCTTCAAGTTGTTGCTGGCCAATCGCTAAGTGCTCTGCGGCTCGCTCTAGGGCATCGAGATGACGGCGGCGTGCCATGAAGCCACCTTCCTGATTGCCTGAAAAACCCATGCACTCTTTGAGGTGCTGACGCAAGGCATCGACCCCTTGGCCTGTTTTGGCTGATAGGCGGATCAAGGTGGGTTGATTAACATGGCAGATCCCAAGTGGTTCACCGGTTTGATCGGCTTTATTACGGATCACAGTGATCCCAATATTCTCTGGCAGTTTGTCAACAAAGTCAGGCCAGATGTCCTGTGGATCGGTGGCCTCTGTGGTGGTGCCATCGACCATAAACAGTACGCGATCGGCTTGGCGGATCTCTTCCCACGCGCGCTCAATACCAATTTTTTCTACCGCATCAGAAGCGTCTCGTAGTCCCGCGGTATCGATGATGTGCAGCGGCATCCCATCAATATGGATATGCTCACGCAGAACATCACGGGTGGTACCGGCAATGTCGGTGACGATGGCAGACTCTTTCCCCGAAAGCGCATTGAGTAGGCTCGATTTACCCGCGTTAGGACGCCCAGCAATCACCACCTTCATCCCTTCGCGCATAATGGCACCTTGGTTGGCTTCACGGCGCACTGCGGCAAGATTATCTATGATGGTTTGCAGATCAGCGGAAACCTTACCATCGGCCAGAAAATCGATCTCTTCTTCTGGGAAATCAATTGCGGCTTCAACATAGATGCGCAGGTGAATCAGCGATTCCACCAAGGTATGGATGCGTTTAGAAAACTCGCCTTGCAGTGATTGCAGCGCGGATTTCGCGGCTTGCTCAGAGCTGGCATCAATCAGGTCTGCGATGGCTTCCGCTTGGGTTAAATCCATCTTGTCATTGAGGAAAGCGCGTTCTGAGAATTCACCGGGACGGGCTGGGCGCACTCCTTTAATCTGCAAAATACGGCGGATCAGCATATCCATGACGACCGGGCCACCGTGACCTTGCAGCTCAAGCACATCTTCACCGGTAAATGAATGAGGATTGGGGAAAAACAGCGCAATGCCTTGATCGAGCTGTTGGCCATCTTCATCGGTGAAAGGCAAGTATTCGGCATAGCGGGGTCTGAGCGTGCGTCCAGTGACTGTCTGCGCGACGTGGGCAGCCAGTGGGCCTGATACACGGATAATGCCGACACCACCACGGCCGAGTGCCGTAGCTTGCGCGACAATGGTATCTGTTGTCATAGTGTTACCTGAACAGGATTGAATTAGCGCCATTGTAATCAGCAGCCAACAAAAAGGCGACCTTTTGGCCGCCTCTTTATTACTCAATCAAACTTACTTGGAGTGTAAGCCTTTTTTCTCTAGCGCTTTGTAGATCAGCGTTTGCTGGATGAGCGTTACGATGTTCGACACCAACCAGTACAGAACCAAGCCTGATGGGAACCACAGGAAGAAGAAAGTGAACATCACTGGCATGAAGGTCATGATCTTCTGTTGCATTGGATCGGTGATCGTGGTCGGGCTCATCTTCTGGATAACGAACATGCTCGCACCCATCAGCAGTGGCAAGATGTAGTAAGGATCTTGCGCGGACAAGTCATGAATCCAACCAAAGAATGGAGAGTGACGCAGCTCTACCGACTCCATCAGTGCCCAGTACAGCGCAATGAAAATCGGCATTTGCAGAAGGATAGGGAGACAGCCACCCAGTGGGTTTACTTTCTCTTTCTTATACAGCTCCATCATCTCTTGGCTCATGCGCTGGCGATCATCGCCAATCCGCTCACGCATCGCTTGCAGTTTTGGTTGCAGCATGCGCATTTTCGCCATTGAGGTGTACTGTGCTTTGGTCAGTGGGTACATCGCACCACGAACAATAAAGGTTAAGCAGATGATGGCCACACCCCAGTTGCCAACAAAGGTCTGAATCACAGACAGCAACCAGTGCAGTGGCTTAGCAATGAACCACAACCAACCATAATCAACCACCAGATCAAGATTAGGCGCTGTTGCAGCCATTTGGTCTTGCAGTTTTGGGCCTACCCATAAGGTTGCTTCAAACTCTGCTTTATCACCGTTGGCAATGGTTTTGTTTGGTGTACGGATACCCATATCACCTAAATTATTGATAACGCGTGAGTAAAGCTGTGCTTGCGGCTCATCACGTGGGATCCATGCTGAAGCGAAGTAGTGCTGGATCATCGCGACCCAGTTTACCGTCACATCGTTTGGTGCACTGAGGTTGCGATCTTTCATGTCGTCGAAGCTGTACTTCTTGTAACGCACATCGCTGGTTGAGTAAGCACCACCACGGTAAGTTGGCATGGCGAGGTTGCCACCAGAATCCAGCAGATTTTGGCGCAGGTGAGCATACATACCTAGTGTGGCTTCGCTACCTGAGTTATTGGCGACGTCAAACACCACATCCACGGCGTAGCTACCACGCTTAAGAATGAAGGTTTTCGTGTAGTCAATGCCATTGGCTTGATAGGTCATAGGAATGCGCAGTTCATCTTGGCCTTCGGCCAGAGTGAAACTATCGGCACTCACTTGGTAAGCGGGACGATTATTGCTAGTGACGTCAATGCCTTGTGGGCCGACTAAACCACTTTGAGCAATAAACTGATGGCCTTGGGTGTTTTGCAACAAGACAAAAGACTCAGGCGAATTGAGCTCTTCTGAGTATTGATTCAGTTTTGCGCTAACCACATCGCCGCCGAGCGTATCAATAGACAGAGTCAGTACATCGGTTGAGACGGTAATGGTCTTGGCCTTCGCCGCCACATTTTGTGCAGGCGTTGGATCTAACTCATCGGAAAATGAAGGAGCAGGAGCTGCGCCTGTGGATTGGGCCTGCTGTGTCGCTTGCGGTGCAGGGTTCTTCGCTACTTGCCATTGTTGAAACAGTAGGAAAGAAACCAGCGCCAGAGCGATTAACAAGATATTACGTTGAGAATCCATCGTTATTTATCTCTGTCTTGTTTTTGGACTGGTGGAACGGGGTCAAAGCCCCCTTCGTTCAAAGGGTGGCATTTTAATAGACGTTTGGTGGATAACCAACATCCTTTTATAAAACCGTGAGCTCGCAGCGCTTCTATCGCATACGTGGAACAAGTAGGAGTGAATCGGCAGCGTGGGCCGATAAGTGGACTAATAAACCACTGGTAAAGTTTTACAATACCAATGGCTAACCACGAGAAGGGCGAGAGAGGCGTTGCCATAGTTTGCCAAGCAAGTTAAACAGTTCTTCATTGCTCAAATCTTGCGCGCTCTTTTTGGCGATGACAACAAAATCTTTGTTAGCCAGTTGATTTTGATGTAAGCGAAAGCTTTCTCTGCAAATACGTTTGAATCGATTACGGCCGACGGCAGTTTTGATCTGCTTTTTAGGAACCGCGAGTCCCAAACGAGGATGAGAAAGGTTATTAGCGCGAGCGATGATTGTGAGATGAGGAGAACCAGCACTGTGAGCTTGCTGGAAGACTTTTTGATAATGTTCGGGAGTTAACAAACGTAACTCCCGATTGAATGCGTACGTACTCAAAATAATTCGAGATTATTTTGACAGGCGCTTACGGCCTTTTGCACGACGTGCATTCAGAACTTTACGACCGTTCGCAGTCGCCATGCGAGCACGGAAACCGTGAGTACGCTTGCGCTTCAGAACTGAAGGTTGAAAAGTGCGTTTAGACATGATGTTACCTTTACTGATCAGTAGTTTTAGGTTCTTGGTTAACCCGGCGTGGGCATTAAGGTCTTCACTGAAGACGCCGACGCCTCTCAACAAAGAGGCGGAATTGTAATCACTGTCACAAAAGGTGTCAATGATTGGGTTTTCCCCAGTCTGAACTCACTCAATGAGCTGGCTCATTCTGGTTGCCGCTTTATTTCCGGTCGGCCGATTATACGGACAAACCGCAAAATCTCAAGGATCCTTAACGGATCCCGACTTGATTGAGGAATTTTCTTAAGCGCGGATCCTGTGGATGGTCAAAGATATCCTGTGGAGAACCTTGCTCGACAATCTTTCCTTCGGCCATAAAGATTACCCGATCGGCGACTTCTTTGGCAAACTGCATCTCATGAGTGACCACCAACATGGTTTGATGTTGAGTCGCCAATTTTTTCATAAGAGCCAGCACTTCACCCACCCATTCAGGATCGAGGGCGGAGGTCGGTTCATCGAACAGCAGCAGTTCAGGTTGCAGCGCCATCGCGCGGCCAATCCCAACCCGTTGCTGCTGGCCGCCAGAGAGTGCTGCGGGATAGCTATCACCTTTATCGCCAAGGCCGATATCATCGAGAATTTGCTGTGCTCGTTGGTGCGCTTGAGCTTTTTTCCAGCCGCGTACCGTGATCAAGGCTTCTGCAATGTTTTGTCGCGCGGTTAAATGAGCGAATAGCGCATAGTTTTGAAACACAAAACCGGTTTTACGGCGCAGTGCCAGCACATCAGCTTTGGTATGTTTTTGGGTATCGACGGTGAGTTCATCAATACGAATACTGCCCTGATCGGCTTGCTCAAGAAAGTTCACGCAGCGCAGTAGAGTGGATTTACCTGTGCCACTGGAGCCGATGATGACCACGATCTCTCCGCGTTGGATTTCAAGATCAATGCCTTTTAGTACTTCACTGGTACCAAACCTTTTGTGGATATTCTGCAATTTAATCATCGTGCGTACGCCTTATTGAGTTTCTGCTCTGCCCAAGATTGCAGGCGAGTGAGCACCAAAACCACCACCCAATAGATGAGGGCTACCGCCAAGAAGGCTTCGAAAAAACGGAAACTGGATGAAGCTTCCATCTGCGCTTTAGCCATGATCTCAGCCACGCCAAGGGTAAAGGCGAGGGAGGTTGATTTGATCATATCAATGAAATAGTTCATCAATGAAGGCAGAGCAACGCGTGTGGCTTGTGGCAAAATGATCCGGCGCATCGCCTGAGAAGTGGTCATTCCGACGGATAAGCTGGCTTCCATTTGGCTGCGATCAATACCGATGATCGCGGCGCGAATGCTTTCCGCCATGTAAGCGGCAAAATGTAGCGTTAAACCGATCACCGCAGCGCTGAATGCATCAAGCCCAACCAACAGGGGGAAGACTTGCGGTAAACCGTAGTAGAGCAAAAATAACTGTACAAGCAGCGGCGTTCCGCGGAAAAAACTGATGTAGAGCTGGCTAAGGGGATCCAACACTGGCACTTTGAATACCCGAATATTGGCTAGAAACAGCGCCAAAATCAGCGCGAAAACTAGCCCCCAGCTGGCCATTTCCAGAGTCGTACCCAGATATTTGAGCAAGATTGGCAGCAGCTCAAGCATGTAGTGAAAGTCAAAACCCATCTGCTTTCCTTCCTAAAATAATCAAAGGTGGGAAAGTCCCACCTTTATAGAATAGAGTCTAGCTTGGTGAAGCAGAATTATTGCGAGATATCGGTACCGAACCATTTGAGCGCGATTTGGCTTAATGTACCGTCAGCACGCATGGCGGCGAGCGCTTTATTGACTTCACCTTGCAGTTGCTGACCTTTTTCGTTATTCACAAATGGCCACGCGTTTTCGATAGTTTCAAACGGTGAACCCGCGAGTTGCAGTGGTAAACCGGTCTTTTCGATCAGCTCAAGCGCAGACAGACGATCCATCACAAACGCATCGGCACGGCCTAAAGCCACATCGTGTTCAATGCCGGTATCGTAGGTTTTGATGTTGATTTTGCCGTCTTTATCATGGTTGCGCAGGAGCTGTTCAAAGTTAGAACCTAAATTAACCGCAACGGTTTTGCCCGCTAAATCGTCAATGCCTTTAATCGCTTCATTGCCTTTACGCACCGTAATTTGTGCACCATCAATCACATACGGATCGGAGAATAGATATTTAGCCTTACGTGCATCTGTGATAGTGATTTGGTTAGAAATGGTGTCGATGCGCCCAGTTTCGAGCAGGCCAAGCAAACCGGAGAAGTTCGCAGTAACAAACTCGACCTTATAATCATTACGTTTACCAATTTCATTCCACACATCCACTTCAAAGCCTTGCAGCTCGTCTTGTTTCACGAAGGTGAAGGGGAAATAACGGCCCGACATGCCGACTTTCACCTCGGTAGCTGCCTGAACGGTGGCAGAAGAAAGGGCTAGGGCAGCCAGAGCGATGTTAAACCAGTGTTTCATTGTGTGACTCCTGTATAATTTATGTTTATATCCTACTGGCAATTAAATCATTAAAAGAAATAACCAGTAGTTATTAACAATAACTGATCAAAATCAAAAACATGGGGATAACTACTAAAGATCTTGAGATATGTGGATCTTTATGTGGGTAGCACGGGCAAAATGTGTGAGGATCTTAGTTATCGGTCGAAAAATAATGTGAATAACTTAGATCTTATTCACTGGATCGACGATCCAGCGCTGGCGATCTGAGTTATCAACAGGTAGAATTGTTCCTCTTTACCGATCGTTGATTTTTGAGTGAGGGAATCGTGTCATCTTCGCTATGGTTGCAATGTTTGCAACGGCTTCAGGAAGAGCTACCTGCCGCAGAATTCAGTATGTGGGTGCGTCCGCTTCAAGCGGAGCTCAATGACAATACTCTCACTTTATTCGCCCCGAACCGCTTTGTGTTGGATTGGGTACGCGATAAGTACCTCAATAACATCAATCGTCTGCTGATGGAATTCAGTGGCAATGATGTGCCTAATTTGCGCTTTGAAGTGGGGAGCCGCCCTGTGGTGGCGCCAAAACCCGCGCCTGTACGTACGGCTGCGGATGTCGCGGCGGAATCGTCGGCGCCTGCGCAATTGGCGCAGCGTAAACCTATCCATAAAACCTGGGATGATGACAGTGCTGCGGCTGATATTACTCACCGCTCAAATGTGAACCCGAAACACAAGTTCAACAACTTCGTGGAAGGTAAATCTAACCAGTTAGGTCTGGCCGCGGCTCGCCAAGTCTCTGATAACCCAGGTGCGGCGTATAACCCCCTCTTTTTGTATGGCGGCACCGGTTTGGGTAAAACGCACTTGCTGCATGCGGTGGGTAACGCGATTGTTGATAACAACCCGAACGCTAAAGTGGTGTACATGCACTCTGAGCGTTTCGTGCAAGACATGGTAAAAGCCCTGCAGAACAACGCGATTGAAGAATTCAAACGCTACTATCGCAGTGTAGATGCCTTGTTGATCGACGATATTCAATTCTTTGCCAACAAAGAGCGTTCGCAGGAAGAGTTCTTCCACACCTTTAACGCACTGCTGGAAGGCAACCAACAAATTATTTTGACTTCTGACCGCTATCCAAAAGAGATCAGTGGTGTAGAAGATCGTCTCAAATCGCGTTTTGGCTGGGGCTTAACGGTGGCGATCGAGCCGCCGGAGTTGGAAACCCGCGTCGCGATCTTGATGAAAAAAGCGGAAGATCACCAGATTCATCTGCCGGATGAAGTGGCTTTCTTTATTGCGAAACGCCTGCGCTCTAACGTGCGTGAGTTGGAAGGCGCACTGAACCGCGTGATTGCCAACGCCAACTTTACCGGTCGCCCAATCACGATTGATTTCGTGCGTGAAGCACTGCGTGACTTATTAGCGCTGCAAGAAAAGCTGGTCACGATTGATAATATTCAGAAGACCGTTGCCGAATACTACAAAATTAAAGTGGCGGATCTGCTCTCAAAACGCCGTTCGCGCTCAGTCGCTCGTCCTCGTCAATTGGCGATGGCACTGGCTAAAGAGCTGACCAACCACAGCTTGCCAGAGATTGGCGATGCGTTTGGCGGCCGTGACCACACGACTGTGTTACACGCTTGCCGTAAAATCGAGCAGTTGCGCGAAGAGAGTCACGATATCAAAGAAGATTATTCGAACCTGATTCGTACGCTTTCCTCTTAATTTGCGCTATGGTTAGCGCACTTGCGTATTTCGCTTTCACCCGTTTAAGAGAAGACTATGAAATTTACCATTGAACGTAGCCACTTGATTAAACCATTGCAGCAGGTGTCTGGCACTTTAGGTGGTCGCGCCAGCTTGCCGATCTTGGGTAATTTGTTGCTCAAGGTGGAAGAGAATCAACTGTCGATGACCGCCACCGATTTGGAAGTGGAACTGATCAGCCGTGTGACGTTAGAAGGTGAATTTGAAGCAGGCAGTATTACCGTTCCTGCGCGTAAGTTTTTAGATATTTGCCGTGGTTTGCCCGATAGTGCGGTGATCACTGTGCTGCTTGAAGGCGATCGCATTCAAGTGCGTTCTGGTCGTAGCCGTTTCTCACTCGCCACCTTACCTGCCAGTGATTTTCCGAACATTGAAGATTGGCAAAGTGAAGTGCAAGTTTCGCTCACTCAAGCGGAACTGCGTGGCCTGATTGAGAAAACGCAGTTTTCTATGGCCAACCAAGATGTACGCTACTACTTAAACGGCATGCTGTTTGAAATTGATGGCACCACCTTGCGTTCTGTGGCGACTGATGGTCACCGTATGGCGGTGGCGCAAGCTCAGCTCGGTGCGGATTTTGCGCAAAAGCAGATCATTGTGCCGCGTAAAGGGGTGCTTGAGCTGGTGAAATTGCTTGATGCGCCAGAGCAACCTGTGGTGCTGCAAATCGGCCACTCTAACTTGCGTGCAGAAGTGAATCACTTTGTGTTTACTTCGAAGCTGGTTGATGGTCGTTTCCCTGATTATCGCCGTGTATTGCCGCAACATACCAGCAAAACACTACAAACGGGCTGCGAAGAGTTACGCCAAGCATTTTCGCGTGCCGCGATTCTATCGAATGAAAAATTCCGTGGTGTACGGGTTAATTTGGCTGACAACGGAATGCGCATTACCGCCAATAACCCAGAGCAAGAAGAAGCGGAAGAGCTACTGGATGTGAGCTTTGAAGGCGAGCCGATTGAGATTGGCTTTAACGTCAGCTATATCTTGGATGTGCTTAACACCCTGCGCTGCGACAATGTGCGCGTTTCGATGTCGGATGCCAACGCCAGTGCCTTGGTGGAGAATGTCGATGATGACAGTGCCATGTACGTGGTCATGCCAATTCGTCTGTAAGGTATAACCGAGTTACCATGCCGCTTTCCCGGTTAATGATCCAACAGTTTCGTAATATTAAAGCCTGTGATATTCGCCTATCAGCAGGCTTTAACTTTCTTATCGGGCCGAATGGCAGCGGTAAAACCAGCGTGCTTGAAGCGATTTATCTGCTCGGCCATGGCCGTTCATTTAAAAGCTCGCTGACCGGACGGATCATTCAAAATGAGTGCTCAGAACTGTTTGTGCATGGCCGGATTTGTGAGCATTCTTTGAGCTCTGATCAATTTGAGCTACCCGTTGGCATTAATAAGCAGCGTGACGGCTCAACTGAGGTTAAAATAGGCGGCCAAACAGGGCAAAAATTGGCGCAATTAGCGCAGATTTTGCCACTGCAATTGATTCATCCGGAAGGCTTTGAACTGCTGACCGATGGACCGAAACAGCGTCGGGCTTTTATCGATTGGGGCGTGTTTCATACTGAGCCCGCTTTTTTCGATGCATGGGGGCGGTTTAAGCGGCTCAGCAAGCAGCGTAATGCACTGCTAAAAAGCGCGCAAAGCTATCGTGAACTCAGTTATTGGGATCAAGAATTAGCCCGTTTGGCTGAGCAGATTGACCAGTGGCGTGAAAGTTACGTCAATCAATTGAAAAATGTGGCAGAGCAGTTATGTCGCACATTTTTGCCAGAATTCGATATCGACTTAAAGTATTATCGAGGTTGGGAAAAAGATCAGCCTTATCAATCGATTCTGGAAAAAAACTTCGAACGGGATCAGCAGTTGGGCTATACCTTTAGCGGGCCTAACAAAGCGGATTTGCGGATTAAAGTGAACGCAACCCCGGTGGAAGATGTGTTGTCGCGGGGACAACTGAAGTTGATGGTGTGTGCGTTGCGCGTGGCGCAAGGGCAGCACCTGACCGAGTTGACGGGAAAGCAATGCATTTATCTTATCGATGATTTTGCTTCCGAATTGGATAGCCTACGTCGCCAACGTTTGGCAGATAGCCTAAAAGGGACGGGGGCGCAGGTTTTTGTAAGTTCTATTACCGAAAGCCAAGTGGCGGACATGTTAGATGAGTCCAGTAAAACATTTCACGTTGCCCACGGTGTAATAGAGCAAGGATAAACAGAGTGAGAGAGTAACTCATGTCGAACAATTACGATTCATCGAGTATTAAGGTACTGAAGGGTCTGGATGCGGTACGCAAGCGTCCGGGTATGTACATCGGCGACACTGATGATGGCACCGGTCTGCACCACATGGTTTTTGAGGTGGTGGATAACTCAATTGATGAAGCGTTGGCAGGTTACTGTAAAGACATCGTGGTCACCATCCACGAAGACAACTCAGTGTCAGTCAGCGATGACGGTCGTGGTATCCCGACCGAAATGCATCCTGAAGAGAAAGTGTCTGCGGCAGAAGTCATCATGACTGTACTGCACGCCGGCGGTAAATTTGACGACAACTCCTATAAAGTCTCCGGTGGTCTGCACGGGGTAGGTGTGTCGGTGGTTAACGCGCTTTCTGAAAAAGTGCTGCTTACCATTTATCGTGGTGGCAAGATCCATTCGCAAACTTACCATCATGGTGTGCCACAAGCACCGTTGGCTGTGGTAGGTGAGACAGAGCGTACCGGTACTACCGTACGTTTCTGGCCTAGTGCACAGACTTTTACCAATATCGAATTCCATTACGACATTTTGGCTAAACGCCTGCGTGAGCTGTCATTCCTGAACTCTGGCGTGTCGATCAAGCTGACCGATGAACGTGAAGAAGATAAAAAAGACCACTTCATGTATGAAGGGGGTATTCAAGCGTTTGTGACCCACTTGAACCGTAACAAAACGCCAATCCATGAGAAAGTCTTCCACTTTAACCAAGAGCGTGAAGATGGCATCAGCGTGGAAGTGGCAATGCAGTGGAACGATGGTTTCCAAGAAAACATCTACTGCTTTACTAACAACATCCCACAGCGTGATGGTGGTACCCACTTAGCCGGTTTCCGTGGTGCGTTGACCCGTACTTTGAACAACTACATGGACAAAGAAGGCTTCTCGAAGAAAGCGCAAGCGGCAACCTCGGGTGATGATGCGCGTGAAGGCTTAACGGCAGTGGTTTCGGTGAAAGTGCCGGATCCTAAATTCTCAAGCCAAACCAAAGATAAGCTGGTTTCTTCGGAAGTAAAATCCGCGGTTGAGTC
Organism: Vibrio cholerae ATCC 14035; assembly: GCF_000621645.1. Lineage (GTDB taxonomy): Bacteria > Pseudomonadota > Gammaproteobacteria > Enterobacterales > Vibrionaceae > Vibrio > Vibrio cholerae. Next base: position 41,780 of record NZ_JHXR01000019.1, on the reverse strand, counting down.
AGCCATGAATGAGAAGCTGGCGGATTTCCTAGCGGAAAACCCAAGCGAAGCGAAAAACGTTTGTTCGAAGATTATTGATGCGGCGCGTGCGCGTGAAGCGGCGCGTAAAGCCCGGGAAATGACTCGCCGTAAAGGCGCGCTGGATCTTGCTGGCTTACCCGGCAAACTGGCGGATTGTCAGGAAAAAGACCCAGCATTGTCTGAACTCTACATAGTGGAGGGTGACTCAGCGGGCGGTTCAGCCAAACAAGGCCGTAACCGTAAGAATCAAGCGATTCTGCCGCTGAAAGGTAAAATCCTCAACGTAGAAAAAGCGCGTTTTGACAAGATGTTGTCTTCACAAGAAGTCGCGACCCTCATCACTGCATTAGGCTGTGGTATCGGCCGTGATGAGTACAACCCAGATAAACTGCGTTATCACAACATCATCATCATGACCGATGCGGACGTCGACGGCTCGCACATTCGTACTCTGCTGTTGACCTTTTTCTACCGCCAAATGCCTGAGTTGATTGAGCGTGGTTACATCTACATTGCTCAGCCACCACTGTATAAAGTGAAGAAAGGCAAACAAGAGCAGTACATCAAAGATGAAGAGGCGATGAACCAGTACCAAGTGGCACTGGCGATGGATGGTGCAGAGCTGCACGTGAATGCCGATGCGCCAGCGTTAGCGGGTGAACCGCTGGAGAAGCTGGTTCAGCAATATAACGCCGCGATCAAGCTGGTTGAGCGCATGAGCCGCCGTTACCCTTACGCGATGCTGCATGAGCTGATTTACGTACCACGCATCAATGCCGAGCTGTGTGCGGATAAAGCCGCGGTTGAAGCTTGGACACAGCGTTTAGTCGAACAGTTGAATGCTAAAGAAGTGGGTGCGAGCCAATACAGCGTTCTGGTTGAACACAATGCTGAGCTGAATGTGTACTTGCCAAAAATTCAGGTGCGTACTCACGGTGTGACTCATGAATACTTACTGAGCGCGGATCTGATCAACTCGAAAGAGTACGCTAAGTTAGCCGATCTGTCGGAAGCGCTGGACGGTTTGATTGAAGCGGGAGCGTTTATCAAACGTGGTGAGCGAGTACAACCGATCAGCAGCTTTGCCGCCGCGCTGGATTGGCTGATCAAAGAGTCGCGCCGCGGTCTGTCTATCCAACGCTATAAAGGTCTGGGCGAAATGAACCCTGATCAGCTGTGGGAAACTACGATGGATCCAGAAACGCGTCGTATGATGCAAGTCACTATCGAAGATGCGGTAGGCGCGGACGAACTGTTCACGACGCTCATGGGCGATCAAGTTGAACCACGTCGTGCATTTATCGAAACCAACGCACTGAAAGTGGCCAACCTCGACGTATAAGCGTTTGGTTGATTAACAATCTGCGATAAAAAAGCAGCGCTGTGGCGCTGCTTTTTTTATCTCTGCATTTTGTCCCTTCCCTCTGTTGGATGACGGCAGCCTCAAGCAATGACAAAAGGGAGCCATAAAAATTTTGTGTCGAATATCCTAGGTTGTTGGGCTAAAGCACCAAAATCAGAGGTTAACTAAGACTTTTCTATCCTGAAAACAGCTTTATTAGACTTTCCTTTTTTCTCTAAATTTCATGAGGTTGCATTCATTTTTTTAGTGTCTATAGTGGTCTGTGAACCCTATCGTTATTCCTTATTTTTTTGACTGGAGGTCAGGATGGTCGCCTTTGTGAATTGAACCGGGAGTGTATTTCACTCCCGGGCATACTCATCGATTTGTCACTGTTGGTAATGGAATGAGCAAAGGAAGTATCATGCTGAACCGGTTATCTTTGAATATTCGGCGTTTTCTCGCCGGTTGGTGGCTACGTAGCCGCTTTTTGACCTATCAATCTCCGCTGTTGCTGCTCGAATTGTTCGAGAAGCTGGAGCATCCTCGCTCGCCCATTGAACGAGCGCCACAGCGCATTAAGCTTGGGGATACGGTGAGCCTTGTTGATGCTCATCGTCAGTTGTCGTTTCAAGTCACTCTGACCACGTCTGAAAATCAGCACGAAGTCCAGGGTGGCGTGACGTGCGATTCCCTACTTGGTGCCGCTTTACTTGGCCGTCGTCAGCATGAAGTGTTTACCTTGTCGATTTGGGGACAACCCCATTGCTTTGCCATTACTCACGTTCAGCACTCAATGCAGGGTAAGCCAACCAAGCTTTGCCATGCTTGTTATGTCAGTAATTAGGAGTTTGTCATGAGTAAACAAGAGATGAAAAAACCACAACTCAGCCTCAAAGAGAAGCGCAAGCTGAAGCAAGAAAAAGCGCAAGAGAGCTCAGTGATTAAGCCACGCAAAAGCAAAGGCCGTTAATTAAGGATAAAGTGCATTATCCAAATGACTAGCCCGACTCAATGTCGGGCTTTTTTTCAAAAAAATTTTTGGGCAAAAACTTGAAATGGTTTTGAGTGACCTTATATCTAGAATTGAAGAGGATGCCGCTAGGACCTCTGAATGAGACTAACACCCTTGCTCAATTGAGGAGTGTGTTACCTAACTGAAATCACGCCGATTCAGGTCATAAGAATGGATCGAGCGACTTAACAAGTCATTGTTAAGACTATTGCTTAATCAAAGAGGATAGGAATATGAGAACTGTAGATTTTACTCCACTGTACCGCAACGCGATTGGCTTTGACCGTCTACTGAACATGATGGAAAACAGCGCGGCGAAAAACGCCCAAGGCGGATACCCTCCATACAATATCGAGCAAAAAGAAGACAACCAATATCGCATTACCATGGCGGTAGCGGGTTTTGGCGATGAAGAGATCGATATTACTCAACAAGAGAATACTTTGATTGTGCGCGGTGAGCGTAAACCTGAAGAGAGCAAAAACTACATCTATCAGGGCATTGCCGAGCGCGATTTTGAACGTAAATTCCAATTAGCGGATTACGTGAAAGTGACTGGCGCGACTATGGAACATGGTCTGCTGCACATTGATTTAGAGCGCGAAATTCCAGAAGCGATGCAGCCACGTAAAATTGCGATTAACGGCAAGCACCTACTGGAAAACAAATAACTCTGCGCAGCGTTTTAACGCACTGAACGCGAGATAAAACGAAGCCCGCGAATTTCGCGGGCTTTTTGCATTGCTTAGTTTGGGTGTTTAGACGTTGGCTTGTTGATACGCTTTTTGTACTTCTTCGGCGATGATGGCAATGCCTTGTTCCATCGCTTGCTCGTTCTGCACATAGTTCATACGCAAGCACTCATGAGCGTGTGGCCATTCTTGCGGCTGGCCGATAAAGAAATATTCGCCCGGTACAATCAATACCCCACGCGCTTTCAAACGTTGGTAAAGCTCCATTGTGGTGATCGGCAGTTCATCAAACCACAGCCAGAGGAAGATCGCCCCTTCGGGTTTATGGATGCGAAAACGCGGATCCGTAATCGCACTTTGCAGCAGCTCTACCGCATGTTGCGCTTTTTGGCGATAAAACGGCTTGATCACCTGCTCGCTAAGTCTCAGCAGATCGCCTTTTTCTATCATGCGTTGCACCAGTGCGGGTCCCATACTGCCGGGTGCTAAGCTAATGATGCCATTCATGTTGGTCAGCGCTTGAGTTACCGCTTCATTGGCGATCACAATGCCGCAGCGCAGACCGGGCAAGCCCAGTTTGGATAGGCTCATGCACAAGATGGTGTTGTCATTCCAAAACGGTTCAATGTCTTCAAAAATGATATTCGGGAATGGCACGCCGTAAGCATTGTCGATAATTAACGGCACACCGTTATCACGTGCCAGTTGGTCGAGTTTGTGGATTTCCTCTTCGGTTAACACGTTACCGGTTGGGTTGGTGGGGCGAGACACACAGATCGCGGCCACCGATTCATCGACTTTCAGCTCAGAAAAGTCCACATGGTATTTGAACAGTCCTTGATCGAGCAGCTCAATCTCCGGACGGTAGGAGACAAAAATATCGTCATCAATGCCAGCATCACCGTAGCCAATGTATTCGGGCGCGAGGGGTAGGAGGATTTTTTTGTGTGCACCATCGGGCTGTTTACCGGCAAACAAGTTAAACAGGTAGAAAAAGCCACTCTGGCTGCCGTTGGTCAAGGTGATGTTCTTTTCGCTGATATTCCAGCCATACGTCTCACGCAGCAGTGTAGCGAGCGATTTTACAAACACATCTTTGCCCTGTGGACCATCGTAATTGGTCATGGCATTGAGCAGTGAACCATCGGCCAACATTTCGGCGCTGGTGTTATGGAAATAATCGAGCATGGCAGGGATGGCAGCAGGATTACCGCCACCAAGCATGATCGCGCCTGGAGTGCGCAGACCATCGTTCAAATCATCCATTAACTGGGTAATACCGGAGTAGCGATTAAACTTTTCGCCAAAAGAGGAATACTGCATTGCTCGACTACCTAATGATTGCTGTGTGTTTGCGAAACGATATACCGGTGGAATCTCCGCCGTTTAGAATAGTTCTTGAACATACCGCAATGTATTTGCGAGGCAAAGCAATATTTTTGTGTCCCCTTCCTACTTGAAGCTGCAGCGGTGTTGGCGGCGTTCGTTCACCCCAATCACATAGTTTATCTATGCTCATGGGGATGAACTCACTTGTCGCCTACCTGCAACTCCAAGTCGTTTGGGGAGCGCGAGCAAAAACAAAGCCCAACTCTTTTGAGTTGGGCTTAAAGTTTGTTGACGAAATTGTCGTGCTGCAGATTATTTTTGCAGCAGCGAAATGTCGGCAATTTGCAGGAACAGGTTACGCAGCTTGTTGAGTAGCGTGAGACGGTTCTTCTTCAGTGCTTCATCGTCAGCCATCACCATCACGTTGTCGAAGAAGGCATCGACAGGCGCGCGCAGGCCAGCCAGTTTGCTCAGAGCTTCTTGGTAGTTGCCGGTTGCAAACGCAGGTTCTAACGCTTCTGCCATGATTTCGACGGCTTCGGCTAAGGCTTTTTCCGCATCTTCTTGCAGCAGAGCGAGATCGATTTCTTCACCCAATTCACCATCGTACTTAGCCAGAATGTTGCCTACACGCTTGTTGGCAGCAGCCAGTGCTTCGGCTTCTTCAAGAGCGCGGAAGTGCGATACGGCTTTCACACGCTGATCAAAGTCGGCTGGTTTGGTTGGGTTACGCGCCAGTACCGCTTGGATGATGTCGATGCTAAAACCGGCATCTTGGTACCAGGTTGGGAAACGGCCAAGCATAAACTCGATCACTTCCTGCTCAACGTTGGCGTTAGTCAGGCGGTCACCAAACAGTGATTTGGCTTTGGCGATCAAATCCACCAGATCCAACTGGTAGCCGTACTCAACCAGAATACGCAGTACACCCAGTGAAGCACGACGCAGCGCAAATGGGTCACTGCCTTTCGGCGCCTGACCAATACCAAATATACCGACGATAGTATCGAGTTTGTCAGCCATCGCGACCGCAGCTGAAACACCACGGCTTGGCAGTTCATCACCCGCGAAACGTGGCATGTACTGCTCATTCAGCGCAACTGCAACTTCTTCTGCTTCGCCATCGTGACGCGCATAATGCATACCCATCACGCCTTGGGTGTCGGTAAATTCAAACACCATCGAGGTCATTAGGTCACATTTTGCCAGTAGGCCTGCACGCTTAGATTTCTCCACGTCAGCACCGATCTGCTCTGCGATGTAGCCAGCCAGTTCAGTAATGCGGTCGGTTTTGTCTTTAATCGTGCCGAGTTGCTGTTGGAAAATCGCGTTTTCGAGCAGAGGTAAGCGATCCACCAATGGGCGCTTGCGGTCAGTATTAAAGAAGAACTCTGCATCTGCCAGACGTGGACGAACTACCTTCTCGTTACCTTCCACAATGTGGCGAGGCTCTTTCGATTCGATGTTCGAAACGAAGATGAAGTTAGGCAGCAGTTTTTTGCTTGCGTCATAGACTGGGAAATATTTTTGGTCACCTTTCATGGTGTACACCAAAGCTTCTGCTGGAACTTTGAGGAATTTTTCTTCAAATTTCGCCGTCATCACCACTGGCCATTCCACCAGCGAGGTCACTTCTTCTACCAGCGCATCTTCCAGATCCGCGATACCGCCGAGCTGCTGAGCCGCTTGTTGTGAGCCTTCGATGATCATCGCTTTACGAGTCGCGTAGTCAGCGATGACTTTGCCGCGCTCTTCAAGGATCGCAGGGTACTGCTCAGCCGATTCGATGGTGAATTCCGCTTCACCCATAAAGCGGTGACCACGGAGGGTGCGTGCAGAAGCAACACCCAAGATTTCGCCTTGGATCAGTTCGCTACCAAACAGAATGGTCAGAGTTTTTACTGGACGGATAAATTGGGTTTCTTTGTCGCCCCAACGCATCGGTTTCGCAATCGGCAGGTTAGCCAGCGCTTTGGCCGCCATCTCCACAACCACAGAAGCGGTTTGTTGGCCTTGCACTTGTTCTTTGAAGAGCAGCCATTCGCCTTTGTCTGTGACGAGACGTTCTGCTTGCTCTACCGTGATGCCATTGCCACGCGCCCAGCCTTCAGCGGCTTTGGTTGGCTTGCCATCGGCATCAAACGCAACGTTGACGGCAGGACCACGTTTTTCAACGACGCGATCCGGTTGGCTTTCTGCCAAATTGGCCACTTTCAGTGCCAAACGGCGTGGCGTGGCAAACCAAGTTACGCCTTCATGGGCGATGTCAGCTGTTGCCAGTTCTGCCGCAAAATTCGCCGCAAAGGCTTCAGCCAGTGTGCGCAGTTGCTTTGGTGGCAGCTCTTCTGTGCCTAGCTCAATTAAAAATTCTTTTGCCATGTGACGTCTTCCCCTTACTTCTGTTCTGACTTCTTACACATAGGGAAGCCCAGAGCTTCACGGGATGCGTAATAAGCTTCGGCGACCGATTTGGTTAGGTTGCGAATGCGCAGAATGTAGCGCTGACGCTCAGTCACTGAGATCGCTTTGCGTGCATCGAGCAAGTTGAAGGCGTGTGCCGCTTTCAAAATACGCTCGTAGGCTGGCAGAGGCAGTGGCTTTTCAAGCTCTAGCAGGTATTTACACTCTTTTTCACACTGGTCGAAGTAAGTGAAGAGGAAATCCACATCCGCGTGTTCAAAGTTGTAAGTGGATTGTTCAACTTCGTTTTGGTGGAAGATGTCGCCGTAAGTCACTTTGCCCAGTGGGCCATCGGTCCAGACCAGATCGTAAACCGAATCCACGCCCTGAATGTACATTGCCAGACGCTCAATACCGTAAGTGATTTCGCCGGTCACAGGCTTACACTCAAGACCGCCAACTTGCTGGAAGTAAGTGAACTGAGTCACTTCCATGCCGTTTAGCCACACTTCCCAGCCAAGACCCCAAGCACCTAAGGTTGGGTTTTCCCAGTTGTCTTCCACAAAGCGGATGTCATGCACACAAGGGTCAACACCCAGTACACGCAGTGAACCTAGGTACAGCTCTTGGATGTTGTCTGGTGAGGGTTTGATGATCACCTGGAACTGGTAGTAGTGCTGCAGACGGTTTGGGTTTTCACCGTAGCGGCCGTCAGTTGGGCGGCGTGAGGGTTGAACGTACGCGGTTGCGATAGGTTCAGGGCCTAATGCTCGTAAGCAAGTCATCGGGTGAGAAGTACCTGCACCCACTTCCATGTCGAGAGGTTGCACAATAGTACAGCCTTGTTGGGCCCAATAATCCTGCAGCGCGAGGATCATACCCTGAAAGGTTTTGATGTCGTATTTTTGCATAGTCAGGTTCGCGCGATTCTTCTGTCTGAATTGATAAAAAATAACACTGAAGTATACCCAGATATTCCCTGACAAAGTAGCGGAAATCTTGCTGAATTAATCGACAATAATTTCTTTTACGCTCATTTTTCCCGACTTTTGTGCCAATTTCTCTCTGAGTCATGGAAAAGTGGGTAACGAGGGTTGCGATTCTGGATTCCGGTGGTTAGAATTCGCTCCGTCTTTGGGGAGTAGCTGGTCTCTAAGTTTTCAACTTGGTGATTCACACATCAACATATTTGGTACTCAATTACCATGGTGTGTGAGACCTGAGCCTTCAGGTTTAGCAAGACCTTAGACAAACAACGCGAACTGGGATAGGGCGTGATTGTTTGTCTACGGTTCGATAATAAATCCCTGTCCCACAGAGCATGTCATGAGCGTTTTAGCTATTTCGATTACTACTGTGGCTTTAGCCGAGATCGGGGATAAAACCCAACTGTTATCCTTGTTACTCGCCAGCCGTTACCGTAAACCCATTCCGATTATTGCCGCCATTTTTCTTGCGACGTTAGCCAATCATGCACTGGCCGCTTGGTTAGGTGTGGTGGTGGCGGATTATCTTTCTCCCGACATTTTAAAATGGGTGTTGGTGGTTAGTTTCCTTACGATGGCGGGTTGGATTCTCATCCCAGATAAATTGGATGGAGAAGAGTCTATCTCTACTCGCGGTCCTTTTGTGGCAAGTTTTATTGCCTTCTTTATGGCTGAAATTGGCGATAAAACCCAAATTGCCACCTCGATTTTAGGGGCGCAGTATGCCGATGCCCTCAGTTGGGTGATTGTTGGGACGACCTTAGGTATGTTGCTTGCGAATGTTCCAGTGGTGCTGATTGGTAAATTGTCCGCCGACAAAATGCCGCTGGGTTTGATCCGTAAAGTAACGGCAGGGTTATTCTTGCTAATGGCACTGGCTACGGCGTTTTTTTGAGTCGTAACGCGCGGATTTCGACTGTGCAGCGTGACCTATCACCCATCCTGATGTGGATTATCATGCTAGGGTATGAGCAGGGTTCAAGAGTAAGAGTACACCATTATGCTGACTCGTTACATGGGGATGACACCAAAAAGCCAGAGTTACTTATTCAGTTTTGGCTTAGTGTTAACGTTACTCGGTATGGCGTTAACCGATTTATGGATGCCGATGGTGGTGGGCGCGATTGTGATGACGGCGTTAGCGGTCGAATCTTGGATTCGCGTTGCCCATATTATTCCGCTGCACGATGAAGTGCGAACGCTGCAAAAACAACTCAATAGGTTGCAAGCAGAGCTGCGTAACCTCGAAGAAGAGTAAATCAGATTGCTATCAAAAAAGACTGCCTCGGCAGTCTTTTTTATTGTCATCCCTAAACCACCGCTTTTAGCGGTAGTGATTGTTTGTTAGGCCAACCCTTTTTTAATCAGGTACTGATAAGGCAGTTGGTCGATCTGCGCACCGAGTAATTGGTGATCCATAAAGCGGCAGAAGCTGGGAATATCACGCGTGGTGGAGGGGTCATCGGCCGTAACCAATAACACTTCGCCGTCTAGCATCGTACGAATGGTTTTCCTGACCATCATCACTGGCTCTGGGCAGCGTAATCCTTCTGCTTCTAAAGTATGCGTGGCAATGTTCGGATTGAAAGTCATGCTAAAACCTGTTGGGTGTCACAATTAAGGCGTAGATGATACTGGTGGAGAAAAATTATTCAATAATCGCTTGGCAAAAGGATCATTTTGTTATAACTTCCTTAACAAGTTAGTAACAAGTTGAGCGAGGGAATGATGTTAACCACACTCGATAGACTGACCATCTATGCCGTTTTGTGTTTTATTTCCTTGTGTGCTTTGGGCTTGGGAGAGACCACACAAGCTCAATTGATGCCAGTGTTAGGTACTGCTGCCTCCATCTTTGGTATTTGGCTAGAGATGCGTAGCGAACAAGACACCACTCAGCAACCACATCGTTAACCAACGTGACTGACTACGCTCAATTACATTCCGACACTATCCCCATTTTTCTTGGGCTTCCCCGCTGAAAGGCGGGATTTTTTTGCCTGCTATTTATAACCAGATAAGGTTCACAATGAGAAACCCGCCAACAGTGCGGGTTTCTTTCCATTCGAATCAATACGTTTTGGCTTAGAGTTTAACGACCACGCGGCCTGTCACTTGGCCATTAGTAATCGCTTCGGCGTATTCTGGCACTTGTGACAAGCTGATTTCGTGGCACGCTTGAGCGTAGTAGCTTGCAGGCAACAACTCCGCCAGCTTCTTCCATGCAGCAAGGCGTTTCTCGACAGGGCAAGAGACGGAGTCAACGCCCTGTAAACGTACATTGCGCAGGATAAATGGCATGACTGTGGTCGGCAGATCAAAACCACCTGCCAGACCACAAGCGGCAACGACCCCGTTATAGTGCATTTGTGCCAGCACTTTTGCTAACACTTTACTGCCTACGGTATCGACCGCACCAACCCAGAGCTGTTTTTCGAGCGGTCTGGAGGCTTCACTAAATTCTTGGCGATCGATAACGCGCGAGGCACCGAGTTGTTCTAAAAGAGGGCCATTCTGTGCTACGCGTCCTGTCACCGCCACGACCTTATAGCCAAGCTGAGCAAGTAAAGTGACGGCGACAGAGCCGACACCGCCACTGGCTCCGGTGACTAAGATTTCGCCATCTTCCGGTTTGATGCCACCGTCAATCAGCGCCTGTACACACAACATGGCGGTAAAGCCTGCAGTACCAATCATCATGGCTTGCTGGCTGGTTAAGCCTTGTGGCAATTTCACCAACCAATCGGCATTTAATCGCGCTTTTTGCGCCATGCCCCCCCAATGATTTTCACCCACACCCCATCCGGTCAGAACCACGGCATCACCGACTTGATAACGCGCATCGGCTGATTCCAAGACTGTGCCTGCAAAATCAATCCCCGGAACCATAGGAAATTCACGGATAATTTTGCCTTTGCCAGTAATGGCGAGGCCATCTTTGTAATTGAGTGAAGAGTAGTTGACCGCTACCGTCACATTGCCTGCGGGCAGCTGATCATCGTTAATTTGAGTGACCGTCGCGTGAGTGATTTTGTCTTGTTGAGTAAGCAGCAACGCGTTGAACATATGGGATTTCCCTCTGTTATGCCTTTTCTACCTGAATGGACAAGTAGTCGGGTATGGATGGTAAAGCCAAGCGAAAGCGAGGAGTATGCCAGCCTATCTATAGAGCGGACTGGATATAGAACAAGTTTTAGCAAGAATTGTTCAGGAATGAAATGGTTGATTTTTCAACACTTGACCTTGGCCACTTCGCTCGATGCTGATGGCTCGCCGGTAAAGAGAAAGAGCCCCACATAAGGTGGGGCGAAGATTATTTAGCTAGGAAGAAACGATACGCAGGGTTATCGGTTTCATCTTTATAGCGATAACCGAGTTCAACCAAATGCTCTGAAAAGCGCACTAGGTCTGGTGTATCCAGTTCAAAACCACACAGCACGCGGCCGTAGTCTGCGCCGTGGTTGCGGTAGTTGAACAAGCTGATGTTCCAGTGGGTGCCGAGCATGCTCAAGAATTTGAGCAGTGCGCCGGGGTATTCAGGAAACTCAAAGCTGTACAAACGCTCGGTCAGTGGTTTGGAAGGGCGACCACCAATCATGTAGCGAATGTGTAGCTTGGCCATTTCATCATCCGAGAGATCTTGCACCGGATAGCCGGATTGGCGCAGCTCGTGAATGATCGATTTCAGCTCATCTGGGCCGCCGACTAAACGCACACCGACAAAAATATTGGCCAGTTGATCATCATTGTAACGGTAGTTAAATTCGGTGACGGCGCGGTTACCAATAATTTGGCAGAAGTCGAAAAACGCCCCTTTGCGCTCTGGAATGGTCACCGCCAGTAAGCCTTCGCGTTTTTCACCCAGTTCGCAGCGCTCCGACACATAACGCAAACCGTGGAAGTTGGTGTTGGCGCCAGAAAGTACCGTACCCAACTGTTTGCCTTTGAGCTGCTGCTGTTCGGCAAATTTCTTTAGTCCCGCCAGCGCCAATGCGCCAGAAGGTTCAGCGATGGCGCGCGTATCTTCAAAAATGTCTTTCACCGCCGCGCAGATTTCATCACTGGACACCGTCACGTGGCCGTCAATGTATTGCTGGCAAAGGCGAAAGGTTTCATCGCCAATTCGTTTTACTGCCACACCATCAGCAAACATGCTGACTTGATCCAGCACCACAGGTTTACCCGCATCTAAGGCTGCTTTGAGGCAGGCTGAGTCTTCCGGTTCAACCGCGATGACTTGGATCTCCGGCATCAACTGTTTGACCAGAACCGCCACTCCCGCCGCTAAACCGCCGCCACCGACCGGCACAAAAATGTAATCCAAATGACCGTTTTGCTGCAGCATTTCCATGCCAATCGTGCCTTGACCGGCAATCACCAAAGGGTGATCGAACGGAGGTACAAAGGTGTAGCCTTGCTCTTTGGATAAACGTTCGGCTTCGGCTTTGGCTTCATCGAAATTGCTGCCATGCAGCAGTACTTCGCCGCCAAATCCGCGTACCGCTTCAACTTTAATGTCTGGCGTGGTGCGTGGCATGACGATGGTGGTTTTGATGCCAAGTTTCGTTCCTGACAGCGCCATACCTTGGGCATGATTACCTGCGGAAGCGGCAATTACGCCCGCGGCTTTTTGTGCTTCGGTTAGGTGCGACACCATGTTGTAAGCGCCGCGCAGTTTAAACGAGTGTACTGGCTGGCGATCTTCACGTTTGATCTGCACTTGGTTACCAATCCGCGCCGAAAGACGCGGCATGGTTTGCAATGGCGTGACGTTCGCTACCTCATACACCGGAGAGCGCAAGATCTGGCGCAGATACTCTGCGCCAGTTTGATTGGTTAACCCCATGGCTTAGCCCTCAAGTTTGGACTTATCGCGCACTGCACCTTTGTCGGCGCTGGTTGCCATGCTGGCATAAGCTTTCAGCGCCAAAGAAACGGTACGCTGGCGATCCACTGGTTTCCAGCCGAGTTTATCTTGTTCAGCGCGGCGAGCTGCTAGCTCAGATTCGCTGACTTCGAGCGTGATCGAACGGTTGGGAATATCAATCGCGATGCTATCGCCACTGCGTACCAAGCCGATCGTACCGCCATTCGCCGCTTCCGGAGAGGCGTGACCAATCGACAAGCCGGACGTACCACCGGAGAAGCGGCCATCGGTCAGTAGCGCGCACTGTTTACCCAGTCCCATCGATTTGAGGTAGGTGGTTGGGTAGAGCATCTCTTGCATGCCCGGACCGCCTTTTGGCCCTTCATAACGAATAACCACGACGTCACCGGCTTTGACTTGGCCGCCAAGAATGCCGTTGACCGCGTCTTCCTGACTTTCATACACCACAGCAGGACCACGGAATTTGAGGATACTTTCATCCACGCCAGCAGTTTTTACGATGCAGCCGTCAATCGCCAAGTTGCCTTTGAGTACGGCAAGGCCACCATCTTGACTGAATGCGTGCGCTTTATCGCGAATACACCCCTCTTGGCGATCGTCATCGAGCGTATCCCAACGGCAATCTTGTGAGAAAGCTTGAGTGGTGCGAATGCCAGCAGGGCCTGCGCGGAACATAGTATGTACCGCTGGATCTTGGGTTTGTTTCACGTCGTATTGCGCCAGCTGCTCTTGCAGCGAGATGCCTAGTACGGTGCGGGTTTGATCCTTGAGTAGACCTGCACGTTGTAGCTCACCCAAAATGCCCATTACACCGCCCGCGCGGTGTACATCTTCCATATGGTATTTCTGAGTGGAAGGCGCGACTTTACATAAGTGTGGCACTTGGCGAGACATGCGATCGATATCGGTCATATCAAATTCCACTTCGCCTTCCTGCGCAGCGGCCAACAGGTGTAACACCGTGTTGGTGGAGCCGCCCATCGCAATATCCAGCGCAATGGCGTTTTCAAACGCTGCTTTGTTGGCAATGTTGCGTGGCAAAACTGAGGCATCATCTTGCTCGTAGTAACGTTTAGTCAGCTCAACAATCCGTTGCCCAGCAGTCAAAAACAGCTGTTTGCGATCGGCATGCGTGGCGAGCAGTGAGCCGTTACCCGGCTGAGAGAGACCCAGCGCTTCGGTCAAGCAGTTCATTGAGTTGGCGGTAAACATCCCCGAGCAAGAGCCACAAGTAGGACAGGCCGAGCGTTCAATCTGCTCACTTTGGGCATCCGATACTTTGGGGTCAGCGCCTTGCATCATGGCATCGACCAAGTCGAGCTTGATGATTTGGTCAGAAAGCTTGGTTTTTCCCGCTTCCATCGGGCCGCCAGAGACGAAAATCGCCGGAATATTAAGGCGCATCGCCGCCATCAGCATTCCTGGAGTGATTTTGTCACAGTTGGAGATACACACCATGGCATCGGCGCAGTGCGCATTGACCATGTATTCGACGGAATCGGCGATCAGTTCACGCGATGGCAGCGAGTAGAGCATGCCGCCGTGGCCCATGGCGATGCCGTCATCGACCGCAATGGTGTTGAATTCTTTGGCAATGCCGCCCGCGGCTTCAATTTCGCGTGCGACCAGTTGGCCGAGATCTTTTAAATGCACATGGCCGGGAACAAATTGGGTGAAGGAGTTGACCACCGCAATGATCGGTTTACCAAAATCTTCCTCTTTGACGCCGGTGGCGCGCCATAATGCGCGCGCACCCGCCATGTTACGTCCGTGTGTGGTGGTGGCGGAACGGTACTTAGGCATGGAAACTCCTTACTTCGCTGCTGGGTAAACGTAATCCAACCAGCCCCACTTATCTTCTGTGGTGCCTTTGAACAGACCAAAGTAAGCATCTTGTACTACCTTGGTGATGGGGCCGCGCTTGCCTGCGCCTACGGTAATCTTATCCACGCTACGCACGGGAACCACTTCGGCGGCGGTACCTGTCATGAAAATTTCATCGGCCAGATAGAGCGCTTCACGGGAGATGTTGGCTTCGCGCACTTCATAACCCATGTCGCGTGCCAGCGTCATGATCGAATCACGGGTGATACCCGGCAGGATAGAGCTGGTGGTCGGTGGGGTCAGGATCACGCCGTTTTTCACCACGAAAATGTTTTCGCCTGCGCCTTCAGAGAGATAACCATCCACACTCAGCGCAATGCCTTCCGCGTAACCGTGGCGACGTGCTTCGCCACCAACCAGTAGAGAAGATAGGTAATTACCGCCAGCTTTTGCCGCGGTTGGAATGGTGTTCGGTGCCGCACGATGCCAGCTTGAAACCATGGCATCCACGCCATTTTCTAGCGCTTCTTCACCGAGGTAAGCCCCCCAAGGGAAAGCGGCAATCATCAGATCCATTTCAGTGCCGACTGGCGGGCACACGCCAAGACCCACGTTACCCACATACGCCAATGGGCGAATGTAAGCGTTATCGAGTTTGTTGACGCGTAAGGTTTCGCGCGTCGCTTCCATGATGGTCTCGATCGAATAAGGGATTGGAAAGCGGTAGATTTTGGCTGAATCAAGCAGGCGCTGCGCGTGTTCGCGATGGCGGAAGATGATAGGGCCTTTTGGGGTGTTGTAGCAGCGAACACCTTCAAACACCGAAGTGCCGTAGTGCATTGCATGGGTGAGTACGTGAACGGTCGCATTCGCCCATGGGATCATCTCGCCATTGAACCAAATATAATCAGCAGTTTTTGTTGCCATGATTGCCTTCCTTATGCGCAAATCTTTTGTTGTAAGTTGTTATTGGGCAGCTCGTCATTTCTGATCGCTGTGACTTCCACAGTACGCACATCCCACAGTTTTTCAATTTGATTGGTCAGGGTCGTGATCGGTCTGTCACTGTCGACAATGATCTCAACGCTGGCGATTTTGCTAGCATGATTTTGGGTTGCCGCGACTTGCTTGATGACAAATCCACGATGACGCGTTACGCGCAATACGCGCTCTAATAACACCGGTTTATCGTCCGCTTTAATATCGAGTAGATAACGTTGCATGTGGCCTCTCCTTAGGTGTTCTCAAGCATGTCAGTGTTGGATGCGCCCGGTGGCACCAGTGGCCACACGTTCTCTTCTTCATCAATCAGCACGTGCAGCAGATAAGCGGTTTTGCTGGCCAGCATTTCACGCAGCGCAGGTTCGACTTCTTCTTTGCGGCTGATGGTTTTGCCGGGGATGTTGAAGGCTTTGGCCAGCATCACGAAATCTGGGTTGTCATCCAAAATGGTTTCGCTGTGGCGACCATCAAAGAACAGTGATTGCCATTGGCGTACCATGCCCAAACGTTGGTTATCCAGTAGCACCATTTTGACGGGGATCTGGCGACGCTTGAGTGTGCCAAGTTCTTGCACGTTCATCATGAAAGAACCATCACCACTGATCAGGATCGATTGATCGTCAGGACGCGCAACCGCAGCACCCATTGCCGCCGGTAAACCAAAGCCCATGGTGCCAAGGCCTGCGGACGAGATGAAGTTTTGTGGTGCGCGCGGTTGAATGTGCTGCGCGGCCCACATTTGGTGTTGGCCGACATCGGTCGAGACAATCGAAGAGTCCGGCATCATGTCCGACAGTTGCTTGAGCAGCAGTGGTGCGAAGATGTTGTCGCCCGGATGATCGTAGCGCCATTTGAACCCGCTACGCAGGCTCTCACTATGATGCACCCAAGGGGAGATGTCGTGGCTCAGTTCCAACTGCGGCAGGATGAGGTTGATATCACCGCGCAGTGCAGCATGGGCATGACGCAGTTTGTTGAACTCGGCGGCATCAATATCGACATGAATCACTTTGGCATGAGGCGCAAAGGTATCGAGCTTGCCTGTCACGCGGTCATCAAAACGCGCACCAACCGCGATCAGCAAATCACACTCTTGTACGATTAAGTTTGCCGCTTTGGTGCCGTGCATGCCGAGCATGCCAAGATAGTGTGGGTCGTGACGCTCGATGGTGCCCAAGCCTTTGAGTGTGCTCACTGAAGGCATAGGATTGAGGCGTAAAAACTCACGCACTGTGTCTGTGGCATTCGCCAGTTGTACACCTCCACCCACATACAATACAGGGCGTTTGCTTTGTGCAAGTAAGGCTTGCGCATTCGCCAGATGTGTTGCATCCACGTGTGGCATGGCGGGTGGAGTAAAGCTTGGCAAAGCGGAGATCGGCGCTTTGCCGAGCTGTACGTCTTTGGCTATGTCCACCAGCACGGGGCCGGGACGACCGGTCTGCGCGACCTCAAACGCTTCGGCTAACGTGGGTGCTAGCTCGTTGATGTCGGTGACTAAGTAGCTGTGCTTGGTACAAGAGAGCGACATGCCGATCACATCCATCTCTTGAAACGCATCGGTGCCGATGTGTGAGCTGGCCACTTGGCCGGTGATGGCGACCAGCGGAACCGAATCAAGAAAGGCATCCGCCAAACCTGTCACCAAGTTGGTGGCGCCGGGGCCAGATGTGGCCATGCACACCGCCACTTTCTGCGTTGAGCGCGCCATACCAATCGCGGCCATCGCCGCACCTTGTTCATGGCGGCAGAGGATGTGCTCAACACCTCCGTCATACAGCGCATCATAAATCGGCATGATAGCGCCGCCAGGGTAACCAAAAACGGTTTTGATGCCCTGTTGTTTCAATGCGGCAACGACTAACTGTGCTCCGGTCATCGTGCCTCCTTATGGCAACAATACGTGTCGCTGCCTTCCTGTGTGTTGTGTTTGCACTTCATGTGCCGCTCCCATTCTTCCTGCGTATTCTGGGGGTATTCCAACGGATAAGTACTGACCTGTATCTATCCGAGCTTGGGTATAACCTGTTCAGAATGTGCTTTTTTTAGTCTGTCTGAGTTGTAAAAAAACCCCCGGACTTTTCAGTGCGGGGGTTTTTTTGGATTTGGTTACTTATTTTTCGCCCACTCGCCCCCGCGTCGTCACTAGAATGACCACGATAATTAGGTTAATTAGAGCGTTGATGCGAGCGTTCAAGTTCATAGTAAAGTCGTTTTTTAGGGTTGAACTAATATCTTACCAATGTGTTTGCGCTTCTAGTGTTAACACACATCTTCGTTACATGACAAGCAAAAACTCATTCTTTTTTCACATTCCCGTTTTATCTCACCACGCTATATAACCCATTCTGTGCTTTTTATCGCCACTTATTCAGGCGCTGAAGGCTTTTTGATCAAATACTAAGGGAAGCAATGGGACTTGCGATCATTCATAGCCGCGCCAGTATTGGCGTGCAGGCACCTCCGGTCACGGTTGAGGTTCACATCAGTAACGGGATGCCGGGGTTTACCTTGGTAGGATTGCCAGAAACCACAGTAAAAGAGTCGCGCGATCGGGTGCGCAGCGCGATCATCAATTCTCGCTTTGAGTTTCCAGCGAAGCGCATTACGGTCAATTTAGCGCCAGCCGATTTACCCAAAGAGGGGGGACGTTTTGATTTGCCGATTGCACTTGGCATTTTGGCGGCCTCGGATCAAATTGCGCGAAATAAGCTCGAAAGTTACGAATTTATCGGCGAATTGGCGCTATCGGGCGAAATTCGTGGCGTGAAAGGGGTTTTGCCTGCCGCGCTCGCGGCTAACCAAGTGGAGCGCTGTTTGGTGGTGCCGCACAGTAATGGTGATCAGGCGGCTTTGGTCGGGGTTGAGCGGCATAAGTCGGCGCAAAGCTTACTCGAAGTGTGCGCAGACTTGTGTGGTCAGCAAACTCTATCTTTGTTTCAAAGTTCGCCCAGTGTGCAACAAGTAAGTCAGACCCGCGATCTGCAAGACATCATAGGTCAGCAGCAGGGAAAACGAGCTTTGGAAATCGCTGCGGCTGGCAATCACAACCTATTGTTTCTCGGCCCTCCGGGGACGGGTAAAACCATGCTCGCTTCACGGCTGTGCGATTTACTGCCAGAAATGAGTGATGAAGAGGCAATGGAAACAGCTTCGATTGCCTCTCTTACGCAGCAAGAGATTAACCAACATAACTGGAAGTTACGCCCTTTTCGTGCACCGCACCATTCAAGCTCAATGGCGGCTTTGGTCGGGGGCGGCACCATTCCGCGCCCCGGTGAAATTTCTCTCGCCCATAATGGACTACTGTTTTTGGACGAAATGCCGGAGTTTGAGCGTAAAGTGCTTGATTCACTGCGTGAACCGCTGGAATCGGGTGAGATCGTGATTTCGCGCGCGCAGGGGAAAACCCGTTTTCCAGCACGCTTTCAATTGGTCGGCGCGTTAAATCCAAGCCCCACGGGCTACTACGAAGGCAGTCAGGCGCGTGCCAATCCGCAGAGTATTTTGCGCTATTTGAGTCGGCTTTCGGGCCCTTTGTTGGATCGCTTTGATATGTCGATTGAGATCCCAGCGTTACCCAAAGGTACGCTCGCCAATGGGGGCGATCGTGGTGAATCGACGGCGGCTGTGCGCCAGCGAGTGTGGGTAGCGCGTGAGCGTATGTTGGCGCGATCGGGCAAAGTGAATGCTTTGCTGCAAAGTCGAGAAATTGAACAGTATTGCCCTTTGCTTAAAGCGGATGCGGAATTTCTAGAAAGCGCGCTGCATCGCTTGGGTTTATCAATTCGGGCTTACCATCGCATCATTAAAGTGGCGCGAACCATAGCGGATTTGCAAGGTGAAGCGCAGATCGCTCGTCCACATTTGGCCGAGGCGTTGGGCTATCGAGCCATGGATCGCTTACTCAAACAGCTCAGTGCGCAAAACGTCTAGTACTCTGACCTGCAGAGTTCATGTTTCATTACGATGACAAGTTTGTATAATCACACGCTGTTTTTTTACTCATCTTTGAACTGAGAACTATGTTGGCTTACTTGCTCCTTACGCTGAATGTGACCGTGGTGGTGTTAAATTCGGCCTTTCATTCGCTGCTGATCTGCTTGATTGCGTTGATTAAACTTTTGCTGCCGTCAGCCGCATGGAAAGCGCAGGCCACGCAAGCGGCGAATTGGGTGATGTGGTCATGGGCGAGTGTGAACGCTTGGGTTTTGCAGCTTTCCAACCGCGTGGAATGGGATATTCAAGGCGGTGAAACCCTGACTAAGCAGGGATGGTATCTGCTGATTTCCAATCACTTGAGTTGGACGGATATTGTGGTGCTGTGCTGCGTGTTTAAAGACCGCATTCCAATGCCGAAATTTTTCCTCAAGCAGCAACTGTTGTATGTGCCTTTCATTGGTATGGCGTGTTGGGCGCTGGATATGCCGTTTATGCGCCGCTATTCGCGTGAGTATCTGCTGCGCCATCCGCACAAACGTGGCCAAGATTTAGCGACGACGCGCCGTTCGTGCGAAAAATTCCGCGCCGTGCCTACCACTGTCGTGAATTATGTGGAAGGGACACGTTTTAATTCACAGAAGCAGCAACGTAGCGGCGTGGGATATCAGCATGTATTGCAGCCGAAAACCGGTGGTATTGCCTACACGTTAGCCGCCATGGGTGAGCAGTTCGAGCATATTATTGATGTGACTTTGGCCTATCCGGATAACCGTCAACAACCGTTTCGTGATTTATTGATGGGTCGTATGCAGCGAATTGTGGTGCACATTGATTTGCTACCGGTGGATGAACAGGTGCAAGGTGATTACTTCAACGATAAGCAGTTTAAGCGTCAGTTTCAGCTCTGGCTGAGCGAGGTGTGGCAGCGTAAAGATCAGCGATTAGAGCAGATTTACAAAGCCGATTAGCACTGAGAGGGTGATAAAGCGAAGGGAGCCATGGGCTCCCTTTGTCTTTTTCTCAATACCGAATCATGGGTTGAGATTACTTCAGCGTCAGCAGGTAGTTCACTAGGTCAAAATATTCGTCGAGGGATTTGACGGACTGACCTTGTACCAAATAACGGTTGTTAACAACAACGGCAGGTACACCGGTTAGGCCGCTATCTTGGAACTGTTTATCGAAACGGCGCACCATAGAATCCACGGCAAAGCCGTTGTAAGCCGCATCAAATTTCGCCGCATCAATTCCTTCATCTAGGAAGATTTGGCGCAGCTCTTGTTCATCTTTCGGTGGTTTACGCAGAGTGTGGATGCGGTTAAACATCACAGGTACCATTTTATCTTCCACTTCCAGAGCAATCATGGTTGCGTACGCTTTGCTCATCGCTTGACCCATGTTACCACCCATGAAAGAGACGTGGTTTTTCTGGAATTTCGCGCCTTCAGGCAACTGCTGCTTCAACTGAGCAATAATGGGTTCGAAAGTGTTACAGTGCGGGCAGTAGAATGAGAAAAACTCACTGACGACTGGTGAAGAAGAGGCGGGTGTTTTTAACACTTGGTAGTGTTCACCTTCTTTAAATTGAGCCGCATAGGCTGACACGCTTAACATCAGAGTTGCAACCAGTGCAAACAGCTTTTTCATGACTTTCTCCATTGGATTTATTGTGTTGGCTTACCACTGCGGCTGCAATGATAACGGGGGTTCTTGTAAAGTGGCAATCTGCTCTTTAAAAGCGAGGATCTGATTCTCCCAGTATTTCGCGTCATTAAACCACGGAAATGCGATTGGAAAAGCCGGATCTTGCCAGCGTTTGGCGAGCCATGCCATGTAGTGCACCATGCGTAGACCACGTAAAGGCTCGATTAGTTTCAATTGTTGAGGATTAAAATCGCAAAACTCTTGGTAGCCTTCCAAAACGATATCTAATTGGATCAGTTTGTCTTGGCGATCACCATGCAACAGCATCCAGAGATCTTGAATGGCAGGGCCGTTGCGTGCGTCATCCAGATCGACAAACATCGGGCCATCGCGCCATAAAATATTGCCGGGGTGGCAGTCTCCGTGCAGACGGATCTGAGGCTGGGTGGGTACCCAATGCTGCTTGATTTCAGCAATCAAAATATCGAGATCGTGAAAAAACACCCGCTGCAAATGGGCAGGAATGCAGTGACTGTACTCCAAGGTATGTCTGGGTTGATGTAAGTATTCATCCAGCGACAGAGTTGGGCGGTGGAGAAAGGGTTTACTTGCTCCGACTTTGTGAATGCGCCCCAGAAAGCGGCCAACCCACTCTAAGTGTTCCTCATTATCCACTTCGTATTGGCGACCGCCCATGCTGGTAAACAGGGCAAAACGGTAGCCTTGGTAGTGGTGTAGGGTCGCGCCATTGAGTCTCAGCGGCGGGACTATAGGGATCTCTTCTTGTTCCAGTTCGAGCGCGAAATCATGCTCTTCTTGGATCTGCTCATCGGTCCAACGTTGTGGGCGATAAAATTTCACCACAAAGCGGCGACGCTTTTCATCGGTAAACTGGTAGACGCGGTTTTCATAGCTGTTGAGTGGCAAAAAGCCTGACTCAGCACGAATGCCGATACTTTCCAGCGCGTACCAAATCAGATCGGGAGTTAAAGCATCAAAATGAAACGTGGCTTGGGTCATTGAATAAAAAGGGCTCATTACTGAGCCCTTTACCATACTGGTGAGTGTCAGAGCTTTTGAATAAATCGGCTCTCGACTTCAAGGGTAAATTGGTGGCTTTCGTCGTGCAGTATAAACTGAATTGTCGTGACCGCAGAGCTGAGATTTTCTGGTTTGGCTCCGAGCGTCATCGGGAGATTGAGTACTTCACCCGGTTGCACAACCACACTTTGTTTGCCGTACCAAGAGACTGGATCCAATCCTTTAACCGACAGCTGATAGGTCTGTGGCTGCTGGGTTTTGTTGATCACTTTGAGGTTGTAAGTGTTTTCAATTTCGCCCGAGCTGTTGGTTCTAAACAGTTGAGTGCGATCGCGAAGAACGGTTAACCCCGCGGGATCCACGGCGGCCACTTGAGCAAAGAACAAGCCAATCATGACCAAGAACACCGCTCCATAACCGAGCAGTTTGGGTCGCATCACTTTGGTGTGTTTGCCAGATAGGCGATGTTCTGTGGTGTAGCTGATCAGCCCTTTCGCGTAGCCCATACGTTCCATGGTGTTGTCACAAGCATCAATACACGCCCCGCAGTTGATGCACTCATACTGCAAGCCGTCACGAATATCGATACCGGTTGGGCAGACTTGCACGCAGAGATCGCAATCAATACAGTCGCCTAAACCGAGCGCTTTGGGATCCGCTTTGCGAGAGCGTGGCCCACGTTGTTCGCCGCGCGCGACATCATAGCCGACAATAAAGGTATCTTTATCGAACATGGCGGATTGGAAGCGCGCATATGGGCACATGTGGATACACATGATTGAGCGCATCCAGCCTGCGTTGCCGTAAGTACAAAGGGCAAAAAACAGTACCCAAAACACTGGCCAGAACGCGGCACTTAAAGTAAAGAAGTCGATCACCAGTGCGCGGATGGGCACAAAGTAGCCGACAAAAGTGAAACCAGTGACTAAGGCAATCGCCAACCAAGCGATGTGCTTTAAGGTTTTACGCGCCACGAGTTCTGCCGTCATCGGACTGTTGTCTTGCTTACGTCTTTTGTTGGCATTGCCTTCGAGTTTTTCTTCAAACCAGATGTACATAAATGTCCACACGGTTTGCGGGCAGAGATAACCACACCAGACACGGCCTAAGAAGGTAGTGATAAAGAACAGGCCGAAGGCGGCGATCATAAACAGCAGCGCCAATAAGGTCAGATCTTGCGGGTAGAGTGTGGTTCCGAAGAAGTTAAATTGCTGGTTGCCAATATCAAGCAAGATGGCTTGCCGATCGCCATAAGAGATCCAAGGAACCAATCCAAACAACAGCAGCAGAAACCAGCCACCATAACGGCGCAGTTTCTGGTAGGTTCCTTTACTTTCACGAACATAGATGCGATTACTTGGGTTAAAGCGATCCCCGCCTTGCCCTTTATGGGTCTTGGGATTGAACACTTTGGGAGTCACATCTTTAACATCGATTTTATCCTGACTCATGACACTATCCTTTTCAGGCATTCGGTGTGATTTCTTTTGTTCACACTCAAATACATTGCTCATTCCCTCTTAAAGGCTGATGTAAGAGGGGACTGATGGTTTTTTAGGCCGTAAGTATAGCGTCAATCAAACGTTCATTTCTTTAAGGCAATCAACCTTTAACAACAAATTTCCTTACAATTCTTCACCCTATTAACGACTTGATAAAAAAAGCGGCTTTCGCCGCTTGCTCATTTTGGGGTTGGATCTGGGCTGCCGAACGTTATACCTTTCCTACTTGAAGCTGCAGCGGTGTTTGCTACGCTCGTTCACCCCAATCACATAGTTTGCCTATGCTCATGGGGATTCACTTACTTGCCGCCTACCTGCAACTCCAAGTTGTTTGGGTATATCAGCAGAATTATTTGTCAGCAGAATTATTTGATGATGCCTCGTGCACGTAAAATGGCGGTTTTGAAATCATCTTCATAATCTTTTTTAAGTCCTGGGATCACCGCATCTTTTGCGCTGTTACGCATCTTGAGATGGTAAATCAGTACATCATCGGTCAGATCTTCGAGAGCACCTTGGTAACCTGCTTCTTGAGCCAGTTTAAGTAAGAATTGAATCAAGTTGAGCTCGGAATCTTTGTGCCATTCAGGCTCAAGCAGTTGCAGTAGTTCTTCTACGCGATGACATTTCATGACTTTCTCCACAATTTTTATAGTGATTTGTGGCTAAAGGTACCAAAAGCGCTGAGCAATACCAATTCGCGGGCAAGAAAAAAGCGCAGGTTTTACTGCGCTTTTCAATTAAGCTGCCTGAACCACTTTGGTTTCGGGGGATGCGGTCAACGCATTTCTTTCAACCAGCGTGGGGGCTGTTGCTGTTTTTTTCGCAACGGGAGCCACTGCAAAACCACTGCGGCGACGCATTGCACTACGGTTTGTATTTGAAAACCTGACGGTTGTTGGGCGCATGACATAACCTAACTGTCAGGCATATCCATTGCCGATGCTACACCCTGGCTCATTATGAGTGGCTCTTGAGTACAGGACGTAACCGAGATTCACTCTTTTGGCGATTGCCGATCCGAACAATGAGACAGGAATAATGATATGCGTTCATATCGCAAATAGAGTAGCACCAGTTACTAAAATGATCGATAGTTGACCAATTTTGCGTAACATTTATTTTCAACTGCGTGGATTGAGTGAGACAAGGGTTAGCCCTTACTATGCAATTCTCACAACAGGAGGTGTCTATGTCGTTTATCAAGAAAACCCTCGCCAGTTTTGGGATTGGCTCTGCGAAAGTCGATTCGGTGTTGCAGCAGGAAGTGCTCTATCCCGGCCAATCCGTTAAGGTCATCATCCATGTTTATGGCGGTGCAACAGCGCAAGTCATTGATAACATCGAGCTCAAACTTTGTTGCTGTTATATTGCAGAAGTGGCGGATGAGCGCGGTCAGCAACAAGGCCAGCCAATGCGCCGAGTTCCTCATACCTACACCTTAGCCAACTGGTCTTTACCGTACGCCTTTACGATTGAGGCGGGTGAAACGCGTAATTTTGATATCGAACTCAGCATCCCTTGGAATACCCCAGTGACGATAGGGGATGCCAAAGTTTGGTTAGAGACTGGACTCGATATTGCGTTAGCGCTGGATCCTACCGATAAGGACATTCTCACCGTGCGCCCTGAGCCGATGATGGATGGTATTTTTAGTGCGCTGGAAGCACAAGGTTTGCGTTTACGTCAGGTTGAGTGTGAGCAAGCCAAAGGCTTCGCACTGCCTTTTGTGCAAGAGTTCGAATTTGTCCCTACCACGGGGCCATTTCAAGGTCGCTGGCGTGAAGTTGAAATCGTGGCTTATCGTGATCCTGAAGCCTTACAGCTCTGGTTTGAAGTCGATCGTTATCAACGAGGCGCATCCGGCATGTTGGCCAGCTTGCTAGGGCGCGGTGAGCTCAAGCGACATCTCACTTTACCTGCGCGCACATCACCACAGGAAGCCGGGGAGCAAGTGTTGGCGTTTCTTGATCGCAGCTGCTGATCACGCGGTCTGAAATTTTAGCTAACACCTGTAAGCTCAATGTGCGATACTAAAGCCAAGTTTCAGACTCGGATTGAGTGAGTATGTCGAACAGTTATGGCTTTAAAGAAGAAGTGGCCAATGCGATAAGTCATGGCGTTGGCCTTATCTTAGGGATAGTTGGTTTAGTGCTGCTGTTGGTCAAAGCGGTGGATCAGCAAGCCGATGCATTGACTATTACCAGCATGAGCATTTATGGCGGCAGTATGATTGCGCTATTTTTGGCTTCTACGCTGTACCACGCTATCCCTTATCAGCGTGCAAAGCGTTGGCTAAAAACCTTTGATCACTGTGCTATTTATTTACTGATTGCGGGCAGTTATACCCCATTTTTACTGGTCAGTTTGCGTACACCACTGGCGGTTGGTTTGATGATAGTGATCTGGTCGCTCGCGCTTATTGGCATTCTGATGAAAATTGCTTTTGTCTACCGCTTCAAAAAGCTCTCTTTGGTGACGTATCTGACCATGGGTTGGCTTTCGCTGATCGTGATTTACCAGCTTGCCATTCATCTTGAGGTGGGTGGGCTCACTCTGCTGGCGGCAGGTGGACTTATCTATTCACTCGGGGTGATTTTCTACGTCGCCAAACGGATCCCTTACAACCATGCCATTTGGCACGCTTTTGTGCTGGCGGGATGCGCATGCCATTTCTTAGCCATTTATCTGTATGTCGAGCCGATTTAGCTTTGACGGATAAGATGGGTAAAAGAGGAAACGCGCATTTAGCGCGTTTCAATCTGTTTGATGGTAGCGTGTAGTGTGTACTGACTCTGCTCTGCGAGGTTTAACTCCAGTGGTTTGCCTTCCACTGAAGTGCGCGGGCGTAAATAGGTTTCCGCCATTCGTTTGATCGACTGCCAAATCGTCACTTCCTGTTCTTCACTCCACACGCCTTGTGCATCCTGTACTCGAATCGCGAGACGAACCGCAATCACTGACTGACTACTCTGGTTGGTGATGGCACTGCTCAGCTTGAGCTGGCCATGCTCATAGCGCGGAGCGCTCAGTACCACATCGACGCCTGAATCACTGAGTTGCAAAACAGGGCGATGATCACCCACAGTGATTGTCACACCACTCAATGTCGGTTGAGCGATCACCGGTGCAGCGAGCACGAGAGGAGCCAGCTCGCTTGTCTGCTGGGGCTGAGTCTCTTGTGGTACATACTGCCAAGTAAAGTCATCGTTGAGCTGAATATAGCGGCCATCCTTGAGCTGTAAGGTTTCGCTTGCCCAAGTGGATAAGCTCACTATGCTGGCTACCAATATGAGTTTTTTCATTATGTTTCCTTTTAATGACGCCAGAATGCAGGGAAAAAGAGCACCAAAATCGTCAGAATTTCTAAACGTCCCATCAACATTCCAAAGCTCAAGAGCCATTTGGCGGCATCCGGTAGAGGGGCAAAGTTACCCGTTGGGCCAATGATGCTGCCCATACCTGGACCCACGTTAGCCACGGCAGTGACCGCGCCAGAGATACTGGTCACCGAATCCAATCCCATTGCCGATAACGCGCCAGCCAGTACCACGATAGTGATGAAAAACGTCAAGCCAAAGGCGACTACGGAGCGGATGATCTCTTCATTGACCGGGCGCTTGTTATAGCGCTGGATAAAAATGCCAGAAGGGTGGATGAGGTTCAGCAGTTGCTTTTTGAGCAGTGCCATCGCGATTTGGAAACGAAAGACCTTAATTCCGCCAGAGGTAGAACCCGAGCAAGCGCCGGCCATCAATAGGAAGGCAAAAATGGTTGAGGGGAGCGCGCCCCACGCGGTGAAATCATCCAGACCATAGCCCGTGGTTGTGACGACGGAGACAATGTTAAACATCGAAACTCGCAGCGCATCCAATATCGCGTAATCGTTTTTGAGCCACAACCAACCTGCGACCAGCAAACTGGAGATCATAAAGAGCCAGAAGAAGCCGCGTACCTGCTCATCTTTGAGTAGGGCTCGTGCACTCTGTTTGCGCAGAGCCTGCACAAACAGTAAAAATGGCAGGCCACCAAGAAACATAAAGAGTGTGCCAACCCAGTGCGCGCCGTGTGAGAAGCGGTTCATCGAGCTATCACTGGTCGAGTAGCCGCCGGTGGAAAGCGTGGTAAAGGCGTGATTAATCGCTTCAAACGGCGTCATACCTGTGGCGATATAGCTCAAAAAACAGAGCCCAGTCAAAACCAGATACACCGCCACAATGTTTTTCGCGACGGTTTTCGCGCGCGGGCTGCTTTTATCCGACCAATCAGACGATTCGGTTTGGAACAGCTTCATCCCCCCAACATTGAGCATCGGCAACACCGCTACCGCCATCACGATAAAGCCCACGCCACCTAACCATTGCAAAATGGAGCGCCACAACAAAATACTGGGCGGCATATCATCTAAGCCACTGAGTACCGTGGAGCCTGTGGTGGTAAGGCCGGACATGGTTTCAAAATAGGCATCGGTAAAGCTGATGTGGTTAATAAACACAAAAGGCAGAGCAGCAAATGCGCTGGCAATCGTCCATACCAAGCTGGTGATCAGGAACATATCACGTACGTTGAGCCGAAAATGTTCAGTGCGACCGATACTTAAGCAGAGAAACGCCACCAGATGGGTAATGATGACGGCTTGCGCGAAATCGAGAAAACCGCCGCTGCCAGTAAAAAATGCCACTAGAGTCGGCACGTACATGAATAGGGCTAGCTTAGACAGCACTAGCCCGATGATAAACGTAATTGGGCGTAAGTTGAGCATAGCGCCAACCTTTACAAGAAGAATGGGCTCGGCTGGAATAGCGTTTCCACGTCGGGCACATATTTTTTATCGACCAAGAACATGACGACGTGATCGTCTTGCTCGATGACAGTGCGGTCATGGGCAATCAGCACTTCTTCGCCCCGCACAATAGCGCCAATTGTCGTGCCCGGAGGCAGTTTAATATCGCCCACCGCTCGTCCTACTACCTTAGAGGTTGATTCATCGCCATGGGCAATCGCTTCAATGGCTTCTGCCGCTCCACGGCGTAATGAAGAGACGTTGACAATATCGGCGCGGCGCACGTGAGTGAGTAGCGCAGAAATGGTCGCTTGCTGCGGGGAGATCGCTACATCAATCACACCGCCTTGGACTAAATCGACATAGCCGCTGCGTTGGATAAGCACCATGGCTTTCTTGGCTCCCATGCGTTTGGCAAGCATGGCCGACATGATGTTGGTTTCATCTTCATTGGTGAGGGCGATAAACACATCGACCTGATCGATATTCTCTTCCGACAGCAGCTCTTGGTCCGCGGCATCTCCACAAAAGACGATGGTATTTTCCAACTGTTCAGATAACTGTTCCGCACGTTGGTAATTATGTTCAATCAGCTTAACGCTGTAAGTTTGCTCTAGGCGTTTAGCGAGGCTGGCACCTATGTTACCGCCGCCGACAATCATGATCCGACGATACGGTTTTTCAAGGCGCTGCAACTCACTCATCACCGAGCGAATATGGTTACTCGCGGCGACGAAAAACACTTCATCATCCGCTTCAATAATGGTGGTGCCTTGCGGACGAATTGGGCGTCCCTGACGGAAAATCGCTGCCACGCGAGTATCGATGTGCGGCATGTGATCGCGTAGGGCAGAAAGGGCGTTACCAACCAGTGGACCACCGTAATACGCTTTAACGGCCACCAAGCTGACTTTTTCTTCGGCGAAACTCACCACTTGCAGCGCGCCCGGATACTGGATCAAGCGCTCGATATAGCTGGTGACCAGTTCTTCCGGTGCAATCAGGTGATCGACCGGGACCGCGCCAGATTGAAACAGCGCTTCTTTTTCAGCGAGATATTGTGGAGAGCGGATACGCGCAATCCGGTTGGGCGTGTTAAACAGAGTAAAGGCGACCTGACAAGCGGCCATGTTGGTTTCATCGGTATTGGTGACCGCGACCAGCATGTCAGCATCTTGTGCGCCAGCTTCGCGCAGCACATCAGGGTGGCTGGCGTGACCATTGACTACACGCAAATCATATTTATCTTGTAAATCGCGCAGTCGGTCAGCGTTTTTATCGACCACAGTAATGTCGTTGTTTTCGCCTACCAAGTTTTCAGCGAGCGTACCGCCGACTTGTCCTGCACCAAGAATGATGATTTTCATAACTTGTTCTCTTTGTTTGCTCACGCCCAAGGTGAGTTGTGGCTCACCTTGGTTGACCGAATCAGTGTTGTTTGCTTAATACGGCGTAATAGAAACCGTCCATCGCTTCCTCTCCGGGAAGGATTTGGCGGCCGGGCTGCGCGGGATCGGAACCCACTAAGCGCGCATCTGGCGTGCGTTCAAGGAACGCTTTGACCTGTAGGCGGTTTTCTTGTGGTGTGATCGAGCACGTTGCGTACACCAAACTACCACCGGGTTTGAGTTGTTGCCACATCGCATCCAAAATTTCGCGCTGTAGCTCGGCTAATGCCGCGATATCGTCTGCGCGGCGCAGCCATTTGATGTCGGGATGGCGGCGAATCACGCCGGTCGCCGAGCAAGGTGCATCCAGCAAGATGCGATCAAACTGTTCGCCTTGCCACCACTGTTGCGGGTAACGCGCATCGCCACAAATCACTTGCGCAGTGAGCTCTAAACGCTGCAGGTTTTCTCGCACGCGTTTGAGGCGAGTTTCATCACAATCAATCGCAACGACTTGGCTCTCTGGTGTGCGCTCCAAGATGTGCGCAGTTTTGCCACCAGGGGCAGCGCAGCAATCTAAAATCAGCTCTCCTGCTTGCGGTGCAAGGTAAGTCAGTGCTAACTGCGCAGCGGCATCTTGTACTGAAACCCAACCTTCAGCGAAACCCGGCAGTTGGTGTACATCGCAAGGCGTTTCTAAGCACAGCGCATCTTCGGCTTGCGCATGAGGCGTAGTGACGATGCCAGCTTGTTCGAGCAGGGCTTGATACTCAGCACGAGTATGGTGTTGATGATTGACGCGTAGCCACATCGGCGCTTTGCTGTTGTTGGCTTCAACAATTTGTTGCCACTGCTCTGGGTAGCTCTCTTTGAGCAATTTCAATAACCAGCCCGGATGGCCGTAGCGCCCTGCGTCATGGCTGGTGGCTTGAGCATCTAAGCCTTCTTGGTCACGCTGATAGTTACGCAGCACCGCATTGATCAAGCCGCGCAGACGAGGGCCTTTCAAATCTTGCGCGCCTTCGACGGTTTCCCCTACCGCAGCATGTGCGGGAATGCGCATAAAGCTCAGTTGGTATAAGCCGACGAGGATCAGGAAGTGGAATACGCGTTGTTTGCCTTTCAACGGTTTTCCCATCAGAGCTTGGCTGATGGATTCCAAACGCGGCAATTGGCGCAAAACGCCATAGCAGATCTCTTGCAGCAGGGCGTGATCACGTGGGCGAATTTGCTGCTGAGCCGCAGGCAAAGCATTGGACAGTGAGTGCCCTAAATCAACCACTTGGTAAAGAGCCGACGCAGCAGCGGCGCGAACATTCATAATAAAACCTAAACAAAAAGCCAAACCCTAGCCATCCATAGGCTAGGGTTCAGGATTAACTGAGTTGGGAACCGACACTAAACCAGTCGGCACGCGCATTGAGAATATCTTGTACTGGCAAGGCTTTCTTGCCCGGAATTTGCAGGCTTTCGAGCACTAGTACATCTTGCCCGGTTGCCACGTAAATCCCGCTCTTATCTGCTTGGATAATGGTACCCGGAGTTTGAGTTACTGCTCGTGTTTCAACACGCGCTTGCCAAACCTTAATGCTGTTTTCTGCTACTTCAAAATGGCTCATCGGCCAAGGATTAAAGGCACGAATACAGCGCTCAATATGTGTCGCTGCATCACTCCAGTTAATACGCGCTTCTTCTTTGCTGAGTTTATGCGCGTAGTTCGCCAATCCATCATCTTGTTTGACCGCAACCGCTGTGCCTTGAGCGATATCTTGTAAGCACTCGAGCAGCGCTTGTGGACCAAGTTCTGCCAGTTTGTCGTACATCGAGGCACTGGTGTCGCTCGCTTCAATCGGCAGCGTCGCGATTTTCAGCATATCGCCCGTATCAAGGCCGACATCCATCTGCATGATGGTGACGCCAGTTTCGCTATCACCCGCCCAAATGGAACGCTGGATCGGCGCAGCACCCCGCCAACGCGGCAGAATCGAACCGTGCACATTAATACAGCCAAGTTTAGGTGTATCCAAAACTACTTTAGGCAGTAGCAAGCCGTAAGCCACGACCACCATTAAATCGGCGTTGAGTGCGGCAAGCTGTTGTTTAGACTCGTCTGATTTAAAGTTCTCTGGCTGATAAACCGGAACGTTGTGCTCAAGTGCAAGGGTTTTGACTGGGCTGGCGGTGAGTTTTTTGCCGCGCCCCGCTGGGCGCTCCGGTTGGGTGTAGACCGCAATAATCTCATGCTCCGAAGACAATAACGCCGCCAAGTGACGGGCGGCGAAATCCGGAGTACCTGCAAAGACAATACGTAGTGATTGGCTCAAGGTTACCTCACAGTAATTTATTTTTTCTCATTGAAGCGTTTGATTTTCTCTAGCTTCTCTTTGATGCGGTTGCGTTTGAGTGGTGACAGATAGTCAACAAACAGTTTGCCCGCGAGGTGATCGAGTTCGTGCTGTACACAGATAGCCAGTAGGTCATCTGCATCAAACTGGTACTCTTGACCATTGCGATCCAGCGCTTTTACGGTCACTTCTGCGGCGCGAGGCACTAAAGCCCGCGCACCCGGGACGGACAAACAGCCTTCTTCAATGCCATCTTCACCGCGCTTTTCGATGATCTCTGGGTTAATCAACACCATAGGCTGATCGCGAGTTTCAGAAATATCGATCACCACGATACGTTGGTGAATATCGACTTGGGTCGCCGCTAAACCGATGCCTTCTTCGGCATACATGGTTTCCAACATATCATCGACGATTTGTTGGATTTCTGGGGTGACTTGTTCGACCGGTTTCGCAACGGTACGCAGTCGATCATCTGGGAATGTTAATACTTGCAATACAGACATATACACTCGAAATGTTGAACTGTGCCGAAACAGCTTAATGCGTGTTGGCTCAATTCTAGACATTTTATGACCCAAATGACAGCATCCGGACGTGATTTCTCCGAAACCCAGTCATTTTTTCGACCAAGGAAGCAAGGTCATGGCACGATTAACCCGTTATATTACCTACGCTTTATTGCCTTTCACTCTGCTCAGTGGACAGGTGACCGCCGATGAGCAAACGCCGCTGGCACTCAAACCAAATGCACCGACCACCTATACCGTGGTGAAAGGTGACACCTTGTGGGATATTTCCGCTTTGTATCTCGACAGTCCATGGCTGTGGCCAAGACTTTGGCAAGTGAACCCAGAAATTGATAACCCACATTTGATCTACCCCGGTGATAAATTGACGCTGTTTTGGCGTGATGGGCAACCCGTACTCAGTCTAAAACCGATGCGCAAACTGAGCCCGCAAGTGCGTGTGTTGGAGAAACAAGCTGTTCCGACTGTGCAAGAAGGCTTGGTGCTGCCTTATTTACAATCTGACCGTTTGATGGCGAAAACCGCCTTGCAAGGTAGCGTGCGTGTGATTGGCTCCAGTGAGGGGCGTCAATATCTCACCAAGCAAGATCAGCTTTACATCTCCGGTGTACACAGCGAGAAAAAGTGGGGGATTTATCGCGAGGTAGCACAGTATCAACGTGATGATGAAGTCATGGTGGCGCTGCGTTTAGTGGCGGTGGGTGAATTGGCGATGACTGGGGGCAACTTTAGTGGACTAAGCTTGCTAGAGCAAAATCAAGAGATTTTAGCCAATGATATTGCTTTGCCAGAAGTCGATCTTGAGGAGCGCCAACTGTCGACAACCTTCTATCCGCAGCCAGCGCCTGCAGGGAGTGAAGCTCGCATTCTGGGTTCGCTTGAAGGGAGTCAATACGCCGGACAGAATCAAGTGGTGGTGATTGACCAAGGCCGCAGTGATGGCGTCGCGCAAGGCAGTATGTTTGAACTGTATCAAGCCGCAGTCCAAGTCAAAGCTAAGCAAGATTCGTCTACTTTCCTGTCTGAGCGTTCGAACACGGACGTACAGTTACCAAGTGTAAAAGTGGGCGCTTTGATGGTGATTCGCCCTTATGAGCGTTTTAGCTTGGCACTGATTACTAACAGTTCGGCACCGATCAGTGCTGAAGTGCACGCACTGTCTCCGCAGGCAGAGCCTCAAACCGAGCAGCCAGATGTAGTGCAATTGTCTGAACAAATCGATTTGGTTGATGATGCCAGTTAATGAAAGATCAGGATTTAGCGGCATGGTTGGCGCTCTGTTTTACTCCTAAACTAGGCAGCAAAACCATTTCTCACCTGCTTGCGACCCGTTTGCCAGCCCAGTTGCAAAGTTTTACGCCTAAGCAATGGTTGGCCTGCGGGCTTAAGCCCGAACAACTGGTGTTTTTAACCACTCAAGCGGCTAAACAAGCCGAGCAGTGTTTGCAATGGCGATCAGCAGCCAATAACCGCTATATCGTCACTCCTCATTGCCCGCTTTACCCTCGTTTATTGAAAGAGATTAACTCATCGCCTCCCGTCCTGTTTATTGAAGGAATATGGGAAGCGGTGCATGACCCTGCGGTGGCTATCGTCGGTAGCCGCAATGCCAGTGTTGATGGGCGGCAGATCGCTCGCCAGTTTGCCACTGAGCTCGCGCAGTCAGGTTTAGTGGTCACCAGTGGTTTAGCGCTTGGTATTGATGGCTATGCGCACGATGGCGCTTTGCAAGCACAAGGGCAAACCGTAGCAGTATTAGGTTCAGGGCTGGCGCAGGTTTACCCCAAACAGCATCAAGGGTTAGCGGAGCGAATCATCGCCCAAGGGGCCTTGGTTTCTGAGTTTGCCCCTCACACACCGCCTAAAGCCGATCACTTTCCGCGCCGTAACCGAATTATCAGCGGCTTATCGCTCGGTGTTGTGGTGGTAGAAGCTGCGGAGAAAAGCGGCTCACTCATCACTGCACGCTACGCGGCTGAGCAAGGGCGTGAGGTCTTTGTGGTTCCCGGATCAATTTTTAATGCCGCCAGCCAAGGTAGCAACCAATTGATTCGCCAAGGCGCTTGTTTGGTGCAAAGTGTGCAACAAATTCATCAAGAGCTCAAAAATGCGCTGACTTGGTCACTCTCTGAACAAGTTCCTTATCAAGCAACACTTTTTTCTGCTGTACAGAGCGATGAAGAATTGCCATTTCCCGAGCTGTTAGCTAACGTAGGAATAGAAGCTACACCTATTGATATTCTCGCAAGCCGGACCCAGATACCGGTGCAAGATATCATGATGCAGCTCTTGGAGCTTGAGCTCCTTGGGCATGTGGTTGCAGTACCTGGTGGCTATATTAGAAAGGGGAGAGGCTAGCTATGATGATGGATATTTTGATGTATCTGTTCGAAACCTACGTCCATAGCGATGCAGATTTGCAAGTGGATCAGGACCAGCTGGAAGATGAACTGCTGCGTGCTGGGTTTCACCAAAAAGACATCTACAAGGCCCTCCACTGGTTGGAAGAGCTGGCGGCTTTGCAACAAACCGATGCACAAACTGCAATTGCGAAAAGTGCACCCACTTCAATGCGTATTTACGCGCCGGAAGAGATTGAACGACTGGATCTCGAATCGCGTGGTTTCCTGCTGTTTCTTGAACACATCAATGTGCTGACCCCAGAAACTCGTGAAATGGTGATCGACCGTGTCATGGGATTAGAAACCGATGAGTTTGAGCTTGATGACCTGAAATGGATCATCCTGATGGTGCTGTTCAATGTCCCGGGTAATGAAAATGCTTACACAGTGATGGAAGAGCTGCTGTACAGCAAAGAACAAGGCATTTTGCATTAAGCGTGTGATGTGTCTATGAGTCGTAAAATTGACCCGCAACTGTTTGCCGCTCATGAGCATGCGCTGCAATCTTCCCCTTGTCCGCAATGTGGCGCAGCATTACAACTGCGCCACGGCAAACATGGTCCTTTTTTAGGTTGCACTGCATACCCAGAGTGTGACTACATCAAACCTCTGCATCAAAATGATGGGCATATCATCAAAGAACTCGGTGTGCCTTGCCCTGAATGTGGACATGAACTGGTGCTGCGCCAAGGTCGTTACGGGATGTTTATTGGCTGTAGCCACTACCCGCAGTGCCACCATATCGAGTCGATGGATTCCCCTTCGCAAGAGGAAACATCGCCAGATATCCTTTGCCCGGAATGCGGCAAAGGCCACCTTATCGAACGCAAATCTCGCTTCGGTAAACTGTTTTATGCGTGTGATGCGTATCCTAAGTGTAAGTTTGCTTTAAATAGTAAACCGATTGCTCAGGCTTGTGCTCAGTGTGGCTTTACGGTGATGGTGGAAAAGAAAAGTGCAGCAGGCATGCGCTATCAATGCGCTAATCGTCAATGTGGGCATATTCAGGAATGCTAGCTTCATCATGCTCATCGCATACAAAGTTAAAGCCGCGTTAGACGCGGCTTTATTGCATTAGTGGGGTATGGATTAAGGCTGAATTTCCTTTGCTACGGCGTGTACGGCAGGAAAAGCCTTTTCATCTAACACAGTCGCTAATTGGCATAATTTGCGTTGCAACTCACCACTGTAATCGGCGGTCACATTGATATGCCCCATCTTGCGTCCTGAGCGCTTGGCCTTGCCGTACCAATGTACGTGGCAGCCTTCCAGTGCCAATACTTCTGCGGGCAGCTGATCTTCACCAAGAATATTAATCATCGCGGTCTCACGAACCAGTTTGGTGCTACCCAGCGGTAAGCCACACACTGCGCGTAAGTGGTTTTCGAACTGACAGGTTTCCGCACCTTGCTGAGTCCAGTGACCGGAGTTATGAACTCGTGGTGCAATTTCATTGACCAGTAACTGGCCTTGTACTTCAAAAAACTCCAGCGCTAATACACCGACATAATTGAGCTGCTCGGCTACCGCTTTAAACATGGCTTTCGCTTGAGTTTGTAGCGCAGGAGCATCAATGGCGGTAGAAAGGCTCAACACACCTTGGGTATGAACGTTCTCCGCTAAAGGATACACCACAACATCGCCGACTAGGTTACGTGCACCGACCAGTGACACTTCGCGATCAAAAGCGACAAATTCTTCTGCCACAATTGCTTGTTCGGGGTTGGCTGCCAGATATTGCGCAAGTTCTTGCCAAACCGATTCGATCTGCGTTGGTTCTTTCAAGCGCCATTGGCCTTTTCCATCGTAGCCTCCGAGTGCACTTTTCAGCACCATAGGCAATCCAATCTCGGCGATGGCTGAGGTTAGGTCGTCTCGGCTGCGGATCATCGTATAACGTGCATTCGCCACTTGGGCGCGATCCAGCAAGGCTTTTTCTAAACGACGATCGCCGCCAGCTTTGATAGCTTCAGCGCTTGGGTAAAGTTTGCCACTGCGTGCACAGAGATCGAGGATCGGATGCGGAATGTGTTCAAACTCAGCGGTGATCACATCGACTTGTTCAATCGCTTGCTCCAATCCATGCCCAAGCACAGTTTGCGTTAAGGGGTGCACAATGTTTTCGCTACCCACATCAAAAGCGATCGTTTCAATATTGAGCGGTGCTCCGGCGAGCGACATCATGCGCGCCAGCTGACCAGCGCCGAGAACCAACACACGCATCTGTTACTCCTCAGCCGGATTTGGGTTATCCAACACAGATTGAGTCTGCTTAGCGCGGAAAGCTTCCACTTTACTCATCACTTCTGGGTTATGAATGCCGATGATTTGTGCGGCAAGTAATCCTGCATTAGCGGCACCAGCTTCACCAATGGCGAGCGTACCCACCGCAATGCCTTTTGGCATCTGCACAATGGAGTATAACGAGTCGAGCCCAGACAGAGCGCGAGATTGAACGGGCACGCCTAACACTGGCAAGCTAGTGAATGCGGCGGTCATTCCGGGAAGATGCGCAGCGCCGCCCGCTCCAGCGATGATCACTTGTAAACCGCGTTCTTTGGCGCTAGAGGCATAGTCGGCCAAAAGATGAGGAGTTCGGTGCGCAGAAACCACTTTAGTCTCGTAAGCCACACCAAACTGGTCAAGCATCTCTGCTGCGTGTTTCATGGTTGGCCAGTCTGACTTGGAACCCATGATAATACCGACTGTCATCTCAAACTCCTTCAGTGTTATTTATCGGACAAGCAAGCCCGCTTGCGGCGCATTATACGGGGATTTTTTTCTCAAGCAAACGTTTGCTTTTTCTGGTTGATGAGAAGAACTGGTCAATTGCTCCACGATTTGTACACTGAGCACAAATGAAAGAGGAGTGGCTCTGGTGGAGAATCTACAACAGGCGGTGGATGCGCTGCGCAAAGGTTGCGTTATTGCCTATCCAACCGAAGGGGTGTTTGGTTTGGGGTGTGATCCGGATAACCAAACCGCTATGCTGCGCTTATTGGCGATCAAGCAGCGCCCCGTGGAAAAAGGGGTGATCTTAATTGCCGCTAGCTATGCGCAGTTGCGCCCTTATGTCGATGAAACGCAATTAACCGCAGAGCAACTGACACAAGTGCTGGCTTCATGGCCCGCGCCACTGACTTGGGTCATGCCAGCCAGCGGTGATACGCCAAGCTGGGTTCGTGGTCAGTTTGATACCGTTGCCGTGCGTGTTTCGGATCATCCGGTCGTTCAGAAGTTATGTCTCGCCTTTGGGAAGCCACTGACGTCAACCAGTGCTAATCTAAGTGGCCAGCCCGCGTGCGTAACTCAACAAGAAGTCATGGTTCAGCTAGGCAATCAGATTGCTGTGGTAGTAGAAGGGAAGACCAGTGGCCGTCATGGACCGAGCGAAATTCGTGATGCTCGCAGCTTACAAGTGTTAAGACAGGGATAACCCTGCGCAGGAGAGAATGTGGAGTCGATAGTCGATAAACAAGCAGTGAAGCACTTTTTACTGCAGCTACAAGATAAGATTTGCCAACAATTGGAAGCCACAGATGGCCAAGCGCAATTTATTGAAGATGCGTGGCAGCGTGAACCGGGTGAGAAACTGGGTGGTGGTGGCCGTACGCGAGTCATGCGTGAGGGCGCTGTTTTCGAACAGGGTGGCGTGAACTTTTCCCATGTATTTGGTGAGCAGATGCCTGCCTCTGCGACGGCCCATCGTCCAGAATTGGCAGGTCGCCGCTTTGAAGCCATGGGCGTTTCTCTGGTCATGCACCCGAAAAATCCGTATGTTCCGACCTCTCATGCCAATGTGCGCTTTTTTATTGCTGAAAAAGAGGGCGAAGCTCCGATCTGGTGGTTTGGTGGTGGTTTTGACCTTACGCCGTTTTATCCCTTTGTTGAGGATGGCCAGCACTGGCATCAAACTGCTAAAAATATCTGCGCCCCTTTTGGGTCAGAAATCTATAACGAACATAAAGCATGGTGTGATCGCTATTTCTACTTACCACACCGCAATGAAACACGCGGCATCGGCGGATTGTTTTTTGATGATCTCAATGAATGGTCATTCGAGCAATGTTTCGCTTATATGCAGGCGGTCGGCGAAGGTTATACCCAAGCTTATGTGCCGATTGTCGAAAAACGCAAAAACACGCCCTTTACAGAGCGCGAGCGCCAATTTCAACTCTATCGTCGCGGTCGATACGTTGAATTTAACTTGGTGTTGGATCGCGGCACGCTGTTTGGCCTTCAAACCGGTGGGCGTACCGAATCAATCTTGATGTCGATGCCTCCCTTAGCGCGTTGGGAATACGCATATCAACCGCAAGCAGGAACGCCAGAAGCCAAGCTAAGCGAGTTTTTAGTGCCTCGTGAATGGTGACAGGCAAGGTTCTGAGTGATAGGGTCGCGCAAGTGACCCTTTTGATTGTTTAGGCAAGGATATGGCTTCTCAAATCGATCAGTATGCCGTTTTTGGTAACCCCATTAATCACAGTAAATCCCCTTTTATTCATACGCTGTTTGCACGACAAACTCAGCAGTCCATGATCTATACCGCACAGTGCGTGCCAGTGGATGGGTTTACTGAGGCGGCGAAACATTTTTTTGCGCAAGGTGGACGAGGTTGTAATGTTACCGTGCCATTTAAAGAGGAGGCGTACCGCTTTGCCGATCGCTTAACGGAGCGCGCGCGTTTAGCCGGTGCGGTAAACACGTTAAAAAAGCTGGATGATGGCGAAATACTCGGAGACAACACCGATGGTGAAGGCTTAGTGCAAGATCTACTCGCGCAGCAAGTGCTACTGAAAGGCGCGACGATTTTGTTGATTGGTGCTGGTGGTGCGGCGCGTGGCGTGCTCAAGCCGTTATTAGATCAGCAGCCGGCCTCTATTACCGTCACGAATCGTACCTTTGCGAAAGCGGAGCAGTTGGCTGAGCTTGTGGCCGCTTATGGTGAGGTAAAGGCGCAAGCGTTCGAACAGCTTAAACAAAGTTATGATGTGATCATCAACTCGACCTCTGCCAGTCTCGATGGCGAATTGCCTGCGATTGATCCGGTGATCTTTTCATCTCGCTCCGTCTGCTATGACATGATGTATGGCAAAGGCTATACCGTGTTTAATCAATGGGCGCGACAACATGGCTGCGCGCAAGCGATCGATGGCTTAGGCATGTTAGTGGGACAAGCGGCTGAAAGTTTTATGCTATGGCGTGGTTTACGTCCGGGCACGAAACAAATTTTGCGTGAACTGCGTAAAAATCTAGAAGGTGCGCTATGAACCAATCCATCTTGTTTCCCGATTTACAGCATTGGGATGAGGCAAAACAAGCTGTTGTATTTTTTGCTCAGCAAAACGGAGCATTAATCGAATGTCTTGTGGCGCGACAAGTTCTACAAGAGCTCTCAGGTGAAGCTTTAGCAGAATCGCAACACGTGATGACGGCCTTCAGTGAGTGGCGTTTTGACCTAGAGGAACTCGCCGAACAGGCGATTGAAAACGAAATGTTTAACTCTCTAGGCCAAATTGAGATCACTCGCGAACGGTTTTAACGTCATTCAGATAGTCATTCTTACTCTGAACATAATTACTGGACGATTTAACGAGAAAAGCACGCTCCTTATCACTGAGAGGACGTGCTTGCTTGACCGGGCTACCCATGTACAGAAAGCCACTTTCGAGCCTTTTCCCGGGCGGAACTAAACTTCCCGCACCGATCATGACATCATTTTCAATCACCGCCCCGTCTAACACGATAGACCCCATGCCGACGAGAACTCGATCATGAATGGTGCAGCCGTGCAGCATAACCTTATGGCCAATGGTCACATCATCCCCA
The DNA here is from genome assembly GCF_000621645.1 of Vibrio cholerae ATCC 14035. GTDB lineage: Bacteria > Pseudomonadota > Gammaproteobacteria > Enterobacterales > Vibrionaceae > Vibrio > Vibrio cholerae. Next base: position 875 of record NZ_JHXR01000019.1, on the reverse strand, counting down.
ATGCATAACGGATACCCATTCGGGTTTTCGGCATTTTTGTGAGTGACATGCAGTACCGAACCATCTTGAATATTGGTGCGTTTACCAATCCGAATATGGTTAACATCGCCCCGTGCTGCCACTAAAGGCCAAATACTGGCATCGTCGCCCAGTTCTATATCACCCACAAGCACAGCACTGCTATCTACATAAACCCCTTCACCAAGCTTGGGCACTATGCCTTTGTAGCTACGAATTGAACTCATCATTTCACCCTTTTATAAGCAAGTGGTAGGTATAGTAGATGGCTTAATCATTAACAAATAGCCTGTTCTGCCTAAAACATCACCAAGTGCTCGAAAACTTTAAAAAACTTCTAAAAAGTACTTGCCAATATAACTAGGTTCTCTATAATCCGCCCTCACTGATACGGCAGACGCAGTAAGCGTTAGCAGTGATTCAGCTCGGTGTTTTAGGTCGCGAAATCGCCAACGAAAATAAACTGAAAAAAGTGTTTGACACAACAGTTTATCTCGCTAAAATGGCCGCCTATTCTGAAGCAGACTGCAAAGAAGAACGCTCTTTAACAATATAAACCAATCAATCTGTGTGGGCACTCGTTGATGATAATCAAAAAGATTTATCAATGAACTGAGTGACCATTTGAATGAGCAATCATTCAGCACAGTCAATTCAACATTACTTCGCTTTTTAATTAAGCAAAGAATGTAATCAGTATTCATTGAGCCGAAGCGAAAGCTTCAAAAAACTTTTAATTGAAGAGTTTGATCATGGCTCAGATTGAACGCTGGCGGCAGGCCTAACACATGCAAGTCGAGCGGCAGCACAGAGGAACTTGTTCCTTGGGTGGCGAGCGGCGGACGGGTGAGTAATGC
>NZ_JHXR01000018.1 GCF_000621645.1 Vibrio cholerae ATCC 14035 | reverse complement strand
AAGAAAAAGTGAAATCAAAAACAGAATTTGCTTGGCGACCATAGCGTTTTGGACCCACCTGATTCCATCCCGAACTCAGAAGTGAAACGAAACAGCGTCGATGGTAGTGTGGGGTCTCCCCATGTGAGAGTAGAACATCGCCAGGCTTTAACTTGTTGTTTTTAGATTTTTAAGAAAAATCTAAAGGCAAAAAAAGTAGACGAAACGTCTAACCAGACAGCGGAGCGGTAGTTCAGTCGGTTAGAATACCGGCCTGTCACGCCGGGGGTCGCGGGTTCGAGTCCCGTCCGCTCCGCCACTTATTCGAGCTTAAGCTCAAAAAACTACAGGGGTGTAGCTCCAATTGGCAGAGCAGCGGATTCCAAATCCGCGTGTTGGGAGTTCGAATCTCTCCACCCCTGCCATATATCGAAGCTCAGCAGAAATGCTGAGGTTTTTCTTTATCTGCCATTTAATTAATCTCGTCCTAAGAGTTTTTGTGATTAAGTGACGCATGTAACTTTTCTATTTTTCTCCTTATTGTTAACGGCAATCCGCCACATTGTTTTTGCTCAATCTATTATTTCGTTGAAGTTTTGCGCTTTATACCGAGGAGTGTTTAGAATACCCTCTTAGTTGGTAGATAAAGGAATCGGCATGTCATTCGCGATATTGGGTTTTATTGCTTTAGGCGGCGCGGTTGGTGCTTGCGCTCGTTTCTTAGTGTCCGAAATATGCGTCACTTTATTTGGGCGTGGTTTCCCGATTGGAACACTGACCGTTAATGTGGTGGGGTCATTTATTATGGGGGTTTTGATCGCTTGTGTTGAAAATGAGTGGTTAAGCCCTTACCCATGGAAACAAGTGATTGGCCTTGGTTTTCTCGGAGCATTAACGACTTTCTCGACGTTTTCTATGGATAACGTGCTTTTAATGCAGCAGGGCGCTTTTTTTAAAATGGGGGCGAATGTACTGTTGAATGTCATTTTAAGTATTTCTGCTGCGTGGATTGGTTTTCACTGGTTAATGAAAAGTTGATCAATGAAACAGCCATTTTACTTGGTTAACGAATAAGCTTTATCTATAATGCTTCCACTTGTCGGAGTGCCATTGGGCTGAGACCGTTTATTCGGGATCCGTTGAACCTGATCAGGTTAATACCTGCGAAGGGAACAAGAGAAGACTCTCTTAGGTGACCTATTGTTATTAATAGCGTACTTACCTGTCGACTCATCTCTCATAGCATCTTTCCGTCAAGCATTTCTCCCTCTTATTAAAAAGGAAATGCTATGTCGAACCGTAAACAAGCAAGACTGGAAGCCAAGCGCTTTATTGATACCCTTTCTGTTGAACCCTATCCTAACTCTCAAAAATCTTACCTATTAGGCTCTCGCCCTGATATTCGGGTGCCTGTCAGAGAAATTACTCTCAGCGATACTTTGGTCGGTGGCAGTAAAGATGCACCCATCTTTGAGCCCAATGAGCCTATCTGTGTGTATGACACATCTGGCGTCTATACTGACCCTTCACATGATATTGATCTCTACAAGGGGCTTCCTAAGCTCAGAGAGGAGTGGATTGAAGAGCGTCGAGATACGCACATTCTGCCTAGTATGAGCTCTCATTTCGCCCGTGAACGCTTAGCGGATGAAACTCTAGATGAACTGCGTTATGGCCATTTACCGCGAATTCGCCGAGCGATGGGCCAGCATCGAGTCACTCAGTTACATTACGCACGGCAGGGAATCATTACGCCGGAAATGGAGTTTGTGGCGATCCGTGAAAACTCTCGTCGTCTTGCTCATCAAGATCCAAGTCTACTTCAGCAGCATGCTGGGCAGAATTTTGGTGCTCATTTACCCGATCTGATTACTCCTGAGTTTGTGCGTCGTGAGATTGCAGAAGGGCGCGCCATCATCCCATGCAATATTAATCATCCTGAATCTGAACCCATGATTATTGGCCGCAATTTCTTGGTTAAGGTGAATGCCAATATCGGTAACTCTTCTGTTAGCTCTTCTATTGAAGAAGAAGTCGAGAAGTTAGTTTGGGCGACCCGCTGGGGCGCAGATACTGTGATGGATCTGTCGACAGGGCGAAATATCCATGAAACCCGCGAGTGGATCTTACGTAATAGCCCCGTGCCAATTGGTACTGTACCTATGTATCAGGCGCTGGAAAAAGTGAATGGTGTAGCAGAAAACCTCACATGGGAAGTGATGCGCGATACCTTACTAGAGCAAGCTGAGCAAGGTGTGGACTATTTTACAATTCATGCGGGCTTGCTATTGCGTTATGTGCCGATGACAGCCAAGCGCGTAACGGGCATCGTTTCTCGTGGCGGCTCGATTATTGCGAAATGGTGTCTTTCTCACCATCAAGAGAATTTCCTTTATACCCATTTTCGCGAAATCTGTGAGATTTGTGCGCAATATGATGTGGCTCTATCTCTAGGGGATGGACTTCGTCCTGGCTCGATTGCTGATGCTAACGATGAAGCGCAATTTGCTGAGTTACGTACCCTTGGTGAGCTAACCCAAATAGCTTGGGAATATGATGTGCAGGTCATGATTGAAGGGCCGGGTCATGTACCTATGCACTTAATTAAAGCCAATATGGATGAGCAGCTTAAGCATTGTCATGAGGCGCCATTCTATACCCTTGGTCCATTAACTACCGATATTGCCCCGGGTTATGATCACATTACCTCCGGTATCGGTGCGGCCATGATTGGTTGGTTTGGCTGCGCCATGCTCTGCTATGTCACACCTAAAGAACATTTGGGGCTGCCAAACAAAGAAGATGTCAAAACAGGATTGATTACTTATAAGTTAGCGGCTCATGCAGCAGATTTGGCGAAAGGGCATCCGGGAGCGCAAATTCGTGATAATGCATTATCAAAAGCACGTTTTGAGTTTCGTTGGGAAGACCAGTTCAATCTTGCGCTTGATCCCGTCACAGCACGCGCTTTCCATGATGAGACCCTACCGCAGGAATCGGGCAAAGTCGCGCACTTTTGCTCTATGTGTGGCCCCAAATTCTGCTCGATGAAGATCTCGCAAGAGGTCAGGGATTACGCAAATAACCAGACATTAGACACCACCGTCATTGACTTGGTTATGCCTGCAGAATCTATACAGCTGGCGATGCAAGATAAGTCTCGTGAGTTTTTAGCCTCAGGTGCTGAACTCTATCATCCTTTGGTGAAAGAGCCGATCGAGGAGTAAGTCATGGTACGTTTGGTTTTTCCACGTCACCTATCAGCCTTAATCGGTCACGTGCAATACGCACTGTTGCAAGCCAAGGAACAAGGGGTCGCTATTCAGCATATCCGTTTGGATGTGGGCTCTGAGGCTCAGTTTATTTTAGAGAAGAGTGAAGAGTCTTTGCGAATTGGCAGTAGTTTGTGCTCTCAAAAGGAGGGTTTTGAGCCTTGCGACTACTACCTAGACTATGTGTCTGAAAACCGAGTGTTACCCGAGGCAATGATGTGTAACGCTCGCTGCACGGTGACTGTAGGTCTTCATGATGAATATGGTTTTACGCTGGATAAGTGGCAGTATGGGCATGCTGCAGAGCAACTTATTGTTTATCCATCAGAGAACCATCGATTAAATAGTAAGGTAAATCAGCATCTTGCTTGGGTTTTAGCTACGTTGACCTTAGATTTTTCGATTGGAGATGGTTTGTGCATTGCAAGAGCGGCAATCACTCAAGGGGATAGCGTTTCACGTGAAACATGGCCAACGCAATTCGAGCGTTTCCCTGCAGTGCAATCTAACATTCGCTCTCTATCTACCCAAGTATTTCTAACCACCAGAGCATTTCCAACGATTGATAAAGCAAAATTTAATCTCTATCCCGTAGTGGATGATGTGAATTGGATTGAGCATCTTCTGAAGCTCGGTGTTAGAACGGTTCAGCTGCGAATTAAAGATCCTAAGCAGGGTGATTTGGAAGCACAGATTATCCGAGCCATCGCGTTAGGTCGTGAATTCAACGCACAGGTTTTTATAAATGATCATTGGCAATTAGCCATTAAGCATCAGGCTTATGGTGTGCACCTTGGTCAAGAGGATTTGACGAGTGCGAATTTAACCGAGCTATTAGATGCAGGTATTCGATTGGGGCTTTCGACGCATGGTTATTATGAGTTACTGATAGCCGCAGGAATACAGCCTAGCTACATCGCCCTTGGGCACATTTTTCCCACGACCACTAAACAGATGCCATCAAAACCACAAGGGCTAGTGCGATTGGCCGCCTATCAGCGGTTGGTTAATCAAATGCCTCACCAAGGACAACATGGCATTCCAACGGTGGCGATTGGTGGTATTGATTGCAGAAACATTCGCGATGTTCTCGATTGTGGCGTCACGGCGGTTGCAGTGGTGCGGGCTATTACCGAGTCACCGGATCCTAGCCTTGCAGTACAAGCGTTGAGTTCTGCTTTTGCCGATTTTGTAGATGCGGAGTACAAGTTGATGCCAGCCAGCGAGTCATGCGAGCCACTCAGTTACTTGGCTATGGAGGTAGCGGATGCTCACAGATAAACAGTTTCTTCGCTATCAAAGGCAGATCAGCCTTGCTGAGCTTGGAGAGGAAGGGCAGCAAAAACTGCTTAATTCACGTGTGTTGATAGTTGGCTGCGGGGGGCTTGGTAATGTGGTGGCCCCTTACTTGGTTGGTGCAGGTGTTGGACAAGTGATTATCGCGGATAGTGATAGGCTGGAGTTACACAACTTACACCGTCAGATTTGCTATCACGAGGCACAAATTGGTCACAATAAAGCCGAGCTTCTTGCTCGGCACTTGCGTGAACTCAATTCAGAAGTACGAGTGCGGGTGATTGCTCGGGAAGTAGATGAGCTGATCCTGAACTTAGAAATCAACCAAGTGGATTTGGTGTTGGATTGTAGTGATAACCTTCCAACCCGCCACGCAATTAATCGAGCCTGTTATGCAGCGCAGCGGCCACTCATCAGCGGTGCCGTCATTGGGTGGGAAGGGCATCTCATGGCGTTTGACTATCGCCAATCTACACCTTGCTATCAGTGTGTCGTACCGGATATGGCAGAGCGCCAACGCTGCAGTGACCGAGGCGTTATTGGCCCTGTTGTCGGTATGATTGGTAACGGACAAGCCTTAATCGCACTGCATGCTCTGATGGGGAGCGCCCATTTTCCTGCTAACCAATTACTGCGCTTTGACGGTAAATCTATGAACTGGCAGAGCTTACAGCTTCATCCAGATAAGGTTTGCCCAGTTTGCAGCGTATCGTCACCTGCACAACCGAAGGAGCCGCAACCGTGCTAATGACTATCTACTTGAATCAGCAAGCTATCCAGACTGATATTTCTAGCTCATTATTCCATTTACATGCGCAGCTCAGCCTGCCTAACCAAGGTTGCGTCTTCAGTCTCAATGGGCAGGTTGTCCCAAGAAGTGAATGGCAACACACCAAGCTTAATTCAGGGGATGAGATTTCCCTTTTCCAAGCGATAGCAGGAGGCTAAATCAGATGCTCAAGATTGCAGATAAAACGTTTCAATCCAGACTGTTTACTGGGACTGGAAAATTCTCTAATCGCCATGTCATGGCTGAAGCATTGGCCGCCTCAGGTTCAGAGTTGGTGACCATGGCGTTAAAGCGGATTGATTTGGCTCAGCGCGACGATGACATTCTTGCGCCGCTACTCAGTATGCAGATGAATCTCTTACCTAACACATCTGGAGCCAAAAATGCTGCTGATGCGGTGTATGCCGCCGAGCTAGCCCGAGAAGCCTTAGCCACGAACTGGCTTAAGTTGGAGATTCATCCTGATCCCAAATATCTAATGCCCGATCCCATCGAAACCCTGCTTGCGGCAGAACAATTGGTGAAGCAAGGTTTTATTGTGTTGCCGTATTGTCATGCTGACCCTGTCTTGTGCAAAAGATTGGAAGAGGTTGGCTGCGCTGCGGTTATGCCCCTCGGTTCACCGATTGGCAGCAATCAAGGCTTGGCGTCGAAAACCTTTCTTGAAATCATCATTGACCAAGCCAAGGTGCCGGTCATTGTCGATGCGGGGATTGGGTCGCCATCCGATGCTGCGCAAGCGATGGAGCTTGGCGCCGACGCTGTGTTAGTGAATACCGCTATTGCCGCGGCGCATGACCCCATCGCTATGGCAAAAGCCTTTAAGCTAGCGGTCGAAGCTGGGCGAATGGCTTATGAATCCGGCTTGCCATCACGAGTAAAAATGGCGACGGCATCAAGTCCATTAACTGGATTTTTGGATTTTGTATCATGAGCTTCATTACCCACTTCCAACAATTAGGCTGGGATGACAGTCGGCTATCGATTTATGGTAAGACAGCGCGGGATGTTGAACGCGCTTTATCTTCACCTAAACGGACGTTAGACGATTTCAAAGCGCTGATTTCACCTTCAGCAGAGCCTTATCTGGAAACAATGGCGCAAATGGCTTATCAGGCCACTCGTCAACGTTTTGGCAATACCATGTCGATGTACATTCCGCTCTACCTCTCTAATCTCTGTTCGAATTCCTGTACCTATTGCGGTTTTTCAATGGATAACCGAATCAAGCGTAAAACACTGAATGAAGTGGAGATTGAACGAGAGATCGCGGCGATTAAACGAATGGGTTTTGATAGCGTTTTGCTGGTGACCGGAGAGCATGAAACCAAAGTGGGTATCGAATACTTCCGTCGGGCACTGCCTATCATCAAGCAAGCTTTTCATTATGTTGCGATGGAAGTTCAGCCGTTGCAGCAAGAAGAGTATGCCGAGTTAATTGGGCTCGGGTTGGATGCGGTGATGGTTTACCAAGAAACGTACCATCCTTCGACTTATGCGCAGCATCATTTGCGAGGCAAGAAAACCGATTTTTGGTATCGACTCGAAACACCCGATAGGTTGGCTAGAGCGGGCATCGATAAAATTGGTATTGGCGCGCTGATTGGGCTTGAGGACTGGCGAACTGACAGCATTTTTGTTGCGGCGCATCTGGATTATCTTGAGCGACAATATTGGAAGACGCGCTACTCAATTTCTTTTCCGCGTTTACGCCCGTGTGAGGGCGCTTTACAGCCGAAATCAGTGATGACGGATCGACAACTTGTGCAGTTGATTTGTGCATTTCGTCTGTTCAATAGCGAGGTTGAGCTTTCTTTGTCTACCCGCGAGTCACCGATGTTTCGTGATCAAGTGGCTAAGCTCGGGATTACCTCAATGTCTGCAGCGTCTAAAACTCAGCCGGGAGGGTATTCAGACCCTAAGGTTGAGTTAGAGCAGTTTGCGGTAAGTGATGAGCGTTCTGCCGCAGAGGTGAGTAGCGCGTTAATGGAGCAAGGTTTACAAGTGGTATGGCATGACTGGCATCGAGCCTATTCAGGCTAATGTTTCACTCAAATTAATGTTTCACGTGAAACCCAAAGCTTGTATTTTACAAAAACGGCATTTGAGATTCGGATAGAGCCTTTTCTGGGTTGAAACTTGGAGTAGAACTGCGATTTCTCGAGGCTAAATCCCATCCACGATAGCGACAAAACAAATAGCAGCAACAAAAAGAAAACCGCCATACGACGGTTTTCTTTTCTATTCTATGCGGATAACCAGCCAGTTTATACGTGACTCAAGGGTGAGGTGGCTTGTTGCAACCACTCACGGACGTGAGCCTCTTTGATAAGCGGACTCACTTCATCCCACACTTTTTGATGATACTGATTGAGCCAATGGAGTTCCGGCTTAGTCAGCAAATTCACCTCAATCGCACGTTTATCGATAGGGCAACGAGTCAATGATTCAAAACCAAGTACAGAGAAATCGCCCTGAGTTGCAAACTCGGTGACCAGCTCTAAGTTCTCGATTCGAATGCCGAACGCATCGGCACGGTAATAACCCGGCTCATTGGAAAGCACCATTCCGGGGCGCAAAGCCACACTATTGTGAACCTTCGCGATACGCTGTGGCCCTTCATGTACACTTAAGAAATGGCCGACACCATGGCCAGTACCATGATCGTAGTCGTAACCTTGTGCCCATAAGTGCTGTCTGGCCAAAACATCAAGTTGTGAACCTGTTGTGCCTTTCGGGAAGCGAGCGCGAGCCAAGGCAATGTGACCTTTGAGTACTAAGGTGAATTGTTGCTTCATCTCTGCGCTGACCTGGCCAATGGCCACCGTACGAGTAATGTCTGTGGTTCCATCAAGGTACTGGCCACCAGAATCGACTAAATACAGGCTATCCATAGAAAGCTGACCCGGCTCAGGCTGATTTTGGTGGTTGTAGTGGCACATAGCGGCGTTTGTACCAGCTGCTGAAATCGTATCAAAACTCAAGTCAACCAAGGTTGGGTCTTGGCGACGGAAGGCTTCAAGTCGATCCGCCAGCTCGGCCTCATTATGCAGGCGACCATTAGCCACTTCATTGTCCAGCCAAGCGAGAAATTGCACCATAGCTGCACCATCGCGAATATGACAGGCACGCATGCCTGCAATTTCCGTGTTATTTTTTGCCGCTTTCGGCAGGAGGCATGGATCCGCTTCGTTGAGCAGTTCAGCGCCCGCATTTTGTAAGGTGAGTGTGAACCATGCATTGCTGGTCGCAGAATCGAGCATGACGCGGCGACCAGAGAGTTGATGCAGTTGAGCTTCAAGCTGATCCGGATGATGCACGCGAACCGTACCTGCTACATGGGCATCAAAATCGGTTGCCAAGCGCGCCGGATCGAAAAAGAAATCCACACTGCTGTCGTTATGGACAATGGCGTGAGAAAGCAACACGGGTAAGCGAGATACATCTAAACCGCGGATATTGAGTAGCCATGCGATAGAATCTAGTTCGGTCAACACGACGCAATCGGCGTTTTTGTCGCGCAGAGTGCTGGCGATCGATTGACGCTTTTCAAGGCTGCTTTGTCCAACACGATCAAGAGGTATTAAGCGCATTTCAGAGGCTGCGGGAACTGGACGATCCTGCCAGAGTAAATCAATCGGGTTACTGCTGACTGCACACAAGTTAATTTTTCCTGCGAGCTGTTTTTGTGCCTGTGTTAGCCAGCTACCACGGTGCATGCGAGGATCGTAACCCACTTTCGCTCCTGCGGGCAGTTGAGTGACGAGCCAGTTTAAATAAGGTTGTTCGATCAAGTGGCAATATTCGAATAGCTCACTAGACACTTGTTTGCGGACTTGAACGGTATAGCGGCCATCAACAAAAATCGCTGCGCCGGAGAGGGTAACGATGGCGGCTCCCGCGGAACCTGTAAACCCAGTTAACCAGTGTAAGCGCTCATTATGCTCAGGAACGTATTCCCCAAGATATTCATCTTCATGAGGAACAATGAAGGCATCAAGTTGCTGGGTGTGTAGCCAGTGGCGAAAATCCGCGAGGCGTTGAGAGTGTAGGTTTGACATCTGAAGTGATCCTTTTTCTAAACAGTCCTTGTTATCTCTTGTGTATGGATTATACGAACCACATACAGCAAGTGGACGAGAGCGAATAAGCTACTCTTTTTGTGTACGCTGCGCAAATATCCGACTATCAACTCAGCGTAAATGAAGCGTATTGGTTTGTATCAGTTCTCGTAACCAGCGCAGCGCAGGGTCATTCTCTCGTTCACGATGCCAAAATAGTGTGTATGCCATAGGTGGAAACTCCATCGGTAATGGTAATTCAACCAGATCCATCTGCTTGGCGACCCAGTGAGTAAAGTGGCTCGGTGCGGTAAAAATAAAGTCCGTATAGGTGCACAAACTGGCTGCACTATTGAAGTCTGGTACGGTAATCGCAATGTCGCGCTCATAGCCGAGATCGGCTAATCGATAATCCAGCAGCCAGCGATCATTTCCATCACAGCGCACTTGTACATGACGGAGGTTGAGATAGCTGGATAAATTCCAATCATACTGAAGTACCGGGTGGCCGCGGCGCACCACACAGCGCTGATTATCGCGGTAGATCTCTTGTTCACAAATGTCAGCAGGAGGCAATAAGGTCAACTTCGCATCATTGATATCAATGTCTTTACCAGTCAGACCGAAATCCAGTTCGCCAACTTGTAATTTACGGAAGGTTTGTTCAGTCCATGCATGGGTGCTGATGCTCAGATGAGGACCGTGGCGAAAAATCGTCGGTAAAAAGTAGGGCATGATCAATGGATAAACACTTTCGACCGCCGCGATCTGAAAGCGATATTCGCTGGATTGGGGGGAGAAATGTGCGGGCTGAGTTAGTAGCTCAAGCTGATTCACCAACACATCCAGTTTGGGTTTTAAGAAGAGCGCCTTCGGGGTCGCATTCAGTCCATAAGACGTGCGAACAAACAACGGGTCGTCAAACTGCTCGCGTAGCTTGGCTAAGGATTTACTCACGGCCGATTGGCTCAGACATAAACGTGCAGCCGCGCGCGTGACGCTTAACTCTTCAATCAATACTTTTAAACAGACCAGTAGATTGAGATCGATACGGGCCAATTTTTCAATTTGCATGAGTTTTTCCAAAATAGAATAACAGCAATGACGATATACCACTGTTTAGCATATCTTGAGCCACGTATCATGCACCGATCTTTAAAATTCAGTCGGAGTGTGAAGTGAAACAAGCAATGCCATCTCAGGTCAGTAAGCAGCAAATGGTGCTACTGACACTACTCGTTCTATTTAGCCCATTGGCGATCGATATTTATCTACCGGCATTGCCTCAAATATCACAAGCGTTTCACGTGGAACACGCTTTAGCACAAGATACGATTACCTGGTTTTTGTTTGCGATGGGCGTCGGGCAGTTATTTGCTGGCCCATTAGCAGATAAGTATGGTCGACGAACTGTTGCATTAGGGGGCATTAGCATTTATGCCTTGAGCGCTTTATTGGCGTGGAGTGCTCAAAGTATTGAATGGATGTTAATGGCTCGGTTGCTACAAGGCTTAGGAGCGTGTGCGACTTCCGTAGCAGCTTTTGCAACAGTTCGCGATTTATTTGGGCCGCAACGCAGCGGTAAGATGATCAGTTACCTCAATGGAGCGATCTGTTTTATTCCGGCACTCGCGCCGATTCTGGGCAGTTGGTTAACTCAGCAATTCGGTTGGCGAGCAAACTTCAGTTTTATGACCGGATTTGCGCTGCTGGTAGGGTTAGCCATGGCTCTACGTCTGCAGGAGAGTAATCCGTACATGGGCAGTCGACCTGCCGTCTTTAAGCTCTCTCGTTATGCCGCCGTATTAAAAGCGCCGACCTTCCTCTTCCACGCATCGCTGTGTCTGCTGGCGATGGCGGTGATTCTCGCTTACGTGACCTCCGCGCCAGTGATTCTCATGGAGCGTTTACAGCTCAGCATGAATGAATTCACCTTCTGGTTTGGCGTTAATGCGGTGATCAATATCATTGCCTGCATGACGGCCCCCAAAGTGATGGATAAATTGGGTACTCGTTGGTCTTTGATCATTGGCATTACTACGTTAATGATCGCTGGCAGTCTAATGCTGGTGCTGCGTAATCAGGCAAGCGCACTGGCGTTCATGTTGCCAGTGTTTTTATCATCGATTGGTTTTGCATGGATACTGGGCGCAGCCGCCGGTAAAGCGTTAGCTCCGTTTGGCGATAAAGCCGGTACGGCGGCGGCATTGCTCGGACTATTCCAGATGAGTGGTTCTGGGCTATTGGTCGGTACGTTGCAACGCATTATGCCTGAGCCGCAACTACTGATCGGTTTGACCATGTGGCTAGCGGCACCTGCGTTACTCATTTTATTCTCACCGCTTGGTTTTCGTTGGCACGCCAGTGTCTCTGAGTGTTGATAGAACAAGATAAATTCACGCTGAGGCTATTTTACTCAGCGTGCATCCTGTGTATATTGTTTGCCTCTTCGATACTGACTAACCGTTTGGAATCCAAAACACCATGTCTCTAACCACCTATGAAATGGCTCGCATTCTGGAACAACTTGATGAATCTCCAGAAAAGGTGATGTATGGCAAGTTGCTTAATGAATTAGGCAATCAAAGCAGTGAACGTATTCGCAGTGCGGCCAAGCAAGTGCCACTGACCGTGCTACGCGATCTGGTTTACCAGTTCCAGCAAGTGATCGAGTCACGCAAGGGCGAGCAAGTCGAAACCATGGCTAAAGAACTCGCTAAACAGGGCATCTCTGCGGAAGAGCTTCTGAATTACTTACAAAAACGCTAATCGAACGCTCATTCCCTATATCGCCTTGTTCGTGTACCACGATAAGTCAATGACAAGGCTTAGTGATACTCAGCGATCCGTTATACCGTTAAGGATTAACGTTACGGCTGATCGGGTTTTGCAGGGAAATCAGCGTTTCGGTGGATTGTACTTCATCGATGGCTTGCAGTTTGTCGATCAATACATGCTGCAGTTCTTCAATCGAGCGGCACATCAGCTTGACGAAAATGTTATAAGCTCCGGTGGTGTAATAAGCTTCAACCACTTCATCCAGTGCATTCAGTTTGGCGAGCGCTGAATGGTAATCACGCGCGGCATTCAAATTAATCCCAATAAAACAACAGACGTCATAACCGAGCTTTTTGGTATTTACGACCACTTCGGTGCCTTGGATAATATCGGCCGCTTTCATCTTCTCTATTCGCACGTGAATCGTAGCTGGACTAACATTAAACTGTTTGGCCATTTCTGCGTAAGGCGTGCGAGCATCGTCCATTAGAATTTTCAGGATGGCGCGATCCAATTCATCGAGTTTGGTGGTGGTTTGCATTGTCTTTCCTGACAGTCATGCCGACATGAAATTAAAGTGTGCTTACTTTACCACCATTAAAACGATTGTTTAACCTTGGAGTCTGACTTGAGCCGATTGCGACACTGGTACAACAAATATGCGCTGCCTCTTGCTGTTGGGTTGGGCTGCTTTTGGACGGCCAACCTAGTCGCGCAAGAACCAACCTTATCGAGCCAACCGTTAGACAATCTAGGAACGAGTCGCGTGCCATGGGACAGCGAGCTTGCAGCAAACGCCATGTTGTGGATTGTGGCGCTTGTCGCCATCATGGTTTTAAGCATCTTAACAGTGCGCCAGTACCACTATATTCAACGCTTACGCACCAACCAAAAATTACTGGAGTCGATCTTTGATCAAAGCACACACTACATCGGTATCTTTGACTTAGAAGGTCGGATTATTTCCTGCAATGGCAAGTTACAGGGACTGCTGTATCGACATGGTGAAAGTTTGCTAAGACCGATCTGGCAGCACAAAGGTTGGGAGGATTCAGCGGTCGAACACATTCAGAACTATTTCTCTGAGTCAGTGCCGCAAACTCGCCAGTTTAACGCCGAAATTTGGCATCCTGAGCTTGGAGCCATCGTGCTGGAGTGTCAGTTTAAGCCGCTACCGACTCGCGAAGAGTCGCAAATTCTGCTTGAAGCACAAGACATTACTTGGCGAAAAATTACCGAAGATAAACTCTTTCAGCGTGAAGCCAGCCTTCGCCATTATTACGATCAGCAGCCAGTGATGATGCTAACCTTGGATGAGCGTAACCACATTCAACAAGTGAATCATTTTGCTGAACAGCTGCTGGGTTATCCCGCCGATGTCATGCTTGGGCACCATATCCGCGATTTTTATCAAGATGAAGAGGTACTGACACCAAGGCAGATGCTACTGCTACCGAGCCGCCATGCTTCTTCTGTTTGGCGGCGAGAAGTGTGTTATCGCCATCACTCCGGTGAAACGGTGTGGGTACGGGAGAACATTCGTCCGCTGGTCGAAACGGGCACGCTGTTAATCGTTGGGGAAGACATTACCGAAACCCGCCAGCTTGCCGACCAACTGGCGTATCAAGCTCGCTATGATTTATTGACCCACACTCTAAACCGAAACCAGTTTGAGCTAGAACTGGCCAAGGCGCTGAAAGAAACCGACAGTCAATTACGCACCCACGCCATGCTGTATCTCGATCTCGATCAGCTTAAAGTGCTCAACGATACCGCGGGCCATGATGCAGGCGATGGCGCGATTCAGTTCTGTGCGAGCATGCTGGAAGATGTGTTGCCCTTTAAAGCCACCTTGGCGCGTATGGGCGGCGATGAGTTTTCCGTATTACTGCGTGATTGCACCGAGCGTGATGCAGTGTTGGTGGCGCAAAGTATTATCCATGCGCTCAGTGAAGTGGCGTTTGTCTGGGAGCATATTCGCTTTAATCTGACCTGTTCGATCGGGATCCGTATGATTGACCATACTGCGACATCACCACAAATGGTGCATGCACAAGCGGATACGGCGTGCCATGCCGCCAAAGAGGAAGGACGCAATCGCTTCAACCTCTATCGACAGGATGATGAGGATTTGCGCCGGCGCCAATTGGAAATGGAGTCGGTGAATCTAGTGCACGATGCGCTCGCCAATGAGCGAATTGAGCTATTTGCTCAGCGCATTGTGCCGCTCAATCAACCCGATGTGTTGCTTCATTTCGAAGTCTTAGTGCGAATTAAAAACGCCGCAGGGGAGTACGTTTCACCGGGCATTTTCGTTCCCGCCTCTGAGCGTTATAATTTGGCGCACCGTCTGGATCGGAAAATTGTCGAGCAGACCTTTAACTGGTTGGAAGCGCGTCCGCAAGTGTTAGATAAACTGGGGCGCGTTTCGATTAACCTATCGGGTAACTCGATTGGCAATCCAGATTTTGTGGCCTTTCTGCTCGAAAGATTGCGCGATAGCCGCATTCCATGCAGTAAAGTCTGTTTTGAAATCACCGAAACGGCTGCGATGCGCAATCTCAATCAAGCGATCAAAGTGTTATCTCAGCTCAAAAGCTTAGGTTGCGTGTTGGCTCTGGATGATTTTGGCTCGGGGCTCTCCTCGTTCGGTTATCTGCAGAAACTGCCGGTCGATATCGTCAAAATTGATGGCATTTTTGTGTGTGATATGGACAAAAATGAGATGGATCGCTTGATGGTCCGCTCTATCCATGAATTGACCAAGCAGATGGGCAAAAGCACCGTGGCGGAGTTTGTTGAAAACCAGCAGATACTTGAGGCTTTGCAGCAGATTGGTGTGGATTACGCGCAAGGCTATCTATTCAGCCGCCCACAACCGATCGCTGATTGGGTTGCCGAGCAACTCAAAGAGAAAGCGTAGGGTTTGCCGATAAAATCCGCTACACTGAGCGCCGTTTTATCTCGGTTTTCGGAGTTCCCTTGTTGATTCAACTGATTTGCCAAGCGCCTCAACGTGCGCAAGAGTTGGAGCAGATTGCTGCGCGTTGGCAACTGCAAGCCAGTGATGATAGCCCATTTGCTTTGGTACTCAGCGAAGAGCGCCTTGAGCTACGCAAATTAGATGAACCTAAACTGGGGGCCATTTACGTCGATTGGGTAGAAGGTGCAGTCGCACACCGCCGCAAATTTGGTGGTGGTAAAGGGCAATCGATCGCCAAAGCGGCTGGGCTAAATAAAGGCGTCACGCCAGTGGTTTTAGATGCAACGGCGGGTTTAGGCCGTGATGCGTTTGTGTTGGCGTCCTTGGGCTGTCGGGTACAGATGGTAGAACGACATCCTGTGGTTGCCGCCTTACTGGAAGATGGTTTACAGCGCGCCAAACAAGATGATGAAATCGGTGCCTGGGTCAGTGAGCGCATCAGTCTGCTGCACGCCTCAAGCCATGATGCACTGCAGCAATTGGCCTCCGATCCGAATTTTACTTCGCCCGATGTGGTCTACCTCGACCCCATGTATCCACACCCCGAAAATAAGAAAAAAACCGCCTTGGTCAAAAAAGAGATGCGCGTATTTCAGTCTCTGGTGGGGGCGGATAATGATGCCGATGCTCTGCTTGAACCTGCGTTGCAACTGGCGCAAAAACGGGTTGTGGTTAAGCGGCCTGATTACGCGCCGTGGCTGGGTAATCGAAAACCGAGCATGGCGATGGAAACCAAGAAAAACCGGTTTGATGTTTATGTGATTGCCGCGATGAGTGGCGAATAGCGCGCTGGCCAATCAAGCCGCTTTGCTCACGAAGCGAGGGCACACCACAATCTGACTTGTGTTTTTGGATGAAGGGCGTAATATCTGCGTCTGAGAATAATTCGTATTTTAGCTGGAGTGGTTGTGGCTAAACGTCTATGCAAACTCAGTCGTCATGAGATTGCGACTTCCCTAAGTGAAATTGAGCGTCTGGTCGCTGAGCCGCAGTTTTTGTGTCGGGCTTGTGCGCGCGTGGCGGGGGATAAAAAAAGCTTGTGTAAACCGCAAGCCATGAGTCTTCCGGCGCCCGTAGCGACTGTGGTGGCACTTCCTGCTCATGAAAGTGGGGTGGTCAGCCTGCTTCCCAAAGCCAGCCTTAAAAAGCAGCGCAAATTCCACAAAAAGCTGGAAAAAGTGCTTAAAAAGCAGCGTAAGTTAATGAAAAAGCAGCAACTGCTAGAAGGCAAAGTTGGACAAAGGCATCCAACACCAGTGGTAGAGAGAGCGACAGCGCAGAGCATGCATTGAGCTGAATCATTGCGCTGAAGTGTCAACTATCGCAGACCTAAAAAAGCCCATCTCCGATGGGCTTTTGCGTCTCTTGATGAGTCATTTCATCTCGGTTAGAGCAAACCTTGACGCTGATAATCCCTTTCTACTCGGCGTTTCACCCAAGTTTCATTAATCCACAGCGAGCCAAGAATAATCGCACCACCTAGCGATAAGCGCACCAAATCGACTTCGCGGTTCCAAATCAGAATATTTACCACCAAGCCTGCGGGTACCAAAGCGTTATTCATGATGGCTAACGCTCCCGCGTTGACCATGCAGGCGCCTTTGTTCCAAGCAAAGTAACCAAGCCCAGAAGCAATCAGTCCCAAATAGACCAAGATGCTCCATTGCACTGAGGTCGTCGGGAGCTTTTCCGGATTACCCAGCAGCAGAAAAGCAACGCTGGCCACCAGCAAAGCGCCTAGATAGAAATAGCCAAATACCGTGTGTTGGGGCAATTCGGTAGACTCTTGTTCCATCACATATTTGTAGCCGACTTGGCCAATCGCAAAGCAGAGGTTGGCTCCCTGCACGACAAGAAAACCGGTCACGAAGTGTTCATTAATGCCAGCGAATTTAATGAACACGGCACCGAGCACAGCGATAAAAGCGGTCACTAAATACCAAGGCGAGAAACGCCCTTTAAGAAAATCGTAAATCAGCGTGACATAAATCGGGGTAAAAACGGTAAACAGTAAGACTTCGGGAACCGAGAGCAGCAAGAAAGACTGATAGTAGAAACAGTACATCAAGCCAAGCTGAACGCCGCCAATCGCCATTAATTTGGCAATCAGGGCGCGCGGTACACCTTTGAAACGCAGAAAGGGAATGAAGACTAAACTCGCGAGAGCCACTCGCATCCAAACGGCAAACCAAGAATCAACCTGACCAGCGAGATAAACGCCGATCAGGCTAAATGAAAATGCCCATAACAGGGTGACTGCTGAAAGATAAACCATAACGCTATTGAATGAGTGAATGGAAATCAGCAGTCTACCTGAGTATTTTCTGTTCGTCAGTCGTTGAGTGGAATGACTAACATATCCACTGGCGAGCTGTTGATCAGTTGCCGTGTGGAAGAGAGCAGTTTGCTCCAGAAATCTTGGTGATGGCCACACACCAGTAAATCCACGTTAAACTCGCTGATGGTTTCGCACAGCTCATTGGTTAAATCGCCGCTACCGACCAAGGTATGCTTGATGGGGTAATTGGCATGCTGCGCCAAATCCTGCAGTTGCTTTTGTGAAGCTTCCATCGCGTGATGTTGCGTTTCGGCCAAATTAATGTCGATAAGGCCCGTGTACAGCTCGGCGTAGTTCACGTCGATATGAATAAATGAGACTTCCGCATTGAGAGGTTTGGCCAGAGCCACCGCTTTTTCAACCAGCAGTTTGCTGTCTTCAGACAGGTCGACCGCAACCAAAAGATGTTGATAACTCATTGTACTGACTCCTATTCGGGTGACTAAACACAGCGTAGCACTGGAGTGGCGATTTTTTTGTCGCAGCGATCTCAGTTTGATGGCGATGGGTTAGGTGATGACTACAATAACTACCGAACATGCTATAGTGCGTTCAAATAGTTAGAGTGAATCAGGAGTTTTTTATGTTGTCGCAAGCGATGGTAGAACATCTCAATGAGCAAATTAACCTCGAATTTTTTTCATCCAATCTATACTTACAAATGAGTGCTTGGTGTGAAGACAAAGGATTTGACGGAGCTGCAGAGTTTTTACGCGCTCACGCGGTAGAAGAAATGCAGCACATGCAGCGTCTGTTCACTTATGTGAGTGAAACCGGTGCATTGCCAATCCTTGGTGCGATCGCTGCGCCACGCCACGATTTTGCTTCACTGGGTGAAGTGTTTCGTGAGACGTACCAACATGAACAGAAGATCACGCAACAGATTAATAAACTGGCTCATGTGGCGTTCACCTCCCAAGACTACTCAACATTTAACTTCCTTCAGTGGTACGTGGCTGAACAGCACGAAGAAGAGAAGTTGTTTAAAGGGATTTTAGATAAGCTAGAGCTGGTCGGTGAAGATGGTAAGGCGTTGTTCTTTATCGATAAAGATCTAGCTGCATTGGCAAAAAAAGGCTCATCTTCTGTCATGGATGCCCCTGCTGAGTAAGATCAGCAAAAAGACAAACTGAAGCGATCGTCTTTTTCTCTGGGCATTCTCAACACAAGATGTAGGGAGGAAAAGATGATCAGTGGAGATACCATTCTATTTGCGCTTATGCTCGTGACTGCGATTAATGTAGCACGTTATGTGACAGCGCTGCGCTCGCTTATTTACATCATGCGTGAAGCTCACCCGCTCCTTTATCAACAAGTCGATGGGCGCGGCTTTTTCACCACCCATGGCAATGTGACTAAGCAGGTGCGTTTATACCATTACCTGAAAAGTCGTGAGTATCACCACCATCATGATCCTGTGTTTACTGGTAAGTGCGATCGGGTACGTGAGCTGTTCATTTTATCGGGTTCACTGTTGGTGCTCACCACTGTCGTCGCGTTTATGCTTTAGTGCGCCGGAGAGCTTTTCGAATGCGGTTTGCCAACACGTGCATTGCGTTGGCAGAGTAGCGATTTGCCGTTAGAATAGCCGCCCAAGTGAGTAAGGATGTGCACTCAGCACATCCTTTTTTTATGCGATTAGGTGGCAGTGATGAGCAAAACAGTCGATGTGGTAATTATTGGCGCAGGTGCGGCGGGATTGATGTGCGCAGCACAGGCGGCGCGACACGGCCGTCAGGTATTGCTGCTCGATCATGCTAAAAAACCGGGGCGAAAAATTCTGATTTCCGGTGGTGGACGCTGTAATTTCACCAATTACGATGTCTCGGCGGCGAACTACTTGTGCCAAAACCCACACTTTGTGAAATCGGCGCTGTCGCAATACACCAACTGGGATTTTATCTCGCTGGTCAGCAAATACGGTATTGCCTTTGAAGAGCGCGATCACGGTCAGCTGTTTTGTCTTGATTCGGCCAAAGAGATTGTAGACATGCTACTCAGCGAGTGTGACCAACCGAATATCGAGCAGCGCTATCAAGTTGAAATCAGCGCCATAGCCCACACCGAGCAAGGTTTTACTCTGCAAACCACCATAGGTGAGATTGAGTGCGCGTCGCTGGTGGTTGCCACCGGCGGTTTATCGATGCCGAAACTGGGTGCCACGCCGTTTGGCTACAAAATTGCAGAGCAGTTTGGCTTGCCCGTGATCAGTACCAGCGCAGGTTTAGTGCCATTTACGTTGCATGTGCAAGATAAGGAAGATTTCGCGCCGTTATCGGGTGTGGCGATTCCTGTTGAGATGCGCGCAGAATGCGGTAAAACCTTCAAAGAAGCCTTGCTCTTTACTCACCGCGGCTTATCTGGCCCCGCGGTGCTGCAAATTTCCTCTTATTGGACGCCAGGACAAACCATTACCACCAATTTAGTCCCCGACGTGGATTTGGCTGAGTTGTTGAGTAGTGAAAAAGAAGCGCACCCGAACCAGAGTTTGAAAAATACCTTATCGAAAGTGTTGCCCAAGCGGCTGGTTGAAGTGCTGATTGAACGCCAACTGTTTGCCGATAAACCGCTGAAACAGTATTCCCCCAAAGAGCTCGACGCGGTGCAAACCCGTTTAGAGCAGTGGTCGATTGTGCCAAACGGTACCGAAGGCTATCGCACCGCAGAGGTGACGCTTGGTGGCGTGGATACCGATTGCCTCTCATCCAAAACCATGGAGTGCAAAACCGTCAAAGGCTTATTCTTTATCGGTGAAGTGATGGATGTGACTGGCTGGCTCGGCGGCTATAACTTCCAATGGGCTTGGTCGAGTGGCTACGTCGCCGGCCAGTGGGTTTAGGGGTTAAGTTTTGCTTCGCTAGGTTGCGCTTTACGGCCTTGCCACTGCTGAACCACAAGTCCCGCAATAATCAGCACTAAACCGATCAAAGTGGTTGGGTGGATCGCTTCGCCAATGATGGTCGCGAGTAGAAACAGCGAAATAAAAGGCGAAGCAAAAATCAGGTTACTGATGCGTGCGGTGTTCTGGGTATTTTTCAGTGCGCTGAGCCAGAGTACAAACGTAATGCCCATTTCAAACAGTCCCACGTAAGTGACCGCTAACCAACCTTGGGTGGTGATGCCTTGCCAATTGAGGTTTTCGTGCCAACACAGCGCCAGTGCAAACGGGATTGCCAGCAGAAAGCCGAGTAACACCCCAACGATCGGATCAGCTTTATTTTTGGTGTTGAGAATCCAATATCCCGCCCACAGCAGAGTCGACAGCAGGGCGAGACCAACCCCGAGTGGACTTTCAAATTGCAGGCCGAGCAGATCGCCTTTTGTGGCGATCACCACCACACCGAGATAACTCATTGCACAGGCGATCCAATCTTGTTTACGAATGCGTTGGCCGAGAAACAGTGCCGCCATCAAGGTGAGAGTAATCGCCCAACTGTAGTTGATGGCTTGCGCTTGTGAAGCGGGTAGCAGCGAATAGGCTTTAAACAAAATCAGGTAATAGGCGAGTGGGTTAATCAATCCAAGCAACAGGTAGTAAAACGGATTTGCCAGTAAAGTGGGGACGATCAGCTTAAGCTTGTCCATCGCAGCACAAATCACCAGTAACGCGAGTGCGGAGACAATGCTCGCCACGGTCACCATTTGCAGCGGGTTTAACTCGGCCAGCGTCAATTTAAAGGCAGTCGCGACCGTTGACCACAACAGCACCGAAGCCAAGCCCAAACTCAACGCGCGTTTTTCATTCATCCTGAAACTCTCTTATCCTTGTTTTTCGCTAGTCTAGGGGAGAATAAACGCGCAACAAACTGGACATTTATCCAGTGCCGAAATACCATTTTGATCGAGATAAATCACAGTAAGTGTTCAACATGCAATGGATTTTTGAAAATCAAAGCGCATTGTGGTCGGCGTTAGTGAGTGCAGGCGCCACTGGGGTGGCGATCGGCTGGTGGGTCAAGCAGCGCTACCAACTGAAAACCCAATTGCTTGAGCAACAACTTGAGCAGCAGAGCCACTGGCATGCGCAGCAAATTCAGCAGCTTAATGAGCAGCTCACTACCGCGCAGCAAGAGTTGGATGAGCTGGATGCGTTACGTGACAAAAACGAATTTGAACTCAAGCAATCACACGGCAAGTTAATGGCAGTGCTGGAAAAGCTGCGTTACTTTGAGGCGGTGAAACAAGAGCGCCAGCAGTATGCCGATGAGCTAAACCAAGTGCGCGCCGCGAAAGCCGAGTTAGAAAGCCAATTGCGTGAACAAGAAGCGCGTCATCAGCAGCAGTTGGTGGCGAGCCAAGAAAAATTGCAGCTGCTTGAACGAGCCGAAGAGCGCCTAAAGCAGCAATTTGAGCATTTAGCCAATCAGGTGTTTGAGCACAAAACCGCCACGGTCGATGTGCAAAACCGCCAGAGTTTGGAAGGTTTGCTCACACCACTTAAAGAGCAGCTCGAAGGTTTTAAAAAACAGGTCAATGATAGCTTTAACCACGAAGCCAAAGAGCGTCACACCTTAGTGCATGAACTGCGTAACTTGCAGCGCCTTAATGAGCAGATGGCCAAAGAAGCGGTCAACCTGACTCAAGCGCTGAAAGGGGATAACAAGCAGCAAGGCAACTGGGGCGAAGTGGTGTTGGCGCGTGTGCTAGCGGAATCTGGGCTGCGCGAAGGGCATGAATACCAAACTCAAGTCAGCTTACAAAACGAAGCGGGTAAGCGTTATCAGCCAGATGTGATTGTCCATTTGCCGCAAAACAAACAGGTAGTGATCGACTCGAAAATGGCTTTGGTCGCGTATGAGCGTTACTTCCATGCGGAAACCGATAGTGAGCGAGATAGCGCATTACGTGAGCACTTACTTGCGCTTCGTAACCATATTCGTGGGCTAGGGCAGAAAGATTACCATCAACTCAAAGGCATTCAGAGCCTCGATTACGTGCTGATGTTTATTCCGGTTGAACCCGCGTTTCAAGTCGCGATTCAAGCCGACCCAAGCTTGGTCAACGACGCGATGGAGCAGAACATTATTTTGGTGAGCCCCACCACTTTGCTGGTGGCGCTGCGCACCATTGATAACTTATGGCGCAACGAGCGGCAGAATCAAAATGCGCAGCTGATCGCCGAACGTGCTAGCAAGTTGTACGATAAGCTGCGTTTGTTCGTAGAAGACATGGAAGGGCTAGGCGGCGCGCTGGATAAAGCCAATCAGAGCTACCAAGGGGCGATGAATAAGCTGGTGACTGGGCGTGGTAACGCGATTCGTCAGGCGGAAAGCTTCAAACAGCTTGGGGTGGAAATCAAACGTTCTATCCCTCAGCCATTGATTGAACGCGCACAACAAGCGCCGGATCAGGAAAATGCCCCTTTAGTAGAAAGACATCCGATTGAGGATAAAGTAAACTAATCGCCCGCAGTCGCCGCAGTCATGACGGCCAAAGAGGAAAAATAATGACGGACACCAACGTGCTAGCAAACTCTGCAACAGACAATCAGGAAACGACCCACTTTGGGTTTGAAACCGTACGTAAAGATGAAAAAGTGCATAAAGTCGCGCAAGTGTTTCACTCGGTTGCGGCCAAATACGACATCATGAATGACCTGATGTCGGGCGGTATCCACCGTTTATGGAAGCGCTTTACCATCGATTGTTCAGGCGCACGTCCGGGACAACGCATTCTCGATTTGGGCGGCGGTACAGGCGATTTAACCGCGAAATTCTCGCGTATTGTGGGCGAGAAAGGCCATGTGATTTTGGCCGATATCAATAACTCTATGCTCAATGTTGGCCGCGATAAACTGCGCGACAGCGGCGTGGTCGGTAATGTGCATTACGTGCAAGCCAACGCCGAAGAACTGCCTTTCCCAGACAACTATTTTGACTGCATCACCATCAGTTTCTGTCTGCGTAACGTGACCGACAAAGATAAAGCGCTGCGTTCGATGTTCCGTGTATTGAAACCCGGCGGCCGCCTGTTGGTGCTGGAGTTTTCTAAGCCGATCCTTGAGCCGCTGTCTAAGCTTTATGACACTTACTCGTTCCATATTTTGCCTAAGATGGGGCAACTGATTGCCAATGATGCAGACAGCTATCGCTATCTTGCTGAGTCGATCCGCATGCATCCGGATCAAGAGACTCTAAAAGGCATGATGGAAGAGGCGGGTTTTGAACAAACCACTTATTACAACCTGACCGGCGGCATTGTGGCGCTGCATCGTGGTTACAAATTTTAAGGGCTGCTATGTCATTGCTTGCAACCATGCCACTGTCTCCTTTGCTGACCGCGGTGATTGAAACCACGCTCAATACGCTCATCAACGATGATCCGGCGTTAGGCCGCAAACTGCTGCGCCTGAAAGGCAAAGTGATTTCGCTGCATCTGCGAGAGTTAAATCAATCCCTGACCTTTGTGTTCAGTCAGCGCATCGATGTGATGACCGGCTTTGAAGGCCAGCCGGATTGCTATCTGGCATTAAACCTCTCGATTCTTCCTCAGTTGCGTGAGCAAGCCAATATTACCCAGTTGATCAAGCAAGATAAGCTAGAGCTGGAAGGCGATATCCAACTGGCGCAGAAGTTTTCCGAGCTGATGACCGATTGCAAACCGGATGTGGAAGAGTGGTTATCGCGCATCACGGGTGATGTGGTGGCACACAGTGTCGTGCATGGTGTGAAAAGCATCGTCGGCGCGCTAAAACAGCAAGCGCATAAGCATCAAAACCACTTGGCACAGGTGCTCACTGAAGAGTGGCGGATTGCGCCGCCACCGTTGGAAATTGCCTATTTTTGCGATCAAGTGGATGACGTGAAAAGTCACGCTGCGCGTTTAGAAGCGCGTTTGAACCAGTTACTGGAAAAAGCATGAAACCTGCAGAGCTGAAACGTTTATACCGGATAGTTAAAGTTCAACTCGAATATGGCTTAGATGAGCTGTTGCCAGAGCATCATCTGACCCGAGCGCCGCTACTGGCGCGTAAATCTCTTTTTTGGCTGCGCAATCAACACGCCGATAAAGCGTTAGGCGATCGTTTACGTTTGGCACTGCAAGAACTTGGCCCGGTGTGGATCAAGTTTGGGCAGATGATGTCGACTCGCCGTGACCTATTTCCGCCGTACATCGCCGATCCCTTGGCTATGTTGCAAGATAAAGTTGCGCCGTTTGATGGCCTACAAGCCAAGCAATTGATTGAAGAAGAACTCGGTGCACCGCTGGAAACTTGGTTCGATGACTTTGATATCAAACCATTAGCTTCCGCGTCGATAGCCCAAGTACACACCGCCAAGCTCAAGAGTAATGGTCGTGATGTGGTGCTGAAAGTGATTCGTCCGGATATTCGTCCGCAGATTGATGCCGACATCAAGCTGATGTATCGCGTGGCACGCATTGTGGCTAAAGCGCTGCCGGAAGCACGCCGCTTAAAACCGGTGGAAGTGGTACGCGAATACGAGAAAACCTTGCTCGATGAGTTGGACCTGCGCCGTGAAGCGGCCAATGCGATTCAGCTGCGCCGCAACTTCGAAAACAGCGAAGAGTTGTATGTCCCTGAGGTGTTAACTGATTTCTGTAATGAAACTGTCATGGTTTCTGAGCGAATATACGGCATCCAAGTTTCTGACTTGGCAGGACTTCATGCCAACGGTACCAATATGAAGTTACTGGCGGAACGTGGCGTGAGTGTGTTTTTCACCCAAGTGTTTCGCGACAGTTTCTTCCATGCGGATATGCATCCGGGTAACGTGTTCGTCAATCCTAACCATCCTGAAAACCCGCAATGGATTGGTTTGGACTGCGGCATAGTCGGGACACTGAATAGCGAAGATAAGCGCTATCTGGCCGAAAACTTCCTCGCCTTCTTCAATCGTGACTATCGCCGCGTAGCGCAACTGCACGTCGATTCCGGTTGGGTACCACTGGATACCAATGTTGATGAGTTTGAAGTGGCGATCCGCATGGTGTGTGAGCCGATTTTCGCCAAACCGCTGTGTGAGATTTCATTTGGTCACGTGTTACTGAATCTGTTTAACACCGCGCGACGCTTCAATATGGAAGTGCAGCCGCAGTTAGTTTTGCTGCAAAAAACACTGCTGTATGTCGAAGGCTTGGGGCGTCAGCTCTACCCACAACTCGATTTATGGCAAACCGCCAAACCGTTTTTAGAAAAGTGGATGGCTAACCAAGTGGGGCCACAAGCTTTCTTGCATGCATTGAAAGAGCGTGCGCCCTTATGGTTTGAAAAAATGCCTGAGCTGCCAGAATTGTTGTATGACAGCTTAAAGCAAGGTCGTAACTTGAATCAGCGTTTAGATAATCTTTATCAAGGTTATCGCCAATCCAAACGCCAACAAGGGACGGGAAAGTTTTTGTTTGGTGTTGGAGCCACATTAGTCGTATGCTCGGCGATATGGATCTCCAACCAATTAGAACCTTTAGCGATCGGTAGCGCGACCATTGGCGTGTTATGTTGGCTATTGAGTTGGCGAGCTTATCGCCAGTAAGCGCCTTGTCGCGTCGATAAGTTCGAAGATTTGTTCACACATAACCCGAGGTAAAAGAGATGGGTGGTATCAGTATTTGGCAACTTCTTATCATTGCAGTGATCGTGGTATTGCTGTTTGGCACTAAGAAACTGCGTGGTATTGGCAGTGATTTGGGCAGCGCGGTCAAAGGCTTTAAGAAAGCCATGTCGGAAGAAGAGTCAAACAGCGCAGCAAATCAGAAAGATGCTGACTTCGAAACCAAAAATCTTGAGCAGGCCAAAACCAATGCGTCTGCTGAAGTGAAAAAAGACAAAGAGCAGGCATAAGTCGTGTTTGATATCGGTTTTTGGGAACTGGTATTGATCGCTATTGTGGCGCTGGTGGTGCTTGGCCCTGAGCGATTACCCCATGCGATTCGCAGCGTGGCAAAGTTTGTCTCTGCAGCGAAAAGCATGGCCAATAGCGTGAAGGATGAGTTAGCGCATGAGTTGAAAGTGCAGGAGTTGCAAGAAAACCTGCGCAAAGCCGAGCAGATGGGGATGCAAAATTTATCTCCTGAACTGCAAAAATCGGTGGAATCACTCAAGCAAGCCGCGCAGGAAGTGCAGCGTCCTTACGCCGCAACGCCGAGCAGTGAAGCTAGCTCTACCAGTAGCAACCCCAGTTCGGCTACAGAGCCCGATGTTCGCCTCGATAGCGCGTCGCAACCGGCGGAAAAAAAGGCCGAATAAGCGTTTTTTAAGCTCTCTTTATCAAGAGTTATCCTAGGTTTCAGTACTGATGTGATAACTCTTTTTTGATCTGTTACATGAGGTTTGCATGTCTTCCGTTGAACAGACCCAACCTTTGATCAGCCATTTGTTGGAACTGCGTAATCGCCTACTCAAAGCGGTGGCGGCTGTGGTGGTGATATTTATTGGCTTGATCTATTTCTCGAATGAAATTTACGAGTTTGTCTCAAAACCCCTAGTCGAGCGACTTCCCGCGGGCGCAACCATGATTGCGACCGATGTGGCTTCACCCTTTTTCACGCCTTTAAAACTGACGTTGATTGCCGCGGTGTTTCTCGCGGTGCCTTTCATTTTGTATCAGGTGTGGGCTTTTGTGGCTCCCGGTTTATATAAGCACGAACGGCGTTTAATCTTCCCACTGCTGGTCTCTAGCTCGCTGCTGTTTTACTGCGGTGTCGCGTTTGCCTATTTTGTGGTGTTTCCGCTGGTGTTTGGATTTTTCACCGCCATTTCACTCGGTGGTGTGGAGTTCGCGACCGATATCGCGAGTTATCTCGATTTTGTATTGGCGCTGTTTCTAGCCTTTGGTATCGCGTTTGAAGTGCCAGTTGCGATCATTCTGCTGTGCTGGACGGGCGCAACCACGCCTAAAAGCCTATCGGAAAAGCGTCCATACATTATCGTTGGTGCGTTTGTAGTTGGTATGTTACTGACGCCGCCGGATATGATTTCGCAAACGCTACTCGCCATACCTATGTGCTTGTTGTTTGAAGTTGGTTTGTTCTTCGCTCGTTTTTATACCCGTGATGAAGCCGATGAAGGACAAGAGGAAGAAGAATAAAGAGCCGTGCTTTGAGCGCTGCGTAAAGTCAAGAAGGGCACCTTATCGGTGCCCTTTGTTTTTGGATCAGCACAAAGTTTGACCGACTTCGCTTTTTGATGATGTTGTCATCGCCATCTTTGATTTAAAGCAAATCTATCTTGGTTAGTGTTCGCACCGCGGCGAATTTCTACTATTCATATAAGCAGGCTCTAATTTAAAGCGATTCGTAAACGCTTAGAGCATAGATTCAGTTGCACATCAGGAGCCGTAACACATGTCAGCAACGTAAAGCCACAATAAAACCAATAACATAAAACAAGGAAGCCATTATGAAAGTCGTTCTTACCTCGCTGAGCTTAGCGATATCCCTCTCCCTCGCTGGGTATGCTTTTGCGGCATCGCCAAGAAACGAACCTGTTTCCCCCATTTTACCTGCGCAGGAAATCCACATTGGAAAAGCCGAGTTGGGTAAAAAACTGTACTTTGATCCGCGCTTATCCAAGTCAGGGTTTATCTCGTGTAACTCATGCCATAACTTGAGCATGGGCGGCAGTGATAACTTAAAAACGTCCATCGGTCATAACTGGCAACAAGGTCCAATCAACTCACCGACTGTGCTCAATTCCAGTTTGAATATCGCCCAATTTTGGGATGGTCGAGCGGCCGATCTGAAAGAGCAGGCGGGTGGGCCGATTGCCAATCCGGGTGAAATGGCTTTTACGCATACGTTAGCCATTGATGTGTTGCAATCAATCCCAGCTTACGTGAGTGAGTTTCGTCTAGTGTTTGGTAAGCCAACCCTCGATATCGATCAAGTGACTGAAGCGATTGCGGAGTTTGAAAAGACCTTAGTGACCCCATACTCACGTTTTGACCAATGGTTAATGGGGGATGATAGCGCGATAACGGCTCAAGAGCTGGCAGGCTATGAATTGTTTAAAAACTCGGGCTGCGTGGCTTGTCATAACGGCAGTGCGTTAGGTGGCAATTCGTTCCAAAAAATGGGTTTGATTGAACCGTATCAAACCAACAATAAAGTCGAAGGACTCAGTGCGGTAACCGGCGCTGACGCCGATCGCTTTAAATTTAAAGTCCCGACACTGCGCAATGTGGCGTTAACGTATCCCTACTTCCATGACGGAGAAGCGGCCACGCTTAAAGACGCTGTGGATATCATGGGGCGTTTACAGCTAGGGCGTAAATTTACCGATGATGAAAACGGTAAGATAGTGGCTTTCTTGCATACCTTAACAGGAGAGCAACCAAGCTTTGCTTTACCCATTTTACCGCCATCCAACGATAATACACCTAAGCCTCAGCCTTTTGATTAGTTGAGGTAAGCGCCTGCTGGCTCGGTGTTTTACCTGCCAGCGGGCTTTGCTATGTTTCGGGATGGCGATATCTAAACAGCTGCTACTTAAACGATCGGAGGTGGTTTAAATGGAAAAGCGAGCCGGTAAAAAAGTCCCCGCGCGCCATTGAGTATAAAAGGTAGCCCCTAAGGTAAAACCACGCAGTGCCATAAAGCTGAGCATGGCTAGCCACAGAGCGTGATTACCGTAGTGTGTCATGAACCCGTAAATGGCAAAGAACGCTACGGCCGAAACAGCCATGCTATTTCGCATCTCTTTGCCTTTGGTCGCGCCGATAAACACACCATCCAATAGAAAACACCACACGGCGATTAATGGCATGGCGACCAGCCAAGGCAGATAATGTTCCGCCGTTGCTTGAACGCTCGGAATGTTAGTGATCATCTGGATCAGATCCGATCCAAAACCTAAGAAGATCAGGCTTAACAGCAAACAGATCATGGTAGCCCAAAAGGTACTGCTAATCATGGCAGTACGCAGTTGGCGATCATCCTTGGCACCAATTGCTTTACCGACCATGGCTTCCATCGCGTAGGCAAATCCATCCATGCCATAGGAAATCATCATCAAAAAGCTCATCAGCACCGCATTAGCAGCGACGATGTCATCTCCTAACGCTGTGCCTTGAAAGGTCATAAAGCTAAATACGGCTTGCAGGCAGAGTGAGCGGAGGAAGATGTCACGATTGAGCGCCACTAAACGGGAAAGCTCTTTGCTGAGAGAGGGGATGAAAGAGAAAGGGGCTGGGAGCTGATGCTGCCGCCAGTAACGCGCCACGCACAGGAGGCCAAACAAGAGACCAGCATAATCGGCGATAACCGACGCAATGGCGGCTCCTTCGACTTTCAGCCCAAGCCCGAGTACCAACAGTAGATCGAGCACAATATTGGTCAGGTTGGTAATGATCACCATCCACATCGGGGCGCGGGCATTTTGCGTACCGAGTAACCAGCCCAATAGCACAAAGTTAAGGAGTGCGGCTGGAGCACTCCAAGCACGAAGGTAGAAATATGTTTCAGCGTAGGTTTTGACTTCGCTGCTGGCATCGCTGAAGTGAAAAATCAGTTCGGCGACAGGGCGATGAAACAGTAAAAACAGTGCGGCTAAACCCAGTGCAATGACGCTGCCTTGCAGTAAAACTCGAGCAAGCTGCTGTGAATTTTGCGCACCGTGCGCTTGGGCGGTCAAGCCTGTGGTCGACATGCGTAAAAAGCCGAGCAGCCAGAATGTCACGCTAATCATAGTGCTGCCGAGTGCCACGCCGCCTAAATACCAAGCGTGTTCGAGATGACCGATCACCGCAGCATCGACCAAGCCGAGCAGTGGAACGGTAATGTTAGACAGCACCATAGGCAGCGCGATCGCCAGCACTTGGCGATGCACATTTGGTTGTTTCAACGTTTGCAAAATCAGTGACACACAGAACACCTCAGTAACGACTTGTGGTTAGTGTAACTGAGTGGGGATGGTTGGGCTATGACATGACCGAGATGGCGGGTTACCAATCTAGGTTAACAACAACAGGGGTTAAGCGTGTTTTGTAAATGCCGGAGCGTGCAATCGCGCGTTGCCAAAATTTCCAGCGATCACAATGGCGATCCAGTGGGGAAAATGTGCGTACCGATTTCGCCCACGGCAAGCAATTGATGATGGCATCACCTGCGCAGGTAAACCCGTGGGCATAAGCTTCACAGCCCAGTTTTTGGCCTAGATAGCTAGAGGTTTTATCTCCCGCCACCACAAGGCAGGCGCTGGCTTTGGCAAAATGCAATCCGATAGAGCGCACGAAACGCGCCACTTGCTGAGCATCGCAATCGAGCAAGGCATGTTCACAGACCAACAGCACAGGAGCGAATTCAGGGATCGGCAGTTCGGCAAGTCCTTGTGGTTGCATCACATCACCACACACCAGTTGATAGCGCTCACTACGGTGAAATAGCTTCTCACGCCATAACAGGTTTTCAGTGATATCCCACTCAATCCAGTGGCAGCGGCCGTTATCTACTCGATAAAAACGGGTGTCGAGGCCTGCACCGACATTAATGATCCAGCCATCAGGATGAGTATCAAGAAAGTGGCGAACTTGTTGGTCACAAAGCTGAGTTAGCGTGACATGCAGTAACTGCTTTTGAGCGATATCGCCCGTCAGGCAGTCTTGCGCTAAAGCGCAACGACGACAAGCATTGGCGGCAATCGGATCATACACCAAGCCATTATCGACCAAGCTTTCTCGGCTGCGCAGCCAAAGTGGCTGAACCAAATTCGCAGGAACTTGGTATGGGTCTGAGGTGGGTGAATCTGAGTGGCGCATGCTCATCTTCCTATGCTGGGATAGGAAGATGATAATGAATCTCAAATAAGAAGGCAAGTTGTTGAGAATTTATCTCAACAATCCTTACATCCAAGTGCTGTTGCGAATGACGCCGACTGCAATGCCTTCAATGGTGAGCGATTGCGCGGCTAAATCGACTTCGATTGGCGCAAACTCTTCATTTTCCGCATGCAGGAAAACTTTGGAACCTTTGCGTTCCAGACGTTTCACCGTGACGTCATCTTCTACGCGCGCCACCACGACTTGGCCGTTGCGTACATCTTGTGTTTTGTGCACAGCAAGTAAGTCACCATCGAGGATGCCGATGTTCTTCATACTTTCGCCATGTACACGCAGCAGAAAATCGGCTTGCGGGCGGAACATGCTTGGATCGACTTGGTAGTGTGCTTCCACATGCTCTTGAGCAAGAATCGGTTCACCCGCGGCAACGCGGCCAATCAAAGGCAAGCCAGTTTCGGCTTCTTCTTCGTTTGCGGCGTTATCGACGAGGATGCGGATCCCGCGTGAGGCTCCGGGCACCATTTCAATCACTTGTTTACGAGCCAGTGCTTTGAGGTGTTCTTCAGCCGCATTGGCCGAACGAAAACCCAGCTCTTTAGCAATTTCGGCGCGGGTTGGGGGCATTCCGGTTTCATCGATCTTACTTTTGATCAGATCAAACACTTCTTGTTGGCGAGGGGTTAACGGCTTCATGAGTCACCTGTCTTTTTATACAGTTGACTGTGAGTATATCCAGTGCAATGAGAATTGCAAAGCCAATTGCTTGTTTTTTGTGTGATTGTGAAGTTAGCCACTGGATTGCGTCCTCCATAATGGCTTCAAAGACGGTATGGCTGCCTCCCATTTCACTCGGAAATGCTGCGCATGTAAGCAATTAAATTAAAAGGTTTGACCAGTTTCTGGTATTCTTGGCGCGCAAAAAACGATACCGCACGATGGTGAGCTCTCGCGTTGGCCGTGAAAGCAGACGTACTGTCGCGCTTATTTCAAGAATCTTGAGGCTTTGAACTCTATGTCTTCAGGACACCTATTATCCCGTTCACTACTGAAGTTGCCGATGTCGGTGCTGGTGAAAGGGACGGCGATTCCGTCTAATCCGATCCAAGATCTGGATATCGATACTCATAAACCGGTGATTTACGCCTTACCGTTTCGCTCCAACGTCGACTTGCTGACGTTGCAAACACATGCCAAAGAAGCTGGGCTGCCTGACCCTTTAGAGCCTTTGATGCTGAATGGCAAAGCTTTCCAGCGCTATGTGTTTATTGCTTCGCGCCCAACGCTGCTGAGTAGCGATCAACATGTGCCGAGTGACTCTATTGCGCTGTTTTCTGAGCTGCTGACCGAACATAAGCTCGACAGTGAGTTGGATGTGCAGGTGATTCCAGCAACGGTTTTGTGGGGACGTAAACCGGGCAAAGAAGGGCAAGAAAGACCCTATTTGCAAGCGTTGAATGGTCCGGAGAAAGCGCTGGCCGTTTTGGCTTCTGGCCGTGACTGCTTGGTGCGTTTTAGCCCTGTGGTGTCGATGCGTTACATGGCGGATACCCACGGCACTGATGCCTCGATCGCGCACAAATTGGCTCGTGTAGCACGCATTCACTTCTCACGGCAAAAACTGGCGGCGTCAGGCCCCAATTTGCCGCAGCGAGCACAACTGTTTGCCCGCTTGATGAACTCTCCTGCGATTGAAAAAGCGATTGCGGACGAAGCGAAATCCAAACAGATCCCGCTTGAGAAAGCGCGCAAAGAAGCGCACGACATTCTGGATGAGATCGCGGCGGATTTTTCCTATTCGCTGGTGAAAAAAGGCGATCGCATTTTAGGTTGGTTGTGGAACCGCATCTATCAAGGGTTGAACATCAATAACGCGGCCACCGTGCGTCGCTTGGCGCAAGATGGCCATGAGATTGTCTACGTGCCTTGTCACCGTAGCCATATGGATTACTTACTGCTTTCTTATGTGCTTTATCATGAAGGCATGGTGCCGCCGCATATTGCTGCTGGGATCAACCTGAACTTTTTCCCTGCCGGGCCGATTTTCCGCCGCGGCGGCGCGTTCTTCATTCGTCGCAGCTTTAAAGGTGCGCCTCTTTATTCAACGATTTTTCGTGAATATCTTGCTGAGTTGTTTGCGAAAGGCTATTCGGTGGAATACTTCAGCGAAGGTGGCCGCTCGCGTACCGGTCGCTTGCTGCCAGCGAAAACTGGCATGTTGGCGATGACCATTCAAGCTATGTTGCGTGGCCTGAATCGTCCAGTGACTTTGGTCCCAGTCTACATCGGCTATGAGCATGTGATGGAAGTAGGTACTTACGCCAAAGAGTTACGCGGCAAACGTAAAGAGAAAGAGAATGCGGGTTTAGTGCTGCGCACGTTGCGTAAGCTGCGCAATTTTGGTCAAGGTTACGTGAACTTCGGTGAGCCGATCCCACTCAACCAGTTTTTGAATGAAACCGTACCGCAATGGACGCAAGATATTGACCCGATGGGCGAGAGCAAGCCGCAATGGATGACGCCAACGGTGAATAAACTCGCGACCCGTATGATGACACACATCAACGATGCCGCGGCAGTGAATGCGATGACCTTGTGTGCGACGGCGCTGCTGGCTTCCCGTCAGCGTGCCTTGGCGCGTGACAACCTGATTAAGCAGGTGGATTGTTACTTATCGCTGCTGCGCAATGTGCCGTATTCAGCCACATCAACGCTGCCGAGTGAGAGTGCAGAAAAGCTGGTTGAACATGCGGAGTCGTTGGATAAGTTTGTGGTGGAAACCGATACCATGGGCGACATTATTTCGCTGGATCGCAACCAATCGATCCTGATGACTTATTATCGCAACAACATTATCCACCTGTTGGCTCTGCCATCGCTGATCGCTCAGTTGTTGATTCGTCAGCAAAGCGTATCGCTGGAAAAGGTGCAAGCGACCGTTGCACAAATCTATCCTTTCCTGAAACAAGAGCTGTTTTTGCGTTTTGAGGCAGAAGAACTCAACGATCTGGTACTGCGTTATGTGGCAGAGCTAGCACGCCAAGGTTTGGTCACGGTGGAAGGGAAAACCGTCACCCTGAATCAAGCGCAAACTCAAGTGCTGATGCTGCTGGGGCGCATTATCTCCGAAACACTGCAGCGTTATGCGATTGCGCTGAACCTGCTGGTGAGCTGCCCACATTTGGGTAAAGCAGAGCTGGAAGAGAAGAGTCAGGAAGTGGCGCAGCGTCTTGGTCGTTTGCATGGCATTAATGCGCCTGAGTTCTTTGACAAAGGGGTATTTGCTTCGCTATTCGTGACGTTGCAAGAGCAGGGATATCTCGATGATCAGGGGCGTTGCGTATTAGAAACAGCGAAGCCGCTCTCTCGCCAGCTTTATGCGCTGATCTACCCAGAAGTGCGCATGACGATTCAAGAAAGCTTGTGTCAGGTTGACGCGTAACGATTGTGTTCTAGCCAATCGAACCGAATGAAAAAGGCATCCTGCGGATGCCTTTTCTTTTGCCTTAAGCTGGGATTACCAAACGCTGAGCAGAATGCCTGCGGTGATGGCCATTCCTACATAGTTGTTATTTAAAAACGCCTGAAAACAAGGCATACGTTCGCGATAACGGATCAAATGTTGTTGGTAAGCAAACAGCCCCGCTGCGATCAGTAGACCCCAGTAGTAACTGGTGCCAAGCGCTAAACCTTGGCCTAGAGCGACCAGTAAACTCAAAGTGGCCAATTGCAGTAGGCCAATGATGCGTTTATCCCAACGCCCGAATAAGATCGCGGTCGATTTGATGCCAATTTTCACATCATCATCTCGGTCGACCATGGCGTATTGAGTGTCGTAAGCAATCGTCCATAACGCATTAATCAAAAACAGTACCCAGACTTGTGGAGTCAGCGTATTTGCTTGAGCAGCCCAAGCCATAGGAATCGACCAACTGAACGCGAGGCCAAGCACCAGTTGAGGCAGGTGAGTGAAGCGCTTCATAAACGGGTAAACAAAGGCTAACAGAATACCGATAAAAGAGAGCTGGATAGTTAGGGTATTCATAGTCAACACGAGTAAGAACGAGCTGACAGCAAGAAGAACAAATAACAGTAAGGCTTCTTTGGCCGAAACTAACCCTGCGGGCAATGGACGTTGGCTCGTGCGCTTCACATGGCCATCGACATGGCGGTCGGCGTAATCGTTGATCACACACCCAGCCGAGCGCATTAAAAAAACCCCTAACACAAACACGACTAAGACGCGAAGATCCGGCAAGCCTTGAGCGGCTAAAAGCAGCGCCCACAGAGTAGGCCAAAGTAAGAGTAGGGAGCCAATCGGGCGATCCATGCGCATCAGTTGCCAGTAAGCGCGCGCTTTTACAGCGGTCATTTACACTCTCTCCTTAGAGTAAATCGGGGATGTGGCGAGAAACAGCTCCGTCACTAACATGGGTTTGTTGTTCATCCATAAGCGAGAGCGACGGGCTAATAGTCGTCCGAGTTCTGTCTCTACCCAGCCAACTTGCAGTGCATCTCGCTTAACATTATCCGCACTAAATACGGTGAGACCTAGTGGAATTTTCCCTTGTTGGGTGAAATCAAACGGCTGATTGTGCATGGATGAGCGAGGGATCAAAGTATGGCCAAATACCCAAGGTTGTTGGTCGCCATAAATAATCACTTGGCGTAGAAGATACTCTTCAGAGGCGAGCAGTTGAGTTTCATCATAGCTCAGGGTGTCCGCCAGCATGATTTGGTTACTTAATAAATCTACGGTCAGATGCTCACACTGCGTCGCCATTCGGCGCGAAAGAGAGCCTTGTTCGAGTAGCCATTGCTGAGCTAAAGGGGCTGGAAATTCAATGTCATCAGGCTGTTGCCAAGTGACGCGATTCAGTGCGGCTAAATAGAGCGAAGTTAATTGATTCATACTATTATTCAATTTGACGCTTTACCCGATTACCCTAGCTACCTGCAATACCACCGAGTTTGGGTATACAATAAAGCTCAGATTTTGATTCCAAACCAAAGAGTTCGAACGCGGAAAGCATTTTATTTACCAAATGGATGCTCTATTGTAACAAGACTCCGGCGGTTCGAGTATTGCGAACAGAATAAAGAGCAGACAGAAATATGCTAAAACGTTACGTCGTCCAAATAATGCTCGCTTTGAGCTTCATTGTTCCTTTCCATAGCCATGCGGAAGAGAAATCTGCTGTACCTCAGTTGGCTTATTTCACTTTAGAACCTGATCTCACCACCAATTTTTTTACCAAAGGTAACAAATTGGGTTATATCCAAGTACGGATCGATATTATGGTCGCCAATGCTGCAGATCTCCCCGTTGTGGAGCAGCATCAACCTTTGATTCGTGATGCCGTGGTTGAGCTGCTCGGTAAGCAAACCGAAGACACCATCAAATCCTTAGCGGGCCGTGAGGATTTGCGTAAGTCGCTTGTCAATCGCCTCAACAACATCCTGTTGCCAGAGGTAGGGCGTACTGTGATCGCGGATCTGCTGTTTACGAAATACATCTACCAATAATCGGATTGTGTTGGGTGCATCGCTCAGCGACGAGTCAGTAAACAAAAAAGCGGCGGTTGCCGCTTTTTTACTCTCAGAGTATCGATGTCTGCTGCATCATGGTTTCATCCAACCCAGGCTCAAAAACTCTCCCATTCTTCATCGTGCGCGACCTGCATAACGGGTTGTGCCCTCGAGCTGGCTTTGGCCGTGATTTTTGCTGGCGTTTTAGCGATGTGGCTGGCCGGATGTCGAGTCACTGGTGCGGATTGCGGGCGCTTATTGACCGCTTTCAACAGTGATGGGGCGCTCGTGTCCTGATCTGGCAATCTGAACATAGCGACATGGTCATAGAGCTGCTCGGCCTGTGCTAATAGGCTTTCTGAAGCCGCGGCTGCCTCTTCGACGAGTGCGGCATTTTGTTGGGTCATCTCATCCATCTGATTGACTGCTTGGTTCACTTCATTGATCCCCGTTGCCTGCTCGGCTGACGCTGAGGCGATATCGGCCATCAAATCATGGACTCGCTTGATCGACACGACTATGTCTTTCATGGTGCTGCCGGAGCGATCCACCAATTCATTCCCATTGCTGATTTTACTCACGGAATCTGAGATGAGCGCCTTAATATCTTTCGCTGCATTGGCTGAGCGCTGTGCGAGTGAGCGTACTTCGGAGGCGACTACGGAAAATCCGCGGCCTTGTTCACCGGCTCTAGCGGCCTCTACCGCAGCATTGAGTGCCAGAATATTGGTTTGGAAAGCAATACCATCGATCACACCTATAATATCGGCGATCTTTTGCGCGGATTCGTTAATCGAGGCCATAGTCACTACCACTTGCTCAATCAGTTCTCCACCGCTGGCGGCGATTTCCGTGGCTTTACCCGCAAGGATGTTCGCCTGCATGGCGTTATCCGAGTTTTGTCGCACCGTGCTGTTTAGCTCTTCCATGCTGGAGGCCGTTTGCTCCAGATTGGAGGCTTGTTGCTCGGTTCGGCTAGAGAGGTCGGTATTGCCATTGGAAATCTCCGTCGCTGCTAGCTTGATGGTCGCGGCGACGCTGTTGATGTCAGTAATGATTTGACGCAATGTGACAATGAATTGACTGATCACCTCACCGAGCTCAGCAAATTCACCTTCAAAAGGATGCGTGAGTTGTGCACTGAGATCGCCGCTGGAGAGCGCCGTCATGACGCGTTTGACTTCATTGACCACCATCTTACGCTGAGTCACGTTGGTGGCATATTTGACAACCTTATACGGTTTACCCTCGCTGTCCATAATCGGGTTATAGCTGGCTTGGATCCAGATCTCTTTCCCCCCTTTGCCGAAACGTTTGTATTCGTCGACAAAGAATTCGCCGGAGCGCAAACGCTGCCAGAAATGTTGGTACTCTTGACTCTGTTTATACTGCTCATCAACAAACATGCTGTGGTGCCGCCCTTGGATCTCATCCAACTGATAGCCCACCGTTTGCAGAAAATTCTGATTTGCAGTCAGAATGGTGCCATCGAGCGTAAATTCAATCACGGCTTGGGTGAGATTGACCGCATTCATTTGACCACTACGGTCAATTTTTTCCAGCTTGGCCGCAGTGATATCTTGCAACAGTACCACCACGTTTTGTAATTGACCGTTTATCGCCTTGATGGGATACAGATCCGCTTTTATCCAGATTGCCTCTTGCGAGCGGCTGAGCTGTAATTCGGCAGAAACAGGGTGTCCTTTTTTAGCATCCTGCAGCAAGCGCTGCACAGATGGCTGCTGATGAGTGCGCCATAAGTTCGCAAAATCCGCTCCGACCATCGCTTCAGCCGATACCCGACAGAGATGAGCAAACGCATCACTGGCATAGCAAATCGTGCCGTTGGGCTCACATTCCAACAGTGCCAGATGTTCACGAATCACCTGAACAAAAGCTTGATTGACTTGGGGTGTGAGGTCTGACTCTGGCGTGGTGAGCGCAAGGTCAGTTTGATAAGGCGCAACCTGTGGTTCTGGCTGTAATGCCGTCGTCTCGGTGGTTACCGGAGATTGCATCAGCGGGTCTGGCTTAACCTCCGCTGGTTGCGTCGGATGATGTGGTGCTGTAGAGAAAAGACGTGCCAATAAACCCATAACCTGCTCTCCTTGGATGGGACCAACTGATGTTTTTATTTCCCTTTTCTACTTGAAGCGGTCACGCTGGATGCCGTGTTCGTTTCGTCCAGTCACAGAGTTTATCTATGCTTGTAACGATGGTCTCACTGGCCCTCTGCCGTCGCAGCAAGTTGTTAGGGCATGCGATCATTGATCGCGTGATCTTATGGCAACACTAAGGCACAACGCAGTCAGGACAGCACAGAACTGACAAGCATTATGTTGCACATTCGATACTAACTCATAGCAGAGGTTGGGTGATTAGTACAAGTCGGTGAGCCGTTTTACGATCAGCATACGTGCTGACCGTGATCGCGACTCAAAGAGAAGCGGCGCAAGAAAGGAGGAAATGCTTAAGCTTGCTGGTCGCGCTGGCTGTCGAACCATGCCAGTACGACACCGCTGATTAAGCCAGCTAAATGAGCGGTATTGGCAATCGCCATAAACGGCTGCACATAACCTAACACTAACCAGATCAGCATAAAGCCCATCAAGGATCTTGGAATGGATAAACCCAGTTGGGGGGCGCGCTGACCAAGAATCCACAGATACCCAGCCAAAGCATAGACAACACCGGATAGGCCTCCAAAATTCGCGCCTTCAACCCAGTATTGACCAGCTCCAGAGATAATCGCGGACACCACAAACAGCTTAATCAGTCTGACACTGCCAAGGCGCTGTTCAAGATCGCCCCCAAATTGCCACCACCAGAGTAAGTTAAAGGCAATATGCATGACGGAAAAGTGCAGTAAAGCATGACTAACCCAGCGCCAAATTTGCCATTGCTGGCCAGCAAGAGCGGGAAAATGTAATGCATTAAACACCTCATCTCCCGCACCAAACGTTTGCAGAGTAAAGATGATGATGCATAGCGCCATAATAAACAGCGTAAACACTCCAGCTTTGGCTTTAATCAGACTGAGTAAATTGGGCGATGCGTAATGAAATTGGGGGCGCTTTTGATCAGCGACTTCCCATGAGGCGGCTTGGTATTTTTCCGCATAAGGGTTCTCTAAAAACAGCGCGAGTTCAGCTTGTGCGGTTTCGATGTGTTGATCTTGGATTACCCAAAGAGTGAACTGACCACCTGCATCCGGCATCATCTGAATTTCAATGTGGTGGGCGGCCATGTAATCGATAAAAGCTTGTGCCGCACGCGGATTGTTAAAAGTGGTCAGTAAATGCATTAGTCCTTAACTCGCTTCGATGGGGAGATTGGCACGATGCCAGGCTTCAAAGCCGCCATCGACACTATACACCTCTTCAAATCCTTGGTTAACCAGATATTGGGCTGCGCCTTGGCTACTTATGCCGTGATAACACATGACTAAAACCGGCTGATCAAACTCAGCTTGTTCCATGAATTGCACCATAGACTGGTTTGTCAGGTGGTAAGCGTTTTTAGCATGAGCGAGTTGAAAAGATTGTGGGTCGCGAATATCGACTAAATGAGCCTGTTTCTGCTCCATCATGGCTTGTGCTGCATTAACGTCGATGTGTAAAAAATGGTCCATAGGTTTGCTCTCATTTGGCATGCCGAATCGGGCTAATTGTAACCTATTCAAGTTTAGACAAGTACTGGACAAGAGTAGGGTTATCCACTTGTGATTAAAATGACAGCACCTGTGGGTAATCCTGTGAATTGCGTTGATAAAGTGGTTTTGTGATTTTCGATCCACAATATGTAGCGATGATCCTGATTTTGCTGTGGGTAATTTTGAAAGTATCCCCAATCGATGAATTGTAATAAAGCCTTGAAATAGGCGGTTTGATGACAGTGAATAAAGAAATTTATCACAGAGTTATCCACAGGTAGATTTGCGCAACGAGATCCCGAGTGCGATCTAAAATCGGATCACTGCAGCGCAATTGAACGTTTGAGTGGAGTCTTTCGTGGGAAGTCACAGGAAGGGGGAAAGGCACAAACCCAGAATGACCTGCACGGGCAAGTCATTCGCTCACTTATCGAAGCTTGATTGACGATGAGCTTAGTGCAAAAGAGAGGCTAATAAGGCCACTATGCTCTCACAGCAAAGCAGCCACTATTTGATCTTGATGATATGTCCGCACTCTCTGCAGATGTAGACTTCTTTAATACCAATCAGCTTTTGCCACAGTGTGCGCCGTTTACGTTGCAAATGATTCGTGTGAGTACAATTGAGCATAATATATAAGTTAACCATGAAAAATTGTTACGAATATTACATTTGCTGCATAGGAAATGAAAGTGATCTTGGTTCAATAAAATGCTATGAAATTAAATTAATAAAACTGTCATTTATCCAGTCCAAACAATGCCTTAGAATTGTTGTTGGTAATTTTGATAACCTCGCCGAGAGGGAGTGAACGAAGCTGTGCAACTTTCTCACTGATGAGATGGGTTAACATAGGTTCATTACGTTTTCCACGGTGGGGGACGGGGGCTAAATAGGGACAGTCCGTTTCTAAAATCACGTAGTTGAGATCGAGTTGCGGGATCACTTGATCCATGCCGCTATTTTTAAAAGTACTGACTCCGCCAATGCCGAGATGAAAACCAAGATCATTGATCGCTTTTGCCTCGTCGACACTGCCGCCAAAGCAGTGAAAAACACCGCGTAAGCGACCATCTTGCGCTTGCTTGAGTAATGCTAATGTCTCGTTGAGCGAATCTCGGGTGTGAATGACCACGGGCAAATCCAGCTCTTTTGCCCAGTTGAGTTGGGTTAAAAACGCCATTTCTTGTTCGGCTTTAAAAGTCTTATCCCAATATAGGTCGATACCGATTTCGCCCACGGCAATAAAAGTGTGGCGAGAAAACCACTCATAAATGGTCGCTAAAGTCTGTTTTACATTGGCATCCACATAGCAAGGGTGGAGTCCCATCATCGAATGGCAAAGATCTGGGTAGGCTTTTTCTGTTGCCAACATGGGCGCAATGGAATTGAGGTCAATATTAGGCATCAAGATTTTTTCAATACCGACTTGTCTAGCGCGAGCGATCACCTCATCGCGGTCATGGTCAAATTCACTGGCATAAACGTGGGCATGGGTATCAATCATCGGATCATCTCAACATTCGGTTTTGTGGCGAGTATACGTGAGTGTGAGCACGAGGTCATTTTTGGCTTTTTCCTGCTTTGCCGCTAGCATGCCGAGCCGAGAGTGATATGATTTTGCCCAGCACTTCCCTCAGCACCTGATTTTTCAGGCACTGACCACATAAGAAGGAGAATAGAGTGTCGGTATCCATTCAAGGTCAATTTCCTGGGCGTCGTTTACGCCGCCTGCGTAAACATGATTTCAGCCGTCGCCTTGTGGCCGAAAACCAGTTGTCGGTGAACGATCTGATCTACCCGATGTTTATTTTGATGGGTAAAGATCGCCGTGAAAAAGTCGATTCCATGCCGGGCGTAGAACGTTTATCCATCGATTTAATGCTGGAAGAAGCACAGTATCTCGCTAACCTCGGTGTGCCTGCGATTGCTCTGTTTCCTGTGGTCAATCAGGATGCAAAAAGCCTATGTGCTGCCGAAGCTTACAACCCTGAAGGCTTAGTTCAACGCGCAGTGCGTGCGCTGAAAGAGCATGTGCCGCAAATGGGCGTGATCACTGATGTGGCATTGGATCCATTCACAACTCATGGACAAGACGGCATCATCGATGAGCAAGGTTATGTGTTGAATGATGAAACAACGGAAGTGCTAGTGAAGCAAGCACTGTCGCATGCTCAAGCTGGTGCGGATGTGGTTGCCCCTTCCGATATGATGGATGGCCGTATTGGGCGCATTCGTCAAGCATTGGAAGAGGCGGGGTACATTCATACTCAAATCATGGCTTATTCCGCTAAATATGCCTCGAATTACTATGGGCCATTCCGTGATGCGGTCGGGTCATCTGCGAATTTAAAAGGTGGCAACAAGAAAAACTACCAAATGGACCCCGCCAATTCCGATGAAGCTTTGCATGAAGTCGCGATGGACATCAATGAAGGTGCGGACATGGTGATGGTGAAGCCCGGCATGCCCTATCTAGATGTGGTGCGCCGTGTCAAAACCGAGTTGCAGGTACCGACCTTCGCTTACCA
The DNA here is from genome assembly GCF_000621645.1 of Vibrio cholerae ATCC 14035. Lineage (GTDB taxonomy): Bacteria > Pseudomonadota > Gammaproteobacteria > Enterobacterales > Vibrionaceae > Vibrio > Vibrio cholerae. Next base: position 52,553 of record NZ_JHXR01000018.1, on the reverse strand, counting down.
AGTTTCCGGTGAGTATGCGATGCACAAAGCGGCAATCATGAATGGTTGGTTGAAAGAGCGGGAAACGGTATTCGAATCTTTACTCTGCTTCAAACGTGCAGGTGCAGATGGCATTTTGACTTACTTTGCGAAAGAGGTGGCTGAGTGGTTGGCGGAAGACAGCGCAAAAGCCGCGCAGTTCTTACCTAAAAAGTAAAGAATACACCGCGCTAATAAAGCAAAGCTCAAGGCTGACGTAAGTCAGCCTTTTTAACATCTCTAAACCACTGTTTTTAGCGATGGCGATTGTTTGAGGAAAAATGATGTTAATTCGTGAAGGTTCCCTGAGTGAAATTGTACAAATCGTTGAAAAAATTCATGAGTTTGCGCAGAAAGAGACGGAACAGAGCTTACAAGCTAGGCTGAACGATAAGACTTGCTTAGTGCTCGTTGCAGAAAATGAGAGCGAATTGCTAGGTTTTAAAATGGGTTACGAGCTCGATAATAAAACGTTCTACAGCTGGTTTGGTGGTGTGACTCCTGCCGCACGAGGGCATGGTGTCGCGCAGCGCTTACTTGACGTGCAAGAAAAATGGGCGTTAGAGCAGGGGTATCAACGTATCAAAGTGAAATCGCGTAATCAGTTTCCCGCCATGTTACGGTTGTTGATAAAAAATGGTTATCTCATTGAGGATTATGAGAAAAAGGAATCCATCATCGAGAGCCGAATCCACTTTGTTAAAGTGCTCTAAAAAATAAATGAGATTTTTTCTCATTTGGGTGTTGACTATTAAATGAGAACTATTATTATTAACCACGTCTTAGGGAACAAGTGAAGGTTCACCAGGACGTTAAGTCACCCTTTATCGAGTCATCGATATGCGGTAGCGAAACGGCCGAACTTGAGCAGGTTCTTTTTGACACGACATTGCTCACATTGCTTCCAGTGTAATTTTTAGCTTTTTGGTAAAGCGAATCAAAAAATTGGCTTTGACCTCGTTTGCTAGGCGACATCTTCGGGTGTCGCTTTTTCTTTTTATGTTATGGTTCTCGCTCTCGCTCATGAAGTTATCCACTGAAGCTTAATATTATCCCAGCAATGAGTGGACAAGTATGAAGTTTCACTGCACTCATCCACTGGCCAATCCATCACGTAAGCAGAGTGAGCAAAAGGGCAGCGAGTGTCTTTTCCACAATTTACGATCCGCAAAAGATCATTTTATTTTCAGTCGATCCTTTTTTTTATTGTTTAAAAACATTAACTTAAAAATTAATCATGCAGTAAATTTATCGGTTTTAAATCGACATAAATAAATCTATAAACAGAGTTATCCACAGAATGTAGGGTTGGATAAGTGGGTCGGATATCCCCTGAATGAGCCAAAAACGGTAACAACATGGAATCCAAGCATTAGTCGTGGCATCCTAGGCTCATTTACTTACGTTTGGATAATCCTTCTATGGCTCATATACCTGACAATCCATTGATTTTGATCGACGGCTCCTCTTACCTTTATCGCGCATTTCATGCTTACCCGGGCACCATGAGTAATGGTGAAATCCCAACCAACGCCATCTATGGTGTGGTAAACATGATTCGCAGCATGATGCGCCAGTTCGCTTCGGATCGCATGGCGGTGATTTTTGATGCCAAGGGAAAAACCTTCCGTGATGAGATGTACGATCAATACAAGGCTCATCGTCCTCCTATGCCAGATGAGTTGCGCTGTCAGGTTGAACCTTTACACCAAGTTATTCGCGCTATGGGTTTACCGCTGTTGGCGATTGAAGGTGTAGAAGCTGACGATGTGATTGGTACGTTGGCGCGCCAAGCCTCACAAGCTGGTATGCCTGTTTTGATCAGTACCGGCGATAAAGATATGGCGCAGTTGGTGGATGATAATATTACCCTGATCAATACCATGACCAACGTCGTGCTGGATCGCGAAGGTGTGATTGAAAAATTCGGTATCCCGCCAGAGCTTATTATCGACTACCTCGCCTTGATGGGTGATAAAGTGGATAACATTCCGGGCGTACCTGGGGTGGGTGAAAAAACCGCGACCGCACTTTTGCAAGGGATTGGCGGCTTAGAAGCGCTGTACGCCAACCTCGATAAAATCGCTGCTTTAGGCTTCCGTGGCTCAAAAACCATGGCACAAAAGCTGGAAGAGAACCGCGGTAATGCCAAGCTTTCTTATCAACTCGCCACCATCAAATGTGATGTCGAGCTTGAGGAATCTCCGCAAACCCTGCTAAAGCAAACGCCAGATCGAGATGCGTTGATGTCGCTCTACGGTAAGCTCACCTTTAAATCTTGGCTGACCGAATTGCTTGATGGTGGTACAGGTATTGTGACGGCGGACGAGCAAACGAAAACCTCTTCAGTTACTGTTTCAACCGCAGCAACTCATGCGGCTGCGATTCCTGAAAGCCCTGCGGCCCACATCGATCGCAGCCAGTATCAAACCATCCTAAACGAACAAGACTTCCAGCTTTGGTTAGAGAAGTTAAAACAAGCCGAGCTGTTTGCCTTTGATACGGAAACCGACAACCTTGATTACATGGTCGCCAATTTGGTGGGGATGTCGTTTGCAGTTGCCGAAGGTGAAGCGGCTTATCTGCCAGTTGCGCACGATTATCTGGATGCGCCGCAGCAGTTGGAGCGCGACTGGGTGATTGCCCAGCTAAAACCTCTGCTTGAAGATGAAAGCAAAGCCAAAGTGGGCCAAAACCTCAAATACGATGCGAGCGTGATGGCGCGCTACGGCGTTGAGCTGCGTGGTATTCGCCATGACACTATGCTGCAATCCTACGTCTATAACAGCGTGGGCGGCAAACATGATATGGATAGTTTAGCGCTGCGTTTTTTACAGCACAGCTGTATCTCGTTTGAACAAGTGGCAGGTAAGGGTAAGAACCAGCTCACCTTTAACCAAATCGCTTTAGAAGAAGCGGCACAATACGCGGCAGAAGATGCGGATGTGACGTTGCGTCTGCATCAGCGAATTCATCCGTTGATTGAGCAAGACGCTAAGCTTGAGCAAGTGTATCGCGAAATCGAAATGCCGCTGGTACCTGTGCTATCACGTATTGAACGTACGGGCGTGATGATCGACGACATGCTGCTCAGTGCCCAATCGCAAGAAATTGCGTTACGTTTAGATCAATTAGAACAAAATGCTTATGAGTTGGCAGGTCAGCCGTTCAACTTAAGCTCGCCGAAGCAGCTACAAACCATTTTGTTTGAGCAGATGAAGCTGCCTGTCTTGCAAAAAACGCCATCCGGTACCCCTTCAACCAATGAAGAAGTGTTGCAAGAGCTGGCTTTGGATTACCCACTGCCCAAGGTTCTGATTGAGTACCGCGGTCTGGCCAAACTCAAATCGACCTATACCGATAAGTTGCCGAAGATGATTAACCCAAGTACAGGGCGCGTGCATACTTCCTATCATCAAGCAGTGACGGCCACTGGGCGTCTCTCCTCCACTGATCCTAACTTGCAGAACATTCCAGTGCGTAATGAAGAAGGACGCCGTATTCGCCAAGCGTTTGTTGCTCCGCATGGTTGGAAAATCATGGCGGTCGACTACTCGCAAATCGAGCTGCGCATCATGGCGCACCTGTCGGGCGATCAGGCGTTATTGGATGCTTTCCGTGATGGGAAAGATATCCATGCGGCGACAGCAGCAGAAATCATTGGTGTGCCGATTGATCAAGTGAGCAGTGAGCAGCGTCGCCGAGCGAAAGCGGTGAACTTTGGTTTGATCTACGGCATGAGTGCGTTTGGTCTGGCAAAACAGCTCGGTATTCCACGCGGTGAAGCACAAGAGTATATGGATAAATACTTTGAGCGTTATCCCGGCGTGATGCAGTACATGGAAGATACGCGTAGCCGTGCTGCACAATTGGGTTATGTCGAAACCATCTTCGGTCGTCGCTTACATTTGCCGGAAATCACCTCACGTAACGCTATGCGTCGCAAAGCGGCTGAGCGGGCAGCGATCAACGCACCGATGCAAGGCACCGCGGCAGACATCATCAAAAAAGCCATGTTGTTGGTGGATGAGTGGATTGAGCGGGAAGGTGATGGCCGAGTCAAATTGCTGATGCAAGTACACGATGAATTGGTCTTTGAAGTTAAAGAGTCATCTTTATCCGAAATTGAAAGTAAAGTACAACAGCTGATGGAGTCAGCGGCCGAGCTTGCAGTACCTTTAGTGGCCGAAGCCGGCCACGGCGACAACTGGGAGCAGGCGCACTAGCTCGATTTTCCAGCGAAACTGAAGAAATACATGAGCCAGCGCACGTTCGCTGGCTTTTTTTATCACTAAAAAAAGTTTACCTAGCTCAGACAGTTATGTTGTTTAACTAAAATTTAATGAAAAAAAACTACAAAAAATATTTTCAATTCTGACCAATTGTTGTACATTAGCTCGCGTAGGGTACAGAGGTAAGATGTTCTATCTTTCAGACCTTTTGTTTCACGTTATTGGATTAGGCTGATTCAGCCGCCCCAGTCACCATTTGACTGGGGCGTTTTTTATTGGGCGCTATTCCACGTTGGCACTCCCGCTTTTAGCCTATATCTCTGCTTATTTTGTGGTCGGTCGCTTATGTGCTTTAAGCGGATTGATTCGACAAAAACACTCCATTCTGTAACTAAACACCATTCACACTTTTATTATTTCTAACGAGAAATCAAGTCTCTAAAACACAGCATTTAAGCCGTCGAACGATGCTGAAAGCCAAGAGCAGCAAGGGTTAAGCTATCTTGAGTCATCTGATCTTGAGCATTTTGTGCCGACTTGAAAAAGAGCCGCGTTTGCGAAATGCTTGGGCCATAACAATAAAAACCGTTTTCTCTCCCGTTGCCCCACCAGGATGGTGGGGATTTTGTTGCTTTCCCTCATATTTGTTGGCCTACCATCGACAGCCCTGAGTGACATCTCTGAATTGTGGTAATAAAAAACCCCGCATGAGCGAGGTTTGTCGTGACATAGTGTTAAGACTATTGGTCGGTAGACGATTCAGGCTGCTCGCCTTCTTCTTGTTCGGCAAGAGCTGCCAACATCGGTGCATACCACTCATCCAGTTTGGCGCGCAGAGTATCGACACCAATTCCGCTTAATGAAGAGAAAGCATCAACGGCCACATCGCCACCAAAGGTTTTTGCCTCTTCACGCACTTTCAATACTTGTGCTTTACGAGCGCCACTTTTTAGCTTATCCGCTTTAGTCAGCATCACCTGTACTGGAATTCCGCACTCTACCGCCCAGATGATCAGTTGCTGATCGAGGTCTTTCATCGGATGACGAATATCCATCAGTACCACTAAGCCTTTTAGGCTTTGGCGCTTTTGTAAGTATTCACCAAGGGCTCGCTGCCACTTGAGCTTCATCTCTAGCGGGACTTGAGCAAAGCCATATCCGGGCAAATCGACGATATGACAGCCGTCTGCTACTTTAAAAAGGTTAATCAACTGCGTACGACCCGGAGTCTTACTGGTTTTGGCCAGATTTTTCTGGTTGGTCAGGCGATTAAGGGAACTTGACTTACCAGTATTAGAGCGTCCTGCAAACGCAATTTCGATACCTTCATCTTCAGGAAGATGGCGAATATCAGGCGCACTGGTAATGAAATGCGTGTTTTGGTAATGAATTTTTACGCTCACTGTGTTAACTCCATCTCGACTTTGTGTAGTCGATTGATTACTTTTTTGTGAAATTGTGTAAAATAACCGTGCTCGGCATAAGGTCGCCTATTGTACCATGAGAGGTACCTCAGAGTGGTACTGGAAGCTTGATAATTATAAATGGAATGTCATGAAGAAATTAGCGCTAATCTTGAGTGTTTTAGCCAGCTGCTCTGTATGGGCCCAAGGTAGTATCGAAGCTGGTAAAGCCAAATCTCTAACCTGTGCTGCCTGCCACGGTGCAGACGGCAACAGCCCGTTAACCATTTACCCTAAACTGGCAGGGCAACATGAGAAGTATCTTGAGAAACAACTCAAGGAACTGAAATTGGGTGCTTCCAGCGGCGGAAAACAGGGCCGTTATGATCCTGTGATGAGTGCAATGGCGATGCCACTGAGCGATGAAGATATCGCTGACTTGGCAGCATACTATGCCTCTATGCCTATCTCTGGCAATACCACACCGGAAGATGTCGTGGCCCAAGGTAAAGTACTTTATACCGCTGGGGATGCATCACGTGGGCTGACCGCTTGTATTGCGTGTCATGGTCCGCGCGGTAATGGTACGGAGTTATCAGGCTTTCCAAAAATTTCAGGCCAGCATGCTGACTACATTAAAGCGCAGCTAGAAAAGTTCCGTTCCGGCACTCGTGCGAACGATATGAACGAAATGATGCGTGATGTGGCACATAAGCTGACCGATGCGGATATCGATATCCTATCCAAATACGTAGGTGGCCTACACTAGTTAGACAAAACGAGCAAAGATGACTAAACAGCCCTAGTGACCTTACTAGGGCTGTTGCTTTTTATGGCTTGCCCACCTCTTTTGGGGTAACGCATCGAACAATTCAGCGTTTTTTGTTTAGGCTGATGAGAAAATCGCCTTTTACACTCCACTCTCAAGGCAGTTTCTGGTATGTTGCGCATCCCGTTGGAGGAGGTCAGCATGCATCTATGCCCGTTATGTCACAGTGAAAATAGCCAAGCGTATTTTGCTGATAAGCAGCGCGACTATTTTCAATGTCAGCAGTGCGAACTGGTGTATGTAAATCCTGAGCAACGCTTAAGTGCGGAGCGCGAAAAGGGCTTCTATGACTTGCATCAGAATATTCCGAGTGATGAGGGCTATCGACGCTTTTTATCACGCGTCTGTTCTCCTATGCTTGAGAGAGTGCCTCCCCAATCACAAGGGCTAGATTTTGGCTGTGGGCCGGGTCCAACCTTGTCTCTCATGTTAGAAGAGGCGGGACACAGCATGGCGTTGTACGACATTTTCTATCATCCAGATACGCAAGTGTTGAACCGTCAATATGATTTTATGACTGCGACCGAGGTGATTGAGCATCTGCACGATCCGCACCGAGTGTGGCAGCAATGGTTAAATTTAGTTAAGCCAGGCGGCTGGATTGGTCTGATGACAAAAATGGTCAAAGACTTAGACGCGTTTGCTGGTTGGCACTACAAGAATGATCTCACCCATGTGATCTTTTTTAGTCGTGCTACGTTTCAGTATCTGGCGGAGCGGGATCAGCTCGAACTTGAATTTATTGGTAATGATGTAATTTTACTGAGGAAAACCCAGTAATGAGTCGCTCAAAAAAATCGAGAAAACCGGGTACCAACAGTAACGATCAACTGGTCGTGGTACGTACACGCAGCGAATCCGAATTGGAAAGCCGCCTGCGTAAAAAACTGAAAAAGCGTAAAGGCTTAAAGTCAGGCAGCCGCCATTCAGAAGGCAGTGAAAGCCAAGTGCGCCAAGCGGCGCAAAAGCGCGACCCGCGTTTGGGTAGCAAAAAGCCGATTCCATTGATTGTGGCAGAGCCGAAGAAGCTCAATAAGCAAGAGCGCAAACTGGCGGCTGAGCAAGAGCTAGCGATGCTAGAGAAAGACGCGCAACTCAACGTGCTGCTCGACCGACTCGACAACGGCGAAAAGCTCGGGATTGGCTTGCAGAAATACGTGGATGAGAAGCTGGATCGCATTGAAGTGCTGATGGAGCAGTTGGGCTTGCTCGACGATGAACCAGAGCCAGCGCCGGCACCACAGTCAAAACCGACTAAAAAGCGCAAAACTGAAGACGATCTATTGTCTGAGTTTGAGCAGCTGGATGTGGATAAGTACCAAGATTAAGGAGCGGTGATGAACGGGATGCTACTGGCTAGTGTGGGCGGTGCCATTATCGTGGCATTGGCCAGCTATGCAGCTTACTTGCTGTGGCAAGTGAAAAAGCAGCAGGCGCTACAGCGGCAACAGCAACAGTTAGCGATTGAAAAGCGTAACGCCAACATCTTTGACAGCGTTAATATCCTTTGTATGGCGGGGATTCAGGGACAGTGTGATCTCTCTGAAATCAGTATCCGCGTCTATTGCATTATGGATTACGTACAAGGTGAGCAGCGCATCAATTTTGAACAAGAGTATCCCGCCATCAGCGAGCTGTACCATGTGGTGAAAAATATGCCGCGTGGTGAAGCGCGCCAACAACTCCCCAAGCAAGAGCGGATGAAACAGAATCTGGAGCGCACCAAAGCAGAAAGTCGTCTGCAAGATGCGATCATTGTCGAACTCACCGCTCTCAAGCAGCGCATTCAGCCGCTGAATAATCAAATCGCGATTCAGATGGTGTGAAACTAACCCGAAAGGGGGAGTGATCGCGCTAGCAGAATCGAATATTTTGTTGCCAGATCCTGTTCTGCCGCCCGACGTTCGTCAATGTCGTGTGGCAGAATAGCCCGTCAAGAATTGAGCAAAACGGAAAGATTCATTATGTCGTCGTATGTCGTACCCAGCCAACAGATCGTATGGGATCAGGCCATTCTGGATAAGTACAACTACTCCGGTCCGCGTTACACTTCATACCCGACTGCGGTTGAGTTCCATGAAGCCTTTACCATCGCTGACTTTGATATGGCCTGTACTCAGTACCCAGAGCGACCATTATCGCTGTACATTCATATCCCGTTTTGCCATAAGCTTTGTTACTACTGTGGTTGTAACAAGGTGATCACTCGTCATTCGCACAAAGCGGATGAGTACCTTGATGTGCTTGAGCATGAAATTCGTCAACGCGCCTCACTATTAATCGGAAGAAACGTCACTCAACTCCACTTCGGTGGTGGTACGCCGACGTTCTTGACCAACGCTCAAATCAGTCGTTTGATGACGCTGCTGCGTAGCGAGTTTCACTTCGCCGATGAGGCGGAAATCAGTATTGAAATCGATCCGCGTGAAATCCAGTTAGAGGTGCTTGATCACCTGCGCCAAGAAGGCTTTAACCGAGTCAGCATCGGGGTGCAGGATTTCAATAAAGAAGTGCAGAAGCTGGTTAACCGTGAGCAAGATGAGCAGTTCATTTTTGATCTGGTTGAACGCGCTAAACAGCTGGGTTTTCGTTCGACCAACCTTGACCTCATTTACGGCTTACCTAAGCAAACCGCAGTAACCTTTGCCCAGACGTTGCAACAAGTGCTGACCATGCAACCGGGGCGTTTGTCGGTATTTAACTACGCGCACATGCCGCAACTGTTCGCAGCGCAGCGCAAAATTAAAGAAGCCGATTTACCTGCCGCCGAAGAAAAACTGGCGATTTTACAGCAGACAATCACCACGCTAACAGGCGCGGGGTATCAGTTCATCGGTATGGATCACTTTGCCTTGCCGGATGATGAGCTAGCGATTGCTCAGCGCAGTGGTATCTTGCACCGTAACTTCCAAGGCTATACCACCCAAGGTGAATGTGACTTAGTCGGCTTTGGGGTTTCGGCGATTTCCATGGTGGGCGATGCCTATGCACAAAACCAGAAAGAGCTGAAAAAATACTATGCGCAAGTCAATGAGATGCGTCATGCCTTGTGGAAAGGTGTGACACTAGATAAGGATGATTTACTGCGCCGTGAAGTGATTAAGCAGCTGATTTGTAATTTCAAGCTTGATAAAACAGCGATTGAGCGTGAGTTTAATCTGCGTTTCAATCACTACTTCCGCCAAGATTTAGCTCTGCTACAAACCTTTATCGACGATGGGTTGGTGACGGTGGATGAACGCATGATTGAAGTGACGCTGCGTGGGCGTTTGTTAATTCGCAACATCTGTATGTGTTTTGATAAATACTTGCGTGAGCGGGCGCGTCAGCAGCAGTTCTCGCGAGTCATTTAAGACCGCATTCCACAACAAGGCCACCGCATGCGGTGGCCTTGTTGTTTGTGCTCTGATTTTAATTCAGGATGACTGAGCGGAAGGTGACTCCAGCAAAGAGAGCGCTTTACGAGAAACATCGTGTGCGGCACGCGTGAAATTCTGCTTTTCCAGTGCATCAGCCAAATAGGCATAGTCGGAGACGCTAGAGCGCAGTGACAGCGCTTTTTCGAGATGTTTCTGCGCATCAGCCCAATGTTTCTCACGCAGATACAGTTGACCCAAAGCGCTATGTGCTTCGGCATTATTGCCATCCCGACGCAGCGCTTCTTGCAGCAAGGCAATCAGGGGATGGCGATCGCTGATATTGAGCTCCGGCAGTAGCGCGTACAGCTCAGGAGTCGCTTGTTTCTTCAAGCTCTCTTTGATCATTGAGAAGGCCTCATAGTCAGCTTTGCGTTGAATAAGCTGAGTGATAAAGCACATCAAAAGTTCCGGCTCCGCTTTCAGTTTACGTGACAGCTGAGCCCAATGTTGCATCAAGCCTTCACTGCCTTTTGGGCTGGCAATGTCTTGCAAAATGCCACGCTGAGCGGTGATTTCCAGTTGCTGCGCTTCCTCATTGCTCAGACGTTTCGCTTTGACCAGTTTGGGCAGCAAGGCCAACAGTGGTTGCCACTCGCCAAGGGCTTGATAACACTGCTTGAGCAAGTTGAGCACCACCGTATTGTGCGGGTGATTGCGCTGCAGTTGAGTTAAGGTTTCAAGGGCAGCTTGGTTATCGCCATCACCCAGTTGTTGTTTGGCGCGTGTCAGCTCCACCGCCAAAGTCGAGTTATTTTGCTGAGCGGCCAGCGCTAAGTAACGATCGCGCTTAGCTCGATCGCCCATACCATTGGCGGCTTCTGAAGCGACAAGATAGCAAAGCAGCGGCATATCGTGGTGATTGGCCCAACGAGTCACTTTCTTCTCGGCTTGTGTCCAATCGCCTTCCAGCAGTTTGATGATCCCTTCATTGGTATAACGGCGTGAGCGACGCTGCTTACGCACGCTAAACCAGTTCCAAGTGTGAAAGCTGGTGTAGAGGATTTTTTTCACCAAAAACTCTAGAGCGAACAGGGCAGCCAATGCTCCAATGATAAAAATCACTAAAGTGGTGACACTCATTTCAATGGTGCGATTGGCGATCGAGATCAGCACATAGCCTTGTTGGCCAGCGTATTGCGTTCCCACAAACAGGCCAAGTCCTAAGACAACAAAGAGGAATATGAGACGAATCATTGCTCAGCCCCCGTGGTTAGTGGTGAAACACTGCGGCGCAAGCGTTCGTTGATCACATCGGCGAGCTGTTGCTGAGCCTGTAATTTAACGGGGTATTCCACTTGCACTTGCTGCTCGGCGAGCTGGGCCAACGCTGCGTTAAAGCTTTGTACGGCTTTATCGTCTGGATTGAAGAACGATGTTGACCACTGGGCGGCTGTGTCGAGAGCGATGCGATAGAGTGTTTGTTGTTCCGTGTACACCCCTTTGATCGCCGTTTCTAACTTGGCCTGCAGATTCTCTCGCAAATAAAAATGCTGAGTAGGAGAGAGAAGAGGGATCACATTGCCATCACGTGAGCGGAAAGTGATGAAGTTATCGGCAAACGCTTTGAGCGAATTTTTCAGGTTGGTTTGCCAGTCATCGATGTTTTCTGATACCGCTTGGCTTGTTTGTGGCTGATCGGCAGGCAAGATGGCATTGGCCAGCGGTAAGCTATCGATCTGCTGTTGCAAGCTGATGAGGCGCAGCACTAAGCCATCGCGGTCAATGAGCGGGATATTTTTCAGGGTAGTGATGTCATTGGCCATCGCTTTACGCAGCGCCGTGAGGCTAGGGTCATTAAGCGCAGCGATGCGCTGATCGGCACTTTCCATCAATTGAGTTGCGGTTTCCACATCGTGCTCAAGAAACAGCTTGCGACCCGCGAGCTTGACCAAGTAATCCGCTTCTGCAAGTAGCCAATCATTTGGGCGACGGCCTTTAATATCCGCCACGGCGAGCTGCAAGCTTTCAATACTTTTTTGTTGCTGTTCCAGCACGGTTTCTGCGCGATGAGTAATCTCAGTGGCTTGTGACGTGGCTTTCGATACCGTTTGTTCCAACTGCGCATTGAGCGCATCACGAGTCTGTTTCAGCTCTGCGCGTACGGCTTGCAACTGGTTGTTAAATTCACTTTTTTGCTGCTGATGCACATAGGCAAAACCTGCGCCGAGCGCTAATACCAGCAAAAGCGCCACGCTCGCCAACTTTTTCCCTTGCGAGTTTGGTTGTGGCGGCTTGTCTTGAGCTGGTGTGCTGTCCAAGGTTTTCTTGGCCGCCGGTTGGTTTGGCGCTGGGCTATCTTGTTTGTCGGGCGCGGTCGGGGGAGTCACCGCTGCCGAGCTTGGGTTTACTGTGATTTCAGGTTCTTGTTGCGGTTTATTGTTGTTGGTCATTGCTCAGAGTTCCTGTTGGTTTTTCGGGCATCAATGCCGCGACTAAATCGCGATTAGCAGCACTTAGCGTGACCACGATGCGATGAAATCCTAGTTGGTGGGCGAGAGTGGCAATCCGTTGGCTGGGTACGAGCAAAGTTAACTGCTGCACCCATGGCAAGTGTGATGTCTCGAACTGACGGATAAAAAAAGCCAACTGCTCACTGCTGGTGATCACCAGTGAGTCGACCTTCGCCAACTGCCATTTTTGGACACACTCGGCGGCGGCAAATGGCCGCTCGTGCCGACAATACGCTTCTTGATAGCGCACAGTCGCTCCTCTTTCCACTAAGGTGGAATAAATCAGCTCACGACCACCATTACCACGTAAGATCAATACCTTCTTACCTGCGACATCACGCAGCATACTGAGTGCCAGCAGATGTTCACTATCGCTTATTTCTGGATAGTCTACTGATTGTTGGCAGGCTTTGCTGAAAACATGCGCGGTTTTTTGACCAACGGCAAGGTAAATAGCGTTATTTGGCCAACAAATTCGGCGATGTTGCAGAAATTGGTCACTGAAGATGACGGCATGTTGACTGACGGCAATGATGATATCGAATGAAGATAAATCTTCTGCCAGCGCAGCAAGTTGAGGGCTGGCAGAGATGGCGAGTAGCGGATGGTGCAGGGCGGGGATGCCCTGCTGGTGCAGCAGCTGGCACAGCTCTGCGCCTTGTTCATCAGGACGAGTGACCAGTACTGTCATAACACTCTCAATCAATGCGAGATAAGCAATCAGTCTATGCGTGCGGACATAGGCTTACCATTATTCGTGGTCACAGTAGAGACGCTCCAAGATCTCTTTGGCTCCTTGGCTAAGCAGTTGCTCAGCCAGCGTGATGCCAAGTTGCTCAGCTTGTGTGCGAGGTCCGCGAATTTCGCCGCGCACGATTTGCGAACCATCGGGTTCACCCACAAGAGCGCGTAGCCAAATAGTGTCACCCTCCAGCAGTGCATAGCTACCAATCGGCACCTGACAGCCACCTTGTAACGTGAGATTCATCGCGCGTTCGCAGCGCACTCGATCGGCGGTATCAGCATGGTTAAGAGGTGCGAGTAGGGCGCGCACGCGTTGATCATTCACGCGACATTCAATACCAACGGCACCTTGGCCAACTGCAGGTAGGGACTGTTCCGGTTCAATAAAGCTACGAATACGGCTTTCGAGCTCAAGGCGTTTTAGGCCTGCTGCCGCTAAAATGATGGCATCGTATTCGCCCGCATCAAGCTTACTTAGGCGAGTCCCCACGTTGCCGCGCAGCTCTTTAATCACTAAATCTGGCCGTGCCGCTTTGAGTTGGCATTGACGGCGTAAACTGCAGGTACCGACGATAGCGCCCGAGGGCAGATCTTCAATCTTGGCGTAGGTATTTGAGACAAACGCATCACGCGGATCTTCCCGTTCGCAGATGGTGACTAAGCCCAGACCGTCAGGGAAATCGACCGGAACATCTTTCATTGAATGCACGGCTAAATCGGCGCGCCCTTCGAGCATGGCAATTTCCAGCTCTTTCACGAATAAGCCTTTACCGCCCACTTTAGCCAGTGGAGTATCCAGAATCACATCGCCGCGCGTGACCATAGTCACCAACTCCACCTGCAGTCCGGGGTGGGCTGCCATTAAGGCGTCTTTAACATAGTTGGCTTGCCACAAAGCCAGTGGACTCTGGCGGGTTGCAATGCGAATCGGCGTCTCGGTCATTATGATGTTCCTATCCATCTGTTTTAAAATCGCCTAATCCTATCACTTGGGGCTTAAAATGCTTACAACTAGTTCGAGTCGGAACGATTTTGCGCAGAAGAATGTCGTTTTCCCGCTTGATTGTGTGATTCGACTCGCATTTATTATCTTGGCGATACTTACAAAACGGCAATTTGCAACAACACTGTAATCATTTATGCTGTTTTGTGTTGATAAGTGTTTAGTTTGGTGTGATGTGCTTCCAAGAGCGCTTTACCAAACCGGAAAGAAGTGTTAGATTGATCACGTTTTGTTGGCATGGTCGCGTAAAACATAACCAAAAAGCGGCTTTTATCTGTCATATCAGGGAAGCAAACTTGCAGGCTTATACTCAGACCTTAATCCATAGACTTGATAAGCTAAACCGGCAACGTATTGAGCGTGCGCTGGCTCTTATGGATTTGCAAAGTCAACGTGTTTTCCACCTCATTCCCGCACTATTTCAATTTAATCATCCTCTGATCCCCGGTTATTTTTCTGCTGATACGCCTTTCGGTATCCATCTGTTTGAAGCCAATCCTATCCAGCAGCAATTCATCGATGATGCTCAGTTGACGCTCGGCGAGCCGTTAACGCCAGCTGACAATCCGGCGATTTTAGGCTTGTATACGATGGGCAGTACCTCATCGATCGGTCAAAGCACATCGAGCGATCTGGATATTTGGGTCTGTGTCTCTGCTCAAATGAGTTGTGAGGCGCGCGACAACCTCTCCAGTAAATGTCTGCTCATTACCGATTGGGCGAAAAGTCAGGGTGTTGAAGCCAATTTCTTCATCATGAATGAAGAGCGTTTTCGCCATAACCATTCCGAAGCGTTAAGCGGTGAAAACTGTGGTTCATCACAGCACTTATTATTATTGGATGAGTTTTATCGCTCTGCGGTGCGCTTAGCGGGCAAGCGACTGCTGTGGCAAATCGTGCCACCAGAAATGGAAGAGTGCTACGACGAATATGTTCACGAGCTCTGTTCAAATGGGTATTTGAACTGCAATGAATGGATCGATTTTGGCAAGTTAAACCGCATTCCGGCTGAAGAGTACTTTGGCGCGAACTTGTGGCAACTGTATAAGAGCATTGACTCGCCTTATAAATCGGTACTGAAAGCCATTTTGCTTGAAGCCTATTCGTGGGAGTACCCGCACACTCAACTGTTGAGTATCGACAGCAAACGCCGTTTCTTTGCCGATGAACCGGATCTGTACGGCATGGACTCTTACTATCAGATGTTAGAGAAAGTGACGCGCTATTTGGTGCGAATTGGTGATAGCACGCGCCTTGATTTAGTGCGCCGCTGTTTCTATCTCAAAACCCATGAGAAGTTGTCGCGTGAGCCGGGCGTCGGCTCGATGCCTTGGCGTCGTGAAGCGTTACGGGAACTGACCAGCGAATGGCAATGGAGCGCAGATTTGATTGCCGAGCTCGATAACCGTCGTCACTGGAAAGTCGAGCAAGTGAAGGTCGTGCACCACGCACTGCTTGATGCCTTGATGCTCAGCTATCGTAACCTGATCCAGTTTGCGCGTCGTAATGACATCACCTCGGCCATTAGCCCACAAGATATCTCGATTTTGGCGCGTAAACTGTACGCGGCGTTTGAAGTGCTGCCGGGGAAAGTCACACTGCTCAACCCACAAATTTCCCCAGACCTGCATGAGCCCGATTTAAGTTTTATTGAGGTTTGTGCTGGACGCACCAATAAGCCCGGTTGGTATCTCTACAAGCAGCCGCTGCAGGCGCAGCGCTTGATTGGTCAGCCGTATCTTGAGCACAACGAATACTTGAGTAAATTGGTGGCTTGGGCCTTTTTTAATGGCCTGATCACTGAGTCGACTCGTTTGCATGCGGTGGTGCGTGAAGCGCAGCTGGACATCGACAAGTTCTACCAAATGGTCAGCGATCTGCGTAATACCTTTTCGCTGCGTAAGCGTCGCCCTACTATGCAAGCGCTGGCCAATCCTTGTGAGATTAGCCAGCTTGCCATGTTCATCAATTTTGAACACGACCCAACCAGTGAATTGAGTGGGAAAGCGCTGAAAGTCGACCTGAAAAATATCGATATTTTTAGTTTTGGTGCTGAGCAGAAATGCTTAGTCGGCAGTGTCGATTTGGTGTATCGCAACTCGTGGCAAGAAGTGCGTACCCTGCATTTTGAAGGCCAGACGGCCATGCTTGATGCGTTGAAAACCGTGCTTGGAAAAATGCATCAGGATGCGCTGCCGCCAGAATCGGTGGATGTGTTCTGCTACAGCAAAAACTTGCGCGGCGTGATGCGTAACTTGGTTTATCAACTGTTGGCTGAGTGTATCGATTTGCGCCTCAAGCCGATGGAGCAAGAGAAACGTCGTCGTTTCAAAGCGCTGCGCATGGGCGATCAGATGTATGGTTTGTTCTTTGAACGTCGTGGTGTTTCGGTTCAGAAGTTGGAGAACTCGGTTGATTTCTATCGCAGCATCTCAACCAATAAGCTCAAGGGCTCGCCTTTACTGATGCTCGATCGCGATCAAGATTACCCATTGCCAGCGGTGGTGGATAGTTTTGCCAGTGAAGGTTTGGTGCAGTTCTTCTTTGAAGATACCGAGAAAGGTTTCAACATCTATGTGCTTGATGAGGCCAACCGCGTTGAAGTCTATCACCAGTTTAATGGCGAAAAAGACGAAATGATTGCCAGCGTCAACAGCTTCTACACCTCGATGTTGGATGACAGCAATAAACTCGGCGCGAAAAGCATCAATTTTAACTTGCCGCAGTATTACCAAATCATCCACCCTGAAGAGGGAGAAACGTACGTGGTGCCGTACCGTAACGACAGCGCTGTGTATTCCAAGCCTTCGCAAGTGGTCAATGCCTAACTCGTTGACGTCTCAGGTTTTCTAAATCCTTATCAATAAAAAAGAGCACAATCGTGCTCTTTTTTATTATGCGTCAGTGGCAGCATGCCTAAGCGACTTTCGTGCTTAAACCCAATCAATCGGCTCATCGGCGTGCTTATCACACTCTTGCTTGAGCAGAGTGAGCAGCTCAAGCCCAGTTTTTGAACAGATCCATTCGCCATCAATCGATTTGAAATGGTAGCCACCTGATTTGGAGGCCAGCCAGATTTCACGCATCGGTTCTTGGCGGTTAATGATGATTTGGCTGCCATCATCAAACTCGAGTGTCATCACATTGCCTGACGTTTCGTAGTCGATATCCGCGCCGGCCTCATCAATCGCGGCCTCTATACGCTCTAGCTGGCTATCGACGAGTTGATGAAATTCAGTTTCGTTCATCCTATCTATCCTATTGCTTTTCCTAATCGTGGTGCGATTATAGGGGGCATTGATTCAATAAGCACGATATGCAAAATGAAAAAGAAATTCACTGCACTGTTTTTGTTGTCGGCTCTCGCGTTAGCGGGATGCGGGCAAACTGGGCCACTGTATATGCCTGATGATGCAAAACAAAGTGAGCAAAGTCAGTAAATCACGCTACTAAGAATAAAAGGGAAAGCATTTTGGATTACTTCAATTATCAGGAAGATGGTCAGTTGTGGGCTGAGCAAGTTCCACTCGCCGATTTGGCAAACCAGTACGGTACACCGCTTTATGTTTACTCAAGAGCGACACTTGAGCGCCATTGGCACGCGTTTGATAAATCAGTCGGTGATTATCCTCACCTAATTTGTTATGCGGTGAAAGCCAACTCTAACTTAGGGGTATTGAATACTTTAGCTCGTTTGGGTTCAGGTTTTGATATCGTCTCCGTTGGCGAATTAGAGCGTGTATTGGCCGCCGGTGGTGACCCAAGCAAGGTGGTATTCTCTGGTGTGGGTAAAACCGAAGCTGAGATGAAGCGCGCCCTGCAATTGAAGATCAAATGCTTTAACGTGGAATCGGAGCCTGAGCTGCAGCGCCTGAATAAAGTGGCTGGCGAGCTTGGTGTTAAAGCGCCGATTTCACTGCGCATCAATCCTGATGTGGATGCCAAAACTCACCCTTACATTTCAACGGGTCTACGTGATAACAAATTTGGTATCACCTTTGACCGCGCAGCGCAGGTATATCGCTTAGCGCACAGCTTACCCAACCTCGATGTACATGGTATTGACTGCCATATCGGCTCACAGCTAACCGCTCTCGCACCGTTTATTGATGCGACTGACCGTTTACTGGCACTGATTGATTCGCTGAAAGCGGAAGGCATTCATATCCGCCACTTGGATGTCGGCGGTGGTTTAGGGGTGGTTTATCGTGATGAACTGCCTCCGCAGCCTTCGGAATACGCCAAAGCATTGCTGGACCGCCTAGAGCGCCACCGCGATTTAGAGCTGATTTTTGAACCGGGACGCGCGATTGCGGCTAACGCGGGAGTATTGGTGACTAAGGTGGAGTTTCTCAAACACACTGAGCACAAAAACTTCGCGATCATTGATGCGGCGATGAACGATTTGATCCGCCCGGCGCTATACCAAGCGTGGCAAGACATCATTCCACTGCGTCCGCGCCAAGGCGAAGCCCAAACTTATGATTTGGTTGGCCCGGTGTGTGAAACCAGTGATTTCCTAGGGAAAGATCGCGACTTAGTGTTGCAAGAGGGGGATTTACTGGCGGTGCGCTCTTCTGGTGCGTATGGGTTTACCATGTCGTCGAATTACAATACCCGTCCGCGAGTGGCTGAAGTCATGGTTGATGGCAATAAAACCTATTTGGTGCGTCAGCGTGAAGAGCTTAGCAGCTTGTGGGCGTTAGAATCGGTATTACCGGAGTAAAGTTATCTTCTATGCATTTCCATTTTTCTAAAATGCACGGTTTGGGCAACGACTTTATGGTCGTGGACTGTATTACCCAAAACGTCTTCTTCTCTCCGGAATTGATCCGCCGTCTGGCGGATCGCCATACGGGAGTCGGCTTTGATCAATTGTTGGTGGTTGAAGCGCCTTACGATCCAGAATCGGATTTCCATTACCGCATTTTCAATGCCGATGGCAGCGAAGTGGAGCAGTGTGGCAATGGCGCGCGCTGTTTTGCCCGTTTTGTACGCATGAAAGGGTTAACCAACAAGTACACCATCCATGTCAGTACCAAGAAAGGCAAAATGGTACTCAATGTGGAAGAGGAAGATCTGATCACCGTGAACATGGGTGTGCCGGAGTTTGAGCCGAACAAGATCCCATTTCGCGCCAAACAGAGCGAAAAAACCTACATTCTGCGTGTCGGTGAACACACCTTGTTTTGCGGCGCGGTGAGTATGGGCAACCCGCATGTAGTGACTGTGGTGGACGATATCCGCACTGCTGCGGTAGAAACCTTAGGGCCGCTTTTGGAATCGCACGAGCGTTTCCCTGAGCGCGTCAACGCCGGTTTTATGCAGGTCGTGAGCCGTGATGAGATCAATTTGCGCGTGTATGAACGTGGTGCGGGCGAAACTCAAGCTTGTGGCAGTGGCGCGTGCGCCGCGGTTGCGGTAGGCATTTTGCAAGGTTTACTGGATGAGCAAGTTCGTGTCCATCTTCCCGGTGGTGAGCTGGAAATCCACTGGCAAGGCCCCGGCAAACCGCTGTATATGACAGGCCCGGCTACTCATATCTACGATGGCCAAATCTCTTGCTAATTGAGGTTCAATTTTGTCTCAGGTAACGGCGGATGCTCTGACTGCCCAAGTGGTGGCAGAGTATCTTTATGAACATCCCGATTTTTTTCAGCATCATCCTCATCTGGTCGAACGTTTAGCCTTACCGACCCAAACGGGCGCGGTATCGCTCGCTCATGTGCAGTTAGCGCGTCAGCGCCAGCGGATAGACTCTCTCGAAGAGGAGATCACCGCCTTGATGTCGCTCGCGGCAAATAACGATCGTACTTTCCATGAGTTTATGGATCTGCAAGAGCAGATTCTAAAATGCTCGTCGCTGCAAGCGGTGTTACACGCGATTGAAGCCAAAGCGCGTGAACTCAATCTGCGTGCTTACGTGCGCCTGCTGCAGCGTCATGATGAAAAATACGGTTTAGCCAGTGAGGATTGGCAGCGCTTTGCGACCAATCATTTTAATGGCAAATCGGCTTATTTAGGTCGCTTACGCCAAGCGGATCGGCAACGTCTGCTGGGGGATAGGCCCGCGCCAGAAATGGGTTCGTATGTGGTGTTACCTTTGCAGCGCCAAGCGCCGTTGGGAATTTTGGCCTTCGCCAGTGAAGATGGCGGCCACTTTCAGCCGAGTATGGATACCTTGTTTTTGCGCCATCTGGCGTTAGTCTTAGCTCATCTGATCGAGACATTACCTTGGCAGTCACACGATGAAGAACGACGAACGCACCCCGCTTCCTGATGCGTTGGCTCAACCGCTGGAGCGTTTTTACGCCTACCTGCATACGGAAAAAGGGTTGAGCCTGTATACCCAGCGCAATTATAAGCAGCAGTTGGAAACCATGACCCAGTACTTAGTACAGGTTGGGCTCACCCACTGGACACAGCTTGATTCGGCGTGGGTGCGTCAATTGGTGATGCAGGGGAAAAGGCAGGGGATGAAAGCCAGCAGTATCGCGACGCGTTTGTCTTCATTGCGCAGTTTCCTGGATTTTCTGATTTTACGTGGCGAGCTTCAGGCTAACCCTGCGAAAGGCGTCTCTGCGCCGCGCAAGCAGCGTACTTTACCGAAAAATCTCGATGTTGATGAAATGGCGCAGTTACTGGAAGTGACCGATGATGATCCGCTTTCGATTCGCGATCGGGCGATCATGGAGCTGATGTACGGCGCGGGTTTACGTTTGGCTGAGCTAGTTTCGATTGATATCAAAGACGTTAATCTAAGCGAAGGTGAGATCCGCGTCATCGGTAAAGGCAACAAAGAGCGCAAAGTGTGGTTTGCTGGACAGGCACAAGAGTGGGTCGGTAAATGGCTCAAATTGCGCAGTCAATTGGCGGATAGCGCAGAAACGGCGCTGTTTGTGTCCAAACTCGGTACCCGTATTTCACACCGTAGTGTGCAAAAACGCATGGCCGAATGGGGCCAAAAACAGGCGGTTGCCAGTCATATCAGCCCACATAAATTGCGCCACTCGTTTGCCACCCATATGCTGGAATCGAGCAATAACCTGCGTGCGGTGCAGGAGCTACTTGGGCACGAGAACATCGCGACAACGCAAATCTATACCCACCTCGATTTTCAACATCTGGCTCAGGTGTATGACCAAGCGCATCCTCGGGCGCGCAAAAAGAATAAGGATGACTAACCATGCTGTTTTACCGCCCATTGGCTTCGATTCAAGCACTGACGTTTGATTTGGACGATACCCTTTACGATAACCGTCCGGTCATCAAACAGGTCGAGGAAAAAGTCACTGAGTGGTTGTTAAGTGAGCATCCCATTACGGCGACGCGTCCTTTGGCTTGGTGGCTGGCGATGAAGCGTGATATAGCGCGCCGCTTTCCGGAGCAGTGCCATGATGTGAGCCAATGGCGTTATTTACAGGTGCAGCATGGTTTACTGGAATTAGGCTATGCGCAGCCAGAGGCGGAGCAAGCGGCGAGCGAGACGCTTGAGCAAGTGATGCGCTGGCGTAATCAAGTCGATGTTCCTGCCGAAACGCATCGGGTGTTGGCTCAGTTAGCGGCTAAAGTGCCGCTGATTGCGATCACCAATGGCAATGTCCAGATAGAAAAAATTGGTTTAAGTGGCTATTTCCAAACGGTATTGCGCGCAGGGCCAGACGGCCGTGCCAAACCGTATCCCGATCTCTTTGCACAAGCAGCACAACAGCTTCAGCTTGAGCCCCGTTCAATCTTGCATGTCGGGGATCATTTACAAACCGATGTGCTAGGGGCGCGGCAAAATGGTTTTCAAGCCTGCTGGTTTAACGATCAAGGGCAGAGTATTCGTCGGCTCGCCAAAGCGAGCGTATTACCCGACGTGGAGATCGAGCGTCTCTCGGAATTACTTCTGATAGTTAACTAGGTGCATAACATCGAGTCACAAAAATCACATTGCATGGTTATTGAGTATAGTCTGCGGTAACGATTGCATTGCATAATGCCTAAACATTTCACTGGCTTATCAGCTCTTTATGTTTACGGTCTCGCGTCTCATCCCAGATTTAGCATCGGCCAATCAGGTGCTCGAAACGATGGATCTTCCTCATGGGCAATCCATCTTAGTGCAAATTTTCTCTCCTTTGAGTCGCGAGCATGTCGTGCAGCTTGCGCGGCTCATCCGTAGTCGCCATCCACAAGCTTGCCTGCTTGGATGCAGTACCGAAGAGGTGATTTTCCAAGGGGAAGTGCACCATCAGGTGACGTTGCTGCAAATCACCGTGTTTGAGCAAACTTATCTTAGCCGTGCTGTTGTGGATTACAGTGACGATGAGGCTGCCGACGCGGAGCGTTTAGCTCGCCAGCTCGAGCTCACTAGCATGTCTCGAGCAGTGGTCTGTTTTTCTTGGCAGATGGATACCTTGCAAGTCGCACGATTTGCCTTACGCGACACGCAGGGTGCACCAGTGCCCGTCGCTGGTGGAGCCGCCAAACAAACTCCCAGTGGTCGCTGGGTTTTGCTCGATGAGGCTTGTTATCAAAACGCCAGTGTGGCTATTGCGCTGCATGGCGAAGCGCTTTATGTCGAGACGGGTGGTTACACTGAGTGGCAGCCTGTTGGGCGCACCTATCGGGTCACAGCCGTGGAGGGAGATCGGGTCTTACGTTTGGATGATGAGCCGATAGAGGCGATTTATCAGCACAATTTGGGCGCGCAAGCCGACTTACCCCATGACTGGCTGATCAGTTTTCCACTGATGAAAGGGGAATGCCGCCACCAAGATCTTTATCTGCCGCTCGGGCTGGCGGAGGAAGGCGGACTGAGGTTTAACCGCCCACTGGCGCTGCAAGATGAAGTGCGCTTTTGTTTTGATCACCCGAGTTTAACCCTAGAGCGGGTCTATCTCACCGCGCAGCAACTACAAGCCAAGCAGTGCCAACAAGTGTGGGTGTTTAACTGTGCGCTGCGTTTAAACTTCATGCATGAGAATCACGAGTTACAACCGCTTCAGGCGGTGGCGCCGACCGATGGTTGTTACTGTTGGGGAGAGCTGCTGTATGAGCATGGTCAGCAGCAAGTGATGCATCATAGCATGACGTTTCTTGCCTTGCGTGAAGGGGCGGTGCGTGACGATCTTGTCCCAATCCCCTTGCCGAGTTATCCGGAAGGGATGACGTCCCCTCTGTTTAATTTGATCCGCCATGCGTTTCATGATTTGGATGCCATGACGGACAATTTGGCACAGCAGATCCGCGCTCAAACCTCATTACTGACGGCGAGTTACCGGCGTGACCGACGTACCGGCTTACCCAATCGAGTGGTGTTACGTGAGCGATTGGCGAACTTCGCGGCCAATGAGCACCTAATCGCCCTGAAAGTGACCAACTTCAATCAGATCAATGAGAAGTACGGTTATCCGGTAGGCGATAAGCTGCTTCGTGATTTGAGTGAACAGTTTCAGGTCTTTTTGGATCAGAAATTGGCAGGGCAGAGCGGTTTGTATGCGATTGGGGTCGGTGAGTGGGCAACGGTTTTTCGTGCCAAGCTGGACGGGAAAAGTATTCATAGCCATTTCTATCAGTTTGTGGAGCAGTTGGAGCACGTCAACTTCGAGCCCTACGGTTTACCGAATGTGGATTATCTGTCGATCTCGTTGTGCGCTGGGTTAGTCAGTCAGGGCGATTTTGCAGAGCATTCGCCGGATGAGCTATTGCTGCGTGCTATCGAAGCACGCCGCTACGCGTTTAACAACAACCACCATTTCTGTAATGCAGCGCGTTTAAAAGTGCAAGAAAGTGTTCGTCAGGAGCGGCTGAATTGGCTATCGCGGGTTAGCCGCGCGGTGGTACGTGATGATGTGGTGGTTTATGCGCAGCCGATTTGTCAGGCGCGTAGTCACATTGTGGCTTCCTACGAATGTTTAGTGCGGATTGAAGATGAAGGGGAAATTATCTTGCCTGGGAATTTTCTCCCGATCATCACCGATACTCACCTCTATACTCGTTTGAGCCGGCAGATGATAACGCATACCTTCAATATGATGCGTCATCGCCCGGAGGCGTTTTCGATCAATCTTTCACCGCAAGATTTGATGAGTGAGCGCACCTTGCAGCATTTGGAAGCGGCAATCAAATCGGTGGCCGATCCCGCCCGTGTCGGGCTCGAAGTGTTGGAGAGCGAACAAATCAAAGATTACGGGCGGATGATTGAAGTGTGTAACCATTTCCGCACACTGGGCGCGACCATCATTGTCGATGATTTTGGCAGTGGTTATTCCAATATTGATGAGATAGTGAAGCTTGAGCCGCAGGTGATTAAGCTCGATGGCAGCTTGATCCGCAATATTGATCAGGATGTGAAGCAGCGCCGGATTGCCGAGCAGCTCGTGAAATTGTGTCAGGTACTGAATGCGAAAACCGTGGCGGAGTTTGTCCATAACCAGACGGTTTGTCGCATCAGTGAAGATATGGGTGTGGATTATTTACAAGGCTATTTCTTGGGTCGACCTTCACGCTTGGGTTAACGCAAGATAGACGCGTCATCCCATCTTGATATTTACCGTTCAATCCAACGATGACCGCTTTTGTCGGCTTTAAAAGCGTTCATCGAATAGTGATAAAACTGCTCCAAGGCCTCAGCTGAAGCCTCGGCGTTGAAATGGCGCAGTAGCATTAATCCCACCTCAAGGGTGCAGAGATTGCCCGGCTGTTGATTGCGCCTGAGCCGATACGCCGACACGTGATCGGTGGTAAGGTGAACTCTCGGAACATCGGCTAGCCAAGGGCTTTTACGCTCCATTTTGCGCGCTTCCTGCCAAGTGGCATCGAGCACAATAAAATGCGCGATCTCATCTTCGCGCAGCGAGCGGAGTGCATCGGTTAATTCCACGCTCTCTTCGGATGGGTAAACCAGAAACGAGCGAGCGTTGGGTTGGGTGAGGCGCGCTTGTAACTCAGTATTAGCCGCGACTCGGCTCCATGTATAGGCTTGGCACTCGGCCATGGATTTCACCAGCCAGCGCCCAGTATTGGTTTCGCGCTGCCACTCATTATCGTGAGTGAGCAGCGAGAGTTGAAACGGCGCGTGGAAGCTAGGGACGGCGGAGCAGAGGCATTGAAATTTAAGCCCGCAGTCCGGACACGCCGCATTCATAGTTTAATGCCTGACTGTCTTGGCGAGAGGCCATCGGCAAACAGTACCACTTGGCTGATTTGCTCGGCGTTGGCTTCTGGTGCCACACTTGGGTTCGTCGGGTAGCTGATGCCGTTGTATTGTAAACGGTGTATAGCGGGTTTCGCGCCGCCGCCACTGACACTGAACAGTAAGTCTTGCCAGCCATGATGGGTCTGTTTACCTAAACGGATCGGGTTTTGTACGAGAGTGATGCGGCTATTGAAACGCCACTGCTGATTGTGTTGATCGAAAATCAGCAAAGTACAGCCGCCAGTACCACACCAGTCTAGTTGCACCAGCAGTTCCGGTTGTTCATCACCGTTGAGATCGTACTTCAACCAGCGATATTGCGTATTGTCTGGCGACGTTTGGTGCAAGTTAAAATAGCGGCGAATCGCCTGATCGACATCTTCTTCATAGTCAGCGCGTCCTGCGATTTGCTGAGCGTGAATGGCCGCTTGTCCTACGGCAGGGGGCACAGCGCTTTCATTCAACTCGACCAGAGAGCGAAACAGCACTAAACCTCCATCGGCGATGTTATAAACCGATTGACCAACCTTCTCTTGTGTCGCTGTTAGCTGATAACCCTCACGAGTGAAAATGCGCTCGGAGAGCAAGTACTGCTGCTGGTGGCGAGTCATCACCACTTGGATCTGATTGGGGTTGAGCTGCTGCCAGTAGCCTTGCTCCACGACAGCCGGTTCGCCATTGGCATACTCATAGCGAGTCTGCGCGGTGTGATCTTTTTCCAAGGTTAAGCTGACACTAAAGCCCGTCTGTTCAGTCGAGCTGGCAAAGTAGACGCCGCTCCATTCAAGGGTAGGATCAAGATTAGCTAAGGTCGCACAGCCTTGGTATTGGCCGCCTTTTAGGGTGAGTTTAGAGCGCCATTGGTAAAGGTTATCGCTCATACCATCGCGACATTGCCCTTGTTCTAACAGCAGTTCACCACCATCAAATTGGTAGCGTCGTTTATCTTGGCTCAGTTGACTGCGTGTGATCGAAAATTGTTGCTTGTCACCGCCCATAGGTTGGAATTGTAGCCCGCCATCTACAAAGCGCATTGACCAAAAAGGCTCATTACCAAACGCACGGGTTGGGCTAAGAGGCTGCTCACAGCCGCGGCTTTCATTGCTCAGTTGATTGATGCTCTGCACCTCAATTCGCGCCACATAATCACCGTTAAACCCCGTTTGGCTTGGTGGCGTGAGTGTGCCGACAAGCTCACCATACAGAGGTTGGTAAGGACTACGATTCAGCGCCATCGCTTCATTCAGTTGCTCTGGCGAGAGATTGAGCCAGTATTGCTGATGGCTGCCACAGGGCGTAAAGCGTCGCACCTCATGGCCCACGACCACCTCGCCACGCAGCATAAAGCTCTGTGGTTGAATGGTTTCCGGTTTATCGAGGGTCGCTGGAATAATTGGAGCGGAGTCAGGCTCGACACTGACGGAGGTGGTGTTGGTGCACGCTTGCAACAGCATAGCGAGCGACATGGCGCAGAAGGGCAAGGCTCTCATTGATCAATTCCTTTGGCTCGAGATGGAATAGGGGATGTTTGGTCGCAAAAATTATCGCACAAACTGAAAGACAAGCTAAACCGTCACAGGGTTCAATTGACAGAGTGCAAACAAAGGAACGTATTGTTTGAGAGCGGTTTCGCCATTTTGCGCGGTGAGTGGCTAAGGAACGGTGCAGAAAATAGCCAACGGCAGCGTTAGGCTGCCGTTGAGTGATGCTCAGGTGATGCGCTTTTACGGCTTAACCTGAGCGCAATAGGCACCGAGTGAGACGTGAATCGGGTTAAAACAGATGCTGATGCAGGTAATGCGCCACCGCATCATCGGCGTTACTGCCGATCACTTCATTATCCGGCAGGGCGTTAAACACTTTTTCATGGGCGGTGCCCATAACTAAGCCTTTTCCGGCCATTGAGAGCATTTCGACATCATTCATGCCGTCCCCAAACGCGATACAGTTTTCAAGGCCAAGGTGAAGAGATTCGGCCACAGCTTGCAGCGCATCGCCTTTTGATACGCCCGCACACATGACTTCTAGGCACCAAGGTGTTGAAAAAGCAACGTTGAGTTTATCGCCAAAGCGCTGATTCAGTAAGGTTTCGTACTGCACCAAATGTTCATGATCTTGGTCTTCTTGAGTGAAGAAAATTTTCGCGATGCCATCGGTTGGGGCGTTATTGACATCAAAGACGCGATAGGTAAAACCAGAGTCTTCATGGAAGTCGCGCAGGATCTCATCTTCTTTATTGAGCATCCATTCGTCATTACGGTACAGATGCACGAACAACTGCTTATCGTGTTTAACGACATCGATGATGGCTTGCACCAAATCTTGCGGTACGTTTTTGCTGTACATCAGTTGGTCATTCTGGTCATGCACTCGCGCACCGTTTGAGGTGATCATATACGCAGGAATCCCCGCGATTTCACGAATCCCCGCGACATCAATGTGGTGACGGCCTGTCGCGAAAATAAAGGTAAATCCTTTATCGTGCAGCTGTTTCAAAGTCTGTTTCGAAAATTCGCTCAACTGATGGTTCGGGGCGAGTAAGGTGCCGTCGAGATCCGACGCCACGATTTTATACGGATGTTTGTGTGCTGAAGTGGTCATAAAACTCTCTGTTTCTCGGTTGGCCGGATGAGCCGTCACCCTTAGGTTGCCTAGTGTAGTGGAATTAAATGCGGAAAAAGAGGGTAAACCTCTCTTTGCGCTTTTCCTCAATTTCTATGGTCGATGGTGCTGTCTTTTATGGTCGATAGTACTGTCGGCGAAAAAACGCAAAATATGGTCTAACGTCTGATTTCGGTAGGCATCTTGTTCAAAAAGCAGTTCATGTCTGGCTCCTGCTATGCGGCATAAAGCGGCACGTTTTTGGGTGCGAGACAGCTTTTTGAAGAGCCGGATTTGCGCCCGATTACACACAATCGCTTCTTCGCCAGCTTGTAAGATCAGCATGGGGATTTTGATTTGTCGGGTTAACTGCAAACACTGTTTGGTCGCCATTAAGCTCTGCCAAACCCAGCGGTGACTCGGCCCTCCAATTTGCAGTTCAGGGTGCGCTTCATACAGTTCACGAAACAACTGATAGCGGGTTTCACTGTGGGTGAGCAGGTTGAGATGAAAGGGTTTAGCGTGATAAGGGCCATAACCCGGAGCGTAACTGGGTTTTAGGGTAACGGCAGCCATAATTTGAGTGATGAGCAAAGCCCATGGCCTTAAATACCAAGGCATATTCACGCCAAACATCGGAGCACTCAGGGCCAGTGCGCTAAAGGGGTGCGCTGGAGTGGTCTGGATATAGCGCGTAGCAATCGCGCCACCCATAGAATGGGCTAATAAAAAGCGCTCTTGGTAGTGACCGAGATCGAAATGCTCGACTAAGGCTTTTAAGTCAGTCACGTAATCTTGAAACTCATGTACATGGCCTATTTGTCTATCTTCAGTCAGACGTTCTGACCGTCCTTGACCACGGTGATCATAGGTATAAACATCAAAACCTTGGCGGAATAGGTCATAACACAGCTCTTGATATTTCCACGCAGATTCAATCCTGCCATTCACAATCACTACGGCTTTTTGATGCTCAGGATGCTTGAGACTACACCAATAAATGTGCGTTTTATCAAAACTGCGATAGGTTCCTTCGCTTCGAGTGTGCCACACTTGAGCTATCTCAAAGTTGAGAGCTTGCTCCAAACTCGACTCTTGCGTATAAGGATAAAGATTTTTTTCAGGGTTCATAAGTTGGCAATGGGGTTGTGCGAATCAGTGTTTGACCTCATTGGGCTAGCATAAGTCAGGAATGAGGAATTGCAATGGATATCCATGTTTGGCTTGCCTATCTACTGACCGCGGTGGTGTTTAGTCTGGCGCCCGGTTCAGGCACGGTTAACTCGATCAGCAATGGTTTAAGTTATGGTACACGCCACTCATTAGGGGCGATTATCGGCCTACAAATCGGTCTTGCTTGTCATATAGTGTTGGTCGGCATTGGAATTGGCGCTTTGGTGGCACAATCTGCGTTGGCGTTCACTCTGATCAAATGGATTGGCGCGGCTTATTTAGTATGGCTGGGTATTCAGAAATGGCGAGATAGAGCCCCCCTAACGGCTACCACAACTTCTCATGAACTCTCACAAGCCGCCCTGCTGCGTAAAGCAGTACTGATTAACCTGACCAATCCCAAATCAATCGTTTTCTTAGTGGCATTATTTCCGCAGTTTATTGATCCCACTAGAGATCATTGGCCGCAGTTCTTGGTTCTGGGTATCACAACCGTTACTATTGATGCGATTGTCATGTTCGGATACACGGCACTGGCTGCGCAGCTAGGTCGCTATATTCGTTCACCTAACATAATGACCAGAATGAATAAACTGTTTGGTTCGATGTTTATGGGCTGCGGAATGCTGTTGGCTACCGCCAAAGCGTAAGCAACCCTTTGAGGACACCATGTACACAACTTATGTAGCACGCCAACCGATATTGAATGCAAAGCGACACACGCTAGGTTATGAGCTGCTGTTTCGAGATGGAGAAAAAAACGCGTTTCCTGAGTACATGGATGCCGATCGTGCTACCTACCGTCTGATTGTTGAAAACTTTTTATCCCTTGGTACCAACCCGAGAATTGCCCGCTCGCGCTGTTTTATCAACTTTCCCCATAAAAGCTTAATTCGACGTTTGCCGCTGACTCTGCCGCGTGAGCAGATCGTGGTAGAAATTTTGGAAACGTGCCAACCGACCGATGATCTTTTTGAGGCGGTACAAGAGCTGAGTCAGCGAGGTTATCTGCTCGCGTTAGATGATTTTGTGTATTCACCCGCTTGGGAGCGCTTTTTACCCTACGTACAGATAGTCAAAATCGACATCATGGCAATGGGGCTCGATAAAGCGTGTGAATTTGTGCGTGGTCGACTGGCTCAGGGAAGTCGTCGCCGATTTTTGGCAGAACGAGTCGAAACCGAAGATGAGTTTCATCAAGCGCGTCATGCGGGTTTTACCTTCTTCCAAGGCTATTTTTTCAGTAAGCCAGAAATCATTAAACAGCGCTACGTCAGTCCAGAGCATGTGATTGCCATGCAGCTGTTTCGCGAAGTCTGTCAGCCTGAAGTCGATTATGTGCGAGTAGAGCGCTTGGTCGCGCAGGACATTGCGCTCTCCTACAAGCTGCTGCGTTTCGTAAACACTATGTCGGATCGGATCTCGGTCTCCATCTCCTCATTTCGCCAAGCCTTGGTTTATCTTGGACAGGACAAACTGCGCATTTTCGTCTCTTTGGCGGTCGCGTCTTATATCTCCTCCAAAAAGCCCAAGGAGCTTTACAACTTGTCGTTACAAAGAGCGCAGTTTTGCCAGTTGATGGCGACGCATACACATTTTAAAGCGCATCGTGAACAAGCGTTTCTGATTGGCATGTTTTCTGTGCTGGATGCCTTGCTCGATACCTCAATTGAGCAATTGGTGGAGCAACTGCCGCTGGCCGATGATGTGAAGTTAGCACTGCGAGAGCGTGAAGGGCCACTGGGTACTTTGCTCGATCTTGAGGAATGTTTTGAAAAAGCCGATTGGCAAGGTGTGGAGCAGCACTGCCTAGAACTGGGTTTTGATCTGGAAGATGTCCGTCAGGAATTGATTGAAGCCCAGCGTTGGAGCCAGGACATCAATCGATTAATTTAGTGATAAGTTAATGCACCTTTTCAACTTGACGCGGCAGCGATGTTGGCAGCAACGGCAAGTCATTTGGGGAGAGATGGTCGGCCAGCCCGACTCTGAGGGTGTAGGATGATAAAGGCTGACCGACCAAATAGATTAACCTTCCTGCACCTTAGATTTAGTGAGCGTGTCAGAGCGGTGAGTTATTTCAGCCAAGCGTTAAGCATCCACACCAATTTCTCTTGCTCGCGGATGTAATCACTCATCAGCGCTGACGTCCCTTCATCCCCGGTTTCGCCGGCAAGCTCAAGAATGTCTCGTTGTTGGTGGAGCAGAATGCTAAAACCATCCACCAATCCCTGCATGCTGCTACGGCCATCAATTGAGTCGGTATGCTCTTTGATTTGTGCCGCTTTGAGGTAACCGCTAAAGCTGTGCATGGGTCGAGCGCTCAGCGTTAAAATACGCTCTGCCAGTTCATCGATTTTTAGCTGTAAGTCGGTATAAATCTCTTCAAACTTAGCGTGCAGTTCGAAAAACTCCTTACCTTGAATATTCCAGTGGTAACCGCGAGTATTCATATAGAACACTTGATAGTTGGCCAGCAAGTTGTTGAGCGCATTCGCCAGTTTTTGACTTTGTGTGGTATCAAGACCAATCAAATTCGTTGCCATTTTTACACCTCTCAGTTTTTTATTTCCCCTATCGGGATGAACAAAGAATAGTGTAGTTCAGATATGGAAGAAATTTGGATTATCTGATTTTTCTGATAGGCATAGACTATTAATCCATTATAAAGAGTATGGTTTAATCGTCTTAATGGCTGTTCTCAAGAACCAGATTTTAACGCTTCAAGGCAAAGTGCAAAAAGCGTTGTCCTTGGTAAGTTAGTACGCCTTTGTCTCCTGGATTGAGTGCATGATAGTAATGAATGCCAACCTGAAACTCGCGTTTTGGCCCTAAACGTCCTTTTTGTACGTAAATCCAAAACTCTTGGTCATCTTGGCCGGGAAGAGGGTGAGGAATGTCGATCGCTTGCTTATCCAGTATGGTCACTTCGGCACTACGCTGTGGAGCATTTTCTCCTTGCATGTGGCGGCGGTAGAAGTGGCTAAAAAACCAAACTGCCGCAATAATCAATAACGCTAAACTGATCAATAAAGTGAAGGGCATAACAGCCTCCTATTCTGAATACGCCGCTATTTTAGCGAATGACGTATTTTTCCAAGCAGTTTGTGGTGAGAAAGAGATGTGCGGCAGTAATCAAAGGGATTTTTTCGGCTTATCTCACACTTTATCAGCCATTGAACGGCTAACAATTGGATAATGTGACTCTGGCTGCTAGAAAATAAAGAGAGAAGGCGCAGGAGGGCGGAAATGTCAGAAATTGAGCAAGTTGTTCTACGAACGCGCAAACTCGAAACCTTATTGCGCGAACAATACCATGCAGAAGGCAAGGGATTGCATCAATTGATTACCAGTTGTGAAGAACGTTTACCCCATGACGTGATTAAAAAGCTGCGTTATGTGGCGACGATTCGTAACAAAGTGGTGCATGAAGATGATTATCGCTTAGATGATCGCAAAGCTTTTCTCGCGGTATGCCAAGAGTGCGAAGATGAGCTCACGCCAAGAAGTGGGAAGTTTGTGTGGCGGATTGCTTTTATGCTGATGATGTTGATGACCTTAGGAGCCCTATTTTTCTATTACTGGCATTGGGAAGAGTTATCTCAACATTTTCAGTAATCGAACATTGAACCAATAAAAAAGGACGCGATGCGTCCTTTTTTATTTTAAAAACATTAACTTAGTACATCATGGGCAGTGTCATTAAACCAATGATTACTGCGATCATAACAAGTCCTTGTTTTTGAGATGAAGAAATCATAACACTGCTCCTTTGGTTGATTACTCATTCTGTAAAAAAAGAATAGATCATTTACCCAGCTTGATCAATAGATCGTTGATTAAAGTTTAAAAAACACAGTTCTTTTGCTCGTAGGGGGCTTTTTAACGTAAGAAAAGTCACACTTTTACGCTGTTTTAATCATAAGCTAAATGCTGATTTTTAATTCAATATTGTATTTATTTTATTGATTTTATAGTGTTTTTTATTGTTTGTTGGTAGGTTGTTATTTGTTCTGGTTGTGGTTATTACGGTTTGTTTTGGATCGATTGTCAGGTTTTAGTAAATTACCACTTTATGAGAATTATTTCCATGTTGTTGAGATTGGTTATCAATTGAGTTGTGTTTTTATCCTTTATCTGTTTTTATATCTTTAAAAATGGCAGTTATTTTTCATTTATCTGTTTAGTTGGTTGTTTTCAATTTTTTGATTTTTTTTGTTGTTGTTTTTATTGGGTTTTTGTTTTTATTTTGCAGTTTTGGTTTGGTGGATTTTTCGTTTTTTTATTTTGTTTTGATTGTGTTTCATTTGTTTGGTGTTGATTTGTTGTCTTGGTTTGGTTGGTGGCAAGTTTTCTTGTTTTGTAATTTTATTGAGTAATTACTATTTTATATAGCAGCTCAAGTAAGGATTCGCTAGCAAGATCCAACTTTTTACTTTCATAACTGGACATCAAAAGTCAGATCCCTACACTGGCGGCAGTTTGAGTTAGGGGTATGAGCATGTTGAGCTGGATTTCTGTCGTGTTGTCGGGGTTTATCAGCATTTCTGCTTATGAAAATCAGAAGCTTAAGCAAGCGATATTCTTTCGAATCTTCAGCCTCCTGTTACTGACAATTATTGTGTGGGAGCAGCACAGTCATGCCACGCCAGAGGTGATTTTTATCTCTCTTGGTTTGGCGGTGTCGATGTTTGCGCATGGACTGCGGCTAAATCATCGCTACCACAAAGCCAGCTTTGTGCTGTTTTTAGTCGCGCAACTGCTGTTTAGTAAAGCATTCTGGGTGCAATTGTCGGGGAGTATGGTGTGGTGGTTGCCCGCATTACTGGTGGCGGCAAGCATAGTGGCGTTTTTTTTGTTACTGCCACAAATTGATACCTTAATCTTCCCGGTCACCATTATGGGGTTGATGTTAGTACAGATGACGTGGGCTGCGGGTGAACTGTGGCTACAAGAGGCCACCGTGGCTTCTGGCGCTGGTTTCTTAGGATGTCTGGTTTATATCCTCTCGGCCACGTTATTAGCCATCCACGATTATCGGCGTCCACTTCCTTGGGGGCACACTCTTATCTCCAGCTCCTACTTGATAGCCCAAGCCTTGATCTCAGCGTCGATCGTGTTTTAGTCATATTCACGGTCTATGATGTAAAAAAACCGCCTCGCGGCGGTTTTTTTACATCATGTATTTACGGCGAATATCCAACAGGGCAAAAATGCCAAAGATCAGAATTGACCACTTTTCCCAGCGCTTCAGTGGTACTTTATCGCCAAACGCGCCAATGAAAATCAACATCTGTAAACCATGCATGAAGAGCAAAAATGCGGTCATGATGTAGAGTGCGATGGCGGCATTACCCGGAAAAGGCATCACGATGTTGAACAGCAAAACCAGCCATACAAAACCAATCGCCGCTTTCGCTAACCAGAGTAGTGCTTTCATTGTTCTTCCCTTATAAACAGCCGATAACAGACTTGTCCGGCACTCTTTTCTCGATGTAGATGCCAATGAGGAGGCAACTCCGTCAGTGGCAGCTCTTTTTCGCACTCAATATAAATCATCGCTTGTGGCGCGAGCCAACCGTTTTGCTCGAGTAACTGAGTGGTTTCCTGTAATAAACCTTGTCGAAAAGGTGGGTCAATAAACACCACGTCATAAGGTTTACCCGATTGTCGCAGAAAGGCGAGTGCATCCGTGTGAATAAGCTCAATATTTTCTGCTTTCAGGCTCTGTACATTAGTTTTGAGTTGCTGAAAGGCGAGCGGGTTCAGCTCAAGCATGGTTACTTGGTTGGCTTGGCGTGATGCACACTCGAAGCCTAGCCCGCCAGAACCGGCAAAAAGATCGAGACAGCGAGCATTTGGCACTTCTTGAGCAAGCCAGTTAAACAGCGTTTCTTTCACTCGATCGGTCGTCGGGCGCAGTCCTTCGGCATCATGCACGGGCAATTTTCGGCCGCGCCACAGACCGCTGATAATCCGAACTTGCCCTGTAGGGGCCTTTTTTTGTGATGGGTTTGGCTGGCGACGTCTTTGCATAGATTTTTTGACCGCTAATTAAGTGTTACTATACCTCGCTTGTCAGCCATTTGGCGTGACAACCCGAGTTAACATAAAAAACTGGGCAAAGTGTACCAAGCGAAGCAAAAAGTTTTCACTGCTTTGTCATTTTTTCTTTTCGGGGCCGCAATAATGGCCAAGAAAAGTCTGTATTAAAATAAAGCGATTCAGGATAGCTCCAGATGACGGAAAAAAAGAAGCGTGGCTTGTTGTCATGGCTTGGATTTGGTGACGAAGAGAAAAGCCAAACCACTGCAACGGATACTCAAACGCAGGATGAACCACAAAGCCAAGCCGATGTTGAAGCGGTGGCGATTCAAACGGAAACTGCGTTAACAGAAACAGAAACAGAAACAGAAACAGAAACAGAAACAGAAACAGAAACAGCCACGGTTGAACCTGCACGTATTGTTGAACAAGAGAAACCGACCGAAAGTTTCTTTGCGCGCTTAAAGCGCAGTTTGAGCCGCACCAAAGCGAATATTGGCGCTGGCTTCTTTGGCCTGTTTAAAGGCAAAAAGATTGATGATGACCTGTTCGAAGAGCTCGAAGAACAACTGCTGATTGCCGATGTCGGCATGGATACGACCAGCAAAATCATCGCTAATTTGACCGCCAGAGCTTCTCGCCAGCAACTGCGTGATGGGGAAGCGCTGTACGGTCTGCTGAAAGAAGAGATGGCCGAGATTCTCTCTCAGGTCGAGCAGCCATTGGTGATCGACACTGAGAAAAAACCTTACGTGATCTTGATGGTGGGCGTGAATGGGGTGGGTAAAACTACCACGATCGGTAAACTGGCTAAACAGTTCCAAGCGCAAGGCAAGAAAGTGATGTTGGCAGCGGGCGATACCTTCCGTGCTGCAGCGGTTGAGCAGTTGCAAGTGTGGGGAGAGCGCAATCAAGTGCCTGTCATCGCTCAGCATACTGGCGCCGACAGTGCCTCCGTCATTTATGATGCGATTGAAGCGGCGAAAGCGCGCGGGATTGACGTGGTGATTGCGGATACCGCAGGCCGTCTGCAAAACAAAAGTAACCTGATGGAAGAGCTGCGCAAGATTGTGCGCGTGATGAAGAAGATTGATGACAGTGCGCCACATGAAATCATGTTGACGCTGGATGCGGGTACCGGACAAAACGCGATCAGTCAGGCCAAATTGTTTAGTGATGTAGCGCCCATCACGGGCATTACCTTAACTAAGCTTGATGGCACCGCTAAAGGTGGCGTGATTTTCGCGATTGCCGATCAATTCCAGATCCCAATCCGTTATATCGGTGTCGGCGAGAAAATTGACGACTTACGTCCATTTGCAACACAAGAGTTTATCGACGCGCTATTTAGCCGCGAAGAATAAACCAATCTCAGTTGGCACAGTGTGCCAGCCTTGTCAGGGGGAGACGGCGTGATCAGGTTTCAGCAAGTCAGTAAAGCGTATCGAGGTGGACGACAAGCGCTACAGAAAGTGGATTTCCACTTGCGGCGTGGTGAAATGGCCTTTTTGGGCGGCCATTCTGGGGCAGGGAAAAGTACCCTACTTAAGCTGATTTGTGCGATTGAGCGTCCAACCGATGGCAAAATCAGTTTCAATGGTCATGATATTACTCGGATCCCAAACAAGGATATTCCCTTTTTACGCCGCAATATTGGGATTGTGTTTCAAGACCATCGCCTTTTGATGGATCGCAGCATCTATGACAATGTCGCGTTACCGATGCGCATTGAATCGATCTCGGAAAATGAAATTAAACGTCGTGTTTCGGCGGCGCTCGATAAAACCGGATTGCTCGATAAAGCCCGCTGCTTACCAAGCCAGCTCTCTGGTGGGGAACAGCAGCGAGTCGGGATTGCTCGCGCGGTGGTGAACCGCCCAACGCTACTGCTGGCTGATGAGCCGACAGGCAACCTTGATCCTGAGCTTTCCAGCCGAGTACTGCGTCTGTTTGAAGAGTTCAATCGCGCTGGGGTCACAATACTGCTGGCGACGCACGATATTCATTTGGTGAATTCGCGTCCGCAATATCGTCATCTAGAACTCAATCAGGGTTTTTTAAGTGAGGTAGCGGATTATGGCCGTTAAGCCGGGCAATCAAAAAATCAGCAAAACCACCAAAAGTACCAAAAGCAAACCGCGTGATGTGAAGCGAGCCAAAACCGACAGTTTTCTCGCCATTCATTTCAAACAGGCGAAAGCATCGTTTGCCGCCTTGTGGCGACGTCCACTGGGCAACATTTTGACTTTGGCGGTAATTTCTATGGCGTTGGCGCTACCCGCCAGTTTGTACTTGCTGAGTAAAAATATCGCCTCGGTGGCTGAGCGAGTGGCTGAGCCTTCTCAGCTCAGTGTTTATCTGCACATCGATACACCAGAACCTCGGATCATCGTTTTGAAAGATGATTTGGAGCGGCGTGATGAAATTGCCAAAGTGAAATACATCTCACCGCAGCAAGGTTTGGATGATTTAAGCCAGTATGCTGGCTTTGAGCAAGCGATCAGCCTACTCGATAACGCCACCTTGCCCGCGGTATTAGTGGTGACGCCTAAAGTGGACAGTCGAGAGCAGATCCAAACGCTTGCCAAAGCCCTACAAGCAGAAGAGGGGGTGACCGATGTGCGCATGGATGAAGATTGGTTTGCCCGTTTAGATGCGATTCGCCATTTGGCGACTATCGTGGTGATTAGCTTATCCAGCTTGATGTTGATGTCGGTTTTTTTGATTGTGGGCAATACGCTACGTTTTAACGTACAAGCCAACAAAGAAGAAATCCAAACCATGAAACTCATCGGTGCGACCGATGCGTATATTCTGCGTCCTTATCTCTATTCAGGGATGTGGTTTGGTTTACTCGGCGCCGTGGCAGCCTGGCTATTAACGGCCTTGATGACGATTTTACTCAATGGTGCGGTGGAAGCGCTCGCTCAATTGTATGACAGCCGTTTCCGTTTGATTGGCCTCGGCTGGGATGAATCATTACTGCTTTTAATGCTCGGCGTCTTTTTAGGCTGCGTGGCGGCGAAAGTGTCGGCGAAACGCCATCTAAAAGAAATTGAACCTGTTTAAGTGATGGTGGTCATAAATGGGTGGCTGATTCAAGGTTGAGGCAGTGCTTGACTTGAGTTGCCCTTTTGTTTATGCATAATGACAAGTCAAACTTGAAACCTGTTCATTTTAGGTTCAAGCTTGTTGCGGTAAAACAGCGTATCCAGATCAGAGAATGATGAGGAATTGAATGACTAACCAAGCGTATCCAATGGCTCTTGTTTCCCAAGACAGCTTAGATAGCTACATCCGTTCAGTAAACGGTTACCCGATGCTGAGTGCTGATGAAGAGCGCGAGCTGGCAGAGCGATTACATTACAAAGGGGATATCGATGCTGCGAAAGGCTTGATCTTGTCGCACCTACGATTTGTTGTTCACGTTGCTCGTGGTTATTCCGGTTATGGCTTGCCAATGGCGGACTTAGTGCAAGAGGGCAATATCGGTCTGATGAAAGCGGTTAAACGCTTTAACCCTGAGATGGGGGTAAGACTGGTGTCGTTTGCGGTGCACTGGATTAAAGCCGAAATTCATGAATATGTGCTACGTAACTGGCGTATTGTGAAAATCGCCACCACCAAAGCACAGCGCAAACTGTTCTTTAATCTGCGTAAATCGAAAAAACGCCTTGGCTGGTTTAATAACGGCGAAGTCGAAACGGTAGCGCGCGAGCTGGGTGTTGAGCCTGCTGAAGTGCGTGAAATGGAATCTCGTCTGGCAGCCCAAGATGCTGCGTTTGAGATGTCCGCCGAGGATGACGAAAACGGCATGGCCTACACTGCGCCTGTGCTGTACCTCGAAGATAAGCACTCTGACTTAGCTGATAACCTAGAAGCCGAAAACTGGGAAGCGCATACCACACAGCGCCTCAGCATGGCGCTGGCAAGTCTTGATGAGCGTAGCCAACACATTGTGCGTGCTCGTTGGTTGGATGATGACAACAAAACCACACTGCAAGATTTGGCGGAAATGTATGGTGTTTCTGCGGAGCGTATTCGTCAGCTTGAGAAAAACGCCATGCGTAAGCTGAAAGAAGCGGTGGGCGAGTTCTGATTTCACATTGCGTAACAGCTTGATAAGAAAAGGTCTGGTCAATGCCAGACCTTTTTTGTCTCTATCTATATACCCTTCCTACTTGAAGCTGCAGCGGTGTTGGCTACGTTCGTTCACCCCAATCACATAGTGTATCTATGCACATGGGGATGAACTCACTTGCCGTCTACCTGCAACTCTAAGTAGTTTGACTCTAGCGTATTAAAACAGTCGATTAAGACCATTTAAGGCTGCAACACGGAAGGCTTCGGCCATCGTCGGGTAGTTAAAGGTGGTGTTCACGAAATACTCAATGGTATTGGCTTCCCCTTTTTGTTCCATGATCGCTTGGCCGATATGAATGATTTCTGCGGCACGCTCACCAAAGCAGTGAATACCTAAAATCTCTTTGGTTTCGCGATGGAACAGGATTTTTAAGCTGCCGATATCTTTGCCCGCAATTTGCGCGCGCGCCAAATGTTTGAAAGAAGCGCGTCCCACTTCATAAGGCACTTTAGCCGCCGTCAGCTCTTGCTCGGTACGACCCACGGAGCTGATCTCAGGGATGGTATAGATACCGGTTGGGATATCTTCAGTCAACAAATGTGCCGCTTGGCCATGAATGATGGCTTGCGCGACAAACCGACCTTGGTCATAAGCGGCGCTGGCAAGGCTTGGGTAACCAATGACATCACCCACCGCATAAATGTGTTCCACTTGAG
This sequence comes from Vibrio cholerae ATCC 14035, assembly GCF_000621645.1. GTDB lineage: Bacteria > Pseudomonadota > Gammaproteobacteria > Enterobacterales > Vibrionaceae > Vibrio > Vibrio cholerae. The sequence goes on along the minus strand of NZ_JHXR01000018.1, from coordinate 12,651 downwards.
TCTGGTAATTGGCGTTGACGACTAACTGGCCTCGCGAATCGGCTTGTAAGCCAACCGACTCTAAATTGAGCTTATCAGTATTACCAGTGCGCCCGTTGGCGTACAACAAGCAATCGGCGCGCATTTTTTTGCCCGATTTCAGATGGACGATCACCCCATCGCTGGTGCCTTCCACCTTGTCGTAAGTTTCATCATTGCGGATCACCACACCACTGTTCCAAAAGTGGTAAGAGAGCGCATCAGAGACTTCATTATCCAGAAACGACAGTAAGCGATCACGGGTGTTGATCAGATCCGTTTTGACATCCAGGCCGCGGAAGATAGAGGCGTATTCACAACCAATCACCCCAGCACCGTAAATAATGATATGGCGAGGATCATGTTCGAGGTTCAGAATCGAGTCGCTGTCATAAATACGCGGGTGACCAAAATCGACATCTTTCGGATGATAAGGGCGTGAACCGGTGGCGATAACAAATTTATCGGCACTGTAGGTGTCGATGCTGCCATCGGCTTTTTTGACTGCTACGGTGTGAGCATCAATAAAGTGCGCAGCGCCAAAAATCAGCGTGCATTGATTGCGATCGTAAAAGCCTTGGCGCAGGCGTGTTTGTTTATCAATCACGCTTTTGGCGTGACTTAAAATGGTCGAAAACGTAGCGTGAATGCTGGAGTTGTTTTTGCAAAACAGCGGGTTGCTATTGAACTCAATAATGCGGCTTACCGCGTGACGTAGGGCTTTCGATGGGATGGTGCCCCAATGAGTACAACCTCCGCCTACACTGCTCTCTTTTTCTATGATAGCGACATTTTTTCCCCCTTTGGTCAGCCCCATGGCTGCCCCTTCTCCGCCCGGACCGCTACCGATCACAATGACGTCAAAGTGGTTTTTCTGTCCCATAGTGAATCCTTGTTATATTTGCTTAACATTGCTGTTGCGAGATTTTAACGCATTCCCTGACCTGGAAACATGCTGCAAGGTGCAGAGAGTGGAGGGGATCACGCCTTCATTGCAAAACAGGTACTCAACCTTGCTTGATTCCAATCGCTTTTGATTACATTGAGTTAGCATCAGCACCATTATTATCTGGTATCCGGTTGCGAAAATGGCTGCTGTCTCATACTGACGAGCTTTGTTGCTTAGACAAGCCAACCAATCAGGTTATAGTATGAACCACATTTTTCGACTTAGCTGAGAACTGATTGGAATGAAATCGTTGGGAATCCGAGCACAACAAAAAGAAAAGACGCGCCGCTCTTTAATTGATGCCGCGTTTAGCCAACTGAGCGCTGACCGAAGTTTCTCTAACCTGAGTCTACGTGAAGTCGCCCGAGAAGCGGGCATTGCGCCGACCTCGTTTTATCGTCACTTCAAAGACATGGATGAACTGGGTTTAACCATGGTGGATGAAGGTGGTCTGTTATTGCGTCAGTTGATGCGTCAAGCTCGCCAGCGCATCGTCAAGGAAGGCAGTGTGATCCGCACTTCAGTGGAAACCTTTATGGAGTTCATTGAGAGCAGCCCTAACGTATTTCGTTTGTTGTTGCGAGAACGTTCTGGCACTTCCTGCGAGTTTCGAGCGGCGGTAGTGCGTGAAATTCAACACTTTGCGGCTGAGCTCACCGAATATCTGGTTGCCACAGGGATGACGCGGGAAGAGGCGATGACTCAAGCAGAAGCTTCCGTCACCTTGGTCTTTAGTTCAGGCGCAGAAGCGCTCGATTTGGATCGCCGTGAACGCGATGAACTGGCCGAGCGTTTGATCATGCAACTGCGCATGCTGGCCAAAGGGGCACATTGGTATCGTAAAGAGCGTGAACGTCATCGCCTGAAAGGCGCGTTGGAATAAGTGCAATATCCAAAATAAAAGAGGAAAAAGGAAAGAGAGATGTCGAGAGAAAACAACGTTCAGTCCACTCGCGCAGAGCGTAAAACATTAATACTGGCGCTGGTCGCGGGAATGTGCAGTGATGCTTTGCTTTCATGGCTCACCATGAGTTCAGTGCCATTTTCTCTGTTTGCTTTGATAGCTTTAGTACTCTCAGCTCAGATGCTTTATCAAGAGTATTTGGCTCATCCGGTGGCGGAAGAGGTGCCATTAGTCGGTCTCGCCTGTTTCTTCGTCGGGGCTTTTGGTCACTCGGCTTTTATCAAAGCACAATACCCGCAAGAAGGGTCGAACTTTTTCTCCATCGTCATAGTACTGCTCCTGATCTTTTGGATTGGGCGTAAGCTCGGTTACATCGGTAAGCCACGCTAAACAAAAAACGAGCCATCTGGCTCGTTTTTTATGCGGTTACTTTTTGCGCTCTAACATCACGCCCGCTTCCATGTGGTGGGTGTAAGGAAATTGGTCGAAGAGAGCAAAGCGCACCACTTGATGGGTTTCCCCCAAGACTTGTAAGTTCTCTTGCAGCGTTTCTGGGTTACAAGAGATGTACAGAATGCGCTCATAACCTTGCACCATTTTACAAGTGTCGATATCCATGCCTGAGCGTGGTGGGTCGACAAAAATAGTGTTGCAACGGTAGCTTTGCAGATCGACTCCCGCATCCTTCAAACGATTGAATTCGCGTTTACCTTCCATCGCCTGAGTAAACTCTTCTGCTGACATGCGAATGATCTGCACGTTGCCGATCTGGTTCGCGGCAATATTAAATTGCGCGGCTTCTACAGAAGGTTTGGCTAATTCGGTTGCCAGTACACGCTCAAAGTTTTGCGCTAACGCGAGTGAGAAGTTGCCGTTACCGCAATACAGTTCAAGCAAATCCCCCTTGCTCTCTTGAGTACAATCGACCGCCCACTCCAACATTTTTTCGGCGACCTTCGCATTAGGTTGGGTAAAACTGTTTTCGACTTGCTTATATACATAAGGCTGGCCATTGACCTGTAAATTCTCCACCACGTAATCACGATCCAGCACTACTTTCATTTTGCGAGCACGGCCGATTAAGTTCAGGTTGAACCCTTCATCGTTTAGGCGCTGTTTGAGTGCTTGCGCCGCAGTGATCCATTCTTCGCTGAGCTGTCGATGGTACAGCAGTGAAACCAAAATCTCGCCACTGAGGGTTGAGAGGAAATCAACCTGAAACAGTTTATGGCGCAGAATAGGGCTGCCTTTCATCGCATCCATCAGCAGAGGCATCAAATCGTTAATCAGGCGGCTCGCCGCTGGAAATTGATCCACGCGGTACTTTTCGCGCGTCTCTTGATTAAACATGATGTAGTACATGTCATCGCCTTCATGCCAAATCCGAAATTCAGCACGCATACGATAATTCGCCACTGGCGACTCAAACACTTCCAGCTCAGGCATGGAGTAATCAACAAACATCGCTTTTAAACGGGCGATTTTGTCTGCCAATTGAGCTTGGTAGAGTTCAGGGTTTACATCAAGAGTCGCCATTCGGGTACCTTTTTATGGGCTATTACAGAAAGAGCGCAGATTTTATTCAATCTCGGCCGCTTGTCCAGTTTTGCCCAAATATTGATTGGGATATTCAGTGTAAAGCCTAGCGGATCGGAATCTGTACTGGACAATTTTTCATTCACTCAATACTATCAGCGCCAAGCTGGTGCTATTTAGATGCCTGGATGGCTAAAAATGGCTGAAAAGGGAATCCGGTGTAACTCCGGAACTAAGGTTGGGAATTTTGTTAGAGTCACAAGTTAGAGAGTTATTGGTATAAAAATTAGACAGAAGGATTCTGTGAGACTAGGCTAAAACCATAACGTGAGCTAGTTGTGGTAGCAATGTGATTGAACAGAATGGTTCGTTTCCAGATGATTTCGGTGTTGATTACTGCCTTATGTGGGTCAATACGGATAAATATCCTTCATATATAAGCAGGCCAGACCCTGTCAGTGGCGAGATCATCCATGAAGTAAAAGGCAATTCAAAATCATTTATTCATGCACTTCCGATTTTAATTGACCCCGATGGCATGAATGTGGTGCCAGTGAACTTATACCTCCACTCTTTATTGTCAAATCCTGATATATCCTCCGTTAAGACAATTGAATCCCATGCAGTCGCGTTATTAAGCTTCTATCGTTGGATGAACTTAGAAATCCCTGAACATATTGACCCAAGAACAGGTGTGTTGGTTGAAGAGAAGCGCTCCTTAACAATATATGACTGCACCGAGAAGATAGAAGAAAGTCCAGTCGTTAGATATCGTGATTATCTATTAGAGAATCTTTATATCAAAGATGAAAACGGAAAAATCGGAGGCTCTCCCAGTACTGCGTCGAGCTATGTGCTAAAAGTTGTCGCTTACTACACCTACCTTCACCGCCAACGGATCGTTCCAATCAGCAAGACCTTCCGCCCATTTGAGTTTTCGGCAAAGAAAGTTCGCATACGGAACAAAAATAAGAGAGCGCAACATGACATGCTCTCACATCTTAATGGCTATCACGGTAAAGATATTATCGTGTATACAACAGGTCTCACTAAACCATTCAAAAATATACAGAAGCCTCAAGATGCTGATATCCGAGAGCTTCGTCCACTCCGTGAAGATGAAAAACAAGCACTTTACCGATATCTCGATGTTAAAAATTCATCTGACACTAAAGCCCTTATGCTGTACTTAAAAACGGAGGTTGGGTTGAGATTGGAGGAACTGATAACCTTTCCTGCTTCTGTCGTAGATAAACCAAAAGCTAAAGTGGTTAAAGTGCCAATTGGTGAGCGTATTAACGGCTGCCTAACCAAATACAGAAAAGATAGAACGATTGAAATCCCAGACTATGTTATGGATCTTTTGTACGAGTACAAGCTAAGCAAGGTAAGGAAGGATGCAATTGAAAGCGGATTATTACGCCATAACCATCTATTCGTTCAATCGAATGGCAGTATCTACGCCCCAAATACAATTCAAAAGTATGTGGAAGCGGTACGCAATGATTTGATTATTAGCGGATTTGATATTTATTTTGCCACTCATGATTTACGTGCCACTTTCGCAACTGACTGGCTGTACAACAAACACATTCAAACACGCAAGCCCTTTGAAGCACTGATGTCGGAGTTGGCTGATTTAATGGGGCATGAAAGTACCGCTACTACCCAAAAATATATTAGCTACATGAATGACGATAAAACCTGGTCGGAATTCGCTCAGCGTAAAAATCAATTCGCACAACAAACGTTGAGATGATCACATGGCAAAAAGTCGCTTATCTGTTTCCAGAAATCAACATAAACCAATCACACAACTAAAGACTAAGGATAATGTCACTTCATTAGACTTGAGCTTTGAATTGCATCAACGAGGGATGGCATACAGTATCAAATATAACCTTCTTGATTGGTGCCATGAGCAGTGTGACCCTCAAAAACCATTAGTACAACCGTCTCGATTGAATAGGATGCAAAAGCTAAGGGCGTGGGTTAATCAAGAGAGAAAAAATCAAAGTAGTGAAGCCTATATAAGAGTTAAATTAGCGAGTTTAAAGCAGTATATTTCTTTTTGTGACTTTAATATGCTCGACCCTTTTTCTCAGGGGGGATACCTTTCTTACGTTGGTAACTCAGGTCAATTGTGGCGTTTAGTTAACGCGGCTAATGAGCCCAAAAGATATCACTTTCAGTATCATGACGGTGAAGAGGCTGGCTTGTTGGAGGACACTGCTTTTATCCAAAAGACCTTACTCGATACACTACTTACAGTGCTTGATTTTGATGTGTCAGAGTGGCAAGCCACGCTTAAACCCTTCTCAATAAAGAATAGTGAATCATCAACACAGCCGTATACATCAAGTGAATGGTATGCATTAGTTAAACGAACTCAACTATTCTTTTTCTCTCTAGCAACTCAACTTATTGCGTTTAAAGAGGAAAACCCCGAAGCCCCTCCGCCTCAATGCTTAGAAGGCATTGTAGTTGATAGAAATAATGGTCGGGACATCACAATTACACTGAGGGGCAAGGACGGCTCTGTGAGTCCGTTTAATCAATGCATGGCGGCAGCTTACACCCTATTTGCCTACTACACTGCATTTAACGACACAGTAATAAAAGATGTTCGCCATCCCATTAAAGTGATTACATCGAAGGTAGAAGGTCGCACATCGAAAACTGCTCAAGTTCGTGCTTACAAAAGTCGCGCTTCAAAAGACGTAAAAGCGTTGTTTGCAGGTTCAGATGAAAACTTGCATCCCGAAGCTATTGAAAAAGAGGCAGGGTTTATTGTTGCCGAAATCAATAAGCGCGACGCTGTTGGAAAAATAGACGGAATCACTTTTATTCAAACTCTCGAACTCCTCTCTAAATCCTATAGCAATGATCCTTTTGATACATTGATATATTTTCTTGATAAAGAAGGAGAAAAAGACAAGGTCAATGTGAGTCATGCTTTATTGAAACTATCGCAGAACTTAAATTTGCTTTCTAGCCGAAGAGGTGAATTAACCGAGCATTTGATAAAAACCTACACCGACATTGTTGAGAATCAAAATATGCCCATCTTCAATTGGACCCAGAGAGAAGATGGCGCAAGGACAATGAATAAACAGGTCATCTATCTTAATAAAAGAACTGCAACAAAAAGATCAACCCCTATAGCTTACGCAGCTTTATCATGTATGACGGATGTTTCACTTCGAAACGCACTGATACCACTGCACTATGCTGAGAAAGATGCTAATGGAGAGATCACTGTTTCCTTTAAATATGTCGATGGCTCGGAAGGCGAATTTACTGTTACAGCCAAACACCTACCTTTTCTTCAATTAGTTGAATGTCATGCAGCAACTAGAAACCCGTTACCAAAGGAACGTAGTCTTGGTGGTATAGGTAGACACTCTAATGCAACCAAACCTCCTTTCTTACTGCCTTTAGGTACAAAGTCAATGACTTATCAGTGGCAGGAAGGTGAGGTTCCTATTAGCGCGAGCATGTTAAGTTATTGCGGTATTGGTTATGGTGATTACTTTCTAAACATTAACTCTCGACGAATTCGTGTTACTCACTCTGATTTAGAATACAAACCAGAAGAGCGTGGAATGACCGCCCAAAAGATTTTGCAGCACAGCATTGACACGGCTGATAAAAAATACCGTAACGGGCACCCTGTGCAAAACAATAAGCAAGTCTCGCAAGGACTAATGGCGCTATCTCGCATAGCAGAAGGCGAGACACGCAATGAAGCCATAGAATCGGTCAAGGCAGAGCTAAAAATTCCCGTATTAGAGTACGAGGTTTGGAAAAAACGCAATCAACCAACGAACCCAAACGGCATTAGTTGTGACGGTAAAATTGATTTGAATTCAGAGAAAGATTGGCATTATGCAGCGCGTAAATTTGCAGAGGAAATGGGAATTATTAAAGAGGGGGACGACATCACCTGCTATCAATACGATCTTTGCCCTTTTTGTAAAAGCGCCAAACTCGTTGATGACCCTTACGCAATTTATAAATTACTGAGCTTTCTCGATGTGTTTAGTGAGGCTATTGATCGATACCCAGAACGCGCTTCGGTTATCCAGTCAAAGATAGAACGCTTTCAAGAACATCTTGATGACCTTCCTTTTGAAACTATCGAGAAAGCTGAAGATTTACTTGAAGAAAAAGGACGTTATCCGCTTTTTCACTCGTTATCTTCCGTTACTCAGTTTCTATAAGGAGCATACCTATGTTGACTTTTGAAAACCCACAAAATCTAGACTTAACATTAGGTGCTATGCGCTCCATTGGCGATCAAGAAGATTATTTGCAGCAGGTACTTCTCCCTGCACTACTGCGAGGTAACTGGGAAGAATTAGACAAGATGGTTGTCTATCAAGATGAGAAAAAGACTATCTTGTTTGAGGAAGATCTATGGGCGTTTAGAGAGTCTGCTTGTAAAGCAAAAGGCATAGCGAACCTGTATTTTAATATTGAGCTAGAACAAGGTGAGAATGTCATTGCTCTTCGTCAAAATGAGCGTCACTTGGTTAATCAAATGAAATGCGCGGCATTAGCTTATATGTGGTTTTCAGCTAAGCACATAGAGCTGGGTTCCATCAAAACTAAAGTAAACGTTCTTCGGAATGATATTGCTCAACTTATTAAGCGTGGCATCACTTCATTTGAAGAGTTAAATCTAGAGCACCTTGAAATTTTGGTTGATGAAGGATGTTTTGAAATATCTAAAAGCCACCCATTTAGAGGGTTAAACTCTTTTCCCGCTTTAAAAGGCTTACTGCCCTTCAAGGTTAACTTTTCGCATCTGACTCATAAGATGTTTAACACAAGACCTGAGGTGTCGGAAGGTAAATTAGTGATCCCTCCTAGGATCTATTTTTCGGCATTGACAGAGTACAGCAAAGATGTCGTAAACGCCTATGGATTGAGAGATGAAATCGAACAAGCGGTTGAGAAGATGATTTCCTATTATGATAATGAAGTAATAAATAGAACTTTGAAAATAAGAAATGGATATAGTTATTCACCTATTAAAGGGTATCGAAAAACATGGGAACGATTTACCCAAGCGCTAGACAATGAAGGGGTTGCCTTGGCTGATAAAGGTGAAGATCCACGATGGATGAAAATATTCATCTCGCTTGAAACCTTTATTGAGCCACGTCAAAGTGTAATTAAGAACTTCAAAGTATGGATTGGTGACACTTGTTATGGGTGGAGTGATTTTAAAAGGTATTTGGTCGGTTTGAGCGCAAAAGCCTCGTGGTTATGTTTAGCGCTATCAGGGATGCGTGTAGACGAGTTGTACAAAATTAGCCCTGTCTACGGGACGCAAAAAATGATGTTCGATAAAAATGGCTGTGAGTCCGATACTGGTAATGAAACTATTTACTTTTTAAGTACACGCCAATCAAAAATTACACTAAACAGCCAAACCAAAAACGACACCTTTGTTACCACCGAAATGGGTTGGAAAGCATTTCATGTGTTAAATTCCATTCATACGCCTTATCGAAACAGGTTTCCAGAAAAGGACAGACATCGAATGTTCGCAAATTTGGCTAACAATCAATATTTCAAGCCTGTAAAAAAGGCGGCGCTAGGTAAATCAATCAAAAATAATTTTAATAAAGACAAATTTGATTTTATTCTGACGGTTGAAGATATGGGCTATTTACAAGCCTCAGACCCAGCCCAGAAGTCCTTTAAACTGGGAGATAAGTTTCACTTTACGACACATCAGACAAGACGCTCACTTGCTTATTACCTAATTGGTTATGAGCTATGTTCTTTCCCTGCTTTGAAGCAACAGTTGTCACATTTGTCGATGGCGATGACGAGATGGTATGCCCGTAATGCCCATTCATTTGAACAGCTTTACAGTGAAATTAGCAAAGAGCGGATCACTCAAAAGGCTGAAATTTTTGCTCGCATATATCAAAAAATGGCGAACGGTGAACGGATTGCAGGTGGCAAAGGTCAAGCAATGGTTGCTGAAATCAGTCGTGAAGGTGAAAGCTATTTTGAAAATGGGGTAAACAAACGCAAGTTATCAATTGATTATTGGATTGATCAGTTAACTAACGGTAAGGCGCACTTACATGCCGTTGCTCCTAGTATGTATTGCACCAACACTCAATGTTCAATGCGCATCAATATTGATTTAAGTGAGTGTGTGGACTGCGAATACGATTTTATTGAAAACGCTGTTTATGCCGAATCTTCTCGCATGGATGCGATGAGAAATATTGAGTTTCTAAAAGAATGCGGTGACTTGAACTCCAGTGCCGCAACTAAATACTTTATGCAGGTAAAAGCGGCAGAGGCGATCATGGATGATTTGGGATTCGACCATGATAAGTATGAGTTTGCAGAAGATGTGCGGAGTTTAGTTATAAACACGATAATGGTGGCGTAAGACATGACAGATAGAACGGAATTAAGCTCAACAGAAAAGCAGTTGAGAGAAGCTCTGAAGCGTCTTATTGACAAACAGCCGACCCACAGGGAGTTGAAGCGAAAACTAAGTGCCAACAAACTCAAGATTGTTGTTGCTAATGTTGAAAAAGAGGCTGGGCTATCTAATGGTGCAGCAAAGCGTTATCCCGAAACAAAAAAAATGATTGAAGACGCAGAAGCAGAGCGTATTCATGGATCGAGCGATGTGTCAGGTGAAGTTGTGCGTGCTCACCCGATTTATATCAAAGCTAGAGAGGATTTAGAAAAAGCTAAAGAGGAAGTAAAAAGACTCAAAGCAGAGTTAGAGCAGAAAGATGGAAGACTTGCTCATTACAAAGAACTTTTAAAGTCTCAAGCCGCAAGAATGCATCAAATGAATGTTGCCATGTGGAATGACATACCTGAAGAAAACAAGCATGTTGAAGTAATTATTGATGTGCAAGACATGGGATCTCAAGACAATATTTTAGCCTTCAAAAAGCGTGAGAAATTGAATTAGTATTGTTAGCGTAGCGATCTAACTCACGGTAGAGAGTGTAAACAAACTGGTCAATTTATTTACACTCCATATAACACTCAAAATAAACAGATAAACCTTGACGATAGTGTAAAACAATATGTAAATAAACTGATGTAAAGTAACTATTGCTTTGTTTTACACCGTTTGGGAACCAACATACTATGAAAATTGGCTATGCCCGTGTCTCAACAAATGATCAAGAGCTTCACCTACAACTCGACGCTCTAAATGAAATGGGGTGTGACAAGATATACACTGAAAAAGCGTCTGGAAAAACTTTTAACCGCCCTGAGCTTGAAAAAGCACTCGACAACCTACGTGAAGGAGATGTCTTCGTTGTATGGCGCTTAGATCGACTGGGACGAAGCCTGCCTCACCTTATCGAAACAGTTAACGGGTTAAAAGAGCGAAACATTGGGTTTGTATCAATTGCGGAAGCAATTGATACTTCAAGCCCTGCGGGAGAACTGATCTTTCACATTTTCGGTGCTATCGCGCAATTTGAACGTTCTCTGATTAGCGAAAGAACCAAGGCAGGCTTAGCCGCAGCCAAAAGGCGCGGGAAAAATGTAGGTAGAAAGCCAAGTATGTCTAGGAAAGACATGAGATTAGCTGCTGGTATGCTACTTAGCGGTTCAATCACCAAAACTGAAGTAGCAAAACATTTTGGTGTATCAAGACCGACCTTAGATAAGGCACTGAAAAACATATCTTTGGAGGAAGAGTAAAGATATGTTTTTAGCCACATTAGATGAATTAGTCTGAATGCAATCTGTCAGGTTGTCCTAAATCAGTTCTGCCCCAAAATGTGTTTAGATAGCTGCAAACCTTCATAAGAATAATTTGTCCAACAGGCTGTTGGACAAACTCTAGTATCCAATTTTGCAACAGCCTGTTGCACAAATCAGTCAGAATCAAAGATGCCCCAAAGTTATTTAGAGCAGGTGCTTTTCACTAATCAGGTATCGTTTTTTGCGTTTGCTATTGGAGCGATGTTGAGAGGCTGTTCAAATTGAGTTTCATATAGTGTAGATTACTGGAAAACATAACTGCATGAAATACTTATGAGTTCTATCTTACCCTTGGAAAAAAGCATAATAATAAGTGTCCCTTCTGATTACACCACTTCAAAGAAAGGGGCTTTTTTTGAAAAATTGTGTGCTCAAATACTGCGCAAGCAATCATACGAGATCACTGGCTGGGAAGTTAGAAGATCTGGGATGGAAGTTGATGTAGAGGCGGTGCATAAGCCGTCCAGCAAAAAAGTATATGTAGAATGTAAGTTTTACAACGACAAGAGCACCATTGACTCAAAAATTGTTGATTTATGTTTTGCGCAGTCATTTCGAGGAGACTTTGACAAGATTGCTCTATTTTCGACAGTCAAGTTAGGCAAGGATGCACAAACCACTTACGAAAACTTTATAACAAAAGGAATAGACTTTTCCTTTTATGATAGTGATGAAATCTTATCTGCACTGGAAGTAAGCGGTTTAGTTGCAAATATTGATAATCTTAACCTACAAGCCAACATCTCATCCGCAACTCTCTTGATACATCCTGAAATCGACCCTGTATGGTTATTTCAGGAAAGCTCAAATGGCTCTCCAACAGCTTTGATAGCATACGTAAGGCAAGGACATTCTGTTAATACCGAGAGAGTGAGAGAAATATTAGATACTGAAGGTAAGCTAGAAGAATTAGACATTAGGCAGTATCAAGATAAACAGAATTCTAATATCGAAAACTCTTCCTTATCACAGCCAGTAACTAGAGAAGTCGTCAGTGGTATCGTGTTGGCAGATGACATCATGGATCCTAAGCCCTGTCGTCCAAAAGACTTTATAGGTAGAGATGACATACAAAAAGAGATCTGGGATTTCTTAGAGTCGGTAAGGTCAAGTGATAGTGACTGTCGAGTTTTGTCACTAACTGGATCATCGGGAAATGGTAAGTCATCTCTTGTTGCTAATTGTAGTGGCATAGTGAATTTGGTCACTTAGTTAGAGGTGATATCATCACCTCATAAGTTAACAGGTGACATTATGACAAAACGTACAAGACGACTATTTAGCGCAGAATTTAAGTTAGAAGCAGCGCAGCTAGTCTTAGACCAAAATTACTCAGTGACGGAAGCAGCCCAAGCCATGAATGTGGGCAAGTCCACGATGGATAAATGGGTTCGCCAGCTTAGAGAAGAACGCCAAGGGAAAACACCTAAAGCTTCACCTATGACCCCTGAGCAAATAGAAATTCGGG
>NZ_JHXR01000017.1 GCF_000621645.1 Vibrio cholerae ATCC 14035 | reverse complement strand
CCTTCGGCGCTCAGTTGCTCGTAAGCGGCAACCGCCAGTTCCACTTCAGAGCCTGTTGCAATCAGAATTAGCTCAGGTTGGCCTGCACAATCTTTCAGGATGTAACCGCCTTTAGCGATGTTCGCGACTTGCTCTGCGCTGCGTGGTTGCTGCGCAAGGTTTTGACGCGAGAAAATCAGCGCAGATGGCGCATCTTTACGCTCGATGGCCAGTTTCCAAGCCACTGCCGATTCCACTTGGTCACATGGGCGCCATGTGCTCATGTTTGGTGTCATACGCAGAGAAGCGATTTGCTCAACTGGTTGGTGAGTTGGGCCATCTTCACCCAGACCGATAGAGTCATGCGTGTACACTTGGATATTTTGCACTTTCATCAGTGCTGCCATACGCATCGCGTTACGCGCGTATTCCATAAACATCAGGAAGGTTGCACCGTAAGGGACAAAACCGCCGTGCAGCGCGATACCGTTGATGATGGCCGTCATACCAAACTCACGCACACCGTAGTGGATGTAGTTGCCTGACGCATCTTCTGCTGTCAGTGACTTAGAGCCAGACCACATGGTGAGGTTAGAAGGCGCCAAGTCAGCAGAACCACCCATAAATTCTGGCAGCAGTTTGCCGAACGCTTCCAGCGCATTTTGTGATGCTTTACGCGATGCGATGTTGGCAGGGTTAGCTTGCAGGTTAGCGATAATCTCGCTGGTTGCGGCTTCCCAATTCGCTGGCAGCTCGCCCGCTACGCGGCGTTTGTATTCAGCAGCTTCGGCTGGGTAAGCTTTCGCGTAAGCGGCGAATTTCTCATTCCAAGCGGCTTCTTTGCTTGCGCCTGCTTGTTTTGCATCCCACGCTGCGTAGATGTCCGCTGGGATTTCAAACGGAGCGTGTTCCCAACCCAAGAATTCACGTGCAGCTTTGATTTCATCGTTGCCCAGAGGCGCGCCGTGACAGTCGTGTGAGCCCGCTTTGTTTGGAGAGCCGAAACCGATGATGGTTTTGGTACAAATCAGCGTTGGGCGAGAGGTTTCTGCTTTCGCCGCTTCAATTGCTGCATTAATCGCGTCTGCATCGTGACCATCAACCGCTGGGATTACGTGCCAGCCGTACGCTTCAAAACGTTTTGGTGTGTCGTCTGAGAACCAGCCTTCCACGTGGCCGTCGATAGAGATACCGTTGTCATCCCAGAACGCAATCAGTTTGCCAAGGCCAAGTGTGCCCGCCAGTGAACACGCTTCGTGCGAGATGCCTTCCATCAAACAGCCGTCACCCATGAACACATAAGTGAAGTGGTCAACGATGTCGTGACCCGGTTTGTTGAACTGCGCCGCCAGTGCTTTTTCAGCAATCGCCATACCTACGGCATTGGTGATGCCTTGGCCGAGTGGGCCCGTAGTCGTTTCGATGCCCGGTGCATAACCGTACTCTGGGTGACCCGGTGTTTTGGAGTGTAGTTGACGGAAGTTTTTCAAATCGTCAATCGACAGCTCATAGCCGCTCAGGTGTAGCAGCGAGTAAATCAGCATAGAGCCGTGGCCGTTAGACAGTACGAAACGGTCGCGGTCAGCCCAGTTTGGGTTTTGTGGGTTGTGGTTTAAGTGTGAACGCCACAGCACTTCGGCGATATCCGCCATGCCCATTGGGGCTCCCGGGTGGCCAGAGTTAGCTTTTTGAACGCCGTCCATGCTCAGGGCGCGGATAGCATTGGCAAGTTGTTTGCGAGAAGACATGTCGACTCCTAAATGGGAAGTAAGCGAAATGAATGGATGCGGAAAATCAGTGGCGGCTATTGTCGCAAAGCCCCCCTGCTGCTGCAAACGATTTACTGGTGCTTTGCTCCGATTTTGTCACACTTTTTAGCACATTCTCGCTTTGTAGTGGCAAAGCTGACTTTTTTAAGCAAACGTTTGGTTATGCGCTAAATAGAAAAAGAGCTTGTAATTTGAGCGCCCGATACTAGAATAGCCGTCTAGATGTAGAAACGCCTACAAAATGTACTAAATTGATCGATAACGTCATTATCTCTAAGCGACTCGAACCATAGGTCGAAAAGAACTGAGACGTTAGCGAATAACCACAAATATTGGAGCTATCATGGCGATTAAGCACCTGTTTACTTCAGAATCGGTATCAGAAGGCCATCCAGATAAAATTGCAGACCAGATCTCTGATGCAGTGTTGGACGCGATTTTTGAGCAAGATCCTAAAGCTCGCGTTGCTTGCGAAACTTACGTAAAAACTGGCATGGTGATGGTGGGCGGTGAAATCACGACTTCCGCTTGGGTTGATATCGAAGAGATTACTCGTCAAACTGTTCGTGAAATTGGTTACGTGCACTCAGACATGGGCTTCGATGCCAACTCTTGTGCGGTACTGAACACCATAGGTAAACAATCGCCAGACATCAACCAAGGTGTTGATAAAGCCGATCCTAAAGAGCAAGGCGCGGGCGACCAA
This sequence comes from Vibrio cholerae ATCC 14035, assembly GCF_000621645.1. Classification (GTDB taxonomy): domain Bacteria; phylum Pseudomonadota; class Gammaproteobacteria; order Enterobacterales; family Vibrionaceae; genus Vibrio; species Vibrio cholerae. The sequence goes on along the minus strand of NZ_JHXR01000017.1, from coordinate 94,004 downwards.
GGCATCATGTTTGGTTATGCAACCAACGAAACTGAAGTGCTGATGCCAGCACCGATCACCTATGCGCATCGTCTGATGCAGCGCCAAGCTGAAGTTCGTAAAAATGGCACACTGCCATGGCTGCGCCCTGATGCGAAATCTCAGGTGACCTTCCAGTATGACCAAGGCAAGATCGTAGGTATTGATGCTGTAGTTCTGTCGACTCAACACAGTGATTCAATCTCTACCGCAGATCTGCGTGAAGCGGTAATGGAAGAGATCATCAAGCCAGTTCTGCCAGCAGAATGGTTGAGCAAAGAGACCAAATACTTCATCAACCCAACCGGTCGTTTTGTGATTGGTGGCCCAATGGGTGACTGTGGTCTGACCGGTCGTAAGATCATCGTTGATACCTACGGCGGCGCAGCGCGTCACGGTGGTGGTGCATTCTCTGGTAAGGATCCATCCAAGGTTGACCGTTCAGCGGCTTACGCAGCACGTTACGTTGCGAAAAACATCGTTGCGGCGGGTATGGCTGATCGTTGTGAAATCCAACTCTCTTATGCTATCGGTGTCGCGGATCCAACGTCGATCATGGTGGAAACTTTCGGTACTGAGAAAGTGTCGCAAGAGATCATCATTGAAGCCGTTCGCCAGTTCTTCGATCTGCGTCCATACGGTCTGCAAGAGATGCTGAACCTGCTGCAACCTATCTACAAGAAAACCGCAGCTTACGGTCACTTCGGCCGCGAAGAGTTCCCTTGGGAAGCCACCGACAAAGCCGCGCTACTGCGTGACTTCGCTGGTCTAAAATAAGCATTATTTCAACTCATCGCTGACAAACGGCGAGGATTGCAATACAGTTCAAGGCCCTTTCTCATGAAAGGGCTTTTTTTATGACGTCGCAATAGAAGTGAGTACTCGTAATGGTTCGTTTTGATCTGCACTGCCAAGCTGAGCAGAAAATCAAACAGTGTATCGCCACCGCCAGCGAGACTTTACAACGCCCTTTTAAACTACCTAAGCTCAACTACCGTTTACGTGGGCGCGCCGCCGGTAAAGCCTATTTACAGCTGTGGGAAATCCGTCTTAATCCGGTGCTGTTTACCGAAAACGTCGATGACTTCCTCCAGCAAGTGATCCCACACGAAATCGCGCATCTGATTACGTATCAGCTTTATGGCCGAGTACGTCCACACGGAGCCCAATGGCAACAAATGATGAGCCAAGTCTTTAATCTTGAGCCAAAAACCACTCACACCTTTTCTGTCACTTCAGTACAGGGCAAAACCTTCCACTACCGCTGTGCGTGCCGCGAATATCCGCTCACCATTCGTCGCCACAATAAAGTGCTGCGTGGTGAAGCTACCTATCGCTGTCAAAACTGCCAACAAAACTTGATCTACCAAGCCTAACCTTTGATTGGCTGAAGCCACTTCTATAGGTTTTGCCTTGCTCTCGCCAAAAAAACTGACAAAAGCATCAACGACAAAGGCAATTTATGAGTGTTAAACTGATAAAAAACCTACTTATCTACGTCTTTTATGATGATTTTTCGTTTCGTTACCACGCTTGCTGCTAGCTTACCTCTGCTCACCTTTGCCGCCCCCATCTCTTTTAGTCATGCCAAAAATGAAGCGGTGAAGATTTATCGTGATCATCCGGTCTCTTTTTACTGCGGCTGCGAGATTCGCTGGCAAGGCAAAAAAGGCATCCCGGATCTGGAGAGTTGCGGCTATCAAGTGCGTAAAAATGAGAATCGTGCTTCGCGGATTGAATGGGAACATGTGGTGCCGGCTTGGCAATTTGGTCATCAGTTGCAATGCTGGCAACAAGGTGGCCGTAAAAACTGCACTCGTACTAGCCCTGAGTTCAATCAGATGGAAGCCGATCTGCACAACCTCACTCCGGCGATTGGCGAAGTGAATGGCAATCGATCCAACTTCAGTTTCAGTCAGTGGAATGGAATTGATGGCGTCACCTACGGCCAGTGCGAAATGCAAGTAAACTTCAAAGAGCGCACAGCCATGCCGCCAGAGCGTGCACGCGGGGCGATTGCGCGTACATATCTGTACATGAGTGAGCAGTACGGTTTGCGACTTTCCAAAGCGCAAAACCAATTAATGCAGGCGTGGAACAATCAGTATCCGGTCAGCGAATGGGAATGTGTGCGTGACCAAAAGATCGAAAAAGTGCAAGGCAACTCGAACCGCTTTGTGCGTGAGCAATGCCCGAACTGATGGGCAGAATCTCACCCTGCCCCCTTGTATTTTGCCCCACTTGCATCCATGTTAGAGGCCAGATATCCCTCTTCCAACTGAAGTTACCGCTTTACGTTGGAAGACGGTAACCTCGTTTAATGATTAGGAATTATCCGCATGCGCATCCCTCGAATTTATCATCCAGAACCGATCCACCAGCTTGGCACCGTAGCCCTGAGTGAAGATGCCGCAGGGCATATCGGTCGCGTATTGCGTATGCAAGCTGGGCAAGAAGTGCTGCTGTTTGATGGTTTTGGGGCTGAATTCCCAGCCGTGATCAGTGAAGTTGGCAAAAAACAGGTATTGGTCAATATCACTGAGCGCGTAGAAAACAGCATTGAATCGCCGCTCGATCTGCATCTTGGGCAGGTGATTTCACGCGGCGATAAGATGGAATTCACCATCCAAAAATCGGTGGAATTGGGCGTCACTACCATCACCCCTCTGCTTTCTGAGCGTTGTGGCGTGAAGCTGGATGAAAAACGCTTCGAGAAGAAGATCCAGCAGTGGCAGAAAATTGCGATCAGCGCTTGCGAGCAGTGTGGCCGTAATACCGTGCCAGAAATCCGCCCAATTATGGATCTCGAAGCTTGGTGTGCAGAACCCACCGAGGCACTGAAACTCAATTTGCACCCACGCGCTAAATACTCGATCAACACCTTACCCACCCCAGTGAGCAAAGTTCGTTTGCTGATTGGTCCTGAAGGCGGCTTGTCAGCGGAAGAAATTGATATGACTCGCCGTTACCAGTTTGAAGAAACCTTGTTAGGCCCACGCGTACTGCGCACAGAAACTGCGGCACTCACAGCGATAACTGCACTACAAGTTCGTTTCGGCGATCTTGGCTAAATGGAGATAAACCATGATTAAACTCGGTATTGTGATGGATCCCATCGCTTCCATTAACATCAAAAAAGATTCCAGCTTTGCCATGATGCTTGAAGCGCAGCGTCGCGGTTATGAAATCCATTATATGGAAATGAATGATCTACACTTAGAGCAAGGTGTGGCACTGGCCGATACCAAGGTTGTCGAGCTGAAAGAAGATCCCAACGGTTGGTATCAATTCAAATCCGAGCAAACTATCGCCCTTTCTGAATTGGATGCGATTTTAATGCGTAAGGATCCGCCGTTCGACACCGAATACATCTACGCAACCTACATTTTGGAACGTGCGGAAGATGAAGGCGTATTGGTGGTGAACAAACCACAAAGCCTACGCGATTGTAATGAAAAACTGTTCACCGCTTGGTTCCCTGAGCTTACGCCGATCACTATGGTGACGCGCAAAGCCGAGAAGATTAAAGCCTTCCGTGAACAGCATGGGGATGTGATTCTAAAACCCCTCGATGGCATGGGCGGTGCTTCGATTTTCCGCGTTAAAGAGGGCGATCCAAACCTCTCAGTGATCATCGAAACCTTAACCAACCACGGCCAGAATTACTGCATGGCGCAGACCTTTGTACCAGATATCAGCAACGGTGATAAACGCATTTTGGTGGTCGATGGTGAACCTATGCCTTACTGCTTGGCGCGTATCCCCGCCAAAGGGGAAACCCGCGGTAACTTGGCGGCCGGCGGTCGTGGTGAGCCACGCCCACTGAGTGAAACCGATAAGAAAATTGCCCTAGCGGTCGCACCGACTCTCAAAGAGAAAGGGCTGCTGTTTGTAGGCTTAGATGTCATTGGCGATAAACTGACCGAAATTAACGTCACCAGCCCAACCTGCATTCGAGAGATTGAAGCTGCGTACGATATTTCCATCACAGGCAAGCTGATGGATGCCATTGAGCGTCGCTTAAAAGCGACGGCGATGTGAGCAACCATAGCAGTGACATAGAGGTTGGACACAGTATGAATCTTACCAATCATTTTCTGGTTGCCATGCCAAGCATGAAGGATCCTTACTTCAAGCGCAGCGTGATTTATATTTGCGAGCACAACCAAGATGGTGCGATGGGGTTAATGATCAATGCGCCGATCGATATTACGGTCGGCGGCATGCTCAAGCAGGTCGATATTGAGCCCGCTTACCCACAATCGCACCAAGAGAGTCTGAAAAAGCCGGTGTTTAATGGTGGTCCGGTGTCGGAAGATCGTGGGTTTATTCTGCATCGTCCGCGCGATCACTATGAATCGAGCATGAAGATGACCGATGATATCGCCGTCACCACCTCGAAGGATATTCTCACTGTACTGGGTACCGAGGCGGAGCCTGAAGGCTACATTGTCGCGCTGGGCTATTCGGGTTGGTCTGCTGGCCAGTTAGAGGTGGAACTCACCGAAAACTCGTGGCTCACCATAGAAGCGGATCCTGAGCTGATTTTTAACACGCCCGTGCATGAGAAATGGCAAAAGGCTATTCAAAAACTCGGCATCTCCCCTGCGCAGCTTTCCAGCGACGCCGGACACGCCTAACCATATCCAAGGCTGCGATCACGCAGCCTCATTTTTACTGTCATTTTTTATTGAACATTTTTTATTAAAAGAGATATCGCATGTCACGTACCGTTATGGCCTTTGATTACGGCACCAAAAGCATTGGCAGTGCAATCGGTCAAGAGATCACGGGCACGGCGTCTCCGCTGAAAGCGTTTAAAGCCAATGATGGCATCCCCAATTGGGATGAAATTGAAAAACAGATCAAAGAGTGGCAACCCAATTTATTGATTGTTGGCCTGCCTACCGATCTGCACGGCAAAGATCTGGACACCATCACCCCACGCGCGAAGAAGTTCGCTCAGCGTTTGCATGGCCGTTTTGGTTTGCCCGTAGAACTGCATGATGAGCGTCTTTCCACCACCGAAGCGCGCGCAGAACTGTTCGCCATGGGCGGTTACAAAGCACTGAGCAAAGGCAATGTGGACTGCCAATCGGCGGTGATTATTCTAGAGAGTTGGTTTGAAAGTCAGTGGGGCTAACCCCACTGCTTTTCTTGGCCGAGTAGAATCGCTGTGATTACTCAGCCAAACCTTCCAATTTGATCAAAGCAAACTGCTTCTTACCGCGTTGCAACACATAGTAGCGATCAAACAGAGCAAAGCCGGATAACACACCCTCTTGCTGTACTCGCTCACCATTGACGCGAATCGCACCATTCTCCAGCCACTCGCGCGCTTGGCGCTTAGAACTGGCTAAACCTGAGCTAAGCAGAAAATCGAGTAAGGAATCGCTGCGTGATGCCGCCACACAAGGCAAACCATCCAGCTCTAACTGAGCCAACTCACTCAAGCTGAGATAGCTGACATCCCCGCTAAACAGCGCTTGAGTAATCCGCTGCGCCGCGGCGAGTCCCTCTTCACCATGCACAAAACGGGTCACGTGCTCTGCCAAAATCTGCTGCGCTTGTGGCTTGCCTGCACGTAACGCATCGGCTTGGCGGATTTCCTCAATCTCAGCCGTGCTCAAAAAGGTGTAATACGCTAAAAAGCGGTATACATCCGCATCATCACTGTTTAACCAAAACTGGTAGAAGCGATACGGCGAGGTTTTACTGCTCTCAAGCCACACGGCACCACTTTCGGTTTTACCAAATTTAGTGCCATCGGATTTGGTAATGAGCGGCAGAGTTAAACCACACACCTCAGCCCCATTCAGGCGACGGGTCAAATCAATTCCGCTGACAATATTGCCCCACTGATCATTGCCACCAATTTGCAGTGCGCAACCAAACTCACGATTGAGATGCGCAAAGTCATAAGATTGCAGCAAAGAGTAACTGAACTCAGTAAAAGAGATGCCTTGATCCGGACGCGCCAAACGCTGCTTTACCGATTCACGATTAATCATAGTATTGACTGAAAAGTGCTTGCCCACATCGCGGAAAAAATCGATCAGATTGATCTTGCCGATCCAATCGGCATTATTGACGGTCATCAGCGATGCGCAGTTTTCGCTCTGCGAGACCATCAATTGCGTGATTTGCTGGCTTAAATCACTCACCCACTGCTGCACGGTTTGCGCACTATTGAGCACCCGCTCGTTGGCTTTAAAGCTTGGATCGCCAATCATGCCTGTAGCCCCCCCGATAAGCGCAATCGCTTGATGTCCGGCGTTTTGAAAACGCTTAAGCATCAGCAGTGGCACCAAATGACCGATGTGCAAACTGCCTGCGGTGGGGTCAAAACCGCAATACAGCACTTGCGGTGTGGCAAAGCGCTCAACCAGCGCCTCCAAAGGTGTGCTTTGCGCGATCAAACCGCGCTGCTGTAAATCATCAAAAAGTTGCTGTGAATTCATTCTGCCTCCCAAAAGTCTTGGCAAGCAGAGTAACCAACTTTAAACCTGAGGCGCGATGTCCCTAAAGGGACAATCTTGGTGATTGATGACCGAAGGAAGAGAGACAGCCTAATCCGCGGCTGCGCCAATCAGATGATTGAGAAACAGTTGAAACAGCTCGCTTAACGAGCTGACATGCAGCTGCGCATAGATGCGTTTACGATGATTTTTGACTGTGCCGTGGCTGATGGCCAGCGCATCGGCAATTTCTTGTGAGTCTAAACCTTGGATGAGCAGTGCGGTGATCTCCTGCTCTCGCGGGCTTAAACGCTGCGCGCCAAAACTCTGGATCGCCTGTTCAACCCAAGTCCGTAACTCTTGGCTTGGCTGCGCACTTTCCGCTAACCGCAGTGGCTGCTGCTGCCAATGCTGCTGACACAAGGCTTGCAACACGGTAAACCGCTGTTGCAACGCGGCAATCTGTTCGCGTGGAAAAGAGCGCGGCTTAAAGCAGCCGAGATACACCACAATCGAACGCTCGCCATCAAGATTGACCACCAAACTCACTTCATCTTGCCAACCGGTTTGCGCATAAAACTGGTGTTGATAGGCTTTTTGCTGTGGATTGAGCGGCATTAAATCGGAAAGATGAAACACCCCTGAGCGCGTGTTGTGCTGCAAAGCGCTATAGAAAGGATCATCAAGATAAGCATGAGTCAGATAACGCTGAAACAGCAGCTCACGCTGGATCGAGAGCGAGTCATACAGATAAATCGGATGTTTGTTGGGACGATAGCCCAAGATCACCGCGCAATCAAAATCGGCAATACAGCGTAGCACTGCCACAAGATGCGACGTAAATTGCGGCGTCTTTAACGCCGCAATCGCGTCACCTAATGCGAGATACTCTTGAGTCGTGATCGGCATGCGCACTCCACCCATTCAGCCGAGAAAGTGGCAGTATGCCCAATCCAGACTCGAAGCTCTATCCCAAACTCGCTTGAGTTGCAGGGCGTAAAAGCAAAGCGCACAAAGTAACCATCGCTACTCCATATCAATCTTCACATTCTGCAAAGAGCCGCTGCCGTAGTCATCACCACGCTTGGTTTTGAGCATCAAACGCAGATCGTTGGCTGAATCGGCACTGTGCAGGGCATCTTGCTCACTGATTTTGTCATCCACCACAAGCTGGTATAAGGCTTGATCGAAAGTTTGCATCCCCACTTCTTGCGAACGAGCCATGGTCGCTTTCAGCTCATGCAGTTCACCGCGGCGAATTAAATCCGCGATACGCGGGCTATTGAGCAACACTTCAAACACCCCATGTCGACCTTTGCCATTTTTATCGCGCAATAATTGCTGGGCAATCACGCCTTTGAGGTTGAGTGACAAATCGAGCAAAAACTGCTCACGCTGCTCTTTCGGCACTAAATGCAAAATCCGCTCTAACGCTTGGTTGGCGTTATTGGCGTGCAGCGTGGCCATACACAAATGCCCCGTTTCCGCGAAAGTCATCGCGTATTCCATGGTTTCTCGGCTGCGGATTTCACCAATCAAAATCATATCGGGGGCTTGGCGCAGCGAGTTTTTCAGCGCCACTTCATAACTTTCGGTATCCAGCCCGACTTCTCGCTGCGTCACGATACAGCGCTTATGTTCATGTACAAACTCAATGGGATCTTCGACCGTCAAAATATGCCCGGTGCGATGCTGATTACGATAGCCAGTCATGGCTGCCATAGTGGTCGATTTACCCGAACCGGTTGCGCCAACCACCAACACTAAACCGCGTTTGGCAATCGCCAAATTTTGCAGCACTTCAGGCAATTTCAGTTCTTCAAAGGTGGGAATGCGCGTTTCAATCCGGCGGATCACCGCCCCCGGCAATTCACGTTGGAAAAATGCACTGACCCGAAAACGGCCACTGTCACGCACCACAGCAAAGTTCGCTTCGCGCGTCTGCTTAAATTCTGCTTGCCTTGCGTCATCCATCATCGCATGCAATAAGGCCGTCACATCCGCCACGCTGAGCGCTTCACCTTGTGCACGCAATTCACCATCGACTCGATACAAAATCGGTGCACCCACCGTAATGTACAGATCCGATGCTTTATGAGTCAGCATGCTATCCAGATATTGATTCAACTCCATCTGTCTTTACCTACCTAAAATGCTTTTAAATCCAACTCGATTTTGCTCTGTACTTCTTGCGCATCCACCACACCACGAGCGATCAGCTGTTTGGCGTTTTGCTCCATGGTTTGCATGCCGTGTGCGGCACCGGTTTGGATGATCGAATACATCTGCGCCACTTTATCTTCACGGATCAAGTTCCGGATCGCTGGCGTTGCCAGCATGATTTCATGACACGCGACACGGCCACCCCCGACGCGTTTTAGGAGTTTTTGCGCAATAACCGCACGCAGCGATTCCGACAGCATGGAACGCACCATGTCTTTGTCGCTGCCCGGAAAAACATCGATAATCCGGTCAATAGTTTTCGCCGCCGAGCTGGTGTGTAGAGTGCCAAACACCAAGTGACCGGTTTCTGCCGCAGTAAGCGCCAAGCTAATGGTTTCTTGGTCACGCAGCTCACCGACGAGGATCACATCTGGGTCTTCACGCAATGCCGAGCGCAATGCATTTTTAAAACTGTGGGTATCACGGTGCACTTCGCGTTGGTTGATCAAACACTTATTGTTGCTGTGCACAAATTCAATCGGATCTTCAATGGTCAAAATATGCTTATTGTGATGAGCATTGACATAGTTCACCATCGCCGCCAAGGTCGTCGACTTACCCGAGCCCGTTGGCCCAGTCACTAAAACTAACCCTTTTTCATAATTGGCAATTTTGCTGAAGATTTCAGGAGCATCCAGTTGCTCTAGCGTCGGGATGACAGTGGGAATGGTACGAAACACCGCCGAGCATCCGCGCGCTTGATGAAACGCGTTAACCCGGAAACGGCCAACATTAGGCAGTTCAAAAGAAAAATCGACTTCTAATTTCTCTTCATATTCACTGCGCTGGGCATCATTCATGATCTCAAAAATCAAGCGATGTACATCAGAATGGGTAAAAGCAGGCACGCCAAGCTTCCTAACTTCGCCATCAATCCGTACCATAGGCGGAACACCTGCGGAAAGATGTAGATCTGAGGCGTTATGTTTTACACTAAATTCCAGTAACTCAGCGATATCCATTTAAATTCCTTAATAAAGTCTGGCTATGCGTAGTATTCAACAAAACATTGAACATATCACTGCACAGATTGAGAGCGCACAACAAAAGTGTGGACGCGCTCGAAGCAGTGTGCAACTTCTCGCGGTAAGTAAAACTAAACCCGTCGAGGCAATTCTTGAGGCGACTCAAGCAGGTCAACGCTACTTTGGTGAGAATTATGTGCAGGAAGGCGTGGATAAAATCCGCTATTTTGCCGAACATCACCCGCAGTTAGCACTGGAGTGGCACTTTATCGGTCCACTACAGTCGAATAAAACGCGCTTAGTGGCAGAGCATTTTGACTGGGTTCACACCATTGATCGCGAGAAAATTGCCTTGCGCCTCAGTGAACAGCGCCCTGTGGATATGCCACCGCTGCAAGTGCTGATTCAGGTCAACACCAGCGGTGAAGCCTCAAAATCTGGCATCGAACCGCAGCAATTATTTACATTAGCTGAATTGATTTCTCGTCTGCCAAACCTCACCTTAAGAGGGCTGATGTCAATTCCTGAGAACGTGCCGGATTACCCTGCGCAACTGGCGGCATTTTCCCAATTAGCCGAATTGCAGCAACAACTGGCTCAGAAATACCCGCAGATTGACACCTTATCCATGGGTATGAGTGGCGACATGCAAGCAGCGATTGAAGCAGGCAGCACCATAGTGCGTATTGGTACCGCGATTTTCGGCGAGCGCGATTACAGCCGCAACGCTTAACGTTTGGGATGCTCATTGCAACGAGTGCCCCTTTTAAATTTGAGAGTATCGAATGGAACAGAGAAGCATCGCCTTTATTGGCGCAGGTAACATGGCACGCGCCATCATTGCGGGATTGATTGCCAGTGGTTACGCCGCCGATAAGATCATCGCAACCGCCCCTTCACTCACGCGCCGCGAGCCTCTTGAAGCGCAATACGGTATTCGCACCACCAGCGATAACCAGCAAGCGGCGCAACAAGCGGATGTGGTGGTGTTAGCGGTCAAACCGCAGCTGATGGCTGAGGTGTGTAAACCGCTGCAAGCGGTCGATTTCTCTGGAAAGTTAGTTATCTCGATTGCGGCGGGTGTGTCAGTCAAAAGACTCAATGAGATGCTGGCCACCCAGCTCAATTTAGTGCGTGTGATGCCCAATACGCCATCACTGGTAAACCTTGGCATGAGCGGTTTGTACGCCCCTGATTCGGTAAGCGAAGCGGATAAAGCCTTTACCACACAACTGATGCAAAGCGTGGGCGAAGTGTGCTGGGTAGAAAACGAATCCGGCATCAACAGCGTGATTGCCGCCGCAGGGAGTGCTCCTGCTTATTTCTTCTTGTTTATGCAAGCCATGCAGCAAGAGGCGATGGCGCAAGGCTTTGATGAAGCCACCGCCCGTTTATTAGTACAACAATCGGCTCTCGGTGCGGCCGCCATGGTCAAAGCCAACCCTGAACTCTCACTGACCACTTTGCGTGAACAAGTGACGTCAAAAGGCGGCACCACGGCGCAAGCGATCCAGACGTTTAACGATCACCAACTCAGCGACATCGTTGCCAAAGCGATGCAAGCGGCGGTAACACGCGCGCAAGAGATGGAACAACTGTTTTAATGTTTAAGGCGTCCACTCAAACTGAGCGGTCGCCAAATCAATAAGGGCAACTTATGAATTCACTGAGCTTTCTCATCAACACCCTATTTGACCTCTACATCATGGTGGTCATTTTGCGCATTTGGCTGCAAGCCGCGCGCGCTGATTTCTACAATCCGTTTTCTCAATTTATCGTAAAAGCGACCCAACCCGTGGTCGGCCCGCTGCGCCGTGTGATCCCATCGATTGGCAGCATTGATTTAGCCACCATCGTTTTTGCGTACGTCCTATGCGTACTGAAATTCATGGCCTTAGTCTTGATTGCCTCCAGCGGCTCCGTGTCGTTCAGTGCAGATTTCCTCTTCCTCGGCTTGCTCTCTCTGATCAAAGCTGCAGGCGGCTTGTTGTTCTGGGTATTGTTGATCCGCGCTATCCTAAGCTGGGTCAGCCAAGGCCGCAGCCCAATCGAATACGTGTTCCATCAATTGACTGAACCTATGCTCGCGCCGATCCGTCGCATTATTCCGGTGATGGGCGGCTTTGATCTCAGCATTCTGGTGCTGTTTATTGTGCTGCAATTTGCCAACTTCCTGATGGGCGATGTGATTGGTCCTATCTGGTATCAGTTGTAATGGCTGCCGTATGGCGCGAAGGAGATGACTTACTGCTGCGGCTCTATATTCAACCGAAAGCGAGCCGCGACAGCATTGTTGGCCTACATGGTGAAGAACTCAAAGTCGCCATCACCGCGCCGCCGATTGATGGTAAAGCCAACGCACACTTGAGCAAGTATCTCGCCAAGCTGTGCAAAGTGGCGAAAGGTTCGGTGGTGATCGAAAAAGGCGAGCTAGGACGCCACAAACAAGTGCGTATCCTACAGCCAAGCCAGATCCCAGCTGAGATTACAGCACTGATTGAATAATCACACTCCCTCTTTGAGGGAGTTTTTTCACAAGGAGAATCGATTATGCGTAAATGGATGATGTCACTACTGCTCACCCTATTGGCTTTGCCAGCGAGCGCTGAGCAGCAAAAAACCATTAAAGATATTGAAGTTCACTATTCGGCGTTCAACTCAACCTTTTTAACCCCGAAGGTGGCGAGCAGTTATCAGCTGACGCGCAACGGCTATACCGCAATTCTCAATATCAGCGTGTTAGATCGCGCGTCACTCGGCAAACCGGCGACCGAAGCCAAGCTGACCGGCCATGCCAAAAACCTGATTGGTAACTTGCGTGAACTGAGCTTTAAGCAAGTCAAAGAAGGCAACGCGATTTACTACTTGGCGGAAGTGCCGATCAGCAATGAAGAGATGCTGACCTTTGATATTGATGTCGATGCTGGTCTGAAAGGGGCGGGAAAACTGACCTTCAGCCAGAAGTTCTATACCGAACAGTAATTTTATACAAGATCAGGGGAATCTACGACGCAGCCGTCGGGTTTCCCCATATAAACCACAGAGAACAGCATGAAAAAGATCGTTTTAGCCACGGGCAATCAAGGCAAAGTGCGTGAAATGGCTGACCTATTGTCCGATTTTGGGTTTGATGTCGTCGCGCAAAGCGAATTCAACGTCCCTGAAGCGGCAGAAACAGGCACCACTTTTATTGAAAATGCGATCATCAAAGCACGTCATGCCGCGCAAATTACCGGCTTACCGGCGATTGCCGATGATTCCGGTTTGGAAGTGGATTACCTAAACGGCGCGCCGGGCATCTATTCTGCGCGCTACGCGGGCGAGCATGCCAGCGACGGCGACAATCTCAATAAGCTGCTAGCGGCGATGCAAGATGTGCCAGACAACCAGCGCAGCGCGCGTTTTCATTGTGTGCTGGTGTTGATGCGCCACTCCGATGATCCAACGCCTATCGTTTGCCACGGCAAGTGGGAAGGCAAAATCCTCACCGCACCACACGGCAGCAATGGCTTTGGTTACGATCCGATTTTCTGGGTTCCGGAAGAAAACTGCGCTTCTGCTGAGCTAGAACCGGTGCGCAAAAAGCAGCTATCCCATCGCGGCAAAGCCCTGCAAAAACTGTTCAAAGCGATCGAAGAGCAGCGTACATGCTAACGCCTCCACCGCTTAGCCTATACATTCATATTCCGTGGTGCGTGCAGAAATGCCCGTATTGCGATTTCAACTCGCACGCGCAGAAAGGCGATATTCCTGAGCAAGAGTATTTGGATGCGCTGCTGGAAGATCTGGATCGCGACATCGAACGTTACCAGCTCAAGGGAGATCCGCGCCTGCTGCACTCGATCTTTATTGGCGGTGGTACACCGAGCCTTATCTCTGCGGAAGGGATCGCGCGTTTGCTGCAAGGCGTTGCCGAGCGTATTGCGTTTAAGCCAGAGATTGAAATCACCATGGAAGCCAACCCCGGCACGATTGAAGCGCAGCGTTTTGCTGGCTATCGCACCGCTGGGGTTACACGTATTTCGATTGGTGTGCAGAGTTTTGAGCCAGAAAAATTAGCGCGTTTAGGGCGCATTCACGGCCAACAAGAAGCGGTTCGCGCCGCTCAGCTCGCCCACCAAATTGGCCTCAACAGCTTTAATTTGGATTTGATGCACGGCTTACCGGATCAAACGCCCGAGCAAGCACTGGCCGATTTGGATCAGGCGATCGCGCTCAATCCGCCGCATCTCTCTTGGTATCAACTGACGATTGAACCCAACACGCTGTTTTACTCGAAACCGCCTAAGCTACCGGATGAAGATGCGCTATGGGATATTTTCGAGTTAGGACATCAAAAGCTCAGTGATGCAGGGTATGTGCAGTATGAGATTTCTGGCTACAGCAAGCCGGGCTATCAGTGCCAGCACAACCTCAACTATTGGCGCTTTGGTGACTACCTCGGGATTGGCTGTGGCGCGCACGGCAAACTGAGTTTTGCTGATGGGCGCATTGTCCGCACCACCAAAACCAAGCACCCGCGCGGCTACTTGGCAGCGTTGAACAATCTGGCCAAAGCTTATTTGGATAGCGAGCAGTTGGTTGCCGATCAAGACAAGCCGTTTGAGTTTTTTATGAACCGCTTTCGCTTGATTGAGCCCTGCCCGAAAGCCGATTTTACCGCCACCACGGGACTTACGATTGACGTGATCCGCCCAACCTTAGATTGGGCGCTCAATGAAGGCTATCTCAGTGAAGATGATCTGCACTGGCAAATCACAGAAAAGGGCAAACTGTTCCTCAATGATCTGCTCGAAGCCTTTATGGCTGATGAAGAAGAATAACCAAGAGGCGCGTGCGCCTCTTTATTTTTATCTTTTATACCCAAACGACTTGCAGTTGCAGGCAGGCGGCAAACGAGTGACAAATTTGCACAGCCATCGGCTTGCCTTTGGTGAGAGCTAAGGATGGCTCTCATAATCCCCATGAGCATAGATCCACTATGTGATTGGGGTGAGCGAATGCTGCCAACACCGCTGCAGCTTCAAGTAGAAAGGGGATAGCTTAGAAAATTGAGCGACCAATCCGCTGCGCGAGTAACTCTAACGCGCGAGTCCCCGCGAGCGAGTTACCCGATTGATCCAGCGCGGGGGACCACACTGCAATCGTCATTTCTCCCGGCACCACAGCAATAATCCCACCGCCAACACCTGATTTTCCGGGCATACCAACTCGATAGGCAAATTCTCCTGCCCCATCATACAAGCCGCACGTGGCGAGTAAGGCATTGGTTTGTTTGCTTTGGGTTGGGGTGATCACCGTTTCCCCCGTCACCACAGAAACACCTTTGTTGGCAAGATAGCTGAAGGTTTTCGCCAGCTCAACACAGCTCATTTTCAATGCGCAGGCGTGAAAATAGTTGTGCAGTACCGGAATAACCTCATTGTGGAAATTGCCAAAAGAACGCATCAAATAGGCAATCGCCGCGTTGCGATCACTGTGCATCATCTCCGATGCTGCCACGACTTTGTCATAAGCAATGAGCGGCTCACCGCTGAGTTGGCGTACAAACTCCAACAGACGCTGACGAGGTGCAGAGAGGCGACTTTGCAGCATGTCGCACACCACAATCGCGCCGGCATTGATAAATGGATTACGCGGAATTCCATGCTCCATCTCAAGCTGAATCAATGAGTTAAATGCTTGCCCCGAAGGCTCTTTACCCACGCGGCTCCACAGTTCATTTGGCTGATATAAGCCCATCGCGAGCGTCAAGCTCAGCACTTTGGAGATCGACTGAATCGAAAACCCTTCCTGCGCATCACCGGCCGAGATCACTTCCCCTTGGTTGGTGAATACGGCGATGCCCAACTTTTCACTTGGTACTTTGGCGAGTGCGGGAATGTAATCGGCGACTTTACCCTGCCCAGTGAGCGGGCGAACTTCTTCAATAATGCTGGCTAAAATCTCTGCTGTTGGCTTCATGGTTGACTCTTTATTATTAGTTTGTCTCAAGCTACTTCAGCTGTTCAATAGCTCGAGGATTAGGGTCAAAAAAGCCAACATCAAATGTTGGCTTAAGCAAAATTCTCTATACCCAAACTACTTGGAGTTGCAGCTAGGCGGCAAGTGAGTTCATCCCCATGAGCATAGACAGACTATGTGATTGGGGTGAATGAACATAGCCAACACCGCTGCAGCTTCAAATAGGAAGGGGATATTTAAGCAGTGCGTTGGTACTTAATATCCCACACTCCGTGACCTAAACGGTGACCACGCTGCTCAAACTTAGTCAGCGGGCGCTCATCAGGGCGCGGGATGTAATCGCCATCGGTTGCCAAGTTAGCAAAACCGGGTGCTTGATTCATCACTTCAACCATGTGTTCTGCGTAGTTTTCCCAGTCAGTTGCCATATGGAATACACCGCTGCCGATGATGAGCTTTTGGCGTACCATTTCAGCAAATTCAAGCTGCACGATACGGCGCTTGTGGTGACGCTTCTTGTGCCAAGGATCTGGGAAGAACAATTGCAAAGTGTGCAGGCTGTTATCTGGGATCATGTGTGCAAACACTTCCACCGCGTCATGGCACATCACACGCAAGTTAGTGACACCCGCTTCACGCGCCGAAGCCAAACAAGCACCGACACCTGGGCTGTGTACTTCAATGCCGAGGAAGTTTTTCTCAGGTGCGTTTTTCGCCATTTCGACCAAGGACGCGCCCATACCAAAACCAATCTCCAGCACAACCGGATTGTCGTTACCAAACACCTGTTGCCAATCCAACAGCTCTGGCTGGTAATCAATCCCCATGGTTGGCCAGCACTCTTTCATTGCGGCTTCCTGGCCTTTGGTCAAACGACCTTCACGACGAACAAAGCTACGAATACGACGCAGCACTTTGCCATCTTCGGTATATTCCTGGGTGATGACTTCGCTCATTTCTATTGCCTGCACATTACTAAATCAGAGCGGGAATTATCCAAAGAATCGTCAACGGTGCAAGTGTTATTACTGACCGTTCACTATCCTGCCCTCAAACTCTTTGCCGCTGCCGCCAACACCTCCACAGCTTCGAACAGGAATGAGGAGAATATCCCCAATGTTTGTCGGTTTTACTTCACCACCAATCTGTGGTGCAATTTTGCTCCACTAGTTTAGACAATAATAATGAGCAAGTCGTGACTCCTTTTGCACAGGCCATCCTTACTTGGTATGACGCCTACGGCCGCAAAAACCTGCCGTGGCAACAAAATAAAAATGCGTATCGCGTTTGGTTATCGGAAATCATGTTACAGCAGACTCAAGTCGCGACCGTGATCCCCTACTTTGAACGCTTTTTAGAGCGCTTCCCGACCGTACACGCCCTCGCGGCAGCGCCGCAAGATGAAGTGCTGCATTTCTGGACGGGGCTTGGCTACTACGCCAGAGCGCGCAATCTGCATAAAGCAGCGAAAATGGTTGTGAGTGAATATAGCGGCGAATTTCCCACCGATTTAGAGCAGATGAATGCGCTACCCGGTGTTGGCCGTTCCACCGCGGCAGCCGTGCTCTCTTCTGTGTATAAAAAACCACACGCCATTTTGGATGGCAACGTGAAACGCACGTTAGCGCGCTGCTTTGCCGTTGAAGGTTGGCCGGGGCAAAAAAGTGTCGAAAACCAGCTTTGGCATTATGCAGAAATGCACACGCCCAAAGTGGATGTTGATAAATACAACCAAGCCATGATGGATATGGGCGCAATGATCTGCATTCGCAGTAAGCCCAAATGCAGCCTGTGCCCAGTAGAATCGTTTTGCCTTGCCAAGCAGCAAGGCAATCCCCAAGAGTATCCGGGCAAGAAACCGAAAACAGATAAACCCGTCAAAGCCACTTGGTTTGTCATGCTCTATCACGACAATGCCGTCTGGCTTGAGCAGCGCCCGCAAAGCGGAATTTGGGGCGGTTTGTACTGCTTCCCGCAATCAGAGATCGCCAATATTCAAACCACCATAGATCAGCGCGCCATCGGCGATAGCACAATAACATCGCAGAAAACCCTGATCGCATTTCGCCACACCTTTAGCCACTACCATCTCGATATTACGCCGATTTTGCTGCAATTAAGCCGCAAACCGGACATCGTCATGGAAGGGAGCAAAGGTCTTTGGTATAACTTAAGTCAACCCGATGAGATTGGTCTCGCGGCACCAGTGAAACAACTGTTGCACAGCTTACCTTTCGACATTGATAGCCACATTTAAAGAGGAAGAGTGAATGGCTCGCACCGTATTTTGTACCCGATTGCAGAAAGAAGCCGATGGCTTGGATTTCCAACTCTATCCCGGCGAACTGGGCAAACGCATTTTCGACAACATCTGCAAAGAAGCTTGGGCACAATGGCAGACCAAACAGACCATGCTGATCAATGAGAAAAAGCTCAACATGATGGATCCTGAACACCGCAAGTTGCTGGAGCAAGAGATGGTGAACTTCCTGTTTGAAGGTAAAGAAGTCCATATCGAAGGTTATACACCGCCTGCAAAGTAGGAAATTTCGGATTTCATCTGCTTGCAAAAAATGACATCATGCCGCTGGGTTATGATGTCATTTTCGTATCAGGAGTAGCGAAAGCTCGCTTTAGGAGGCGCATGAGAAAGTTAGTGTTATGTATCACCGCTCTATTATTGAGTGGCTGTAGTCGTGAATTTATCGAGAAAATTTACGATGTTGATTACGAACCCACTAACCGTTTCGCCAAGAACTTAGCCGAATTACCCGGACAGTTTCAGAAAGACACCGCCGCACTGGATGCATTGATCAACAGCTTTTCCGGCAATATCGAAAAACGCTGGGGACGCCGCGAGCTAAAAATCGCTGGAAAAAATAACTATGTCAAATACATAGACAACTACCTTAGCCGCTCTGAAGTCAACTTCACCGAAGGTCGAATCATAGTAGAAACCGTTTCACCTATCGATCCTAAAGCCCATTTACGCAATGCGATCATCACGACCTTACTGACTCCCGATGATCCCGCGCACGTCGATCTTTTCTCCTCAAAAGACATTGAACTCAAAGGCCAACCCTTTTTGTATCAGCAGGTACTCGATCAAGATGGTCAGCCGATCCAGTGGTCATGGCGCGCTAACCGTTACGCCGATTACCTCATCGCTAACCATTTGAAAGTGAAGCAAGTCGATTTCAAAAAAGCCTATTACGTCGAAATCCCCATGGTCAAAGATCAAATCGACATCCGTGGCTACAAATACGCCAATATCGTGCGTAAGGCCTCTCTCAAATACGATATCCCGGAAGATCTGATCTACGCGATCATCAAAACCGAAAGCAGTTTCAACCCCTATGCGGTGAGTTGGGCCAACGCTTATGGCTTAATGCAAGTGGTGCCTAAAACCGCAGGACGGGATGTGTTCAAGCTAGTCAAAAACCGCTCTGGCGAACCCAGCCCCGAGTATCTGTTTAACCCAGAAAACAACATTGATACGGGTACGGCCTATTTTTACATCCTGAAAAATCGCTATTTGAAAGAGGTTCGCCACCCCACATCTCTCGAATACAGCATGATTTCTGCCTATAACGGCGGCACTGGCGGAGTGTTGAGTACCTTTAGCAGTGATCGTCAACGCGCCATGCGTGACCTTAATGCCCTGCAACCTAACCAAGTGTATTGGGCGTTAACCAAAAAACATCCGAATGCGGAAGCGCGTCGTTATCTGGAAAAAGTGACCAAATTTAAGAAGGAATTTAACGCGGGATAACAAAAAGCCCGCCGTTTGCTGAAAATAACGGCAATCAAACTGATTTTTCGAAATATTTCAAAAAACAGGTTGACGGGGAAAGGGAAAATCCGTTTAATAGCGCTCCGTTGCCCGGATAGCTCAGTCGGTAGAGCAGAGGATTGAAAATCCTCGTGTCGGTGGTTCGATTCCGCCTCCGGGCACCACGAATTTTAGATTGTTGGTGTAAGACACAAACAGCAAAGGTTACGTGTGCCGGCTTAGCTCAGTAGGTAGAGCAACTGACTTGTAATCAGTAGGTCGCCAGTTCGATTCCGGCAGCCGGCACCACTTAAAATTTGCCTCGATAGCTCAGTCGGTAGAGCAGAGGATTGAAAATCCTCGTGTCGGTGGTTCGATTCCGCCTCGAGGCACCACTATTAAAAGTTGTGCCATAGACACAATAAAAATTGTTCCTCCTTAGCTCAGTCGGTAGAGCGACGGACTGTTAATCCGCAGGTCGCTGGTTCGAGCCCAGCAGGAGGAGCCACTTTTAGAAACCCAGTCCTTGACTGGGTTTTTCTTTATCTGCATTTGGGATTTCGCTTCTCACTTCCCAAACATCCCGCTTCTCACTTAACTCATCGTTCTCACTTCTTCTTTTTTATTTCGAGGCAAAAATTTAATCCAACTCATACTTTCACACTTACTTCGTATCAATAAATAAGCAAGCTCATTACTATCTCGCCGACATCAAACCGCCACAAAAATTTAATCTGCTTACACCTTCCCCATAGGGTTCAAACTATGAAATTAAAAACCCAAGCTTATTTATTATCTGCCATCATTCTCGCCGCTCTTCTCGCGCTAACCGCGACCGGACTGTGGACGTTACGTGTGGCCAGCAATCTCGATAACAAAGCGCGTGTAACCGAGCTGTTTAATAGTGCCTACAGTATTTTGACTGAGGTAGAGAAGCTGGCTCAAGAAGGCAAAATGTCGGAGCCAGAAGCCAAAGCGCTCGCCACCCGCCTAATGCGCAACAATCTCTACAAAGATAATGAATATGTGTATGTGGCAGATGAAAATATGACTTTCGTGGCGACGCCGCTCGACCCACAACTGCATGACACCAGTTTTCACGATTTTAAAGATGGTAAAGGCAATAGTGTTGGCCGCTTAATTCAAGATGTGCTGCGTCATCAATCCGGCAAGTTGGTGGAATATACGTGGACACAAAAGCAAGCAGATGGCTCGATTGAAGAAAAGCTCTCCATCGCGCGCAAAACGCCACACTGGGGCTGGGTTGTCGGCACGGGTATTGGTTTTAACGAAGTGAATGAGCGTTTTTGGTCTACCGCGCAATGGCAACTAAGCTTATGTGTGGTGATCGCCGTTGCGATTTTATCTCTGCTACTGGTCGCGATTCGTAAAATACTGCTGATTATCGGCGGTGAACCAAATGAGGTACGCAGCGCAGTACAAGCGGTGGCACAAGGCCGCATTCGTCGTGAATTTGTGATAAAAGCCCCTAAAGAGAGTATTTATGGTGCAGTGCAGCAGATGAACAGCTCACTTGCAGACTTGGTGGCTAAGCTTGAGCAATCCATGGTTGCTTTACGCTCTGAATTAGCCGGCGCAGGTACTCGTGCCAAAAGCATTGCCGAATTAACGGATAGCCAGCAGCAATCTACCGCCATGATTGCCACTGCAATGACCGAAATGGCCTCTTCAGCGAACCAAGTCGCCGATTCTGCGCGTGATACCGCATTCAACACCGATCAAGCGGATCAGCAAAGCCAGCATACGCAAAAGCTCATCCACAACACGGTAAGCAATATTCAAGGCTTGGCGACCCAATTACAAACTGCGAGCACCGCGGTTGCCGATCTGGATCTGGATGTCAAAAACATCGCTAAAGTACTGGATGTGATTGGTGATATTGCAGAGCAAACCAATTTACTGGCGCTGAATGCCGCGATTGAAGCAGCACGCGCTGGCGAGCAAGGGCGCGGTTTTGCCGTCGTGGCTGATGAAGTGCGTAACTTAGCGGGCCGCACGCAAACCAGTACCAAAGAGATCCAGCAGATGATCCACAATTTGCAGGAAGGGTCGCGTAATGCGATTCAAACCATCCAGATTTGTGGGCAAACCAGTCAAAGCAGTGTGCAAGAGTCAGAAAATGCCGCTTCTGCGCTGGCATTGATTGTCAGCGCACTCGAAAGCGTCTCTTCGATGAGCCATCAAATAGCCACGGCGGCCGCTGAGCAAACCCAAGTCAGCGATGATATTGCGCGCCGAATCAATATGATTGAAGAAAGTGGCTCAAAACTGAGCCGAGTGGTGATGGAGAGCCACAATAGTACGCAAACTCTCACCAAACTCGCCCGCGAGTTAGAACAGTGGGCTGCGCATTTTGAGGTCACTCGTTAAGCATACTTTCAGTTCAGTGAGCGCAAAACGTTTCACTGAACTGATGGGTTACCCGTCGTTATGATACCCAAACTTCTTGACGTTGCCTGTCGTCAGCCAGTGCATTCATCCCATGAGCCTACCTACTCTATGATTGGGATGAATACACTTAACCAACACGGCTGCAGCTTCAAGTAGGAAGGGTATAACTGAAAATATTTATCAAGCAGGTATTTTTACGTACTTTGTGATTTTCTGGCTACGCTTAAAACTCTCTATTTCACTGAGCATGTGGGTCTTGTGGTTCATTTAGCGATATTTTGGTAAACGAAATGGACAAAAACAGGCCATTAAGTATAGAAAAACAACAAACGATATTTTTTTTAGATTTTCATGTTGACGACTACCACGAAAAACCTTTTAATACACCCCGTCGCCCGGATAGCTCAGTCGGTAGAGCAGAGGATTGAAAATCCTCGTGTCGGTGGTTCGATTCCGCCTCCGGGCACCACAATTTTGATTGTTGGTGCTTGCACGAACAATAACAAATGTGCCGACTTAGCTCAGTAGGTAGAGCAACTGACTTGTAATCAGTAGGTCACCAGTTCGATTCCGGTAGTCGGCACCATTAAAAAGAATAATTCCTCCTTAGCTCAGTCGGTAGAGCGACGGACTGTTAATCCGCAGGTCGCTGGTTCAAGTCCAGCAGAGGAGCCAATTTCTCACTTGCCTTGCAAGTAGATTTGCCGACTTAGCTCAGTAGGTAGAGCAACTGACTTGTAATCAGTAGGTCACCAGTTCGATTCCGGTAGTCGGCACCATTAAAAAGAATAATTCCTCCTTAGCTCAGTCGGTAGAGCGACGGACTGTTAATCCGCAGGTCGCTGGTTCAAGTCCAGCAGGAGGAGCCACTTTTAGAAACCCAGTCTATGACTGGGTTTTGTTTTATCTGTCGAAAGTTTTATCTATCGAAAACCGCCCCACTCTAATTGCTCTTTTGCCTGAAAAGAAAGGCAAACAGTTAAGTTTGCCTTAGAAAAGGTAAGCGCATAATGACGATGAGCTTACTTAATGCCTTTCTCCTTTCGGATCAGCTCATAAGCGTGTTGGATTTGCTGAGATTTCTCTTTCGCGACGTTCATCATCTCTGGCGGTAAACCTTTCGCCATCAGCTTATCTGGGTGGTGCTCATTCATCAGCTTACGATAAGCTCGCTTCACCTCTTGCGCACTCGCACTTTCGCTCACCCCAAGCACTTCGTAGGCATCGGCCAATTGATGGCGTGATGAAGGCTGCTGCCATTGCTGCCCACTATGGGATTGCTGCTGCGAACCACCAAAGCCACCACCTTGTTGAAATCGAAACGCCGCTTCCTGCATCCGTAAACGGCGCTCTAACTGCTCGGAAGAAAAACCAAGCCCACGCGCAATACGATGCAGTACTTTACGCTCACTCGGGTGTACATCCCCATCAGCAAACGCGGAAGAGACTTGCAGCTCAAGGAAAAACTGTAGCAGGTCAAAACGCCCGCCCGTGGCGATTTTCACGCGCTCTAACACTTGCTCTAGAGGAAAATCGCTTTCTTTCCCGTCACGAAACGCATCTTGTGCAGCACGTTTTTGCTCTAGGGTCAGGTTCATGCGATCCATCATGATGGTCGCGAGTTGGATCTCTTCTTTGGTGACTTGACCCTTGGCTTTTGCTACATGCCCCATCACCGAAAATGCGGATTTAAAAAACTCCTCTTGGCGCTCCGCTTGGCTAGGACCTGCACCAAATGTACCACTTTGAAAGCCAGCCTGATTTAAACGACGCGCCTTATCAAACTGGTGGCCAAGGAAGATCCCAAAGATTGCGCCAAAAGGGCCACCAAACAGGAAGCCAAAAAAAGCGCCAAGAATTTTGCCAAAAATATGCATTATGTGCTCTCAATCTATGAATTTTTCTGGAGTGAAGCGGTCTGATAGTGGCGCAAGCGTCAATTTCCTTTATGATAAGGACCGTTTATATTTCAGGCTCCTAAGTTCGGAATCCATCAAGTTCAACAGGCCACAAGTTCAACAGGATGTACAACCCCATGTCATGCTTTTCCCGCACGTTTTTAGCCGCTTCGATTAGCGCTGCACTCTTTGCACCTCAGATACAAGCAGAAGCAAGTGTGGATGACAATCGCGCTCAATTACCTAATGGTGAGCAGTGTTTAGTCAACCAGCCTGAGCCTACTAATCCCGGCCAACAGCCTATCAATGTCGAAGCGGATAAGCTAGAGGCAATCAATGGGCAGAAGGCGACCTATTCGGGGAATGTCGTTGTCGTGCAAGGTAAGAAACGCATTGCCGCGGATAACGTGACTTTGCATCAGCAAGAGAATGTGGTTGTCGCTGAAGGTAATGTTCAGTTCAGTGATGGTGAGATAAAAACACACTCCACCAAAGCGACCAACCATCTCAATACCGATGAAATGACGCTGGAAAATACTCGCTACCAGTTTTTGTGTGAACCGGGCCGTGGTGAAGCGGTGTATGTTTCGAAAACGGGCAAAGCCGTGTATGAAATTGAAGATGGCTCCATCACCTCATGTCCTGATGGTGATAATGCATGGCGGATGCGTGCTTCCAGCATTGATGTGGATCAGAATGAAGAGATTGCGACCTTCTACAATCCGCGTCTTGAAGTGCAAAACGTACCTGTGTTCTATCTCCCCTATTTGACTGTGCCAATCGGTGATACGCGTAAAACTGGTTTTCTATACCCGACGGCCTCTTACGGCTCACGAAATGGCTATTCGTTTGAAGTG
Organism: Vibrio cholerae ATCC 14035; assembly: GCF_000621645.1. Taxonomy (GTDB): domain Bacteria; phylum Pseudomonadota; class Gammaproteobacteria; order Enterobacterales; family Vibrionaceae; genus Vibrio; species Vibrio cholerae. The sequence goes on along the minus strand of NZ_JHXR01000017.1, from coordinate 69,437 downwards.
CCAATTTATTGGAACTTGGCACCCCAATATGACTTAGAAACCACCTTTAACTATATGCAAAAGCGCGGAACACAACTGAATAGTGTGTTCCGTTATCTGACCGATTTTGGTGCGGGTCAAATCAAATCTGAATATCTTGCCGACGATCAGCTGCACACTGAATTAGGCGATCGCTGGGCATTCCAATATGAGCATAACGGCATTTTCCAACAAGCTTGGAAATTTGAAATCGACTACTCCAAAGTCAGCGATATCAACTATTTCTCTGACTTAGATTCGGGAGTCGGTAATCGTGAAGATGGACAACTCATCCAAGAAGGGCGTGCCACTTACCGTAGCGACAACTGGGATTCTGCGCTGTTGGTGCGGGATTTCCAACTACTGACCAAGGATACCACTAGCACGAACTTGCCTTATCGGTTAATGCCCCAGCTCAGCTACAACTACTATGCTCCAGAGACGATGAAGTATCTGGATCTTGACCTTGTCAGCCATGTCTCGCGCTTTGAAACCGATGCAAGAGGCAAACCCTCTGCAACTCGAGTACATATTGAACCTGGGCTCAAAATTCCGTTCAGCAACACTTGGGGCAACTGGACAACCGAAGCACGTGTCTTGGGCACCTACTATCAACAAGATCTTGATAAGACCACAGATGCCAAACTGGAAGAGAGTGTGACACGCGTTATCCCTGAGATTCGCAGTGTAGCGGGCATTGTGCTTGAACGAGATACGGTACTGCTTGATGACTACACTCAAACCCTTGAACCCAAAATTCAATATCTCTACGTGCCAGAAAAATATCAGGACAATATTGGTCTGTATGATTCCACTTTGCTGCAAACCGACTACTACGGGCTATTCCGCAGTCGCAAATACAGCGGCGTAGACCGAATTGAGTCCGCCAACCAAGTCAGCTACGGTGCATCGACTCGTTTCTTTGATAGCAACTATAAAGAGCGCCTCAATATCGCGTTTGGTCAGATTTTCTATCTGGACAGCAAGCTCAATCCGTCCAATAAAAATCCAGACAGCACATCGGATAAAACCAGCTATTCCGCTTGGGCCGTTGAGATGGACTTTAACTTTGCTGACTATCTGTTCTATCACGGCGGCATTCAATACGACATCGATAGCCAAGCCGTTCAACTTGGCAACAGTACATTAGAATATCGAGTCGCCAGCGGTTATATTCAAGCTAACTACCGCTATGTTGCTAAGGATTATATTCGCAATACCGTCGGTGACAGCATTACCAATATTGATGACATTACCCGAGACGGTATTTCACAAGCGGGCATTTTGGCGGGTTACCAGTTGAGTCGTAAATGGTCGGCTAGCGGTCAATATTACTATGACCTGACCACAGACGAGGCGTTAGAGTGGCTGGCTAACCTGACTTACACTTCAGATTGTTGGTATGTGGGCTTTACTTACAGTAACCAATTAAAAAGCTGGAATGGCAACTTTGTTACGGATCCTTACGCGACTCCGATTTATGAGAATAACTTCAGCTTTAACATCGGGATTATTGGTTTTGGCACCAGCATTGGCGCAGGCTCAAGCATGACAGGTGTCGATAGCGCAGGTAACTCACTCGGTTATGGTCGCCCATTCTTCCTGAATAACTAATTCACCTAGCCTGAGGAAACTCAGGCTTAAAACATTTTAGATAGGACTGCACATGAAATTGTGGAAACCCACACTAATTAGCGTTCTCAGTGCGCTGACTCTCTTCAACGCTCACGCAGAGCCCAAACAACTCGATAGCGTGGCAGTGATTGTCAATAGCGGCGTCATACTACAAAGTGATGTGGACAGCGCCCTGAAAACCATCAAAGCCAATGCCAAGCAGAACAAGCAGCCTTTGCCACAAGAAACGGTGCTGCGCGAACAAGTATTGGAAAAACTGATCATCGATACTTTGCAGCAGCAAGAAGCGGATCGGATTGGGGTAAAAATTGATGACAACCGCCTCAACGAAGCGATTAAAGAGATAGCGAAAAACAACCAACAGACTCAGGAGCAGTTGATTGCTTCGGTAGCGCAAGAAGGCTTAACTTACCCAGAGTTCCGTGAGCAAGTCCGTAAAGAGATGGCGGCGAGTGATGCACGCAATGCCTTAGTTCGTCGTCGTATCAACATTCTGCCCGCCGAAGTTGATACGTTAGCTGAGCTGCTGGCGCAGGAAACCGATGCCACCGTGCAATACAAAATCAGTCATATTCAACTGCGAGTCGATGACGGACAAGATAAAAGTACCGCGGAAACCTTGGCCAACAAGCTGGTCAACGACCTAAGAAATGGGGCAGACTTTGCGCAAATGGCGTACGCCTACTCCAAAGGTCCCAAAGCCCTGCAAGGGGGAGATTGGGGATGGATGCGCAAAGAAGAGATGCCAACCATCTTTGCTGATCAGATCAAAATGCAGAACAAAGGCAGCATTATTGGCCCGTTTCGCAGTGGTGTCGGTTTTCACATTTTGAAAATAGATGATGTCAAAGGCCTAGAAACGGTCGCGGTCACAGAAGTTAATGCTCGTCACATTTTGATCAAACCGACCATCATCCTCAGCGATGAAGGCGCGCAAAAGCAGCTCAATGAATTTGTACAGCGCATCAAAAATGGCGAAGTGACCTTTGCAGAATTAGCACAGCAATATAGCCAAGACCCCGGCTCTGCCGCGCAAAAAGGTGAACTGGGCTATCAAACTCCTGATCTGTATGTCCCAGAGTTTAAACACCAGATTGAAACCTTACCCGTAGGCCAAATCAGTGAACCGTTTAAAACCGTACATGGTTGGCACATTGTAGAAGTGCTCGATCGTCGCGAAGTGGACAGAACTGATTCCGCACTGAAAAACAAGGCCTACCGTATCTTGTTCAATCGTAAATTCAATGAAGAAGCCAGTGCTTGGCTGCAAGAGCTGCGTGCCAGCGCCTTTGTTGAAGTATTGAAGGACGAGAAGGATGAGCAGTAAACGCATCATTGTCACAGCCGGTGAGCCCGCGGGGATCGGTCCCGATCTGGTGCTCGCCCTCTCCGCGCAAGATTGGCCACATCAACTGGTGGTGTGTGCCGATAAGGCGTTATTGGCGCAGCGGGCCACGCAACTTGGCATACAGGTTAAGCTACTGGATTATCAACGCGATAATCCAGTGCAAGCGCAACAAGCAGGAACCTTGTTGGTTGAGCATATTCCTCTCGCGGAACCCGTCGTCGCCGGTCAACTCAATCCAGCGAATGGACACTATGTGTTAAAAACGCTGGAAAGAGCGGCAAAAGGCTGTATGAATGGCGAATTTGATGCTATTGTCACCGGCCCTGTGCACAAGGGGGTGATCAACCGTGCGGGGGTGGCTTTCAGCGGTCATACCGAATTTTTTGCTGAACAGTCAAAAACTCCCCTCGTCGTGATGATGCTGGCCACAGAAGGCTTACGTACTGCGTTAGTCACTACACATCTGCCACTCGCAGAAGTGCCGCAAGCGATAACTTGTGAACGTCTAGAACAGATTGTTCATATTCTCCACAAGGATTTAGTCGAGAAATTTGCCATTGCTGAGCCTAAAATCTACGTATGTGGGTTAAATCCACACGCAGGTGAAGACGGTGTATTGGGCATGGATGAGATCGAAACCATCACTCCTACCCTACAGCGTTTGCGTGAGCAATATGGCATGCAATTGGTTGGTCCTTTACCAGCCGATACTATTTTTAGTGAAAAATACTTGCAACAAGCGGATGCCGTTCTCGGCATGTACCATGATCAAGTGCTTCCAGTGCTGAAATACAAAGGCTTTGGCCGCTCAGTCAATATTACGCTCGGGCTGCCTTTTATCCGCACTTCGGTCGATCACGGTACGGCACTCGATCTGGCTGGAACGGGTCAAGCCGATGCGGGAAGCTTTTGGACTGCATTAGCTTACGCAATTGAATTAGTTGATAAAAAAGCGCAATAACTTAGAGAAAACTATGAGAAATGATGTCCACTTAGGGCACAAAGCGCGTAAACGCTTTGGTCAGAACTTCCTCAATGATCCTTACATCATTGATGGTATTGTGTCGGCAATTAATCCCAAACCGGGGCAAAACTTGGTTGAAATCGGCCCAGGGTTAGGCGCCATCACAGAACCGGTAGGACGTGAAGTGGATAAGTTCACTGTCATTGAGCTTGACCGCGATCTGGCAGAACGCCTGCGTAATCATCCAGAATTAGCCAGCAAGTTGACCATTCATGAAGGCGATGCGATGCGTTTCGACTTCAAGCAGTTGGTGAAACCCAATAACAAACTTCGCGTGTTTGGTAACTTACCTTACAACATTTCAACGCCGCTGATGTTCCACTTGTTTGAATTCCACCGTGATATTCAAGACATGCACTTCATGCTGCAAAAAGAGGTGGTGAACCGATTAGCCGCAGGTCCGGGAACCAAGGCCTACGGTCGACTAACCGTGATGGCGCAATACTACTGTAAAGTGGTTCCGGTACTAGAAGTGCCACCTAGCGCATTTGTGCCACCACCAAAAGTGGATTCGGCCGTGGTACGTTTGGTGCCTTATGAAGATCTCCCTCATCCAGCAACCAGCTTAGAGTGGTTAGATCGCGTGGTACGTGAAGGCTTTAACCAACGCCGTAAAACGGTGCGTAACTGTTATAAAGGTTTGGCTGAACCGGAAACACTGGAAACTCTGGGCATCAACCCAGGTATGCGCCCAGAAAATCTGACCTTGGCTCAATTTGTGGCATTAGCGAACTGGCTTGATGCCACACACAAAACTCACGCATAATCGATAAGGACGACATTCAGTCGTCCTTTGTTTATCTGCCAATATCTGACTACTAAGCTGAGGAGTCGCTCATGGATGTTTCGCTGCCCTGTATCAAAATTCAGGTTCAAACTCGCTACATTGAGGAACAATCAAATCCTGAGTATCAGCGCTTTGTGTTCGCCTATCTCATCACCATCAAAAATCTCAGCTCCCAGACCGTCCAACTGATGAGTCGGCGCTGGTTGATCACGGATGCCGATGGCAAACAGACCGTGGTTGAAGGCGATGGCGTTGTGGGAGAGCAACCTCGCATCAAAGCTAACGATGAATATACCTACAGCAGTGGCACGGCCTTAGATACTCCCGTCGGTGTGATGCAGGGGCAATATTTGATGATCGATGAACAAGGTGAGTCTTTCACGGTTGAGATTGAACCATTTCGTTTAGCCGTTCCGCATGTATTGAATTAAGGGAGTTTGTGTGGCGAATTATATCGTTGGAGATATTCAAGGCTGCTTTGACGAGCTACAGCAACTGCTCAAGCAGGCCGAATTTAATTCTCAGCTTGATACGCTGTGGTTTGCGGGAGATTTGGTCGCTCGTGGTCCAAAATCACTAGAAACCTTGCGTTTTGTCTATCAGTTAGGGGATGCAGCACGAGTCGTGCTCGGCAATCATGATTTGCATTTGCTCTCAGTAGCACTCGGTCACCACTCCGCTAAACGGCGCGATCAAACCCAAGCGGTTTTAGATGCGCCTGACGCCGCGCCATTACTCGATTGGCTACGTCAGCAGCCTTTGCTCGCTGAACATCAAGAGTTTGTACTGTGCCATGCTGGCATCTCACCACAATGGGATCTCGCCACTGCACGCCAAGCTGCGCAAGAGGTCGAGTCTGTACTTCGCAGCCCCGAGTGGAGCACCCTGATTGAGCAGATGTACAGTGACCAACCCGACGCATGGCATCCAACGCTACAAGGGATAGATCGCTTGCGTTATATCGTTAACGCATTTACTCGTATGCGCTTTTGTTTCCCAGATGGTCGTTTAGATATGCAATGCAAACTGCCACCGAAAGAAGTGACTGACGGTAGCTTACTACCTTGGTTCCAATTACCGCAGCGTATTGCTCTTGAAAAGACGGTGATTTTTGGCCATTGGGCGGCATTAGAAGGGTATGTGAGTGAAACGGTGATCGGCCTAGATACGGGTTGTGTGTGGGGCGGAACCCTGACTATGCTGCGTTGGGAAGATAAACACTACTTTAGCCAAGCAGCGCTGCCAGCATAAAACAACACCCGTTAATACGGGTGTTGAGTGTATTTTCTCTGACGATACCTGCAATGACGATCCCCAAACGACTTGGAGTTGCAGGTAGGCGGCAAAATAAGTGACAAATGTGTCTAGAACCAATTTGCGCAGCCAACACTGCTGCACATCAAGTAGGAAGGGGATATTGGCGTTCAAAAATCACAAAATCCATCCCGTAGGCATTTTTTTCATCGGCAGGATAATGCTCACGAGAGCGCTCTAGCCAATCACTCCCCCATTCAGGAAACTGAGTATCACCATCCAATTTTGCATGGATCTCGGTAATATACAGTTTATGGGCCATCGGCAAACAGGCCGCATACAAGCTACCACCTCCGATGATCATCACCTCGTCGACCTCACCCGCTTTCGCCAGCGCCGCCTCAATGGAGGTCACCACATCCACCCCCTCAATCTGCAAACTCGCATCACGGGAGATCACAATATTGTGCCGCCCCGGTAAAGGACGTCCGATCGATTGGTAGGTTTTACGCCCCATCACTACAGGCTTACCTAATGTACAGCGTTTGAACCACGCGAAATCAGCCGGTAGATGCCAAGGCATCTGGTTATCTTTACCAATAATGCGCTGGTCTGCCATCGCGGCAATCATACTGATCATCATTTTTCTCTTACCTTAAATAATCGGTTTGCGGCGGTAGAATAACAGTCCAGGTACAGCAAGGCCAACCGCCAAACCCGCAATGATAAACATGGCTTTAAGGAAGTTTTCTAATAAGGCTTCCATCAGCTCGGGCGAAAAACCCACATGGTTAATTTCGACTAACGCGATCATGGCTTTAAATGCAAAAACACCAGGAACCATCGGGATAAGCGCAGCAACCGTAAACACTTTAGGATGAGCCAGAAAACGACGAGACCAATAAACACCAACCATACCCACTAGAGTAGCGGCAAAAAAACTCGCCCACTCAATCGGTACGCCAAAGTGCATCATCAAATAACGCGAGCCATGACCAAGTGCACCACCTAACGCACAATATTTCAATGCGGGCACAGGCACATTGAAGACTAAAGCAAACCCAACCGCCGGAATCGCGGCAAAAAACATGTCGTTGAGTAGTCCGAAAAACAGATCCCAGCTTAACATTACCACCCCCAAATTCCGGTGATGCTCATTGCCGCGACAATACCGAGCGCCGTGGCTAGAGTCAGCAAACTCGCCATCACAAAGCGTGCGATGCCCATATTGATATAACCTTTGAGCATATCTGCGACCGCATTAATTAATGGAAAGCCGGGCACCAGCATTAACACGGAAGAGGCCATGACGATCGTCGGTTTGTTGCCGAGTTGATAAATCACAGCTTGGGCAGAAATCACTGAGGTCACGAAAGCCGTTGCCGCAAAATTGATGAGTGGATTGAACTGACGATGGCCGATTTCTTGGCGAACGATCATCCCAACTGACGAGGCGATCAAGGTAATCAAGAACACCATCCAATCGCCCCCAGCCAAACGGCTGAATGCCGCGCAAGAGAGGCCAATCATGACCACAACTAGCCAACGATTGTAACGCTCTGGACTGATGTGATTGAGTTTTCGCTGCGCTAAGCTGTGATCGAGAATGCCTTTTTCCATCATGATGCAGATCCTTTGAATCTGCGTCACCACACGCATATTGATGCCGCGATCTGGGCTGCGTCGCGCAGTCGTAATGCAGTGCTCTTTATAGACGGTCGTCACCACAAGCGAGCTCGCCGAGAGAGAGACTTCGACTTCACTCATCCCACTCGCCAACCCCATACGGCGCATTATATCGCCGACTAAAGTACTTTCTGCGCCATGCGCTAATAACATCTGCCCTGCCTGAGCAATCAAACGAGAAACGGCTCTCTGTTTGGATTCCATGATTCCTTTCCTAAAACCTAAATATGCCGAAGAGAGAGTAAGTGTGCCCGAAACAAACTTTAGGAAAGTTGATTTAGACACAAAAAAGCCGCAACTAAGTTGCGGCATACCAGTAAGTTAATCAGTCACGAACATAGATAACGTGGCCGTCATCTTCTTCATCGTCCCAATCATCCCAATCGTCATCATCTTCAGTGATCACTTCACGACCAGCCAATCCGTCTTTATGGTTATAATCCCATGTGAAATCGACTTTTTCGGCTTCTGTTTTCTCTTCCGCTTCTCTTGGTAAGGTATCCATGAACTCGGCAAGCTTCATGCACAGCTCTTTGGTGCCTTGACGATTCGCCGCAGAGATTTTGAAGTAATCGCCTTCCCATGCCAGAGCATCGATGATGTTTTGAATGATCTCATCCGCTTCTTCTTCTGACATCAGATCAACTTTGTTGAACACTAACCAACGTGGCTTTTTCGCCAGCTTTTCACTGTACTGTTCAAGCTCATCAATAATGGTCAACGCATTGTGTGCAGGATCGCTTTGATCAGCAGGCATGATATCAATCATGTGTAGCAGCACGCGACAACGTTCAAGGTGCTTAAGGAAACGAATCCCTAAACCAGCCCCTTCCGCAGCGCCTTCAATCAAGCCTGGGATGTCAGCCACCACAAAGCTTTTCTCCGGCAGCACGCTCACCACACCAAGGCTTGGTACTAGCGTGGTAAACGGGTAATCCGCCACTTTAGGTTTAGCCGCAGAAACAGCACGAATGAAGGTCGATTTACCCGCATTTGGCATGCCGAGCATACCAACGTCAGCCAACAGCAGCAGCTCTAAACGAATATCACGCAGCTCACCCTTGGTACCCAAGGTTTTTTGACGTGGAGAGCGGTTCACCGAGGATTTAAAACGGGCGTTGCCCAAACCGTGCCAACCACCTTTGGCGATCATGACTTTTTTGCCATGTTCGGCCACTTCACCAATGATTTCATTGGTGTGAATATCGACGGCACGAGTACCTACCGGTACGCGCAGCTCTTTGTCTTTACCGCTTTTACCTGTACAGTTACCGCCACCGCCGTTTTTACCACGCTCCGCTTCATAAAAGCGCTGGAAACGATAGTCAATCAAAGTGTTGAGGTTTTCATCAGCGACCATATACACATCGCCGCCATCACCACCATCACCACCATCAGGGCCGCCATTGGTAACGAATTTTTCACGCCAGAAGCTCACAACACCGTTGCCGCCATCACCAGCTTGAACTTTAATTACCGCTTCATCTACGAATTTCATTTTTCCTCCACTCAATCTCGTGGGAAATCTTAATCAGTCTAGTAAACCTGAGAACGTAGATCCCAGAAAACAATCGCCTGCTTGGATCAGGCTACATTCAGGTCTAGGGTCTAGGGTCTAGGGTCTAGGGTCGACCACACTTTCGATAAATAAAAAACCCCACCAAACGGCAGGGCTTTTAAATTCATCAAGAAACTTGGCTTATTCAGCAGTTTCGATGCTAACGAATTTACGGTTGTTAGGACCTTTAACCTCGAACTTCACTTTACCATCAGATAGAGCGAATAGAGTGTGATCTTTACCGATACCTACGTTAGTGCCAGCGTGGAACTTAGTACCACGTTGACGAACGATGATGTTACCTGCAAGTACAGATTCACCACCGAAACGCTTAACACCTAGACGTTTGCTTTCTGAATCGCGGCCGTTACGAGTAGAACCACCAGCTTTTTTGTGTGCCATTGTTGAACTCTCCTAATAACTTAAGCGTTGATACCAGTGATTTTCACTTCTGTGAACCACTGACGGTGACCTTGTTGCTTACGAGAGTGCTTACGACGACGGAACTTAACGATTTTTACTTTATCGCCACGACCGTGTTGTACCACTTCAGCAACTACTTTACCGCCCTCAACCAGAGGAGCACCTACTTTAATGTCTTCACCGTTAGCAACCAGCAGAACTTTATCAAATTCTACAGTTGCACCAGTTTCAACGTCTAATTTCTCTAAACGAAGAGTTTGACCTTCGCTTACACGGTGTTGTTTACCACCAGATTGGAAAACAGCGTACATATTTTACTCCGCTCTTTCCGCACAGCCTATGCTTATATTTTATGCGATAAGGGTGTGCGCTAAACTAATCATCAATAGGGCGCAGATTCTACGTGAATGATGTGCCTATGACAAGCCATATTTTGAAAAAAATGGCGAAAAGCTAATCGCCAAACAAAAGTGCCGCAATCATGCCTTTAAGCCATGTATTAATCAATGATTTTTAGTGTATTATGCAGCGATTCCAGAAGACTAAATGCCTTACACGCTCTTATTTCAGCCGGATTTACGATGGATTTTAAAGCTATCCAAGCGCTTACTGCCAATGACATGGCAAAAGTGAACGAAACGATTCACGCTCAACTCAATTCTGACGTTTCCCTAATCAACCAACTTGGTTTCTATATCATCAGTGGTGGTGGGAAGCGTTTACGCCCATTGCTGGCGGTTTTATCCGCCAAAGCGCTCGGTTATCAAGGGTCACATCACACGACTGCTGCTGCGTTTATTGAATTCATTCATACGGCAACCCTGTTGCACGATGATGTGGTCGATGAATCAGACTTGCGCCGCGGTAAAGCAACCGCCAATGCCGCGTTTGGTAATGCCGCCAGCGTATTAGTCGGTGATTTTATCTACACTCGCTCGTTTCAGATGATGACAGAATTAGGATCAATGAAGATCCTGAAACTGATGAGTGATGCAGTAAACGTGATCGCTGAAGGTGAAGTACAGCAATTAATGAACTGTAACGATCCTGATACCACCGAAGCCAGCTACATGCAGGTTATTTACTCCAAAACTGCACGTCTGTTTGAAGCGGCAACCCAGATTGGCGCTATCCTGTGTGATGCTTCTCCTGAAGTCGAACTGGCGATGCAAAACTACGGTAAATACCTAGGCACAGCCTTCCAACTGATTGATGATGTGATGGATTACACTTCAGATGGTGATGAGATGGGTAAAAACGTCGGTGACGATCTGGCAGAAGGCAAACCTACCCTACCACTGCTTTATGCGATGCAGCACGGGAATCCTGAGCAAGCCGCGATGATCCGTGAAGCCATCGAGAAAGCCAATGGCATGTCGCGTCTTAATGAGATTCTCGCAGCGATGGAGCAAACCGGTTCTTTACAATACACCATTGAAAAGGCGCTGCATGAAGCGGATAAAGCCATCGCTGAACTTGCGATTTTGCCAGAAAGCGAATACAAACAAGCCTTGATCACGCTCGCCCATATGGCGGTCAATCGCAGTAAATAGTCTGCAAATTCGGTGAGATGACCACAGCAACTCACTCGAGAATGGATTACGTTTTCTTACTAAAAAACCCCTCAGCTCTACGAGCTTGAGGGGTTTCTTTTATCCGTCCCGAGCTTTAGACAATGTCGACTATGGCATCAACGCTATTTTACCAAGCGCCTTGCCAAAGCATGCCTGCCGCCCCAACGGCAAACAGCAGTAGGGTGCTGGCTCCGACCATTTCTCGGCCGCAGAATGCTTTTACACCTTGCTCACGCTTTGCTTTGAGATAGAAAGCGAAGCCCGGTACATACAACAGGGTTGAGAGCATCAAATAGTGCAAACCTGATGCATACAGCAACCATAGACCATAAGCCGTTGCGCCAAAGCCAATCAATAGCAACTTCCCTCGATCTCTTTGCTCCAGAGCAAGCTTAAGGGTAAAAGCGCCCACCAGAAAATACGGCACTAAAATCATCTCTGAGGCAAAGATCAATAAGCTATCGTAAGTGCTGGAAGTATAGCGCACCAAGATCAAGGAGACTTGGATACAGAGTGTGGTTAAGAACAAGGCATTAACTGGACTTCCCGCTTGATTCTGCTTGGCAAAATGGCGGGGAAACATCTTATCTTTGGCGGCAAGGAAAGGCGCTTCGGAAGCCAATACCGTCCAACTCAAAAACGCACCGCAAACCGAGATCAAAAGCCCAACCGCAATAATGTACTTACCCCAAGGACCAATAATCGTAGTCAACACTTGCGCCATAGAAGGATTCGGGTATTGCGCCAACTGATTGACTTGAATCACGCCCATCGACAACAGCGTGACTAAGACATAAATCGACAGAGCCGTGAGTAACCCAAGAATGGTCGCGCGACCGATGTCTTTACGCTGACGTGCTCGGCTTGATACCACCACAGCACCTTCAATCCCCACAAAAACCCAAACCGTGATCAACATGGTCGCTTTGACCTGACCGAGCAGATCAGCGCCTGAAATGTGATGGAGCCCTGCGAAATCCAAGCTAAATGTGGACCAGTTGAACGCCGCAATCGCAGACACAATGAAAAGTAGCAAAGGCACCATTTTAGTCATAGTGGTGATGAGATTGATCAGCGCGGCGGTTTGCACCCCTCTTAATACTAAGCTGTGAACAGCCCACAATAGTAGAGAAGCGCCACCAATTGACCACCAAGTATTACCTGAGCCAAAGATAATCTGATCAGGCGTATCAAACAACAGTCCTAAAGTACTGAACACAATCACCAGATAAGAGACGTTCGCGACCATGGCACTAAACCAGTAGCCCCACGCCGAGCAAAATCCGGCAAAATCACCAAAACCTTCACGAGCAAAACCAAACACACCACTGTTCACATGGGGTTTATTGACGGCTAAATATTGAAAAGAGAGCGCAAGAAAGATCATGCCGATCCCAGTGATCGACCAGCCGATCATCACTGCCAGTGGACTGGCAACCGCTGCCATATTTTGTGGCAAGCTAAACACGCCCGCACCAATCATTGAACCAATCACTAGCGCCGTGAGAGAGCCTAAACCCAGTTTTTTATCCATTATTTTTTAATCACCAATAACAGAGGTAAAAAGCCATCTTCCCCTTCCAAGCATCAGTCACAAACAAGAGAAAATCCGCCTGCAACAGCCGAAGGGCCACCATTCCACTCACAAGACATGAGTCGAAGCATACAAAAAACAGCGCATATTACACGAAAAGCAGTGGGATGAAATGATAATTAGATAAGTAACATAAGAATTCACTAGTGGAAAACCAATAGCTGGAATTTAAAACTGAAAAATCAAATAATTAATTTTAAGACCTCCCAAATCTCAAACTACTTGAAGTTGCAGGTAGGCGGCAAGTAAGTGAATCCCCATAAGCATAGGCATAGACATAGACATAGGCAAACTATGTGATTGGGGTGAACGAGTGTAGTCAACACCGCTGCAGCTTCAAGTAGGAAGGGGATATCATTGAGATAAAAAAATACCGCTCTTCAAGAGCGGTATTTTCCAATGCTTGAATCGATTGTCGATTATTTTACAAACTCAACACCGATTTGAATGTCGCCTTTGAGTGTATCTAACATGCCATCCAGCGCGGCTTGCTCATAAGCGCTCAGTTTGCCGATATCCAGCAACGCTTCAACGCCATTTTTACCTAGCTTGATAGGTTGGGCAAAGAATGGAGCGTACTCCCCCTCACCTTCTACATACGCGTACTCAACAACATCAGATTCGCCTTGCAGTGCTTTAACCAGTGCAAGACCAAAACGACATGCCGCTTGGCCCATAGAAAGAGTCGCTGAACCGCCACCCGCCTTAGCTTCAACCACCTCGGTACCCGCGTTTTGGATACGTTTAGTCAAAGCGGCAACTTCTTCATCGGTAAAGCTTACGCCTTCTACTTGCGACAACAGAGGCAGAATAGTAACCCCTGAGTGACCACCAATCACAGGCACACGAACTTGGCCCGGATCTTTATCTTTCAGCGCGGCAACGAAGGTTTCAGAGCGGATCACATCCAGTGTGGTGACACCAAATAGCTTACGCTTGTCATACACACCGGCTTTTTTCAGCACTTCGGCTGCGATAGGGACCGTTGTGTTCACTGGGTTAGTAATAATGCCAACACAGGCCTTCGGACACACCACAGCAATTTTTTCTGCCAATGCTTTCACAATGCCAGCGTTCACATTGAACAGATCCGCACGATCCATACCCGGCTTACGTGCAACACCCGCAGAAACCAGAACCACATCCGCACCTTCCAGCGCAGGCGTTGGGTCTTCACCCGCATAGCCTTTGATGGTAACTGGTGTTGGGATATGACTCAGATCCGCAGCGACACCCGGTGTGACAGGCGCAATATCATACAGCGCGAGATCAGAACCAGCAGGAAGACGGTTTTTGAGTAACAGAGCAAGGGCTTGACCAATGCCGCCAGCGGCACCAATAACAGCGACTTTCATCGTAAATCTCCTTGAGAGTAATCTCTTATATGTTTGTAGGGTGATTAGGTGTATCCGACCGTCAAACGCTATAGTAATCACAATCTGATTACAATCAATTAACGTCAGCTTTGCGACTTTGCGCAATACTGCTGAGAAGGCGTTACAGCATCAAAGACGATTATCGGTTAATGTTCAATTGAGACAAAGAGTTATACAGCGATCTAACCTGATAACAAAAACATTTACAGTGACAGTGAAGACAATTTTAGCGAGTCGTTTGGTGTGTCATGCATAGGTATGCGAGAATATGCACAAATCGATCATTTAACCAAAGTAAGAAGAACCATGCGTAACGTAGATAAACAAGACAACCTAGTCCGAGCCTTCAAAGCCTTACTAAAAGAAGAACGCTTTGGCTCACAAGGCGATATTGTTGAAGCGCTAAAAAATGAAGGCTTTGACAACATCAACCAATCCAAAGTATCGCGCATGCTGACCAAGTTTGGCGCGGTACGTACCCGTAACGCTAAGATGGAGATGGTTTACTGCTTGCCTGCAGAATTAGGCGTACCGACAGCGAGTAGCTCACTGCGTGAATTAGTGCTGGATGTGGATTACAACAACGCGTTGGTGGTGATCCGCACAGGTCCGGGAGCGGCACAATTGATCGCTCGCTTGCTCGACTCTCTCGGTAAATCCGAAGGCATTCTCGGGGTAGTCGCTGGCGATGACACGATTTTTATCACCCCGACCTTGGATGTTCCAGTGAAAGAGCTGTTTCACTCTGTGTGCGAATTGTTTGAATACGCCGGTTAACCACTTTCTCATTTAATGATGTTTAGTCACGCCATAGTGCGTGACTAAACTCACATCTTAGAAACATCATTACTCACCACTTAAACAGACTAAGCATTTGAAATTAAAAGAGTATACTTACGGAATACTCAACGCTTTGCTGTTTAATAAATGAGTCAATCACACTATAAATTTTAACAGTTGTGTAATTATCTGTTGTTTTTTTGGTATGATTCCGCTGCTTTATCGTTCTTTGCCGCGAATAAAGCAACGTTTCTCAGGCAGGAAAGCTCGAAGCCGCGCTGACGCTTTGGGTTACATTACCAATGAAGGAAGGGAAATTCATGTCATTACCTAAAATAATCAAAATGGGTGCTATCGCAGCCGCAGTTATCGGCTCTGGTGTCGCCAGCGCACAGGATTTCATTACTATCGGTACCGGTTCGGTTACTGGTGTTTATTACCCTACGGGCGGCGCTATCTGTAAATTAGTGAACAAGGATCGTAAAGATCACAACATTCGTTGTTCCGTTGAATCGACTGGCGGCTCTATTTACAACGTCAACACTATCCGTTCTGGCGAATTGGATTTCGGTATTGTGCAATCAGATTGGCAGTACCATGGCTACAACGGTACGAGCGAATTTGCAGAACAAGGCCCATACAAAAAACTGCGCGCAGTATTCTCAATGCACACCGAGCCTTTCAATATCATCGCGCGTGCTGATTCAGGCATTGAAAACGTGAAAGACCTCGCGGGCAAGCGCGTCAACATTGGTAACCCAGGCTCAGGCGATCGCGCCACTATGCAAGTGGTGATGGATGCCTTCGGTTGGAATAACGACAGCTTTAAACTGGCGGCGGAGCTCAAAGGTTCAGAGCGCTCACAAGCGCTGTGTGACAACAAGATTGATGCCTTCATCTACATGGTTGGCCATCCAAATGGTGCCATCAAAGAAGCGACCACCTCTTGTGCTGCCAAACTGGTTCCCGCTACGGGCCCTGAGATCGAAAAGATCGTCGCCAACAACCCTTACTATGCATACAGCGTTGTACCGGCTGGCATGTACAGCGGCACAGATCAAGAAGTGAAAAGCTTTGGTGTGGCAGCAACGTTAGTCACCACGGAAGAGGTGTCTGAAGCGGTCGTCTACAACCTGACCAAAGCGGTATTTGAAAACTTCGATACCTTTACTCGCCTCCACCCAGCGTTTGCTAACTTGAAAAAAGAAGACATGGTAACCGCAGGGAACTCTATCCCACTCCACCCAGGTGCAGTGAAATACTACAAAGAAGCGGGTTTGATTAAGTAACGCGTTTCAACTGAGAAGGGAGAGGAAATCCTCTCCCGTAAAAATAACAAAAGAGGAGGCAAATGCCTCCTCCTTAGTATCACGTTCACGTTTGGTGATACTACTTTCAGGTACAACACTCTCAGTACCGATGACAAGTCTATGGAACATCAATAATAAGGATAAGGTACATGACGCAGACAACAACACCGTCGCAAGATGTGCAAGAGATGGTGGCGCAAGCAGACACTGGCGCTCGAGCCCCCAAAGGGCTTCCGGGGCGTGTGCTTTGGTTTGTTCCGCTCTGTTGGTCACTTTTCCAACTTTGGTACGCTTCACCACTCCCCTTTATCTTCGACTTCGGCGTACTCAATGATACGCAAGCTCGCTCCATTCACTTAACGTTTGCCGTTTTTCTCGCCTTCACGGCCTATCCGGCAATGAAAGGTTCGCCGCGCGATCGTATTCCTTTAACCGACTGGCTTTTAGCACTCGCGGGCAGCTTTTCCGCTGCTTATATCTATCTATTTTACGCCGAGCTCGCAGGACGCTCAGGCGCACCCACTCAGTTTGATGTGATCGCCTCTGTGGTCGGCATGGTATTACTCCTCGAAGCGACACGCCGGGCATTAGGCCCACCACTGATGATGGTGGCCGCGCTCTTTTTACTTTACACCTTCGCTGGCCCTTACATGCCCGATGTGATTGCCCACAAAGGGGCGAGCCTAAATAAGGCGATGTCACACTTGTGGCTCACCACCGAAGGGGTATTTGGTGTCGCACTTGGGGTATCTACCTCATTCGTGTTCCTGTTCGTGCTTTTTGGTGCCATGCTGGAGCGGGCTGGCGCGGGCGCTTACTTCATCAAAGTGGCTTTCTCGATGCTTGGGCACATGCGTGGTGGTCCAGCCAAAGCGGCCGTGGTAGCGTCAGGCCTTTCCGGATTGGTTTCTGGCTCTTCAATCGCCAACGTGGTCACCACGGGAACTTTCACCATTCCTTTAATGAAACGTGTCGGCTTTCCCGGCACCAAAGCGGGTGCAGTGGAAGTAGCCGCCTCCACCAACGGCCAACTAACCCCACCGATTATGGGCGCAGCAGCTTTTTTAATGGTGGAATATGTCGGGATTTCCTATGTTGAAGTGATCAAAGCGGCGATCCTACCCGCACTGATTTCTTATATCGCACTGATTTATATCGTTCACCTTGAAGCGTGTAAGGCGGGCATGAGTGGTTTACCTCGTCGTCATCAATCGACGGTGGCTCAAAAGCTGCTCTCATTTACCGCCACGATTCTTGGTTTATGCGTGATAAGTGCCGTGGTTTATTACGGTATCGGCTGGACTAAAGAAGCCTTTGGCGACGCAGCAACGCCCATCCTCACTGTGGTGTTATTGGCCGCTTATGTTGGCTTAGTGAAAATATCCGCCCCCTACGCCAAAGAGGGTTTAGGGATTGATGAGAATTTGCAGTACGTCCCCGATGTCGCCCCGACGTTAAAATCCGGCCTGCACTACTTGCTGCCGATTGTGGTATTGGTGTGGTGTTTGACGGTTGAGCGATTCTCGCCCGGCTTATCGGCCTTCTGGGCCAGCGTGTTTATGATTTTCATCCTACTCACGCAACGTCCACTGATGGCTCTCTTTAATCGCACGGGTTCACTGGGTGATGCGGCGAAAGAGGGCGTGACTGACCTTTTGGAAAGCTTAGTCTCAGGTGCCCGCAATATGATCGGTATTGGGGTCGCGACCGCTGCCGCTGGCACAGTCGTGGGGGTAGTTACCCTGACTGGGATTGGTTTAGTGATGACCGACTTTGTCGAGTTTATCTCTGGCGGTAACTTGATGCTGATGCTGATTTTCACTGCCGTGATCAGCTTAATTCTGGGTATGGGCTTACCAACGACCGCCAACTACATCGTGGTTTCCACCTTGATGGCTCCAGTCATTGTCACTCTAGGCGCTGAGCATGGCTTAATCATCCCACTGATTGCGGTGCATCTGTTCGTATTCTATTTCGGTATTTTGGCCGATGATACGCCTCCGGTCGGACTTGCCGCATTTGCCGCGGCGGCGATCGCCAAATCCGACCCGATCCGCACCGGTATCCAAGGCTTTGCCTACGATATCCGCACCGCGATTTTGCCTTTCATGTTTGTGTTTAATACCCAGTTGCTGCTGATGGGTATTGATAGCTGGTGGCACTTAATGCTGACCATACTCTCTTCCATCACCGCCATGTTGCTGTTCTCGGCGGCAACCCAAGGGTGGTGGTTAACCAAAACCAAATGGTGGGAAGTCGTCGCGCTACTGGTGCTGACCTTCACCTTCTTCCGCCCCGGTTTTTGGTGGGACATGGTTTATCCCGCGCAAGTCATGTATGCCGGCACTAAGTTAGAGCAGATTGTCGAGCAAGCTCCCGTTGGACAACCGATCCAGATGATCGTCGCGGGAGAGAATCTTAAAGGCGAATACACCTCTAAAACCGTGCAACTGCCGTTTGAAGATCGCGCTGTCAGCGCTCAAGAGCGGATCGCCTCAATGGGCTTAACTCTGCTTAATGATAAAAACCGCATGCTAGTAGAAATGGTTGAGTTTGGCAGCCCAGCCGAAGCAGCGGGCATCGATTTCGATTGGGAAATTCGCTCAGTGGTGGTCGATAGCGATCGACCAATGAAAGAGTGGGTATTCTTGCCTGCGATTTTGCTGACCTTACTGCTGGCTTGGAACCAAAAAAGACGGATAAAAAAGGCGTAACAAGGTGCTACGTCAATATGCCTGAGTCAAATCAGGCATATACTTATCCCGTCAATCAATCATCGCCAACGCATCCCTAAGACGCATGTTGCGGGATGACGAATAAACCCTAGAGAGCGTCATGTATAAACATATTCTTGTTCCGGTTGATTTGAATGAACAAGGCTTTGCCGACAAAGCGGTGCAACTTGCTGTCTGGCATGCTAAGCATTCCAATGCCGAAATTCACTTGCTGAACGTGTTGCCTGGTATTCACATGTCCATGGTGGCGACTTATTTTCCTAAAGACGCGGCCGCGCAGATGAAAAATGATGTGCGAGCACAACTCAAAGCCTTTGCGGAGAAGCACATCGCTGAAGAGGTGGTGTACAAACTCCACATCGCCGAAGGCAAACCTTACGCCACTATCCTTGATTATGCCGAGCGCTTAGGGGCTGACTTAATTGTTATGCCAAGCCACAAACGCTCACGCATCGATAAAGTGATGCTCGGCTCCGTGGCCAGTAAAGTGGTAGAAAATTCGCCTATTAATGTCATGGTCGTCAAACCACAAGGTTAATCGGCACTCATCTTCAATCGTTTATTCAAGGCGCATATTGCGCCTTTTTTGTTCACCGATTCCTATCACACTAATTGGTTTTGCCTGTTTGAATAACTGAGAACGATTATCGATAATCAACTCATCGAACAAGATCAGGTGGACTGAATCATGAAAAAGACATTAAGTTTTGCAGCAATACACTTTACCATCGCGTTTACGGTAGCGTATGTACTGACAGGCGATGTCATCATCGGCAGCCTGATTGCAATGCTCGAACCTATGGTGAACACCGTTGCGTTTTACTTCCATGAAAAAGCATGGGTGAAATCCGCTGCTTTACAACGCTTTGCGGGCGACCCAAGAATCAAAACGGCCAGCTTCGCGACGATTCACTTTACCGTAGCGTTCAGCGTGGCTTACCTGTTGACGGGCAGTTGGTTGGTCGGTGGAGTGATGGCGATGATTGAACCCAGCATCAACACTTGTGCCTACTACTTTCATGAGAAAGTTTGGCAAAGCAAACACGCAGGCCATCTTGGCTGTGCTCACTAAGTGTGATGCCAAAGCATCTTCAAACGCCTTCTTGATGAAGGCGTTTTGTATTGTTGATGCAAAAAACGTTACAGCGGGAAATGGCTAACACAATGCGCTTCACTCAAGCCCAGTCGGAAACGCTTAACTTGTCCATCCAACTGCACGGTGATCAGATACAGATCTTCTGCTCGCGGGTGGCGCACATCGTAGATCTTAGGGGCATCAACCTGAAAGAGTACGCTCGCATGATCGCTACGCACATCAATCGGCACTTGATAGGTTCGCCCATCAAATTTTACCGCAGCGGAAACCAAGCCCGGCGAATAGGTGGTGAAAAACAGGTTTACCAGCAACTCGCAGCCGCTGTGGTGCCAGATTTGCTCAGTTGAAACATGGGTCAGACGCAAATGACGGATGCATTGTAGATAAGGCGCTTTCCAGATCCCCATTCGCTGATCATAACTGGGCACATCCTGCTCGCCCAAGAAACACAACTCGCTCTCCTCTTCATCCAGCAACCCATCCTCATCCACTTCTAAAAATAGAATTTCAAATCGGTTGCGACCCGGCTTCAATAATGAACGAATCTCTTTGCGGTAAATCGCTTGTGAGCCATCACAGTCAAACAGCGCCACACCGTTAAGGCGCACTTCAGCGTGGTAATCAATGCCTTCAATCACCAAATCAATAGCGGCAAAGCTCAACAAATCGTCATCCACCTCTATATCGTGCATTAAATGCCACTCTTGCTGCGCAATATCGTCTTCGCTCAATGTTTTGGGCAAAACGGCACTTAATGGCGCTGGAAAGGTGATGTCATCTTGAGGGATGGAGAGATCCGTCAGTGGAGAGAGTTGCCAAAGGCCGGCGAGTGAGAGCTGCATAAGGTTCCAATTCCTGTTGGTTTGCGCGCATTATACCCGAAGTGAAATCTATTGCAGCGTCCATGTAACACAGTGATTGTGGCTTACAATCGATTGGTACAGGCAAAAAAATACCAGCCCTGTGGCTGGTATCTTAGACTCGAGGATTAATGCTCGTCGTCTTCATCCTCATCTTCGTCAGAGTACAAAGCGTCTTCGCCTTCGTAATACGTACCCCAACCGTCATAAATGATGTCAAACTTTTCAGCCAGATTGACCAGTTTTTCCACTTGTTCATCAATCAGTTTGGCATCTAATGCAGACTGCATGGTGGCATCAAAGCAGAGCAGCTTATTACCATCTTCATCTTCCGTTTCTTCCGCTTCCAGCACTTCAAAACCCATTTTGAACGCTTCAACGGCCGCTTTTTCCAGCTTATCGAAATCTTCTGCAAACAGATGGTGTTCAATCTCATACAAGGCATCTGGATCACTGCCATCTTCGAGCAGGGCCTGAATAATGTCGCGAGTCTCTTCCTTTTGGATCTCGATTAATTCTTCTACAGATAGATAATCATCTTGGTGAGACATGATGTGCTCCAGATAGTCAATGGGATCGGAAATTTGTGCGGCGCACTATCGCATGGATTGAAGGGAATTTCTAGCCACAAAACGATCTGGGAAGATCTTTCACTGAACTCACGATCCTTTCTTTATAAGGTTTTTAACATTTTTTTATCAAATGCCAAATTCAGCATAATCTGTGCTCTCTCTATCCGTTGAAATCGAGCGGCTGATTGCCTGTTTATGGAAAGATAATGCATAGCTAAAAAACGACTAAAAAAGGAAAAAATGCCACCCTTCCCTTCAAGCACTCACCCATTGTGAATAAATAGTTAATTTAAGAACCAAAAATGCATAAACACATCGGCTTATGCTGCGCATAGCTAAGCAAATTGAGCAACAACACACTTCTTAGGTGCAAAAAGAATACAGCGCTAAAAATCACAGTCAAAAAAGACAAATAATCTAAAAAATAAAAATAAAGCGAAGTTTAATAACACAAAGCCAACTTGCAACTTCATAAAAATCTCTTCATAACTATATCGAACCGAAGAATTGGCAAGCAGGATGCTTGTTATACCCAAACTACTTGGAGTGGCAGGTAGGCAGCAAGAGAGTACATCCCCATGAGCATAGATAAACACTGCGACTGGGGTGAACGAACGTAGCCAACACCGCTGCAAATAGGAAAGGGATAAGCCATCGCTACCTACACATCGCAATGGGTGGCACAAAAGAGAGGAAGGAAACCCGATGAATCGTTTGTATGTGGGCTCTGAAGTGGGGCAACTGCGCCGTGTATTGCTAAATCGTCCGGAGCGGGCACTCACCCATTTAACCCCCTCTAACTGCCATGAACTCTTGTTTGATGATGTACTGGCCGTTGAAGCGGCGGGCGTTGAGCACGATGCCTTTGCCAATACGTTGCGCACGCAAGATGTGGAAGTGTTACTGCTGCACGATTTACTCGAAGAGACACTCGCCATTCCTGAAGCCAGACAGTGGCTACTGAACACTCAGATCAGCGATTTTCGCTTTGGTCCAACCTTTGCTCGCGAGCTGCGCCACGCTCTAAACCATCTTGATGATCATCATCTCACCACGCTTTTACTGGGCGGGCTCGCTTTTTCTGAATTGCACCTCGAATCGGATTCCATGCTACCGAAAATGCGCCAGCCACTCGATTTTGTGATTGAGCCGCTGCCCAATCACCTGTTTACTCGTGATACCTCCTGCTGGGTGTATGGAGGGGTGTCACTCAATCCAATGATGAAACCGGCTCGCCAGCGTGAAACCAACCATTTGCGCGCGATTTATCGCTGGCACCCGATTTTTGCCCAGCATCCTTTTATCCACTATTTCGGTATTGATGATCTGCACTACGACAACGCCAATATAGAGGGTGGTGATGTGCTGGTGATCGGCAAAGGCGCGGTGTTGATTGGAATGTCTGAACGCACTTCACCACAAGGAGTGGAAAATTTAGCGGCCGCACTCTTTAAACATGGTCAAGCCAGCAAAGTGATTGCGATCAACCTGCCCAAACATCGCTCGTGCATGCATTTAGATACGGTGATGACTCATATGGATGTGGATACTTTTTCCGTTTATCCAGAGGTCATGCGTAAAGATCTGCCGACTTGGCGACTCACCCCCAAGGGCAATAACGGCGATATGCGCGTTGAGCAAGTCCCCAGCTATTTACACGCCATTGAGCAAGCACTTGGGGTCGATTATTTGAAAATCATCACCACAGGTGGCAACAGTTACGAAGCCGAACGCGAGCAGTGGAATGACGCCAATAATGTCCTCACTGTCAAACCTGGGGTAGTGATTGGCTACGAACGCAACGTTTATACCAATGAGAAATACGATAAAGCAGGCATTAAGGTACTGACCATTCCCGGCAATGAGCTAGGACGAGGCCGCGGCGGCGCACGCTGTATGAGCTGCCCAATTGAGCGTGACGGGATTTAAACTCTCAACGCAAAACCACCGCGAATGGCGGTGGTTTTGTGTCGTAGTGTCTATTGTCAGACTAACGGTTAGGCCAACGAACCAGCAAAATTCGGTTACTCTGTCCCACCCACGGTCAGGGCATCCAACTTCAGAGTTGGCTGGCCAACGCCCACAGGCACGCTTTGTCCGGCTTTACCACACACGCCAACACCACGATCCAGCGCCAGATCGTTACCGACCATAGATACCTGCTGCATGGCTTCAATACCAGAACCAATCAGAGTTGCGCCTTTGATTGGACGGGTGATTTTGCCATTTTCAATCAAGTAAGCTTCAGAGGCCGAGAACACAAACTTACCGGAGGTGATATCGACCTGACCGCCACCAAAGTTCGGCGCGTAAATGCCTTTTTTCACCGAAGCGATGATCTCTTCTGGTGTGTGCTCGCCCGGTAGCATGTAAGTATTGGTCATACGCGGCATCGGCAGATGAGCGTAAGATTCACGGCGTCCGTTACCCGTTGGTGCCACGCCCATTAAACGAGCATTGAGCTTGTCTTGGATGTAGCCTTTCAAAATACCTTTTTCGATCAGCACGTTGTATTGACCACTTACCCCTTCATCATCAACGTTGAGAGAGCCGCGCAGATCTTTGAGTGTACCGTCATCGACAATCGTACACAGATCGGAAGTGACTTTTTTGCCGACTTTGCCTGCAAATACCGACGAGCCTTTACGGTTAAAATCGCCTTCCAGGCCATGACCCACCGCCTCATGCAGCAACACACCCGGCCAACCAGAACCGAGTACCACAGGCATGGTTCCGGCAGGAGCGGCTACCGCTTCAAGGTTAACGAGCGCTTGACGAATCGCTTCATCGGCGAAAGAAAACGCGATTTTTTGTCCCGCTTCTTCTTGTAAGAAATAGTCGTAACCAAAACGGCCACCACCACCGGCGCTACCGCGCTCACGGCGATCGCCTTTTTGCGCCAACACACTGATCGAAAGACGAACCAGAGGACGAATATCCCCTGCGTACGTGCCATCGGTAGCCGCCACGAGGATCTGCTCATGCACACCACTTAGACTGACTGACACTTCGGTAATGAGAGGCTCTTTAGTACGAATGTACGCATCCAGTTGTTTCAGCAGTTCGGTTTTTTGCTGTTTTTCCCAACTTTCCAGTGGGTTATGCGCGCCATAAAACGCAGGATGTTGCGCGCGCTTAAACGCTTGTACGGTGAGGTTTTGGCCTTGTTGAGCAATCCCACGCGCCGCGATGGCACTCTGCTTTAAACCTTCTAACTGAATTTGGTCGGAATAAGCAAAACCGGTTTTTTCACCACTGACGGCGCGCACACCGACCCCACAATCAATATTGAATGAGCCGTCTTTAATGATGCTGTCTTCCAGCACTAGAGATTCATGCCAGCTGGATTGGAAATAAATATCGGCATAATCAATCTGGCGAGTCGCAATACTGGACAGCGTATCGGCAATATCCTGTTCAGTGAGCCCAGCGGGTGCCAGCAGTGCCGTTTCAATTTGGTTCATCGTCATCAGTGTGTGTTCTCTATTAATTGATGGGTAAAACGCGTGTGCTGTGTAATGGGCATTGCGCGTCTCACAGAATCGAGCGTTGCAAGATCGAACTCGACCACTTTACTTTGTACTTCGGCGCCTAAATTGGCGATCACTTCACCCCACGGGCTAATCACCATGGAATGTCCCCACGTCTCTCGTCCGCATGGGTGATGTCCAGTTTGACCCACGGCAATCACCCAGCATTGCGTTTCAATGGCTCGGGCGCGTAATAAGACTTCCCAGTGGGCTTGGCCCGTCACCGCAGTAAAGGCCGCAGGAACCAGCAAAATCTGTGCACCTTGGCGCCGTAAATCTGCGTACAAGTGCGGAAAACGCACATCGTAGCAAATCGATAGGCCCAACGCTCCAAACGGCGTTGAGGTGACGACCACCTGTTGCCCCGGCGTAAAGGTTTCCGATTCGCGATAACGCTGATGGCCATCAGCGACATCGACATCGAACATATGCAGTTTATCGTAAACCGCCACTCGCTCACCTTGTGCATTCCACAATAGGCTACTGGTAGTAACCCCCTCAGCGTGGCGGATCGGCATACTGCCTATCAATAACCATACACCATATTCTTTGGCGAGGCTCGCTAAGGCGTGCTGAACTGGGCCGTGATCCAGTGATTCGGCTTGTTGATGGTATTGTTCACGATTCCCCAACAGCAGGGCATTTTCTGGTGTCACAATCCATTGTGCTCCTTGCTGAGCAAGCTTGGCCACCTCTTGTTTGAGATAAGTCAGATTACGACTTATCTCAGGGCCTGAGGTCATTTGCACCAGTCCAACTCGTTGCATTTTCTTCCCTATTCAGTCAGTTTACGCAGCTTTTCCGGCAACTTGAATTCGCCTTTACTGCGCGAAAGCTCTTTCACTGTCGGTGAATCGAGCGGTCCTTTTACTTCATAGTTGACTTGAGTAAACACTTCCACTACCGGAGAGATCACCGTAGTGATCGCCAGCACATACAAGGCGGTTTGAGGTGTCACCGCAAACGCCGTCAATACCGGAATGCCTGATGTAATGTCTGGGACGAAATTCACTTCTGCATCGACCGTGCGCGTATTGAGATCGGCGAGACCTTTAATCGTCATCTCTCCGGCCACCGCATCCATTTTGATGTTATTGGTGACAAAAATTCCTTGGGAAAGCTCACCACTGCCGGAGATCGAATCAAACGCCATCCCTTTATCAAATACATCGCTAAAGTCGAGCTGCATTTTGCGTATGATTGAATCAAGGCTAAATAGACCAAGTAACCTTGCCGCCCCACTCACATCGGAAATCACCCCTTTTCCAAGTTTGGTATCCACCTTGCCTTGCAAAGTGTTGACCTGCATTGACCACGGAGCGCCATCCCATTGCGTGCTTGCGGTAATCTCAAACGGCGCACGCTGGATACCTGAGTTGATCCCAAAACGTGCCATCAAGTCACTGTTGTTATCGCCCTTCATATCCAAATTCATTTGAGTTCGGCTCTGAGTATCGGTCAGCGTCCAAGTGCCATTAACATGCAGTTGGTTGGTACCACTAGTGAAATCAATGCTCTTCCACAGCAGCGTATCCCCTTGGCGCTGAAAATCGACATTGGCTTGGCCGATTTTGTAGCCTTGCAACCAAAAGTCTTTGATGGTCAACGTAAGGTTAGGCATCCATTGATGGAATTTACGATCAAAATCGGTGATAAGCGGTAATTTCTGGCGATCAAGATCGACCAGCAACGCCTCTTCCCCCGCCTCGAGCTGAGGCAAAAACAGATGCAGGCGCTCAAGCGCAATACTCAAATCATAAGGCTCAATATAATTGGCTTGGCCTTTGATCTCTTGGCTATCCAGATTGAGAAGCCAGCCGAGGTCTTTGCGCCGCGCATTAAGATCCACGTCATGCCAATCCAACCCTGCAAAGGTCAGCTCTTTAACCGCCGCATCCACTCGCTCCGGCATTGGAAATGCAGGCGTATTTAAACTGGCTAGCTTAGATTTTCGCGATTTAGGCGCAGGCTTTTCATTCAAAATGGAGAGCCAATCATCCAGATTGAACGCTTGGCTACGCAACTGGACATGATGCCCCACCACTGGGCTAATTTTAAAACTGCCCTGCCCAAGCACCAGATTCGTGGCTTTCAGAACCGGTACTTTAGGCGTTAAATCAATCTCGGCCTGATATTTTGCTTGCGGCAGTTGCAAGCGCGCGGAAACCATCTCTTGATTGCCCGAGGCTTGCAACAGAGCCTGCCCTTTCACTTTGAGTGCTTTTTTAAGTGGGAAGGGGTAGCGGCTCTCTAACCCGCGCAAATCCGCCTTACCATCCAATTGGTAAGTAAAGCCCACATCATTGAGTTGAATGTCAACGCTCGCCTGCCAAGGTGCATGGCCTTTCACTCGGCTTAACCAGCGTTCGCCCACAAACGGGATCAGCGGTTTGACTTCCCAATCCCCAACCATATCAATGCCAACCGCATAACCTCGCTTGGCATCTTCGCCTTTAAAATCGATCGAGACGGGCTGTTTGAGCAAACGGGCATCAAGCCCCGCTGCACTCACGCGGTCATTATCGAACTCGATTTTGCCAGACACAGAGGTAAGGCTCATCGGCGGTGTATCAATATCCACCGCGTTATTGCTCAGCTCGGCAAAGCCCCAAGCCCGCGGCTCTGCGCCACTGTGGAATGGAATATTGAGTTGAAACTCTGAGCGCACCGGTCCTTTAACTTGAATCGTGGTCAGCGCCGCGCCTACGGAATCGACTAACGGGGTCGCCATCATGTAATTGCGAATCGCGTTACCTTGCTGGGCACTGGCTACCGCTTCAATCTCAATGTGACCCAGCTCGGCCAATTCAGGAATACGACCGGTGATCCGTTCAGCACTGACTTCCATCAAGGTAGCAGAGCGCGAGTCGAGATACATGGCGTCATTTTCAAACAGCAGATCGAGCTGCAAATCGGTGATCGGTGGCCAAGCCGTATCAAAGGCAAATTTGGCCTCTTTTAAACCAACCCAAGCTTGGAACACGCCATTGTGCATACGATAAGGAAACTGATCTAACGCGCCATACCAGATCAGTTTCGCGGTATTGACTTGTCCCGCTTGAATCGCGGTCGAGAGATAATCGGTCAGCTCACGGCCTAACGCCAACGTCGGCAAGTAGCGCCATGTCTCCCCAGCATTAAAGAGATCGGCTTCGGCATAAAATGAGAGGAATGGGCTAGCATCATCCGGGAAATCGAGGCGAAATGCGCCCAGCGCTTGCAGATCCGGCGTCGCTACCGTGACTTTATCGGACCAGAGCGACCATCCATATTGCTCTTGCTGCCAGACCAGATTCACTGCGCCTTGGCGGATATTCAGAGGAGCTTGGAACACCTCACCATAGGGCAAGACGTCATCCACCATGCTGGCTTTAATGAGTGCTTTGCTCGGTGAACCTTGAATTTGCGCTTGCAAAGCATTGACTTGGGGTAGCAACTCCCATTGCGCTATTCCGCCATCAATTAATGATGCCGAATAACGTAATGATTCCAACGTTGCGCCTTTGGCAATCCGCACATCTTCCAAAGTCCCTTTCGGCTTTAAGGTTGTCAGCCAATGATTGAGCGTTTGTGACTCGGGGATCAACTTAGCCAGAGGTAACAGGTTCTCAATATTGAGCTGAGAGAGATTAAGCCGCCACTCATCGGGCTGCCAATCCATCGCCACATCCAACAGCGGCCATAGCTCATCATCACTTCGTAAACGCAGTGAGTGGGCATTCACTTGCCAACCTTTCTCGGTTGGTTTGAGTTCGACAATCCCTGACTCAAGCAGCAGTTCATGGGTCTGCTCACCGTTTTGCCACACCAACTCCGAAGGCTTAAATTCGACATAGCCATCTTTCGGCTGATTGTGTTCAAGGGTCGCCCAAGCATTTAAGCTTACTTGGCCTTTTTGAATGCCAGTTTGATCTTTTAAATATCGTGTTAACCAAGGTAATACGCGCACTTTATCCGCGCTGACATAGAAATCGCCCGACACATCGCGCAGCGAACCATGATCAATAAAGTTAGCGCTTACCAACAAAGAGTTGATGTTGATGCCTGCAATACTGACCACCCCTTCAGCAAAGTGGCGTAGACCTTGGTTTTGCCAACGCAGTTTTTCAATATCGAGTTGGCGCAGATCGCCGGCAAAAGTGCGATACAAAATCGCTGAGTTTTTGAGGGTGAAATCATCCAGTTGACGCAGTAAGAGATCATCGAGCTGTTTGACTACGCGGCCTTGACGCGACTGTTTCGGATTAGGATTTTGCTCTAAGGCCAGCCAGTCGATCGCCCGTAAATCAAGGACTAAACCATTGACAGTAAGATCGGCAACCACAGGTTGCCGCTGCCACAGTGATTGCAGCAGGTCGAACTCAATCTCGACACTGGCCGCGTTCAGCTGAATATCGTTACTGTCCGGCCAATGGGCTTGTAAGGTTTGCAGTGAGAGGGAGGGGTGCGTATTGCGCCAGTAACCTTGTACATCAGCAATCGCCACTTGTACCGACGAGTTTTGATTCAGCCAATGCTGAATCTCCGCCTGAAAACGGTTCATCTGTGGCAGCAAAATGCGCAGGGCTGTGACGGCCAAAGCCAGCACAATCAGCAGGCTGACCAGCAGCCACATAAGGATCCGCCCGAGGCGGGTTACTGTCGAAATCACCCGATGCCCTATTTACATCATCACAACATCAAATTGCTCTTGGTTGTAGAGTGGTTCTGCTTGAATTCGCACTTCTTTACCAATGAACACTTCCAACTCGGCCAAGGCATGTGACTCTTCACCTTGCAAAGTATCGGCCACTGCCGGTGAAGCATAAACCACGAATTTGTCCGCATCATAGGCTCGATTCACGCGCGTAATTTCGCGCAAAATCTCAAAGCACACCGTTTCCACAGTTTTCACGCTGCCTCGCCCTTCACACGTTGGACAAGTCGAACAGAGCACATGTTCAATGCTTTCTCGAGTTCTTTTACGCGTCATCTCCACCAACCCAAGCTGAGTAAAGCCGTTGATGTTGGTTTTGACCCGATCTTTCATCAACGCTGTCTCTAAAGAGGTGAGCACTCGCTTACGGTGCTCATCCGACGCCATATCGATAAAGTCAATAATGATAATCCCACCCAGATTGCGCAGACGCAGCTGACGAGCAATGGCTTGAGTCGCTTCAATATTGGTGTTGAAAATGGTCTCTTCGAGATTACGGCGGCCAACAAACGCGCCCGTATTGATATCGATGGTGGTCATGGCTTCGGTTTGATCGATGATCAGATACCCCCCCGATTTGAGCTCCACTTTGCGTTCGAGAGAGCGCTGAATCTCATTTTCCGTATCGTACATGTCAAAAATGGGCTTATCGCCGTGGTACAGCTCTAATTTAGCCGTCAGCTCAGGGACATATTCGGAGGTAAACTCTTTGAGGTTTTCGAACTCTTGTCGTGAATCGATGAGAATTTTGGTCAGTTCGGTGCCGACAAAGTCACGCAAAATGCGCTGCGCCAAACCAAGCTCGCCATACAGCATAGAGCGGTTCTTGTATTTGCTGCGCCGCTCAATCACTTTTGACCACAAACGCTTAAGAAACGCCGCATCTTGAGTCAACTCTTTTTCGTTTGCCCCTTCTGCTGCGGTTCGGATAATGAACCCGCCATGCTCATCGCAATAATGAGAAACGATTTTCTTTAGGCGCTCGCGCTCCGCTTCGCTTTCGATGCGTTGTGATACGCCAACATGGCTTGCCCCCGGCATAAACACCAGATAACGAGAAGGGAGCGTAATATCGGTAGTTAAGCGAGCACCCTTAGTACCAAGCGGGTCTTTGACCACTTGCACCACAATATCTTGCCCTTGGCGCACCAGCTCGGAAATATCGCGCACTTGGAACTGCTGCTTCTCACTTTCGGCAACACACTCGGTGTGGGGCACAATATCCGAGGCATGTAAAAAAGCGGCCTTGTCGAGTCCAATATCCACAAAAGCAGCTTGCATGCCCGGTAATACCCGGCTGACTTTGCCTTTGTAAATATTGCCAACAATGCCGCGTTTGGCTTCACGTTCAATATGGATTTCCTGAAGGATTCCCCCTTCAATCATCGCCACCCGAGTTTCACTCGGGGTGACGTTTAACAGCAACTCTGCACTCATGAGCGCACCTCAATGATTAAAATGATTAGAATTTGTGCAGAAGCTGGTCAGTCTCGTAGAGTGGCAATCCGACTACCGCGTGGTAGCTGCCTTCAATCCTCGTAACAAATCGTCCACCCAATCCCTGAATGCCGTAACTGCCAGCTTTATCGCAGGGCTCACCACTTTGCCAATAGGCTTCTATTTCTTGTTCTGACAAAGTTTTAAACCACACCTCCGTGGTCACCACCACGGAGTGAGTGATGCCGCGGCAAGTCACACTCACCCCGGTCATCACTTGGTGTTGGCTACCGGAAAGTTTGAGTAACATGCGTTTTGCATCAGCAAAATCACGCGGCTTTTCCAACACCTGTTGATCTTTCACAACTATCGTATCTGAACCAATCACGACCGCCTCGGCCGCGACCAAGGCCGCTCCCGCTAAGGCTTTATCGCGAGAAAGCCGTTCAACATATTGCGCTGGCGACTCAGCCGCTGCGCGTTTCTCTTCGACATTCGGAACCACGACTTCAAACTGGTAGCCCATTTGAGCGAGCAGTTCACGACGTCTAGGGGATCCCGAAGCCAACACTAATTTCGATATTGTCATTTCACATGCCAATGGCGTCGAACTCGGCGCAGTAATAAAAACATCCACGGCCAAAGTATACAGGCAATCACTCCACTCCAGAGTGACAACGGATTGAATGTCACATTCTGGATCAGGTACTCACCACAGAAAATCAGCACTTCCAATCCCATCGACAGCAAACCAATCACAATCGCTTGCTGCCATAGAGCCATGTTGCGCAGTACCAAGAAATTCATCGCGACCAGATAGATGATGATCGACATCATCATGCCGCGAATACCTAAGGTGGAACCGAGTAACAGATCCCACAATAAGCCCATGACCAAAGCGCTGCCGACATTCACTCGGTGCGGCAGTGCCAATACCCAGTAACAACAGACCAGCAGCAGCCAAGGTGGCCGGAACAGATCTAAGGTTCCCGGCCATGGGATGGTTTGCAAAATCAGCGCCAGTAAAAATGAGGCAAGAATGACCATGCGGCCTTTAATATCACTGCTGAGCATTGGCTTCTTCCTCTAATAGCACCTGCGGATCAGCCTGCATCACTTTTTGTAAGCGATCTTCGTTTGGCCAAATCAGCAATAAGTAGCGCAAGCGATCAAATTCTACTACAGGATCGGCTTTGATCGAGGCAAACTCACGGCGCGTGTCTTTATCCACCTGTGACACAATCGCCACTGGGTAGCCTTCAGGGTAAACCCCACCCAAGCCAGAGGTGACGAGCATATCGCCGACTTCAATATCGGTACTGGTAGGTATATGTTCCAGTTGGATTTGATCGGTTTGTCCATTGCCTGAGGCGATGACTCGAATATCATTGCGAATGTTCTGTACCGGAATCGCGGTATTAGGGTCAATCAGGAGCAAGACTCGGCTATTGTGCGCCGCCACAAAGGTGACTTGTCCAACAATGCCTTTTTCATTGATGATCGGCTGACCTTCGTACACTCCATCTACCCGGCCTTTATCGATCACAACTTGGTGACGATAGGGCGACGTATCGACCGCCATCACTTCGGTCACCACCTTTTTCTCATCACGCAAAAAGGAGGATCCGAGTAACTTACGCAGCCGTTGGTTCTCTTCTTTGTACTGCTCAAGCAGTAACAGATTACTTTTCAGGGTCAGGACTTCACGTTTTAGCAGTTGGTTATTTTCCCGTAACTGCTGATGAGAGCTGATGCTGTCATAAAAATCGTCAAACAGTACGCGCGGCAGATCCGCTGCGTACTGAATAGGCGCAACCAGACTATTGAGCAGAAAGCGTACATGTGAGAATGCACCTAAACGACTATCAGCCAGCATAAGGCTGGCTGATAGCATAACCGCAAAAAATAGCCGTAGCTGCAGAGAAGGTCCTCGACCAAAGATAGGTTTCATCCAATAACCATCCTAACTCTGAGCAAAGTGCCATGCATAAGGCACAACACTACGGTTTATTCTTCGCTAAACAGATCGCCGCCGTGCATATCGATCATTTCTAAGGCTTTACCACCCCCACGCGCCACACAGGTCAGCGGGTCATCGGCGATCACCACAGGAATGCCAGTCTCTTCCATTAGCAGACGATCCAGATCTTTCAGCAGTGCACCGCCGCCTGTGAGAACCATACCGTTTTCAGAGATATCTGAAGCCAGCTCTGGTGGACACTGCTCGAGTGCAACCATCACCGCAGACACAATCCCCGTCAGCGGCTCTTGCAGCGCCTCAAGGATCTCGTTCGAATTCAGTGTGAAACTGCGTGGTACACCTTCTGCTAGGTTACGACCGCGCACTTCGATCTCTTGCACGTCATCGCCCGGATAAGCTGAGCCAATTTCGTGTTTGATCTTTTCTGCAGTGGCTTCACCAATCAAGCTACCGTAGTTACGGCGCACATAATTAATGATCGCTTCATCAAAACGGTCACCACCGATACGCACAGAAGAAGAGTAAACCACGCCATTGAGCGAGATCACCGCCACTTCCGTCGTACCACCACCGATATCAATCACCATTGAACCGGTTGGCTCAGAAACGCGCAAACCAGCACCGATGGCGGCCGCCATTGGTTCATCAATCAAGTAAACCTCACGAGCGCCCGCACCCAGTGCCGATTCACGGATCGCACGACGCTCAACTTGGGTTGAACCACAAGGCACACACACCAGTACGCGTGGGCTTGGCTTTAACACGCTGTTGTCGTGCACTTGGCGAATAAAATGCTGCAGCATTTTTTCAGTGACGTAAAAATCAGCAATAACACCGTCTTTCATTGGGCGAATGGCTGAAATATTACCAGGGGTTCTACCGAGCATCTGTTTTGCGGCATGGCCAACCGCTGCAACGGTTTTACCGCCACGACCTTTGTCTTGACGAATTGCAACAACAGAAGGTTCATCAAGAACAATTCCCTGTCCTTTGACATAAATAAGTGTGTTGGCGGTACCTAAATCGATCGATAGGTCGTTAGAAAACATGCCACGAAGTTTTTTGAACATATTCTTCGTTCGTCCTGCAAGAAATGAGAAAAGGAAAATTGCACTAAATGTACCAATGCCTTGCCATCACAGCAAGGCGTTGATCCATAAACATGGACTGAAACACGCAATTTCTAACAGTTCTCTAACGGAATGAGAGAAATCTGGATCCATTGAGTGCTTAATCATTAATTCGATTCGCGCCACCAGATCACCCGATCACTGCCGCGATACAAGCCAAATTGCGCTCGACCTTGGGTGGTTTGATCAAAATTGTTGTCGCCATCTTTGTCTTCGGCAAGCCACAGCAAGTTGTGCGCATTGAGATCCAACACCGAATCAATCACACCAAGAGCCCCTGCTCCCGGCGCACTAAAGCGAATGGCGCGCTGACCTGAGTTTAAATTAGCCGCCGAATGCTCAGCCAAGACTTGGGGAGGAACCGCAACGCCAGTGGTCAATACGGTATAACCGTTGTTATTAGGATCCGATTGCAAGGTAAAGCCTGTGATCGCAGGCAGTGCGGTGCAACTGTCCTCAATCGTACGAACAAAACCATTGTTGGTGAAATGCTCGACATAGATGGGTTGCTCTGAGGCTTGAGTCTCTGGCCCATACACATCTTGAATGACTAATTTGCCCCAATACAGCGGCATAGCTCCATCAATGTGTGAAAACGTATATCCCAAACAAGGGGATGACGCATTTTGTCGGTAACAAACCCCATCCTGATCCGTTAAGTTAGAGGCATTCAAAGTCAAATCAAACGCTGAATTAAACACCGGTTTAGGTTGTAACGGTTTTTGATACCACACCCTTTCCCCATTTAAGACAATGCCACTGTTGTTTAATGCCTGTCTGCTGATGGGCGAAGTCTGCAGATTATCGAAACCAAGATTCACACCGTTTGCGCTATCACTGTAAGTGCGACCATTCCATTGATTGTTATAACGCCACCAAGGGTCGATGAGGTAATTTTGCGTATCCGCATTATTGGCGGATTTAGGCTGTAAATAGAGTCCCGGGCTATTGGAATACTCGAACGGCTGACCGAGATAACTAAAGGCATTACCGGTTTTACATGCCGCATCTAAGGTGACATTACTCATCGGAGATACCGAAAAGTAAGCGGGAATAAAGCGCCCAATCGATCCTGTTGACGTCACCGCAATCGGTAGATTGGCGCTGGCTAAGTCAAGGCCAAGATAATGGGTGGGTGCGAACAAAGAGAAATCAAACACCCCGACTTCACTCACTTTTTGCGCAATAGTCGTTGTACCCCCAAGTAGATGAGTGTATTCATTTACGCCTAACACACCCGACTGCCCTGCCGATGGCTGCACCAGAGTGTGTTGTAGCGCGATATTTTGTTGCTGGTAGTTATAAGCCGTTAAATTGTTTGTGAAATCATTATCTTCAATGGGCGCAGCAACAACGGCTCGAATAATCAGATCAAAGTTTTCATCGGCTCTCGCAAAAACATTACAACTGATATTCTCAGCAGAGCATTGGCCATTTGGATGTGTCGGGTTATATGGATTATTCGCACTGAGTACCAATGCCCTAGGAACACGGATAAAACTATCTTGCCCTTCAAGCAACAGATCTTGCTCATCACCGCTGCCCGTGAAACGAGCATGCAGAGCTAGACTACCCACTTCACGATAAGAGATCGGGAAACTCGCCTCACCATTTTGATTAAAGTTCAAACTTATCGAGGTCGCGTTATTTGCAGACTGACCAATTGGCGTTCCATTTACCCCCACACTGACAGATTGGAATCCACTATTATTGGCCGTCGGATTGAGGTATTCACTCCAAAACGCCACTGATTTTTGGACATTGCCAAAACTTGGTAAGCATTGTTGTGAAGCATTATCTTTGCGCACCGCTTTTATGGTGCCCGTCACCGTCTGGTTAGCATAAGCATTGGGTACATCGACAATAAAACCGCTGTCTGCAAAATTGACCGTACAATTGGCCGTCGAATAACTGTTGGGATTGTTCGTGTAGCTACAGAGGTTGACCTGAAAAGGCTTACTGGCAGGAGTCGAGCCAAGTACGTTGACTGACACATTCCCTACACTATTACGTCTCAGTTGCGCCGTGGCAATTCCATTATTGAAATTCACTTGTGAGCCACCCAACCAACCACCAGTCGCACTCGGTGCTGAATTTGGGGAGAGCGTAGCCGTCACAGGATCCGTGTACAGCTGACTACAATTGTCATTCGCACAAGCTTTGATCTGAACCTCAGAAGCGCTACAAGTCAGCCCTTGCTGTGGCAGAGTGAAACGGAAGTGGTCAATTAATTGTCCAACTGGGCGAGATTTCAATGCGCACACTTTGAAGTTCTCAATTTCATGGTTATTGACTGATGCGCCTGTCGAGCCCGCGAGAGAAAGTAGAAAGTCCGCGGGGGTTGCCCCTTGATTGGGATTACTCAACACGTTATGCCAATCAATGACCGTTTGCATAGTGCCATTCACAGAGCGATCGACACGAACCCAAACGCCCCCCCCACTGCGCGAATCGATGGTGATGAAATAACGATGGCCGGGGCCTGCACCAGAAAAAGAACATCCCCACCATTGACATGTCCGACGCACATCTAATTTAGGATTGAGGTTGGCAGCAGTGCCCACTAAATATTGATAATTCGCTGACTCAGAGCCACGAATCGCCACAGCTTGCTGACGAAAACCGGGGCCACCTTGTCGCCCTTCCGTCGCGTTCGAATAGTTACCCCATTCATCTAAGCCGACACCCAACCATCCCCCCGCAAAACCTGGTGTATCAGGATTAGTATCGGTTCTTTGCGCATAACCTAGAGAGCCACCAAAACCGCCCGTTCTCGGAGTGACCGTCGCATCCGAAAAAATTACCGAGACCCCATCGGCTCCATTACCGGTTAAATTCGCCCATGCATAATAATCAAACTCTACGGTAACCAAATTGCCTGCTGCAGGAAAAATACGCTGATAAGTCACTGCTGTCGCTTGATTGGTAATCGCTTCTGTTAAGCGCATTCGGTTACTAATAATACTCGGTGTGAAATTACCGCTACTGGTGTAGGGAATCCAATTTTGTCCAAGAGATGAGCGATTAAAATCATCGGTAAAACAAGCATAGCCTTGCTGTTCATTTTGGTTAATCTCAGTATTAGCCTCCATAAATAATCGACGACTTGTGACCCGTCCATTAATGACAGATGTGTTATGCAGAGTTAATGTGCCACCGACATAGAGATAAGCCTTTACCTGATTCGATTGATTTAATGTGATGTTGTTATAACCAACAATGGTTAAATTGCCTGATCCTGAGACATTAATCTGTGCACTATTCCAATCAGAATTATTGCGAATAAAAAGGCGTACATCCCCATCCACAACGACTTCACCTCCTTGGTTAAGTTGCAGAGATTCAATCCAGTAATCACCGCTGGAAAGAACAAGAGTCGCACCACTTCCCATATCCAAAGATTTAATTTTATATTCAGTCTGTCCGGTAAAACTTAATGTACATGAGGCATAAAGTTGTACAGTCCCAATATTCGTTTTTGATAGAAGAATACTTTGCCCACTATTACACCAACCTATTTCCGTTCCACTAACGCTTGATGTTTTAAATGCATTAATCCCAGCAAGGCTAAGCGAAGGCACAGTATTACCAGAAACTTGGCAAAGATTATTATCACAACGAGTATTAGGCCGTTCATTGGTAGCATTAATAGAACAAAAATCTACAACTGAATTATTCGTTCCGTTAATTCTTGCGCTGTTGTACTGAATTAACTGCGGATTTGGTGCGCCACTACAACTGCCATGGCCTTGAACAACACTGGGAAAATAAATTGAGTGATCAATATCCTGAAATGCCAAAGCATAAGCAGAGAGCAATGCAAAACATCCCAATCCCACTAGCGTTTTGGCTAACCACTTATTCACTTTTCACTCCTACTTCAATAATGCGTTGTAAGCTCCAATCTCCTACCTGACAACGCCCTGTTGCACTGAGCTGATACACCGCTTGCCCATTATCCAATGCCCCAAGAGACAGACATGATACGGTTGCCTCACATTGTGCTAATCCTTCCCCTGCAAAATCCATAGATTGAGGAGATGTCGTGTAGCAACTGCCCGCGCTCTTATTGCTTTGATAAAAACGACTGAGCTCGATATTAAGTGCCGAGCGGGCGGCCATTTCCGCGCGAGTACCAAGCACCATAGACACCAGTTGTTGGCTACTACGCGCTTGATTGCGATTGGCCACCAGCGCAACAAATCCAACCACTACGATAATAAAAACCACGAGAATCAAGGCATTGCCCTGCTGCTTACGGTGTGTTGTAGACCAGAGCATCATGATCAAACCTTACTTGCTCACCTTTATCGGCAAAAGTCAGCTCAATTTTGACTAATCCATTGCGCTGCAACTGTGGGGCTAACACACTGAAATTGGCTCCACTCAGGCTCTGCGCCATTAACACCCCATTCCCTAAATAGGCAGGTGACAAGGCCGTTCTATTCAAACTATAGCCTGCATAGCGGTAGATGCTGTTACCTTGGTAACAATATGCCACGGGGGTAGTATAAAAATAGGCGCGATTCGCGGGCGACTGTAGGGTAAACAAAGTGCCCTGACTAAGGGGACATTCACCATAGTGCGATCCTGTGGTGGGGTGAAATCAACAGTACTGGCGACTTCGGCAATTTGCCCCGCTGCTGGTAAGAGAGCGGCGCGTAACGCAGCAGGATCATTGGGAGAAATCACTAAACGCTCTCCCGCTTGGATCGACTTAGTGATGGGCAAGAGGCGCAGAGTATTCACGGTATTCGTCGGTAATGACTGATAAATCGCGCTGTTTACAATCGGCAGAAACTCAATACAACCATTGGCCACGATTACGCTATTGGGTACAGCTTCACGCAGTTCACGGCTCATACGTTCCGTTAAAAAACGCCCTTGCTGGATTAAGGCTTCACGCGCAGTGGTATCGACGTAAATCCCCATCGCTTGCCCAGCAATATTGCCCAGAAATAAGCCAACAATGCCAAGCAAGATAATAGTGATCACCATTTCGATTAGGGTGAAACCACGGCTCATCAGTAGTTCCCCTTAATCGCAGCAAACGGATACGCATTACCTTGCGGATCGTAAATCACTAATGCAATACGTTTGTAGTGGGTTCGCTCTGTAGCAGGCGTTGCCGAAAATTGACCGCCATTATCTGATACATAAAACACTTGTATCGATACGCTAAAGCGTTGGTATTCAGAGGAAATATCCGTACCCAGCACATCAGTGACGGGTATTGGGCTTGATGTGATGTAATCATCCACATCGTTGAATTCTGTGTTATTGGATTCACCTGTATCTTTACCTAACGCGGATGGTGCACTGCAAAGCGTACGTCCAGCCGTTTCCGTAATCACACATTCAGGTAAGCCACCATTCGGGCCTGAGTGTTGATCAAAAGCACG
Source organism: Vibrio cholerae ATCC 14035 (assembly GCF_000621645.1). GTDB lineage: Bacteria > Pseudomonadota > Gammaproteobacteria > Enterobacterales > Vibrionaceae > Vibrio > Vibrio cholerae. The sequence goes on along the minus strand of NZ_JHXR01000017.1, from coordinate 29,631 downwards.
CCCCAAAACTTCATCCAGTACTGCCCGCCCCAATTCTGCGGCTTTCACCGATAACACTTGCTCAGCACTCTGTTTGGAGCGTGGATATAACGAGGTGGTTACGCCGACCAGTGCAACGCCCAACACCACAATCACGATGATCATCTCAACCAAGGTAAAACCACGCTTAGCAATCATCGGCTTAACAGGCATAGATATACCCTTCGGTATTGATGCAGACTTGGCGAACCTCATTGTGCGTCGAACTGCTGATGCTCACCGTGCACCCAGCACTGATACATTGCGTAGCACGGCCTAAACTATCGAAATCAAGAAAAGAAGCCCCACCCGAACCCGCCAAGGAAAGCGCCACACCACTGACGGCGGCATCCACCCACGAAGGATCGGTAGGGTTACTGGGAAAAACGCTAAGACAACTGCCTTGCATAGCCTGCGGAGAAACTTGAATGGCGGCGTTGCTGGTCAAAAGCCAACGATTACAATACCCCGTACGCTGCATCGCGCGGCTTTGGGTTAACCGCAGTGAGGCTAATATTTCACTCTGCGTGGTTACCACCGCAAAGGAGGAAGGCCCCAAAAATCGGCTTGCCGCATAAGCAGAGAGTATCCCTAGTAGGATAATCACCACTACCAGTTCAATAAGGGTAAAACCTTTACCTATAATTTTCATAAAATAGGCTCGTTACATGCACGAGCCATATTTAAATTATTGCGCTGGTTTACCACAAGCAGTTCCAGCAACCCCAGTCTGCATAGCAACCGTTGCAGGATTATTAGAGGTTGCAGCTGTATAACGGACACATAGATCGTTATAACCATTGAAGCCTATGTCAATCCATAAATTAGCTTGATTACTATTTGTTCCTGTAGACGATTGCAACGCAATAAACTCACTCGAAGTATCTAGCGTTTGCATAATACCACCTAGATTTGCTGTTGAATCATTTACTGCCGTTGGATAACCAAACTTATGGGCAATGCCATCAATAACTGTTCCAGGTGTATTTGCATCTGTATATGCTGTGTAGTCTAACGTTTCAATGCCTTTAATTGCAGCTCGTCCATATGAGATACCCATTGCACCAGCAACTGCACCTCGAAGACCTTCTAAAGACGCTTCTCGCGCATCGCCTTGCAGGTTTAAGAAACGTGGCGCTGCTGTGACGGCCAAGATACCGAGAATTACAATCACCACGACCAATTCGATTAGGGTGAAACCACCTTGTCTTTTCATTATTACCATCTCTCTTTCATGTGAATACGCAGCATTACTGCAAGGTTACGGTCACGCGACCAGTGTTAACTTCATAAACAAATTCATGTTGGCTGCCTTTTTCATTTTGCGCATAAGTGCATGTGGCAGCACCACTATTCGCTTTCGCTGAATATTTGTAATTAGAATTGCTCGCCGCTTGAGTTTCCGTGCCCACTTGAGGTGGGTTTTGCAGCAAATTGTTCATTAAATCTATACAAGCCTGATCCGTGAGACCTGAAGGATAAGTCGCATCATCGGTATTCAAGCCCAAAGGATAACCATCACGATAGCCGCTGGTTGCGGAGGTGGTTAACCAAAAATTAACTCCATCATAATTAATGGAAGGGTAATTATTGGCGGTCAACGTGGGGCGAGCTTGCGCCTCCCATTGCGCTCGTGCAGAGAGAACACCAGTGGCAAAGCCCCCTGCAACCCCCTCAATACTGGCTTTCTTCGCCTCATCGGTCACATCAAGAAAACGGGGCAAAGCGGCGACAGCCAGTAACCCAACCACCACAATCACGATGACCAGTTCCACCAATGAAAAGCCTTGCTGCATTTTCTTCATATTTTTCAACTCACTTACGTAACGTACGGCGTGCATTATACGCCTATTTTTAGCTTTGATGTGGTTAAAGTGTCAAAAATTCAGCGCATCAAAAAACTGGCATTTATCGCAAAGTAGCGATCCTTCAATTCCACGTCGAGTTGCACCCTATCACCGTATTGATAACGGCACTGGTAGCCATTCGCGCGCTGGAGGGCAGTCACTCTTGGTAACCAATCCAGCACCTTACGATCAGGATAGAGCAAAAATAGCACTTTTTCACAATCAACTCCTTGATCGAGCTTGGGAAAAACCCACCCATGTTGCATTGGAATCTCGGCTTGTTCTATCTGTAAGAGTGCAGGACGCCCTTGCAATACCCACTCTTGCTTATAAGTGTTTGCCCGATCAATCAGTTGCAACCTTGTCATCTCTAAGGCGGTGTGTAGCATATCACTGAACATCGACCGCCATACCGAAAACATCGCCGTCAATAAAACCACCACCAAGACAAACCAGAGAACAAATCGGACGCGCTCAAATCCTATTTTCATTATCAGCCCTTGAGTGCATCCATCATGCCCCACATAGGAAGGAAGATGCCCAGCGCCAATACCAGTACCATGGCCGCGACAAACACCAATAAAATAGGTTCAATACGTGCCGTGAGTGTTTTTAAATCATAGTCGACTTCACGATCATAAAAATCGGACACTTCCAACAGAAGTTCATCGATACGCCCGGTTTCTTCACCTACCGACATCATCTGAATCACTAGAGGGGTAAAAATGTTGGCATTGATCGCCGTAGCAGAAACCGCCACCCCAGATTCAATCTGGCTTTTCATCTCTAAAATACGCTGCTCTAGAAACTTGTTGTCTATCGCTTCTGCCGACAGCGCTAGCGATTGGTTGAGCGGCACGCCGGCCGAAAGCATCAAGGAAAAAGTACGCGCAAAACGTGAGAGCTGCGCACGATTCACTATGTCTCCCACAATCGGCATACGCAGACGCAAATGATCCCACCGAATGCGGCCATTCGTGGTATTAACCCAAGCCCGAAACGCAAACAATAAACCGACTATGATGCCAAGCAGTAAGCCCCAGTAGTTCACAAAGAAATCGGACGTGGTAATCAAAATGCGCGTTGGTAAGGGTAAGTCGACCCCAAAGCGGCTAAACATGCTGGTAAATTGTGGGATCACTTTGACGTTCAAAATAAACATCGCCAACAACACAAACGTAATCACGAAGGTCGGGTAGCGCATCGCCGTTTTGATTCTTTTGCGCGTTTCCACTTCTTGTTCGTAATAGCCAGCCAATTGCAACAAAGCCTGATCTAATCGCCCTGTGTTTTCTCCCACTTGAATCATGGAAACAAACAAAGGACTAAAAATCGCGGGATGCAACTGCATGGAAGCCGACAAGTTGCGGCCATTGGTCAGCTCATTACAGACTGAATCAAGCGCTGCTTTGAGCTGCTTATTGTGGCAGTTCTGGGCTAAGCCGCGCATAGAGCGCAGTAAAGGCACCCCTGCTTTGGTTAAGCTGAACATTTGTCGGCAAAAAATCACCAACACTTCCAGCGGCACGGAGGGAGTCAGTAGCGCTTTCCAGTTAAAATCGAAGGCACTTTTTTCCGCCGCCCCCTGCGCAATCGAAGTGGGCACAATACCTTTGTTGAGCAGCATTTCTGCGGCTAATTCCTCAGTGGCAGCCTCGACTAACCCAGAGGCTTTGCTGCCATCGGCATTACGCCCCTGATAATAAAACGTCGCCATGCCTACTCCTACAGATAAATCGGTTCAACCAAACCAGAGGAATCACCTTCACCCAGCGACATCACTTCATCAAGACTGACGATGCCTTGTAGCGCTAACTCCATCGCCGAAGCCAGTAGCGGTTTATAATCTGTGTTACTGCGTGCGGCTTTAGAGAAGGCCACAGCATCATTTGCCCGCAAGCAATCCATCATCGGCTGATCCAGCTCAAGCATTTCAAATACACCGATCCGGCCGCGATAACCGGTTAAGTTACAGTTCTGGCAGCCGCGTCCACGAGTGAATTTGGCGGCAGCTTGATTAGGGAAACGCGTCACAAGCCATTGGCGACGCGCTTCATCCACCTCATCATGTCCACTACAATCTGGACAGACTTTTCGCACTAAACGCTGCGCAACCACGGCACGTACCGCACTGGCAACCAGATAACCGGGCGCCCCCATATCAATCAAACGCAGCGCGCTATCGACGGCATCATTGGTGTGCAGAGTACTTAAGACTAAGTGACCGGTTAATGCAGCGCGCAGGCCAATTTCGACCGTCTCTTGGTCACGCATCTCACCGACCAAAATAATATCTGGGTCTTGGCGCAAGAAAGTGCGCAGTAACGTCGAGAAATCGAGATTGATTTTCGGGTTCACTTGCACCTGATTGATCCGTGAAATCCGGTATTCCACCGGATCTTCCGCAGTAATGATTTTTTTGCCGGACGTATTGAGCTCGTTGAGTGCGCCATACAAGGTGGTGGTTTTCCCCGAGCCGGTAGGCCCAGTCACCAGAATCATGCCATGAGGGCGTTTCAACTGATGGCGCAAACGCAGCAATAAATGAGGCGGAATACCTGACTCTTCGAGCTTTCTAACCCCTGCAGATTGGTTGAGCAAACGCATCACCACCGATTCACCGTGCTGGATAGGCATGGTTGACATCCGGATATCGACGGATTGTCCTTTTACACGGATGTTAAAGCGGCCATCTTGCGGAAGGCGTTTTTCTGAAATATCCAGATTCGCCATTAATTTTAAGCGCAGCACTAAGGCTGAGGCGATATTCACTTCATGGAGCAAGGTTTCATGCAATACCCCATCGATCCGTTGGCGCAAACGCAGTACGTTGGCATCCGGCTCAATATGTATATCCGAGGCTCCCACTTGAATCGCATCTTCAAACAGCGAGTTGATCAGTTTAACAACCGTCACTTCATCGCTATCTGAATCGGTGATCTCAAAATCAAAACTATCATTGGTTTTGTGTTCGGCATGCAATTGCTCGGCAAACGAGACAATTTCTTTGGTGCGGCGATAGTAACGATCAAAGCCATCGACCAACTGCTTCTCAGGGGCGATGACAAACTCAAAACCATAATCAGGCAACTGGTTGAGCAAGGCTTCTTGAGCAAACAAATCCGCAGGATCACTCATGGCTATGCGCAGCGTATCACCACTGCGGCCTATCACCAGCGCACGCAAACGGCGGGCATGAACTTCAGGCAGTAAAGGAACAGCATCAATATCGACATGGGCACGGCTCAGATCGATCACTGGCAAACTCAATTGCTGCGCCAAAAAGTTCAGCAACTGGGTTTCGCTTAAAAAGCCAAGCGAAATTAAGGTATCCCCTAAGCGGCGTCCGGTATTTTTCTGGGCATTGAGCGCTTGTTCAAGCTGCGCTTCGCTCACAATCCCCTCTTCAACCAGCAAGTCACCAAGCCGTTTACGCAGTTTATTAATTGGCACTTTGTGTCTCCTCTAAACTGGCCAGTAATTGCAAGCGTTGATGAATAAAAGCTTGTGATTGACTGGATAATCCGACTTTATTGAGAGCCTGTTGATAGGCGTGCTGCGCCGCCGGCCATTGCAGAGCGCGCTCTTGTTGAATCGCCAACCCCAGCCACCAACGGCCATTATTGGGATCTTTTTCCGTCAGTTGCTGATAGCTTTCTCGCGCGATCTCATCTTGTTTGGTTTTCTGCGCGAGAGCAGCACGCAGTGACAGATACTCAATCGAGGGCTGCGAAGGAAGATAAGCCAAAGGTACCAAAGCCGAGGCCTCTTGCTTTTCTTTGACCAGTAACTTAGCGAGCGCCAAACGCAGCACTTCACCGTCAGGATTACGTTCAATCCCGGCTTGCATCAGATCAAACGCTTTGCGCCCATCGCCTTTGCCATAATAGAGTGCCGCCAGTTTTTGCCTGGCCATTTCATCATGCGGGGTATAACGCAGCGCTTCCGTGTAGGCGGAGACCGCCGTCTGTAACTCATTACTTTCCATCGCTTTTTGCGCGCGTTGCAGGGCTTTTTGCGCTAACTGTTCCGGCGTTAATGAGACTTGCTCTACGATCATCACCGGCGATGAGCTCGGTAAGCTTGAGACCTCTTCTTCGAAAAAGCTCGGCTCTGAATTATCGACAAGATTCAGAACTGGTTCTGCGTTTAGCTCAGACCCTAGCGCGGTTTGCTCTCGCTGACGATTCGCAGTCTGCTTGAGTGAGGTGGGTGAGCCTTCTACCTTAGCAAGTACTGCGTTTTTGACACTAGTTTCGTTCTTGGGCAACGTTTCTTTTTGGACCAAAGTTTCATTCTTAACCAAAGCTTCGCTGTTAACCGGTGCTTGATATAAGGCGATACTTTGCTGTGTGGTCTTTTGGGTCGGTGACGGCACTTCTGGCCGCACAACCTCCGCTGACGACGGAATAGTATCCACCGATTGCAATGAGATAGACCAACCACCAACGGCAAGACTCACGCCAAAACCTAGCATCACCCATAACCACGCTGGACGAGCTTTCGGCTTTGCAACATCAATCCGCTCAATATTCGAAAGGCGTGAGTGACTTCGCTGCGCACTCTTTGCTAATGCTTCATTCACCACACTCATGGTTTGCTCCATCCCCACAAAATTGGGGTTTTAAATCTTGGTTTGCAGCTGTCATAGGTGTCATGAATCGCTGCAAAAAGATGATGTTGATTGACCAACGGGCTCTGCTCATGCCAAGCGAGTAACAGCGCCTTATGACAAATTTGATTGATCAAACGCGGGATCCCTTGTGATGCACGCCAGACGGCTTTTTTCAGGGTCGCATTGAACAGCGGATACGGCGCTTGGGCTTTCTGTAAACGGCTCTCAATGTACACCTCGGTTTCAGCTTGAGTTAACGGGCGCAAATTGGCGTTAAAAGTGATCCGCTGCCGAAACTGACGCAAGTGATGCTGCGCGAGTCGAACATCGAGTTCAGGTTGCCCAATTAAGACAATCTGCAGCAGCTTAGTTTGTTCCGTTTCTAAGTTGCCAAATAAGCGCAAAGTTTCTAGCGCCTCATCAGACAACGCCTGCGCTTCATCGACCAAAGCAACCACACGTTTACCTTGTTGGTGAAGCTCAATCAGTCGTGTTTGGATCTGCTCGACCACTCGCACGGGCGATGCTACATCCAACTGTAATTCCGCGGCGACCGCCTGCCTTAATTCTTCGCCGCTCAGCATAGGATTCGGCAGATAAATCAGCGCCACCTCATCGCCTAAGTGCGTCAACAGCATGCGGCAGACCATGGTTTTTCCAGTACCGACTTCTCCAGTGAGCTTGCTGACACCTTCCCCCATCTCAATCGCCGCACTTAAGGTTTGAATCGCCTCAAAGTGCGGTGCGAGCCCCAGAAACAATTCGGTATCCGGAGTCAGATGAAAAGGTAACTGTTCAAGGCCAAAGTGCGATAAATACATACGCTTATTGACTATCCGGGAACCATTCCTGTAGCAAACTGCGCGAGCGCTCCAGCTCTTTTTGCCAAGTATTTACCCCAACGACCGTCGGCTTGAGCAAAATAACCAGTTCTGTTTTCTGTGTCAGTTTTGTGGTGTTACGGAACAGATGCCCTAACGCGGGAACATCGCCTAAAAATGGCACTTTTGACACTTGGTCAACGGTATTTGACTTCATCAAACCACCGATCACCACTACATCGCCGTCTTTCGCCCGAATAACCGAATCCGACTCTCTAATTGAACTTCTCGCCAATGGCAGCTCAATCTCTTCACTTCGGTATAAAATTTTCTTGGTTTGCTGCTCGACTTCAATCACCGCAGGATGCACATGCAGTAATACGTTGCCTTGATCGTCAATTTGCGGCGTGACATCCAATGAAATCCCAGAGAAGAAAGGCGTAAGCGTAATATCTGGCGACGCTTGCGCGTTATCCCCAGTTCCAACCACACTGGATAAGTCGGTCACATAGTATTCATCCGTCCCGACTTTGATCACCGCTTTCTGGTTGTTGGACGCAGTTACTCGCGGGCTAGACAGAACATTTAAATCACCTTGCGTCGCCATAAAACTGATCACGGCATCAAAGCTGCCACTGGAGATCACCACATTGGATTGACCACCTAACAAATTACCTATCGCATCTAAGCCAGGTAATACAGAAGTGATAGGATTGCCATTACTGTCTTGAGTAATGGATCCGGAACCTATCTTGTAATTGGCACCATTGGAGGAGAAGGCTTTACTCCAATTAATCCCCTGCTGGTAACCATCACTGAGGGTCACTTCAAGAATCTTAGCTTCGAGGATCACTTGTCGATGCATTCGCTGTTGCGAGATCCCCAGAAACTCGTTTACTTGACGAATTTCATCGGGATAAGCGCGCAGGGTTAATACTCCCGCCTGTGGATTGACAATGACCGTTTGGCCACCGCTACCGCCAAGCAACTGAGCCACCGCCTTTTCTAACAAAGGCCAGAAATCACTCTCGTTCGTGGTTTCAATTTCCGTTCCGCCACGAGCATCGCTTCTGTTGGAATTAGAATTGCTCGAAGAACCATCCGAAGAGCTATTACTACTGATGCTGGACGAGGAGCTACTACTTGAATTTGAGTTATTGGTGTCCGTATTGGTGATGGTGCCCGTCGTAATCGACGTTAACGAACGCCCTGTGCGTTTAAATTGCAGATAATCAACCGGAATCGTGACCGTACGCAATCCAGCCGGATAGACTTGGATCACTTTACCCTCTTTTACCACCTCAAAACCGTACAAATCACGCACGACACCTAAGGCTTCATCTAGGGTAACGTCGGTCAAGTTGAGAGTAATTCGCCCAGTCACCGCAGGGTGGATTGCCGCACTGTACTCGGTTCCCTGCACTAAACTGGCAAAAAAGGCCTTGGCTTCGACATCCTCAGCTTGGATTCGAAAACGCTGCAAAGTTTTCGGCTCACTGGCAGTAAGAGTATCCATATCAGGCATCAAATCAGCCTCTACCGAAGGCGGTAATTGGTCAATTTGACGACTGTTCGTCTCGTTAATAGCTTGGTTCAGGGCTTGTTTAGCTTCAACAGGATCACGATGTCCCATTGAGCATCCCACCAAAGAAGTCACCACTGAAGCGAGTACGATTTTACGCATAAGACTCTGTTACCTTATTGTTTTATATCGAGCGTAAACAGGGCTAATCGCCACTCTTTACCTGCCCGGGTGAGTTTCACCTGATCGGGATGGATCGTTGCCACACGATACCCATTCACCACATCCCCCTGTGCTACGACTCTTTGTTCAATGATCGCATAGCAGCTTCGTCCTTCTGCACAAACAATGCTTTGCAGAGTCGGCACCGGATAACTCGGCTTTTGCAATTCGGGTTTAGCGGGGCTTACCCAACCTAAAGGCGCTGTCGGATCTTCACCTGCATAACTGTAGGTGACGGCAATTAACGCCAAGAGCACACCATATCTAACCACCGATAAACTCCTCTCGACTGCCTAAAGTATAGACTTCTAGGATCACCCGAGCCTGTGGGTAGCTTTCCACTCGATAATGAAAGTGACGCCAATAATATTTCACAGGCAAAGCTTCCAAGGCTTGCAGATAATCTCGGATAGCAAAATAGGAGCCAGTTAACTCCATACGCACAGGGTGAATATAGTATTCAGACTCCGATCTCGATTCCGTTGCGCGCACAATCGGCTCTGCGGGTAAGGACTCCAAGGAGACCAACTTCAACTGTTGCCCTTGTTTTAATACGCTTTCGAGCAAATTAGGCATCTCTGATGGAGCAACCATCGAGGTCATTTTGGCCGCCAGCAGCTCGGAAATTTCCTGACTTTGCAACGTCAGTTGGCTCAGCTCCACATCCAACTCTTGGTCTGGATTTTTCGCCAACTGCGCTTGCAGCGCCATGATTTCGCCTTGAAGTTGCAGGTTGCTTGACGTCAGGGTTTGCATTTGCAATTGACGTGCTTGGCCCTGTTTTAAGGCGGGCTCAATCAATCCCAGCAATAGCATCATCACAATAAGCACGCTACCGCACAGCGTAATTAACACCTTCTCTCGTTGCGACAGTGCGGAGAAGCGACTTTCAAAGTTTTGCCAACCCGATTTCATCTTTGTTCTCCTCGCTGAGTGTTGAGTTCAAAGGTGATCATGTCTTGATCATTACGGCCAATTTTCAGTTGCTCAAAGCTTCTGCCCATCAGATGCAGTTCTTGTTTAAATTGACTGATCCAGTTTGGAATCGCGGCAGGATCACGAGCGAGTCCCTGCACATTTAATTGCGAGGAATCCAAAGTAATACTGCTTAAAGAGATATCGCTACGCGCCAATTGAGCCAAAGAGTTCAATACGCCGGAATAGCCCGTTTGCTGAGCCACATCAAACTGCCCAATCGCGTCTAATGCTTGCTGTTTGCTAGAGATCTCTTGCTTTATGCGCCCTATCGCCGCCTGTTTAGCGGGCGAAGGAAGATGAACCGCCACCTGCTGACGTAAGTGAGCCGCTTGTTCTGTTAACGATTGATTATGTTGTTGCTGCTCTTGCCACTGCTGTTGGATCACCCAGTTTTGATAACCCACCCCTGCGTACCCAAGCAATAACACAACGCTCAAGGCCAACCACGCTAACAAGAGATTGGTTAAGGTGAACTTTTCACGCTTCGGCTTGAGGTGATCTTGATAGAAATTGATGGTTTCTTGCGGGATATTGCGCGCATAACGTGCCAGTTGTTCACCACAGATGGTCGCTTCACCATCCAGTCCTGACGCTCGCACACTTAAGCGCTCATTGAGTCCGGTGATCAAAGCCTGTTGATCTTCACCATCACAACACACTTTTAGCTGTTGTAAAGAGCCGCCCTTTAACTGGGCGGATAAGTAATCAATCGAGCGCTGTAGCTCTAACGCCAAGCTATCTAACTGAAGGGCACTGGCTGCGTTATCAGTCACAGGCGCAGTGATCCCACGTAAAGTGCGTTGAAAACTGCACTGACGATCAACGAAAGCATCCAGCTTAAAGCTGCCACCCATGCTGCGATGCAGCAACAGGAAGTGGCTCAATTCTCCGCCCACCAATCCCCAAATCGCTTGCTCGGGGATCACTCGTCCTAGCGTTAATCCCGCCGACACCGCCATGCTTTGCAACTCAAGAATAGTACGCTTGCTGATCACATAGGCTTGTACTTTACCACTGCCGGGAAGAGGGTGAGCATCCGCCACTACATCCGTCACTTTCTCACTCAACATATCTTTGAGCAAGAAAGGCAAGGCTGCCGACCACTCTTCACGCGGAATACTCGGCTGTTCAATCTGATAAGTTTGATAAAGCTGTGAATGCAGTACAAGGTGGATTTGTACATCATGGACAGCGTGCTTTTGCAGCGTTTGCACCAATACCGCTTGCCAACTTTGTTGCTGTAACGGCTGGGGAGGAATAGGCGATAAATCATCGGATGTGAAGTGCAGGTGCTCTGGCTGCACCACAACATATAACTGTTGCGAGGCAACCTTAGGGGCAATCAGTTTCTCTATCCAACTCGGTTTCTTCATTCTCTACCACTGCTATTTGGTTCGCCATCGATTACGTTTGCCGATGGGCTTTACAGAGAGACGCGGGGGGCGTTTCAATGGCTCTGGTGGCAAAGGAGGCAACATCTGTTGCTCCTCATCAAACAAGCGACCTTGCACACCACTGACACCCAGCATCTGTAAGGTTTGCCACTCTTGAGTAGTTTCAACCCCAACCGCAACCACTTCTGCTTGGGTACCGCCACATACACCTACCAAACTGCGAACGAACAGCTGATTTTCATGGCGTTGGTCAATTTTCTTTATCAAACTCCGATGAAGTTTAAGATAGTTGACTTTTAAGTCTTTGATATAGTGCGTGCTGACAATTGTTCGTCCCGCTTGTCCCACCACTATCTTGCAACCCAGCCCCGCCAACATGCGAATGATGGGGCGCATATAGTCTAAATGGTTGACCAAATGCGCTTCTGAAAACTCAAAAGAGAGCGCCGTTCTAAGAGAAAAAGGCATCTGCATCAATTCGTTGCGAATCCAGCGAGCATACCGTTTATCGTTAAATGGAACAACGTGCAAGTTTACCGAGAGTGGTTCAACCAGTTCAGAGCGCTTCAAAAAACTCACGACAGAGCTGAATACGGCACGATCCAACATGGCTTCATAGCCGACCGTTTCTAAAGCTGAGCTAAAACGCGACGCTTTGAGAATGCCTTGTTGCGGATCCTGAATACGCGCAAATAACTCATAATGTAGGAACTCCCGCTCTCCATTAGCAGAAATACGATAACAGGCTTGGCGATAGAGCAAAATCTCTTCCGGACGAAGCACCTGTTCAAACAATGTACGCCACCGAACGCTACCGCGATCCTCTTGTAACTGTTTAGGTTTTTGAAAACGGCTCCACGCATTCACCCCTTGCAGTTGAGCACTTTTGAGCGCGGTTTCCATCTCATCAATAATCCGTCCACGCCGCTCACCTTCTTGATACATGGTTACACCAATGTGGAACCAATTGTCTTCTGGCAGTGGCTCAGGGGGATTGATGCGCTCAATCAACTTAATCGCCTGTGTCGCTACTTGAGCAATATCTTTACTACCCTGATGAGGAATAAACAGCGCAAACACATCCTCATAGTAGCGAGAAAGTATGGCATCCGGATAACGCTGTACTATGTTGGATAAACACTCCCCCACCTCAATGATAAACTCATCGAGCGTACGTTTAGGGCTCTCTTCTCGCGCTGACTCTAAGTCATCGACCCGCAGCATCATAACGCCGCCGTGAGCGCCACTCTCCAGTAAAGCCGATTCCAGCTTACTGTCATACAACACCCGATTCGCCGTCCCGGTCAGTTGATCGAGGAAGGTTTGGCTACGAATAAAGGTATCAAAACGGCTACGTTCTTGACGGGCATCTTGCAACTCTTCAATCAAGCGATCTAAGGCTTCACTTGCGGTGAAAGGCCACTCTCGCGGATCCCCCTTGGCATGTTGCTCCACTCGTCCAGCAAGAATCATCCGTCCTCGCTCTTCCAGTAACTCCGATCCTAGTAGTTGCTCTTTCAACCATTTCAGACCGCGGATCAAGAAAAATACGATCAGTAGCACCGCTAAGGTGGTCGACCACATGGCTTGCAGTGAATAGTTGTAATTGAGGTAGGGAGGCACCGCTTTAAAATGCATCACATAACCGGGATTACGTTTGAGCGGTAAAGCGACTTGATGCAAACGTGAAGCTTCAATGGTGTTGGTGGTGTCTTTAAAACGGTAGATGGGGCCCGCTTCGGAAGTAAGCTGCATTTCAATGATGCCACTCGCTTGAAGCATTTTGGGCATCCAACGCTGCATAGAGTAAGCGGCGTCTGGATCTTCCATCTCCTTATCGACAACCTCAACTATCCCTTGTAGATAGTGGTTGAGGTATTCCTGCCCCAAACGCTGAAAAGATAAGGTGCCACCAAGGAACAGGATAAACATGGCACTGATCACCGTCATAGTGACGAACGCCACTAACCGAGTGCTCAGTTTTAATGTCGGTGTATACCTCATTTGTGCCACGTTCCTTATGTGCGCCGCTACCTATCATTCAGAGGCGAGAAGTGTACATTAAACAATTGAGATAACTATATAAAAAAGCCGCGGAATCCGCGGCTTTTTTCGTCAATTACAATACTAAAACGGGATGTCGTCATCAAAATCCATCGGCGGCTCATTATACTGCGGTTGCGAGTACTGTTGAGGCGCAGATTGTTGCATAGGCTGATGCTGCTTCGCCGGTTGTTGTGGTTGTCCCCAACTTCCTTGCTGCGCAGGAACATTCATGCCGCCTTGGGCTGGCATTCCACCTTGCTGTGCACGTCCACCCAGCATCTGCATGATACCGTTATAGCCTTGTACAACCACTTCGGTTGAGTAGCGATCTTGACCACTTTGATCTTGCCACTTACGCGTTTGCAGTTGGCCTTCAATGTAAACTTGAGAACCTTTACGCAAATATTCACCAGCCACTTCTGCCAATTTTCCATACAGAGTAACTCGGTGCCATTCGGTTTTTTCCTTCTGTTCACCTGTGGCTTTATCACGCCAGGTTTCGGAGGTCGCGATGGTGATATTCGCTACTGCGCCGCCGCTTGGCATATAACGCACTTCAGGATCTTGGCCTAAGTTACCAATCAAAATTACTTTGTTCACGCCACGGCTTGCCATGTTTTGCTCCGTAATCAAGTCATGTCTATCAATTTGAAGTAGTCGGCAAGGATAACACCGTTTTGCTCACTGAACCAATCGAATTCCCTTATTCTGATGGTCGCCGAACTCATTTCACTGACCTTGTTTGCCCATTTTCAAGGCGGCTTCACCGAAATAACTCACTGATAAACTTATCGGTTACTTAGCCTATTGAGGTGCTCCGCAAACTGCTTTTATCGCATAGCGCCAAAATCTATTTTTCGCCATATTAAGTGCATTATTTCATATTAACTGAGTCTGTAATTCATCATGCAACGAGCCAACTATGCACGCACGATTTATTTATTAACGACACAGCCAAAAGCGTTACATCCCAGTATTCAAGCCGCCATTGAGCAGTTGAATCTGCCCGTCCCGGTGATTGAACCAGAACGCTTATTGCGCGAGTATCAATCCGATAAACACAAAATATTGTTGCTCGACCATGCGGAAAATGGCCTGATTCGCCAGCAATTGGGTCCCCTAAAGCTTACCAGCCCGTACTTCGAAACCATCTTGTTTAATGTCGAGAAACGGTTAAGAACAGAAGATCTGCTCACTTTTGGCAACCTCAAAGGTCTGTTTTATGCCAATGAAGACACAGGCTTTATTGCCCACGGTCTTGGGGAGATCATTAATGGCCAAAACTGGCTACCTCGCCACGTCAGCAGTCAGTTGCTGCATTACTATCGTTACGCTTTCCAAAGCCATCAAGTTCAAGCCACGGTCGATTTGACTGCACGTGAAATTCAGATCCTGCGCTGTTTACAAACTGGCGCATCGAATATGCAAATCGCTGAGAATTTATTTATTAGTGAGTTCACGGTGAAATCGCATCTTTATCAGATATTTAAAAAGCTAAACGTGAAAAATCGAGTCAAAGCGATCGCTTGGGTTAATCAAAATTTACTGTAAAGGCGCTCAACCTAGCGGAGTGAATTCACCATGAGTGAGTGGAGAAAAATGTAGTAACAATGCGACTTCACACACATTTTTTCGGCCAAGAGCCTCAACGTAATGCAGTCGCGAATCAGAAGTGGTAGAGTCAGCAAAAAATTTCTCCCTAGCACACCATAGAGCAAAAATGATGATTAAGAAGTGTCTATTTCCGGCAGCTGGCTACGGTACCCGATTCCTACCAGCGACTAAGTCGATGCCCAAAGAGATGATGCCTGTTGTTAACAAACCGCTGATTGAGTACGGTGTTGATGAAGCGATTCAAGCGGGTATCACAGGCATGTGTATTGTGACAGGTCGTGGTAAGCATTCGATCATGGATCACTTTGACATGAACTACGAGTTAGAGCACCAAATCCGCGGTACGAATAAAGAAGAGCTATTGGGTGATATCCGTAAAATCATCGAAAGCGCTAACTTTACTTTTATTCGCCAACGCGAAATGAAAGGCTTGGGTCACGCTATCTTAACGGGCAAAGAGCTGGTCGGTGATGAGCCGTTTGCCGTTGTGCTAGCGGACGACCTGTGTGTGAACGAAGAGCAAGGCGTACTGGCACAGATGGTTGCACTGTACAAACAGTTCCGCTGCTCTATCGTCGCTGTGCAAGAGGTTCCAGAAAACGAAACTCACAAATACGGCGTGATCGCAGGTGAGATGATCAAAGACGATCTGTTCCGCGTCGATAACATGGTCGAAAAACCAGAGCCGGGCACAGCGCCAAGCAACCTCGCCATCATTGGCCGTTATATCCTCACGCCAGATATTTTTGATCTGATTGAGCAGACCGAGCCGGGCAAAGGCGGTGAAATTCAAATCACTGACGCGCTGCTCAAACAAGCCAAAGCGGGTTGTGTACTGGCTTATAAATTCAAAGGTAAGCGCTTCGACTGTGGTAGCGTTGAAGGCTATATCGAAGCCACCAACTTCTGCTACGAAAACATGTACAAGAAAAACGACCAAAAAGTGGAGTTGGCTAAAAAGTCGACGCACAAAGGTCAGTAATTCGCTATCTAAACAATGCATTTAAAAGCCAACCTGTAACCTCTCAGGTTGGCTTTTTTGCTTTTGATACAACTGTTTTTTTATCCAGTAATTGCTTGCACTTTGTTCACGCTATGTAATACTTGCTGCACTTCGTTTAGCAAAGAGCAACCCAGATGGACAAAATCGAAGTACGCGGCGCTCGTACCCATAACCTCAAAAATATCAATCTGACCATTCCTCGTGACAAATTGATTGTCATCACCGGCCTCTCTGGTTCAGGTAAATCCTCACTGGCTTTTGATACGCTGTACGCAGAAGGTCAACGGCGTTATGTCGAATCACTCTCGGCTTATGCGCGCCAATTCCTTTCTCTGATGGAAAAGCCGGATGTAGACCATATTGAGGGGCTTTCACCCGCGATTTCGATTGAGCAGAAGTCCACTTCCCATAACCCACGCTCTACTGTGGGTACGATTACGGAAGTGTATGACTATTTACGTCTACTCTACGCTCGGGTTGGTGAGCCACGCTGCCCCGAACACCAAGTGCCACTGAAAGCGCAAACCATCAGTCAGATGGTAGACAAAGTATTGGAATTGCCAGAAGGCAGCAAAATGATGCTGCTGGCAACCATAGTCAAAGAGCGCAAAGGCGAACACGTTAAAACATTGGAAAACCTTGCTGCGCAGGGCTTTATTCGTGCGCGTATCGATGGTGAAACCTGCGATCTGACCGATCCACCGAAACTCGAACTGCACAAAAAGCATACCATTGAAGTAATTGTCGACCGTTTCAAAGTGCGCAGTGATCTGCAGCAACGCTTAGCCGAATCCTTTGAAACCGCCTTGGAACTTTCCGGCGGTATCGTCGTTGTCGCCCCGATGGAAGGCGATGGCGAAGAGCAGATTTTCTCGGCTAACTTTGCTTGTCCACATTGCGGTTACAGCATGCGCGAACTTGAACCACGCCTGTTCTCCTTCAACAACCCAGCCGGTGCTTGTCCAACCTGTGATGGTTTAGGAGTACAGCAGTATTTCGATCCAGATCGAGTGATTCAAGATGCCAATTTAAGTTTGGCACAAGGTGCGATCCGCGGTTGGGATCAAAAGAACTTTTATTATTTCCAGATGCTGACTGCACTGGCCGAGCACTACGATTTTGATGTACACACGCCCTTCAATAAGCTGAGCAAAAAGATTCAGGAAATCATTCTGCACGGCTCTGGTCGCACCGAAATTGAATTTAAGTACATCAATGATCGGGGTGATATTCGCCTTAAAAAACATCCTTTTGAAGGAATTTTGCATAATTTGGAGCGCCGCTATCGCGATACCGAATCCAACTCGGTACGTGAGGAGCTGGCAAAATACATCTCCAACAAGCCTTGCAGCAGCTGTGATGGTACGCGCTTAAAAATCGAAGCACGCAATGTGTTTATTAATGATACTGCGCTGCCAACGATTGTAGAACTGAGCATTGCTGATGCGCTAACGTTCTTCCAAGAGCTCAAACTGGAAGGCCAACGTGCACAAATCGCTGAAAAAGTGATGAAAGAGATTAATGACCGGCTGCAATTTTTGGTCAATGTCGGGCTCAATTACTTAAATCTCTCGCGCAGCGCCGAGACGCTTTCCGGTGGCGAAGCTCAGCGTATTCGTCTAGCCAGTCAGATTGGTGCGGGTTTAGTCGGTGTGATGTATGTCCTTGATGAACCCTCGATTGGCCTCCACCAACGCGACAACGAACGCTTGATGCAAACCCTCACCCACTTACGCAATCTAGGGAATACCGTGTTAGTGGTTGAGCATGATGAAGATGCGATTCGCATGGCAGATCATGTGATTGATATTGGCCCAGGTGCTGGCGTACACGGCGGCATGGTGGTTGCCGAAGGCAATGTGGAGGAAATCATCGCCAATCCAAACTCACTCACAGGTCAATATCTCAGTGGCGTGAAAAAAATCGCGGTACCAGAGCAGCGCACACCAAAAGATGCGAAGAAAACGGTAGAGCTTAAAGGCGCAGTCGGTAATAACTTAAAAAATGTTGACCTGTCTATTCCTGTTGGCCTGTTTACTTGTGTGACGGGCGTTTCAGGTTCGGGAAAATCCACTCTGATCAACGATACCTTCTTTAAGATTGCCCATACAGCACTCAATGGCGCGACGACGGCGACACCTGCGCCTTATCGCTCCATTCAAGGTCTAGAACACTTTGATAAAGTGATCGATATCGATCAGAGCCCAATTGGTCGCACTCCTCGCTCCAACCCTGCCACTTACACCGGAATCTTCACTCCAATCCGTGAATTATTTGCAGGAACACAAGAGTCTCGCTCGCGTGGTTATCAGCCGGGACGCTTTAGTTTTAACGTCCGCGGAGGGCGCTGTGAAGCGTGCCAAGGCGATGGCGTGATCAAAGTTGAAATGCACTTCTTACCCGATGTGTATGTGCCTTGTGATGTGTGTAAAGGTAAACGCTATAACCGAGAAACACTGGAAGTGCGCTACAAAGGCAAGACGATTGATGAAGTTTTGGACATGACCGTTGAAGACGCACGCGAGTTTTTTGACCCCGTACCTGTGATAGCACGTAAGCTGCAAACCTTGATGGATGTTGGATTGTCCTACATTCGTCTTGGGCAATCAGCCACCACCTTATCAGGAGGTGAAGCGCAGCGGGTAAAATTAGCGCGTGAACTCTCCAAACGAGATACGGGCAAAACCCTGTATATTTTGGATGAACCAACCACGGGCCTACACTTCCACGATATTCAGCAACTATTGAGCGTTCTGCACCGCTTGCGTGACCATGGCAATACCGTGGTGGTGATTGAGCATAACTTGGATGTGATCAAAACGGCTGACTGGATCATCGATTTAGGCCCCGAAGGCGGCCAAGGCGGCGGACTGATTATTGCAGAAGGAACACCAGAAGATGTGGCGCAGATCGAAGCTTCACATACCGCACGTTTCCTCAAGCCTTTGTTGAATTAGAAAAAAAGGCTAAAGTAATGAAACCAGCGAACTGTGCGCTGGTTTCTTTTTTAAGGTGAACTGCATGGCAACTTTGCTGTTAAGTGGCACTCGGTTGGAACCTCACGCTCCGAACCTACCACTCAATAAACCGTTTCTTTTTGCCTTGGCCGTGGTTTATCTGCTCGCCATGCATTTCTTTATGCCTAACCCCGGCGGTGCTGGACTGGCACTCTCCTTCAATACTACGGTCTGGATCGCGACCAGCATAACACTGGCGATTGGTCTGTATCAGTTGGCGAATAATCAAGCGCTGCGTTATTCCAAGCTGACCACTGGACTTTGGTTAAGCTGTGCTCTGCTAACCCTACCCATCACTTACTCGAATGCCGATTGGTTTCATACTCTTGGCCGCTTAGTGGGTCTCTGGGCTGGATTTACTCTGTTTCTCGTCTTACAACAATTTCGCTTTAGCAACAAACATAAACAGCGTTTGATGTGGTTTATTCTACTGGGTAGCGTCATTGAAGCCGTGATCGGTTTAATTCAATACTTTTGGTTAGAGCCGGGTAACCCCTTTGGTTATGACACCGAAGCAAATCGACCGTATGGTATTTTCCAGCAGCCAAATGTGATGGCCAGTTTCCTCGCAACAGGGCTGGTGTTGTCAGGTTATTTGCTGGCCAGACAACCGGAAAAATATGACTCGCGCTGGAGCAAAATCGGCATCCTTTACGCGACACCGCTACTCACGGCTCCCTTACTGGTCGTACTCGCCTCTCGCACTGGGTGGCTGGCCAGTTTATTGAGTATCGCTCTGGTTGCCCCTTACTTATATCGATTCGCTTCACGTCGGCGCTTTACGCTCTGGCTTCTTGCCATAACTCTTGGGATTTGTGCAGGTTTTACCGCTATGTATGGCCAAGGAACCTCTGGTTTTGTCGCGAATAAGGCTGACTTAGAAAGCCCACGTCGTTTCACATTTCCACAAACCATAGATATGATCATCGAAAAGCCTTTTACAGGCTATGGTTATGGCAAATTTGAGGCGCAGTATCTGCTTTATACTGCTCGCCAACATCAGTTAAATAGCAGCTATCCAGCAGGCTTAGCATCGATGGATCACCCACACAATGAGCTGTTGTATTGGGGGGTAGAAGGCGGATTACTACCTGTAATGGGTATATTACTCGCCGCCTGTTTTTGTGCTCTACGCATTTATGCCGCCAAACGTGGCACTCGCATGGCCATGCTGGCTCTGTTTGTGCCGATCACCTTACACGCTCAATTGGAGTATCCGTTTTACCACTCCGCAATTCACTGGATCACCTTTATCATCCTAATCTACTGGGTAGATCAACGGGTCGCACGCTATCGACTGGCCAGTTTCACCACGCTCACCAAATCTTTATTGCGTATTACCAGCTTAGTGCTGCCGATTGTCACCAGCTTGTATATGGTCACAGCGTTACACACCAACTATGTGTTAACGCAATTTGAAAAATCTCAGCCACTCAATCCTGAATTGCTGAAAAACGTGACTAACCCATTGGTATGGCAAGACCGATTTGATTGGGATATCTACAGCACCTATCTGAACATCGGGCTCCATGAACAAAAAGCGGAGCTTATCCAACCCTATATCGATTGGTCGTTACAGATCATTCAACATAAACCGCGCCCGGCCTTCTATTCAAACCTGATTTTGGCTTATCAAGGTTTAGGCGATACGAGCCGTGCGCAGCAAATCCGCCGCGAGGCCGAATTTCTGTTCCCCAATCAAGATTTCAGTACAGTCCAGTACCACCCCTCGATAAAGGTCAACAGTGCCACATCTGATGCTGAGGTTCCCTCAGCCGCGACACCCTAAGCTCTGCGAGAAACAATAAGGGTGGCTTTTAAGCCACCCTTATTTCTCTTTCATACAGCTTTTCTCTTGCGTATGGTATTAACGCAGCGACTCTTCGAGCGCTCGCAAACAGAGCGCGATATTTTCTGAACGCGCGCCATAGCCCATAACCCCAATGCGCCACGCTTTGCCGGCTAATGCCCCGAGCCCAGCACCAATTTCCAAATTGTATTCATTGAGTAGATGGCTGCGTACTTTGGCTTCCTCAATACCTTCCGGCACATAAATCGCGTTCAACTGCGGTAAACGATACGGCTCTGCGACCACAAATTGAAAACCGAGTTGCTCTAACCCTTGTTTAAGCTTCTCATGCATCAGACGATGGCGCTGCCACGCGTGCTCTAAACCTTCTTGTTGCAAAAGCAGTAACGCTTCGTGCAGCGCGTACAAACTATTAACCGGAGCGGTATGGTGATAACTACGTTTGCCCGCGCCACTCCAATAACCTAATACCAAGCTTTGATCGAGGAACCAGCTTTGAATCGGTGTTTTTCGCGATTGAATCTTCTCAATGGCACGAGGTGAAAACGTCAACGGAGCCAATCCCGGCACACAAGAGAGGCATTTTTGGCTGCCAGAATACACCGCATCCAGTTGCCACTCATCCACCAGCAGGGGAACGCCACCGAGCGAGGTCACCGCATCAACAATCGTCAACAAACCATGCTGCTTCGCTAGAGCACCTAACGCTTGCGCATCACTTAAGGCTCCGGTTGACGTTTCTGCTTGTACAAAAGCCAGTATTTTCGCATCCGGATGCTCATCTATCGTGGCTTGCACTTTTTCAACGCTGACTGGGCAACCCCATTCATCATCAACCACCACAACTTCGGCCCCACAACGCACAGCGTTATCGCGCATCCGCTCACCAAACACCCCATTGCGGCAAACAATCACTTTATCGCCCGGCTCGACGAGGTTAACAAAACAGGCTTCCATACCCGCACTACCCGGCGCAGAAACGGCAATCGTAAATTCGTTTTCCGTTTGGAAAGCATATTTCAAGAGCTGTTTCAGCTCATCCATCATACCGATAAATAGTGGATCAAGATGACCAACCGTTGGGCGGCTGAGCGCTTGCAGGACTTGAGGGGAAATAGCCGAAGGTCCAGGGCCCATCAAAATCCGATGCGGGGGAATAAAACTGCGAATTGTCATAACGACTCCTTGTTGTGGCGACCAGAACCACTAGCCTAATGCAATTCAGTAGCAGCAACAATTCGACCTATGTCCAGAGTGTTAATCCTTGTCACACTAATGTCATTTTTATTTGCACTTTTAGAACATTTTGTCGTTGACAAGATTTCGCCAACACCGTTCAATGTGTGAGCTATCTAGCAGAAGAGGAGCACTGCCCAGGCAGATGTTTTGTGGAGCCTCAACTCCAATACAGAACATTCAGGGGGAGTAGTGCCGAGGTGAATCAAAGTTGTGGCTTTGGTTTATCGGTTGAACGGGCTGAATCCCTTCAACTGTCATCAGCTCGAATCTGATGAAGAGCTTCTGAGGGAAATCTTTCTATAGTCACTCCTCTATTTTGCTCTATAAAAAACACTCTCTTCACAACATTGGACGTTGGGTTACCAACAACTCGTTTTTCAGGAAGTCTGGGAGAATTGCCGTGAGCACATTTAACGTCGCCAAATTTGGTGGTACTAGTGTCGCCAACTTTGAAGCCATGAGCCGTTGTTCGGCCATTATCGAAAACAATCCACAAACACGCTTAGTGGTCAGCAGCGCCTGCTCTGGGGTGACCAATTTATTGGTCGAACTCGCCAATGGCGTGGCCTCAACTGAACGCCGCCAAGCCATTTTGCAACAGTTGGCCGATATCCATTATGTGATTATCGACCAGCTCGCCGATCCGACACGCGTCGAAAAAGAAGTCAAAGCCGTGCTAGATTCTGTGGCCAGTGCTGCAGAAGCGGCGTCATTTCAATCCAGTAAAAAACTGACCGACCATCTCGTCGCCTGTGGTGAGCTCATCTCCACCTACATCCTCACTCAACTGATGCGTGAGCGTGGTGTCGACGCGGTACGTTTTGATATCCGCGAAGTGCTACGCACTGACGATCATTACGGTCGCGCCGAACCTCAATTGAAAGAAATCGCTCAATTAGCCAAAGAAAAACTGGTGCCACTGTGTGAGCAATATGTCGTCGTGACTCAAGGTTTTATCGGCTCTGATGCGCAAGGTAATACCACCACTTTAGGCCGCGGCGGCAGTGATTATTCAGCCGCTTTGATTGCCGAAGCCGTGCAAGCAAGTGGTTTAGAGATTTGGACTGACGTACCGGGAATCTACAGTACCGATCCACGTATCGCGCCAAAAGCGGCGCCGATTCCTGAGATAAGCTTTAGCGAAGCCTCAGAAATGGCCAATTTTGGTGCCAAGATTTTGCATCCATCCACCTTGCTTCCAGCGGTACGCCATGGCATTCCCGTGTTTGTTGGCTCATCAAAAGAACCGGAAAAAGGTGGCACTTGGATCCGTAAACAAGTCGAAAGCGCGCCACTGTATCGCGCACTTGCACTACGCTGTAATCAAACCATGGTGACACTGCGTAGCGCGCAGATGTTCCATGCTTACGGTTTCCTCGCCAAAGTGTTCGAAATTCTCGCCAAGCATAAAATTTCGGTCGATCTCATCACCACATCAGAAATCAGCGTGTCACTGACACTGGATAAAACCGATACCTCAGGCGGTGCGCCAGAATTGCCTGAAGCGGTGCGCGCCGAGTTAGAGGAGCTATGTACGGTCGAAGTCGAATACAACCTGTGTCTGATTGCTCTGATCGGCAACAAGATGAAAGAGAGCCGCGGCTACGCGAAGCAAGTGTTCAGTGTATTGGAAGATTACAACCTCCGTATGATTTGCTATGGCGCCAGCGCGCATAACCTCTGTTTCTTGCTGCATGAATCTGTCTCTAAACAAGCGGTGCAGAAGCTGCATAAAGAGCTGTTTGAGCAAGAGTAAAATCAAACTCACGAGATAAAACCAGAGGCCACATGATGTGGCCTCTTTTATTGTGGATGGAGGTCTTACTGATTAAGCATCAAGGTTAGGCGCTAGCCACTTTTCAGCTTCTTCCAAACGCCAACCTTTACGCTCAGCGTAGCTGTGCAGTTGATCTGGTTGGATCTGCGCTACCGCAAAATAGCGAGAATCGGGATGCGAGAAATACCAACCGGATACCGAAGCGCCCGGCCACATCGCATAGCTTGTGGTCAGTGACATACCTATGGTCTCTTCGACATTTAGCATCTGCCACAAAGTCGCTTTCTCGGTATGCTCAGGACACGCGGGATACCCCGGCGCGGGTCGAATGCCCTGATAACGCTCACGGATCAGGTCATCATTGGAGAGATTTTCATCGCTCGCATAACCCCAAATCTCTTTACGCACTTTTTCATGCAGATATTCCGCAAAGGCTTCCGCCAAACGATCGGCTACCGCTTGGATCATGATCGCATTGTAATCATCACCCTGAGCTTTATAAGCATCGGCCAAGGCTCGCTCACCAATGCCACCAGTTACTGCAAACGCGCCAATCCAATCACGTTTACCGCTCTCTTTCGGAGCAACATAGTCCGACAAACAGTAGTTGGCCCCTTTCGGTTTCTCAGTCTGCTGACGCAAGTTGTACAGCACATGCGCGACTTGCGTACGCGATTCATCACTGTACACCTCAATGTCATCGCCCACGCTGGCTGCTGGAAACAGTGCACACATACCACTGGCTTTCAGTAGTCCTTCTCGCTCTACTTTATCAAGTAAGGCATTGGCATCATGAAACAGACGTTTGGCCTCTTCACCGACCTCTTCATGCTCCAAAATGGCAGGGTATTTGCCCATAAGCGACCAAGTCATAAAAAAAGGCGTCCAATCGATATAAGGACGTAGTGTGGCTAACGCAATGTTTTCAAACACATGCACACCCGGTTTCGCAGGAGCGGGCGGCGTGTAATTTGCCCAATCCAGCGCCGCTTTATTAGCACGTGCCTGCTCTAACGTGACTGGGCGCGATTTGGGCGTTTTACGAGCATGCTGATCACGCGTGCGCTCATAATCGAGATCCAAACGTTCGATAAATCCGGGGCGCTGTTCATCAGACAATAATGATGTGCACACCCCTACCGCGCGCGACGCGTTATTCACGTACACTACAGGCGCATGATAATTCTGTTCAATCTTCACCGCAGTATGCGCTTTAGACGTTGTTGCCCCACCAATCAAAAGTGGCAGTTCAAACCCTTGTCGCTCCATCTCTTTCGCCACGTGTACCATCTCATCCAAAGACGGCGTGATAAGCCCAGAGAGACCGATGATATCGACATTTTGCTCGCGTGCGACTTTGAGGATCTGCTCGCAAGGCACCATCACACCAAGATCGATGATCTCGAAGTTATTACACTGCAGCACGACGCCAACAATGTTCTTACCAATGTCATGCACATCGCCTTTTACGGTCGCCAGCAAAATCTTACCATTTGAAGTGCTACCACTTTTTTGCGCATTAATGAAAGGCTCAAGATACGCAACGGCTTGTTTCATGACACGCGCTGATTTTACGACTTGCGGTAGGAACATTTTCCCTTCCCCGAACAAGTCACCGACCACGTTCATACCATCCATCAGCGGCCCTTCAATCACTTCCAGTGGTTTACTGGCTTGCTGACGTGCTTCTTCAGTGTCTTGGACGATAAATTCGGTGATGCCTTTGACTAAAGCGTGCTCTAGGCGCTTAGCCACAGGCCATGCGCGCCACTCTAATGCAGAAGCATCCTCTTCTTTACCAACACTGTTTTCGCGATACGCTTCGGCGATCTCAAGCAGTCTTTCCGTGCCATCGCTACGTCGATTGAGGATCACATCTTCCACTGCCTCACGCAGTTTCAGCGGAACGTTATCGTAGATTTCAAGCTGCCCTGCGTTGACAATCCCCATGTCCATGCCGTGTTTGAAGCAGTGATAAAGGAAAACAGCATGGATCGCTTCACGCACATAGTTGTTGCCGCGGAAAGAGAAGGAAACGTTAGAAACACCGCCAGAAATCATCGCATGCGGCAGCTCACGCTTAATGTCCGCCACTGCATTAATGAAATCCAGTGCGTAGTTATTGTGCTCATCAATTCCGGTCGCAACAGCAAAGATGTTCGGGTCAAAAATAATATCTTCCGGTGGGAAGCCCACCTCATCGACCAAAATATGGTAAGCCCGACGACAGATCTCTAATTTGCGCTCACGGGTATCGGCTTGGCCCACTTCGTCAAATGCCATCACAATCACCGCGGCACCGTAGCGGCGCACCAATTTGGCTTGGGCAATAAACTTCTCTTTCCCTTCTTTTAGAGAGATAGAGTTGACGATGCCTTTACCCTGAATGCATTTCAGACCCGCTTCAATGACTTCCCATTTAGAGGAGTCGACCATCACCGGAACTTTGGATATTTCTGGTTCAGAGGCGCATAGATTCAAAAAGCGCACCATACACGCCTCGGCGTCCAACATGCCTTCATCCATGTTGATATCAATGATCTGCGCGCCGTTTTCGACTTGCTCACGCGCCACATCGAGCGCTTCGTCGTATTGCTCTTCTTTAATTAAACGCTTAAAACGCGCAGAACCGGTGACGTTAGTACGTTCGCCCACGTTAACAAACAAGGTTTCAGGGCCAATATTGAGCGGCTCTAAACCCGAGAGACGACATTCTACTTTCAGATCTGGCAGAGCCCTTGGTTTTACACCCTCGACGGCTTTGGCAATGGCGGCGATATGCTCAGGTGTAGTTCCACAGCAACCACCGACCAAATTCAAAAAGCCAGCTTGTGCCCATTCCGCAATATGTTCTGCCATTTCCTCGGCAGAGAGATCGTATTCACCAAACGCATTGGGCAGTCCGGCATTTGGGTGCGCGGAAACATAGCATTCTGAAATGCGTGAAAGCTCTTCCACGTACTGGCGCAGCTCATCAGGACCTAACGCACAGTTCAAGCCAAACGAAATCGGCCGTACATGACGCAAGGCGTTGTAGAAAGCTTCCGTTGTCTGTCCTGACAGAGTTCGCCCAGAGGCATCGGTAATCGTGCCGGAAATCATCACAGGTAAGCTGATGCCCAGCTCTTCAAATACGCTATCGACCGCAAACGCACAGGCTTTGGCGTTAAGTGTATCGAAGATGGTTTCAATGAGGATCAGATCGCTGCCACCTTTGATCAAAGCGCGCGTCGATTCGGAATAGGCTTCAACAAGCCCATCAAAAGTGACGTTACGAAATCCTGGATCGTTCACATCTGGCGAAATAGAGCAAGTACGGTTGGTTGGCCCAAGCACACCAGCCACATAGCGTGGCCGACTTGGATCTTTAGCCGTCCACTCATCCGCGACTTCACGTGCAAGCTTAGCCGCGGCAAAGTTAATTTCAGCACTGAGCGATTGCATGTCATAGTCTGCCATGGCAATCGTGGTTGAGTTAAAGGTGTTGGTCTCAAGAATATCCGCCCCCGCTTCAAGGTAAGCGGAGTGAATCTCTTTAATAATTTGCGGCTGAGTAAGCACTAAGAGGTCGTTATTTCCTTTCAAATCACAGTGCCAATCGACAAATCGTGCACCGCGATAGTCTTCCTCTTGTAACTTATAACTCTGAATCATGGTACCCATACCACCATCAATCAGTAGGATACGTTGTTTCAATTGCTGTTCGAGTTGTTGTCTTACTTCTTTTCCCACAATACCGCCTCATTCCTTATGCGTTTGCCACATCCTATCACACAAAATTCAGAAATCTAGACGTCTAAAACAGCCATTCTTTCGTGACTCACCTTGACGATGTGAGCAGAACCCTATGTGATGAAAAAGTATTTGCTATTTACTCAACAGAGAAAGACAATTTCGTTCACAAATTGTTACACACACTGAGAAGAGAATGTCCGTCTACTACACTTTGTGCTTCCTCTCTGCGGCAGCCATGTTGATTGCATTTATTAATAGCAAGATCAGCCGAATGCAGACTACTATCGCAATCACCGCAGGTTCGATGATGTTATCGTTACTGATCTTGATCGCGGGTCAAAACGACTGGTTTCATCTCAATCAAATCGCCACCGAAACCGTCACCAGTATTAACTTTGAAAATTTTCTACTCAAAGGGATTTTAGGGTTTCTTCTTTTCGCTGGAGGTCTTGGCATTAAGCTGCCAAATCTAAAAGATCAGAAATGGGAAATTACGGTATTGGCTCTTGGCGCAACGCTGTTTTCGACTTTCTTTATTGGATTTACTCTCTATGGTTTCTGCCAATTAATCGGTATCCAGTTTGATTTGGTTTACTGCTTGTTATTTGGCGCACTCATTTCCCCCACCGACCCAATTGCTGTCCTCGCGATTGTCAAAAAGCTCAAAGCACCGAAACGTATTTCTACCCAAATTGAAGGCGAATCACTGTTTAACGATGGTTTTGGCTTGGTTATCTTCGTGACCATCTTTACCATCGCTTTCGGGCATGAAACACCAACGGTTGG
Source organism: Vibrio cholerae ATCC 14035 (assembly GCF_000621645.1). Classification (GTDB taxonomy): domain Bacteria; phylum Pseudomonadota; class Gammaproteobacteria; order Enterobacterales; family Vibrionaceae; genus Vibrio; species Vibrio cholerae. The sequence goes on along the minus strand of NZ_JHXR01000017.1, from coordinate 1,187 downwards.
CAGCGTTACCCTTCTCTTCATCCAAGAAGCGATCGGTGGCATTGTTTACGGTTTCTTATTAGGTCTCCTGTTCCACTACCTGATTTCAGCAACCGATGACCACTCTATGGAGCTGTTGCTGACGATTGGTATTCCGACCGCTGGTTATGCATTTGCCGATGTGATCCATGTTTCTGGTCCACTCGCTATGGTCGTATCTGGGATCATGATTGGTAACTGGACTCGTTTCATAGGCTTCTCAAAAGAGAGTGAAGAGCATCTCGATCACTTCTGGGAACTCGTAGACGAATTTCTCAACGGCGTCCTATTCCTGCTGATTGGTATGTCAATGCTACTGTTTGAGTTCCATCAAGAAGACTGGATTTTAATGGCTTTTGCAGTTCCACTGGTGTTATGTGGCCGCTACCTCAGCGTATTTGTCTCCTACATCGGATTTAAACGCTACCGTAGTTACAACCCTTGGTCGATTCGTATTCTGACTTGGGGTGGCTTACGTGGGGGACTCGCGTTAGCGATGGCGCTCTCTATACCTTCTGGAATCATGGTAATTCCCGAGAAATTGATTGATGTAAAAGAGCTGATTCTGGTGATGACTTACGCCGTGGTAGTGTTTTCTATCCTAGTTCAAGGCTCAACCATTACTCCTATGATTGAGAAAGCTAAAAAGGCTGAAAAAGCCCTCCAAGCTGAAAGAAATACAGACAATCAATCCCCTATGCCTCAGCAAGAACAACAACACTAATCTCCGTTGTTTAATCGACAAACCGCAGTTAAACACTGCGGTTTTTTATTACCCTCAGAATCCTTTCCCAGATGACTAGACCACTTAAACGACTTGGAGCTGCAAGTAGGCGATAAATGAGCAAATTCTTATGCGCATAGATAAAGTCTTAATGACCTAAGCCTTGGTTTGTGGACTTGAAGCTACAGCGGTTTCTGCTGCATTTGCTTACCTGCTTACCGAGTTTTCTCCAAGCATATAGTGCATATAGACTCTGATGGATAAGCTTAAGGATAACGTTGATAAAGTACACTCGTAGGATAAACGTAAAAAGAGAAAGACAAAAAGAGCAGTAAGAAGAGTTGGACAGCTTGGGATGATTGAACATCGTAGAGGATGAGTACTGGGATAGGCGATAAGCGGTGATTAAAATCTGGCGTTCAATGAGTTCCAGATAGCAAAAAAC
>NZ_JHXR01000016.1 GCF_000621645.1 Vibrio cholerae ATCC 14035 | reverse complement strand
CTTTCCAGAATTGTTGGTTATCACTTTTTTTAAGAAAAAGTGAAATCAAAAACAGAATTTGCTTGGCGACCATAGCGTTTTGGACCCACCTGATTCCATCCCGAACTCAGAAGTGAAACGAAACAGCGTCGATGGTAGTGTGGGGTCTCCCCATGTGAGAGTAGAACATCGCCAGGCTTTAACTTGTTGTTTTTAGATGTTTAAGAAAAATCTAAAGGCAAAAAAAGTAGACGAAACGTCTAACCAGACAGCGGAGCGGTAGTTCAGTCGGTTAGAATACCGGCCTGTCACGCCGGGGGTCGCGGGTTCGAGTCCCGTCCGCTCCGCCACTTATTACGAAACCCAGTCTTAGGACTGGTTTTTTTTTCTAGATAAAAGTGCCGTTATCTCGGTTATTCAATCCTTCTAACTCTCTTATTCTGCTTCTTGAGCCCTTAGAACAATGGTTTATCATTTGTTTTTTGTATGACTCGCACCTCTCCATGCTGGCTGTTATGATGGCAAAAAAGGAGAAAATCAGTCATGCCTCATTTACGTTTTCGCGCAGTAGAAGCGCATATCGTTGAATCGCTAGTCCCTACCTTACTCAATGAGCTTTCCTCTCTACTCAGTACTGCTCGAAATGCTTTTACCTTTGAGTTGATTAATACCCAGTATTTCGCCGAAGGAGGGGTTTATCCCATGGTGGAAGTATTGTGGTTTGGAAGAGAACAGCAGACTCAGGATCAGATTGCACAGGTGATTACTGATCAGATACGTCAGTTGCTCGGTGCTGATTCTCATCTTGCTGTAGTGTTTATACCTTTGCAACGCACCGCTTATTATCTTGATGGACAACATTTCTGAGGAGGCCGCATGAATCCTGTTATTGATACCATACTTAGCCATCGTTCTATTCGTGCTTTTACCCAAGAGCCTATTTCTGCAACGCAACTTGAGACGATCATTGCTTCTGGTATTGCAGCTTCGTCATCCAGCTTACTGCAAGTGATCTCGGTGATCCGAGTGACCGATGGCAGTATGCGTGAGCAATTAGCAGAGTTTGCTGGCAATCAAGCTTATGTGGCGAGTGCGGCTGAGTTCTTAGTATTTTGCATTGATTATCAGCGGCACTATGCATTGAATCCGAACGTAAAACCTGAATTCATGGAGCTCACTTTAATCGGTGCTGTTGATGCGGGGATTATGGCGCAAAACTGTTTGTTAGCGGCAGAGTCGATGGGGTTAGGTGGTGTCTATATTGGTGGTTTACGTAATTCACCGAATGAAGTCGATGCTTTGCTTAACTTGCCGCCTTATACCGCGGTATTGTTTGGTATGTGTTTAGGGCACCCAGCTCAGGAGCCAGAGTTAAAACCGCGCTTGGCTCCGAAGGTGATCTTGCATGAAAACCACTACCAGCCTTTGAATAAAGAGGATGTCGCAGAATATGACCGAACCATGGTTGAGTATTACCAAAAACGTTCCGGTAATCCTAAACAGCAGGGATGGTCAGAACAAATTACCGCTAAGCTTTCTGAAGAGTCTCGGCCATTTATGCTCAGCTATTTGCAGCGTAAAGGATTAGCTCTGAAGTAATAAAGAATCCCAGCACTTGGCTGGGATTTTCGATTTACGCGAGCCCTTGAATTACCACGAACTTTTCGAGTAGTTGCTCTTCGGTTTCGCGATGGGCAGGATCGGTGATGATGCAGTTGCTGATGGGACAAACCGACTGACACGTCGGTTTGTCATAATGCCCCTTACATTCAGTGCATAAATCGGGATTGATCTCATAGATCTTATCGCCCATTGAAATCGCACTGTTTGGGCACTCTGGCTCACACATATCACAGTTGGTGCATTTGGCGGTAATCAGTAGCGCCATAATTACTTGCCTGTTGGGTTACGGGTATCCTGCCCTTGCACTAGGTTACGCATCAGCAGTGCGTAGCTGAGATCCAACTCTTCCGGAACTGGAATGTAAACAAAGTGACCGTTGCCTTTGGCATCATCTGTTGCTTCACCTTTGCGGTTTTCCATCGCTTCTAAAGTGAAGATGACATTGCCTTTTGGCGTCATCAGCTCAAGGCTATCGCCGAGCACAAATTTGTTCTTTACTTCCACTTCGGCCATTGCGCCGCGGCGTTTACCGGTAAATTCACCGACAAACTGTTGAGTGTCGGAAACCGAGTAGCCGTAGTCGTAGTTTTGGTAAGCATCGTGCGTATGGCGACGTAAGAAACCTTCGGTATAGCCACGGTGCGCCAAGCTTTCTAGGGTAGTCATCAGGCTATCATCGAATGGCTTGCCCGCTACCGCATCATCAATCGCTTTACGGTACACTTGCGCGGTACGTGCGCAGTAGTAGAAAGATTTGGTACGGCCTTCGATTTTCAGTGAGTGCACACCCATTTGAGTTAGGCGCTCAACATGCTGTACTGCACGCAGATCTTTGGAGTTCATGATGTAGGTGCCGTGCTCATCTTCAAAGGCGGCCATTTTCTCATCAGGACGATGGCTCTCAGAAAGCAGTACGACATCATCAATCGGTTTGCCGGCCCCGATGGTGGTGTCTGGACGTTCATTTTGAACTTCGATGGCTTGTGCTGCATTAGGGTCAAACTGTTCAACGATCTGACCTGCTTCATCTTCTTTTGCTGCTTCAACTTTGTATTCCCAACGGCATGCGTTAGTGCAAGTACCTTGGTTTGGATCGCGCTTGTTGATGTAACCAGACAGCAAGCAACGACCGGAATAAGCCATACATAGAGCGCCATGCACGAACACTTCAATTTCGGTATTCGGGCATTTTTCGCGGATCTCTTCGATTTCTTCTAAAGAGAGCTCACGAGAAACAATCACACGCTCAACGCCTTGTGAAGCCCAGAATTTCACGGTTGCCCAGTTCACCGCATTCGCTTGTACCGACAGGTGGATCGGCATGTGCGGGAATTCTTCACGAACCATCATGATAAGGCCAGGGTCAGACATGATGAGCGCATCCGGCCCCATATCAATCACCGGCTTAAGGTCACGGATGAAGGTTTTCAGCTTAGAGTTGTGCGGCTGAATGTTACACACCACATAGAATTTTTTACCCAGTGCGTGGGCTTCATTAATGCCGATTTGTAGGTTTTCGTGGTTGAACTCATTGTTACGTACGCGCAGGCTGTAACGAGGTTGGCCGGCATATACCGCATCTGCCCCGTAGGCAAAAGCGTAGCGCATATTCTTCAGGCTACCCGCAGGTGAAAGGAGTTCTGGAACAAAGGTTTTTGGCGTTGTCATTGCTTGCTTCTCTTACAATCTGATCTCAAGTCAGGCCAATACCACCTGATGGTATTGGAAAGGGCGCAAATTTTACGTCAAAAACCCTACTCTGCATAGTGAAACTCTCACCACCTCATTTACGCCGAGGTGGTGAAATTGAGTCCACGATTAGGCTTCAGGGTGAGGCAGGCCACCTAATGCATTGAATAGATCCGGCAGGAAAACCGACATTTCTCCGCACAACAGGGAGAAATCGGCATCAAGACGGGCTGCGCGATCTTCGTGTGGGATGTCATCATTCTGCTCTTTAAGTTCATCGCTGTACGCTAGGCGCTTGATGCTGCAATCTTCCGCGAGGACAAAACGAATTCGGTCTTGCCAGTTGATCGCCAGCTTGGTGACCACTTTATTGGCTTGAATGTGGCTCAGGATTTCATCGCTGCTCAGCTCTTGTTTTTTGCAGCGAATGGTGGCTCCATCATCGAGTAACGATTTGAGCTCCGCTTCTTCCATCAGGCTAAAGCCTTGGGGCAGATTGCCATCTTTCACCCATTGCGTCAGCGTCGTTTCGACCGCTATTTCAGGAATAGCAGGCACCACCGGTAGACTACCCATGGTTTTACGCAGTAGCGAGAGCACATCTTCGGCTTTTTTGTAGCTGCCTGCATCGACTAGAATTAAGCCTTCGGTTGGCATGATCAGCACAAACGTGAGTTGGCTTTTGCTGAAGGCGCGTGGCAGTAAATCGATGACGATGTCTTCTTTCAGCGCGTCTTTTTCTTTTTTCTTCAGTGGGCGGCCTTCTTCGGCTTCCATCGCTTCGACTTTGGCATTGAGCGAATCTTTGATCACCGAAGCGGGGAGCATTTTTTCTTCACGTTTCGCGCAGACTAAAATGCGGTTTTCACTGACGTGGGTCATCATGTCGCCGTGTTTACCCAGTGCGGAAACCCAGCCAAACTTCTGTTTATCTTGACTGCCGCAAGGCGTAAAACGAAATTCGGCCAGCTGTTTTTCCAGCTGATCGGCATTGAAGTTAACCTCGCGATTAACGCGATACACCATACAGTTTTTAAACCACATTGTTGTTTTCCCTTGGTTAGAAAGCCAGACATGATAGGGGAAGATGCTGAGAATGTCTTACCCCGAATGCAAAAAAAGAGGCACATCTTCCAGTTGTTACTTTGCTTTGCTTAAGAGGTTTGGATATATGAATTTCGCCTGAACCTTATATGAAAATTTGTTTGCAAAGGTCACAAAAGTGTCATAAACATTTCCCATAATGCATGGCGTTGGTGAAAAACAAAGGTTAATCAATTATGTCTAGAAGGATTCTGGTTGTTGAAGACGAAGCACCGATTCGTGAAATGTTGTGTTTCGTGCTTGAACAAAAGGGCTATCAGGCGGTTGAGGCTGAAGATTATGATTCGGCGATGAGTAAGCTGGCTGAGCCTTTTCCTGATCTCGTCCTGCTTGACTGGATGTTGCCTGGTGGTAGTGGCATCAACCTCATCAAGCATATGAAGCGCGAAGAGATGACGCGCAACATTCCTGTTGTGATGCTCACCGCCCGTGGTGAAGAAGAAGATAAAGTTCGCGGCTTAGAAGTGGGCGCGGATGATTACATTACCAAACCGTTTTCACCTAAAGAGTTGGTTGCCCGTTTAAAAGCGGTGATCCGCCGTGTCACTCCGACGGCGTTGGAGGATGTGATTGATGTTCAAGGTTTGAAGTTAGATCCGGTCTCACACCGTGTGACCGCTAACGATCAGCCGTTGGATATGGGACCGACTGAGTTCAAGATGTTACACTTCTTCATGACACACCAAGAGCGTGTGTATAGCCGCGAGCAGCTACTCAATAATGTTTGGGGCACCAACGTGTATGTGGAAGATCGCACGGTAGACGTCCACATTCGTCGTCTACGTAAAGCCTTAGAAGACGCTGGACATGATAAGCTGATCCAGACGGTGCGCGGCGCGGGGTATCGTTTTTCAACCAAAGCCTAAGAGGGTGTAGAACAAATCAGTATGGTTGAACGTTTAACATGGAAAAAGCTGGCTTGGGAGCTGGCTTTTTTTTACTTGCCATGGGTTGTGGTGGGATGGATTTTCGGAAGTATGCCGTGGCTGCTGTTGGCAGCGACGGCTTTGCAGCTTTTCTGGCATTTGAACCATCAAATTCGCCTTTCCGCTTGGTTGTGGGATGAAAAACGTCTCACCCCACCTTCTGGAACGGGGAATTGGGAGTCGCTGTTCAATGGCATTTATCGCTTGCAGCAGCGCCATCGTAAAAAACGCAAAGAACTGACTAATCTTATTCGCCGTTTCCGTAATGGTGCGGAATCGCTCCCCGATGCGGTGGTGGTGTTTCGCAGCGAAGGCAATATCGTGTGGTGTAACCGCCTTGCGCAGCATTTGCTGGGTTTTCGTTGGCCTGACGATGCTGGGCAGCCTATCTCGAACCTGCTGCGTACGCCGGACTTTATCAAATACCTCAAAAAAGATGATTTTACTGATCCGCTCGAAATGCGTTCGCCGCTCAATAGTGATCGCATGCTGGAACTGCGGATAGTGCCGTACACCGAAGGTGAACACCTGATGGTGGTGCGTGATGTCACTCAGCTTAAACAGCTCGAAGGCATGCGCCGTAATTTCTTTGCTAACGTTTCCCATGAACTGCGTACACCGATGACGGTGCTGCAAGGTTATCTGGAAATGACAGAAGATCCGGATGTGCTCGCGGGCCCGATGTGGAGTAAAGCCCATGGTGTGATGACCGAGCAGCTCAACCGGATGAATAGCTTGGTGAACCAACTGCTGACGCTCTCGAAAATAGAAGCATCACCGATGGTCGAACTCGATCAAGTGGTCGATGTGCCAGCCATGTTGGAAGTGTTAGAAAAAGAAGCAGTGAGCCTCAGTGGTGAGGCGCTGCATAAGCTGCATTTTGAGGTGGATAAGAGCCTTAAGGTGCTGGCGGATGAAGATCAGCTGCGCAGCGCGATTTCGAATCTGGTGTACAACGCGGTTAAATATACCCCGCCGGGCGCGCAAATTGATGTGCGTTGGTATCGCACTGGCAAAGGCGCTTGCCTCGAAGTGGAAGATAAAGGCGAGGGGATCGAGCCGCAACACTTACACCGTTTAACGGAGCGTTTCTATCGCGTCGATAAAGCCCGCTCTCGTGATACGGGCGGTAGTGGTTTGGGACTCGCGATCGTGAAACACGCACTTGCACACCATGACACGCATTTGGATATCTACAGTAAAGTCGGTGTCGGCAGTAAGTTTTCGTTTGTTTTACCTAAGCGGTTGGTGGCGAAAGGATGAGCCGCATGCTAAGTCGCGTTGGTTGGTTGAGTTCATTGGTTTTGGTTTCATCCACCGCTTGGGCGTTGGATGAAGCGCTGCCACACTATGAAAAAGTCAGCGGTATTTCGGGCAGCCTATTGTCCGTCGGTTCGGATACGCTGGCGGGCATGACTACGCTGTGGGTGGAGGAGTTTCAAGCCTATTACCCTGCAGTCAATGCGCAAGTGCAAGCCTCAGGTTCGGCAACTGCGCCGCCAGCATTATCAGAAAGCACGGCGCAGTTTGGCCCGATGAGCCGCCCAATGCGCAGCAGTGAAATTGCCGCGTTTGAAGCGATGCACGGCTACAAGCCAACGGCATTGCGTGTGGCGATTGATGCGGTCGGGATTTTTGTGCATCGAGATAATCCGATCAAGGGGCTGAATTTCCAGCAACTGGATGCGATTTTTTCCGCCACATTGCGCTGTGGTGCCACTCAGCCGATTGTCACTTGGTCTCAGCTTGGTCTGCCTTATGATTGGGCAAAGCGCAATATTCAACTGTTTGGTCGCAACTCGGTATCCGGTACCTACGGCTATTTTAAGCAAAACGCGCTGTGCCAAGGGGATTTCCAGAACCGAGTCAATGAGCAGCCGGGCTCGGCTTCGGTGGTGCAGTCGGTTGCCTCTTCAATCAATACGCTCGGTTATTCAGGGGTGGGTTATCGTGTTTCTGGGGTGAAGCTGCTGCCGATTGCGCGTGAAGGGAATGACTATGTTGAGCCAACTCAAGCCAATATTCTGTCGGGAGCCTACCCGTTATCGCGCTATTTGTATGTGTATGTGAATAAAAATCCTAACCGAGATTTGTCGCCGATTGAGCGCGAATTTATTCGCTTTATGTTTTCACGGCAGGGACAGGCCTTGGTTGCGAAAGATGGCTATTTGCCCATCACTGCGCTGGTGGCAGAGCAAGAGTTAGCCAAAGTTGGCGTTAAGCCCATCATCGACTGAGTGATGAAATGAAAAACGCCCAACTTGAGTTGGGCGTTTTTCATCGAATTGCAGTGAGTAGGCTGGCTTAAAACAGCAGTTGCCAGCCGACTTCACGCCAGTATTCTTGCTCTGTTTGTAAGTCAGCATGCAACAACTTATTGTTTTCCAGCCAATCTGGCTGTTCACACTCCAATCGCCACTCATCATCTTTGGCGGATAGGGTCAATGGTGGTAAAGGGTCGTCGTTGCGTTGCCTATTAACCACAATCGCCAGTCGTAGGACTCGAATTAAGCCAATAATGTGTTTTTTCTTAAACAGACTAAAGTCATCCAGCTCATTCAATTTCAGCGATTTACGTTGGAAACGTGCCAAATTGGAGAGCACGAGTTGTTGTTCGCTGTTGAAACCTGCCATGTTGTTATGACGCAAAATATACGCGGAGTGACGATGAAAACCTTGTAAGTTAATGCTCAGCCCCACTTCATGTAGCAGAGCGCCCCATTCGAGTAGGTCACACAGCTCACTGCCTTCTGGTAATCCCAACTCATTGGCGACTTGCGCCAAGAATTCACGCGCGTGACCTTTGACTTTGGCTGCATGCTCTAAATCGACCAGATGTTTGGCGGCCAGATTTTCCGTCGTGCGTAAACGGATATCGGAATACTTGAAGCGATCTTCCATCTCATACAGCAGACCTTCGCGCAAAGCACCATCCGAAAAAAGCATCTCTTTGATGTTTAAACCATGAAAGATCGCGGAAAGAATGGCAACGCCCGCCGCAAACACGGGTTTTCGATCATCGGTTAAGCCGGGCAGTTGTAAATCATCAATGCTGTCCCATTCGCAGAGTTTTTCAATTAACTTGCTCAGGCGCTCAAAGGTGATGAGTCCATCTTCATGACCTTGCCCGATTAACACTTCATGAATCGCTTTGATGGTACCGGAAGAACCAAACGCCATTTGCCAACCTTTCTTACGGTATTTGCTGGCAATGGATTCTAATTTTTGCTCACTGGCGACAATCGCTTGGGCAAAGTTTTTACGTGATAGCTTGCCGTTGGCAAAGTAACGCTCGGTAAAGTTGACGCAGCCCATCTGCTTACTGTTGAGCAGTTCTGCTTCAAAGCCTTTGCCGATGATCATTTCCGTGCTGCCGCCGCCAATATCCACTACCAGCATAGAATCCGCTTGGGGTTGGGTATGGGCAACCCCCAGATAAATCAACCGGGCTTCTTCAGAGCCCGGAATGATTTCAATTGGAAAAGGCAACACGTCGAGAGCGCGTTGAATAAACAGATTGGCATTTCTGGCTTGGCGCAGAGTGTGGGTTGCAGCAATACGGACATTACGTGGCTCAAAGCCTTGCAATCGTTCTGCGAACATCGCCAAACACTCTAAGCCACGTTGGATCGACTCTTCATCGAGATTTTTTTGTTCATCCAAGCCCGCAGCAAGACGAACACGCTGCTTATGGCGGCTAATCAATTGGAGATCTTGATCGACCACCTTGGCGACCACCATATGAAAACTGTTCGAACCCAGATCAATGGCAGCGATTTCTCTTGCGTTACTGACTACTGTTGTCATTCGTTTCTTGTTGCCCTTTTGCTTTACGAGTCTGCTTCTCGACATTCTTAAGATAGTCGTAAATGGCAATCTGAGAGCGTACTTTTCTGCGATTACCGCGCTCTACGTACTGATTGCTCATCTCTTTGTCGATGCGACGCGCTTTGACCGTATCAATGAACTGAATATTAAGGATATCAATGATACGCTGTTTGAGTCGTTCGTCACGAATTGGAGCCATGACCTCAATTCGGTGATCTATATTGCGCTCCATCCAGTCTGCCGATGAGATAAAGACCTGTGGATTGCCATCATTATGTACCACTAACACGCGAGGGTGTTCGAGGAAGCGGTCAATAATACTGATGATCTCAATATTGTCACTGACACCTTCCACTCCGGGGACTAAAGAGCACATACCGCGGATGATCATGCGGATTTTGACTCCAGCGGCACTTGCACCATACAGCTTATTGATCAATCCCTTATCAACGAGATTGTTCACTTTAAGGGTGATGGCGGCTTTTTTGCCCGCCTTGGCGTTGGCGATTTCACTATCCAGTAAACGATAAATTTGGGTACGTGAGTTACGCGGCGATACGATCAGGTGGTTAAACTTGACGGGGCGGAATGGATTTTCGATGTAACCAAATACGGCACGGACTTCGGCGGCGAGCTCTTGGTTGGCGGTGAGCAAGGCAAAGTCGGTGTAAATGCGCGCCGTACGTTCGTGGAAGTTGCCGGTACCAATGTGCGCGTAACGAACGAATTCATCCCCTTCTTTACGGGTAATAAGCAGGAGCTTGGCGTGAATCTTCATTCCCGGCACACCGAAAATAACGTGTACGCCCGCATCGGTCAGAATGCGTGACCACTCGATATTGGCCTCTTCATCAAAACGAGCTTGCAGCTCAACCACCACCACCACACGTTTGCCGTTGTGCACCGCATCGACCAGCGAGTTCATCAATTTGGAGTCTTTGGCTACGCGGTAAATGTTGATTTTGATACTGACGACTTTCGGATCAAAAGAGGCTTGGCGCACAAGCTCCGTCATGTGCTCAAAGCTGTGATAAGGGTAGTGCAGTAAAATATCTTGCGCGCGAATCGCATCAAAAGCATTGGCATAGCCTTCAAAGTCAGCACAAGTCATCGGAGGCAAGGGTTTGTTTTCTAAATAATCTCGGCCGACATTGGGGAAAGAAATAAAGTCTTTAAAATTGTGGTAACGTCCACCGGGGATCAAGCTGTCATAGTGGGAAATTTTCAGCTTATAGCATAAGAATTTGAGCATGGCTTCAGGCATTTCACGCTCATACACAAAGCGCACAGGAAGGGCGGTTAAGCGCTGGCTTAAGCCTTCTGACATCTGCTCAAGCAAGCTGTATTCGACTTCGTGGCGCAAATCATACTCGGCATCGCGGGTCATTTTCATCGCGTAACCGTTGAGTGTATCGTAGTCGTAAAAACCGCGGAAAATCTCATCCAGACAGAGACGAATAATGTTATCGAGCAGAATAATGGTTTTGCGCCGTTTGCCTTTTTGCTCAGGCAGCATCACAAAGCGTGGCAGTTGGTCGGTTGGGATCTCGATCAGCGCGTATTTAAATTCATCGCCACTGCGCATTTCGACCGCAATGTAAGCGTATTCGTCTTTTAAAAACTGCATGACATCAATGTCATCACGCAACATGATAGGGGTCACATGCGGCAGCACTTCTTTGTGGAAATACTTTTTCACCCACTTGAGTTGGATTTCATCGAGTTGCGTTTCGTTGACTAAGAAAATGCGCCGTCTGGCCATTTCTAAAATCAATTCGTTGTAGAGGTTATCGAAGTCTTGGTTGAGTTTGAGGGCTTTGCTTTGCATGCGTGAGAGGAGGTGTTTGGAGATATCATTGCCCCCACGTTCTCGATTGATCAAGATTTGTCGTTTTACGTCAGCAAATCTCACCTTATAAAACTCATCGAGGTTATTGGAAAATATCCCCAGAAAACGAATCCGCTCAATCAGCGGGACGGTTTTATCCGCCGCTTCTTGTAGTACGCGCTCGTTAAATGAGAGCCAACTGAGTTCCTTGTCGATGTACAGCTTATCAGCACTCATACTTTACCTTATGCCGTTTTGAGTTGACGTTTTCATCATTAAAGAGCTGCAAACTAAGTGATTTTTGTGACACTTTTATTGCAGTGCCTTTAGTGTCATAGAGTTGTTTTGATTTCAGTAATTTATTGTGAGCTGTAATATAATTGTCACCCAACCGCAATATTATGACACTCCCCAAAACTATAGGTAATCTCAAGCATGGTCAGACAGCCATTTTCATTGAAAGAACGTGATCGCGCGCGGTTAGTGAAAGACCGTGTGGTGCGTTTTGCAGTGACTTGTGGTGGCGTCAGTGTGTTGGGAGCTTTGGTACTGATTTTTATCTATTTAGCCATGGTTGTGGTGCCACTGTTTGGCGATGCGAAATGGCGTGGTGACATTGCGGTTAAAACGGTGTCAACAACAGATCCGTTACTGATGACCATAGGTGCTTACGGTGAAAACGCGTTTTTGATGTCAAATGATGGCGTTGGGCAGTTTTGGTCATTACGTTCCGCCAGCGATCAACCTATCCAGACCCAATCGTTAGGCTTTACGCCTGTATTGTGGGCACAAACCCCCGCTGCTCAAGGTTGGTTTGCCTTGGTAGGTCAGGATAACCAAGTGGCCGTTGTGCATCCGCAGCTCTCCCATTCAATGACAACTCAGGGGCGTGAATTCACCCCGAGCTTGGAACGTTTAGCCTTGCCGGAAGCGTTCCGCTTAAGTGAGCAGCCTCTGCAACAATTCGCTTTTGCCTTAACTGCGGAAGCGCTTATTTTTGCCACGTACGATAACGCGCAGCAGATCCAGATTTTGCGTTTGGATCGCGCGACGCAACAAGAGATTAGCCGTCTGAGTTTGAGTGTGCCGTTCAGCGATCTCAGCCAGTTATTGCTGACCCCAGATGGTAAGACCCTGTATTTGCGTACCCGATCTGAGCTTGTCGTCGCATTACTGGATAAGCAGGGTTATCAGATCCGCGAAATCGTCGATCTCAGTGAAGGCGATAGCCGTCATCAAGTCACGCAACTCTATTTGTTATCAGGGGCGTTCTCTTTACTGGCGGTGCACGAAGATGGTCTGGTGTCACAATGGTTTGATGTGCTGCGCGATGGCCAGCGTCATTTAACCCATATCCGCAATTTTAAGCTCGCCTCAGAAGTGCAGTTTTTGTTGCCCGACACCAACACGAAAGGTTTCTACAGCTTCTATCGCAATGGCACTTTGCAAAGCCATTACACCACGAGTGAAAAGTTGGTGCTGTTTGAGCGTGCTTATCAACGAGCGCCACAGTTGGTGGCGATGTCAGAGAATCAAGCGTATTTGGCGAGTTATGACCAAGGGAAAATTCAGTTAGCGCAGGTGGAAAACCGAAACCCTGAAGTCTCCTTTTCTGCGTTGTGGCAAAAAGTGTGGTACGAAAGTTACCCTGAACCAGAGTTTGTTTGGCAATCCACCGCAGCAACGGACGATTTTGAAGCTAAGTTTAGTTTAGTGCCGATTGCTTTTGGCACCTTGAAAGCCGCTGCCTTTGCCATGTTGTTTGCGATGCCGATTGCGGTCTTAGGGGCGATTTATACCGCCTATTTTATGACGCCTTCGATGCGCCGCGTGGTGAAACCGACCATTGAATTGATGGAAGCCCTACCCACTGTGATTATCGGCTTCCTCGCGGGTTTATGGTTTGCGCCGTTTGTGGAGAGCCATTTGCCCGCAGTATTGGCGCTGATGATTTTGTTACCGCCTTCAACCATAGTGCTCGGGTTCATTTGGTCGCGCTTACCCAAAGCTTGGCTGCGCCGTATCCCCAGTGGTTGGCATGCGCTGATTTTAATCCCAGTGTTGATTGGTATATCAGCCCTGATTCTGTCTTACAGTGGTGAGCTGGAAAATGCTCTGTTTGCGGGTGATCTGCGCGTGTATTTAGCGCAGCACGGTATCGGTTACGATCAGCGCAATGCGCTTGTTGTTGGTTTTGCGATGGGGTTTGCGGTGATCCCAACCATTTTTACCATTGCGGAAGATGCGATTTTCTCAGTGCCGAAACATCTGTCAGATGGCTCTTTGGCGCTGGGGGCGACACCATGGCAGACCTTGATTTATGTGGTACTGCTTACGGCAAGCCCTGGGATTTTTTCGGCGATCATGATGGGGCTCGGGCGTGCCGTCGGTGAGACCATGATAGTGCTGATGGCCACGGGTAATACCCCGTTGTTGGATTGGAATATTTTTGAAGGCATGCGAACCTTATCGGCGACGATTGCCGTTGAACTGCCGGAATCGGAAGTGCAAAGCGCCCATTTTCGTATCCTATTTTTGGCCGCACTGCTGCTGCTGACCTTTACGTTTGCGGTGAATTCCCTAGCGGAATGGGTACGCCAACGGCTACGAGAAAAATACCGTTCTTTATGATGGAGCAATATGTTGAATTGGTTTAAATCCGGTGCTCCGTGGATCTGGCTGACAGGAGGAGCCGTCAGCGTCAGCTTGATTGCTGTACTTGGCCTATTACTGGTGATTGGTTGGCGTGGCTTAACCTATTTCTGGCCAGCGCCCTTGCTGCAATGGCAAACCCCCGATGGAAAAAACGTGGTGGGTCAACTGTACGCTCGTGAAAGTGTGCCGGTTAGCCATTTAAAAGAGATGAATTTACCGCTACCAGAAAAAGTGCAAGCGGCAGGGTTGGCGACACGGCTCAATATCAAAGTCGCTAATCGGGATCTGTATGGATCTGATTTTATTGCTTTACTTGAGTTTGAAACCGAATTTAAAGGCGCGCCACAAGGTTGGGCGGTGATTGAGCGCAGCCGAGGTGGGCAACTGTTTGGTAAACCGCTTCGCTTCGATTCTACGATTGGCGAGCTGGATCTGCCGCTAGAGCGCCATCTGCGTCAAGCATTGTTAGAGGCTGAAGCCATTCGCGATCAAGTGGATACGATGGTTGAACAGCAAGTGCGGGTGATCAGTAGCCAGCTAGAAAAATTACGTTTGGAAAAACGCCGTAAGCAATTGAATAACCAGCTCAGTGATGAGTTTTTACAACACTACGTGTTAAGCAAAAGCCGTTTAGAGAAAGAGCTTGCACTGGTTCAAACTGAGTTAGATGCGCTCCGAGCACCGTTAGAAAAGCAGTTTTTATATCTTGTGGATATGCAAGGAGAGACCGTCTCCGTCCCGCTGAGTGAAATCTTGGATTTTTGGTATCCCAATGATATGAATTTTTCCCAAAAACTCGCGGAGTGGGGCAAGCAAGCATGGCGCTTTTTATCGGAATCACCACGGGAGTCAAACTCGGAAGGGGGCGTGTTTCCGGCCATTTTTGGAACGGTGTTTCTGGTGATCATCATGTCGATCATCGTCATGCCTTTAGGCGTGATAGCAGCTATCTATCTGCATGAATACGCGCAAGAGGGCGCATTTACTCGGATGATTCGAGTCGCGGTGATCAACTTAGCGGGGGTACCTTCCATCGTATATGGGGTGTTTGGCCTCGGCTTTTTTGTTTACACCATAGGCGCTTCGGTTGATAACCTTTTTTATGCTGAGCGTTTGCCCACTCCGACCTTCGGGACGCCTGGGTTGCTGTGGTCTGCTCTGACATTAGCCGTGTTGACGCTGCCTGTGGTGATTGTGGCGACGGAAGAAGGGCTCTCGCGTATTCCGATTTCGGTGCGCCATGGATCATTAGCACTAGGCGCTACCCAGTTTGAAACCATTTGGCGTATTGTGCTACCGATGGCAAGCCCTGCGATCATCACCGGATTGATTTTGGCGATCGCCCGCGCAGCCGGTGAAGTGGCTCCGCTGATGCTGGTCGGTGCGGTGAAACTGGCTTCCAGTTTGCCTGTGGATGGGGAATTTCCCTTCATCCATCTTGAACGCAAATTTATGCATTTAGGTTTCCACATTTACGATATCGGTTTTCAAACCAACAATATTGAAGCGGCACGGCCACTGGTGTATGCCACTTCATTTTTATTGGTCACTGTGATTGTGGCGCTCAACTTAACTGCGATCAGCATTCGTAATAACTTACGCGAAAAATACCGAACCTTGGGGCAAGACTAGTTATGTACTCCGCCAATCCTACTTTGGGCTATTATGTGCCGCCGCTGGACGTGAATAATCTTACCGATCAGCAGACGGCGATTTCGATTGAGCACTTAAGCCTGTATTACCAGCAAAGTCGCGCCTTGAGTGATATTTCCATGCGTATCCCCAAAGGTCAGGTTACGGCGTTTATCGGCCCCTCCGGCTGTGGTAAATCGACGCTTTTGCGCTGCATTAACCGGATGAACGATCTGGTGGAAGGAACGCGTGTTGAAGGTGAGGTGAAATTGCATGGCAAAAACATCTATCATCCGGATGTGGATGTGCCAACGCTGCGCCGCCGAGTCGGGATGGTATTCCAGCGCCCTAATCCCTTTCCTAAATCGATTTATGAAAACGTGGTGTATGGACTGCGTTTGCAGGGGATTAAAAATAGCCGTGCGTTAGATGATGCGGCGGAGCAATCTCTGCGTGCGGCGGCGTTGTGGGATGAAGTCAAACATCGTTTGCACGAAAATGCATTTGGTTTATCGGGCGGGCAGCAACAACGTTTGGTGATTGCCCGTGCGATTGCGATTGAACCTGAAGTGTTGCTTCTTGATGAGCCAACCTCAGCGCTTGATCCTATCTCGACCTTGACCATTGAAGAGCTGATCCACGATCTTAAAACCAAATATACCGTGGTTATCGTCACTCACAACATGCAGCAAGCGGCGCGCGTGAGCGATCACACCGCCTTTATCCATATGGGAAAGTTGATCGAGTACGCAGATACTGACTCTATTTTCACGTCACCATTGAAAAAGCAAACCGAAGACTACATTACGGGGCGATACGGTTAAGCAATTTTTCAGCCAGTTTAGTAAGGATATGCCATGCAGTTCGGTCGACATATTTCAGGTCAGTTCAATGTGGAATTGGAGTCCATTCGTAGCCAAGTATTGACGATGGGCGGCTTAGTCGAGCAGCAGTTGACCTTAGCCATGCAGGCCTTGCATGAAGATGATGAAAAACTGGCGCGCCGTGTGATTGCCGACGATCACAAAGTCAACGCGATGGAAGTCTCGATTGATGAGGCGTGTACGCGCATTATTGCTAAACGTCAGCCGACCGCTAAAGATTTGCGCCTTATTATGGCGATCATCAAAACCATTACCGATCTGGAACGGATTGGCGATTCTGCGACTAAGATGGCTTATATCGCCATCGAACGTCCACCGGCCAAACAGCACCAATTCCAAGTTTCACTTGAGCCTTTGTGTCGCCAAGCGATTGCCATGTTGCATCAAGTGCTTGATGCGTTTGCGCGGATGGATGTAGAAGCCGCAGCGGAAATCTATAAACAAGATGATAGGTTGGATAAAGAGTACGAAGCGGTCGTACGTCAGTTGATGACCTACATGATGGAAGATCCGAAAAACATTCCCCACATTCTGCAAGTCATTTGGTCGGCGCGTGCGATTGAGCGAGTTGGCGATCGCTGTCAAAACATCTGCGAATACATCATCTACTTTGTGAAAGGTAAGGATGTGCGCCATCTTGGCGATCAAGGGATCGACGATGTGCTAAAAAAGCCGAGTTTGTAAGCGGCGCTGTCCGTCAACTTGCCGTTGAGCAGCAAATTGACGGAGTTTGTAGGTAGAGGATTAGTAGCGCTGTGGAACAAAGGTTTGGTCTTCGATGGGGGGGCGTACGTAACCTTGCTTATTGATTTCCGGCAGAGAGATCTGCGCATGCTCAATCTCTTGATACTCAACACTACTGAGTAGGTGGCTGATGCAGTTGAGGCGAGCGCGCTTTTTGTCATCCGAAGGCACCACCCACCACGGGCAGTGTTTGGTATCGGTGTAAGCAAACATCTCATCTTTAGCTCTCGAATAGGCTGCCCAGCGCTGACGAGACTCGAGATCCATTGGACTGAATTTCCAGCGTTTGAGTGGCGTATTAATCCGCTCGATAAAGCGCCGCTCTTGCTCTTCATCGGATACTGAAAACCAGTATTTGAGTAAGATGATCCCAGAACGTTGCAGCATGCGTTCAAATTCAGGGCAAGAGCGCAGAAATTCTTGATACTCTTCATCGCTGCAAAAGCCCATCACCTTTTCGACTCCCGCGCGGTTGTACCAACTGCGGTCAAACAAGACAATTTCACCACCGGCCGGAAGATGGGCGACGTAGCGCTGAAAATACCATTGGGTTTTCTCTTTTTCGGTGGGGGCCGGGAGGGCGGCCACACGGCATACCCGCGGATTGAGTTTCTCGGTGATGGTTTTGATCACTCCACCTTTTCCCGCGGCATCGCGTCCTTCAAAAATAACCACTAGCTTGAGCTTTTCTTGTTTCACCCACTCTTGCAGTTTGACTAGCTCAATTTGCAGCAGCTCTAATTCACGTTCGTAGACTTTCTTATCCAATTTCGCCATCGCATTCTCTCCTTTGCTAGGTTAAGCATAGCAGTGGGAGCGGCGAAGTTCCGTGGCGGATGATCGTATTTTCCCCTTCCTACTTGAAACTGCAGCGGTGTTGGCTACGTTCGTTCACCCCAATCACATCGTTTATCTATGCTCATGGGGATGAACTCACTTGCCGCCTACCTGCAACGCCAAGTCGTTTGGGTATACATCATTAATGTAGGACAGAATTGAGTGCTGCCAGAGCGTGTACGGTTTGCTGTAACGCATCGCGGCTGGTCACCGGGATAATAAAATCATCACAGTCCGCCGCGCCCATTTTGCTCTCCGAGCGAATAAACAGCATCTCGCTCGGACGCGTGGTTTTCGCGGATAAATGCAGCTCATTGACCCCGGTGGCTAACGCAATTTCAGCCACATTCTGCGCATTGATCCCAGCGCCTGCCATGATTGAAATGCGCCCAGCACTCTGTTTGACCAGTTGCGCTAAACGTTCAATACCCAGATAAGCGTTGCGCGCCAAGCCTGAGGTCAAAATGCGTTCACAACCGAGCGCAATGATCTCTTCTAACGCGTGTTCAGGGTTTACACAGTGGTCAAATGCGCGGTGAAACGTCACACCTAACCCGAGGGAGTGAGCAAGTTCGATTAAAGGTTTGCTGCGTTTCACATCAATCGTGCCATCGGCATTGAGTAACCCTAGTACCACGCCTTGTAAGTTTGCTTGATGCGCCGTACGAATGTCCTGCGCCATAATGCTGAGTTCATCATCGTGATAGAAAAAATCCCCTTCTCTTGGTCTGATCATTGCGTAAGCCGGAATCGGTGACACTCTGCCTGCGCTGTACATCAACCCGGCACTAGGGGTTAATCCACCTAGCGCAAGGGATGAACAAAGCTCAATACGGGTTGCGCCTCCCGCGATGGCGTTATGCAGGGATTCGATATTGTCGATACAGACTTCAACTTGATATTTCATCAGGTTAACTCCGGTTGGATAAAGGAAATGGCAGTATCATAGCAGCAGATATCGCGCAGAATGCGCAAGAATAGGGGTAAAGTTTAAGACCCGAATTACCCATTTATACCCTTCCTACTTGAAGCTGCAGGAGGGATATCTCATTCCTGCTGCTTAGCGGCCACTACATAGCAAGTCATCTCGTTTAAGTGTGGGACAGATTCGGTGAAATGAAGAATAGAAAAAGCCCAAAGCAGTGCTTTGGGCTTTTGATGACTTTACTTCTTAACTGATTGGCGTAGCGTTTTCGCTTTATTATTTCCAACCACCCGTGTTGAGCGCGGGGTTAAGAGTCTTATTTTAGGTCAGCAGAGTATTGAGACAGGAATGCTGCAACGCCTTTTGGAGATGCTTCCATACCTGCTTTGCCTGCTTCCCATTGTGCTGGGCACACTTCACCGTGAGTTTGGTGGAAGTTCAGTGCATCAACCATACGTAGCATTTCGTCGATGTTACGACCCAGTGGCAGATCGTTCACTACTTGGTGACGAACCATGCCTTCTTCGTCGATCAGGAATGAACCACGGAAAGCCACGCCAGCTTCTGGGTGCTCAACATCGTAAGCTTTACAGATTTCGTGTTTAACGTCTGCAACCAGTGGGTATTTCACTTGACCGATACCGCCGTTTTCAACAGCAGTGTTACGCCATGCGTTGTGAGAGAACTGAGAGTCGATAGAAACACCGATCACTTCTACACCTTTAGCAAGGAAGTCTTCGTAACGGTTGTCGAATGCAATCAGTTCAGATGGGCAAACGAAAGTGAAGTCTAGTGGGTAGAAGAAAACAACCGCTTTCTTACCTTTTGTAAATTCTGCGAAGTTGAAGTTATCAACGATTTCACCGTTACCAAGAACAGCAGCTGCAGTAAAATCAGGGGCTTTGCGACCAACTAGTACCATTTTTTTGCTCCTAAGCAATTTTGTAAGTACTGAACTATGTGCGTTGAGTTCATAATTCAGTCCGTGAATAACGAGGAGAAATATAGTACAAAGTAGACAAAGTAAAAAATGAATTAATTAGATTAAGTTAATCGAAAAAAGCGATAAGTCTCGGTGAGGTCAGTAGTGCCTAGGTACCATGATGTTTTTAGCGCGGTTTTTGATGAGAGGATGGAAGATGTATGAATAAATGGCCAAGCCTCAAGCAGTTATCTTATTTGGTGACACTTTATGAAACCCGCCATTTTAGTGAGGCGGCTGAGCGTTGCTTTGTCAGTCAATCGACCTTAAGTAAAGGCATTCAAAACCTTGAAGAGTTGATCGGCTGTTCCTTGTATGAAAAGCAAGATAAGAAAAGCCCTCTGGTATTTACTCGGGTCGGAGAGTTGGTGGTCAAGCAGGGGCGAGAATTGCTCGCCAAGGGGCAAGATTTAGTCGAGCTTGGTAAGTTGTGCCAAGGTGACACCATGGAAGGGCAATTGCGTTTGGGGTGCATTCCAACCATTGCGCCGTTTTTGTTGTGTGATTTAGTCCAAGAGATTAACCAGCGTTACCCTAAATTGCACTTATTGTTGCGCGAAGATACCACGGCAAATCTGCTTTCCGCCTTGCGCAGTGGTGAACTGGATGTGTTGATCCTCGCCTTACCCGTCGATATTGGCAATATGGAGAGCTATGTGGTGGGGCAAGATCCGTTTCGTATGGTGATCAGCCGTAACCAAGTTAATCAGATCCGCGTGCCGATCCGCTACGCTGATCTACCCGATGAATCGGTGTTTTTACTCGAAAACGAGCACTGTTTAACTGAACATGCCGTATCGGCTTGTAAGCTCACCGATAAAGAGAAGATTAATCCATTTACCGCGGCCAGTTTGCATACCTTAGTGCAAATGGTGGCCAATGGCTTAGGTACGACTTTTATTCCGCAAATGGCCATCGACCACGGTTTGCTGGATAACCAAAATCTGGTGGTGATCGACCCTCCTGGGCAAAAAGCTTACCGAGAAATCGGCCTAGTGTGGCGTCCAAGTTCTTCCCGAATTCACACTTTTCGCCAGTTAGCTGAGATAGTGGCTGAGCTGTTATAGCGATTGGTCGTAGTGATAATTCTGCTATGGACTAGTGAAAGCGCATTGTCAACGATGCGCTTTTTAGCATTTTGTGTGGTTAGTGATTTTTTAATTGTGAAATTTCACAAGTCAAAATTGGTGGGGCTTTCATAAAATTGTAAATATTCACAATGTGAATTTTACATATCCTGACCGTAACGCTGTTTTAATTACAGACGATGGGTTCCGCTCTAAGCCAGTCATTCCGACCTTTTATACCGTAAGGATAAATTTAAACACTTGTTTAAGTGCTATTTTCAATGTCAATTTTTGTGTAATTAAATTACGTAATAACTTACGTATTTTGGTGTGTGAATTGTGTGGGGGTGGCAACCGAATAAAACTTCGAATTTAACCTTGGGTTAACTTTTGCTCTTTCTTGTTGGTGCTTTGTGGGTTAAGGTTTATTGGCATTGTTAAGACTTATGTCTAGTGCCCGGAGTCTTGCAAAAGTGCGCAATTTAAGTGACTTTAAATCACAACGGATAAGCCAACTGAATAATGAAAATTTGTAGTTTTAAAGTTACAAATGTTCTTGGTGAGTGTTTCAAGGAAGGAATTTATGTCAATCAATACTGCTGAATTAACCCAACACACCACGGAAACCAAAATCACCCAAGGCAAGCTTGCTGTGGTGGGTACCCTTTCACCCGAACATCAAGCGATTTTCCCTGTCGAAGCCCAAACTTTTTTACAGCAACTCTGTGAGCGCTTTGCGCCGCGAGTTGATGAATTGCTGAACTTGCGTGAACAAAAACAAACGCTTATCGACCAAGGCCAGCTACCTGATTTTCTTGCCGAAACCAAAGATATCCGTGAAGGAAGCTGGAAGATTCTCGGCATTCCAGACGATCTGCAAGATCGTCGCGTAGAGATCACGGGGCCAATCGATCGCAAAATGGTGATTAATGCACTGAACGCGAATGTGAAAGTCTTTATGGCTGACTTTGAAGATTCGATGTCGCCCGCGTGGGACAAGGTGTTGGATGGGCAGATCAACCTGCGTGATGCGATTCTGGGCTGCATAAGCTATACCAACCCAGATAATGGCAAGCGTTATGAGCTCAATGCCAACCCAGCGGTGCTTATCTGCCGCGTGCGCGGTCTGCATCTCAAAGAAAAACATGTCACTTACAACGGCTTGGCGATTCCCAGTTCACTGTTCGATTTTGCGCTCTATTTTTACAACAACCATCGCGCACTGTTGAAAAAAGGCAGTGGCCCTTATTTCTACCTACCTAAGCTGCAAGCTTATCAAGAGGCGCAGTGGTGGAGTGACGTGTTCCATTTCACGGAAGATTATTTTGGTTTAGACACAGGCACCATCAAAGCAACAGTGTTGATTGAAACTCTGCCTGCGGTATTTCAGATGGATGAGATCCTCTTCTCACTCAAAGAGCACATTGTCGGTCTGAACTGTGGACGCTGGGATTATATTTTCAGCTACATCAAAACCTTGAAAAAGCATCCCGACCGCGTATTGCCGGATCGCCAAGTGGTGACCATGGATAAGCCTTTCCTCAATGCGTATTCCCGTTTGTTGATTTACACCTGTCATAAACGCGGCGCGTTTGCGATGGGCGGGATGGCGGCGTTTATTCCAGCCAAAGATCCTGCGCTCAATGAGCAAGTGCTACAAAAAATTCGCGGCGACAAAATGCTTGAAGCGACCAATGGCCACGATGGCACTTGGGTTGCTCACCCCGGTTTAGCGGATACCGCGATGGCGGTGTTTAACGAAGTGCTTGGTGAGCGCAAAAACCAACTCAATGTAAGCCGAATGGCCGATGCTCCGATAACCGCGGCCGATCTATTGGCACCTTGCGATGGGCCACGCTCTGAGCATGGCATGCGCCACAACATTCGCGTTGCGTTGCAATACATCGAAGCATGGATTTCTGGTAACGGTTGTGTGCCGATCTACGGCTTGATGGAAGATGCGGCGACAGCGGAGATTTCACGCGCTTCGATTTGGCAATGGATCCAACACGGCAAAACGTTAGATAACGGGCAAGTGGTCACTAACGAACTGTTTCGCGACTACCTCAAACAAGAGATTGAGGTGGTGAAAAGTGAAGTGGGTGAGTCCCGTTTTGCACAAGGGCGTTTTACTGAAGCGGCCGAATTGATGGAGCGCTTAACGACCAGTCAAGAGCTACCGAATTTCTTAACCATACCGGGCTACGACTACTTGCCGTAGGCCTCTATAACACCAGTAAGGTGAAAAAACACCAGTAACGTGAAACCACTTTACGATCAGCGAGCGCAGTACTGATCGAACAAGGAATCGAGCTGCCAACAGGCAACCAATATACAAGAGGGATAGATTATGACACTGACTCGTCGCCAACAAATTGAAGCACTAGAAAAAGATTGGGCAACCAACCCACGCTGGAAAAATGTGAAACGCACTTACACCGCTGAAGAAGTGGTGAGTTTGCGCGGCTCGGTTGTACCAGCCAATACCATCGCCCAACGTGGTGCAGACAAACTGTGGGAACTGGTGAATGGTTCAGCGAAAAAAGGGTATGTGAACTGTTTGGGCGCACTCACTGGCGGCCAAGCGGTGCAACAAGCCAAGGCGGGCATTGAAGCGATTTATCTCTCTGGCTGGCAAGTGGCGGCGGATAACAACACCGCAGGCACCATGTACCCAGACCAATCTCTCTATCCAGTGGATTCTGTACCGTCAGTCGTACGCCGCATCAATAATGCGTTTCGTCGCGCTGACCAAATCCAGTGGTCAAACGGCAAATCACCACAAGATGAAGGCGGAATTGATTACTTCCTGCCAATCGTCGCGGATGCGGAAGCCGGTTTTGGTGGCGTACTCAACGCTTATGAGTTGATGAAATCTATGATTGAAGCGGGCGCTGCTGGCGTTCACTTTGAAGACCAATTGGCTTCGGTGAAAAAATGTGGCCACATGGGCGGCAAAGTATTGGTACCGACTCAAGAAGCGGTGCAAAAACTGATTGCAGCACGTTTGGCTGCCGATGTTGCAGGCACGACTACGTTAGTGATTGCTCGCACCGATGCTAACGCCGCCGATTTGCTCACTTCAGACAGCGATCCGTACGATGCCGATTTCGTGACCGGTGAGCGTACTTCCGAAGGTTTCTACCGTGTACGCGCGGGCATTGACCAAGCGATTTCTCGCGGCTTGGCTTACGCACCTTACGCAGATTTGGTGTGGTGTGAAACCGCGAAGCCGGATCTGGAAGAAGCGCGTAAATTTGCTGAAGCGATTCATGCACAATACCCAGATCAACTGTTGGCTTACAACTGCTCACCGTCGTTCAACTGGGAAAAGAATCTCGATGCGAAAACCATCGCCCATTTCCAGCAAGCGCTGTCGGACATGGGTTACAAGTACCAGTTCATCACGTTAGCGGGTATTCACAACATGTGGTTTAACATGTTTGAGTTAGCGCACGCTTACGCGCAAGGCGAAGGTATGCGTCACTATGTCGAAATGGTACAGCGTCGCGAATTTGAAGCAGCATCCAAAGGTTATACCTTCGTGGCGCACCAACAAGAAGTGGGGACGGGTTACTTCGATAAGATGACCAACACCATTCAAGGCGGCAACAGTTCGGTGACGGCTCTGACCGGCTCAACCGAAGAAGATCAATTTCACTAATCGATAATCCACCATTCTGTGCGAACCTTGGCGGCCGAATGGCCGCCTTTTTTAGGGTGAGCGTTTACTCTGCTTGAGTATGGCGAACCCATTCCTACATGCCGCTACAAATCGTTTGGCCGAGCCGAGAATGAATCGGGTGATAGCTTGACTTATTGCTCCTCATCCAACTCATCGGGTTCACTCTCTTCCTGAAGCTCGAGCAGATTGATCGCAATTGTCACGAAATCACTGTCGGTAATGATCCCAACTAACACGTCTTTGGCGACGACAGGCAAACAGCCAATTTTGTGTTTTTGCATGTAAATTGCGCTTTCTTTGAGCCCCGCTTGCGGCGCGACGCTCGCAACATCGGTGTGCATCACCTCAAACAGCGGAGTTTCGAAGGTGAGAGAATCGCCTTGGGCACTGCGCTGCAAGCTGGATTCCTGAGCCGCCAACAAATCGCGTTGGCTGACGATACCCAGCAGCTTTTTATTCGCATCCACAATCGGCACGTGGCGAATATCCAGCGCCTCCATAAGATGTTTCGCATCGTTGAGCGTGTGAGTCCGCAATAAGGTGTGCGGGTGACGCGTCATCATGTCTTCAACTTTGATCATAGCCAACTCCTTTCTGCGCAGAGAACCATCGGAGCCGGGGTCTCTAACCCCTTTTCCCATTAACGCTTTATTATTTAACTATAGTGTGATTGGCCAGCAACTTCTGCGAAGTGAAACCGAAATATGCGGATTGTTGAATCCGTTGGCGAACCTGATGGCTCTTTACAAAAGGTTACCTTGCGAGAGGTGTATCACCACGCAGCATTCCTGTATCTTGAGCGCACTTAGGTATATACTGGCGCGCCGCGAAATCGGGCGACGATACTGATCACTTAATCAAGAAAGAGCCATGCAAGTTTCAGATTTTCATTTTGAACTCCCAGACGAGCTGATTGCTCGCTACCCAAAAGCAGAACGTACCGCGAGCCGCTTGCTGCAGCTTGACGGCAACAGTGGTCAACTGGTGGATGGCACCTTTAAAGATGTCCTCGAACTGGTTGAACCGGGAGATCTGCTGGTGTTTAACAACACGCGAGTGATCCCAGCTCGCATGTTTGGGCGCAAAGCCAGCGGTGGCAAATTAGAAGTGTTGGTAGAGCGTATGCTCGATGAGCACACGATTTTAGCGCACGTTCGTTCATCAAAACCGCCCAAACCGGGTACTGAACTTTATTTAGGCGAGAACGATGAGTTTCATGCCGTGATGCAGGCGCGTCACGATGCGTTGTTTGAAATCCGTTTTACTGCGGAAACCGTGGTATTGGATATTCTCAATCAAATTGGTCACATGCCGTTGCCACCTTACATCGACCGTCCTGATGAAGAGACAGATAAAGAGCGTTATCAAACGGTGTACAACCAAAAGCCGGGTGCGGTAGCTGCCCCAACGGCGGGTTTGCATTTTGACCAAGCGCTGCTTGAGCAGATCCAAGCCAAAGGCGTTGAGTTGGCGTATGTGACACTGCATGTTGGCGCGGGGACCTTCCAGCCTGTGCGGGTGGAAAATATTCACGATCACCATATGCATGCGGAATACGTTGAAGTGCCACAAGAAGTGGTGGATGCGATTGCGGCGACCAAAGCGCGTGGTGGTCGAGTGGTTGCTGTGGGTACCACCTCAGTACGTTCACTCGAAAGTGCGGCGCAAGATGCGCTGCAAAAAGGCACCGAGTTAAAGCCATTTTTTGGTGATACCGAAATCTTCATCTTCCCGGGGTATCAATACCAGTTGGTGGATTGCTTGATCACCAATTTCCACTTGCCTGAATCGACCTTGATCATGCTGGTGAGTGCGTTTGCAGGTTATGAGCACACCATGGCCGCTTATGAACATGCGGTCAAAGAGCAATATCGCTTCTTTAGTTACGGCGATGCGATGTTTATTCGTAAGCAGACGACTAAAGCGTAATCATCCCTAATCACTTGGAGTGGTTGCTTCAGGTGGCAAGGGATAACGAAAACGAGTGCTGGCAGTAGCCAGAAAAGGTGCAGACCTTTTTCGCAGGGAAACGCGACCGCTCCGCAAAGAGCCTTGTTGATGGCAATAAGGCTTGAATTATCGACCTGCTGAGAGCGTAAGTTTGCGCGATTAGGTGGGTAAAAATGGTCAGACTGTTTCTCTGACATTGGAGGCTTCGTGAAATTAAAATTTGAACTGAAAAAGAAAAACGGTAATGCCCGTCGTGGTCAATTGATTTTTGAACGCGGCACAGTGCAAACCCCTGCGTTTATGCCCGTAGGTACTTACGGCACGGTAAAAGGGATGACCCCTGAAGAAGTGAAAGAGACCGGCGCACAAATTCTGCTCGGTAACACTTTCCACCTCTGGCTGCGCCCTGGCCAAGAAGTGATGAAAATGCACGGTGACTTGCACGATTTCATGAACTGGCAAGGTCCTATCCTGACTGACTCTGGTGGTTTTCAGGTATTCAGCTTAGGCGATATCCGTAAGATCACCGAAGAAGGCGTGCATTTCCGCAACCCAGTAAACGGCGACAAAATCTTTATGGACGCCGAGAAATCGATGGAAATCCAAAAAGATTTGGGTTCAGACATCGTGATGATTTTTGACGAGTGTACGCCATACCCAGCGACCCACGATGAAGCGAAAAAATCGATGGAAATGTCTCTGCGTTGGGCAAAACGTTCGCGTGACCACTTCGATAAGCTCGAAAACCCGAACAACCTGTTTGGTATCGTACAGGGTGGTGTGTATGAAGATTTGCGTGATGTATCGGTAAAAGGCCTGACGGAAATCGGTTTTGATGGTTATGCTGTGGGTGGTCTTGCGGTGGGTGAGCCGAAAGAAGACATGCATCGTGTACTGGAACATACCTGTCCACAACTGCCGGAAGACAAGCCACGTTATCTGATGGGCGTCGGTAAACCGGAAGACTTGGTGGAAGGTGTGCGTCGTGGTATCGACATGTTTGACTGTGTGATGCCAACGCGTAACGCACGTAACGGTCACCTGTTTGTGACGGGTGGTGTGATCAAGATCCGTAATGCAGCACATAAAACCGATACAACACCACTGGATCTGCATTGCGACTGTTACACTTGCAAAAATTATTCGAAGTCATACCTGCATCATTTGGATCGCTGTAACGAAATCCTCGGTGCACGCTTGAATACCATCCATAACCTGCGTTACTACCAACGCTTGATGGAAAGCATTCGTAAAGCGATTGATGAAGACCGTTTTGACCAATTTGTAGCCGAGTTCTACGCGCGTCGTAACCGCGAAGTGCCACCACTACAAAAAGACAAAGCCTGATTTCGTGCACTGGGTTGGATTTGCGTGGTAAGCCGCTTGAATTCACCCCTGTGCATCCCAATAGAATCAACATTAAACAACAATAACTTAGAGGACGTTTCTCAATGAGTTTAATTTCTGTAGCACATGCCGCAGGCGAAGGTGCCCCACAAGGTGGCGGTTTTGAAATGATCATCATGCTCGCGATGTTCGCAGTGATCTTCTATTTCATGATCTACCGTCCACAAGCTAAGCGTGTCAAAGAACACAAAAACCTGATGGCTGCGATGGCAAAAGGTGACGAAGTGTTGACCTCTGGTGGTCTAGTGGGTCGTATCACTAAGATTGCTGAAGATAACGCTTACATCACAATCGAGTTGAACACCAACAACGAAGTTGTGATCAAGAAGGACTTCGTGACTGCAGTGCTGCCAAAAGGTACGCTGAAATCTCTTTAAAACAGCCATAGGATCCTCGCTGTGCTAAACCGTTATCCGTTATGGAAGTATCTGATGGTGATGTTAACCATCGCCGTTGCAGCCTTGTATGCACTTCCAAATATCTACGGTGAAGATCCAGCTATCCAAATAACAGGGGCGCGTGGCGCCTCTGTTGATATGTCAACGCTGGATGCTGTCACCGATGCGCTCAATAAAGCGCAACTCTCCCAAAAATCCATTGCTCTTGAAAATGGCTCAATCCTTGTTCGTTTCAATGATACGGATACGCAAATCAGCGCCCGAGATATCATCAGTGAAGCGTTAGGTAAGGATAAAATCGTCGCGTTAAACCTCGCTCCTTCAACGCCAGATTGGCTAGAGTCAATTGGTGCTGCACCAATGAAACTCGGCCTTGATCTGCGTGGTGGTGTGCACTTCCTGATGGAAGTGGATATGGATGCCGCGATGGAAAAATTGGTCAGCCAACAAGAAGAAGCTTTCCGCAGTGATCTGCGTGACGAGAAAATTCGTTACCGCGCGATCCGTCCATTATCGGATGCGGTTGAAGTGACCCTGCGTGATGCCGAGCAGCTTGCGCAAACTAAGCTGCTTCTGGAGTCGAAACACCGTGATATGACCTTTACGACTTCAGAATCCGATGGCCGTTTTGTGCTCGTGGCTAAGTTTACCGAAGCTCGCTTACAGGAAATTCGCAACTACGCCGTTGAGCAGAACATCACTATTTTGCGTAACCGGGTGAACGAACTGGGTGTGGCTGAGCCTCTGGTTCAACGCCAAGGTGCGACACGTATCGTGGTAGAGCTGCCGGGTGTACAAGACACCGCGCGTGCTAAAGAAATCTTAGGCGCGACCGCAACCCTTGAGTTTCGTGAAGTGGACGATAAAGCCGACCTTGCCGCTGCGGCAGCAGGACGTGCGCCAGCTGGCAGCGAAATCAAGTTCGATCGTAATGGTCGTCCTGTAGTGCTGAAAAAGCGCGTGATTCTGGGTGGTTCAAGCATTACCGATGCAAGCTCAAGCGCCGACGAATATGGTCGCCCACAGGTGAACATTTCGCTCGATAGCGAAGGCGGCAACAAGATGTCAGCGTTCTCGAAAAAGAACATTGGCAAGTTGATGGCGACGGTATTTGCTGAATACAAAGACAGCGGTAAGCGCTCTCCTGAAGGTAAAGTCATTCTGACCAAGCATGAAGAAGTGATTAACCAAGCGACGATTCAGTCGGCATTGGGACGTAACTTCCGTATTACTGGGATTGATTCACCGGCAGAAGCGCATAACCTTGCTCTGCTATTGCGTGCCGGTGCTTTGATTGCGCCAATTTCTATCGTCGAAGAGCGCACCATTGGTCCATCAATGGGTCAGCAGAATATCGATATGGGTATTCAGGCCTGTATTTGGGGTATGGTGGCGGTAATGCTGTTTACGGTTCTTTACTACCGTAAGTTTGGCATGATCGCTAACATCGCACTGATGGCGAACCTCGTGCTGATCATTGGCGTAATGTCGATGATCCCGGGCGCAACCATGACCTTGCCGGGTATTGCTGGTATCGTGTTGACGGTCGGTATGGCGGTCGATGCCAACGTACTGATTTTCGAGCGTATTCGTGAAGAGCTACGCGAAGGAAAAAATCCGCAGCAAGCGATTCATCAAGGTTACGCTAACGCATTCAGTACCATTGCCGATGCCAACATCACCACCTTAATTACGGCGATCATTTTGTTTGCCGTTGGTACAGGGGCGATTAAAGGCTTCGCAGTGACGCTGTCTATCGGTATTTTAACCTCTATGTTTACCGCGATTGTGGGTACACGTTGTATCGTGAACCTGCTGTATGGCGGCAAACGTATCAACAAATTGTCGATCTGAGGCTGGGGTAAGTTATGTTTCAAATCCTAAAAGCAGACAAAATGATCGACTTTATGCGTTGGTCGAAATTCGCCTTCGCCTTGTCGCTGGTGATGATTGCCGCATCGATTTTTACTCTGTCTACCAAATGGCTGAACTGGGGGCTGGATTTCACGGGCGGTACATTGATTGAAGTGGGCTTTGAGCAGCCTGCCAATCTGGAGCAAATCCGTAGCGCCCTTGAAGCGAAAGGTTTTGGTGATGCTACCGTGCAAAACTTTGGTTCTGCACGTGATGTAATGGTACGTCTACGTCCTCGTGATGATATGGCGGGTGAGGCGTTGGGTAACCAGATCCTCGCGGCGATCAAAGAAGGTACCGGCGGCAACGTGGAAATGCGCCGTATCGAATTCGTTGGCCCGAACGTGGGTGATGAGCTCACTGAAGCGGGCGGCTTGGCGATTCTGGTTTCTTTGCTGTGTATCTTGCTTTACGTGTCAGTACGCTTTGAATGGCGTTTGGCTGCAGGTGCGGTGCTGGCATTGGCGCACGACGTCATCATTACTTTAGGCATCTTCTCTATCTTACAGATTGAAGTTGATCTCACGATTGTTGCAGCATTGCTGACGGTTGTGGGTTACTCACTCAACGATACCATCGTGGTGTTTGACCGGATCCGTGAAAACTTCCGTAAGATGCGCAAAGAAGAACCCGCAGAGATCATGAATAGCTCAATTACACAAACTTTGAGCCGTACTTTGATCACTTCAGGTACCACTTTGTTTGTGGTGATTGCCCTCTTTACTCAAGGTGGAGCAATGATCCACGGTTTTGCGCTGGCCTTGTTGCTGGGTATTACCGTTGGTACTTATTCTTCTATCTATGTGGCATCAGCACTGGCGCTGAAACTCGGGATCACCCGTGAGCACTTATTGCCTCCACAAGTAGAGAAAGAAGGCGCAGAGTTGGATGAAATGCCGTAGGCATCTCTTTCATCGATAAATAAAAAAACCGCTGCTAAGTCAGCGGTTTTTTTATCAAGCTTGGTTAGCTATGACCTGATTGATCATGAAGCAGTAGGCGATCGGTTGATAGAACAAAAAAAAGCCCTGCCATAATGGCAGGGCGATATCAGCTGTGACGGAGCAGATATTATTTCAAAATTGCGCTGTTACCGTTTTCACGGATGTGCTGCAGAATCGCTTTCACACCACGTGGGCTTGATGCCACGATGTTGCCCGATTGCATGTAATCGGTGCCGCCAGCAAAGTCAGTCACGATGGCACCCGCTTCACGAGCAATCAGTTCACCTGCAGCCATATCCCAAGGTTTTAGGCCAAGCTCAAAGTAGCCATCAACGCGGTTTGCGGCTAGGTAGCACAGATCCAGTGCGGCTGAACCAGTACGACGGAAATCTGCACATTCAACAAACATTGCAGAGAGGATCTTCATGAAAGATTCTGAGTGCTGTTTTTGTTTGAATGGGAATGCGGTGGCCAAAACTGCGCCTTGCAGATCTTTGATTGGCTGAACGCGAATACGAGCGTTGTTGAGCTGTGCACCTGCACCACGTTGGGCAGTGAACAGTTCGTTAGTCATTGGGTCGTAAACACAAGCGACTTCAGTTTTGCCTCTAAAGCGTACCGCAATAGAAACAGCAAAGTGAGGGAAACCTTTTACAAAGTTAGTGGTGCCATCCAGTGGGTCGATGATCCATTGCACTTCCTTATCTTTACCTTCGATAAGGCCGCCTTCTTCTGCAATGATGCAGTGCTCAGGGTAAGAGCTTTTGATGGTTGAAACGATAATCGCTTCTGCTTCTTTGTCGACGTTAGTCACAAAGTCGTTGCTGCCTTTCTGAGTAGTTTGAATCTTCTCTGCGTTTTCCAGAGATTTGGCAATATGGTTACCTGCTTTTCGCGCGGCGCGAATAGCGATATTTAGCATTGGATGCATACGAGTTTCCCAACGGATGTTAAAGAACGAAAAAGCGGGCGGCAGTATACCAAAACAAATCAAAAAAGGAAGTGGTTATTTTTTGTGCGCTTAGTTGCTCGTCAAGGTAAAGGGTCTGACCATTTTGGTCAGGTTTGTGTTAATATCCCGCGGCTTTGTTTGGAGTACATTTTAGCAAATGATGTTAGAACGCGTGAAAGTCGTATTGGTCGGCACAACTCACTCTGGAAATATTGGTTCGGCCGCTCGGGCGATGAAAGTCATGGGGCTGAGCCAGATGGTGCTGGTCGATCCGCAGTGTCAGGTTGATGCTCAAGCGATCGCGTTAGCCGCAGGGGCAAGTGAAATTGCACTCAATGCGCAAATTTATCCAACGCTGGAAGCCGCCGTTGCTGATTGTGGGTTAGTCGTGGGCACCAGTGCGCGTTCACGCACCCTTGAATGGCCAATGCTTGAGCCACGCGAGTGCGGAGAAAAACTCATCAGCGAAGCCAACCAACATAGTGTGGCTATGGTGTTTGGTCGTGAACGTACTGGCTTGACCAATGATGAGCTGCAACTGTGTCACTACCACGTATGCGTGCCTGCGAATCCAGAATACAGCTCACTGAATTTAGCAATGGCGGTTCAACTGCTGAGTTATGAAGTGCGGATGGCCTATCTTGCTTTGCAGCAGAGCTCGCAAAGCAGCACATTGCAGGAAGAGTATCCGCGTCATCAAGAGTTGGAGCGTTTTTATGCCCATCTTGAACAAGTGATAATGCAAACCGAGTTTATTTCTGCGCAGCAGCCGGGGCAGGTGATGAATAAACTGCGCCGCATGTTTACGCGCGCTCGGCCAGAAGCTCAAGAAATCAATATCTTGCGTGGGATCTTAACGTCAGTACAAAAGTCAATCTCACGCAAAGAATAAGCTTATAAGTCTCAGGGTTAAATACCTGACTAAATTAGTCAAATAAATACTTGACCAAAAGAGTCAAGTATGGAAAACTTCCAGCCACATAAACAGTGTGGATACGGTGTGATTATGAGACTGACATCTAAAGGAAGATATGCGGTAACAGCCATGTTAGATGTGGCTCTGCATTCGCAACAAAACCCAGTACCGTTGGCGGACATTTCTGAGCGCCAAGGCATTTCTCTCTCGTACTTAGAGCAGCTTTTTTCTAAGTTACGTAAAGCGGGCTTAGTCGCCAGTGTGCGCGGTCCGGGCGGCGGTTATCGCTTAGGAATGGACTCATACGCCATTTCTATTGGTACTGTGATTGCCGCGGTTGATGAATCGGTCGATGCGACCAAATGCAACGGGAAAGGGGATTGTCAGGGCGGGACTCGCTGTCTGACTCACACACTGTGGCGTGATCTCAGCTCACGCATTACGGATTTTCTTAACAACATCACGCTCGGTGAGCTGATGATGGATAACGAAGTTCTCGAAGTTTCAGATCGTCAAGATCTTCATCTTGCGGTCAGCCAAAGGGTTTCGCAAAACAACTCAAACACAGTCACCATTGGTGCTGCGCCTTTTGGTATTAATGTTCGCTCATAGCGGCAAGGTTTACACTGGAGTAGAAAATGAAACTGCCTATTTATCTAGATTATTCAGCGACATGCCCGGTTGATCCGCGCGTAGCTGAAAAAATGGTTCAGTACATGACGATGGATGGTACCTTCGGTAACCCAGCTTCGCGCTCGCACCGTTATGGCTGGCAGGCAGAAGAAGCGGTAGACACTGCGCGTGAGCAAATCGCAGCCCTGCTGAATGCAGACCCACGTGAAATTGTGTTCACTTCGGGTGCTACTGAATCTGACAACCTCGCGATCAAAGGTGTTGCTCACTTCTATAACAAGCAAGGCAAGCACATCATCACCAGCAAAACCGAACACAAAGCGGTACTGGATACCATGCGCCAATTGGAGCGTGAAGGCTTTGAAGTGACTTATCTTGATCCAGAAAGCAATGGCTTGGTTGATCTGGCTAAGCTTGAAGCCGCGATGCGTGATGACACTATTTTGGTTTCTATCATGCACGTGAACAATGAAATCGGCGTGGTGCAAGATATCGCAGCGATCGGCGAACTGTGCCGTTCACGTAAAGTGGTGTTCCATGTTGATGCAGCGCAATCCGCGGGTAAAGTGGCTATTGATGTCCAAGAGATGAAGGTTGATCTGATTTCTCTTTCTGCGCACAAAGCTTACGGCCCGAAAGGTATTGGTGCTTTGTATGTTCGCCGTAAACCACGTATTCGTCTTGAAGCACAAATGCACGGTGGTGGTCATGAACGTGGTTTCCGTTCTGGTACTCTGCCGACTCACCAAATTGTGGGTATGGGTGAAGCGTTCCGTATCGCGAAGGAAGAGCTGCAGCAAGATTACGATCACGCACTGAAGCTGCGTAATCGTCTGCTTGATGGCATTAAAGATATGGAAGCCGTGACCATTAACGGTGATCTGGATCAGCGTGTACCACACAATCTCAACGTCAGTTTTGCGTTTGTAGAAGGTGAATCTCTGCTGATGGCACTGAAAGATCTGGCTGTATCGTCAGGCAGTGCATGTACTTCAGCCAGCCTTGAGCCTTCTTACGTATTGCGCGCTCTGGGTCTTAACGATGAACTGGCACACAGCTCAATTCGCTTCTCTTTTGGTCGTTTCACGACCGAAGCAGAGATTGATTATGCGATCGAACTGATCCGCGTAGCAGTGGATAAACTGCGTGCGATGTCTCCACTTTGGGACATGTACAAAGACGGCGTAGATCTGAACACGGTTGAGTGGGCACACCACTAATCATTCCAAGGTTATAAAGGATTCGAGGTAACGAACATGGCATACAGCGAAAAGGTCATTGACCATTACGAGAACCCACGTAACGTTGGTTCATTTGATAAAGAAGATCCTTCTGTAGGTAGCGGCATGGTTGGCGCACCTGCGTGTGGTGATGTAATGCGTTTGCAGATCAAAGTATCACCAGAAGGCATCATCGAAGATGCAAAATTCAAAACTTACGGCTGTGGTAGCGCAATTGCTTCTAGCTCGCTAGTGACTGAGTGGGTGAAAGGCAAGAGCATTGATGAAGCGGCAGCGATCAAGAACAGTGAAATCGCCGAAGAGCTCGAATTGCCACCGGTGAAAATTCACTGCTCAATCCTAGCCGAAGATGCCATCAAAGCCGCTGTTGCGGACTACAAGAAAAAGCATCAACACTAATTCGTTTGGGAGCGTCGAGCGCTCCCACCCTTTAATTTATTGAAATCATAAGGTTGAAGTATGGCCGTCACTCTTAGCGAAACCGCAGCAAGCCGAGTAAAAACTTTTCTGGATAATCGTGGAAAAGGCATCGGTTTACGTCTTGGTGTCAAGACAACTGGGTGTTCGGGAATGGCGTATGTGCTCGAGTTTGTTGATGATCTCAACGAAGAAGACCACGTATTTGAAAGCCATGGTGTGAAGGTGATCATTGACACCAAAAGCATGGTCTATTTAGATGGCACTCAACTCGATTACAAAAAAGAAGGGTTAAACGAAGGCTTTGAATTCAACAACCCAAATGTCAAAAGCGAATGTGGTTGTGGTGAAAGCTTCAACGTTTAACGGTAACTGACCATCGAGACTGTTCTCGATCACAGGACCGCTATCAAGATGAATTATTTTGAATTATTTGGGCTGCCGATCCAGTTTGAACTGGATGGTAGCCTTCTTTCTTCTCAGTTCAGAGCGTTGCAGAAACGATTCCATCCGGATAATTTTGCTACCGCTTCTGAGCGTGACCGCCTAATGGCAGTGCAGCAAGCCGCGCAAATTAACGATGCGTATCAGACACTGAAAGATCCACTCCGCCGCGCGGAATATCTTTTGTCGTTACAAGGCATAGAGATGAACGCTGAGCAGCAGACGCTGCAAGATCCGATGTTTCTGATGGAACAGATGGAGCTACGCGAAGAGCTAGAGTCCGTGACGGCTTGTGCAGATCCAGAGGCCGCCTTAGTCGCTTTTGACACTAAGGTAACCGCGATGCAGCGTCATTATCTCGCACAGCTACAAGGCCAATTAGCTCAAAGTGAGTGGTTAGCGGCGGCTGATCAGATCAGAAAGCTCAAATTTATTGCCAAACTCAAAAATGAAGTAGAACGAGTCGAAGACCAACTGCTTGGCTAATTCAAGATTCAAAGGAACAACTGATGGCATTACTTCAGATTGCAGAGCCGGGGCAAAGTTCGGCACCACACCAGCATAAGTTGGCTGCGGGTATTGATTTAGGCACCACGAATTCACTGGTCGCTTCTGTGCGCAGCGGAACCGCAAGCACACTCGTCGATAGCCAAGGGCGTAGTATTCTCCCCTCAGTGGTGAACTATGGTGCTGATGCGACTCGCGTCGGCTATCCCGCTCGTGAACAAGCTGAAACCGATCCGCACAACACTGTGATTTCGGTAAAACGTCTGCTTGGACGTTCACTGCAAGACATCAACCAGCGTTATCCTCATCTGCCTTACCGCTTTAAAGCGAGTGAGAAAGGCTTGCCGATTGTGCAAACCGCGCAAGGGGATAAAAACCCTATTCAAATCTCTGCCGATATTTTGAAAGCCTTGGCAGAACGTGCCACCGCCACCTTAGGTGGCGAATTGGCGGGAGTGGTCATCACGGTACCTGCGTATTTTGATGATGCGCAGCGGGTTGCGACTAAAGATGCTGCGGCGTTAGCGGGCTTGCATGTGCTGCGTTTACTCAATGAGCCGACAGCAGCGGCGATTGCTTATGGTTTGGACTCAGGCCAAGAAGGTGTGATCGCGGTGTACGATCTAGGTGGCGGCACCTTCGATATTTCGATTTTACGCCTTTCACGCGGCGTGTTTGAAGTGCTCGCAACCGGTGGTGACTCTGCACTGGGTGGTGATGATTTTGACCATCTGATCGCCGATCACCTGCAAGCACAAATCGGACTCACCAGTTTAACCGCTGAGCAGCAGCGCGCGCTGATTAACGCCGCGACACAAGCCAAAATCGATCTGACTGAATACATGACGGCTGAGCTGAATGTGCTTGGCTGGCAAGGTTCGCTTACTCGTGAAGAGTTGGAAAACCTAATTGCACCATTGTTGAAAAAGACGCTACTTTCTTGCCGCCGCGCATTGAAAGATGCCGGTGTTGAAGCGGATGAAGTGCTCGAAGTCGTGATGGTGGGCGGTTCAACCCGCACACCGTTTGTGCGCGAGCAAGTGGGGGAGTTTTTTGGCCGCACACCACTGACCAGCATCAACCCAGACGAAGTTGTGGCGATTGGTGCGGCGATTCAAGCGGACATTCTGGCCGGCAATAAGCCTGATGCAGAAATGTTGCTGCTCGATGTCATCCCACTCTCTTTGGGGATTGAAACCATGGGCGGTTTGGTCGAAAAAATCATCCCACGCAACACCACCATTCCTGTCGCTCGCGCGCAAGAGTTTACCACCTTCAAAGATGGGCAAACGGCGATGAGTGTGCATGTGGTTCAAGGGGAGCGTGAAATGGTTGATGACTGTCGCTCTCTGGCACGCTTCTCACTCAAAGGTATACCGCCGATGGCGGCAGGTGCTGCGCACATTCGCGTGACTTATCAAGTGGATGCGGATGGTTTACTTTCCGTGACGGCTTTGGAAAAAAGCACCGGTGTACAAGCAGAGATTCAGGTTAAGCCATCTTATGGTTTAAGCGATGACGAAGTCACCCAGATGCTCAAAGACTCCATGGCCTATGCTAAAGAGGATATGCTGGCGCGTGCGTTGGCAGAGCAGCGCGTAGAAGCCGATCGCGTGATTGAAGGCTTAGTTTCAGCCCTGCAAGCGGATGGTGATGAGCTGCTGAACGAGCAAGAGCGCCAAACTTTATTACAGGCGATCGAGCGCTTGATTGAACTGCGCAATGGCGATAATGCGGATGCCATTGAGCAAGGAATAAAAGACACAGACAAAGCGAGTCAGGATTTTGCGTCAAGACGAATGGATAAATCGATTCGTAGCGCACTGGCTGGCCACTCCGTTGACGAGATTTGAAGAGATTACCAACATGCCAAAGATTATTGTTTTGCCTCATGAAACCCTTTGCCCGGAAGGCGCAGTGTTAGAAGCGCAAACCGGGGAAACGATTCTTGATGTGGCACTCAAAAACGGTATCGCTATTGAGCATGCGTGTGAGAAATCGTGCGCTTGTACTACTTGCCACTGTATCGTTCGAGAAGGGTTTGATTCACTGGAGGAGAGTGATGAGCTGGAAGACGATATGCTGGATAAAGCTTGGGGTCTGGAGCCAGAATCTCGTCTCAGCTGTCAGGCTCGAGTGGCGGATGAAGATCTCGTCGTCGAGATCCCGAAATACACGCTAAACCACGCAAGCGAAGATCATTAATTCTTAGCCTCGGTCGCAGCCGAGGTAAAACCAATAGGAAGGCTAACCATGAAATGGACAGATTCACGCGATATCGCGATTGAGCTGTGTGACAAGTTTCCCGATGTCGATCCCAAAACCGTACGTTTTACCGATCTGCATCGTTGGATCATGGAGTTGGAAGATTTTGAAGATGATCCGAATCATTCCAACGAAAAAATCCTTGAAGCCGTCATTCTGTGCTGGATGGATGAATTCGAGTAATTCATCTCATGTAAAATGAAGTGAGGAGTCAATCAATATGGCGCTTGCTTTGTTTAGCAGGGGGAGAAACCCCACAGAGTTAACACTTCTTAGCAAAAAATGCGGACCACTTGGTCCGTTTTTTTATTCGGTTGACATTTTGCCTCGACATAATGCTAACATCTTGGCGATTTAATGAGATGGCACAGGCAAAGCCAATATTTAAGACAAGGAGAAACCATGTCTACACAGATGTCTGTATTTTTGAGTACTCAAGCTGCCCAGCCTCAGTGGGGAGAGAAAGCGCTCATTTCTTTTGCAGAGCAAGGTGCAACCATTCACCTGCAACAAACACAAGATTTCAGCGCAATCCAACGCGCAGCTCGTAAGTTAGATAATCAAGGTATCCGCACGGCATTCCTGGCTGGAGAAGGTTGGGATCTGGAGAGCATTTGGGCTTTCTATCAAGGCTACCGTGATGCGAAAAAGCGCAATACCGTCGAGTGGAAAGCGTTAGCGGCTGCTGAACAAGCAGAGCTAGAAGCGCGCATTAAAGCGACGGATTGGACACGCGATATCATCAACAAAAGCGCGGAAGAAGTCGCGCCACGCCAATTGGCGACCATGGCAGCAGAGTTCATCAAATCGCTTGCGCCTGACCATGTTTCTTACCGTATCGTCAAAGACAAAGATCTGCTCACTGAAGGGTGGGAGGGGATTTACGCTGTAGGCCGTGGCTCTGAGCGTACGTCGGCGATGCTGCAACTCGACTACAACCCAACGGGCGATGAAAATGCACCGGTATTCGCGTGTTTAGTCGGTAAAGGCATCACTTTTGACTCGGGTGGTTACAGCTTAAAACCTTCCAACATGATGTCAGCGATGAAAGCGGACATGGGCGGCTCAGGCATGATCACTGGTGCGCTTGGTTTGGCTATCATGCGCGGCTTTAACAAGCGCGTGAAACTCATTCTATGCTGCGCGGAAAACATGGTTTCCGGCCGTGCGTTGAAGCTTGGTGACATCATCACCTACAAAAATGGCAAAACCGTTGAAATCATGAACACCGATGCGGAAGGCCGTTTGGTGCTGGCCGACGGTCTTATCTACGCCAGTGAACAGAAACCGCAATTGATTATCGACTGTGCAACCTTAACCGGAGCGGCGAAAAACGCGCTGGGTAATGATTACCACGCACTGCTTTCTTATGATGAGTCGCTGAGCCAACAAGCATTATCTGCGGCAAAAGAAGAGAATGAAGCGCTGTGGGCTCTGCCTTTAGCTGAGTTCCACCGTGAAATGCTGCCTTCTAACTTTGCGGATCTGTCAAACATCAGTAACGGCGATTACACGCCGGGAGCCAGCACCGCAGCGGCCTTCCTTTCCTATTTCGTGGAAGGCTACCAAAAAGGTTGGCTACACTTCGATTGTTCAGCCACGTATCGCAAGTCAGCCAGCGATAAATGGGCTGCAGGAGCCACGGGCATGGGCGTGAAAATGCTCGCACGTATTTTGATGCAGCAAGCATAAATTTAAAGGCAGCTTGTATAGCTGCCTTGTTTTTATTAATAAAAGTATACCCTTCCAATTTGACGCTGCAGCGGTGTTGGCTCTGTTCGTTCATCCTAATCACATAGTGTGTCTATGCTGATGGAGGTGAACTCCCTTGCCGACTACCTGTGACGCCAAGTCGCTTGGGTATAACATAAGCACAATAAACAAAAGGAAATTTTATGGCTCTAGAAAGAACATTTTCGATCATTAAGCCGGATGCGGTGAAGCGTAACTTGATTGGTGAGATTTACCACCGTATTGAAAAAGCCGGTTTGCAGATCATTGCCGCGAAAATGGTTCACCTGTCGGAAGAGCAAGCCAGTGGCTTTTACGCTGAGCATGAAGGCAAACCGTTTTTTGAACCTCTGAAAGAATTTATGACCTCAGGCCCGATCATGGTGCAGGTCTTAGAGGGTGAAAACGCAATTGCACGTTACCGTGAATTGATGGGGAAAACTAACCCAGAAGAAGCCGCCTGCGGTACTCTGCGTGCCGATTATGCACTGAGCATGCGTTACAACTCAGTACACGGTAGCGACAGTCCTGCATCAGCCGCTCGTGAAATTGAATTCTTCTTTCCAGAATCAGAAATCTGCCCTCGTCCATAGTCTTTAAGACAGATTAATTAGGCTCCTAGTGTGGAGCCTAAATTTTGCACAAAATATAACCTGTCTTGAATTAACACCTTAGAAAAGACGCGGTTTTGCAGCCCTTGTTGTTGCTGAATAAAGGCTGTACAATTCGCGCCCTTAATTACTGTTCCGTCTTCCTGAGAGGCCCCATGACCACAGAAAAAGTCAATCTACTCGATTTTGACCGCAAGGGTTTGCGCACGTTTTTTGCCGAAGAACTGGGTGAGAAAGCGTTTCGTGCCGAGCAGGTCATGAAGTGGATTTATCACTTTGGTTGTGATGACTTCGATCAAATGAATAACATCAACAAGCAGCTGCGTGAAAAGCTCAAAGCCAAGTGTGAGATCCGTGCACCTTATGTCTCGGAAGCGCAACACTCGGCGGATGGCACCATCAAGTGGGCAATGCGTGTGGGTGATCAGGATGTAGAAACGGTTTACATTCCCGAAGATGATCGCGCGACCTTATGTGTATCTTCCCAAGTAGGGTGTGCGTTGGAATGCAAATTCTGCTCAACGGCGCAGCAAGGTTTTAACCGTAACCTACGCGTTTCAGAAATCATTGGTCAGGTTTGGCGTGCGGCACGTGAAATCGGTCTAGAGAAAGAAACTGGGCGTCGTCCTATCACTAACGTGGTGATGATGGGCATGGGTGAGCCTTTGCTCAACATGAAAAACCTCATCCCAGCGTTAGAGATCATGCTCGATGATCTCGGTTTTGGTCTTTCTAAGCGCCGTGTGACCGTTTCTACCTCTGGTGTGGTTTCTGGTTTAGAGCAGATGATTGGCCAAATCGATGTGGCTTTGGCTATCTCATTGCATGCGCCGAATGACAAGCTGCGTAGCGAAATCATGCCGATCAACGATCGCTGGAATATCGAAGCGTTTTTAGAGGTGGTGCGTCGCTATATTGCATCCTCAAATGCTAACCGCGGTAAGGTGACCGTTGAGTATGTGCTGCTGGATCATGTGAACGATGGTACAGAGCATGCTCACGAGTTGGCGGAATTACTGAAAAGGACGCCTTGTAAAATTAACCTGATCCCGTTTAACCCTTATCCGGGCTCACCCTACAAGAAGCCAAGTAATTCACGCATCGACCGTTTCCAGAAAACCTTGATGCAATATGAGCATACCGTCACCATTCGTAAAACTCGTGGTGATGACATTGATGCGGCATGTGGGCAGTTGGTGGGAGATGTCATTGATCGCACTAAACGAACCAAAGCTAAACAATTTGATGGACAAGCGATTCCAGTGAAAACACTGTAATTGATGTTATAAGATAAGCCAGAGATGTTTCTCTGGCTTTATTTTTGCCTAATATGGCAACAAATCACTGCGTTTAAATGTCAAATCAAAGAAAAACCTTGAGCTAACTGTGATTTATTGGCCATTTCTTTATTGTTTAGTCAACAATATCTATTAGAATGAGGCAAATTTCTCAAACTTGATTTGAGCTATACCCAAGCGACGCGCTAACCGATTGCACCGATTAAGCCAAGTTGTTCCATTACTACCTATAATCAAAAATAAAAGTGAATGGCCCAGCGGCTTAGTCCTGACTAAGAGATTGAAATTACGGATGAATACTGAACAGCAAGATTACAACCAAACTGAGACGACCGAGCAAGTAAATCAACCTGCCATCGAGAAAGTTGCTCCCGGCACTTTACTCAAGCAAAAACGTGAAGATTTGGGGCTGACTCAGCGCCAAATCGCTGACCGCCTCAGATTACGCCTTTCTATTATCCAAAGCATTGAAGAGAACCGTTTTGAAGATGGTCAAGTCGCCACTTTTACTCGCGGTTATTTGCGTTCGTATGCCAAAGCG
This sequence comes from Vibrio cholerae ATCC 14035, assembly GCF_000621645.1. Classification (GTDB taxonomy): domain Bacteria; phylum Pseudomonadota; class Gammaproteobacteria; order Enterobacterales; family Vibrionaceae; genus Vibrio; species Vibrio cholerae. Next base: position 63,985 of record NZ_JHXR01000016.1, on the reverse strand, counting down.
GTGGGTATTCGTGAATCTGAGATCTTGTGTGCTTTTGATGACAGCTATTGCCAAAAGCCAGAAGTTCAGCCGGATATGAAAAGCTTCTCGAAAAAGACCAAGCGTCAGTTGCACGACAGCCGAATCATGCTGATCACTTGGGTGATCTTAGCGGTTATCGTCGGCATGTCGACCTTGTGGTGGTGGCAAAATAGCCAGAAGAACAGCTTAATCCCGGATAAAACAACCATTGCGCCGAGTGCTATTTCGGATATTCAGTCTAGCAATGACGCCAGTCTTGCCAATGAAGACTTCGCAACCGTTCCTCCACTCAATGAGCTACAAGATGCGGCGCCAGCCAGTGAAGAGGCACCGATGAGCCAAGAGTCTCTTTCTGGTGAGGCCAGTGAATTGACTCCGCCAGCACCGAATGAAGCTGATGTGGTGACAGATAAACCTGTGGTTGAAGAAACGGCGGCGGCACCAGTAGCACCTGCTCAGCCTCAAGGACAAACTCCAGTTCAGTCTCAAGCTCCAGTGGCGGCTGCGCCTGTGACTCAACCTGAAGCGGCGCCTAGTGCACCTAGTCAACCTGTAAGCTCTTCCACTGAGAGTGCTTCCGCACTGCTGGTGATGAATTTTTCTGCCGATTGCTGGATTCAAGTCAAAGATGCCACGGGCAAAATACTGTCAACGGGTGTGAAAAAAGCAGGGCAGAGTGTGAGTTTGAGTGGCCAGCGCCCTTATAAATTGGTGTTGGGTGCACCAGAAGGGGTTTCAATCACATTAGCGAGTGAACCCGTCGACCTTTCTGGGTATACTTCCGGCAAAGTAGCAAGATTGACCTTACCTTAGAAAAATGTCTATGCAACATGAGTCTCCTATCAAACGTCGCCCCTCGACACGTATCTATGTGGGCGACGTTCCTATTGGTGATGGTGCGCCCATCGCCGTACAGTCAATGACCAACACCCGAACCACTGACGTGGCTGCCACGGTTGCGCAGATCAAGTCTTTGGAAAAAGTGGGGGCGGACATTGTGCGTGTTTCGGTTCCGACTATGGAAGCTGCCGAAGCGTTCAAACTGATCAAACAACAAGTCTCTGTGCCTTTAGTGGCCGATATCCACTTCGATTATCGTATTGCGCTAAAAGTGGCGGAATACGGTGTGGATTGTCTACGCATCAACCCGGGCAATATCGGTAACGAAGCGCGGATTCGTTCGGTTGTGGATTGTGCGCGCGACAAAGGCATTCCGATTCGAATCGGGGTCAATGGCGGCTCGCTAGAAAAAGATCTGCAACTGAAATACGGTGAACCGACGCCAGAAGCCTTAGTGGAATCGGCGATGCGTCATGTGGATATTTTAGATCGCCTCAACTTTGATCAGTTCAAAGTCAGCGTAAAAGCCTCCGATGTTTTCCTTGCGGTAGACTCCTATCGACTGCTGGCGAAAAAGATTGATCAGCCTTTGCATCTTGGCATTACTGAAGCGGGGGGCGCGCGTGCTGGTTCAGTGAAGTCAGCCGTAGGCCTAGGTATGCTGCTTGCGGAAGGTATTGGCGATACGCTGCGTATTTCGCTGGCGGCCGATCCGGTAGAAGAAATCAAAGTTGGTTTTGATATTTTAAAATCGCTGCGCATTCGTTCGCGTGGCATTAACTTTATTGCATGCCCAAGCTGTTCACGTCAGGAGTTTGATGTGATTGGCACCGTGAATGCCCTTGAGCAGCGTCTAGAAGACGTGCTGACACCAATGGATGTATCAATCATTGGCTGTGTGGTAAACGGTCCCGGTGAAGCTGAGGTGTCTCACTTAGGCTTAGCGGGCAGTAATAAGAAAAGTGCGTTCTATGAAGATGGCGTGCGCCAGAAAGAGCGATTTGATAACGATGATCTCGTCGCTCAACTGGAAGCGAAAATTCGCGCTAAAGCCGCGCGATTGGATGAAAAAAATCGCATCGATATCAAGCACGTAGAACAAGATTAATCTCAACGATATAACGGTAAGAATTGTGGCAAAAACTATTCAAGCAATCCGAGGCATGAACGATTGTCTCCCAACCCAGTCTCCACTTTGGCAAAAAGTGGAAGGCGTGGTGAAAAATGTAATCAGCGCTTACGGTTACAGCGAAGTTCGTATGCCAATCGTTGAGATGACTCATCTATTTAGCCGCGCCATCGGTGAAGTGACCGATGTGGTGGAAAAAGAGATGTACACCTTTGAAGATCGCAATGGTGATAGCTTAACGCTGCGACCTGAAGGTACGGCGGGCTGTGTGCGCTCTGGTATCGAAAATGGTTTGCTGTACAACCAAGAGCAACGTTTGTGGTACATGGGACCGATGTTCCGTCACGAACGTCCGCAAAAAGGTCGTTACCGTCAATTCCATCAGTGTGGTGTTGAAGTGTTTGGTTTAGATGGCCCCGATGTGGACGCTGAACTGATCATGATGACGGCACGTCTGTGGCGCGAATTGGGTATTGCACAACATGTGCGTTTAGAGCTCAACTCGATTGGCTCTCTAGAGGCTCGCGCTAATTATCGCACCGCCTTGATTGACTATCTTGAGCAGTACCAAAACGTACTGGATGAAGATTGCAAGCGCCGCATGTACACCAACCCGCTGCGTGTGCTTGATTCGAAGAATCCTGATGTACAAGCGATTTTAGGTGATGCCCCTCAGCTCTCTGATTATCTCGATGCTGAATCAAAACAACATTTTGCGGGCTTGTGTGAACTTCTGGATGCGGCGGGTATCGAATACACGGTAAATCAACGTTTAGTTCGCGGCCTTGATTATTACAACCGCACGGTTTTTGAGTGGATCACCGAAAGTCTGGGATCGCAAGGTACCGTTTGTGGCGGCGGCCGCTATGATGGCTTGGTTGAACAACTGGGCGGTAAACCAACCCCTGCGGTAGGTTTCGCTATGGGCCTAGAGCGTTTAGTGCTGATGATGGAAACACTCGGTAATACGGATGTCCGTCGCAGCGTAGATGTGTATATGGTTACTGCAGGTGAAGGCACCATGATGGCGGGAATGAAGCTTGCGGAACAGTTACGTGAGCAAGTGCCCGGCCTACGTGTGATGACTCACTTCGGTGGCGGCAATTTTAAAAAGCAATTTAAACGCGCGGATAAAGTGGGCGCAGCGATTGCCTTGGTTTTGGGTGAAGATGAAGTTGCAGCCCAAACCGTTGTGGTAAAAGATTTGGCGGGAGGCGAGCAAAATACTGTTGCCCAAGCTGAAGTAGCTAAACTACTGGCACATTTAGCCTAATTCTCCTGCAGCACGTTTTAAATAAGAGGACAGGAAGTGGAACTCTACGATACTGAAGAACAACAAGTTGAAGCGATCAAAGATTGGTGGAAAGAGAACGGCAAAGCGGTGATCTTTGGCGCGGTAATTGGTCTTGGTGGCCTATTTGGCTGGCGCTACTATCAAGACTCTGTGGTTGCTGCGCAAGAAGCAGCATCGCAAAGCTACAGCAAAGCGATGGATGCACTGCAGGCAAAAGGCATTGAATCAGAAGGCACTATCCAAACTTTTATTGATGCCAATAAAGAGACCGAATACGCAGTTTTGGCTGCAATGCAGTTAGCCAAAGCTCAAGTGGACGCGGGTCAACTGGATGAAGCGTTAGCGCAATTGGAGTGGGCAAAAGGAGCAACCAAGGATGCTGCACTGAAACCTTTGCTGACATTCCGTGTTGCTCGCTTACAGGCTGAGCAAGGCCAATTTGATGACGCATTAACTCAGCTAACCAGCATTCAAGAGAAATCTTGGGCTGGCCGAGTGGCAGAGCTGCGCGGTGATATCTTGATGCGTAAAGGGGATAGTGCAGCTGCTTATGCCGCTTATACCGAAGCGCAACAGGCAGAGGATGCTAGCCAAACTCTGCAAATGAAACTGGATGATCTCGCGAAGTAAGGGCACTCCCTGATGAAGAAGCTGTTCAATCAAGTGCTGGTCGCTGCGGGTGTGTTAGCTCTGCTCGCGGGTTGTGCTAGTGAAGAAGAAAACGTCATTATGGCGCCGTTGCCTATCGTCAAAAGCGAATTTACGCCGAAAACGCTGTGGAGCGCTTCGGTGGGCGATGGTGTTGGGCACTATTTCTCAAAACTGGCTCCTGATTATGCTTACGACAAAGTCTTCGTGGCGAGTCGAGATGGGGTAGTAAAAGCACTTGATCCGCAAAACGGTAAAGTGATTTGGACCACGGATCTTGAGATTGAAGGCTCGGCACGCTTGTCCGGTGGTATTACCGCAGCGTTTGGTAAATTATTCATTGGTAGCGAAAATGGCGTAGTCAATGCTTTAGACGCAGAGACCGGCGAACCGCTATGGGCTTCAGCGATTGAAGGTGAAGTGTTAGCCGCCCCCGCGGCAGATAACAACATCGTTATCGTGAACACCAGCCGTGGTGCTCTGATTGCGCTTAACCAAGAAGATGGGGCGCAGAAATGGACGATCAGTACGGAAGTGCCTAACCTGACGCTGCGCGGTGATAGCCGTCCAACAGCGGTTGCGGGTGGTGTATTCTGGGGAACCCCAAGTGGTCGTCTGGCTGCGGCAATTGCTGAACGTGGTCAACTGATTTGGCAGCAACCTGTCGGTCAGCCAAAAGGTGCAACCGAGATTGATCGCCTTGTCGATGTGGATGCCTCCCCATTGGTCATCGGTGGCACGTTGTTTACGGTTGGATTTAACGGGCAATTGATCGCGATCGATTTACGTTCAGGCCAGCCAATCTGGAAACGCAATTACTCGTCAGCCACCGACATGGCGACGGATGGTAGCCGTCTTTATCTGGTTACCGATAAAGATCATCTGGTAGCGGTCGATACCCGCAGCGGTACCGAGCTTTGGAGTAATACTCAGTTAGAGCATCGTTTGCTCACTGCGCCAAAAATGATTGATGATTATTTGGTGGTCGGTGACGCGGAAGGTTATCTGCACTGGATTGATCGCAATAGCGGGGAATTTATTGCCCAGCAACTGGTTAATGACAGCGGCTTTGCAGTGGGTCCGCTCGCGCTGAATGACGGTTACGTCATCGTGACTCGTAATGGCCAGATAAAGAAGCTGACGATTCAACAGTAAATTGTGATATGATTCACACGCGGCTCCTGGCTGGAAACAGTTAGGAGCCGTTTTATTGCCAGTGGCATCAGATTGATGGAGAGAAACTGACCATCATAATGATGATAATGAAAGTGGTTATAGGTAAAAATTTAGCGCTTGTGACAGAGTGTTTACCTATAACTACATAAATGAAAGTTTGTAGAGGTTGTTATGGTACCTGTTGTTGCTCTTGTTGGGCGTCCAAACGTCGGTAAATCGACGCTGTTTAATCGACTCACTCGCACACGGGACGCATTAGTCGCGGATTTTCCCGGCTTAACGCGTGATCGCAAATACGGTCAAGCTAAGTTGGGTGAGCACGAATTTATCGTGATCGATACCGGCGGTATCGATGGCTCTGAAGAAGGCGTTGAGACCAAAATGGCACAGCAATCGCTCGCTGCGATTGACGAAGCTGATGTGGTGCTGTTTATGGTGGATGGCCGCGCGGGTCTGACGGTTGCAGATGAAGCGATTGCTCAGCATCTGCGCCGTATTGAAAAGCCAGCAATTTTGGTTGTGAACAAAGTGGATGGTATCGATGCGGATGCCGCTTCGGCGGAGTTCTGGCAACTCGGTATGGATCAGATGTACCAGATCGCCGCCGCGCATGGCCGTGGTGTGGGCGCATTGATTGACCGTGTGCTGAATCCGTTTGCTGAGCAAATGGAATCTGAGCAAGCTCAACTTGAAGATCTGACCAACGAAGAAGATCCAGAAGAAGAGCAGTTAGAGTACAGCGAAGAAGAAGCGGAAGCCGAATACAAGCGCCTGCAAGACTTGCCGATTAAACTCGCGATCATCGGTCGTCCAAACGTGGGTAAATCAACACTGACTAACCGCATTCTGGGTGAAGAGCGAGTCGTGGTTTACGATATGCCGGGAACCACGCGTGACTCTATCTACATCCCAATGAAACGTGATGAGCGTGAATATGTGTTGATTGATACTGCGGGCGTGCGTCGCCGTAAGCGTATCAATGAAACCGTTGAGAAGTTCTCGGTAGTCAAAACCTTACAAGCGATTGAAGATGCTAACGTGGTATTGTTGGTGGTCGACGCGCGTGAGAACATCTCAGATCAAGATCTTAGCCTACTTGGTTTTGCCCTAAATTCTGGCCGCTCCATTGTAATTGCGGTGAATAAGTGGGATGGTCTGAGTTTTGACGTCAAAGAACACGTGAAGAAAGAGCTAGACCGTCGACTGGGTTTCGTTGATTTTGCACGCATCCACTTTATTTCTGCACTGCATGGCACAGGTGTCGGTCACTTGTTTGAATCGGTGCAAGAAGCGTATCGCTCTGCAACCACGCGTGTGGGAACGTCTGTACTGACTCGTATTATGAAAATGGCCACCGATGATCACCAGCCGCCTATGGTGCGTGGGCGTCGTGTGAAACTGAAATATGCACACGCGGGTGGTTACAACCCACCGATCATCGTTATCCACGGTAACCAAGTCAACGAGCTGCCAGATTCATACAAACGTTATTTGATGAACTATTACCGTAAATCGCTAGAAATCATGGGTACACCAATTCGTATCCAGTTCCAAAATAGCGAAAACCCATTTGAAGGTAAGACGAATAAAATGACCCTCTCACAAGAGCGACAACGTAAGCGATTGATGAGCATGGTGAAAAACCGCAGAAAATAATTTATAAAGCCCAAGTTTACTTGGGCTTTTTTGTCTCTGAAGGAGAGAGATGCATGACCTATTGCGCAACAGAAGTCACCTTTCCACAAGGAATTACATCACTAGAGACTCAAGTGATGTTGCTTCAGACTCATCAAAATGGAATGGATATTGTCACCTACAGTACGCCTTTTCACCCTGTCAGTCATATTTGGCCCGATCATCCTGCTGACCGTGGAATCTTAATTTGGCAAGGTAGTGAGTATGCCGTCACTGACTGTGTCGTGGGGGCGATTGAACAAGCCTCGGGTCATTTGTACGTTGGAAATAATATCCCCGTAAAACGTGAAGAGAGCGGCTGGCTCTTTGTGGTCGTTCATCGTCTTGGCGAAGTCATAGCCGCATGCCAAGTGGGCGATAAGGTTCAGTTGCAAGTCGATACCCAATATCAAGCAAGTTTAAGCCGAGGTCATAGCGCAGGGCATTTAGGTTATTTAGCGCTCAATAAAGTCTTAGCACAGGGGTATTGGCGTAAAGATGCAGAGCGTAAAGACCCGCAGGGTTATTTTGACTTCAACAGCTATGCCCAAATCTCAAGTGATGTTACTCCTGATTGTTCAACCGATGTCTATCGTTTGGGGAAAACACTGCGTAAGCGAGGTTTAAATAGTGATGATGTGCTGAGAGATTTAAGTTTTATAGAACAAAAGACTAATGAACAGCTTGCGCAGTGGCTAGCTTTAGCCAGCCCAATTCGTCTTGAGTGCACGGGCTCAACCTTGACCGATTCACGTTATTGGGAATGTGACTTACATGAAGCCAATATCGCACGAATTCCTTGTGGAGGCACACACTGCAAGGGTTTAACCGCCTTTCAGTCGATCCAAGTGACACTGAAACAAGTCGATGAACAGCATATTGAGGCAGTCACTTGCGCGCAGCCCTCAGAATCTGAGTGATCTTTTTACTATATTCTGTCTTAAGTCTTAAATGGTTTTGTTTTTAGATTTTTATTCTTTTTAAAATTGAAATGCAGAATATGTAACTTATGCTTTCGGTGGGTGGTTATATAAAAGTTCTTTTCATGGCAGATCGCTGATCAAAACCTTTTGAGCAGAAGATCCGGTTAGGATCCTGCTTAAAAGAGTATCAGTTATTGGTTAATTAAGTCGCATCGATCTGAGTAGGCGTGATAAAGATCATGGCGTCGGATCCCATCTCGATGAATTATGTGATACAACGCAAAATGATAAGGAGAGTGCTATGGACAACCCATGTCCAACATGTGGCCAAGAATTAGAATGGACAGGTCAGTACCACTGCAGCGCTTGTACGGTAGATTACCGTAAAGTCGGATTTTGCCCTGAGTGTGGCAGTGAATTAGAAAAGCTACAGGCTTGTGGTGCGGCGAATTATTTCTGTAATCAGTGTAATGAGCTGAAATCGAAATCCAAAATCCGTTTTGTCTTCCAACCGCTTAACGGGAATTCACAGTAGAGAGAATCTCACCATCCATTAACTGGGTGACTAAAGTGTCACCCGGTTTCACTTGCGCGCTTTGGCGCACTAACTCACCTTGTGTGGTACGTGTCACCGAATAGCCACGGGCTAAGGCTGCAAGAGGGCTGACCGCATCCAACTTTTCACTCAACAAAGCGAGTTGATGGCGTGATTGGATCAAATAGCGTTGGATCGACTGATTTATTCGCTGCTCTTGCTGGATCAGATTAAAACGCTGCTGGCGGATCAAGTGAATGGGCGAATGGAGCTCGATCTTATGGCTTAAGCGATCCCAGCGTTGCTGCTGAGTTGCCAGACGTTGCTGCATCTTTTGCTCAAGACGCAGGCTGAGCTCATCAAGTTGCTGCTGCTGGCGCTCTAAACGAGCTTGAGGATGCTGTTTATCAAGCTTGTGCTGTAAACGGGCAAATTGCGTCTCTTGCTGCGCCAAATAATGGCGCATGGTGCTAGCCAGTTTGGCTTGCCATTGATGGAGTGCTTGCTGTTTATGGCGATGATCACGGCTGACCAATTCCGCCGCTGCTGATGGGGTAGGGGCACGCACATCGGCGACAAAGTCAGCGATCGTCACATCGATTTCATGGCCTACAGCACTGATAATTGGGATTTCACTCGCAGCGATAGTACGTGCCACGATTTCATGGTTAAAACACCACAAATCTTCCAAAGAGCCACCACCACGACCTACTATCAACACATCGCACTCGGCGCGTGTATTCGCACGACCAATCGCTTGGGCGATTTGAATAGCTGCCTCTTCACCTTGTACGAGAGTGGGGTAGATCACTACAGGCAGATTCGGGTCACGGCGCTTAAGCACGTGCAAAATATCGTGCAAAGCCGCGCCAGTCCGTGAGGTGATAATCCCCACGCAGCGTGGATTTTCCGGCAATGGTTTTTTACGTGTCTGAGCAAACAAACCTTCGGCGGCGAGCTGCATCTTCAGTTGTTCAAACTGCTGCTGCAGACGGCCATCCCCTTCCGGTTGCATGCTTTCAAGAATAATTTGGTAGTCACCGCGCGGTTCGTAAAGAGAAAGTCGAGCTTTAACTAATACTTGCTGACCATTTTGCGGTTTGAAATTCACCAGACGGTTATTGCCTTTGAACATAGCGCATTTAACCTGCGCTTGGCTGTCTTTTAAAGTGAGATACCAGTGACCAGAGACGGGAGCGGAGAAGTTGGAAATTTCACCCACCAACCAGACGATCCCCATTTCATTTTCCAGTAATAAACGAACTTCAGAATTTAAACGGGAAACGGTGTAGATATTTCGATTGGCGAGAGAAGAAGACAACGCTGATTCCTCAGACGTGGGTATGGAAATTAGCCGCAATATAATACATATCAAGGGGTGAAATGCAAATAAAAAATGAAAAAATGTGTAGTCAACCGATTGCCTCGGGCGTATAATCCGTCCGCAATATCAAATATAAATCCCTTTGTTACGCGAAACGATGAAGTGGATTTCCGTTGTTAACACTCCTGTTGTGAGATATTGCACATGCTACGAATCGCAAAAGAAGCTCTAACCTTTGACGATGTTTTACTCGTCCCTGCTCATTCCACCGTTCTTCCAAACACTGCCGATCTTCGCACTCGGTTAACCAAAAATATTGCGCTGAACATCCCTATGGTTTCTGCGTCTATGGATACTGTTACGGAAGCACGTCTTGCGATCGCTCTGGCTCAAGAAGGCGGCATTGGCTTTATTCACAAGAATATGTCGATTGAACAGCAAGCGGCTCAAGTTCACCAAGTGAAAATCTTTGAAGCGGGTGTGGTGACTCACCCTGTCACTGTCCGTCCAGAACAAACCATTGCTGATGTTATGGAACTTACCCATTACCACGGTTTTGCGGGTTTCCCTGTTGTCACTGAAAACAATGAACTGGTTGGTATAATCACTGGCCGTGACGTTCGCTTCGTTACTGATCTCACCAAATCTGTGGCTGCTGTGATGACGCCAAAAGAGCGCCTCGCGACAGTCAAAGAAGGTGCAACGGGTGCAGAAGTGCAAGAAAAAATGCACAAAGCGCGTGTTGAAAAAATTCTGGTGGTGAATGATGAGTTCCAACTCAAAGGCATGATCACCGCGAAAGATTTCCACAAAGCCGAAAGCAAGCCAAATGCGTGTAAAGATGAGCAAGGCCGTCTGCGTGTTGGTGCCGCTGTCGGTGCAGCACCGGGTAACGAAGAGCGTGTTAAAGCTCTGGTTGAAGCCGGGGTTGACGTTCTACTGATCGACTCTTCTCATGGCCACTCCGAAGGGGTTTTACAGCGTATTCGCGAAACTCGCGCAGCTTATCCACACCTTGAAATCATTGGTGGTAACGTGGCGACAGCTGAAGGTGCACGCGCACTTATTGAAGCGGGCGTAAGCGCAGTGAAAGTCGGTATCGGTCCTGGCTCAATCTGTACCACGCGCATTGTCACAGGCGTGGGCGTTCCACAAATTACTGCTATTGCTGATGCAGCGGGTGTGGCTAACGAGTACGGTATTCCTGTTATTGCTGATGGCGGTATTCGTTTCTCTGGCGACATTTCGAAAGCGATTGCGGCGGGGGCTTCTTGCGTTATGGTTGGCTCAATGTTTGCTGGTACTGAAGAAGCCCCAGGTGAAGTGATCCTTTACCAAGGCCGCTCTTACAAAGCCTACCGTGGAATGGGTTCACTGGGTGCGATGTCAAAAGGTTCATCAGATCGTTACTTCCAAACCGATAACGCGGCAGACAAGCTGGTTCCAGAAGGCATCGAAGGCCGTATCGCTTATAAAGGCCATCTGAAAGAGATTATCCACCAACAAATGGGCGGCCTACGCTCTTGTATGGGGCTGACTGGCTCAGCCACAGTAGAAGATCTGCGTACTAAAGCTCAATTTGTACGCATTTCTGGTGCGGGTATGAAAGAGTCTCACGTACATGACGTGCAGATCACTAAAGAAGCACCAAACTACCGTCTGGGTTAAGCGTAAACGTTTGCTTAAATGCTTGATGAGTGAATGTGAGGCGAGTAGACTCGCCTCCGTTGAAGAATCCCCCGTATTAATTCTCGGCTGATAAGACTGCTAAACAATGACTAAAAATATTCATGACCAACGAATTCTGATCCTCGATTTCGGATCTCAATATACCCAGCTAGTAGCCCGTCGCGTGCGCGAGATCGGTGTGTACTGTGAGCTGTGGAGCTGGGATGTAGAAGAGGCGGACATTCGCGAATTCAATCCTGACGGCATTATTCTTTCGGGGGGACCTGAAAGCGTGACCGAAGCTAATTCACCACGTGCCCCGCAATATGTGTTTGACAGTGGTGTGCCTGTCTTTGGTGTTTGCTACGGCATGCAGACCATGGCTGAGCAGTTAGGAGGCCGTGTTGCGACTTCTGATGAGCGTGAATTTGGTTATGCTCAGGTAAAAATTTCTGGCGAATCGGCGCTATTTAAAGATCTCGATCTCACGCAAGACGTTTGGATGAGCCACGGTGACAAAGTGGTCGAAATCCCAGCGGATTTCGTGAAAATCGGTGAGACCGATACCTGCCCATACGCTGCGATGGCCAATGAAGAGAAGAAATACTACGGCGTGCAGTTCCACCCCGAAGTGACACACACCAAAAACGGTTTACAGATGCTGGAGAACTTTGTTCTGGGCGTGTGTGGCTGTGAGCGTCTGTGGACGTCTGAATCCATCATCGAAGATGCGGTTGCTCGCATCAAAGAACAAGTGGGTAACGATGAAGTGATCCTTGGCCTGTCGGGCGGTGTCGATTCTTCTGTGGTTGCCATGCTGGTTCACCGTGCGATTGGAAGTAAGCTCACTTGTGTGTTCGTGGACAACGGACTACTTCGTTTAAACGAAGGCGAGCAAGTGATGGAGATGTTTGGTGATAAATTTGGCCTCAACATCATTAAAGTCGATGCAGAAGAGCGCTTCCTAAAAGCGCTAGAAGGCATTGATGAGCCTGAAGCAAAACGCAAAACCATCGGCCGTGTGTTTGTTGAAGTATTTGATGAAGAATCGAAAAAACTCAGCAACGCAAAATGGTTGGCGCAAGGCACCATCTATCCAGATGTGATTGAATCTGCCGCTTCAAAAACCGGTAAAGCGCATGTGATCAAATCGCACCACAACGTGGGCGGTTTACCTGATGACATGAAAATGGGCTTGGTTGAGCCACTGCGTGAACTGTTTAAAGATGAAGTGCGCAAGATTGGCCTTGAGCTTGGTTTACCTTACAACATGCTTTACCGCCACCCATTCCCAGGCCCAGGCCTTGGTGTGCGTGTACTGGGTGAAGTGAAGAAAGAGTACTGTGATTTATTGCGTCGTGCAGATGCAATCTTTATTGAAGAGCTGCACGCAGCGGATCTGTACAACAAAGTTTCTCAAGCCTTTACTGTGTTCTTGCCAGTGCGTTCAGTTGGTGTCATGGGCGATGGCCGTAAGTACGATTGGGTTGTGTCATTGCGCGCAGTCGAAACCATCGACTTTATGACCGCACATTGGGCACATCTACCTTATGAGTTCTTGGGTAAGGTTTCCAACCGCATTATCAACGAAGTGAATGGCATTTCTCGCGTAGTGTATGACATCTCAGGTAAGCCACCAGCGACCATTGAGTGGGAATAACTACTTAATAATGCGGATGAATATTCCGGATTAATCATATAAAACCTCAGGCATAGCCTGAGGTTTTTTCTTTTACAAGAGAATCTGTTGTTTTTGTATTTCCGTTCAAAGTCTTGATGTAGACCGCAAGCGTACGATTTACATCGGCTGGAAATGGCTCGCAATTCTGGCTTTTTTCTTATTTTTCACTATTAAATTAGTTATCAATAAGCCTACTCTCAAATGGATTTCCAAGTTGAGAGAGGGACTTTTATCCATGTTTAAACTCAAACATACCGCATGGTGGGTGGCCATGGCGTGTGCATTGCCTGCGCAAGCGGCGATGAATATTCAGCCTGATCCACAAAATCCTGGTGGATATTTGGTGGCTAAAGCGGATATTGCCGCAGCAGAACAAGCCAAAACCGCCAATCCTATGTATGCCATTTGGTCAAATGCCTTAGCGACCCGCGCCAATGCGATTGTTGATGCGATCGAGCCGGGACTGGCGACAAACCCTGATAACGTGAAACGGGTTGAACGCGTATTTCCTGAGTCTGAGTGGAATTTCCTCACTCACATGGCGGCACCTGAATACACTTATACCCGTTTCTTGCGTGCGATTGGCAAATTCCCGGCATTTTGTGCCGAGTATACCGATGGCCGCAATTCTGACGCGATTTGTAAAAAATCGATCGTGACCGCTTTTGCTCACTTTGCTCAGGAAACTGGTGGACACATCGCGAAGGACAACATTTCTGATAACCCATTAGCGCTGGAAGAGTGGCAACAAGCGCTGGTGCATGTGCGTGAAATGGGCTGGTCTGAAGGTCAAGAAGGTTATACCACGGGGTGTGGTCAAAATGACTGGCAGAACAAGAAGTGGCCTTGTGCTACTGGGCAAGGTTACTTTGGCCGTGGAGCAAAACAGCTTTCTTACCACTTTAACTACGGCGCTTTCTCCGAGGCTATGTTTGATGGTGATGCAACAGTATTGTTGAACAACCCCGGTTTAGTGGCTGATTCGTGGTTGAACCTTGCGTCTGCAATCTGGTTCTTCCTCACGCCACAAGCACCAAAACCTGCCATGTTGCATGTGATTGATCGTACTTGGGTGCCTTCACAGCGTGAAATTGATGCAGGGATTGGTTACGGTTTCGGCACCACGATCAATATCATCAATGGTGGTATTGAGTGCGGGGAGCAAAACAAAGATAAAGGGCAGCCGGTTAACCGTATTCGTTATTGGGAAGGCTTAGCGGCGCATTATCAAATCCCTATTGAAGCTGATGAGAAGAATACCTGCTGGCAGCAACTGCCTTACGGCAGCCTTAACCTCAATGGTGCGACCGATGTGCTTTACACAAACTGGGATGGTAACTGGAAATATTATCCAGATCGTCCGGGTGGCTACTCATTTGAATGTGAGTTGGTGGGGTTCCAAACCGCGTATTCTGCTTTGGTGGAAGGGGATTATGAGAAGTGTGTGACTAATCTGTATGGTTCACATGCGAGCTGGCCAAAAGTTCGTGTAGTGGAAAAACTTGATCCATTACCTACCGATCCGACAGATCCACCTGTAGGTGGTGCCCCTGCGTGGGAAGTGGGTAAGGTTTATAACTCAGGTGACAAGGTCAGTTATAAAGGTGCGGTTTACCAAGCTAAATGGTGGACACAAGGTGATGAACCTTCTAAAGGCGGGCCTTGGGCGTTAGTTTCTGGTGAGCCAACACCACCAACTGAGCCAACGCCAAGCGAGCCAGTACCTCCCACTGAACCTGTACCACCATCGGAGCCAACACCAGTGCCGCCGACAGAGCCAGCCCCTACGGATGCCATTGTGTGGCAACCTGGAGTCACTAAGGTCTCGAACGGCGATAAAGTGACCTATAACGGCCAATGCTTTATTACTAAGAACAGTCCAGGCGTTTGGGAGTCACCTACTCAATCTAACTGGTTCTGGGATAAGGTGTCCTGCTAAGTTGTTGTATTAAAAGTGTTTATTTCATCGCTCAACTTAGGTTGGGCGATTTTTTACTCGCATCTGTAACTAACTGTTTCAACAATCTAAGTTTCCAATAAGATCTTTTTTCTTTTATCTGCCTGTTAATTAAAATCCGCGCGTAATTTTTACAAACATTTTTGAATTCACACTCTGAAGGTAAGTTCACATGTCAACTAAGCTAGCCAACCCAGCACCACTCGGTCTGATGGGTTTCGGTATGACCACCATTCTGCTTAATATCCATAACGCAGGTTTTTTCCCAATCGACTCAATGATTCTGGCGATGGGTATTTTTTACGGCGGTCTGAGTCAAGTTATCGTCGGCATCATGTGCTTTAAACGTGGTGACACCTTCGGTACAACGGCATTTACTTCTTACGGTCTGTTCTGGCTGACGCTGGTTGGTTTGATCGTAATGCCACACATGGGACTGCCTGCAAGCCCTGCGCCTTTCATGGGGTGGTACTTGGCTCTGTGGGGCATTTTCACTGGCTTTATGTTCATTGGTTCTCTGTGCTACCCAACGGCGAAACAAGTGGTATTTGGTTCTCTGACCATCTTGTTTGCTCTGCTGGCTGCTCGTGATTTCACTGGTAGCGAGCTGATTGGTACTATCGCAGGTTTTGAAGGCATCTTCTGTGGCGCGAGCGCTATCTACTTCGCTATGGCACAAGTACTCAATAATGAATACGGCCGTGTTGTTCTGCCAATCGGCGAAAAACGTGTGCAGCCAGTGAAAGCGCAAGAGCTTGCTGCATAAGTCAAACATTTGGGAACATGTAAAGGGTTAGCCATCGGCTAGCCCTTTTTTATGGGCGATTTTCAACGGAGTGAGGAGAGGGAAGCTCACAACGTTTGGTGCTTATGAGCAATGAGAAGCGCCGCCATGAAGTGAAATTGGATTAAATGATAATTGTTATTATTTACATCCATGAGTGATGTTGTTAGCATCGTTGCATTATTGATCGGCAGAAGATTCGGCCGAATGGCTGCTTCTGCTGCGTCGTGCGATGACATAACAACACTAACAACGCTCAGTTGGCTGAGTATCAATAAGGATGATGTACTTTCATGGCTATTCCTAAAATCGCTTCTTACCCTTTACCCGTATCATTACCGACTAATAAAGTCGATTGGCGCATTGATGCATCGCGGGCGGTACTGCTTATCCATGATATGCAGGAGTACTTTGTACACTATTTTGACTCGCAGGCAGAACCCATCCCAAGTTTAATCAAGCATATACAACAGCTTAAAGCTCATGCCAAGCAAGCGGGGATCCCTGTGGTCTATACGGCTCAACCCGCGAATCAAGATCCTGCCGAGCGAGCACTATTGAGCGATTTTTGGGGGCCCGGTTTGAGTGAAGAGACGGCGATCATTGCGCCTCTTGCTCCAGAATCAGGTGATGTTCAGCTCACCAAATGGCGTTATAGCGCGTTTAAAAAGTCGCCGTTATTGGATTGGCTGCGTGAAACAGGGCGGGATCAGTTAATCATTACGGGTGTCTATGCGCACATTGGCATTCTCTCGACTGCGTTGGATGCCTTTATGTTCGATATTCAGCCTTTTGTGATTGGGGATGGCGTGGCAGATTTCTCGCTCAGTGATCACGAATTCAGTCTGCGTTATATCAGTGGTCGTACTGGTGCGGTCAAATCCACTCAACAAGCGTGTTTAGAGATTGCCGCCCAACACTCAAAGCTTACTGGCTTAAGCTTGCGAACCATGCAACACGATGTGGCCGCTGCGCTCAATCTGAGTGTGGATGAAGTGGATGTGCAGGAGAATCTTCTGTTTCTCGGTTTAGATTCGATTCGCGCGATTCAGTTGTTGGAAAAATGGAAAGCCCAAGGTGCTGATATTAGCTTTGCTCAACTGATGGAGCATGTCACTTTGCAGCAGTGGTGGCAGACCATTCAAGCCAATTTACATCAACCTTGCTCTGCGTGATTGAACGAGTTCCCTTCCTGCTTAACACACGGATTCTAAGTAGGAAGGGAACCGCTTATTCAAGGATTCCCTCTACTCACTCATTGTCTTTACATTGATTTCACGACATTAACGCTAAGCCGAGCGTGTCAAATCGACGACGAAGCGCGTTCTTATCGATTTTTCCAACCGATGTTTTGGGCAGTTGATCGATAAATTGGATTTGATCTGGGATTTTGTAATCGGCGAGCCCCGCTTGGTGTAAAAAACGTTTGAGCTGGATGGTATTCACCGACTGCTCGGGTTTGAGTACGATCACCGCGCAACTGCGCTCTCCTAGGTATTCGTCACTGATGGCAATTAAAGCGGCATCATGCACTGCTGGATGATGTAAAAGCTGATTTTCCACCTCTTCGGCGGCAATCTTTTCCCCTCCACGATTGATCTGATCTTTGGCCCTTCCGGTGACAATCACGTAACCTTCGCTACTGAGTTTGACTTTATCGCCGGTGATGTAAAAACCTTGTGCATTGAACGCTCGTTGATTGTGCTGATCAGCTCGATAGTAACCGCGAATCGTATAGGGACCTTGGGTTAACAGATACCCTTCTTCTCCGCTGGCGACAGGTTGACCCTGCTCATCAACCACCAGTAATTGATCGTGAGCGGAGATAGGCCGACCTTGAGTTGTAGCAATCAGTTCCGCACTGTCATCCAAACGAGTGTAATTGACCAAGCCTTCTGCCATTCCAAACACTTGTTGCAATTGGCAGCCTAGCGCTTTCGGCAGACGCCTTGCGGCCGCTTCACTAAATTTTGCCCCGCCTACTTGCACAAAGTGCAATGAGGAGAGATCGTAGGTGCTTTTTTCTGCGTGATCCATCCAGAGTAGTGCTAAAGGCGGCACCAACGCGGTAACAGTAATTTTATGCTGTTCTATCAATTTAAACGCGTGTTGGGGTGACGCATCTTGACTGAGGACAACGCAGCCACCCGCCCAGAAAACACCGAGTGCGCCGGGGGAGCTGAGAGGGAAGTTATGTGCCGCGGGCAGTACGCACAGATAGCGAGTATGCTGATCAAAACGGCAAATTTCGACACTGGCGGTTACGCTGTAGGCGTAATCATTGTGGGTACGCGGGATGAGCTTGGGCGTGTCCGTTGTGCCACCGGAAAGTTGGAAAAAGGCGATTTGATTCGGGTCGGCATTCGCTTGACAAGATGATGCCGAGTAGCAACTCGCCAGTTCAATAAATTTTGGATCTGTCACTCGAGTTTGGCCGCGTACAATCACAGTCTGCAGTGTTGGGCAGCAAGCAAGCAGCTCTTGCGCCAAAGCTTGATAGTCAAATGGTCGCTGAGCGCCATCAATGAGGTAAGCTTTGGCTTGGCTGTGCTGACAAAAATAGCGAATTTCCGCTAAACGGTGAGCGGGGAGCGCCAGAATCGGTCGTATGCCTTGGCGCAGCAAAGCGAAAAAGCATAAATAGAATTCCGCAACATTGCCTAATTGCAGCACTACGTTATCGCCACAGCCTAGCCCAAGTTCGGTAAATCCGGCAGCAAGCTGCTCAATACGTTCGAGCATGGCTTGGTAACGCCACTGCTGATTATCACCGACCAGCGCAAGCGCATTGGGGGTACGCTCAGCACTTTGCTGTAAGTAATCGAGCAAGGTTTTATCTTGCCAGTAGCCTAACTGACGGTATTGAGCGGCAAGTGCCTCTGGCCAAGGGGTAAAATCGGTTGTCATTCTTATCTCCTTAAGCGGTGAGCACATCGTTGAGCTCAATACCTGCCGCAGCCAAGATGGTTTTCATCTTCGCGCCCGTCTCTTCCAGTTCACTTTGTGGTAACGACTCATCGACAATCCCTGCGCCAGCAAAAAGCTTCATTTGGTGAGATCCCACTTCAGCACAGCGAATGGTGACTACCCACTCACCATTGCCACGTGCATCACACCAACCGACCATGCCAGTGAAGTAGCCACGATCAAATTCTTCCAGCTCTCTTATTGCTTGATAAGCCGATTCGCGCGGAAAACCGCATACGGCTGGAGTGGGGTGTAAATCGGCGGCGACTTGCAAAGCACAAACCTCAGGATCGCTGACTTGTCCTTCAAGTAGGGTTGAGAGGTGCAGCATGGTTTCGGTTTCAATCACAGAAGGCACCATGGGGGTGTACAAGTTACGACAGTAGCGGCTCATGATCCGCTCGACTTCTTCGACGACTAAACCGTGCTCATGCAAATCTTTGGCGGTATTGAGCAGTGAGGCACGGCGCTGCGCATTTTCTTGGGCATCTTGACTTCTCGGGCGCGAGCCAGCCAGTGGGTTTGAGATGAGATAGTTTCCGCGTTTGGCGACCAAGAGTTCAGGGCTTGCACCAATCAGCTTTCTCTGCTCGTCCAAGCTGGCCGCAAAAGTATAGCCGTGATGATTAATGGCGAGCAGACTACGCAGCAAGGTCGGTAGTGCTATCTCTTGCTCGGTGGCAATTTCAATGGCGCGCGACAGCACCACTTTAGACAGCCCAGAGTGATGAAACATGTTGAGCAGATGGCTTACACCTTGCTTGTATTGCTCTCCTGATGGCGAGGAGATGAGTTTAGCCACTTGGCGGGTGAGGTGAGCTGGACGGTTTAAGCGCGGGCTACTCGACACGTATAAGGTGCGCGGAATCATAAATCGAGTCGGTGTTTTAGGGTCAAACGGCACTATGCCAAACAGTAATGGATTGTCGCACTCATCACGTTTGGCCTGCTGCAAAAGCTGTTTGGCTTGGTTAGCCAGTTCAGCAAAAGGAATGGCTTGCTGAAAAGCATGAGCGACCCCACAACCGAGCATTGACTGGTTTGCTGAGGCAAAGAAAAACGGTGAGCGAGTGAGTTGGGTGTCGATCAGATGTTCAGACATAGTGGTGTATCCGACCACTTCACGCTTCATGACCATGTTGTTTATCCATATTTGCGAGTGAATGGGTTGCGTTGCCAAGCGCAACAGATTACATTTGCTTACATTCAAATGAGAATAGTTTTTATTAATAAATGCAAGCAATTTCCATTTGGTCTGATAATCAAAGTGATGATTGTGAAGGTTGATCTCGTTTGTGATAGGGGATGAAAGATATGTCGTTGGTTAACAGCAAGGTTCTTCTAGTGGGGTCAGCGCGTGGGATAGGGTTCTCCGTGCTTGAACATTTATTGCAAGCGGGAGCGCAAGTGATGGCGGCAGATTGTGAGTGGCAGTTGTTGCTAGAGCAGAGTGAGTCGTTATTGGGGCGTTATCCGGACCAGCTCACTTTAAAAAAACTCGACTTAGCAGAGCCTGAAGCGGTGCGCGAGCAAGTCAATCAATGGGCTGAGCAAGTGGCGGGATTTGATCATCTGGTCTGCTGTGCAGGAATCCTACATGTTGCGCCATTGCATGAAATGCCAATGGAACAAGTGAGTTCTATTTTTACCGTGAATGCTTTTGGTGTGTTGGCCTGTATGCAAGGTGTCGCTTCAAGTATGAAAGCGCGTCAGCAGGGAAGTATGGTGATTATTGGGTCTAATGCTGCCAATACGCCGCGCATGTCGATTGGGGCTTATGGCGCTTCGAAAGCCGCATTACACATGCTGGTTAAGTGCATTGGTATGGAGCTAGCCCCTTACGGAATTCGTTGTAATTTGGTCAGTCCCGGCTCCACTCGCACCGCTATGCAGCAACAGCTTTGGACTGAGCAGTATGGTGAGGCACAAGTCATTGCCGGAGATGCTGCGCAATTTCGGTTGGGGATCCCGCTCAATAAAATTGCCGAGCCAGCGGATATTGCTCAAGCGGTCCTGTTTTTGTTATCCGATAACGCAGGTCACATCACGCTGCATGATTTACGAGTGGATGGTGGAGCCACGCTCGATCATTGATCGTTCATCTTTCAACTGGCGATAGCCCGTGTGGAGGTGGTGGCTGCCAATGCCGCAGGCTCTGCGAGTAGGCGTGCAACATCTTGCTCCACCTGTTGGAAACGGGCGAGTAACTGCTCGAAAAAACGTGGAAACCGCTCGCAATGACTTTGCCAGTGGGATTGCGGGTAGCTGGCTAAATCTGCGGTGATGTCTAGACAGAGTTCATGCTGGGGTGAGCCACGAAAGGTAAAATTAATCCCTTCTGCAGAGCCTGAAGCCAGCACCTTGAGCTCAGTCTGGCAATCAGCAAAGTGTGGGGATTCAAAAGGCAAAATATTGATAAATGGGCTCATAAAATAACTTTGCTCAGCATTTAGCCCTTGATCTTGTTCGATTTGTTCAATTCGATAGCGGCCATGCAAATAGAGTGAGCGTATCGCTTGCCCTGACTGTTTAAGGTAGTTGCCGAGCGAGGTTTGCTGCGCAGAAAGACGCAGCAAGGGCAGCGAGTTAACCATTAAACCGGGCACATTAGCGGCCACGCTGCCCCATCGGTTCATAAAGGGCAGCCACAGCCAAGGCGCATCAGGTTCAGCCGATTCCAAATAGAGCGCGCACAGCGCGACTAAGGCATCAGGCCAGCCAATCTGATTCGCGTTAGCGAGCTTGAGTAACAAATGGTTGAGTTGGCTATTGAGTGTGTAAGAGAGGCTCACGGCATGACTAAGTTGAGGATCATAGGTTGCAGAGGTGAGCGTTAAGTCGGGAGCTTCGCGTAAATAGCCTTGCCAAAACTGCTTATCTTGCCAGTAGCGATGGCTGGTAAGATAAGCCGCCTCTTCTTCCAGATAGGATTGATAAGGTTTAAACGCGGCAGTTGGCGTCTGCCCACTGAGCAAGGATTGGTAATGTTGGCTGAGGCGCTGCTCAAACAGCATCATGCCATAACCGTCCAGCACAATGTGGTGCGCACGGGTATAGATAAGGTGCTCACTGTGTGACAAACGATACACTTGATGGCTCGTTATTGGCGCGTCAATCAGTGTGCTTGAGCGCTGTAAATCCTGCTCTATTTGCCGCCAAGCTAAAGGTTCTGCTTCAAGGTGGATGCTGAGGTCTTGATAGTCGATAGGCGGAGAAAATGGGTGCCAATACAGCTCACCTTGCGCAGAAAAGCGAGCACGGAACAGATCTATCTCACTGACGGTTAAATGCAATGCGCGCAGCAAAAGTGTGGTATCTAAAGGCCCTGTCAGGCGTAGCGAATGGGCAACGGTGTCGAGATTAATGTGAGGATAAGCCAGATGGCGCTGCCAAAAAGGCTTTTGAGCCAATAACATAGACACGATATTAAGCCTTATCCAGTTGGAGAATCATAATTACTCTTTCGCGTGAGGCGGTGTTCGGTGGCTTGGTTGCGAGCCTGAGGGGGCATGGCTATACTGAGTTCACTTTTTACTCACCCCTCTGTCTCTAGAGTCCACCCTAAGATGATTGATGAGCGATAGTAAACTTTTAACGAAATGAGAATCAATATTACAATGAAAAACATTTTTATTTTATTGTCTGTGATATTGGGTTGCCTGTTCAGTGGTTTTGTCAGCGCGCAGCAGAATGTTTGGCCAAGAACCTTTCAGAATGCGGACGGTTCAATCACGACGATTCCCTCTCAGCCAAAGCGAATTTTGTCGACGGCCGTCACGGTGACCGGAACACTGCTGGCGATAGATGCGCCAGTTATTGCTAGTGCTGCGACCACGCAAAGCACCTTTTTTGAGCAGTGGCGAAAGCTGGCAGAGCTGCGCCAAGTGAAAAAACTTTGGCCTGCGGGAAGTGTCGATCTCGAATCGGTGTATGTCGAACAACCTGATTTGATCGTGGTTTCCATGATAGGCGCGGATTCCGCTCGCGATCAAATTCCCCTTTTACAAGCGATTGCTCCCACCATCTTGGTCGATTACAGCGATCAAACTTGGCAATCTTTGGCGCAGCAGTTGGGGCTTGCTACCGGACTTGAAGAGCAAGCGGAGCGCACAATACACAATTTTGAGCAGTGGACAAAGCAAGTGCGAGATGTGCTGGATCTGCCCAAAGGGCGCGCCAATATTGTGAGCTACCACGGCCCCGGTGTGGTCAATGCGGTGGCGAAAGCGCAAAGTGCTCATGCTCAACTGTTGCAATCGGTCGGGGTTGTGTTGGAGGAGCCAGATCCAGCATGGCAAGCGGGTTCCATCGTCCATCGAGATTTTCTGCGCATCCATTATGAGCATTTAACTCAGTTGCAGGCTGAAACCACGTTTCTTATCACGATGACCGATCAGCAAGCTCAAGCTTTTCTCCACGATCCGATTTTGAAAAACTTGCCTTCGATCCAGCGCAAACAAGTTTATGGATTGGGTGAAAACTCATTTCGCATTGACCTGTTCAGTGCCCGAGAAATCATTAACTCACTGCTGCGACGCTTTGCTGGCGAGCAAGCACAATCTTTAGTCATGCCATGAATGAGCTGATGGGAATAAGAGTTGCGTCCTCAAAGCGAGAAAATCCGACGTTGGCAGGGCGTGATTACTGGCTAATGGGGTTGATGCTGGTGGCATTGATGGGATTGACGATAAGCAGTGTGTTTGTCGGATCTCGCGACATTCCTTATGCCGTGACTTTCGATGCGCTGTTTCATTTTGATGAGCAGAATACTCAGCATCTTCTAGTGCATTACCTACGTGTGCCGCGCACGGGGTTAGCGATATTGGTGGGCGCAGCGCTCGGGGCTGCAGGCGTTATCATGCAAGCGATGACGCGTAACCCATTGGCGGATCCGGGCATTTTGGGTGTCAATGCGGGCGCAATCTTGATGGTGGTGATTGGCATTGCTGGGTTTGGTCTAACCGATATGCTGCACTATTTGTGGTTTGGCTTATTTGGCGCGGCAGCAACCAGTGTGGGCGTTTATCTGCTGGCAGGTATCAATCAATCACCCAATCCCGTTCGAGTGGTGCTGGCTGGTGCGGCGATGACGGTGGTGCTCTTGTCTATGACTCATTTGATTATGCTCAATAGCGCCCAAGAGGTGTTTAACCAGTTTCGACATTGGTCGATTGGCTCTTTGCAAGGCAGAGGATATGAAGTTTTGCTGCCGACAAGTGTATTCGTACTACTCGGGTTGATCGCGGCTATCTTACTCGCCCGCGGATTGGATACTGTGGTGCTCGGGCATGACGCGGGCAAAGCATTAGGCGTCAATCCGTTATGGATCTGGATAGCTTCTGCCGCCGTGGTCACGCTGTTGGCTGGCACCGCAACCGCAGCGGCAGGGCCAATCAGTTTTCTTGGCTTAACCGCGCCTCATTTAGCGCGGCTTTGGGTGGGCGCTGAACATCGTCGTTTACTGCCTTACTCTATGTTGCTTGGGGCGCTGTTATTGTTAGGTGCCGATCTGGCCGGGCGGCTAATCGGTTCAAACGATGAAATCAGCGCAGGGATCATGGTCGCCTTAATCGGAGGGCCAGTCTTTGTGCTATTGGTGAGACGATGGAAACTATCACATCTGTAGCCCCAGAAGGTCGGTCGAATCAAACTCGCTTTTGGCTATGGCGAAAAGGGGCATACACGCTGCGTGTTGAGCGGCGCAACATTGCGGTTGCGTTGGTGCTAAGCCTTATTGTTTTGGCTTTGATGATACTTGCGACCTGTGTCGGCAAATTGCCGATTTCAATCTCTGACGTCACTGCCATTTTATTGGGGGAAGTTACCTCAGGGTTCAAACGGCAAGTCTTACTCGATATCCGTTTACCACGGATTTTTACGGCGCTGTTTGCTGGTGCGGCCTTAGGCCTTTCCGGCGCGATTTTTCAGTCGATCTCTCGTAATC
Source organism: Vibrio cholerae ATCC 14035 (assembly GCF_000621645.1). Classification (GTDB taxonomy): domain Bacteria; phylum Pseudomonadota; class Gammaproteobacteria; order Enterobacterales; family Vibrionaceae; genus Vibrio; species Vibrio cholerae. Next base: position 39,420 of record NZ_JHXR01000016.1, on the reverse strand, counting down.
CGCTTGGTTCTCCGGACATCATTGGTTTCACCTCTGGCGCGGCCACCGGGGCTTTGCTGCAAATTATTTTATTTTCCGGCAGTGGGGTTGCCGTGGTTTTTTCGGCGATTGCTGGCGGAGTCATGACGGCCATCGCAGTCTATCTGTTGTCGGTAAAGTCAGGCACGGTCGGGCGCTATCGGCTAGTGCTAACCGGAATTGGCGTGGGTTCAGTGTTGACGGCGCTCAATGGCTTGCTGCTAGTCAAAGGCAGTTTAGACAGCGCCATCACCGCCAATTTATGGTTATCGGGCTCACTGCATGCCCGAGAATGGAGCCACGTATTTCCTGTCATGTGTGGCGTGTTGGTGCTGCTGCCGCTTATCAAAAGTCTTGCCCGCTCATTACAGATGCTTGAGATGGGGGATGAGATTGCCCGTCAACTTGGGGTCGTAGTCGAGCCGATACGCTTATTCATGATTCTCGCCGCGGTGACTTTGGCGGCATTAGCGACAGGAGCCGCAGGACCGATCGCCTTTATCGCTTTGGCCGCTCCTCAACTTGCAGCTCGCTTGCGTCAAACCGCCAATATTCCGCTGGTGAGTGCAGGTTTAATGGGAGCTTGCTTACTGTTGGGGGCTGATTTGCTCACTCAGTGGATGCCGCTCGCCTTAACCCTTCCCATCGGGCGAATTACGGGATTGGTTGGGGGCATGTATTTATTAATCTTATTGATGCGTTCAAAAAATACGGTTTAAGCCGCATCACATGCCGACAGGTTTTTTAGGCTATTTGCGCGCAGTCGTCAGCCTGTGCTTTGAGCCATTCAACGCTTTGCGGAATAAAGAGAATTTTGATTGAGTGAAATGCCGTTATGGACACAATTTGGGATGCTGACTTACAGAGCGCTGCATTAAAGGCTGAACATCACAGGCTTAAGACTGAGCGACTGAGTTTAGGTTATGAAGGAAAATCGGTGTGTGATGCGCTGGATTTGGCGATTCCGCACGGGAAATTTTCGGTGATAGTTGGGCCTAATGGCTGTGGTAAATCGACCTTGCTAAAAAGCTTGTGCCGTTTACTCAAGCCGCTGGCTGGGCAAGTATTACTGGATGGTCAGAATATTCACCAATTGCCGACCAAGGTGGTAGCCAAGCAGCTAGGATTACTGCCTCAAAGCGCGTTGACACCCGAAGGGATAAAGGTGGTCGATTTGGTCTCTCGTGGCCGTTATCCTCACCAAGGGCTATTTCGCCAATGGAGCAGGGTGGATGAACGAGCGGTAGAAGAGGCGATGCGAGCCACTCACGTCCATGAGCTTGCGCAGCATAGTGTGGATCAGCTTTCCGGCGGTCAGCGTCAGCGGGTTTGGGTCGCCATGGCGCTGGCGCAGCAAACGCCGTATTTACTGCTTGATGAACCAACCACTTATCTTGATATTGCTCACCAAATCGAACTGCTCGATCTCTTTTGGCGGCTTAATCGTCAGCAAGGGCATACTCTAGTCGCCGTGCTGCACGATCTGAATCAGGCGTGTCGTTACGCTGACCATCTGATTGTGTTGCAAGAAGGCAAAATCGTCGCGCAGGGCGATCCACACTCTTTGGTGACTCCAGCATTGGTTAAGCAAGTCTTTGGGATTGATTGTGTCGTTATGCCCGATCCTATCTCCTGCACGCCTTTGATTATACCTTATTCGTTAAAGCGCGGTTAAACATGGCTTTTATGATTTCAATGCCAGCGATTGAGCTGGCAGGGCTGACAATTCAGGTTTGCCAATTCGATCCTCAGCAATTTGATGAGGATCAGCAGCACTATTTAGCCCCTCCCACCTACCATAGCCTGCACAAGGCCGTGGTTAAGCGCCAAGCGGAATTTGTCGCAGGACGTAAGTTAGCGCAGCAAGCGCTCAAACAGATCGGGCAGGGTTATGATAGGCCAATTGCTATCGGAACCCATCGTGAGCCACTATGGCCTGCGGGGATCACGGGCTCGATCGCCCATTGTGACGGCTGGGCAGTATGCACTGTGCTTAAGGCAGAACACCTCTCGCTTGGTATTGATATTGAACATCGGCTCGCACATCAAACCGCTAGTGAGGTGCAAGCTATAATCGGCACCGCCCAAGAGTGGGCACTGTTGGCGCAACAGTTCGATCTCGCTTCAGCGGTGACTTTGCTGTTTTCTGCAAAAGAGAGTCTATTTAAAGCACTATTCCCACAAGTACACCTCTACCTTGATTTCTGCGATGCCCAGCTCAGTTCACTGGAGCCAAACAAAATGAGTTTCACATTGACGCGCGTACCTAATGCCGCACAACAGAGTTGTGAGGTTTACTTTCGTTGGTTTGAACAACAGCGAGTATTGACCGTCAGCGTGTTACCAATGCTAGGCAAAATCGAGTATCATGTCCCCACCTTACCTACTTGAGTTAACTTATTGATTATGCTGCGTGATTATGATCTAAACCTGCTGACGGTATTTGATTCTGTCATGAAATTAGGCTCAGTCAGTAAAGCAGCGGATAAGCTAGGTATGACTTCCGCAGCGGTGAGTCAAAATTTATCACGCTTACGAGAACAAGTTGGCGATCCGTTGTTTATCCGTCAGGGACGTGGGTTACAGCCGACGCAGTATGCGCTCAATATGCACAAACATGTGGCGGAAGGCTTGAGTGCCATTCGTTTTGGTTTAGAAACCGATGCCGGTTTTGATCCTGCAACCAGTAAGCGTGAGTTTATTATTGGCGGTCAGGGCTATTTCGATTTGGTGGTATTACCGCCACTTTTGCAAAAAATCAGCGACATCGCCCCGCATATCACGGTGAATTTAAAGTCTTATGAGGACGATCATTTCACACCAAGCCAAGTATTAAGTGAGCGAGAGGCGGATCTGTTTTTGGCTGCATTACCCATCAGCCATCCCTCTATCGTCACCACACAGGTGGCGGAGGAGGCCTTGGTTGTGGTGTATGCCAAAAATCATCCGCGTCTTGGAAGTACCCTCAGTTTTGAGCAGTTTTTTGCAGAAAAACACACTGCATTAACCAGTCGTCGCTTTGGTAATTATCTCTTTTCTAGCCTAGTCGATCAGGTGCTGCCCGCACGTCGAGTGCATTATCAAAGTGAGTCGATGCTCAATTTGATGGCGACCGCATCCGTCACCGATCTGCTCTGTTTTACTCCAAAGCGTTTAGCGGATATGTGGGCGGAGAAATTGGGTTTACAGATCCAACCTTTGCCGTTTGAAATCCGCTCGGTTCCGACTTTTATGTGCTGGCATAAAGCCAAACAGCAAGATAAAGGGCTGATTTGGCTGCGCGAGCAAATTGAGGCGATTCTCTGCGCCAATCCTCAATCTATTTAAGGTCACACAATTTATTGGCTGCGTTCTTGTTTCTCTCCATGCCATAGCGTGTCTTCGCGTATGGTGATTCACTCAAGTGCTCTCTCGCGGCAGCGCCAAACAATAATCAATAGTTAAGCAATGCTTAACTATTGATTATTGTTTGGCGAATCGTTTGTCGGCAATTTCTCTCATATCCTTGTCCTTGTTCCCTAATGACTAAAAAGAGAGATTCCCAATGAAAACAGTCTTTAAACCCACTTTGTTGGCGGTATTAGTGGCCGCCTCTGCGCCCGTATTAGCTCATTCATTGATTGCGGATACCAAAGCCCCGAGCCCTACCACAAAAGCGTTTGCGGCTGAGCAACGCAATACGCTGCCGTTTGCGGATCAGGAAGATTTCAAATTGGTCGAGAAAGGTCTGATCGCGCAGCAAAAAGATCTCGAAATCAAAGATGCGAATGGCAAGGTGGTTTGGGAATTGGGTAATTACCGCTTTTTATTGGATGGACTCGACTATGACAGCATCCATCCTAGTTTACAGCGTCAAGCGCAACTGAATATGCATCACGGCCTGTATAAAGTGACGGATCGCATTTATCAGGTACGTGGCTACGATCTGGCCAACATCACCTTTGTAAAGGGCGATACGGGATGGATTGTGTTTGATCCATTGACCGTTCCTGCTACGGCTAAAGCGGCGCTGGATTTTGTTAACCAAGAGCTAGGTGAGCGTCCCGTTAAAGCTGTGGTGTACAGTCATGCGCATGCTGACCATTTTGGTGGTGTCAAAGGCATTGTGAGCCAAGAGCAGGTCGACCGAGGTGAAGTGCCGATCATCGCACCGAAAGGCTTTTTAAATCACGCGGTGGCTGAGAATGTTTTGGCAGGAAATGCCATGTCGCGTCGTACGACTTATCAATATGGCAACGTTTTACCGAAAGGGGCGACCGGGCAGGTGGATGCCGCGATTGGTAAGAATGTCGCGCAAGGTGAAGTGAGCTTGATTGCGCCAACCAAAGTCATTTCTGAGCAAACGGAAACTGTGGTGATCGATGGCGTAACCATGGAGTTCCAGAATACACCGGGAACCGAATCTCCAGCGGAAATGAACACCTACTTCCCACAGTTTAAAGCCTTGTGGATGGCAGAAAACACCGTTGGTGGTTTGCACAACGTCTACACCTTACGTGGTGCAGAAGTGCGAGATGCCAAGGCGTGGAGCAAATACATCAATGAGTCGATTCATATGTACGCGAAAGAGGCGGATGTGATGTTTGCTTCACACACATGGCCGCGTTGGGGGAACGACAATATCAACCATTTCCTGCGTAAACAGCGTGATATGTACGGCTACATTCATGATCAGGCTTTACGTTTGGCCAACCACGGTGTCACCATCAATGAAATTCAAGACGAATTCCATGTACCGGATGTGTTAGCACACGAGTGGTACAACCGAGGTTATCACGGTAGTTACCACCGCAATGCTAAAGCGGTGATCAACAAATATCTGGGGTATTTTGATATGAATCCCGCCACGTTACGCCCATTGGCTCCAACCGATGCGGCTCCTAAATATGTCGCGGCGATGGGCGGCATGGATAACGTGATTAAGCTTGGGAAAGAAGCGTTTGATAAAGGCGAGTTTCGTTGGTGTGCAGAGATTGTCGATAAAGCCGTGTTTGCAGAGCCGAGCAATAAACAAGCTCGTTACTTACAGGCGGATTGCTTGGAGCAACTGGGCTACCAGAGTGAATCGGCAGGGGAGCGTAACACTTATTTGATGGGCGCGTATGAGTTGCGTAATGGGGTACCGAAAGTGTCAGCAACCAAAACGGCGGGTGCTGATACGGTTGTGGCGATGGATACTGAGCTGTTCCTCGACTATTTGGGCGTTCGCCTCAATGGCGACAAAGCCGCTGGTATTGATTACACCATTAATTTCGTCTTGCCAGATGTGAATGAGAAATTCTTGGTTGAACTGGAAAATGCCCACTTGAATAACTTAAAAGGCATTCAATCGGAGAATCCGGATATGACGCTGACTCTCAATCGTGCTCAGCTCAATCAAGTATTGATGGGTAAAACCACCATTCAACAGTTGGCCAAAGAAGGCAAAGCGAAGATTGAAGGCAACGCGCAAGCGCTGACCGATATCGCAGGTATGCTGGATAACTTCGAATTCTGGTTCAATATTATCGAACCGAAAACGAAGTAATCTTCACCTTGAGTTGAAAAATAAAGGGTTAGCGAATGCTAACCCTTTGACTTATTTATGTTGTGTTCACTGCTTTTTCTTATAGTGAGCTAGTTTGCTCTACCCTTTGGGTCTCTTTCACTTCCGCGGTTGGGGCTTTGCCCGTTTTGCGAAGGTATTTCCCTTCCCAGTACGTCGCCCCTTTGATACCAAGCTTCACTGGGTTGAAGGTAAATTCGGTCACACCTTGTTTTTGCTGATCTTCATAATCTTTCAAAGCCGCCATGGTTGGCTTAGACATAAAGAAGATGATGATGATGCCGACAATGTTGAGCCAAGCCATTAAGCCTACCCCGACATCACCCAGCGCCCATGCCAAGTTCGCGGTTTTCACTGTGCCGTAGAATACCGATGCCATCAGTACAAGTTTGAGCACAAACATCAAACCATCGACTTTGAAGGTACGGCGGATATAGGCCACGTTAGTCTCAGCGATGTAGTAGTAAGCCAAAATTGTAGTAAAGGCGAAGAAGAACAACGCAAACGCCACGAACGGTTTACCAATGCCGGGGAGGGCACTATCTACCGCAATTTGGGTAAAGGCTGGGCTGCTGGCAATGATGTCCGCTGGCAGGTTTTGCACAAGGAACATGCCTTCAGCGGCACCGTGAACGTTGTAAGCGCCGGTGATCAAAATCATGAACGCGGTGGCAGAACAGACCATCAAGGTATCAATGTAGATAGAGAAAGACTGTACCAAACCTTGCTGCGCAGGGTGTTCTACACTGGCTGCCGCTGCGGCGTGTGGACCAGTACCTTGACCTGCTTCGTTAGAGTAAACCCCACGTTTTACCCCCCAACCAATCGCCGCACCTACGCCGGCCATCGGTGAGAATGCGTCGCCGACGATCATCGCAATAATGCGTGGAACTTCACCGATGTTGAGCAGAATGATCACGAACGCAGTGATGATGTACGCCAGCGCCATAAAAGGCACCACGATCTGAGTGAAGCTTGCAATACGTTTTACGCCACCAAAGATAATGAAGCCAAGTAGGATTGAAATCACCGTACCGGTGAAAATTTTGGCAAAGCTAAAGGTGCCGAGTGCGGTTTCAATCATTGGGCCTGAGCCAAATGCTGACTCAACGGCGTTGCCGATACTGTTAGATTGCACGCCAGGCAGCAACACCCCACAAGCAAAGATGGTCGCAATCGCGAAGACCCAAGCGTACCATTTTTGACCCATGGCTTTTTCGATGTAGTAAGCGGGGCCGCCACGGAATTCACCGTTGTCTTCTTCTTTATAAATTTGCGCCAGTGTGGATTCTGCATACGCGGTGGCGGCACCAAAAAACGCAACCATCCACATCCAGAATACCGCACCCGGGCCACCGAAACCGATAGCGGCAGCAACCCCAGCAATGTTACCGGTACCCACACGGCCTGAGAGTGATACGGCGAGCGCTTGGAAAGAGGAGATCCCTTTTGAGGACTCTTTATTATTCAGAAGTAGGCGCCACATTTCGAAGAAGTGACGAACCTGTACAAAACGAGTCAGAACGGAATAAAACAAGCCAGCACCGAGGCAGAGATAAATCAGCGCCGGACTCCAGATGATTCCATTCAGAAAATCAACAAATGACTGCATAAGTAGTTTCCCTGTAAATGAGTTGTTGTGTTTATTGTGTCTGTTGTGTGTTCGGTATATTAATCTTTTTGTAACTCAAATGTTAATTCTTTTATCTGGCAAAGAATGGATGCGTGACGCTGAACACAAAAACTGTTTATTCGTTGTACAACGGGCTGAGTATTGGAGGGTGTGGTGAGTTTTTGGTCAATCTGGTGGGTGATATGTGCTAGATAAAAATTTTATGCTTTGGTTAAGTAGGATAAAAATAAATAAGAAATGACCATAATTTAGTCAGCTTATTGGAGTTTTACACTGCGGATGGCGTGCGGATGGCGTGCGGATTGTGAGAGATGACTCTGCCATGCTCCTGCAGGCAGAGCCAAAAAGCCGCGCATTTAAGATGCTTTCGGATAACGGAACAGATCTAGCCCCAAACGGCTGAGCGGGCTTTCGCCATGGGTGAGCACATCGGCCAGAATACTGGCGGATCCGCAAGCCATGGTCCATCCCAGTGTGCCATGCCCAGTATTTGTATAGAGATTGGTATAGGGAGTGGCACCGATGATTGGTGTGCCATCGGGAGTCATGGGACGAAAACCGGTCCAGAATTGCCCTTTTGCAAAATCGCCGCCGTGCGGAAACAAATCACGCGCGACCATCTCAATCGTCGCTTTACGTGCTTCTGGAATCGCTGGATCAAAACCCGCTAACTCAGCCGTTCCCGCCACGCGGATCCGATCGGAAAAGCGAGTCAGTGCAACCTTATAGGTTTCATCCATCACGGTCGATTGCGGCGCAAATTTTTCATCAATAATCGGTAAGGTTAACGAGTATCCTTTTACTGGGTAGACAGGAATTTCAATCCCCAGCGGTTTAAGCAATGAGGTCGAATAACTGCCCAATGCGACTACATAAGCATCCGCTTTGAGCAAGCCTAAATCGGTTTGGACACCGATGATCTTTTTGCCCTCACAAACCAGTTGCTGAATGTGGCAGTCAAAATGAAAACGTACACCCTGTTGCTTGGCCAGTTCGGTTAACTGTTGGCAAAACAAGTAATAATCGCCCGTTTCGTCATCCGGCAGCCATAGGCCGCCCACCAGTTTTTCCTGCACAGGGGCGAGCCCCGGTTCATGAGTCAGACACTGGGCGACATTCAGTAACTCAAAACGTACGCCACTTTGCGCCAGAAGCTGCATGTCTTTTTCAATCGCGGTTAACTGCTTTTCATCACGAAATACCTGCAAAGTACCGCGTTGGCGGCCTTGGTAATCGAGCGAATAGGTTTGATTGAGCGCTTTTAAACACTCGCGGCTATAGTTGGCAATCGCCAACATCCGCGATTTGTTAACTTGGTAGCGCGACAACTGGCAGTTGAGCAGCATTTTGCCCATCCAGCTCAGTAATGCAGGATCAAGCGAGGGTTGGATTTTGAGTGGTGCATGTTTTTCCAGCATCCATTTTAGCGCTTTTTGCGGAATGCCCGGCGCAGCCCAAGGGGAAGAGTAGCCATAGGAGATTTGCCCTGCGTTCGCAAAGCTGGTTTCTTCGGCGCCACGTGGTTGGCGATCGACGACGGTGACATCATGGCCTGCCTGCGCAAGATACCAAGCGCTGGTTAATCCGACCACACCACTGCCTAAAACCAAAACTTCCATCATTGACTCCTTGCTTCATTTTCGGCTCAGTTTCGGAGGTTTACTTTTCATTAACAATCGATAAAAATTATCACCACCCTTTAGTAAAACTAAAAGCAAGTCCATGTTAAAAAGCCAGCAAGTTGCCAGTCTGCATACTTTTATGCAGGTAGCTCAATACACCAGCTTTAGTTTAGCTGCTGCGGCTCTCCATCTCACCACGGGGGCGATCAGCCAACAAATGTTGCAGTTAGAAGCGCAGTTGGGTTTTAGCTTATTTGAACGGCACTCTCGCGGGGTACGTTTAACTGAGGCAGGACGAATCTTACTGACAACGGTGCAACGTAGCTATCAAGATATTGAGCAGACAATTCACAGTTTAGTGCCATCAACGGAGCGAAAAGAGATCCGGCTGAAACTGACGCCATCATTTGCGTTTAAATGGTTGGTTCCGCGGCTAGAGGACTTTTATCGCCGTCATCCTGAGATTCAGATTCAGACGTTCGCGGAAGGCGCGTTGGTCGATAGTGAGCGGCGTGATTACGATCTGGCGATTGATTATGGCGCGTTACCTTATCCACGGCGAGATGCGCAGTTATTGATGGAGGAGTGGTTATTGCCCGTGATGAGCACGAACTATCTCGCAGCCCATTCTTGGTTACAGGAGGATTGGGCTAACTCCGAAGCTTGGCAGCAAGTGGTTTTATTGCATGATGCAATGCCGTGGGCGAATGCGGCACGCGACCAAGAGTGGCACTACTGGGCTCACCAGATGGGAATTACCTTGCCTGAGCGGCGTGATCACTACTTCAACCGCACGGATATGGCGATGTCAGCTGCAGAGGCCGGAGTGGGGATTGCAATGGCGCGTACTGCCTTACTTTCAAACGAACTCGATACAGGGCGTTTGGTTACCCCGTTTGCTCCCATTCGAGCCAAGGCTGGCTACTTTTTGATTACTCACCAAGCCACTGACGCGACGCAAGTTTTTTGCCAGTGGTTGCAAAAGCAAATTCCGGTGCAGGTTAGCCAAACCGATCGCGATTCTACGCTATAGGGGCGGTGTATTTTGCACTCTCGTTCGAAGAAATCGACCTTATTGTGCAAATTCGACTGCTGATATTGTGTTTAGTGTAGCGCTATGCTGACCTCGTCCTGTTGTTCTCTCCTAAGGAGTTACTATGTTCCATGCCCATGTTTATTTTGACCCAGACCAAGCGATTGTCGCGGAGCGCTTTCGCCAACAAATTGCCCGTGAACGCCGTGATGTGATCGCGTTATTTGGTTTAGTTCCGCGTCGTGTTGGCCCGCATGTTAAGCCGATGTTTGAAATGCATTTTCGCGATAACCAACACGGCTTACTGGAATGGTTAGAGGAAAATCGCGGTGCGCTGAGTGTACTGATCCATCCGGTATCGGGCGATGATGCTTACGATCATCAAGACGACCGTATCCGCTGGCTCGGTGAGCCGCTAGGTTTAAATCGCACCATTTTCCGTTATACACAGTGAGTCCTCCTAGTCGATGACTCAACGAGTTGATTAAATCGGAATTGAAGATAACCACATAAAAACCAATAAGATTTTTATCGCTACGGCGAACTTTGAATCGCTTCATGCTTAGCGGAGTCGAAATCCATTGTAATAGGGCGACTCAATAGCCACAGTGGTGATGCGATGTTAGTAAGAAAAGTTTCTAGAGATTTGGCTTCTGCCCAAGCGCGAGAAAATTGGTTGGCCTATTGGCAGCACTTTAGCCGTGATAATCAGGCGTTTTGCGCTGAGATTAACTGCTTAACGCCATCTTCTCAGGCGATGCTAGTGAAATGCGATAAAGATGAAGAAGGGGTATTTGTGATCCCACTTTGTCAGTGTCACAGCAACAACTTAGAAGGAATGTTGGAAATAGGGGAGAGCACCGAAGTGATCCCCTTTCACTACACTTTGTAACTCATGCCTGATGCATTCGGCATGCTGAGTGGGTTAGCGCTTTTGATAAAGTCGTTCGGGACGGCCCACCCGACCATGCTGAATACAGGCTTCCAGAAAACCACTGGCCACACAATATTCCAAATAACGTCTGGCCGTGGTTTTGCTGATCCCAATCGCTTGTCCTAACAATTCTGCGGTGTAGGCCGCTTGCGGTTCATGGTGATAAATCTCTTGGATTTTGATTAAGGTCAGCTCATCAATCCCTTTCGGCAACCCATCAAGCTGCTCGGTTTTGGCTTGAAAATTAAATAGCTCATCGACGTGTCTTTGATTCACACTGTCATTGGCGCGCAGCGAGCTGATGTACTTCAGATACCGTTCCAGCGAGTTTTGTACTCGATCGTAGGCGATCGGTTTTAACAGGTAATCAAAAACCCCGCAGCGTACGGCTTCGCGCACGGTCTCCATATCCGAAGCGGCGGTGATAAAAATGACATCCGGCGCTTGTGGTTGATGGGTTAGCTCTTTCAAAAACTCAATGCCACGACCATCAGGCAGGTAGTTATCCAAGAAAATCAGTTTAGGTTTGAGAATGCGCACCATATTGCGCGCTTCGTTGATACTTTGAGCCACGCCGACTGGGCGAAAGCGGGCGGTTTGTTTGAGATAAAAGCTGTGCACGTCAGCAATACTCGTTTCATCCTCTACGATCAATACGTCGATTAATTCCATCATAATCAAACTCTTCTTATGCCCGTTCGGCAAGCGCTGGAAGGTTTTCCGCCGCAAGCGTTTTGGGTCTATTGGGAATAAAAATAGAAAAAATAGTCCCTTGCGGCTCCGCACTGTCGATAAGAATCGATCCATGAGCCTGAGTGACAAATTGATGGACAAGGTAAAGTCCGATACCGTGTCCTTCTTGGTTTTTGCTACTCACTCCCTTGAGAAACAAAGTTTGGGCGATGTCGGCCGAGATCCCGATGCCGTTGTCCGCCACTTCAATCACCAACTCCGCACCGTTATCGGTCAGCAGCAGAGAAATGGTTTTATTGCTGTGTGGATTTTTTAGCGTGGCTTCAAACGCGTTATCCAGCAGATTGCCAAGTACCGCCGCCAGTTCATCTGAAGTCATGCACTGCGGCTCTTGGTGCAGATGCGATAGCGGATCGAACTCTAAACACAGTCCTAACTCTTTGGCGCGGCTGTATTTTCCCAGCAGTAACCCCGCGATCACTTTCGGGTGAAAAGTTTGGGCGATGAAATCGATCAGCTGTTGCTGCTCTGCCGTTTCGCGGCGAATGGTTTTCACTGCTTCGTCGTACGCACCGATTTGAATTAAGCCGCCGATGGTCGAGAGGCGGTTGGCAAACTCGTGACTCATCACGTGCAGATTATCGTTATGTTGACGGATCTGGGTGAGCTGCGAGGTGAGTGTGTTGAAATCATTGCGGCGACGAAAGCTGACCACCCAGCCGATTTGCTGCTGGCCAGAATTGATCGGTACCCGATTCGCGACCAAGGTTTCACCATTACAGCTGATCAGTTCATCTTGCTGGCTGACACGGTTTTGCTGCGCCAACTTGCCAAACGGGCTTGCGCCCATAAAAAAGCAGGTTGGAGTGATGAACTCTTGAACATTACGCCCAATCAAATGGGTCGGCTGATGGGCAATACCCAAAATATTCAGTGCCTTAGCATTGACGGACAGGATTTCCCCTTTCAAGCTGATCGCGACGATACCTTCATACACACTTTGTAAAATCGACTGCTGTAGGTTGAGGTTCATGGCGATCTCTTCCGGCTCCATATTGAACATCTGCTGTTTGATATGGCGGGTAAAGATCCACGCGCCGAGCGCAGAAAGCAGCATTAAAAGCAGCACAGTGAAAATCACTGGGTAGGAGTAAACCCGCAGCCAACTGCTGATGTTATCGAGCAGGTAGCCAACAGAAACCACGCCGAGGATCTCTCCCGAAGGGGCGACAATCGCGGCTTTGCCACGAATGGCCCAGCCTAGGCTGCCTTTTTGGGTTGAGGTGTAATATTCGCCCTCTTTTAATGCACGACGGCTGTCACCGCCTTGCATCGGTAAACCGATTTTTTGCTCATCTGGATGCGCGATGCGAATGCCATTGGCATCACCAATCACAATAAAATTGGCATCCGAGATGCGTTGTAAACGATCGATTTTGGCCTGCACTTCAGCAAGCCGATTTTGTTGGATCAGCACAATGAGATTGGGATCGGTCGCAATTTCGCGCGCTTGGATTAGCGCTTTGGTGCTGATCTGATCTTGTAAGGTTTCACTTAAGGTTTGATGAAAAAAGCCAGCCACCAGCGAAAGCTGGATCACCACCATAGCCACCAAAAGAGCGCCAACCCTCTGTTGAAACGAAAGCGTCTGGCAGACCTTGGTGTGTAAAAATTGCGTGAGGGATATGTTCATGCCGGCGAGTCTATCCTTACTATAAATGAGGCTTATTGATTGGGGTCTAAGAAACCCCAACCAATTATGTTTAGCCCATCACATATTTGATCATTACCCCAGCGGCGACCGCAGAGCCAATCACCCCTGCGACGTTGGGACCCATGGCATGCATCAGCAAAAAGTTCTGCGCATTGGCTTCAAGCCCAACCTTGTTGGAGACGCGTGCCGCCATCGGTACAGCCGAAACTCCAGCCGACCCAATCAGCGGATTGAGTTTGGTGGTGGTGAAACGGTTCATCAGTTTCGCCATCAACACCCCAGCTGCGGTGCCGACACAAAACGCTACAATACCGAGCACCAAAATGCCGATGGTTTGAGGCTGCAGGAACTTATCAGCCATCAGCTTGGAGCCGACGGACAAGCCAAGGAAAATGGTCACTATGTTGATGAGGGCGTTTTGCGCCGTGTCGGATAAACGCTCCACCACGCCACATTCACGCATCAAGTTACCAAAGCAGAACATGCCGAGCAGTGGCGTTGCCGAAGGCAGCAAGAGAGCAATCAAGATCAGCAGTAGGAGCGGAAAGCCGATTTTTTCCAGCTTGTGCACCTGACGCAGCTGCTGCATCTGAATTTTGCGCTCTTCTTGTGTGGTCAACGCCCGCATGATCGGCGGCTGAATCATAGGCACTAACGCCATGTAAGAGTAAGCGGCGACCGCAATCGCTCCCAATAATTCTGGTGCGAGCATACTCGATACGTATATCGCGGTTGGGCCATCAGCTCCCCCGATGATGCCAATCGCCGCCGCTTGCGCCACGCTAAAATCCATCACCCCTAAACTGCTTAATGCCAATGCGCCCAATACGGTGGTGAAAATACCAAACTGAGCCGCCGCGCCGAGCAGCAGGGTTTTAGGGTTGGCGAGCAGAGGACCAAAATCGGTCATCGCGCCTACGCCCATAAAGATGATTAACGGGCCTGCGCCAGAAGCAATCGCAATGCTGTAAAACAGATACAGCATGCCATCACTGTATTGGTACTGCTCAGCAAGCAGGTGCAAGGTGGTCATCTGCAGTGGCGTTGCGCTGCTCAAGGCTTGCTTGATGTCGGCAGGCATGTAGGAGCTGAGTTGCAGCACTTCTGAAAACGCTGTCATCACTTCCGGCTTGGCCGCATACACCGCATTTTCGATGGCTGACATGGCAAGCCCGGCATCGGGCAGATTTGAGAGGATTCCCCCAAAACCTATGGGTACCAGCAGCAAAGGCTCGAAACGTTTGACGATGGCAAGATAGAGCAACACTAACCCAACAAGGATCATGATGCCCTGTCCCCACTGAAGGTGGAACAGGCCAAAATCACGCACCATGGCTAAAATATTTTCCATACTTTCCGCCTCTGATTACGCCAATACCAACAAAGCATCGCCGACTTGTACGGCATCGCCTTCATTGACTTCAATCGCACTGATCACTCCGGCACGTGGCGCGCGGATTTCGGTTTCCATCTTCATGGCTTCTAAAATCAGCAAGACATCGCCTTCGGCCACTTCATCACCGGCTGAGGCATGAATTTTCCAGATGTTGCCAGAAAGGGGCGCGGCGAGGTTTTCACCTTCTGCGGCACTCGGGACTGGTGCGTGGTTGGTTGATGCCGTCGGCGCAACATGCGTCAGGTCACCGCCTTCATCCACCTTCACCACATAGCTTTGGTTGTTGACGGTAATGGTGTACACACCGTGACTTTCCACTGGCTGTACTTTGCTTTTTTCTGTTGGCGCTTTCGGTGTGCAGGCTGAACTTATCGCTTGCGGCGCAGGTTCAAAGGCTTCTGGGTTATGGCGGTTGGCTAAAAACTTCCAGCCTACCTGATCAAACAGCGCAATGGTCAGTACATCATCAATCGCATTCTCGGCGAGGGTGATGTGCTGCTCTTTAGCTTGCTGCAATACGCGGTCTTGCAAGGTTGGCATTTCGGCGGCAATCAAATCCGCAGGGCGACAAGTAATGGCTTCTGCGCCCGCCAACACGCGAGCTTGCAGCTCAGTGTTAACCGGTGCTGGCGTTTTGCCGTATTCCCCTTTCAGCACACCGCTGGTTTCCTTGGTGATGGTTTTGTAACGCTCACCCAGCACCACGTTGATCACCGCTTGTGTACCGACAATTTGTGAGGTAGGGGTGACCAGAGGCAAAAAGCCGAGTTCTTCACGCACGCGTGGGATCTCTTCGAGCACTAAATCGAGTTTATCCAGCGCGTTTTGTTGTTTGAGTTGGCTTTCCATGTTGGTCAGCATGCCGCCAGGAACCTGAGCCACCAAAATGCGCGCATCGCTGCCTTTCATCATGCCTTCAAAGGCGTGGTATTTTTTGCGTACATCACGGAAGTAAGCCGCAATCTGTTCGAGTTTGGCGATATCCAATCCGGTGTCGTAGCCGGTGCCTTGCAAGGTAGCGACCAGTGATTCGGTCGCAGGATGACCATAAGTGCCACTCATGCTGGAAATCGCGGTATCAACCCGATCCACGCCCGCTTCAATCGCTTTAAGCAGAGTCATATCGGCAAGGCCCGCGGTGGAGTGGCAGTGCAGATGCAGCTCGACATCCACTTGTTTTTTCAGGGTAGACACTAGCTCTTCAGCGGCATACGGGGTCAAAATGCCGGCCATATCTTTCAGGGCTATTGAGTCGACGCCGAGCTCCGCCAGTTGCTGCGCCACATCGACCCAAGTTTGTAAATTGTGTACTGGGCTGGTGGTGTAGCAGAGCGTGCCTTGCGCATGCGCGCCCATCTTTTTCACCGCTTGCAGCGCCTGTTGCATGTTGCGTACATCGTTCATCGCATCGAAGACACGAAATACATCCATGCCGTTTTTCACCGCACGCTCTACAAAAGTATCCACCACATCATCGGCATAGTGACGGTAGCCGAGCAGGTTTTGCCCGCGCAGCAGCATTTGCAGTGGCGTATTGGGCATGGCTTGTTTGAGTAAACGTAGACGTTGCCATGGGTCTTCGCCTAAAAAGCGGATGCAGCTGTCAAAGGTCGCGCCTCCCCAACATTCCAAAGACCAATAACCGATCTGATCTAATTGCTGCGCAATCGGCAGCATGTCGTCAATTCGTAAACGGGTGGCAAAAAGAGATTGGTGAGCATCGCGCAATACGACATCCGTAACACCAACGCGTTTGATCGCCTGAGTCATCTGTGGTTTCTCCTTCACTTAAGATAGTTTTTGTTGTGTTTTATGGTGATGGACAGCGGCCGTGAGCACCGCGAGCAATTCACCTTGGTTTTGATTTGGGTTGGCTTTGGCCTTGTTGGCAGAGGCTTTTTTATTGGTGGTTTTGGCTGGCACTTCCGGCGGGGCAAAACGCACAATCAATTGCGACATCGCACGCGTGGCATACACCAAGAAAATCAGAAAGATGAACACAAAGCCCATCCCCAGCGTCAGCAAATTAATCCCTTCGAGGAACAGTGAGGTTGATTGCATGGTCACTTCCAGTGGTAAAAACAGGGTTGAAAACGGAGAGAAAAAAAGGCGCGCTAAGCGCGCCAAATAATCCCAAGGAGCAAGGGTTAAAGGGTTAAACAAACATTCCGAATACGACGCTGGCGATGACCAGCACAATGCCGCCACCCAGACGTGAAGAGATTTGTGCGTAAGAGAGCAAGCTCATACGGTTAGAGGCGGCAAGCACTTCAAGGTCGCCCGAGCCGCCGCGGTTTGCCATACATAGCCCTGCTGTAATCGAAGCTTCAACAGGGTAGAAGCCCATCGCCCAGCCACCTAAAGCAGCACCGATAATTGCACCAAGCACAATCACAGTAGCAATGATCACGTTGGCAAAGGTAAGAGCGTTGATGATTTCAGCCAGATCGGTATAAGCAATACCAACGCCGACCATCAATAGCCACAGCATCTGTTTTGAGAAGAAATTCGATAGACGTTTCGCGCCTTCTTTGATTTCATCACTGCACAACCCCGCCGCGTTAAGGATGGCGATGATCACCACCATGTAAGCAAAGGTGTGGATTTGAATCGAACCAAAACCGGGCAAAATCTCTTTCGATAGCGCATAAGAGAAGGTGTAGACGCAAGCGGCCAGCATTAAACCGATGGCGATTTCACGGTGGGTCACCGTTAGGTTTTTCGCTTCTTCGCTCACATCCAGTTTCGAGCTGCGTACCAGTTCGCCATTGCCGGTTAAGGATGGGATCTTTTCACCAATGATGTTGATGACTGCCGCGGCGACGATGGCCACAATGTTGGCGATAGTCAGGATCGCGATAGCAACCGAGTAGTATTGCTCTTTCGATCCACCTGTGACCGATTCATAAATTTCGGAAAGCGGGATAGCGCCAGCGCCATTACCACCGCCCATAATCGGTAGCACGTACAGCATCATGATGCGATCAGGCGTGATACCAAATACGAGGCCGATAGCGATACCGAATACCGCAGCACCCGCTACCGCAGCGAGAATGGTTGGAATGTAGCCGGCCAGAGAGCGGATCAGCAGTTTACGGTTGACCGCCAGAATTGAGCCAGTGATCAGCACTGCGATGAACAGATCCAAGAATTTGCTCTTATCCATCACTTCGGTCACGGTTTTGATTTCGCGATCACTGAGCCAGCCCATGTGCACGAACCAAGCGGCCACCAAGAAAATCATTACTGGCGCACCGCCGATGTATTTATTAAAAATCGGTAGACGTTTGCCAACTTCGCCAAATATTGCGCCTATGACAAACATAAACGCAAAACCACCCACCAGACCGCTAGGTAAAGTGTCAGTAAAATGAGCGGCTAATACGGTGAGCAGTAAAAATAAAAATAAAGGGAGTGGAGTACCAAATATTTTCGTTTGGCTTAGATTCAATCCACCTACGACTGCGGACTTTTTATCTAAATGTAGGGTTTTCTCGTTCATAATTCCATGTCCAATGAGGTTATTAAGACCTTTACTACATTAAATAAAATAGTCAGTGATAATTGTGAAAATAGTCATCCAAACCAGTGGCTTTAAAAATCTCAATGGTTTTTATGGTTTAAATTTTAAATAAAATTAAAAATCAAAGAGATATAAATTAAATTCATTAAAACCATAAAGAGCGTTAACGGCGGGAAATAAAGTGATTACCCTCATTAAACCTTTTCGGCTGAATTTAGATAATAAAGCCAGAAAAAATAGGTGAGGAAGCCGACCATGGTGGATATTTATACCTTCTCGCGAGTTTCAACCAAGAATCGAACCAAGCTCTTACAGATCAAAGAGTTTCTCTGCCAGCATCAGCTGACCGTGGATGACGATGTCGAGCATTTTGTGGTGGCTTATGGCACAAACCAAATCATCGCTTGCGGCGGAATTGCGGGGCACGTGTTGAAGTCCATCGCGGTTTCTCCTGCGCTGCAAGGCACTGGTTTTGCGCTCAAACTGATGACCGAATTAACCAACTTCGCTTATGAAATGGGGCGTTTTTCACTCTTTCTATTTACTAAGCCAGCCAATATTGATTTATTTAGACAGTGTGGTTTTTTCTTGGTCGATAAAGTCGAACCGCATATTGCTTTATTAGAAAATAGCCCTAATCGCCTTTCTGTTTATTGCAAACAGTTGCAGTTATTAAAAATGTCTGGCCGTAAAATTGGCAGTATTGTGATGAATGCCAATCCATTTACCTTAGGTCATCAATATTTAATTGAACAAGCCTGTGAACAATGTGACTGGGTGCATTTATTTGTTGTAAAAGCAGAGAATAAAGATTTTTCTTACGCTGATCGCATGGCCATGATTAAGGCGGGTAGTAAACATTTATTGAATTTAACTATTCATTCCGGTTCAGATTATATTATTTCGCGCGCGACCTTCCCCAGTTATTTTATTAAAGATCAGCAAGTGGTCAATCAATCCCATACCGCGCTGGATTTAAGTATTTTCCGCCATTCGATCGCGCCTGCCCTTGGCATTACGCACCGCTTTGTCGGTAGTGAGCCGATTTGTACGGTGACGCGTCACTACAACCAAGCCATGCGCCGCTGGCTAGAAGAAGCGCACGATGCCAGTGCGTCGATCCAAGTGGTTGAAATTGAGCGCAGTCAGCAAGCCTCGCAGCCAATTTCAGCATCGCGCGTGCGTTACTTGCTCAAACAATTTGGCGTTGCTGCGATTGCCGATCTCGTGCCAAAAACGACCTATTCCTACCTTTGCCAGCACTATGCGGAACATTCGCTACAGACCGCACCGCAACGGTTAGCGGTATGAGCGCGGTGCTGACACTGTTTTATCCAATAACTCATTAACAAGGTTGTACCCATGAAAATTGCCCATCCCGCCTTTGCGGGAACACTGGAATCCAGTGATCTTCAGGTTCGGATTGAACCCAATAACGATGGCGGTATTGAACTGGTGTTAGACAGTACCGTCGAGCAGCGATTTGGTCATGCGATTCGTCAGGTCGTGCTGCACACCCTCGATGCGATGCAAGTGCATGATGCGCTGGTCACCATCGAAGACAAAGGTGCGCTGGATTGTGTGATCCGCGCGCGCGTACAGGCGGCGGTGATGCGCGCTTGTGATGTTCAGAACATTGAGTGGAGTCAGCTATCATGACCAAACTTCGTCGCAGTATGTTATTTGTGCCGGGCGCGAATGCCGCCATGCTCAGTAATACCTTTATCTATCAACCGGATTCGATCATGTTCGATCTGGAAGATTCGGTCGCGCTGCGTGAAAAAGACACCGCGCGGATGTTGGTGTTCCATGCGCTGCAACACCCTATGTATCAAGAGATGGAAACCGTGGTGCGGGTCAATCCGCTCGATTCTGAATTCGGCATCAAAGACCTTAATGCCGTGGTGCGCGGCGGAGCCAAAGTGGTGCGTCTGCCGAAAACCGATAACGCCAACGATGTGATTGAGATGGAAAAAGTCATCGAGCAGATCGAGCGTGAATGCGGACGTGAAGTGGGTAGCACGCGTATGTTGGCCGCGATTGAAAGCGCGCAAGGCATCAACAACGCGGTTGAGATTGCCTTTAGCTCCCGCCGCCTGATTGGGATTGCGCTCGGCGCGGAAGACTATGTGCGCGATCTGCGCACGCAGCGTTCAGCGGAAGGGATTGAGCTGCTGTTTGCACGCGGCTCCATTCTGCAAGCGGCGCGTGCTGCCGGGATCATGGCGTTTGATACCGTCTATTCCGATGCCAATAACGAAGAGGGATTTTTGCGTGAGGCGGAGCACATCAAGCAGCTTGGCTTTGATGGCAAGTCACTGATTAACCCGCGCCAGATTGACCTGCTGCACAACGTGTTTGCCCCAACCCAAAAAGAGGTCGATCACGCCATCGCAGTCATCGAAGCCGCCGAAGAAGCCGCGGCGAAAGGGCTGGGCGTGGTTTCCCTTAACGGCAAAATGGTCGATGGGCCCATCATCGAACGCGCACGTTGGACACTGCAACGTGCTGAATCCGGCACCAAACACTAAAGGTCATCTCATGAGTATCAATACATTAAATAACCCTCTGTCTGTGCTGGAAGTGGAACGCTATGCGTTGACGCCTTACACCCAAGCGCACGCGATCACGCCGCATCTGCTGGATGAGCCTGCCAAGAAAAACCGTAAGGTGAAAAGTTCGATCCGCGAAGCGATTGTCGATCTTGGCTTAAAAGATGGCATGACCATCTCTTTCCACCATGCATTTCGTGGCGGCGATAAAACCGTCAATCTGGTGATGGAGGAGATTGCTGAATTGGGGATTAAAAACCTCACGCTCGCCTCAAGCTCGCTCACCTCTTGTCATTCGCCTTTGATTGAACACATCAAAAACGGCGTGGTGAGCAAGATTTACACCTCAGGGATCCGCGGAGCGCTGGCCGACAGCATTTCTAACGGCCTGCTTGATGAGCCAGTGCATATTCATTCGCACGGTGGTCGTGTACATCTAATCCAAAGTGGTGAGCTGTACATCGACATGGCGTTTATTGGCGTGCCTTGTTGCGATGAGTTTGGTAACGCCAACGGTTTTAAAGGTAAATCCAATTGTGGCTCACTCGGCTATGCCAAAGTTGATGCCGAGCATGCTGAAAAAGTGGTGATGCTGACCGAAGCGATCGTCGGTTTCCCGAATTTCCCTGCATCGATTACTCAAGATCGTGTTGATGCGGTGGTACAAGTAGCCGAAGTGGGCGACCCAAGCAAAATCGGTGGGGATGCCACGCGCATGACCACCAACCCACGCGAGCTGTTGATTGCCAAACGCGCTGCGGAAGTCATTGAGCATTCTGGCTATTTCTATGATGGTTTTTCAATGCAGACTGGTTCGGGCGGTGCATCGCTCGCGGTTGCGCGCTTTTTGAAAGAGAAGATGCTGCGCCAAGACATCCGTGCTTCTTTCGCTCTCGGTGGTATCACCGCAACCATGGTCGATATGCATGAGCAGGGGCTGATTGATTACTTGCTCGATGTGCAGTGTTTCGATTCGGTGGCGGCGGGCTCGTTAGCGCGCAATCCGCATCATCTCGAAATCTCTGCTAACGAATACGCCAACCCAAGCTCGAAAGGGGCGGCGGTGGATAGGCTGGATGTGGTTATCTTGAGTGCGCTGGAGATTGATACCCAGTTTAACGTTAACGTGATCACCGGCTCTGATGGGGTAATTCGCGGTGCATCCGGCGGCCACTGCGACACGGCGGCTGCGGCAAACTTATCGATTATTGTGGCGCCTTTGGTGCGTGGCCGCATTCCGACCTTGGTCGAGAAGGTCACTAACGTCATCACCCCAGGATCCACCATTGATGTGTTGGTGACGGATCAAGGTATCGCGGTAAACCCGAATCGTCCCGAACTGAAAGCACGTTTCATCGAGGCGCAACTGCCCGTTGTCGAGATTGAAGCGTTGCAACAGCGTGCCGAGTTGCTGACGGGCAAACCCCAGCCGTTGCAATTTGAAGACAAAACCGTTGCCTTTGTTCACTACCGTGACGGTTCGATCATTGATGTTATCAAACAGGTAAAAAGCCTATGAGTCACCATCCGGATCTTTCAGTCAGTCTGGACCAGCTCCTTCTGCGTAAAGAAGTGCGGGTTCGGCAACAAGGTGAGTGGCTAAAGCGCCATTCACTGCCTCTGGTTTCTTTCACGGTTAACATGCCGGGCGCGTTTAAGCTCAACGCTGCCAGCCAAACCGTGATGGATGCAGGTATGCGTGCCATTCAAGAGCTCTGTCAGAAAACGGGCTGGCGGCAAGTGGCTTGTCAGTTGTTGGTGGAAAAAACCGGACCGGAAGCCTTTGTGGTAATTCAGGCTCCATCGGCCAGCATGTTGAAAAAAGCCATGATGAAGATTGAACGCGAGCACCCGCTGGGGCGACTGATGGATCTGGATGTAATTGATGTCGATGGACATATTATTTCGCGCCAAGGTGCGCAGTTGCCAAGACGGCGCTGCCTGCTGTGTGAACGCGATGCGGTGATCTGTGCTCGCTCACGGCGGCACAGTGTCGAAGCTTTGCTGGCAAAAATTGAGGAGATGACGCATGACTATTCCTGCTGCGCTTGATCTGCTGCTTGAACTGCCTAGCCAAGCGTCTTCCTCTTCAGGTTCAAGGACCTTCAGCTTGCCCCGCTTAGTGGGGCATCTGGCCTACCATGCCATGATGTTGGAGGTGCATCTCACCCCTAAACCGGGTTTGGTGGATACCGCCAATAATGGCGCGCATCGCGATATGGATCTCAACACTTTTATCGCCAGCGCCGAGGCGATCGCGCCTTATCTGCACTCTTTTGTCAGTGCTGGTTGGGAGAGTGCGGGAAATCCGGCAGCTCAGTTACTGAGCGCCTTACGCCCGATAGGCATAGAAGCTGAGCAAGCCATGTTTGCGGCCACACAAGGGGTGAATACCCACAAAGGGATGATTTTCATCTTGGGGCTTATTTGCGGCTCGGTGGGGTGGCTTAAAGCCAATCAACTCAAAATCGATGCGCAGCATATAGGTGAAACCATTCGCCAAGCGTGCCAGTTTTTGGTTATCGATGAGCTAAAAGCCAAGCGTGATTGTGAACCTGAAACCGCAGGCGAGCGCATTTATCGCCAGTATGGTTTGACTGGCGCACGCGGTGAAGCTGCTTCAGGCCTTGCGATGGTGATGCAACATGCGCTGCCAGCCTACCAAGCCTGTTTAACCAAAGGAGCCAGCACCGAGCAAGCCTTGTGGCATACCTTATTGGTGTTGATGGCCAACAATAACGACAGCAATCTTGTTTCACGGGGTGGATTAGCAGGGCTGCATTTTGTGCAAGAACAAGCGCAGCAACTGCTCGCCAAAGGTGGCTTTTTATATCAAGAAATCGAACAAGCTCTTACCGCGCTCGATAGCGTGCTGATTGAAAAACACTTAAGCCCCGGCGGCAGCGCCGATTTATTGGCCGCCACTTGGCTTATTTACGAATTGGTGCAGTTATTTAAAGTGCGTCACTAAGCTTACCGGTTATTCCATTTTTCATACTGCCCTGCCTCGACAGCAGGGCTTTTTATTGCATTTTTCTTAAATCACGCAGTTATGATTGTCTGAATATCCCCTTCCTATTTGAAGCTGCAGCGGTGTTGGCTACGTTCGTTCACCCCAATCACATCGTTTATCTATACTCATGGGGATGAACTCACTTGCCGCCTACCTGCAACTCCAAGTAGTTTGGGTATAACAGGGCTTAATGCCAGAATTATTAGTAGAACTGATTACGGATTAAAAATATTCCATATACTTATGATACGAGCTTTTCTATCCTGCCTGCCAAGCAAAAGACCTAGAGAGTAAGCGAGGAAAAATGTCAGGAATCAAAAGCTTAGAACTGTTGTTGCAATCCATGTCGCCAGAGCTGATGGCGGGAGATTACGTGTTCTGCACAGTCAATGGGGCATTGAGTGACTATTTATCTTTAGAGCCTATCGCCACTTTTCGTGAGCCAGAAGGGTTGACGTTAGTGTTGGAGGCTGAAAAGGCGCAGCAAGCAGGGCTGGAGAGCAGCGCGTTGTTTAGTTTGATCACCTTAACCGTGCATTCCAGTTTGGAAGCCGTCGGGTTAACCGCCGCGTTTGCCACTAAGCTTGCTGAGCATGGCATTAGCGCCAATGTGATTGCAGGTTATTACCACGACCATATTTTCGTGCAAAAAGAGAAAGCGCAGCAGGCATTACAAGCATTAGGCGAGTTTGCTCAAGCCTAGCGCTTGGCAATCGAAAGCTGCCATTGTGTTGGTTTGATGGCTTCCCCTACGCGCCCCTTTAGCTCGTAGGGGCTTTGCACTATAATTCGCCGGCATTTATCTCGGACAGCACCATGATTTCGAAAACCCAACTCAAATTGATTCGCGCTTTAGGGCAGAAGAAACAGCGCAAAGCGCACGGCTTATTTCTGGTTCAGGGCGAGAAAAACGTCCTAGAGCTGACCAACAGCACGCTGAAAGTACAACACATTTTTGCGACCGCCGAGTTTCTCGCCGAGCACGCACAAGCCTTAGCCGGTTTCGAGTGTATTGAAGCAACCTTGGATGATTTAACCAAAGTCAGCACCTTGGTGAGCAACAACGCCGCGATTGCGGTGGTGGCGATCCCACACATCGAGGTGCCTAAAGCACAAGGGTTGATGATTGCGTTGGATGGCGTTTCCGACCCCGGTAACTTGGGCACCATTATTCGTGTCGCGGATTGGTATGGCATTTCGCACATCATCGCCAGCCAAGATTGCGCCGACCCGTATAACCCGAAAACCATCAGCGCCACGATGGGCAGCTTTGGCCGCGTGCAAGTTAGCCAAGTGGATTTACCCGACTACTTAGCCAAGGCGAATTTGCCAGTGTACGGTGCATTTTTGGAAGGGGTGAGCGTGCATCAAACCGCTTTTCAAGCCGAAGGCATTTTGCTGATGGGCAGTGAATCTCACGGTATTCGCGAGCAAGCGGCGCAGTACGTGACGGATAAGATCACCATTCCGGCCTTTGGCGGCGCAGAGTCACTCAATGTCGCGATGGCAACGGGGATCATTCTCGACAATATTCGCCGTCAGCATAGTTAATCCATTTACCTAAAACGAATTTACCTAAAACGAACATACCTAAAACCAAAAAGCGTCGGACTGTCCGACGCTTTTTTCATCTCTAGGCTTTTTTCTTAAGGCGCTGTGGTCTTAAAGTAATGCGGTCTTAAGGCATTTCGGTCTTAAGGGATTGCACGCTCAAGCTCGCGGCTGGGTTTTATTTCTCCAGCATATCCAGTTTGTTTGGCACGCCATCCCACTTTGCGGCGTCTTCCATCGCCGGCTTCACTTCAGTCAGATTTGGCCAATGCTCCGCCAACTCAGCGTTGAGTTCGATAAAAATCCGTTGGTCACCCACCAATTCGTCTTCCTGAAAAATGGCTTGCGCGGTACATTCCGGCACACACAGCCCACAGTCGATGCACTCAATCGGGTTGATCACCATAAAGTTCGGCCCTTCATGGAACGCATCCGCGGGGCATACCGCCACACAGTCGGTGTATTTACATTGGATACAGTTATCGGTGACGACAAAAGCCATGACAATTCGCTCTATCTAGTTAGCCGTTTCGCACACCTAAAGTGTACGCAAAAATCAAGAACGGGGATGATACTGCGCCGCCGCTAAAATTCAACCCAAGCCGTTTCGATGGTGGGCGTTTCCTGCCCGAATCTTAAGACAAAGCTTTTAATATGACAGTGGAGGCGAATTCTCGTAAAATGCGCGCCATTGTGAGCCGCCACGCCAGTGGTGAGGCTAAGACACCCATGACCCACGAGACATCCCATGATACGTTTAACTGAACTTAAGCTGCCTCTCAACCATGAGGAAGGCGCGCTGCTTGATGCCATTGCTGCCAAGTTGAAAATTCCTGCTCAGCAAGTCCTCTCTTTCACTCTGTTTAGACGTGGCTACGATGCTCGTAAAAAAAGCGATATCCAACTGATTTACACCGTTGATGTGGAAGTGGCGAACCCAGAAAAACTGCTCGCCAAGTTCAGCAAAGATCAGCATGTGCGCCCAACGCCGGATATGTCCTACAAATTTGTCGCCAAAGCACCTGAGAACCTACCTGAGCGTCCACTGGTGATCGGTTTTGGTCCTTGTGGCCTGTTTGCTGGCTTAGTGCTGGCGCAAATGGGGTTTAACCCGATCATCGTTGAGCGCGGCAAAGAGGTGCGTGAGCGTACCAAAGATACCTTCGGCTTTTGGCGTAAGCGTACTCTGAATACCGAATCTAACGTGCAGTTTGGTGAAGGCGGTGCCGGTACGTTTTCGGATGGAAAACTGTACAGCCAAGTGAAAGATCCCAACTTCTACGGCCGCAAAGTGATCACCGAATTTGTCGAAGCGGGCGCGCCAGAAGAAATTTTGTATGTGAGTAAGCCGCACATCGGTACCTTTAAACTGGTGACCATGATTGAAAAAATGCGCGCGAAAATCATCGAACTGGGCGGCGAAATTCGCTTTAGCACCCGCGTTGACGATATCCACATGCAAGATGGCCAAATCACCGGCGTGATACTCTCCAACGGCGAAGAGATCCAATCTCGTCACGTGGTGCTCGCGGTCGGCCACAGTGCGCGTGATACCTTTGAGATGCTGCATGCGCGTGGTGTGTACATGGAAGCCAAGCCTTTCTCGGTCGGTTTTCGTATTGAGCACAAGCAATCCATGATTGATGAAGCGCGTTTTGGACCCAGTGCGGGTCACCCGATTCTAGGCGCCGCGGATTACAAACTGGTACACCATTGTAAAAACGGCCGCACCGTGTACAGCTTCTGTATGTGTCCGGGCGGTACAGTGGTGGCAGCAACGTCTGAAGAAGGGCGCGTTGTCACCAACGGCATGAGCCAATATTCGCGTGCTGAGCGTAACGCCAACAGCGCGATTGTAGTGGGCATTTCGCCTGAGCAAGATTACCCAGGCGATCCGCTGGCGGGCATTCGTCTGCAACGTGAACTGGAAACCAACGCCTATAAACTGGGCGGTGAAACTTACGATGCGCCCGCGCAGAAAATCGGTGATTTCCTGAAAGGCCGTAACCCAAGTGAACTGGGCGATGTACAGCCTTCTTTCACTCCGGGAATCAAGCTTACCGACCTTTCCAAAGCGCTGCCTGCCTTTGCGGTAGAAGCGATTCGTGAAGCGATCCCTGAGTTTGATCGTCAAATCAAAGGCTTTGCTTCTGAAGATGGCTTGCTGACTGGTGTGGAAACGCGTACTTCATCTCCGGTGTGCATCAAGCGCGGCAAAGATTTCCAAAGCATCAACCTCAAAGGCTTCTACCCAGCCGGTGAAGGCGCGGGTTATGCGGGCGGTATTTTGTCAGCAGGGATTGACGGCATTAAAGTCGCGGAAGCGGTCGCACGTGACATGATGGCGAGATTCGCAGGCGAGTAAGACTTGCAATAAAACCAAAGGGCTCAGTTGAGCCCTTTGTTGATCTTGATGGTTCGATGCGAAGCGATTACTTGCTACGCAGAAAATCTTCCATCTTATGGCCTGTGATGCTGGAAAGGCTTCTAAACAGATAGAACAGCGCGCCCATCATCAAAATCGTCACCGGCAGTGAAATCACCGGAAAGCTCAGCGCCGTCATTTTACCGATCTCTTCGTTAAAGGCTTCCGTACCCGCAGGGCTTTTGACAATCCACTTTGCCAAGCCATAGTTGAGCACGGCTGAAACAAAAAACGAGAACGCAATCAGATAAGAGCTGACATTCACCCGACGCTCAAACTCTGCCTTCTTCTCTGGCGTGCTTAACGCGCTGTGCAGCTTGTCGTGATCGACAATATCTTCATTGAGCAGCATTTTACGCACTAGCGGATACCCAATCAGATTACTGACCACCAGAATCACAAAAATCAGCCCCGGAATCGCCGCTTCTTTAATGGCTATATAAGCAGGGTCGAGTTGCAGCAAGCCAATGCCACCGGTGAGCAACACGCTAATCATGCCGAGCGCTGAGTAAAAATTGACTTTGCGCTCTTGAATAAAGCTGTAAACCCCAAACAGCAGGGGAAAGGCTAACGCGGCCACCAATGCCCACGTTGGGCCAAGGTTATCTTCACCGCTCATTTTGCTCAAAATCACCACTGGAATAACAATGTTGATCAGAACATTACTGAGTAAGCTTTGGTTGGATTTCATACAAACAACTTCCTAGTGATTGAGCGCCCAGTATACGAATGAAGCGGTTTGACTCAAGCCCATTGATGGCGGCTCGTTGGGTTAATTGTAAGCAGGTGTTGGGCAGTAAAGCTAAAAATTGCATAGAGTGACTTGAACCATCGGGATTCGATAGGCAAAGTGCAATTCATCTTGAGCTATCTCTACTCTAGAAAGCCAAACAACTTTGAAATGGAACTGCCCATGCCTAGCCACTCCTCGTTTTTAGATATTTCAGCGCTGTTTGAACAGTGTGAACAGAGTTCACTACTGAAAGGTGCACAACTCGCGAAAAGTGGCTCGGTACGCAAGCTCACCATCACTGGGCATACCGTCAACGCAGAAGTGAAAGGCTCTCAACTTTATCGCGTACAACTTACTGGCGGTCAAGCTTCCTCTAGCCGCTGCACTTGCCCTGCGGCGGGCCATCAAGCCGTATGCAAGCACGCCGTGGCTGTTGCCCTCTGCTTACTCGATCAGCAATCACAGAATGAAGACGGTGAACGTGAGCAGATCCGCCGTTATCTAAGCACATTAAGCGAAGAGGCGAGGCTCGAGATGTTACTTGATTATCTCGAGCGAGATAAGTCGGTTTGGCAAGCCTTACTGGCGAAAGAACAACCCAAAGATCAGAGCCTCAGTTATAACGAGCTGAAGAAAAAAATTACCCAAGCGCTCCCTCGTAAACAGCTTTGGGATTGGGGGGACGTGAGCGATTACTTTGCACAGGCCGAAGAGCAGCTCGACTGGGTATTTGATGTTGCGATGCAACTTGCAACCGATCAGCAGTGGAAACTGATCCAGCACACAGTCACTCGTTTGAACAGCGTGTTAGAGCAGATTGATGACTCCAACGGTGAACGTTTTGGAGTCGAAGCGCTGATCAATGTTCAGATGCCGATGATTTTGAACCGATTGGAGTGGAGTGAGGAAGAGAAAGCGCAGTGGATGTTTGAGCGCATGACCCACCATGAGTTTGATGTGTATCCCTCAATTGAAACCGACTTCGCGATCGTTTGGCGCAGCAACCCAACATTTTTACACTTGTGTCGCAAAGCCATTGAGAACACACCACTAAACCGTGAAAACGCGTGGGATCTCAAAACGTGGGCCGCACCACTACTGGCCATGGCAGCGGATTGGCATGAAGTTATCGCCATTAAGCAAAAAATCGCGTGGCGCTGCGATGATTTTCTGGACATAGTGCAGCTCTACCTTGAGCACCAAGAGCCACATCAAGCGGAATTCTGGTTAGCTAAAGCCAAAAAGCACGCGACCCCTTATGAAAAGCAGCAGTGCGAGCAACTGCAGGTCAACCTCTACCTCTGTTTGGGGCAAATGACTCAAGCGTGGCAGTTGGCGAACCGACTTTTCACTGAGAATCCCTCCTTTGATAGTTACCAAAAGCTGAGTGCGTTCAAAACCACACACCAAATTGAAGATGCGGAGTTTTTAGCGCGTATCGAACAGAGCTTGATCGCCTGCTATCAACCCGCTGATGCACGAGGATTTATCAGCCGCAACAGTAGTGATGTGGTCGAATTTTATATCGAGCAGCAAGCGTGGAAAAAAGCCTGTGATTGGGTAGCCAATCGAGCCACCGAAAGTCAGGTACTACTCAGGTTGGCCGATCACATTATTGCCAACCAACCTCAGATCTCGTTGCAGTACTACCTTCGCGTGGCGCGCGCTTCAATTGAACAAACCAGCAACCAAGGTTATCAAAATGCGATTCACCATCTACAACGTATCGAGCGTTTATTAGCCAAAAATCCCACCGTGTTGGCCGATTTTTATCTCGAAATCACCGCTCTGGCAGAAGCCTACAAACGTAAGCGAAATATGCATAACTTATTGAAAAAACACTATCCCAAGCAGGTTTAGTGGTTCTCTTCTGGTTGCTATTATACCCAAACAACTTGGAGTGCAGGTAGGCGGCAAGTAAGTGAATCCTCATGAGCATAGGCAAACTATGTGACTGGGGTGAACGAGCGTAGCCAACACCGCTGCAGCTTCAAGTAGGAAGGGTATAAACAAAATAAATATTAAGTTTGGCATTATATTTTTCTGGATGATTGAATATGAATAGAGCACATGGGTTTTTCCTCTTTTTACTCTCAATTCCTACCGCCATCATTTCAGCTTTGACTTTTGAACAACAAGGTGGATTCATTATTGGTGGATGGTTTGTAATAGCTCTTGCGCTCTCTGGAATGGGTGCAATTAAACAATTTATAAAAGAGCGCAATAACCAATATGGAATCACAACTGGTGTCGTGGTCGGATTTGAAGTAACTGTTAAATACAATAGAAATATCGAGGAGCGTTTTAGAAAGAAAAAATTTCTCAATCCTCAGGTTGAATATACTTGGAATGGTCAGGTTTACACTCAATCATTATTAGTAACTTACGATGCTACTTTACATCGTATTGTTGGTAAGAAACTAGGAGAGAAAGTTGTTTTGCGTGTTCCATTAAATGAACCTCAAAACGCAAGAGAGAATACATTTATTTCCAAGTATATCTATCTAATAATTAGTGTCTGTGCTGGTTTTCTTTCTTTGTTAATATTGTTTTTGTTGGCTTTCTAGTATGAACCACACTAAATAATATCAACATAATACGCCATGCCCTGTTGATTAAGCAGGGCACTATTTTATATCAATCATGAAATATACACTATGCTGTTTTTTCTAATGATTGATATTCATACTCTACTTTATGACCACATTCGCAACTTACAGTATAAGTGTTTTTATCTTTTGATACATGGGTTTTTCTATTCCCACATTTTATGCAAGCTACGTTCATTGATGTGTTCTTATTACAATCTTTACAGGTGACATAATATCCAAATTTCCCATATTTTGGTGAGGTGTTATTACTTGAACACTCCTTACATATAAACCAAGGATTTGAGATGTTTATTTTTTTTCTGTTTGATGTGTAATGTTATCTGGTTTATTGAACTTATTAGTGAATTTTTTATCTTCGATTAACGGGTTCTTGTGTGCTTCAATTAAGAAGTTTTTAATATTTTGAAGCTCATTATCACTAAATGTTGGATTTGGTTTTAAGATACTCGATCTACTAGCTATTATTTCTTCCACTCGATTAGCAATTTGTTCTGATTTAATAATCATTGGTGATATTTTTGATGGGATGTTGTCTCTATCGATGATTGCATCATTCGAAGCCGCGCAAAGAGTGTCCCAGCATCGGCCGCCAAAATAGCCTTGAAGCATTAATATCTTTTCTAGTAACTGTTCTGCATTATCATTTAATAATGCTTTCAATAGTTTGGTTTGCATTTCTGCTTGGGTGATAGGAGATGGCATGCCGACCCATTTTCCACGAACCGTTCTTTGCCATTCTAGCTGTTTGTTAATTTGAACAGTACCCTTGATGGATTTTGATTCAATAATAACAAACCCTTTTTTATAAACAACAAGGTGGTCTATTTGTGCGATTTCACCTTTATGCTCAATACGTAAATCATTATAAATGAAGATGCTCTCATTTTCGGAAAAATGACGTCTCAAATAGAATGCGACATCATTTTCTACTTGATTGCCTAAGTCTTGTTTGAAATTACTAGTTTTAATATGTGTTTTTTCTTTTACTATCATAACTACCTAGCCTTTTTTTTACATATTGTTATTTAAAATTTATATATTTGAATTATGCCTTATTCATCGTCATCGAGTCTGTGATTGCTGACTATTATTTTTTATCACAGCTTTTAACCGTGCGAACGTTTTCATTGCATCGGTTGCTGGCATATTTGGATAACTTGGATTTTGTGCTTGTAGTTCATACTGGTTTGGTGCGATTTTACGTACTACCCGCAGTAAGTACTGGTTATCCCCCGTTTCATCTTGAGTTTCTATAGCCATGGTGAGGTTTGATATAGAGCCAGCACTGCTTGGTGTCACCCACTCAAGCAATAATAAGTCACCATCTTGAATAGGATTTTTACCGCCATTCATTGAGTTACCAGAGGCTGGCGAGACAAAATGCCGTGTGGGATCAAGTAATCCATAGCCATCAGGAACAAAATAAGTCTGTACTTCTCGCTCTGAACCGCGCTTAAAATGGCCACAGGCAATTTTGAGCTCTGGATAGAATGGGATAGGTGTTCCTATCGTTTTTTGTTCAGGTATTAATGAAATGACAGCAGCTTTGCTCTTAGCCTTAATAAGATTTTCTTTATGTTGCTTGGGTCGCTGAGCATATTCCGCCAAACGCAGATCAACCAATTCTTGTATACAATCGTGTAACCGTTCTAGATCTTGCTCTCGGATATCAAAGTTAGCGACGAAGCGTTGTTGGCTATCGATGGAAAACCAAGTGGCCTGTTTCGTTGCTTTGTTCGTAAAGGCCTTAATAGGGTTGTTCCGCCAATAGTTAAGCCAATCTTTATCTGCTGCTTTAAATTGTTTGGCATTTTCAGTTAGGTCTTCAGCCATGAGGTCTGGTCTGCGTGCGATAACAGTGTAACTGCATTCAGCCAATGTGGCTAAGGTCGGCGGAGTTCTTAATCCATCCAGTTCGAGTAAGGCCTCAAGTAGAATTGCTTTGAAAGATTTACTCATGCTGGTGCTTTCAATGCCATGCAGAAGAAAATCACCATAGCGTGTAACAATCTCAGCCAACTCGGGATCATTTTCTTGGCTCGCAACCAAATGAAACCAGCTTTGCGCTTGTTTACGCACTTTACTTATTTCAATTCCATGATAGAAAAACTCACTAGCAGTTGGTCTATGTGCGAGCTGGTGTGCAAGTTGCTGATACTCATCTTGCACTGAGAAACGCATTTTCCGGGTTAATTGCTGCCAAAAGTTGAGCAAAGTGATATCAAAAGTGACATGGCATCCGTCAGGTAATGCTTGTTGTTGGTGTTTGGCTAAGGCGTCTTTTAAATGACTCACATTGTAGAGTGTGGTTGGACGATTTAAGAACGAGTCATGATTACCAATAAAATCAATAACAACCAGTTTACTTTTTTGAGTTTCAATGCTTCGACGCAATCCCCGTCCCAACTGCTGTAAAAAGAGAATTTTAGACTCCGTTGGACGAAGCATCAAAATGGTATCAATAGCGGGCAGATCGGTACCTTCATTAAAAAGATCGACGGAGAAAAGGATGTCTATTTTTCCTGAATCTAGCCACTGTAAGGCTTGGTTACGTCGAACCTTTGAATCACTGTAAACCGCAATCGCTTTTATGCCTTTACTCAGACAAAACTCAGCCATGAAGTCTGCGTGTTTTTTAGAAACACAAAAAGCCAGTGTGCGGGTTTGTTTTTTCTGGTGCCAATGCTGGTAAACGTGTTCGGCACGGCGTTGAGTTGCTAGGGCATTATCGAGTGAGTCTGGGTCGAATTTACCGTTACGCCATGGGATTTCTTGGTAGTTCACGGCTTGGTCGTAGATACCGTGATAGTCAAAAGGAACCAGAATTTTCTCATCAATTCCATGAACAAGGTTACGTTCAAAGACTAAATTACTGTCGCAAAGCGAGAGAATATCCGCTTGATCTGAACGTTCCGGTGTTGCGGTTAGGCCGAGGAGAAATTTAGGCTTAAAATAGGTGAGTAAGTTTCGGTAACTTCTCGCTGCCGCGTGATGAAATTCATCCACCACAATGTAATCAAAGTGATCCGCTGCAAAGCGTTGCAGGTGATTTTGTTTACCTATGGTTGCCACGGAAGCAAACAGCAGCATCGCTTGTGTATTTTGCGTTACACCGTTGTAGAGACCCGTTTTTGCATTGGGAATAAGCTGACAGAAGGTTTTTTCCGCTTGCAGAAGAATTTCTTCTCTATGCGCAACGAACAAGACTTTTGTCGACTGAGTTTGTAGAGCATCAAATGCTGCTAACCACGTTTTGCCCATGCCCGTAGCTAGCACGACTAATCCACGAGAAAATCCTTGGGCTCTAGTGGCGTTCAATGCGGTTAACGCCTCTACTTGAACTGCATTCGGCGCTGGCGGTTCTGACTGTTCATCTTGGCTATCGGCCAGTATGGGCATGCCGTGCTGCTTTTTCGCTTGTTGATAGCGTTCAAGGTAATGATCAATCCAAGTATGCGTTAAATCTTTACTATTTGTGTGGTTGAAAATGGAAGCAAACTGTTGACGAATATGGAGAAACTCAAGGGCAGCAGCACTGGTTTCAGGTGGTTCAAAGTCGTGACGTAGAGCCCATTCATGGCTGTCTAATAACGCTGTTTTGCTGATGTTGTTGGAACCAATCCAAGCGCAACCTTCAAGTATTTCTCCCTGTTCACATCGGACAAAAATGTACGATTTCATATGAAAGCTGTGCTGACCACATTCAAATACACGACACTGAGCGCCGCGTTCTGTTAGCAACATTAGGCGTCGCAGCGCAACAGGATGAGTAATCGAGAGATAATCTGATGTTAGGAGTTTTACCTGAGCACCACTTTGCACAGCATCAAACAGAGGATCAAACAGTAAATCCAGACCGGATGGCTGAATGAATGAGACTGAAATTTCAATTTCAGTCGCGTGATTAATGGCTTGGACAAGTCTTGGTAGGAGCGGATCGTTTGCACCACCAGAAGAGAGCTTATGACCTGAATACAGAAAACTTTGTCTATCACTCATCACTTAACGCTTAATTAATATGGCATTGAGCCATTGTTCATGTTCACGCCCTGCTCTGAGATCTTGTGTCACCCAAAGCTTGTCGATGGCTAGCGGTGAAGAGGTGAGTAATTGATTTAAAAGGACTTCATTACAGTTGGTGAAGCGACGCCCATCTCTCTCTACCTCGTCCTGACCATATTTAAATGAGCAGTAAAAAGCACCGCCACACTTGAGCATTTTTGCTAAGTGAGCAAACGTCTCCGGTAACGATTCTCTCGTGACATGCAGTAGGGAAGCACAAGCCCAAATTCCGTCATAGCGTTTACTAGAGGTAAAGTTCTCGAAGGTAGTCACAGTGACAGATTGATTGAGTAGTTCTTCAGCCAAAGCCGCTAAAGGTGCACTGGCATCAAAAGCATCGATCTGATAGCCCATATCTAGAAATCGTTTACTATCTCGTCCTGAGCCGCACCCTGCATCTAACACTAATCCACCTTGAGGTAAGTAAGGTACAAACTGGTCAAGTAGGGAAGTGGAATCGACTTCGACAGTGGAAGAGAAAAACTGCTGTGCATTTTGATTGTAAAATTCTACAGACATTGGCGTGAGCTCCTCCTGAATTGGATGCAGAGTGTAACTTCCTCATCCTCATTGCTCAATGAGTTGCAATGTAACTGTGAGCTACTTTGTGAAATCGAGGATGTACGGCTTGTCGGTTCAAGATGCTCTCCTCGTAAGCTCAAGCGGCCTTGGGCAAGTCGGGGTCAGTTAGAAGATGGCATCATGGTTTAAATAGTAGGGAGCATCGGTGGTTTCAATTCTTGAGCGTCTACAAGTTAATTCGCTTTACCTCAGCGTTTTTGACTTCCGTAGCGGATAGCGGTTTTGTCTGTCACGGCATGTTTAGGAACCATAAATTAGGAGCCCAAAAGGAACTGAACCCGTGTCCATGTATTCCTAAATCATTTAAAAATGCTAGCTTGTTATAGCAATTTAATCTAAATAAATAGAGCTGATACGGAGCAATTTACCCATCCTCACCATCCATTAAGAGCGATTTTAACGCATCGGGGGAAGAAGGCAGCAGCCCGATTTTTAAGCTAAATGGTTTGAATACCTTGTTGAGAATCTCTGTATTGTAGCTGCCCCGATCATTCTCTATGTCTGAGAGTGTTTTTCTTGAGACATCGACAAGTCTTGCGAATACATCCTGTTTGAGTCCCAGTATATTAATGCGTAGACTTTTCAGCGCTTGGCCCTGTGTTAGCTCTCCAAGCAATAAGTGTTTGATGATTTTGTTTGCCTCGGTTTTGCGCTCTGCTGCACTTACTGCTTTGGCGTTTTTTGAGGCTTTCGATCTCGTTGGAGTATCGAGTGGTGTTTGCTCTTTGCTCGAATGAGTTGCATTCTTCCCAACCTTGGACTGCTGTTGATTTCGGTTTTCTCTTAGACGAGCTACCGTATCTTGTACGGACTCTTTATTGCTTGGCTTCATAGTAGCCCCCATTTAGTGAGCTTTTCTGATAAATAATTAAGTCCAACGGCCGGCATCTCCAAGATTTGTTCTGGTACTCCTCGTAAAGCGAGTCTCTGCTTTAGGCCTACGCATTTACTTGCAGTAATTGCTAGCTCTTTTAATAACATTTCCTTTGGCACCAGATCAGATAAGGTGTCTGCAATGCCGACAAAGTCGTAAGTTCCGCCAACCTCTAGTGGGGCTTTCCATTTTGTTGTTCTTGGAATTCCTGCAGGATCGGCTTTCATTGGTGCGAAATCGTAAATGGGAGCAAGCTTTATGACTCCATCACCCTTTAAGAATGAAGTATTTCTGCCATGGTTATCACTATTACCAAACAAGATGTTGAGTAGATCTCTCTTCACCCATTCAATAACGAAAGCTTGGGTATCAAACCTATACCCTTGGTGTTTAACCATATTACTTTCAGTAATTTTTTCTATGAGAGTTCGGATTGTTGTTTCGTGATCAAGAGTGACTCCAGCGCCTTTGTTCAAAATGGAATACACTGATTCCATGCCAAATCGCTCTATTTGTTGATCAATAATTTGAACATCAAATCGAGGAAGCCATAAGGAAGGGTAGTTTAATCCTTCCTCCAAGCGCATACCGTCGGTGGAGATCGTTTCAACTCCCATTTCAGTTAGCTCGTGGTAGAAGTAGAACTCAGCTCTTAGAATATTACAGTCGATGGTGCTTCTTGAGCCTCTAGGGTACTTTACTAAGTAATGTAAGTCGTGGCTGCTATTGTCATCTTGGTATGGATCAATCCATATTTTTTCGCTGCCAGATCCATGATCGAAACCACATCGGAGGATCAGTTTTGGCGCTTCACCTCCAGCCCCTGTTGCACCACCTGCGGCTGCCCCTCTTTGCTGTGCATAGTCGAGGAAATCACCTGCTCGATTTTTAACATCATCAACAGAGAAGTAGAGGTTGTCTGCGACTTCGTAGCGTTCAGGAAGGGAGTCTTTTATTCTTAAGTTACCAATAGGCGACATCGTGCCAAATTTGAGCAAAACATAGTCTTGTTCATCAGAACTAAGATCTTCAATATCTAGGTGTTTGACCCAGTATCGTCTACTAGCGCCACTAGGCATAATATCGTCTAGAAACTTTAACCATCCAGGCTTACCCATGTCATCAAAAATGAATGAGACAGGGTGGTTTAGTGAAACAGCGTGAAAGTCATCTTTATCGTAATGTTCTAGCGCATAGTCGCTGAGGTAGTTGAGTTCAGTCACTCGAAAATTATGTTGGCTACTTTTAGGGAATGAGATGATACCAATATCTATCCATTCACCTCTGATAAAAGCTTGTACGGTTAGCTCTTCCATCGACAACACCTCTACTTATCAATGAGTAAAAATTTACTCTTAAAGCCATTTTCTTTCAAGTTGTGAGTAAAAAATTACTCATTAATGTATGTGGATACTATTTATGAGTAAATTATTACTCATGAGTTGTAAGTCAAAATTTGTTGATGAGCAGGATGGATTGTTTTAGCTATGTAAAGCTGCGATAGGGAGCTGGGCGTTAATTGTTTGTTCAGTGATGCAGGTTGTTCGTAATAAATGAACAGTTGCCTTAAATGAACAAAGTGAATCTTGATGAGACGCTCTGAACCACTTAAAGCCAAATAGGATAAGAGTTTAGAAAAGAAAACGGGACGTCCTGAGACGTCCCGTTACTAGTGATTGGTGGGCTGGGGTAAGTTGATCTTGTTTTTTAACTTATTGTTTATATTTAAATTGTATTGATTTGATTTTTAATGGTGTACCTTTTAGTGTACCCATAAATTGTTGCTACTTACCCAATGGCACTTCTGTCTCATTTATTTTTTAAGTTTTTATCCATGCTTATAGGCCCTGATAAAGCAGTAGCGTGAATGACTTAAAGTGTGTGATTCATAGACATCCTTTCAACTATACTGGGTGTCTATGGACAGAGAAATCCAACAAAGACTACAGTGGGTAAAAATGTATGAGGAATGTGGTGATGCAGGCCTCGTATGTCGACGCTGTGGTATTTCCAGACCAACATTACGAAAGTGGGCTAAGCGATATAAGCAATGTGGAATCGCTGGTCTGGAAAGCCAGAGCAGACGCCCTCATTCATCTCCAGATACCAAACTCACTGATGAGCTAAGAGCATTGATCCTTACGATGCGTGACAAACGCAATTTAGGGGCGCGACGTTTACAAACGGAATTAATCCGACTTCACAAAATACACCTAAGCACAGCGACACTCCATAAAGTTTTATCCGAAGCATCAGTCAAACCCATCGTAACTTACCGACGCAAAAAAGATTTCCAAAGATATGAGCGCCCAATTCCTGGTGATAGAGTCCAGATGGACACGTGTAAAATAGCGCCTGGAATTTACCAGTATACAGCTATTGATGATTGCTCTCGCTATCGGGTTCTAAGGTGCTACTCTCGGCGCACAGCAGCAAATACAGTCGACTTTATCGATTGTGTCGTGGAAGAGATGCCATTTCCTATCCAGCGTATTCAGACGGACAGAGGGCGTGAATTCTTTGCTGAAAAAGTCCAGAAACAACTCATGATTTATGGGATCAAGTTTCGCCCAAATAAGCCTGGCTCACCTCACTTGAATGGCAAAGTGGAACGCTCGCAGAAAACAGATAAAAGTGAGTTCTATCCGACCATAGATGTCTCTGTGGGGCTGCAAGAACTGGATCTGCTACTAGCTGAATGGCAACACTACTACAACTGGGAACGGCCCCACAGCTCGTTAAATGGGCTAACCCCGATAGACAGGATTACTGAGATATCTGATCAAACTCCTTTGTCTGAAGAGGTATCTCAGAACTACCAGATCAAGAAAGAGCGGTTTCAAGAGCAAAATTACAAGCTCGATCTTCAGCTAAGAAAATTGAAACCATCTCTATGAATCACACA
>NZ_JHXR01000015.1 GCF_000621645.1 Vibrio cholerae ATCC 14035 | reverse complement strand
TCCACTTAGTTGCGATAATTCCGCCCAAAGTATCGATTTCGACGTTGATGGGAGTTTTAAAGGGTAGGAGTGCAATTAGGCTATTCAACAAGTTTCCACATATCAGGAAAAAGTTATGGGGAAATCATTTTTGGGCGCGAGGCTATTTTGTGGATACGGTAGGTGTAAATGAAGAAATCATTAGACGGTATGTACGGCATCAAGACAAAAAAGAGCTTGAGCAAGAGCAGCAGTTAGAGTTATTGAGAGACTAACAGCGTCGTGGCCCCC
This sequence comes from Vibrio cholerae ATCC 14035, assembly GCF_000621645.1. Classification (GTDB taxonomy): domain Bacteria; phylum Pseudomonadota; class Gammaproteobacteria; order Enterobacterales; family Vibrionaceae; genus Vibrio; species Vibrio cholerae. The sequence continues at coordinate 143,147 of NZ_JHXR01000015.1, read as the reverse complement.
TTTTAGGGGGCTTATATTAAAACCGCCTTCTAAGAAGGCGGATTTTTATTGGTAAAATGGCGGTAGAAAGCCAGCAGTTCGCGCAGCAAGTGCTTTGGTTTAGCACTTTGATTTCTAAAGGTGATAACGTTCGTGGCATGAAAAAACAGCTGGAAAAACTCGGGGCTCAGTCGATACATGTAATAGAGATGGCACAAGGGCAGAAGATAAGTCGCTTTATTGCTTGGAGTTTTCAAAATGCAGAGCAGCGCAAGCTGTGGTGGCAGGCAAAATGTTAAGCTTTAAACAAGTTACTGAACATGAAAAGTAAAAAGCCAATCGCTCCTAAATAAAAATCCAGGAGGGGCAAGATGAGAATTGAAGACGTTCCACTCTACGCACCCTGCCAGCCTCATTGGCTGTGTGTTCCTTTTATGAGTATTTTTGCGTTACTGCTCTTGATTGGATTGGTTTTTTTTATTCGGATTATTTATCGCGAATACTTAAAAATTCAGCGCGCGCAAAAAGTGCGCCGATTGCGGCGCACTCATTATCGAGATCGTCAGGGCGGTGGTCGTCCAACCAATATCAAATAAACCTTAAGAGAGAGAATTTAATAGGGTTTGATATTTTTGCTCTAACGCAGAATTCCCAGCGCGTTTTTCTAATTCAATCAGTAGTTTGAGTGAGGCTTTTTGATAGCCATAACGCTGATTCAAGTCCATTAAACGTAAGCGAGCGGGTGTGTAGTCGCCGGCTTCAATCTCCATTTTAGTCAGCTGTAAAATGGACAGCAGACGATTTGGATCGTGATCGATAGCACGTTTGAAATATTCACGAGCGTTGTCCGTTTTCCCTGCTTTGAGAGCACACAATCCGGCGTTCTCGTAACTGGCTGAAATTAAGTAGTAATAAGGTTGCTCGACCGCACGGCGAAAGTATTGATCTGCCGTGTCATACTCGCCTTGCTTACACAAAAAGGTACCGAAGTTATTCAGCACATTACCGTTTTTCGGGTGCTCGCTTAGTGCCGTGCGGTACATTTTCCGCGCAGCATCATTTTCACCAACAGCCTCATAATAGTGCGCCATTGAAAGTTGTGAGCGGTAATAATCCGGCGCATGCTGTAGTGCTTTTTCTAAATTTTCCCGTGCCTTGATCATGCTGCCATTTTCTAAATAGCCTAAACCAAGGGCAATGCGCGCCTCTGCCATCTCAGTTGGGTCACTTTGCGTTGCGTTACCCGCCGTTTCAGTGACGGTGACGCAGCCTGCTAAGGCGATTATGAGCCCTAAACCAAACACATTTTTCATACATCCCTCCCGTTAACGCCTCAATGATAGGCAATTCAATTGGGAGGCCGAGCGGTGAGGTTTAAGTCTGCGAGTCAGTTGGCAAATCTATTGATGTATCCCCCTTCTGACTTCAAGCTGCAACGCCAAGTGGATGGGATATCAGGCAGAAGTTAAAGGCGGAAAGGCGAGTAAAGGGATAAAAGGCCGCACAGGGCGGCCGGAAGGATTATTCGTCTTTGGTAAAATTGGCTTCGCTGAATTTTTCCAAATCATACGGTGTTTGTTGATAAACGCAGTAGTTAAGCCAGTTGGCAAACAGCAAGTGCCCGTGGCTACGCCAACTGGCGCAAGGTTTGTTATCTGGGTTGTCATTGGGGTAGTAATTGACGGGGATCGCAGGATTAAGCCCTTCGCCCAGATCACGCACATATTCACCATGTAGGGTGTAAGCATCGTACTCAGGGTGGCCAGTCACAAACACGTTACGCTTATCTTTGGTCGCTGCGAGGTAAACGCCCGCCACATCGGACGTTGCCAGAATATCGAGATCAGTATGCTCAGCCAAAAATTCCGCATCAAAATCTGCGTAGCGAGAGTGCGGAGCGAGAAAGCGATCATCAAACCCACGCAGTAGAGGGTGAAACGGCTTATGGATGTCGTGGTAATAGACACCGGACAGTTTCTCTTCACGCGTACGTTTGGGCAAATTGTACAGCAGCTTCAGCCCAGCTTGCGCCGCCCAACAGATGTAAAGAGTGGAGGTCACATGCGCTTTAGCCCAAGCCATGATGTTTTGTAGATGCTGCCAATAGGCGACATCCTCAAATTGTACTAAGCCCAGTGGCGCGCCCGTGATGATTAACCCATCGAAGTTGCGATTTTTGACCAGCTCAAATTGGCGATAGAAGGTGTTGAGATGCTCTTCTGGAGTATTTTTGCTTGGCCTGTCATCGATGCGCAGCAGCTCGATATCGACCTGCAAAGGGGAGTTGGACAAGAGGCGTAAAAACTGAGTTTCCGTCTCAATTTTTTTAGGCATTAAGTTTAACAATAGCACCTTGAGTGGGCGTATTTCCTGCGTCGAAGCACGCGATTCGGACATAACGAAGATGTTTTCGTTACGTAGCACATCACTCGCCGGTAATTGGTCGGGGATTCTAATCGGCACAGCTTTCTCCCTAAGCATTAATTTGGACGTCTAAACATCCAGACTTATAACTCAACCGAAAATTATTGTCGATAGCAAAATGCAACGAACCTCAATCTAAGTTAGTATCTCTCGGCACAATTGACTACTGTGAATCAAGTATGCGACCTCATTTAACCCTTATTCGCGGTTTGCCAGGTTCGGGGAAATCAACCTTGGCGAAGACCTTGTCTGCTGTCCATCTGGAAGCAGACATGTATTTTGTTAATCCACAAGGTGAGTACCATTTTCGCCCCGAACACTTGGCGCAAGCCCATGAATGGTGTCAACAACAGACGGAATACTGGCTGCAACAAGGCAAAGACGTGGTGGTATCGAATACTTTTGTTCGGCATTGGGAGATGGCGGTATACCGAAAACTTGCCCGACAATATCGAGCTAAGCTGACGATTCTGGTGTGTCGAGAGCGTTATCAAAACGTGCATGGGGTGGATGAAGCCACTGTCGAACGCATGCGTCAACAGTGGCAAGAGTAGACATTATTGTGGGTGTTTAGCGGTACGCTGGCGATCTCGGCGTAAAAGATAAAACGCCAAACCGCCCCATACCAAAGCCTGTGCCCAAAGGAGTGTCCATTTTGGTGCTATGGTTGACCAACTGGCCGCCATTTGGTTTAAACCCAGAAAGCCTTGGATTGCCGGTGTGCTTGGGAAGCACTGCGCAAGCCAGACTAAAGGCGCAGGGATCATTTCCAACGGCCAAATAAATCCAGCGGTAAAAATCAGTGGCATGGAGCTAATTAACACCACCAAAGTGACCAGTTCGCGTCTTGGAGTCACTGCTCCCAACGCAATACCGACAAAATTACAGGCTAATAAAAACGGCAAGAGCAAACTGATGAGATCACTTGGCTTTGCTAAAGTATTCACGCCGTGCAAATCAAAACTGGCACCGAAATAATAAAGACTCAGCAAGTAGTAGACCGCAACCAGCACAAAACTACGCACTAACAACAGTTTGGCAGGGGCGACTCGGCTCCAATAGCCGTGACCTTGCTTTTGTGTCCCAACCATCAATCCAGCCGCCATGATCAGCGTTTGCTGCAGGATCAATACAAAAACGGCGGGTACGACGTAATCGACATAGCCCATACGTGGGTTAAAAGTGGGTTTCAGGTTGGCATTGGTTGGCGAGAAATGCTGCGCGGCAAACGCCATCGGTTCACCTTCGATGACCAAACGACTGACTTTGGTTTGTGCTGCGAGTGTACCGCCCGCTTGGGCTAAACCTTCAACAATCGTACCGTAAACCAGAAAATAGGAAGCATCACCCGCATAAGCGAGCGTTGGACTTTTACCCAGTAGCAAATCTTTGTAGAAATGTTCAGGAATCACCAAGATGCCTGCGACTTTCTTGTCTAAGAAAGCTTGTTTGGCATCGGCAATGGTGTGATCACGCTGAACAATTTTGACTTGCGGCGTGGCATCCACCATCCGCTCCAGTTGAAAACTGGCCTGACTTTGATCGAGATTGACCACAGAAACGGTCTGTTCACGGGGGATCTGCTTGGCGTAAGGCAACGGGTAGAGGAAAGAATAAAACACCACGCCACCAAAAACGGTCAGCACGACAACAGGGTTGGTGAAGAGTGCTTTTAATTCTGCTTTAAATAGCTCAAATAAGGTCATACGGCAGCTCCCATTTCCCGCGCTAAATGCTTGCGGATCAGAAGTAGCGCCAAACCAAGCGGCAGAAGATAGCCCCACATATTGACCATAGGCTGTAAAGAACTTAAGGCATCAAGCCCATAACTCACTTGGTTCACTTGCACTTCAATGTAGTGGCTGATCGGTAACAAATTGCGCCACGCTTGAGCGAGCGTGTTCATATCGCTTGCCGGAAAGGTGATCCCCATAAAGGCAAAACTGGGCGCAGTGAAAGCGCCAGCAAAGCTCATCGCGCGAGCGGGATCGAGCGTGAGGAAATAGAAAAATGCCCCCATGATCACGCATGCCACCACGGTAATCGATTGAGCAAGCAGCAAAGTGGAAAAGTGACCAAACATAGGCCAGCGCAGTACATCATAAAACCAGATCAAAAAACCAAGCCCTTGCAGCATGAAAATGGGGAGATAGGGCAATAGGGTTCGGGTTAACTGGGTTAAGGGAGACTGCGCGAGCCAAGACTTTAACCCGTAATGACGATAGTTGGCTGCCAGAATCAAAATGGTGCTAACGACAATGGTGATTTGCCATAAAGCAGGAACAATCGCCGACACCAAAAATTGCGCATAGTTGGTATTTTGGTTAAAGAGTGGCGTTATTTGTGTGCGTACGGGCACCGAGCGCCCCATGGCCGCAAGGGTAGTATGCGTTTTGGTGGCGAGATTTTTCATCACATCCACTTGAGCATTAAATGTGCCTTGTGCTTGCACCACCGCTGAGTTAACGAGCTTACCGACCAAAATCATTTGGCTGTTGTAAAAGGTCGTTACTTGCGGCTGCTCTTGACGATAAGTGGCTTTATCGAATTGTGCGGGGATCACCATAAAGCCATAGATCTGATTACTGCGCATTGCTTGGCTGGCTTCATCGACGCTCGCAAAATGCTGACTGACAAGCAGTGTCGATGTCGCATCGACCTCACGAATAAGCTGGCGTGAAAGCTGGCTGTGGGAAAAGTCCACCACACCAAACGGCAGATCGCGCGCTATGCCTTGGGAAAAAATCCACCAAATGGAGACGGCGAGCAGAATGGGCACCCATGTTAAACAGGAAAGTAACCATTTATCGTGACGCAGTAACGTCCATTGGCGGGGGATGGCGTGCTTCATTTTAAGTTCAACCACAACTTATAACTTAACCACAACGCTCATGCCCATACGCAGGCCTTCGGTTGGCGTGACTGGACGTGCTTCCACTTCAAACGTACGTAGGTCAAACCCTTGAGTGGCATCGGTTGAGCGCCAAGTGGCGAAATCGCCCATCACGGCGACGTGAGTGACTTTAAACTCGATGGATTTATCCAGAGCTGGCAAATAAGCCGTAAACTGAGCACCTTGGGTAAAGTGTTTGAGCAGATCTTCACGCACGTTAAATACTGCCCAAGTGTCTTGCGTATCGACCACTGTGACGACAGGGAAACCTTGCGGAGCCAGCTCACCACTGTGCATCAACACTTGTGATACTTCACCATCAAACCAACTTTGAATCTTGGTATCGGCGGCATATGCCTCGACTTCAGCCACCGCACCAGCAGCCATGCGTGCTTTTTCGAGCGCGGCTTGTTTCGTCTCTTCTCGTGCACCTTCTTTGGCTAATTGATACATCTGCAACGCTGCACTTTCGGTGTATTTGGCGGCTTGCCATTGGGTTTGCGCTTCGTCCCGTTTTTGTTCGGAAACCACACCATCGTTGTAAAGGTTATTGACGCGCAGATACGTTTTTTCAGCCAGTTCTGCTGCCGCTTGGGCTTTGAGCCATTGATCTTTGGCGGCCTGAATCTGCTGTTCACGCGCACCATTTTCTGCTTCTTGAGCCAGTGCCCCCGCGGCTTTCTGGCCAGCGATCGCTTGTTCCAACTTGGCATCAATTTCAGGGCTGAGTAGAGTGAAGATCAGTTGGCCTTTTTCCACTTGATCGCCCTTGCGCACCAAAACTTGGTCAATGCGCCCCGGCACTTTAGAGGAGATGCTGTACTGCTGAGACTCAATCTGGCCTTGCAGTGTGACTGGTTCAGGTTGATAGGCTTGATAAAAGCGATAGCCAATCCAGCCAACAACAGCGACAGCGGTGAGCGTCATTAAGGTCGTTTTTACCGTTTTCATTTGGATTCCTTTTACTTAGCCGTGGCGCTTTGGTGCAGTGAAGAGAGAGCAACTGCGGATTGATGGTAAGTGGAGAAGCTGCTCATCTCGCTCGACAGAGCCAATAATTTGTTTAGTGAAATGAGATAGTTAAAGCTCGCTAGCGATTGTTGGGTGCGAATGCTGGCCAGATAAAGCTCGGCATCTACCACATCGACGGAGGTGGATAAACCTTGGCTGAACGCTTTTTGGCGTAAACGCAGGTTCTCTTGTGCCAAATTCAGACTGGAATTGAGTCCTGTGACTTCTTCTAACGCTTGTTCTGCTTCGAGATAGGTCTTTTCCACCAGCACGCTGAGATCTTGTTTTGCTTGTGCTTTTAAATAGCGCACTTGATTCACTGCGCTATTGGCTGCTTTGACTTGTTCACTGCGCCCGCTGTTTTCAATCAGCGGAATATTCACACCAACGCCAACCAACCAATCCGGTTTCATTTGGCTAGCGAGTGAGTCATCTTCATGCAAGCTATAATCGCCATACAGATAGACTTCTGGGTAGTATTTCCCTTGCTCAGCTTTAATGAGACTGCTGGCTTGCTTTTCTTTGGCATCGAGCAGGCTTAAACCGGGATAGGTATTGAGCGTTTGTTCGATGAAGGCGTGCATGGGCGGTAAGCTGGTGTTGATGAACAGCATGCCACTCGGTTCTACGGTTTCTGTAGCGCCTAAAATTTGGGTTAGCGCACTTTGCGCAATGTCCAAGGTTTTTTGTGCTTTTTTACGCTCAACTTTGGCTTTATCCAGTGACGCATCCGCTTGCAGGCGCTCGACATGAGCAATTTGTCCTTGTTGCTCAAGTTTAAGGGCATTATCTCTGTGTTGCGTGAGTCCCTCTTCAACCGCGATTCGGGTAGCGAGCACCTCTTTGGCCAACACTACGCTAAAGTAATATTTGGCTAAATCTTCATATCGCGCTTGTATTTCCATCGCGAGCTGACTTTGCGCTTCCTCTTCTTTACCCGCGGCGGCATCTTGCGCAGCAGTAATTCGTCCGCCAGTAAAAATTGGCCAAATCGCACGGATCGAGGAAGTGAAAATATCGCGTTCAGTGATGGTAGATTTAGCGGCTCCCAGATGAGTAACTAGTGGTAAGAGACTAGGCGATAGGCTAGCAATCAGATTTGGGTCTATTCCGCCAGCGCTGTCTACTATCTGCTTGCCGGAAAGTGTTACATCCTGATCAAGCCGCGTAAAATTGGCTCCCACACTGACCGAGGGTAGATTGAGATTTTGTGTGGCATCTTTCAGATGAGCGTAACGTTCCACATTGGCTCTTTGCGCCGCAAGCGAGTTGTTTTGTTGTTGCAGCAAGTCCCAAGCTTCTTGAAATGAGAGAGGCGCTGCATGAGCAATCGGCATAAATAATATAGAGCAGATCGCCAGAGAGAGAGATTTCACTTTCATTTTGAGCTCGACAGAATGAATTTAGAGCTAATGCTCTATTTTTTGGATGATGAAGTCAAACAAAGAGTTAAGGACCGCAGTATAAAAAACTGACTTGCAAGAGCAAGCCAGTTGTTTGAGTAATCGGTTTTGACGCCCAAAAACGTCTCTTGAACGTAGGAAAGTGATCAAAAATGAGGGTAGGAGGGGCAATAGTAATCGGCTCTCCAAACTAACTTTTTGGTTCCCTGCATAGTCGTCAGTACGTCTTTGCCTGACATTTGAGGAAAAGCGAACAAAACACGCATCTCATCATGCGTTTCTGGCTCGATTTCGTAAGCCCTCACATGAGTAAATGTCGAGTGTAAATGCTCACAAAGCATGTCTTTGGATAGGCAAATTCCAAAAGCATCTCTTCTCATGTCTCTATTCCTTCTGACGTGTTATTGAGTGAACTTGGCCGCAATTTCTATTCTCAGTCTTATGCCTGAATTGCATCCCAGTTAGGTTTATGCTCACTGCGCATTAAGTATACTGCTTAACCTAGAAAGTTGCCGGAGCAAAGTGCCTATTTGTTGTGACCTGTGCCATAAAACAGATATGCAATTGGTTTTATTTTTTTGATGCCATGATCTGCCTTGCTGGCATATGGCTAACGTGAATCTCGTGCCAGCCTCACAGTTATGTATTGCGAGCTTCGCCCCAATGTTAAATTGATGTTAGCTTTCACTCGCTAGCAAGGAGTGAACAATGGTGTGGAGCAGTATCACCTTCCGCAAGAGAATGCTGATCATCATGACCTTATCGGGTCTGATTGAGCTGCTACTTTTGGTTGCCGCAGGGTTTATGTACGTCAAACATTCTCAAGAGCAAGAGGTTGGCCAGAAAGCGCTGGGCGTTGCGGCATTCCTTGCACAAACTCCAGCGGTCATCAACATGATCAAGACCGGCCGTGCTTCCGATGATCAGCAGCAAAGCTATCGTGAACTGACTCAACTAATAGGCGCAGCGTTTATTGTGATTGGCGACAATCAAGGTATTCGATTAGTTCATCCCATTGATGAAAGGATCGGTAAGCCTATGGTGGGGGGCGATAACGAGAGAGCGCTAGTGGAAGGCGAAGCTTATGTCTCTTTCGCTCAAGGTTCGTTAGGCAAATCGGTTCGTGGTAAAGCGGCGGTGGTGGATCAACACGGTCAAATCATCGGTGTCGTTTCGGTTGGCTATTTAATTGAGCGGCTACAAGACCGCGTTGAGCCATTTTTATTCTATCTGATTGCTACCGCGTTACTGGTGGTAGGCGCCAATGCACTGGTTTCTAGCTATGCCTCACGACGTTTTCAGCGCGCTATTTTGGGGTTTGAGCCGGAAGAAATTGCCCGTTTGTACGTGGAACTGGATGTGACCATGAGCACCCTCAAAGAAGGGATCATCAGTATTGATGACAAAGGGATCTTACGTTCGATCAATAAAAGTGCTTGTGAAATTTTGGGATTACGCCGCGAACAAGCTCTTAATCGACGCTTGACCACCATTCTGCCAGAAAGTGATCTCTATACGGTTTTGGCGACCGGAAGAACCGATCACGATATTGAGCTCTATCTGAATAAGCATTGGATAATTGCCAACCGCAGCCCGATCGTGGTTGAGGGAAAAGTCGTCGGGGCGGTATCCAGTTTCCGTCTCCGTGATGAAATTAATGAACTCACTGAGCAGTTGGCCCAAACCCGTGAGTACGCAGAGATGCTGCGTTCTCAGACCCATGAGCACAGGAATAAATTGAATACTATTAGTGGGTTACTGCAAATGGGTGAATTGGATGCCGTGCAGCAACTGATTGGTCAAGAAACTGAGCACTACCAAGTGTTGATTGAGTTTTTACGTGAAACAATCAAAGACCCTCTGATTGCAGGGATGCTGCTTGGCAAAACAGAGCGCGCTCGCGAGCTGGGCTTGGAACTCATGGTGGAAGACGGGGCACGTTTAGAAACGCTGCCGATTCATATTAAAGCGGAAGATGTGGTGACCATTCTCGGTAACCTGATCGATAACGCGTTTGAAGCGACCTTAACCGCGATACGTACGCTGTCGCCAGTTCCACCGGAACGCAGAGTGATTGAGGTCTCGATCAGTGATTTTGGTAACGAAATCATTTTGGAAGTGGATGATCAAGGTTGCGGTTTACCTAAAGAGCTGGAACATTGGCAGCTAACGGAAAAAGGGGTGTCGAGCAAAGCCGTGCAAAACCGAGGGGTGGGGCTGTTTTTAGTCAAACAGCTTGCCGATCGTTATCAAGGACAACTGGACATGCACAGCAAAGCGCAAGGTACTCGAATGACAGTGTATTTACCCAAGGATGAGTTGTAATGAAAACCCGACTCCTGATCATTGAAGATGATGCTGCGATAGCGCAGCTTCATCATCGCTATTTAAGTCAGTTAGAAGGCTTTGAGGTAGTGGGGATCGCGATGTCTCAAGCGGATGCGCGTTTACAGATGGAAGTGCTTAACCCTGATTTGGTGCTGTTGGACGTTTATTTACCGGATGGAACGGGCCTTGAGCTGTTGCAATGGATTCGTGGACGTAATGTTCATTGCGATGTGATTTTAATTACGGCGGCGCGCGAGGTGGAGACACTGCAACAAGCGATGCGTGGTGGTGTGGTGGATTATCTGCTCAAGCCTGTGATGTTTCCAAGGCTGGAAACCGCACTAAGAAAATACCAAATGCGGCAAGCTGAGCTAAAACAGTTGGCGGATTTTGATCAGCAGAAAGTCGACAAAATGTTCACCACACATTCCTCAGAAGCCTTACCGCAACGTTTACCGAAAGGCATTGACGCCGTGACATTGGATAAGATTCGGTTGCTATTTCAAACGGCTACCATGCTGACGGCGGACGAGGCAGGTGAAAAAATTGGGGCTAGCCGCACAACAGCCCGACGCTATCTTGAGTATCTTATCACTGCTGGAGAGTTGGAGGCCGATCTCAGTTATGGTACGGTGGGACGCCCAGAACGAACGTACCGTAAATTACATCGTCACACATCCTGATTAGACGGATTGGATAACTGCATCTAAAGTTTAAACAGATTACACGAATGTGATGAGGTCGACAGATGCAATGGCGTTTTTGTTTGACAACAGTACTGGGTGTTGTTCTGAGCTTTAGTCCTAGTGTGAAGGTTCAGGCTCAGGGGCTGGAATCGTTAACGTACTACACAGAAAACTATCCACCACTGAATTTTGCTAAAGAAGACGGTAAACCCGCGGGGATTGCGGTGGATTTACTCCTAGAAGCCGCGGCGGCGGTTAATGTCACCTTGAACTTGGATCAGATTTTTGTTCAACCTTGGCCACGTTCTTATCGGTCGGCGTTGTTAAAACAGGATGGAGTACTTTTTTCTACGACACGTACAACACATCGTGAAAATTTATTTAATTGGGTCGGCCCTATTGCCGATATCAAAGTGGTAGTGCTGGCACGAAAGTCGAGTCAGATCAAAGTGAATGACCCTATCGAGTTAGGAAATTACCGAATTGGTGTGATCCGTGATGACATTGGAGAACAGCAATTACTGCAACTCGGTGTACCACGGGAATCCATGGTAGAAGGTTCCACCGTCAGTAGCTTGGCCGAGCAATTGCTAAAAAAACGCATTGATCTGCTCGCTTATGATGAAAGAACCGCACTTTGGTGGATGAGCCAAGATAGCTATCCCGTTGAAGAATTTGAAACGGTATACGTTTTGATGCAAGGTTCACTGTATTACGCATTTAACAAAAACATAGATAAGTCGGTATTGAACGATTTACAAAAAGGCATTGAGCTGATCAAAAACAGCGTCAATGAGAATGGTGTAACTCGTTATCAGGCAATACTGGACAAATATTGATAACCATCCCGAGAAGATGTGACGATTATGAGCAACCCAAGCAGTACTATTTTGACTGAAAGCGGCACTAACGAGCTAGAAATCATTGAGTTTCATCTCGAAAAAGTGCTTCCCGATGGGCGGACCAAAACCTGTTATTACGGCATTAACGTTGCCAAGGTTCGTGAAGTTATTCGGGTTCCAGAGACGACTGACTATCCGAATGCCCAGCCACACATGATTGGGGTATTTTCTTCACGGGAAATTTTAACCCCCTTGGTGGATTTAGCCGGATGGCTCGGTGTGCCGACTTCAACGGATATCAGTAAGAAATACGTGATAGTCACCGACTTCAACCGTATGACGAATGGTTTCTTGATCGACAGTATCAGCCGTATTCATCGTATTTCGTGGAACGATGTGGAATCACCTAGCCAGTTCCTCGAAGCAGGTGAGCAAGATTGTGTGGTTGCGGTCGTTCGACAAGACAAAAAGCTCATCATGATCCTGGATTTTGAGAAGATCATTTCTGATATCAACCCTGAACTGAGTATGGAAAAATACGATGTGACGGTGGATAGAAAAGTCGACCTCAACCAGCGTATGGTGACCAAGCGTAATGCGAAAACCATTATGGTCGTTGATGACTCTGCCTTTATCCGAAGCTTAATCCAAGACACATTGAGTTCAGCGGGTTACAACATTATTGCTTGTAAAGATGGTGGCGAGGCCCATGAAAAGCTGATGGAGCTCAAGCAAGCCGCAAAAGAGGAGAATGTGCCGGTTAGTGAGCTGATCGATGCCGTCGTCACGGACGTGGAAATGCCAAGAATGGATGGTATGCACCTTATTAAACGTTTACGTGATGATGATTCGTACTCCTCGATGCCTATAGTCATGTTCTCATCATTGATGAGTGATGATAACCGTGCCAAAGCATTAGCACTTGGTGCTAATGATACGTTGACGAAACCTGAGATCGGTAAAATGGTCGCGATGATGGATAAATATATCCTGAATATGTGAGATGGGTGGAGCGTTGCTCCGCTTTTCTCAGGAGCGAGAATGTCGCCATCACTCATGTGTTCTACAGTAAAGAATAATCTGTATCTTGCTGGCAGATGAAAGGTAGAAGATGAAGTCGCAGTGGAGGCGATATGCGCATATCTTGGTTATCCATTCTCCTATGGTTCTCGACAAGTGCTTTTGCTAACCATCAAACCATTACTTTGGTTTTAGCGGCACAAAACGATAACGGGCATGCCTATTATCATGAGTTGTTGGCTCGTGCTTTAGCCGATCAAGGCATCTCTCTAGTGGTGGAAACGCCATATACTCATTTGCCGCAGAAACGAGTGGTGAAAATGGTTGAAAACAATCAACTGTCACTCACTTGGTTATTGGAAACCCCAGAGCGCAATAAAAAGTTTGTTCATGTCGATGTGCCCCTAACCAATGGTTTGATAGGGCAACGCATTTTATTAATTCCGCCCAGCTTACAAAGCCGTTTAGATAAAGTCTCTAACCTAAATGAATTTCGTCAAACACGGCTGGTGGCTGGGCTAGGTGAGGGATGGCTGGATGTTGCCGTCTGGCGCTCCAACCATTTACCTTTTTATATCCAAAATGGAGAGTGGCGTGGCCTATACAAAAAGCTTTCTGTCTCGGGGGCGGTGAACTACTTCCCGCGCGGTGTGACTGAAATCTATCAAGAATCCATTCTCAATCCGCATTTAGCGATAGAGCAGCATCTATTATTTCAATATCAGCGAGATTTTAAATTTTACCTCAGCCCTCAAGCTGCTCAGTATCAAGCACTATTGGAACAAGCATTGAAGGCGGCACAAGAGTCCGGCTTAATGCGTGAACTAACCGAGAAGTATTGGGGAGAATCGCTCTCCTTATTAAGGCTTGATCAAAGACAGGTGATTGAGTTGCAGGTACCTGTTGAAGATAAATAACCCGTGTTTCCCTAACCACTTTATTTTCCGCACAAAATCAGCAATAGAAACTGGTTTTTCAGTACAACATCAGTTATCAATGACACTAATTCTTTTCTTTGGCTCAAATACTTTATGGTTGAAATTTTTATTGTCGTCATACTGTTAGTTCTGTTCTTTTTCGTGATTCAAAAATATGTCATTCGTCACGATGACACAAAGGACTATGCCTATAAAAAGAAAGGCCCACTACTGGATATGAAGGAAAGCGCTTTCTTTAACGCACTAGTGAGTGCGGTTGGCGATCATGGCGTGGTCTTAGCGAAAGTGAATATGACCAATGTGATCACTCCAAGTAAAGTCGCGAACAAAAAGCACTGGTTTATTGCTTATAACAAGATCTCAAAAAGCTACTTTGACTTTGTGGTGTGCGATGCAAGAACGCTTGAACCCAGAGTCGTGCTCGAATTGGATGATGGGAAAGAGCTGCAAAAGGGCAAAGTAGAACGAGAAAAGTTGCTGCTGCACGTTTGTAAATCGGCCAATATCCCATTGATTGGCACCAATATTCGCATGAGTTATCAAGTTGGCAAGTTAAGACGTTTACTCGCCGCGCACATCGATTTAATTCAAACCGAGCAGGAAGTGCGTTTTTGTAAACGCTGCGGCAGTCCTATGGTGATTAAAGTTGCCACACAAGGAGAATACCGTGGGAGACGATTCTTTACCTGTAGTCGACAACCACACTGTTCCTACACGGAGAATTACAACGTGGTTTATGAATTTGAAGAAGAGGACAACGCCAGCAATCCCAGCGTTAATTAAACTCACACGTTCTCGGTTTGTTGATTAACCATAGTAGGATTGGTTGAGCCATGTCTGAATAGGCGAACCTGATTTCTTCCCGCCTTTTTGGCTCGATACAATTCCATATCCGCAAATTTCAGGAGATCGTTCAGTTGATCTCCTGCTTGATATTCACACACACCGATACTGATCGTCACTTGTACTCGTTTCTCTCTAAACGCGAACAGATGCTGGCTGACAATCGCTCTTAAGTGTTCGCAAACACGCCCAGCTTGCTCAAGCGATTGATCAAATAAAGTAACGCAAAACTCTTCACCGCCAATTCGATATAAATTGTTGTCACCGACAACTTGAGTAAAAAGGCGAGTGGTTTCAATCAGCACTTTATCTCCGGTGTCATGGCCGAATTGATCATTAATCGATTTGAAAAAATCCAAATCAATGACGAGCAAACAGAGTGAGGTTTGATCACTAAACCGTTCAAAATGTTGAAATGATGTAGTGAGTGACAAACGGTTGTGTGCGCCAGTTAAAGGATCACGCGAAGCAAGATAGAGTAGGGAGTTTTCAATTTTACGTCGGTTATCTTCGTAAACATGGGCAACCACCCAAATTCCGATATAAGCAAAGATGCAGGAGCACTGACCAAGAGAGGGCCGCGCCAGTTTGCTGCAACTGCCAGTAAATAATGTTGCTTTGTATGATCAAAAACAGGCAAGAGGTAACAAAGGCAAAGCGAGCAGAGGTAAAAATGTAAAACAGGATGGGAACGAAGCAGCTCCAAATATAAACCCCCATCATTAAAGGCTTCATATAGGTCGCGAAAAGCGTTGTGCCAGTTAATATAAACAAATAAAGATAAACTTGTTGTTTGGTATGAATACGACGCTTAGCCAGAGAATAAATATACAGGGAGTAGAAAGCGCAAACGAGCTCAAGTGACGCGAGTTCGACTAACCGTGTTGACCAGAAATTGATCAGCGCCATCAAGAAAGCGATCAAAGCCCAAAAGAAACTTAGGCCGCATAGCACTGAAGCTCGAAGCGTTTGTGTATTGTCAAATAACCTAGCATCCATGCACTCACCCTCTCCGGGGCTAAACGTAAGCGTTTATAGTACAGAGTTGAATATCTTGATCAATATTGATCTTGAATGCATGTCACAAAAGTAGACGGCGCTCTAATTCTGCAAACTCTTCGCGGTTCAGTAAATCCAGGCCGTAAAAGAACACTAAAAGCACAAAAAAACATCAAAATGATGACAGAAAAGCCAAACGATTCAAAAACAAAGAAATTGGGCTTGCACGTCAGAAAAACTGCCGCTAATATCCACCTCGTTCTCAAGCGATGCGTCCGTAGCTCAGTTGGTTAGAGCACCACCTTGACATGGTGGGGGTCGGTGGTTCGAGTCCACTCGGACGCACCATGAGAAGCTTAAAAACAGTATGCGTCTATAGCTCAGTTGGTTAGAGCACCACCTTGACATGGTGGGGGTCGGTGGTTCGAGTCCACTTAGACGCACCAGAATTTGTTCAAGATGAACACCCCACAAAGCCCGCTTAATGCGGGCTTTGTGCTTTTCATCACTACAACTATTTGCGGCTGCTGTGCTCTTGGCAACGCCGATTGTTGGTCTATCTATGCTCATGGGTATGAGTTCACATGCCTCTTACCTGATATTCCAAGTCTATCGCTACTGTTTTTTCTTCTTCTTTTGCGTTTGAACGAGGTAATGATTAAACACGCCTAATAACTCTTGGCTGCGCGCACTTTGCTTGGGAAACAGCAGATAATTACTGTTAGTGAGAAAAGGTGTGGGGTGGTGGGTGATCAAATCTTGCAAATGTGGAATTTGTTGGTTGATGAGGTAGTAGCCAATATGTTTTTCCTCTGGTACCAGATCGACTCGGCCTTTAGCGAGTTTTTCGAGATTTTTTGCCGCTAAGCCATCGCGTTCCATCGTCAGTACGCCAGAGTCGAGTAGGGCATCCAACTCTTTACCATAGCTGTAGGCCAGTACGCCGCCTAACTTATAAGGGGCTAAATCGCTTAAGGTTTTCCAATCAAATGGCTTTTTAACGGGATAAAAGAAAACAAACTCTTCTTGGCTCACTGGCAAGCTATAGAAAAAATCGATTTCACGCTCCGCGCTGTGCATCCAGATCGCAGTGGCATCGTACAAACCGCGTTGGGTTTCAGCATAAGCTCTTGCCCATGGTAAAAACTGGAATTCCACTTGATAACCTTGCTTGGTAAAAGCTTGGGTGATGATTTCACCAACAAAACCATAGTTAGGTAAATCACTGCCGATAAAAGGTGGCCATTCGCCGGATGCAATACGCACGAGTTTATCCTCTGCGTTGGGGGAGGATTGTGCATACAGCAGCGCGGGACATAATCCTATGATGAGCAAGCAGCAGCGCACATAACGTTTTAAGTATCCGTTGCTCAGCATGACGGTTCCTTGGTGGTCTAGGCTAGTCTTTGAATAATGGGTAAGTTGACTCCTCACTGTCAAATCATAGGTTTAATTTTTATCGGCTTTTTTGATTCAGTTGACGAAATTTAAGGAGTAAGCTTGAGCGCGAGATGTCCACATCATGCTGATTTTATGAATATCTTAAGTGGATGTTGTCGTGTTCTAGTGAGTTATCGATGAGGAAGGTATGTCGCAGCCTGTAGATAGAAAAACCTTTTTGGGCATCTTTTTTACGGTTTTTTTGCCAATGTTTTTGGCGGCCGTTGATCAAACCTTGCTGGCTACCGCGACGCCTGCGATTGTGCGCGATCTCGGCAACTTGCAACTTTCTTCGTGGATTGCGATTGGTTACATGCTGGCAAGTGCAGCCAGTGTTCCGGTTTACGGCTGGTTAGGGGATCAGTATGGACGTAAACCGATGTTAATGATTGCGCTGAGTATTTTTGCCTTAGGTTCCGTCATTTGTGCTTTTGCAATGAATATGCCGTGGTTGGTGGCTGGTCGGATTGTACAAGGACTGGGTAGCGGCGGCTTAATGAGCTTATCACAAGCCTTGATCGGGGAATTAGTACCGCCCCGCGAGCGTGCCCGTTTTCAGGGCTATTTTTCCTCACTTTTTGCGGTGGCCAGTATTGGGGGGCCAGTGTTAGGTGGTGTATTGGTAACCTACCTTTCTTGGCAATGGCTGTTTTGGTTTAACCTGCCGCTTGTGGGCATCGCTTTGTATCGACTGGCACGATTTCAATTTGTGCAAAGTTCGCGTAAGTCTGAGGCTTCAATTGATGTGGCTGGGCTTATCCTGTTTCCCAGTATGATGACTCTCATCATCTATTGGCTTTCGGCTGGCGGGCACTATTTTCCGTGGTTCTCGGTCACCAGCATAAGCCTAGTGAGTGCATTTGTTTTAACGAGCTTGCTGTTTATCGCCCAGCAAAAGCGAGTCACGGCTTCCTTTTTACCACTCCGTTTATTGGCGCGTCGTGAAATACATATTCCGTTGCTCTCCACGTTCATTTTCGCGGCTTGTTTGTTTGCGCTGATCTTCTTTTTACCGATTTTTTTACAGCTCGGCTTACGAGTTAACGCAGCACAATCGGGACTACTGCTTATCCCCCTGTCATGCGGCATTATTGGTGGCGCCTATACGACCGGTAAAGTGATTGCTAAAACAGGAGTGCCCAAATTTTTGCCTGTGTTTGGTATGAGTTTAAGTAGCTGCGCCTTTGCTGTGTTGGCGATGTTTTCACTCTCTGCGCCCGTGGTGAGTGCGATTGCTGCCTTATGTGGTTTAGGCTTAGGCACTGTGATGCCCTCAACCCAAGTTTTAGTTCAAACATTGGCAGGCAAAGCCAATTTAGGGCGGATCACCGCGATGGCTTCACTGAGCCGCTCGTTAGGGGCATCGGTCGGCACCGCTTTCTTTGGTACATTGATTTACTCCTTACTTCCCGGTTTATCGCCAAACAGTGGTTTGCAGGCGATTGCCGCATTGCCACAAAGTGAAATTTTGCATGCTTTTCAAATTGGCTTTGCGGTTGCGGCGCTGCTTGCGTTGCTAGGGGCATTGAATGCGTTGCGCGCTCCGAAAATTCAGTTGGATGATTACGCCTTTGACTCTTAAATATCACTATACCTAAACGATTTGGAGTTGCAGGTGCAGTAACCAGATTGACTCGCCCTGTACGCCTTGTGTAAACGTTTAACTTTGATGCTTGAAGAGAGCATGACATTTCTCCCTCAATTGGGCGGAGTGCCACGCGCAATACGCTGTCACTGACCGTCAACCATTCCCGTTGATTGGGTGTTCCTTGTCTGCTATTGCTTTGACATCCATTACCTTTTTATCAGACTTCACAATATGCGGCGTTTAGAGCAGATGAGTTTGGCTGCCTTAGTGATAACTTGTGAAAGCGTTTACACTGTGCGATTCACTTCACAGAATGTTCGATAGTAGGATTGCTATGCTTGGTAAAAGGCTGGACTGTGCGTCGTGAGCCTACTGTTTGATCTTTGCTAACTGCCTTCTCACTCGATTGTTGCAGTGGAGGGCGTGAGAGAGTGTTCATGTCTGAGCTTAAGTTTAATCCTGTCGATCATCCACACCGTCGATATAACCCATTGACTGGGCAGTGGATCCTCGTTTCACCTCACCGAGCAAAGCGTCCATGGAGTGGGGCCGATGAGAAACCGGCGCTCGCTGAGTTGCCCAGCTATGATGCGCAATGCTTTTTGTGTCCAACCAATGCTCGTATTTCTGGGGATGTCAATCCCAACTATACCGGCACTTATGTGTTCAATAACGATTTTGCTGCGCTGATGACGGATTCTCCAGCAGCGCCAGAATCCGATAATCCGCTGTTCAAAACTCAAGGCGTTCGCGGTTTGAGTCGGGTGATCTGTTTTTCACCTGATCACAACAAAACGCTGCCAGAGTTACCCGTGCATAAGATTCGTGGCGTGATAGAGACATGGAACGAACAAATCGAAGAGCTCGGTAGAGAGTATATTTGGGTGCAAGCTTTTGAGAACAAAGGTGAAACTATGGGCTGCTCTCAGCCGCATCCCCATGGGCAGATCTGGGCGAACAGTTTTTTACCCAACGAAATAGAACGCAAAGAGCAGCACCTCAAGGCTTATTACCAACAATATGGCCGCAATTTGCTAGTCGATTACGTACAAGCGGAGCTAAAAGATGGCGCGAGAACCGTGGTGGAAACCGAACATTGGTTAGCGGTGGTGCCTTATTGGGCGGCTTGGCCGTTTGAAACCCTGCTGTTGCCCAAAACTCATATTCGCCGCATGAGTGAGCTCAATGATGAGCAGCGTGATGATCTTGCACTTGCCATCAAAAAACTGACTAGCCGCTACGACAATTTATTCCAATGTGCTTTTCCGTATTCGATGGGCTGGCACTTTGCGCCATTTTTTGAAGCGGGTACCGACATTAACCACTGGCAGTTGCACGCGCTGTTTTATCCGCCGCTGCTACGTAGCGCAACCATTCGCAAGTTTATGGTTGGCTATGAAATGCTGGCAGAAAGCCAACGTGATTTAACCGCAGAGCAGGCCGCAGAGCGTTTACGCGCGGTGAGTGATATTCACTACAAAGAACAGCATAACCATCAATAACAGATATTTTGAGCGGCGCAGCACCAACGCCAGCGTCGCTCTCCCCATTTAAAGTGAGAAGCCCTATGTCTGAATTAATCCAAAACGTGACTACAACCTTTGCACAACTCTTTGGCTATGATGCTACGCACCTTGTGCAAGCTCCGGGGCGGGTCAATTTGATCGGCGAGCACACCGACTACAACGATGGCTTTGTGCTGCCTTGCGCGATTAACTACCAAACCGTCGTGGCTGCAGCCAAACGGGAAGACTTTCTAGTGCGTTTGGTCGCCGTCGATTACGACAATGACACGGACGAATTTGACCTGCGAGAAGAGATTGCCTTTCAGCCTAAAAAAATGTGGTCGAACTATATTCGCGGTGTAATCAAGTGCTTGATTGAACGTGGTTTTGAGTTTAATGGGGCAGATATTGTGGTCTCAGGTAACGTACCTCAAGGGGCGGGTCTCAGT
The DNA here is from genome assembly GCF_000621645.1 of Vibrio cholerae ATCC 14035. Taxonomy (GTDB): domain Bacteria; phylum Pseudomonadota; class Gammaproteobacteria; order Enterobacterales; family Vibrionaceae; genus Vibrio; species Vibrio cholerae. The sequence goes on along the minus strand of NZ_JHXR01000015.1, from coordinate 122,799 downwards.
TCCTCGGCGGCTTTAGAAGTCGTGATTGGGCAAACTTTTAAAGAGCTTTACCAGCTAAAAATCAGTCAGGCGGAGATCGCCCTCAATGGCCAGCAAGCGGAGAACCAGTTTGTCGGTTGTAACTGCGGCATTATGGATCAGATGATCTCGGCGCAGGGGCAAGCGAACCATGCCATGTTGCTTGATTGTCGTAGCTTGCAAACCGAGGCCGTTGCGATGCCAGAGCAGATGGCAGTGGTGATCCTCAATTCCAATAAAAAACGCGGCTTGGTGGAGAGTGAATACAATACCCGTCGTCAGCAATGCGAAGCCGCAGCCAAAACTTTTGGTGTGAAAGCGCTACGCGATGTCACTTTGGCGCAATTGACTGCAAAGCAGGCCGAACTTGATCCTGTGGTGGCCAAACGTGCGCGCCATGTCATCACGGAAAATGAACGCACTTTACATGCCGCTCAGGCCCTGCGTGAAGGAAACATGCCGCGCTTAGGCGAGTTAATGGCCGCTTCTCACGCTTCGATGCGTGATGATTTTGAAATCACTGTCAAGGAGATAGATACGCTGGTCGAGATTGTTCAATCTGTGATTGGCGATCAAGGCGGTGTGCGGATGACTGGCGGCGGCTTTGGTGGTTGTGTGGTGGCCCTTGTACACCCGAAGCAAGTAGAAGCGGTGCAGCAAGCGGTGGCTGAACACTATGAAGCTGCGACAGGGCTGAAGGCATCGATCTATGTCTGCCATGCAACTTCGGGCGCGGGATTGGTTGAGCTTGCATAAGGTTAGAGATGAACGCGTTATTCACCAGCATGACAGCACAGGTCGCCTATGATGGTCAGCCTGCCAAGCTTATTGAGCTCACTAACCGCCGCGGTATGCGTGTGGTAGTGATGGACATCGGTGCCACTTGGCTCAGTTGCACTCTACCGATGGGCGATGAATCAAGAGAAGTGCTACTTGGCGTAAGCAGCATGGATGATTTTGTGCGCCAAGGCAGTTATTTAGGCGCAACGGTGGGGCGTTATGCCAATCGGATTGCGCGTGGCGAACTCAAGATAGGGACACAAACGTATGCTTTGTCGGTCAATCAAGCTGGCAATACGTTACACGGTGGCGTTGTAGGGTTTGATCGTCGTCGCTGGCAAATCACGCAGCAAAGCGCACAGCATGTGACCTTTCAACTGCTTTCTGCTGACGGAGAACAAGGCTTTCCGGGCAACCTCCACGTTGCAGTGACCTACCGGTTGGATGAGCAAGGTGGGGTGAATATCGACTACCAAGCCACCACCGATCGTGCGACCGCCGTGAATCTAACGAACCACGCCTACTTTAATTTGAATGGCGCTGAGCAAGGTAGTGATTGCCTCAATCATCAGCTCTGGATTGATGCAAAGCAGTTCTTACCAACGGATGCCTCGGGTATCCCGCTCGGGGAGTTGCAATCGGTACTGGGTAGCGGTTTTGATTTCACTCAACCGAAAAGGGTTGGGGAGGATTTGCTTCAAGATAAACAGCAAATCCGTGCGAAAGGCTATGACCACAGTTATTTCTTTGCGCCAGAGCGAGATATGCACACGCCTATCGCTAAGGTGTGGTCTGCCGATGAGAAAGTGCAACTGCTCGTCAGTACGGATAAACCTGCTATGCAGCTTTATACCGGTAATTGGTTGGCGGGAACACCCAATCGCCTTGGTTCGCACTACAAGGATTACGCTGGCCTCGCTTTAGAAACGCAGTTTTTACCCGATTCCCCTCATCATCCAGAATGGCTGCAACCGAGCTGCATCCTGCAACCCGGAGAAGTCTATCGCTATCAAACGCGCTATCAGTTTGTTTTTTAACATCTTGGGCATAAGACTCAGCACTGAATCGGTAAATCTGCTGCTGAGTCATTCTCTTTCTCGCTGTCGGCAACCACTTGATTACGTCCTGCTTCTTTTGCTTGATAGAGTGCAGTATCTGCCCGCGAAATAGCAGCGGGTAAACTACCATCGATAAAAGTAAAACCAATCGAAATCGTTGTTCCGTACAAGCTATGATCGTCTTTAACTCGCTGACGCAATCGGTCGAGCATGTACCAAGCTTCTTTGTTTGAATGGGCTTGGAACAATAGTAAAAACTCTTCTCCACCAAAGCGGATAATGGTGTCTCCATCTCGGACATTTTTGCGCAGACAAGAGGCCACCGCCTGTAGAATGCGATCTCCGGTAATGTGCCCATATTGGTCATTAATTTTCTTAAAGTGATCGATGTCGATCATCGCGGCAATGGAGTGAGGGTGTTCAATAAACTTAGTACTGATTTTATTCAGAAAATGTCGGTTATTGAGCCGAGTTAAGTTGTCGATATAAACATGACGCTGCGCCGCTACTTTTTGTAGATTGAGTCGAGTGAGGAACCAAGTCAAAGTCAGTAACAGGGTTAAACTGGCCGACATTACCCAGTAAATAAGATTAAACAAGCGTACTTTGTCGTTAAACACACTGATCAATTGATATTCACCAAGGTTCCAACGAAGAAAGCTCAACTCCATGTTTTCAAACTGCAAAGTCCCGTAATCATCTCGGTGGCGCAAAATCGTGTAATTCAGTAGAGCGTTATAGTGTGCAATCGGATTATCTAAGAACTGAATGTGATTACCGCGAACCAAGACCAAGCTGATGTTTTTCTGTGGTGCTGGCCAAAATGAAGCATGGTTGAACCATAGCACTCGGATCTGTTTGCCTTGCACTTGAAAAAATAGGATAGAACCTTCTGCAAACGTGATGTTTACTGAGGTAGAAGCGACAAAATCACTTGCTGAAGTGGTGGATTGAACCGCATCGATAATGCTCAACGGGCATTGTTGTGGGGAATTCTCATCCAGCACACATAAATTGCCATGGTACAGATTGAAGAATTCTTGCAACTGTGGAGTCAATGAGTGGGTTTCTAGATGTTCTAGAATTAGGCTTGCGTAGTCAATACGGGTTTTCTGTAGTTCGACAGTCAGTTGCAATTGCTCTTTTTCATAAGCGTGGATCTTATCTTCAAACAATAATTTAGGCGTGTTAATCAATACTATGCTGACCGCTATCATCCCGATAATGATCAGTTCTCCTCGTATAGAGCGAAGCGCAATTCTCCAGCGGTTATCTGTGTCCATCATTCTTTTTATTCATCACATCCGGTGTATATACGCTAATCCCAATCCTTGGTTTCCCAGCAAGTAAGCAGGAGATAACTTGAGGCTATAACGCAGACATACGTGGAGTATCTTGAAACATTAGGTACTGAAGAGGCGTTTCTGTACGAGCTGACTCGATGTTTAAGACCGTGGCAGAGGAAAAACTCTGCGAATGATATATTCGCTGAGGCGTAAGTTGAGGGCGACCGAATAAATACCCTTGGACTAACTCGATACCTAAATCCGCTATGGCCAAAAGTTCGGAGCGCGTTTCTACTCCCTCTGCAATTAATTGGCAATCAAGTTGTTCTGCCAGTTGTACCAAACTACGCACAAATTTCAGTTTGATTGGGTTACTGTCAATGTTATGGATAAAGTAGCGATCAATTTTCACAAAATCCGGCTGTAATTCAGACCACAGTTTTAATCCTGAATACCCAGAGCCCATATCATCAATCGCTATTGAAAATCCTTGTGCTTGTAGATGTTGAACCGAGTTTTTCAACTCATCCAACTGCAATGCAGGGGTGCGCTCAGAAATTTCAAACACGACCTGATTGGCGGATAGACGGTGACGCTGCATCAATTGTGGTAATTCCCACTGGTGTTGTTGTGAATGCAGCAACATATCTGGGCTCAGGTTGATAAAAAGCTGTGAATCGATCCCGAAGCTTGACCAAGCTGCCGCCGCCTTGTGTACACAAATTTTCTCTAACTCGGGTAAGCGCTGGCACTGTTCAGCCGCTTCAAACAGAGAACCCGCCGTATGAAGAGGACTTTGTTGAGGGCCTCGACTGAGCGACTCGTACCCTATAGCACGCTCGCTCGCAAGGTGCACAATGGGTTGGAATAACGGGGTAATGCGCTGTTTGCGTAAAATATCACTCAATTCATTTTGGTAGGGGTGGATGTGATTCATGGTTGTCCACTAATACTTATGCATTAAACGGCTCAAACACTAGTCGGTTGTTGTGACATTTTTATTAATTAATGGCCGATTTTTTGCGGTAAAGGATCCAGTGTGTGCTTTTGTTGTTTTAAGTCAAAGTCCGTGATGCTGACGATATGAACACTCAGTAACGGAGATCTCGTGGCGATAAAAAGAGCGCCTTTCGGCGCTCTCAGCTCTGGCTAGGGTTATTCATCACGAGTGAGGCTAAACGATTTTAGGTTGCCCGTCGGAGGCGGTGGCACCACCATCAACGGGAAGATTCACCCCATGGACAAACGAGGCATCATCACTGGCTAAAAAGGCGACGACGGCGGCTATTTCTTTTGGTTCTGCGGCTCGGCCTAAAGCGATGCGTTCATTGAATTGATCGCGGATCGCTTGTGGCCAGCCGTTGGTCATATTGGTTTTCACCAAACTTGGACATACCGCGTTAATGCGTACACCTTGCGCACCGTGATCCAGTGCTAGAGCGCGAGTGAAATTGACTACCGCACCTTTAGTCGCGCAGTAGAAGGCTGCGCCCCAGTCACCGCCTAAGCCGGACACGGACGCCGTATTCACCATGCAGCCGCGCGTTTTTATTAGCTCAGGTAATGCATGCATTGCGCAGTAGACCACTCCATCTATATTAACCGAGGCGATGCGTCGCCAATCTTGCACGCTGCACTCCAACACTGTGCCCGGAATATGAATCCCTGCGTTGTTGACGAGAATATCTAGACGCCCGAAACGCTCGACCGTTTTACGTACTAAAGCTTGCACCTGTTCGGGATCCGAGACATCGACTTTTTGCGCGTAAACTCGCGCAGAATCAAACTGCTCAATCACAATGGCTAACTGCTCTTCATTCCAATCAGCCAGCGCTAAGGTTGCGCCTTCTTGATATAAACGTTCGGCAATCGCCAGTCCAATACCGTTAGCGGCACCTGTCACTAAGGCGACTTTATGGGTTAAACCTCTCATGCGAAAACTCCTTCTAGGGTTTGAAATACGGGATCTTGATTGGCTTCGGTGCGCGCTTGCATCAATTTGGGGTTATCCGAGTAATCGACTGGAATCGCGACGACGGCGGGGCCCTCGACTTCCATCGCTTGGCGCAGAGTAGGGAGCAACTGATCGGGTTGCGTGATGGCGTAGCCTCGAGCGCCAAAGGATTCGGCGTAGGCTTTAAAATCAATAGGGCCGAATTTTACCCCAGCAGCGCGATGGTATTTCTGCACTTCCTGCATCTCGACCATGTTGTAAGCGTTATCGACCCAAATGATGTGTACGATATTGCATTTGAGGCGCACCGCGGTTTCGAGCTCCATGCTTGATTGCATAAAGCCGCCATCACCGGATACTGAAACGACTTTATGGCCGGGTTTGAGTAAGCTGGCCGCAATCGCCCAAGGTAGGGCAACGCCCATGGTCTGCTGTCCGTTAGATACCAGCATCTGCCGTGCACGAAAACAGCTCAGATAGCGCGCAATCCATATATGGAAACTCCCCATATCGAGACAGAGGGTGGTATCGGGTTTGATGATCGCTTGCATGGTTTTAATCAAGGTTAGCGGATGAAATCCCGCATTTTGATAGCGCAAAGGATAGGCTTTGATGGCGTGACGCTGCTGAGTCACTTCTTCCAAAATCGCTAATGCAGTCGGGGAGAGGCGAGTAAAACCGGGTAGTGGGCGGCAGAGTGCCGCCAAATTACTGGCAATGTTACCGACAATTTGTAGGCATGGCTGGTAGTGGATTTGATACTGCGCTGGCTCAATATCGATATGAACGATAGGACAGCGCTGGCTATTCCATAGCTCAGGATCGTACTCGATTGGATTAAAACCGATGGTGATGATCAAATCGGCCTCTTTAAGCAGCACATCTCCGGGCTGATTATTGAATAAGCCGACTCGTCCGGCGAAATGGTGATAGTAGTTGATGTCTACTGCGCCAGCGGCTTGGTAGGTGCCCACGACAGGTAACTGGGTTTTATGTAAAAAAGCGCTGACCGCTTCAGCAGTGGCTTGGTGGCTGGCATGCAGTCCGAGTAATACGACGCAGCGCTGCGCTTTTTGAATCCGTTCTACGGCTTCCTGCAAACTGTCTGGGTCGGCTTCAGCCGTGGGCTGATAAGCACTGGGGATAATAATTTCGCTTGAGGTTTTATCGGCCAGCACATCTTGCGGTACGCTGATAAAACACGCGCCTTGGCGACCCGATTCGGCGAGACGAAATGCATTAGCCATGACTTCGCTGGTGGCATCGACATGTTGAATTTCGGCGCTGTATTTGGTGATAGAACGAAAAATACTCACCGTATCCATGCTCTGGTGGGTCTGCTTTTGTTGATAGTCACGTTTGACTGCGCCGCCAATAGCGATCATCGGATCGCCTTCAGAATTGGCTGTCGCGACGCCTGTTACAAGGTTGCCGCAGCCGGGGCCCGATGTGGCTAAGGTGACTCCCGCTCGACCTGAAAGACGCCCCATAATACCCGCCATAAAAGCGCCATTCGCTTCATGACGGACTGGGATCATTTGGATTTTGGTATCCTCAATCGCGTCGAAAAGACGGTCGATTTTGGCCCCCGGAATGCCGAAGACATAACGCACACCAATAGCTTCAAGCTGTTGGGCGATAAGTTGTGCTCCGCTGCGCAAGTGAATGTTGGATTGCATAAGTGATCCTTAGTTACCTGACGTTACACCCTAAGTGAAAGTTGTTTTGCGATAGGTGGGTGGGCACTTCCTGCACAGAGATCATTGCAACAGGAAAGCGCTTTCGCCGCCAATCACAAGCATTTCACGGTTGGGCGATTATTTTTCCGCTGCTTCGATGGCAGTACGGATGTTATTAGGGGTGAGGTTCGCCTCAAGAAAGTCACGAGACACCGGAGTGTCGACCACCAAACGCGAAACTCGCCCAATTTGTAAGAATCCAGAACGGATGATGTAATCTTGAATGTGTCCGCCACCCGTACGTTGCTGAGTAATAAAATGTTCGTGGTAGCCGGGCACGTTGATGCCTGTGGTGTATTGCGGGCTGCGAAATCCGGCAATCACGCCATGTTGCTGTTGAAAACGAAAAACGGGCTGCTGTTTAACCACCTCTAACATAGGTCGATAGGGCCGCTGTTGTTTAGGTACAGTACGGGTCTGCACACTCGGAAAGGTGCCATCAATGCGAATCGCACAAAATAGGTTGTCGCTCGGGACTAATCGGTCAATCAACTGATGTACTTGTTCACGAGTCATGCGTTCGGTAATGGGCAGCTCAATATCCGCTTTAAAAAAAGTAAAAACGGCGAAAGGCGTTTGCTGCTCAGGATGTGCGGGTTGGGCAGAACCATCAGCGCGCAGTTGAAAGACTTGCCGATCAAATGCGATCAATTCGCCATCCAGTTCATTAAACGTACCGAGACCAAAGTCCCCATGTTCTAAAAGTTGCGCTATGGTGGTTGCACCTTCATAAACCCCAGCGATTAAGGCGCTCATCAATGAGGTTTGATAAATCTCGCCTTCACCACTGATGTGTTGATAGTGGGCAAATTGCTGAGCAATCTCTTGTGAGCATGAACAGTGGGCAGAGAGTAAAGGGTTCATAAGTCAACTCTAATATGAATCTGTGTGTATATTTAGGTTGACTTCTTAGTGGCGCAAAATCCAATATAAATAAGATATATTTTGATATAGAAAATATATGGGTGGTTAATGGAATTTCGTTACATGAAGTACTTTGCGGCCGTCGCAGAGGCAAAACATTTCACGCGTGCGGCGGAGCAACTTGGCATAGCCCAGCCACCTTTAAGTCAGCAAATCAAAAAGTTAGAAGAAGAGCTTGGCGTCAATCTTTTCAAACGATTATCACGAGGCGTTGAGTTGACGCCCGCCGGTGAGCTTTTTTATCAGGATACGACCAGCATTCTCCAACAAGTTGAACGAGCCAAAGATCGAGTTAGACAAAGGGCAAGGGGAGAGCATCTTGAACTGCGTTTAGGCTTTGCTGCCTCAACCGCCAGCAGTTCTGTGGTATTAGAAAAAGTGTGCCAACTGCATGAAACGATTCCAGATCTACAATTGATCGCCGTAGAACATCCGATGCCAGAGTTGGCTAGAATGATCCAAGAAAAACAGTTGGATATCGCATTTATGCGTTTGCCTTGTTATGCCAGTGAAGCGCTACGGCGAAAGATATTATTTGATGACCCATTTGTGGCGGTGATCCCCGCCGTGCATACGTTAGCGGAAGTGGAAAAGATTCAGCTCATCCAGCTTAACCATGAAAATGTATTGATGTTTCCACGAGAGGTCGGCCCGGCCCTGTACGACAATATTGAAGCCGCATTCAGCGCAGCCGGTGTCAATATCGCGCGATCGTATGCTGCGCCACAGTTAAGAACGGCAATTACTATGGCGCAAGCTGGGTTTGGCATTGCGATCGTTCCTTTATCGCTCACAGATCATCTTGACCATTCGGTGGTGGTGAAGACGATTCAAGATATGCCGTTTGTCAGTCAGGTTGCTATCGTTTCTGATGCCGGACATCACCACCCCTTACTCAATCGCTGCATTGCGTGTATGGGGGAGTGAATACAGAAGCAACATTTATTTGCCATCATCGACCAAGTGAATGTGGTGGATCTGATTCGCTACCTATCCCAACGATCCAAAACCACACTATGAAGGTGGAGTGAATAAAAATAGAGCGTCAATCGACGCTCTATTTTTTTATAGATAGGCTTACATCAACACTTGGACAATGAATATTGACTTAATGACTACACTTTATTTTTCTCAATAACGTGAATCGCTACCGCTAAAAAGAGAATATCTTTCAATAAAAAGAAGTTTGGAACCAAAATCCCATCCGATACCTTCCAAGTATCAGGCGTTGTGATCAGAAAACTTAAAGTGCTAATAAAAATCACCACGCTCGCAATGCCAGAGTAATAAGCTACTTTAGAAGAGCGTAATCCAATCAATAAACCAATCCCTACTATTATTTCTGTCGCACCAATTAGGTTAGAAACCGCTTGTACGGAGAGAAATTGGTAAGTCCAGCCCATCAAGGGGTGGTTAAGTACCAAAGGCTCGATTAATTTGGCTTCGGTGGGGGTAAATTTGTAAATCCCCAACCAAATCAAGATCAGTGATACCCCCAACACACCGATAAGATAGCTGTATTGAGTTGTTAGGTTGTGCGTTTTCGAGTCGTGCATGAAAGCTCCTTTAAACAGATATACAAAGAATTATTGAGCAAAAATGAGTTCACATTTGCTGGTTCAAAGGAGATGACCTGAGAGGTTGAAAAATTCATTCACGCTTTTATATCGTATTTGGACATGAGTTATAACCAGTTTAAAAACAGCCGACATGCTTAAAAAACGCCCGAGAATAGAGAGCTAATTTAACCATCTCTAATAAATGGTTCTGTGAACCAATATCACAAATATTGGCTTAAAATAATGACGGTTGATAAGTAAAAATATGAGAAGTCATCTAAAACTTTCGTTTAAATCGATTTTCTCTATTAAATTCATCGTTATTTCCCATTTAGTGAAAAGGGTTATTTACCCTTATATTCTCGCTGGGCAGAAAAGAGCTTTTGATTTCTTCATTCTCCGCAACGTCGGTCAGAATGGCAGGTCGCATTGGAGAGCAACCATGCATATGTCAAAAAGCTTTTTAATTATTTCAATGGGTTTTGTGGCGGTATCCGTACAGGCACAAACTCTTACGCGAGACAACGGTGCGCCAGTTGGCGATAACCAAAACTCCATCACGGCAGGTGAGCATGGCAGTGTATTGCTGCAAGATGTTCATCTGATCCAAAAATTGCAGCGTTTTGCCAGAGAACGTATTCCTGAGCGGGTAGTGCATGCCAGAGGAACTGGCGCACATGGTGAGTTTGTCGCATCCGGTGATTTTAGTGATCTGACACTCTCCGCGCCGTTTACCAGCAAAGGCAAAATCACACCGGTATTTGTGCGTTTTTCAACGGTGATTCACTCAAAAGGTTCGCCAGAAACGCTGCGCGATCCGCGAGGTTTTGCGACCAAATTTTATACCGAACAAGGCAACTGGGATTTGGTAGGGAACAACCTGCCTGTGTTCTTCATTCGTGATTCGATCAAGTTTCCGGATATGGTTCACTCGCTGAAACCATCACCCGTCACCAATCTTCAGGATCCGAATCGCTTTTTTGATTTTTTCAGTCATGAGCCAGGGTCTACACATATGTTGACTTGGGTGTATACCAACTTAGGTACACCGGCAAGCTATCGAACCATGGATGGTTTTGGTGTTCATGCTTATAAATGGATCAATCAAAAAGGCGATGTGAACTACGTGAAATTCCATTGGAAAAGCCTGCAAGGAATTGAAAGTTTGCGCCCTGATGAGGTCGTCAAAGTTCAAGGACAGTACTTTAACCATTTAACGAATGATCTCTACACACAAATTAACGCGGGTAATCACCCCAAATGGGATCTTTATGCTCAGGTGTTGACACCAGAACAACTGAGCAAACTGGATTACAACGGCTTAGATGCCACCAAGGTATGGTTGGATGTGCCGGAGAAGAAAGTCGGTACGATGACCTTGAACAAAGTACCTGACAACTTCTTTTTGGAAACCGAACAGTCGGCATTTGCGCCATCAAACCTAATTCCTGGTATTGAGCCATCGGAAGACCGTCTGTTGCAGGGGCGTTTATTTGCGTATGCCGATACACAGCTTTATCGCTTAGGTGCCAATTTGTTCCAACTGCCAATTAACCGCCCATTGGTTGAGGTGAACAGCCATAACCAAGAGGGCGCGAGTAACAGTGCACAAACGGCTTCAGACATTAACTACCAACCCAGTCGTAAGCTTGAATTGAAAGAGGACCCTCAATTTAAAGCGGTACAAACGCAGTTGGTTGGAAGTGTTCAGCAAAAAGCGATCAGCAATCCGCGTAACTTTTATCAAGCAGGTGTGCTCTATCGCAGCTTAAATGAACAGGACAAACAAGACCTTATCACCAACTTGGCGGGCGACTTAAACAAAGTCACGGACAAAGAGATCAAAGCTACTATGGTCAGCCATTTCTACCGAGCGGATAAGGATTACGGTACTCGCTTAGCTCGTGCGACCAATACCGATTTGAAACAGGTGGCAAAACTGGCCGCGATGTAACCGATAAAAATTTGCCCCGCAAGAGATAAATCCGCTCTTTTCTGCCCAGAAAATAGGGCTCTTGTGGGGCATTCACTATGGCAAAGGAGAGGAATGATGAAATGGCTATGGCAGCTCGCCCTAATCGGCTTATTAGTACTATCCCCTTTTAGATTGAGTGTAGCGGCTTCGGAGCCGTCTGGTACTGCACGGTCAGATACAAGCCAAGAGTACCAGTCTCTGATCTCACTCTTTTTCGCAGCAGTAAGGACAGGGAATGACGAAGTTGTGAATGAATTTCTCTCCGCTGGATTTCCGATTAATCAACGAAATGCGGAGAGCTATACCGCATTAATGGTTGCAGCCTACCAAGGCAACGCACAAACCGTGGAACTTTTACTACGCTTTGGAGCGAATGCTTGTTTGCAAGATAAACGTGGTAATACGGCTTTAATGGGAGCTCTACTGAAGCGGGAAATCCAAATCGCGAGAGCTTTATACCAAGCAGAGTGTGCGGATAACCTTCGCAATAAAGCGGGACTCTCGGTGCAAGAATTTGCTGAGTTGTACGGTCAATCTGAGACGTTAAAAGCGCTGCATCAAGAAAAATTGGCTGTGTCGTCTTCCACTCAATCACGACCTCTCAACTAACTGTGTCTTACTCTCAAACCCTCAATAAGGATATCCATCATGAATCAATTTACTTTGTTTGCGGTCGCCGCGTTTTTTTCTTCTTCGGTTTTGGCGCAAGAAATGACCGTAGTGATGACGGATTTGAGCTCTGGCCAATCCGTGGGCACCGTTACCTTAACTGATAGCGAGTATGGTACGGTCTTTACTCCGCAGTTAACTGGCTTGCCAGCCGGTTTGCACGGTTTTCATGTACACGCGAATGGCTCATGTGAAACCTCGTCCAAAGATGGCAAAACCGTATTAGGTGGCGCTGCGGGTGGGCATTATGATCCGCAAAACACGGGAAAACACGGCTATCCGTGGACCAACGACAATCACTTGGGTGATCTCCCAGCTTTGTACGTGGATGCGCAAGGCCAAGCAAATCAACCCGTTTTGGCATCCCGCTTCAAAATGGCAGAGGTAAAAGGTAAAGCTTTGATGGTCCACGCGGGCGGGGATAACCATTCCGACCATCCAATGCCTTTGGGTGGCGGTGGTGCGCGCATCGTATGTGGTGTGATTGGTTTATAAAACGCTTTAAATATTGTTGGCCATCCTAGATGGCCAACAATATTTTATCTCGCACTGGAATCTGAGCTGGGCTGAGTGATGCGTTGCCAAGTGCCTTGGAGATATATCTCAATCCCTTGATCAGCAAAACGGGCCAGATAGAGCCATTCATGCTTAACCAAATGTTCAACCACGCGGTGTGAAGCCATCACTTGCTCAATCCGTTCGCGCGGCGCATCAATCACCACAGTGAGACGTAAGGCTTCATGTCGCCACCCTTGGCCATCATGCAGCGATTGCAGGGCTAAGCCACAGCGCAGATCGCCTCCGTTGCCTTCAAAAAGACCGATATTTCCTCCTACCACATTATGCAAGGTTTTATTGCCACTGCCGAAGCGGCGATTATCGACGGTGGAGGCAAAATACTGCATGTTAATCCAGTGTGTGACCAGCATTGGGGCTGTCATAATTTGTGTCAGTAATTGCCCTTCGGGATCGCGCTCCGGTTGGTATTCATGCAAAAACACTCGACCATCGAGTTTCGCCTGCTTTGAACGTTGGCGCGGTGCAATGATAAAAGCGGCATTGTTGGTCAGCCCCCATTCAGGGCGAGTTTGCGTCCAATCATGGGCTCGACGCAGAAACGCTTGCTCCAACTGCTGGGCAGATAGGGCGTTGTCCTTGCTTGGAGGCGCTTGGTGGTTGTGATTCAATTCAAGACTTGGCGCGCGTTCTTGACGTGCGCCATGGCTGGCGGCCGTGAGCTGCTGATCAAGTTGTTCTAGCGCCTCGCGATGGCTTGTTGGGATCTCATGGCGATCAAAAAGCCTCATCGCTTCTGTCGTGGTGTTGTGTAGCGCCGCGATAAAGTGGACGTCATCGCGCAGCGAAATTCCATATTCAGGCAACGCTTGGCGCACCGCCTGATCATTTAGCAATGCTGCTAACGTGCGAGCGTTGACTTCGCCGCTTTGACCGCAGCAGGCTCCACAATCCAGCCCTGCACGCTGCGGATTATTTTGCGTCTGTGAGCCGTGCCCCACGAGTAGCACCAAGCGTGCTTGCTCGGTGGCGATCCCCAACGCTCGCAGAATGTTGGCCGCCATTTGAGCACGCTGCGCTAACGTCTGTGGATCGCGCGTGAATTGCGGTTTGACACTCTGCCACTCATGTTCCGTAAAGGCGAAACGCTCCACCGATGCACTCAATGCAGGGTAGGATAAGGTGCGTTTAAGGAGCTTGGTTAAATACGCCAACCCCGTGGTTTCCACCAGAGTAAACGTGGAGGCGGGGAGGTGATGAAACGCGCGCCAGCTAAAGTGTCGCTTGAGTCGAGCACGGCGACGCAAGGCCAATTTCGCGTCTTGATCTTCATTCCCTGTGCTGTCAGAGACGATCAAGCTCGGCGCTAATAAGCCCGGTAACTGTGGGCGGCTTGCTTCGGTGCCCAATAACTGATAGCGGATCGGTAAGCCAAAAAAGCCTGCGAAGCCAAGGGTTTGAATATGGGGTGATTGCGCTTCTAAGTGGCGGCGAATGACTTCTGAACGCACATCGATACAAAAAGCCGCTTGCACCTCGGGATAACTTGATTGGGGAGCCGACTCTTGTGCTGATGTCAGCGCAGCAAAAAGTTGGCGTTGATAGGCGATTTCCGCACTGCGTTGCCACAGTAGCGCAATGCGTAGTGCGCGATCCTCCTCGCACGATTGGCGCGGTGCCCAAGATTGCTGCCATTGTAACCACACAGAGCCCATACCGCGCTCACCATCATCAAGTAAGTTCTCCCAGCAGAGACGAATCGCCAACAGATCGCGCAGGTGCTCATCGTGCCGACCCTCAAACCCTGCCTGCCATGCGAGATAAGCACACCAGGATGCCCAGCCACTGATGCGCATTAACACGGCTTGTAAATACGTTTCTTGTTGCGCAGGGGCAATAGCGAGTTGCGCTAGAGTTTGCTCGATGGCGGCCATAGCATCCTCGGGAAGCTTGGTGGCTTTTTGTTTTACGCTTGTCTCGTTGAGCAGCAGCGTAATGCTGCGATCGTGGATCATCGCCTCACGCCAAGTGGCAAAGAGTCCGGTTTGCTGATCTGGGCTCCAATCGGCTTGATGATGGTCAAAATAGGCGGCGCAAAATTGCGAAATTTGATGGGTGATGGCGTCATTCCATGCGGGATGATGCTCAAGATCACGCCGGCTATCGACGGTGTCGCACAGCAATGGCCAAGGATGACTCGGCGCTGTGGGCTGTTGTAAAGCGGCAATCAAGGTAGATTCGCTAAGGTCACTGTTTTGTTCAGCGATGGCTTGTTGCAAATCCGCTGATTGGATTTGCTTATTTTGCCAACGAAGGTGGTAATCACTGAGCGTCATGGTCATGGGGGAGGCGGCCAATTGTTTGAGCTCGGCGGCGGCTTGTGCAAAGGGCTTATCAATCCGTTTCCAATAAGGGCTCACCGCAATCATGCGATCCAGCGGCCAGTTAGGAGCAATCAAGGCGCAGACTTGTTCGACAAGTGTCGATAATGCTGGGTTAGCGGTGGTGCTTAAAGCTGAGAGCGAACGTGGCGCATTCATACGCGTTCTCCTGTCGTCGGTTGCGCTTGAGTTGATGAAAGAGCGGTAGGCAGAGTTAATTGCACGGGCCAATATTTGAAGGTCAGGCGCGTAAAAGTCTCATCAAGATAAAAACCATGGTAAACCCAAGGATAGAGCCACAGTGATAAACGGCTTTTGGGGTAGAGGCAGAGCAGCACTTGCATCAGATACAAGGTGATAAAACAGAACATCACAAAGCTCAGCGCGAGTGGGCTAGCGGGGCGCAGCTCGGGTGCTAAACCCGCAAACAGCAGATGCCATACGAAATAGAGTTGGGTGAGTAGGGCAACCCGCAGCACACCGAGGCTCAAGCCACTTGGTGTAAAACGTCCACTTTGCCAAAGTAGCGGAGCAAAACCTAAGGCGAGAATCGCGACCACCGCATTGGGTAGATGCAAATTGGGTGTTAAGGATTGCCATAAATGGTGCAGTATCAGGATAAGCGCTGCGCTGAGCCCTACCGCGAGCAAAGCCCCCACGGCTTTACCATTGACACTTTGTGGGGCTTGAAAATCATGCAGACGTGCTCGCTCCACCGCTTCGCCAGAACTTAGGAAGGCATAAGCTTTATAAAGTGAATGCGCCACCAAATGGAGCAGGGCGAGCTCATATAAGCCTAAGCCGATTTCCATCAGCATAAAGCCCATTTGCGCGCACGTTGACCAAGCTAAACGAACTTTAATGCTGATCCGAGTCAGCATGACCATGCCAGCGAGCACCGCAGTGAGGCTACCGACGATCACCAGCAACCATTGCGCCGAAGGAACAAGTCCAATCAGTTCTGCGACGCGCAGCAGAACGAATCCCCCCATGTTAACCACACCCGCATGCAATAACGCCGAGACTGGCGTTGGCGCTTCCATCACCTGAATCAGCCAGCCGTGCAGAGGTAACTGGGCGGTTTTTAAGATAGCAGCGAAGGCGAGTAACAACGCAGCCCCTGTTAAGCTAAGTGGCAGCGAATCCTGCGCGTTTAACGCGAAGTGAATCTCTTGTAGCGACAAGCTACCGACATCGAGATAGATCAAACCGAGCGCTAACAACAAACAGATTTCGGCAAAACGGCTGACTAAGAATTTTTTGTGTGCCACCACGCGTGCGGCTTTGCGCTCTGGGTAAAAGGTCAGGAGACGATGTAGGCCAACGCTGGTTCCGCTCCACGCCAGCACGATCACAAGCAGATGCTGACTGGTGACCAACAAGGCTACGCAGCTTAGGGTAAACAGCGTGGCGGTGACAAAACGCGCTTGCTGCGCTTCGCCTTGCAGATAACGATGGGCGAAGCGGGTTATCACCCAGCCTAGGAGCGAGACGAGTATCGCCATCACGATGCCTAATCCATCGACTGGGACTAGGTTGATGCTCGCTTGCCCTATCGCAAAAAGGGTATTTCCAAGCATGGCGATGAAGCCGGCGAGAGTGGCGAACTTGGCGATACGCCACTGCTGTTGAGGTAACCATAAGCTCAATACAAGGCCACCAAGATACAAACTAACAAGGAGCCACTGGGGTGACAGTTCCGACATGGGTCGGCCTCCTGATTGAAAAATAAGATGTTATCGGTGGCGCTATTGTGGTTGCGAAGGAATGAGTAAGTAAAATATATTGTTATTAACAAAACGTTCTATAAAAGAGAACAAAGCGATGCGACATCTGAATTTTCACCATTTACATTACTTCTGGACTGTGGCTAAAGAGGGGCATCTCACTCGTGCTGCGCAGCAACTCAATGTGTCACAATCGGCGCTTTCTTCACAAATTCGTCAGTTAGAAGGTCAATTGGGGCATGATCTGTTTGTGCGCCAAGGGCGCAGTTTGCAGCTCACCGAAGTTGGGCATTTGGTTCTGGAATATGCCGAAAGCATATTTAACTTGAGCGGCGAGCTGCTTTCGATCATGGAGAGCGGTGAATTACAACGGGTACAGCAATTAAGGATTGGCTCGGTGGCGACCTTATCGCGAAACTTTCAGGAAAACTTTTTACGCCCTGTGCTCGGTAAATCGGATGTGCGGCTTATCTTGTCTTCCTCTACCTTGGAAGATCTTCTAGGTCAGTTACAAATGCATAAGCTCGACCTGATCCTTTCCAATCGTCCGGTACCGAGTGACTCAACGCAGCCTTGGCGTTGTAAGCGCATTGCACAGCAAAGTGTCTGCCTTGTCGGACCGCCGAGCGACACTTTGCGCCGTTATCAATTTCCGCAGGATTTACCTAAAGTGAAAACCTTGGTGCCGGGGGCAAGCAGTGAAATTCGGCTGCAATTTGATCTGTATTGTGAACAGTTAGGGTTAGCGGTAACGCCCTACGCTGAAGTCGATGATATGGCGATGTTGCGTCTATTGGCGCGCGATGTGGAAGGCGTCACTGTGGTGCCCGAGGTCGTGGTACAAGATGAAATTGAAACAGGGAGGCTGTGCAATTACGGAACACTGGACGCGGTGACCGAAAGCTTTTACGCGATCACCACGAAACGCCATTTTGATATGTCTATTGTCAATCGGTTGCTCGACAACTAGTTGCAATTATAGGTTGTAGACCTTCGCGCCATAGAAAGGAGGCCGGGCGCTCGGTAGCTGACAATGCCATACAATTCTGCGACAGATTTGTTACAGAGAGAGGGTTATGGTGTCGTGCATAACCAATTTATCAATAACATGGCGATGTACTGCGAGACAAGACACTCTATTTTGGCGGCTATTCAGGCTAACCGACATGCCCCTGCATTATGGGTTAAACAGAAAACCTACACCTATCAAGAGATGACCGATATGGCACTCTCATTGAGTGACTATTGGCATTTACAGGGCGTGCAGCGAGTTGCGATCCTTTCGGTGCGCGATCTCGCGGCTTATTCTGCGATATGGGCGAGCTATTTGGGCGGTATGACTTATATTCCGCTCAATGCGCGAGCAACAACAGAACAGATCCAAGAGACGCTGATCGCGACACAATGTGATTCCATCATGGTAGACGCGCAGCAATTGAGTCGTTTGTCCTCCTTACTAGAGACTTGCATTGACCGATTACACATTTATGCACTGCCTGATGTGGATGTGGAACCGTTACGTCAGCAATATCCTCAGCACACTTTTCACACAGTGCAAATAACCGAACAAGATGTGGAATTACTGGTAGTGAAATACCATTTAGACAATGAACATGAGTACGCTTATATCATGCAAACCTCAGGTTCGACTGGTAAACCCAAACGTATTGCGGTCAGCTACAGTAATTTGCATTGCTATATCAGTCAAATTGACAAACTATTTCCACTCAATGCGCAAGATCGAGTGGGGCAATATTCTGATTTGACTTTTGATCTTTCGGTACATGATATTTTTTACAGTTTGATCTCTGGTGCTTGTTTATATGTTGTGCCTGAATTGGCGAAATTAAGTCCAGCAGAATTTATTCGTCACCATCAATTAACGGTATGGCTTTCTGTGCCTACTGTTATTGAGTTGGCCCTACAAAGACAAACCTTAACCCCACACAGTTTACCTTCTCTGCGACTGAGTTTTTTCTGCGGACAAGCCTTGCTGCATGATTTAGCCGAACAATGGCAACAGGCCACCCAGCAGCCGGTGATCAATCTGTATGGTCCAACAGAGTGCACGATTGCCGTTACCTATCATCGATTTGTCGCCCATTCAGGTATGGCATCGGTGCCGATTGGTCGTGCTTTTGAAGAGGAGTGTTTAGCCATCATCAACGAACAAGGCGAGTTGATGCGCTTTGAATCTGCACCCGAGGGGTATCGCGGAGAATTACTTCTGTCGGGCAAACAGTTAGTGAAGGGTTATCTGAATGATCCGCTGAATACGCAAAGTGCCTTTTTCCAGCACGAAGGGCGTCTTTGGTGTCGTTCAGGTGACATTGTCACTAAATCAAATGGCGTGCTGATTCATCTTGGGCGCCGCGATCACCAAGTGAAAATTGCCGGACAACGGGTGGAATTAGAAGAGATTGAAACCGTTGTTCGCCGCGTGACTCAAGCGCACAGCGTGGCGATTGTGCCTTGGCCTTTAAGTGAGTCGGGCTATGCCAGCGGCACGGTGGCGTTTGTGGATACCCATACCCAATGGCAACCAGATCTGTGGTTGAGCCAATGCAAACAACAATTAAATCCGACTTTTGTGCCTAAGCGTTGGTATGCCATTGAACAATTACCAAGAAATGCCAATGGCAAAACCGATATTAAAGCTTTACAACAACAATTAGCGAGTCAGACATATGAAACAAGCCATTGAAAATATCCTTATTGAGCGATTACAAACCAGTATTGAGGGTATTTCATCGATATTGTCGCCAAAGTAGAAAGCCAGTTTTCGGCACAAATTAATCTATTTGATATGCCATTAACCATGGAATCGTCAGTCAATGAAGTCATTGATTGGTTAGTGAGCGAAGTAGGGGAATAACGTGCGTATTTTTTGGTTAAAAGCGTTAACCTCAGGTTTATTTTATTTACCACTGTCGATAAAAAATGGTTTATGCCGCCTCGTGGCTAAGCCGATAAGTCGGAAAAAAATGGCAGCGGCTTTAACGCAACTTAATTACGCGTTACCTGATTTGAGTGACGTAAAAAAGCAGGCGATTGTTGAGCAATCCACGCGCTTATCATTGAAGAATTTACTCGGGTTTTGCCATCTTAAGCGTTACCAATATCAAGTTGAACAGCCTGACTTGGTTCAAGAGATCCTAGATAACCAAGGCGGCGGTATTATCGTTTGTCCCCATATGGGCGTTTACGATGGGGTGACTTGGTGGCTTAACCAGCAAGGTAAAAAAGCCGTCACTATTTTTGGGGCGGGCAGCTCAGGCGATCGTCCAGATGAAAATGCCATGATCTCCCAAGCTGCGAAATTAGCCAGAGTTCCCTATCTGCTACGCAAACAAAACTTGATGTTGGAGTTAGCACAGCGGATCAAACAAGGTGAATGGGTGGTGTTACATATGGATATGCGCACTGAAGGTGTGCCTGTTCGTTGGTTTGGGCAAGCCACACAATTGTCGGCAACGCCTTTTTTCCTTGCGCATAAACTCGCATGCCCGATCTATTTTCATTATGCGCTCAGTGAGGGAATGACGCAGAGACTGCATTTCTCGCGCTTTGCCTTGCACCAAACCGATGACTTAAGTCGCAATATTGCGCAGGATGCGCAGCAGTTAGCCGACATGATGCAGCAAGCGATCACCGCGCATCCCGAGCAGTGGATCTGGCTTTATCGGCGTTTTAAGTAAAAGCAATTCGGTGTATCTAAGAAGTTGATGTGGATGATTGAGCGCCACGCGCGATTCGCTGATTCATCACACAAACAGCCTCGATAATCCCTTGACCTCATTAGGGGAATGCTTCATAAAGCCCCCCTGATACGCGATTTATCGAGGCTCTTAATATGTCCGTCCCAACTCAAATTACCTTTTTTGAATTTTTGACCCCCTTGGTGGCCTCTGGCCAGAAGACCATCACCATCCGTGATAAATCGGAGAGCCATTACGTGCCCGGCACTCGCGTTGAAGTGTTCACTTTAGAAACCCAGCGTAAAGTGTGTGAGATAGATATTCTGGCGGTTGAACCGCTCAAGTTTGATGAGATCAACGAGTTTCACGCTGAGCAAGAAGCGATAGAATTACCCAAACTCAAGGCGTTGATCCAAGAGATTTACCCCAATATCGATGAGCTGTATGTCATTACTTATCAACTAGCGAAGTCATCGAGCGCAAGAATCATGGTGAAATAAGCATGTCGAATACACACCAAGGCTTAAAAGCGGTCGCGATTTTAGAGTCGACCAAAGGGATTGTGTCGCTATTGTTGGGGTTAGGGCTGCACTATGTTGCTGGCGATAGCCTACAGCAGTTGTTGCTAGATCTGTTACAGCACTTGCACCTTAATCCTGCCAGTTATTGGCCAGAGAAATTACTGCATCAAGCGGGGCTTCTCACCCATTTCAATTTGAACTGGGTGGCCGCAGGTGCGCTAGTGTATGGTGCGATCCGTTTGATTGAAGCTTATGGTCTTTGGCACAACTTATTATGGACGGAGTGGTTTGCACTGCTCAGCGGAGCCATCTATCTACCATTTGAAGTGTATGAGTTGTTTACCCATCCTGGTGTATTCAGTATGGCGGCTCTACTGATTAACCTAGTTATTGTGCTTTATATGTATCGGATTATCCGCAATAAAGTACCGCAAAGGTAAGATGCAAACGGCATGGCGCTCCTATAGACTAGCGGCGCCGTAGTTTGGGACGGTTATCCAAAGAGGACAGAGTAAAAATGAATCCGATTGTGGTCAGTGTCGGTCTGCTGATTTGCAGCAATGTGTTTATGACTTTTGCTTGGTACGCGCATCTTAAAGAGCTGAATAACAAACCGTGGATTATTGCGGCGTTGGTGAGCTGGGGCATTGCGCTGTTTGAATACTTACTGCAAGTACCCGCCAATCGAATTGGTTATACCGCGCTAAATGTTGGGCAACTTAAAATTTTGCAAGAAGTGATTACCTTAATGGTGTTTGTGCCTTTCTCAGTCTTTTATCTGCGTGAACCATTAAAGCTCGATTATTTGTGGGCTGGGCTTTGTCTGGTTGGGGCGGTCTATTTCGCCTTTCGCAGCAAGTTTGCTTAACCTTGATCTAGGCTCCTTATCGATCGTTTAGCGGCATAAAAACCGGAATGATATCTAGAATTCGCCCCTCCAATGAGGGGCGCATTCTTTTATGGCTAAGGTTTAATGGCTAGGGTTTTATGGCTAAGGTTTAATGGGCAATCCCGCCTTGTGTGAGATTTTTCGGGTCAAGCAGGGCTTCAAGCGCGGCGCGATCAAGGTCCGTCTCTTCCGCAGCGACATCCAAAATCGCGCGGCCTTGCTGGTAGGCTTTTTTGGCAATATCAGCCGCTTTGAGATAACCAATGACAGGGTTCAAGGCGGTGACGAGAATCGGGTTTTTGGCCAAGGCTTTTTCCAGATTGTCATGACGAACTTTAAAGGTTGCGATGGCTTTATCGGCGAGCGCATGGCACGCATTGGTCAATAATGCTATTGATTCCAGTAGGTTGTGCGCGATCACAGGCAGCATCACATTAAGCTGGAAATTACCGGATTGGCCAGCCACGGTAATGGTAGTGTCATTGCCAATCACTTGCGCAGCGACCATAGTCACGGCTTCCGGGATCACAGGGTTAACTTTTCCCGGCATGATCGAGGAGCCCGGTTGTAAGCCTTGCAGCTCAATTTCCCCTAGCCCCGCCAAGGGACCTGAGTTCATCCAGCGCAAATCGTTAGCGATTTTCATCAGCGCGACTGCGGCGGTTTTCAACTGACCAGAAAGGCCGACCACGCAGTCTTGGCTGCTTAGGTTATAGAAAAAATTGTCGCTGGGCTGAAAAGCAACATGACTCAATTGACTGAGGTTATCGGCAAAAATACGCGCGAAGCGCGGATCCGCATTAATGCCTGTGCCGACCGCTGTGCCGCCTTGCGCCAAGGCTTTGATGGGGGAAAGCGCATGGCTGATGCCTTGCGCGGCGTTGTCGATTTGGCTTTTCCATCCACCCAGTTCTTGTGCGAAAGTCACGGGCATCGCATCCATCAAATGGGGGCGGCCAGTTTTGACCACATCAGCCAACTCTGACTGTTTATCCGCGAGAGTTTGACTTAAATGCGCCAAGGCGGGGAGCAGTTGCTGCTCAATATTGATGGCCGCACTGACTTGGATTGCTGTTGGGATCACATCATTACTGCTTTGTCCCATGTTGACATGATCGTTTGGACTCACCGCATAGCCCAACTCACGCGAGGCGAGGGTGGCAATCACCTCATTGGCGTTCATATTGGAGCTGGTGCCTGAACCTGTTTGGAAAACATCAATCGGGAACTGTTCGGCATACTGACCATCAATCACCGCTTGCGATGCATTGGCAATCGCTTGGGCGATGTCCCCTTCTAAATGACCTAACTGCGCATTGGTCATCGCCGCCGCTTGTTTAATGTAGGCGAGGGCAGCAATAAACGCGCTAGGCATGGTGTAGCGGCTTAACGTAAAGTTATCTACGGCACGTTGAGTTTGTGCTTGATAAAGCGCATCAGCAGGGACTTTGACCTCACCCATGCTGTCTTTTTCAATTCGGTATTCGCGAGTCATAACAGATCCTTTTGGTTAATCAAGCGGGGCTTGAATTCGTTGTAATTGTTGTTTGAGTTGGCGTAAACGCAGTTCACCGTTATCCACTTGTTGATAACATTTGTTGAGCTCCATCAAGAGGATATAGATGGAATCAAGGCAGACGCGGCGGAAAATGCGGCTACGTGTAGGGTCTTGAATGGCATCTAAAAAATGGAAGTAGATTTGGCGTAGAAACAGTTCACACAGCAGGAAGTTTTGCTCTTTTGCACCTTGGTAATGGAGTGAGGCGAGTAAGCGCGCGCAATGAATGTAATCATAGATCACTTCGGGTTCAAAACCGCTCTCCACCTCATGCGCTAGAAATCGATCCTGCGCCTTAAAAAAGGCGTTGTATAACCACGTTCTGTTTTCCATATCCCCCCCTTCTTCATTTAAATGATAATTATTATCACATTAATGATGATTGCAACCGACTTTTGCGTTTATGGACGAAAAAAGCAGTCCAACCTGAACAGGAATGGCGAATCGTGTATACCCTTCCTACTTGAAGCTGCAGCGGTGTTGGCTACGTTCGTTCACCCCAATCACATAGTGTATCTATGCTCATGGGGATGAACTCACTTGCCGCCTACCTGCAACTCCAAGTAGTTTGGGTGTATAAAAATCCTTGGACTATGGCGTTGATGGTTTGATCGCTCACTTAAGGCGTTATTTCTTATCCTTATCAGGTAATGTTTTGTCATTATTTCTCTGAGTTTAGATACACCTTTCCTCTCGGTTTCCTTCATCAAAATTGATACAAATCAAATTTGTCTGGCACGGGCAATTTGCGCTGCGCGGACTAAACCAATCCAGTGCCAATGACGTATGAGTCACTAAAGATGGTCGTTAGTGTTAACCCCATCACTGGTTTGTTTCATTTTTTGAGGAAAAGAGATGTTAGATACCCTCATGCTGTCGCGGATCCAATTCGCTGCCAATATCAGCTTTCATATACTGTTTCCCACCATCACCATTGCGTTGGGCTGGATATTGGTGTTTTTCAAATGGCGTTATTTACGAACACAAGTCAGTGAATGGCTCGATCTCTACTATTTCTGGGTAAAAGTGTTTGCGCTGACTTTTGCTCTTGGGGTGGTGTCGGGCATTACCATGAGTTTTCAATTTGGCACTAACTGGCCGGGCTTTATGGAGCGGGTGGGCAATGTGGCAGGTCCCTTACTTGGCTATGAAGTGATGACCGCCTTCTTTATGGAAGCGACGTTTCTTGGTGTGATGCTGTTTGGCCGAGGGCGTGTACCCGAATGGTTGCACACACTATCGACTGTGCTGGTGGCCGTGGGCACAAGTTTATCTGCGTTTTGGATTCTGGTGCTCAACAGTTGGATGCACACTCCAGCCGGTTATGAAGTGATTGATGGCGTGGTGCATGTCACCAGTTGGAAGGAGGTGATTTTTAACCCCTCGATGCCATATCGCTTAGCGCATACTTTGCTGGCATCGGCATTGACGGCAAGTTTTTTGATTGCTGGGATCAGTGCTTATCAAGTGCTGCGTAATGCCAAACATCAAGCCGCCAAAATGGGCTTAAAAGTGGCCGTGAGTGTGGCCGCGTTAGCGATTCCTGTACAGATCTTGGTGGGGGATTTACACGGCCTCAACACCTTAGAACATCAACCAGCGAAAATTGCGGCGATGGAGGGGGTATGGCAGACCGAGCGCGGCGCACCGCTACTGCTGTTTGCTCTGCCAAATGAAGAGACTCGCAGCAATGATTTTGCTCTTGGTATTCCGAATTTGGCCAGCTTGATTTTAACCCATGATATGAACGGGGAAATTGTTGGACTTGATGCCTTCGCGCCAGATCATCCCCCCGTCGCACCGCTGTTTTTTGGTTTTCGCGTCATGGTGGGAGTAGGCGTACTGATGCTGTTGGTCAGTTGGTTTGGCGCTTGGCATTTATGGCGTAACAAACCGCTGCCCAAGCCCTATATGTATGCCTTAATCGGCATGACCTTTTCGGGTTGGGTCGCCACGATTGCGGGCTGGTATGTCACGGAAATTGGTCGCCAGCCTTGGCTGGTGAGTGGCGTATTGCGAACCTCTGAAGCCGTGACCCCCGTGGCCAGTAGCTCGGTTGGGATCTCGCTGACGCTTTATCTCATCACTTATGTTGTATTGTTGGTCGCTTATGTTCACACCCTATTTTACCTTGCGCGTAAAACAGGACACGCACCGCAAGTTTCACCAAGCTCTACAAAGGCCGCGTTATGATGCAGTATTTGCCAGAAATTTATTTGTTGTTGTTGGGGTTCACCGTGTTTATGTACGCGGTGTTGGATGGTTATGACTTGGGCGTAGGCATTTTACTGCCGCGTAATGATGTGGCGCAGCGCGATCGAATGATCGCCTCGATTGGCCCATTTTGGGATGCCAATGAAACTTGGTTAGTGTTGGCGGTCGGTATCTTGCTGATTGCCTTTCCTACGGCACATAGCCTGATATTTACTGAGCTTTATCTGCCGACTGCGTTGATGCTGATTGCGCTTATCATGCGTGGAGTCGCGTTTGATTTTCGGGCAAAAGCCAAAGCCGACCACAAAGATCATTGGGATCTGTGCTTTAAAATCGGCTCTCTGCTGGCCGCGCTTACCCAAGGCTATATGATTGGCCGCTATGTCGTCGGATTTGAATCTGCGCCTGAAGCTTATGCTTTTGCGGTGTTAAGTGCACTCTGTGTGGCCGCCGCCTATGTGTATATTGGTGGCGCTTGGTTGGTGCTCAAAACCGAAGGGGAGCTGCAAGTGCGTGCCGCGCGTTGGTCGCGTAAAGCAGGATGGCTGGCGGCGTTAGGGGTGCTGTCGGTCAGTTTGGTCAATCCATGGGTGAATTCTGCAGTCGCAGAACGTTGGTTTAGTTTTCCTGAGGTGATCCTACTTGCGCCGATCCCTATTATCGTTTTTGCCACGATTTTAGTGGTGGATCGCTATCTCAAACGCGTACCGACGGTGAATGATGCGGGTGTGCAATGGCCTTTCTTTGGTGTGGTGCTGATTTTTGGATTGAGTTTCCTCGGGCTCGCGTACAGCTTCTTTCCTGAGATCGTCCCCGGAATCATGACTGCGCAGCAGGCGGCGTCATCACCCGAAACCTTGATGGTGGTAGGGATTGGCGTGGTGATCGTCATGCCAACCATTCTGCTGTACACCTTTTTTGTGTATCGGATTTTCAAAGGCAAAGCGACCGATCTAAGCTATCTGTGACCTTTACTACACTTGAATCCAAACAAACGGCACATCACGCGCCGTTTGTTTTATCCGCACCATTAGGTGGTAGTTAAGCCGTGGGCTCATCACTGACGACTTGCCCATCTCGAATGGTCACAATTCGCTTAGTACGTTTGGCTAGCTCATTATCATGAGTGACGACGATAATGGTGCGACCTTCGCGGTGCAGTTCATTGAACAGCGCTTCAATTTCGGCACCGGATTTTGAATCCAGCGCACCAGTTGGCTCATCTGCCAGCAGAATTTGTGGCTGATTGATCAGTGCGCGCGCAATCGCAACGCGCTGTTTTTGTCCGCCTGACAACTGATTGGGTTTGTGATCTAAGCGATCCGCAAGGCCAACTCGAGTTAAGAGTTCTGTGGCGCGTCGACGGCGATCTTTGGCTTTTACTCCCGCATACACCAAAGGAAGGGCGACATTATCCAGAGCACTGGCGTATTCCAATAGGTTGAAGCTTTGGAACACAAAACCAATCTTTTGATTGCGGATCGCAGCCAGTTGCTGAGTGCTTAGGCTATCGACCGGATGTCCGTCCAATTGATAGCGGCCCGCGGTAGGTTTATCCAAACAGCCCAGTACGTTCATCAGGGTTGATTTACCCGATCCCGAAGGTCCGAGAATTGCCAAGAATTCACCGTGACGAATGGTTAAGTCGACGCCATCAAGCGCTTTAACCACGTTTTGCCCACTGGTGTAATGTTTACAAATTTGCTGTAGCTCCACCAAAGGAGCAGGAGATAAAGACTTCATTATTCACTCTGTAATGCTTGTAACGGTGTCACTTTTGCTGCGTGATTGGCGGGTAACCAAGCAGCAACAATGCCCATCACGGTAAGGGTGACAATCACTATCACAATGACGCTAAGCGACAGCTCTGGAACCGGTTGGCCTAAGTGGTCATAAATCGGATTGCCCTGTAAAGGAATGGCGGCGAGTAGGCGAACCATCGCACATGTCACACCTAAGCCGGCAATTCCTCCCAATCCCATCGTGATCAAAGATTGAGCCAAATAGTGGCAGCGAATGGTATTGGGGGTTGCACCTACAGCCATGCGTACGCCAATGTCGCGTGTGGCCCGCTTCACGGTAGCAAACATCACATTGGTAATGCCTAAACTTGCTACGGCTAAAGTGATAAACCCAATAATGCCAAGGAAGCTTTGTAGTCTCAGCAGAAACTGCTGCATACTTTTCTGGCTCAAAAAGTGGTCTTGCACCATGACAATTTGCTGATCTTGCAAGCTCGCGGCGTATTTGCGTTTTAACACTTGCTGTACCGTGGCTGCCAACGCTTGACGGTCACTGCCCACCCTCGGTTCAAGATTAATTCCGCTGATCGCTTGGTTGGGGTGAAAACGCTGCCAAGTACTGAATGGCGTAAAACCACTGTAATCAATAGGTGAACCCTGCTCAATGTTGCCGCTGTTTTTGGCCAGCACTCCGATCACCGTAAATTCGTGTGCGCCTATTTTGGCAATCTGACCGACAGGATCTTGCTCTAACTCGCCGCCGCTAAACCAGTCGCCCTCTTGCTGATTAAACAGTTGTACCGCGAGTTGATAACCGAGGACGACCACTTTACGTTGCTGTGTTTCATCAACGGGATTAAACCAGCGCCCGCCGGGTAACAATCGCAGTTTATTCATCGCCTGATACTCACTTTTCACCGCGTAAGGCATCATCCATGAACGCTTATCTGCAAACGTGATCAGCTCTTGCCACTCGGCCGAAGGAAGTGCGTGTTTGACCATAGGCAGAGCGGCCAAGACTTGGCTATCTTGCTCGGTGAGAGAAAGTGCTTGCCCCTCATGAAAACGGCCATGGGTTTGCGTGGCATAACCGCCGCTGACATGAATTAGGTTACCATTGCCATTTTGGATGGTGCGTACAATTCCACTACGGATCCCTTCACCGACCGCAAGTAGCCCTGCGATACATAAGGTTGACCACGCAACGGCCAAAATAGTGAGGCTCAATCTGAGCTTTTCGGCCGCCATTTCCTGCATAATTTGTCTTATTGGCAACATGCATTAACTCCGACTACTGAGCGCAATGACGGGCTCTAATTGCGCCGCTCTGCGAGCTGGGAAGTAGGCCGCCGCTAAGGCTAAAATGCTAGTCACCAACATAGAAAGACAGACGGTGGTGGAAGTGATCACCGGCTCGCCAAGCCATGTGGGTAGGCCAAGGTGATTAAGCAGCAACACGCCAAAGTAGGCCAGCAGTAAGCCTGCTAACGCCCCGATGACCACCAGCAGCAATCCTTCTAATAAAAACTGCTGTTGAATTCGTTGCGGTGTAGCACCAATGGCTAAACGCACTCCGATTTCTCGCGTACGCTCGGTCACCGCTAAAAACATCATATTGGCAACGCCTAAGATGCCGACAGCCATAGTCATCATGCCACTGGCGGCGAGAAAGGCTTGAATTCCTCGTAAAATGGCAGTGATCACCGCAACACCACTGCCGAAATCGGGGAGAAAGACCGCCTCTTGATCCTCAGGTGAGAAATGTAACCGCTGAGCAAAAGTGTGACGTAACTGCTCGCGTAACGCCCAGCTTGAAACACCTTGAGCGGGCAGTACCAACATCATGTTCGGTTGGGTATCCCAAATGTCTTTAAATGTGGAGCTTGGAATAAACACTTTTTGGTTATCACCAAATGAAAAGCGGCTGCTTTCATCATCCATAATGCCAATCACTCGAAAAGCGATGCCACGAATTTTGAATTCATCTCCAATCTTAAGCTGGCTGGTGGCTGCAACGTGATCGCCAAGAATGGCCACACGGCGGTGGTTGTGTTGATCATGAAGGCTGAAATCTCGTGAACCTAAGGTGAGTTTTAATCCAGCAAGAGAGAAATACCCTCTATCCACACCACTGACCATACTACCAATCGCTGTCCCTCGCTGTTGGGTGATGGAGACTTCTCGATTCTCATAGACGATGGAGTAACGTTGGATCTCCGGACGTTGTGCGACTTCACGCATTAACGATTCGGTCAGTTGAATCGGGCGTCTCGCAGGCATGCCTTGCCACACTTCGCTGGTCTGGCCGGAGGCGACCATTTGTGTTTCTTGCAACAGAAAGCGAAAGGATTCGGTTTGAGCACGATAAAACCCTTCGCCGAGCGCCATCAAGATCACCACAGAAATCACCCCCCAGCTAATCGCGGTGATCGCCAATACGCTTTTCAGGCGATGAGCGAGCAAAGTTTGCCAAGATTGCTGTAACAAGAGGCGCATTAACGAAAGGCTCCTGAAAGCTGAGCGATGGCATTATCGTTCAACTGACCTGTTAATTTGAGTAGCTCAATGCGCTGACGCCAATAGCTATACCAACGACTGGCCAGATTATGTTTGGCTCGAAATAGGCTGTTGTGCGCATCGATTAAATCGGAGGCTTCGGCTAAGCCAGCATCAAACAGTTGCTGTTTACTGCGCAGCACTTTATCGCGATGGGTCACTTGCTGATCCGCCATGGTAATTTGCTGCCATTCAATCTCAACCTGCTGAATTTGTTGACGCAAATTTTGATCTAATCCGATCTCGACTTTGCGTTGCTGTTGCTGAGCCATCAACCAGTTGAGATGAGCTTTTTCGTTATCACTGCGGGTTGCTCCATTTAAATCAATCGGGATGGAGAGCGTGAGACCAGCATTGAATTCACCGTTTCGTTGATCGCCGTCTTGATAGCCTGCAGAGGCGCGCAAACTCGGATAATACCCACTTTGACTCTGCTGCTTAGCAATTTGGCTGATCGCCACTTTTTGGATAGCAATCAAGAGCTCAGGGCTGTGATCTTTGGCGGCGGTAAGCCAGTCATCCAGTTCAGCACTGAATGGCCAACTCGGTGTTGGCGTGTGGGTATCCACTTCATCCACTTGCGGGGCTGAGGCATTGATCAGTATTGAGAGTTGGCTGCGTTTGGTTTCGAGTTCAGCCTGCGCATTGAGAATGGTTGACTCTTCATCAAGTTGGTTGACACGTAGCTCTTCCAACTCCACAGATTTTATTTTACCCGCCAGATAACGCTGTTCAGCGATGGCTAATAATTGTGCGCCATCCGCTTGTTTTTGCTGGGCAAGAGTCAAATTACTTTGCGCTTCCGCTAAGGCAAAATAAGCGCTGAGTAACTGATGAGCGAGCTGGTTATAAGCTTGGTTACGTTCAAGTTGAGCTAACACCCAGTCCGCATCGGCTTTATCCAACGCGATCCATTTTCGGCTATCCCACAAGGTTTGCTCAATGGTGGCGCCATAACTGCTCGATCCATTTTGGCTTTCTGACCAGTTCATTCCGGCACTGCCTGAGAGTGAAGGAAGGAGATCGCTTTTGGCGAGATACTTATCTTGCACGCTGAGCTGCACCGAGAGTTCGGCAATGTGTGCATCGGGTGACTGTTGTTTGGCTTGCTGCCACGCTTGCTCGATGGAGAGCGCTAAAGCAGAAGAAGATGCCATCAGGCTAGTCAGTACACACGCGGTGAGAAAGCCCTTATTCATGCTGGCCTCCCAGCATGCTGTTATCCACTATGCTGTCTTTTTCGGCTACGCCTTCTAAGATCTCAACCTGTACGCCGTCAGAAAGCCCAAGCTTGACCGGATGAGCGGTATAGCCTTGTGCAGAGCCATCCGCAATCAGCACCATGGGCGTTTCGCCCTCAAACTGTAATGCGCGCTCCGGAAGGGTAATAACATCCGCGGCACGTTGTAAGGTGATTTTTGCGCTGGCAGAGAATCCAGAACGTAATGTCATGTTTTCAGGGATGTCTAATTGTCCGATTTCGACTTGAAATCCGTTATCAAAACTTTTGCCATCTTTGTTTTCAGGATTATTTAAGCGCTCCGATTGAATCGCGACTTTGGTCAACTGACCATTGATCACCTGCTCAGGGTAGGGGGCAACGGTAATACTGGCGGGCATGCCGGCATTCAGCTGCGCAGCATCATGTTCACTGACACTGCCTTTAAACACGATATTTTTCATATCCGCTAACTGGATCATTTCTGTTGCCGCTTGGCTCGACTCGGTAGAGATGATCGGCTCTCCGACCTCGACTTTGATATTTAAAATCGTGCCACTGATCGGGGCATATAGAGTAGAGGAGAGCTTGGCTTGCCCAATCGAAGCTTCACCGCTGCGGATCAACTCTAGGTTTTGGCGTTTTTGCTGCACTTCGGCTTGCTTAGCTTTGACGTCGGCTTTCGCGCGGACGTAATCATCATAATTGGCAGGAATGATTTGCTGTTTCACTAAGCGCTCAAGGTTGGCTAAGCGTTGTAAGTCTGATTCAAGATTTGCTTCACTTTGCATCAGTTCTGTGGAGGCATCGGTCAACGCCTGTGGTGTTGGATTCGGACGAACCTTAATCAAGGGTTGTCCTTGCTCAACATGTTGCCCTTCACGCACATAAATTTCACCGACAATACCGTTGATTTGCGATTTAATTGCCACCGAATGTGAAGGCATGATTTGACCAACCGCGACCGCCTGTTTCTCTATTGTTCCCCGGCTGACGTTGAGGGTCGGTAATGGGGATGAAGACTCAGGGGTATAAGTGAGAGTGTAATAACCACCTGCCAAGCCAACACCTACTAAGGTTGCAAGAAGTGTCCAACGTTTTGCCATAAAAAACTCATTTATTTCATCAATCAATTAGAGACGGGATTCAGACTAAGGATGATAAGGAAAGTTCAAAAAAACGTTGTTTTTTAACATGCGAAGGGAAAAATAAAAAGCCCTGTCCATGCTGTATGAACAGGGCTTAGTCCGTGAGAATAGAAGAGATAGAGAAGGTCGTCTAATTAGTGATCAATCATATCTGCGAGAATCATTGCCGCGTGTGTTTCAACCACGCCTGAATCGAAACCGTACATGTGGCCATACTTGTTTACCAGTGCGGTATGTACATTGTTAGTGATCTCATCTTGCCAGCGTTTGAACCAAACAAAGTGGTTACCGTCACTCAACACTGGAGTGTAGGGGGCGACTTCTAGCTGCTTGCCCACTTCAGTTCTGATGTCCGCAATATACTCAAGCAGATCTTTTACATCCTGTTTCGAACCTATATTGCCATGGCCACCGTTAATAAAGTCCCACTGTTTGCTCAGCGGTTTGCTCAGAAGGCTTTGTAGATCTTCTTCGTAACCGTGGAAATGTTCTGCTCCCGCGAAATTGTAAAACGGTAGTTGATCGGGATTAATCATGTCCGCGAAATGCAACACGCGATCGCTTGGGATCAGAATCATGGTGTTATCAGGTGTATGGCCAGAGCCTTTTGGTGCCATCATCTTGATTTTCATTGAGCCAAATTGAACCGTTTGAGGCTTCGTCAGGTCGTATATGTCATTCGGCGCTGGAACTTTCGGGGTTTTCACACCGTTTTCGCCTACTTCGGCGTGTTGGTTGATCTTGTCCGCAACGGTTTGGCTAGCAATAACGCGGATTTTATCTACTTTTGGATAATTTTTCTTAATTAAGTCAACCAGTTGGTTGCCACCACCTAAATGATCTAAGTGGTAGTGAGAATACATAATCGTAGTGATCGGTTTATTCGTGATGGATTGCACCCCTTTAAAAAGCGCATCAATACGACCATCGCCTAGTGGGTCAATCAGCAAGACAGAGTCTTCGTTAACCACAACGGTAGCGTTGTAATAATTGACCCCTATCCAGTAGGTATTCTTGCCCAATTTTTGAACGGTGGCTTGGCTGTTATCAAACTGGCGCTCATACAGATTATTAATTTTTTGTCCCAGTTTCAGAGACTGAGTCGCAGAAGGCTCAACTTCGACTTTCACAGTGTCTTGAACAGTTTCACCAGGGAAAAAAATCGCGCGTTGATTGTCGTGGTCATGGCCTTTAGCACTTGCATTAAAAGTAAGTAGTGCTGCAGTAATAGGGGCTAAAGCTAAGGTGGATAGTTTCATTTTTCTCTCCTCAATCAGGTGGGGAAAAGATAAATGAGAAACAAACATATCAAAAATGCATGCTTGTTATAGTATGTATATCATTTACGCACGAAATTATTAGGTGATGAGATGGTCGCCCCCGAAATCAATTTGCGCAGCATTGATTTAAATTTATTAACGATTTTAGAAAAGTTATTGATTCATAAGCATATTAGCCAAGCCGCACAAGCATTGAATATGAGCCAACCCGCCGTCAGTCGAGCCCTCATGCGTTTGCGTGAACAATTTGGTGATCCACTGCTGGTGAAAGTAAAAAATGAGTACCGATTAACCGCAAAAGGTGAGCGCCTCTGCAGTGAACTGGAGAGAACGCTCAATACCATTCGACACATGTTGGTAGATGACAAGTTTGACCCAATGCACTATTCCGGTGTGTTCACTATTGGTGCATTGGATTTCGAGATGATGATGATTGTGCCGAAATTGTTGGCGCGTTTTCAACAACGTGCCCCTAATTTGAAGTTACAAATCGTACCGTATAACGCCTATATGCCGCTGCATGATTACTTGGAAAAGGTGGCGGATTTACTGCTGTATTCCACTGATGAGTCACCCACCAATGTGTTTAAGCAGCGTTTATTTAATGACAACTATGCTGTGGTCATGTGTAGAAACCATCCATTAGCCAATCAACCGATAACACTGGAGAGTTATTGCCAGAGTCGACATGTGATCATTTCCGGTAATGGTTTAGGAAAAACGGATATGGATCATGAGCTGAAAAAGCTCAATTATCAGCGCGAAGTGGTGGCATCGTTGCCACATTTTTCGATGGTGCCGGAGTTACTGATCAACACCGATCTGATTGCCACCTTACCAAGACGTTTGGTGACTCACTTAGGCCAGCGTTATGAGATAACCGTGGCTGATTTACCTTTCTATACTGCCGATTTTCGAGTGGAACAATTTTGGCATCTTATTCATCACAGTAGCCCGATTCATCAGTGGGTGAGGCAAGAGATCAAAAATTTAGTCTATGAAGAGATCGATAAGAAATAATCTCCTATCAAATTTAAAACAAAAGGCTGCCATTCGGCAGCCTTGAAAGGGATGGTGAGATGGATTACACCAGATCAAATCGATCCGCATTCATTACTTTGGTCCATGCGGCAACAAAGTCTTTGACGAATTTTTCTTTGTTGTCGTCCTGTGCGTACACTTCCGCATAAGCACGTAGGATGGAGTTAGAACCAAACACCAGATCAACACGAGTGGCTGTCCACTTCACTTTGCCGCTCTTACGTTCAACAATCTCGTAAGAGTTGCGACCAGTTGGTTTCCAGGTGTAACTCATGTCGGTGAGGTTAACGAAGAAATCGTTGGTCAACGCACCCACGCGGTCGGTAAACACGCCGTGTTGGCTGCCACCGTAGTTAGTGCCAAGCACACGCATGCCACCAATTAACACCGTCATTTCTGGAGCGGTGAGGCGCAGCAGTTGCGCTTTGTCGAGCAACATTTCTTCCGGTGTGACCACATAATGCTTTTTCTGCCAGTTACGGAAGCCATCCGCGAGAGGCTCAAGCACTTCAAAGGACTCAACATCGGTTTGTTCGATTGTCGCATCGCCGCGTCCCGGTGCGAACGGTACGGTCACATTCACGCCCGCGGCTTTAGCCGCTTGTTCGATACCTACGTTACCAGCCAGAACAATCGTATCGGCGATACTGATGCCAGATTCAGCGGCAATTTTCTCTAATACCGCCAGAACTTTACCAAGACGCGCAGGTTCGTTGCCTTCCCAATCTTTTTGTGGAGCGAGGCGAATACGCGCCCCGTTGGCTCCCCCACGTTTATCAGAACCACGGAAAGTACGAGCGCTATCCCAAGCGGTGCTGACCATTTCACTGATGCTTAGACCGCTTGCCGCGATTTTTGCTTTGACCGCATTGACATCATAATCTTTACGACCTGCTGGAACAGGGTCTTGCCAGATCAAATCTTCTGCCGGAACATCTGGGCCAAAGTAGCGCGCTTTTGGTCCCATATCGCGGTGAGTGAGCTTAAACCAAGCTCGCGCAAACACTTCTGAGAAGTAAGCGGGATCTTTGTAGAAGCGCTCTGAAATCTTGCGATATTCAGGATCGATTTTCAGAGCCATATCGGCATCGGTCATCATTGGGTTGTAGCGAATACTTGGGTCTTCCACATCAACCGGTTTATCTTCCTCTTTGATGTTGACAGGTTCCCATTGCCATGCACCTGCAGGGCTCTTAGTGAGCTGCCATTCATAGCTGAGCAGTAAGTAGAAATATTCGTTATCCCAACGGGTTGGGTGAGTGGTCCATGCACCTTCAATACCACTGGTGACGGTGTTTCGACCAATCCCACGGCTGGTGTGGTTGTTCCAACCTAAGCCTTGTTCGTGCAGTTCAGCGCCTTCAGGATCAGGGCCAAGGTTAGAAGCTTTGCCATTACCGTGCGCTTTACCCACCGTATGGCCGCCAGCCGTCAGAGCAACGGTCTCTTCGTCATTCATTGCCATGCGAGCAAAAGTGACACGCATGTCTTGCGCCGTTTTGAGTGGATCTGGGTTTCCATCCACACCTTCTGGGTTGACGTAGATAAGCCCCATCATGACGGTCGCAAGTGGGTTTTCGAGATCGCGCTGACCAGAGTAACGGCTATTTTCACCGCCAGATTTGGCAAGCCACTCTTTTTCAGAACCCCAGTAAATGTCTTTTTCTGGGTGCCAGATGTCTTCGCGGCCAAAGGCAAAACCAAAGGTTTTGAGGCCCATCGATTCATAAGCCATGTTCCCCGCGAGGATCATCAAATCCGCCCAGCTGATTTTGTTACCGTACTTTTGTTTGATAGGCCACAGCAAACGGCGTGCTTTATCTAAGTTGGCGTTATCAGGCCATGAGTTCAGTGGGGCAAAACGTTGGTTACCGGTACCGCCGCCGCCACGACCATCGGCAATACGGTAGGTACCCGCAGAGTGCCATGCCATACGAATCATCAAACCGCCGTAATGTCCCCAGTCGGCCGGCCACCACTCTTGGCTATTGGTCATTAACGCTTTCAGATCGCGTTTTAGCGCTTCTACATCAAGCTTTTTCAGCTCTTCGCGATAGTTGAAATCAGCACCAAGTGGATTGGTTTTGCTGTCATGCTGATGAAGGATGTCTAAGTTTAGCGCTTTAGGCCACCAGTCCATGTTGGACATGCTCGCCGAAGTCAAGCCACCGTGCATGACAGGGCATTGACCGCTTGAACCCGCTTTATTGTGCTCCATTGATTACTCCTTGCTTCGCATTATTCCCTTTCAGTTGAAAGTTGCTGCGTGTTGGCCATTTTCATGAGACCCGCACTCATATTGGTGTAGGTGCACAGTTGGCCATTTTGCGGCAACCCCAAGTGTCTGGGGATTCTTTGATGAATTTCATCACTCGAAAGCAGAAAATCAGCTTGTATTCGAATGAGTTGAGATACTGTGTTGACGTTTAGAGTCTAGACATGGATCCCCACTAAGACTAATTAGAATTGCCGATACTTGTGATAGGTAACATTGACCATGGTCATATTGCGGACATTTTGTTTTGTAACCGGTTTCAGAAACTGGTTACATTGTAAAAAAGTTTAAGTTATAGTGTCAGCAGTTTGAACTGGCTAAAAATGAATTGCCAATTTTGTGAGAGAGGTCATCTATGGCTAAGTCTATTTTTCCTAACGATTTTTTGTGGGGTGGTGCGGTAGCGGCGCATCAAGTGGAAGGCGGTTGGGATCAAGGTAGTAAAGGCGTGAGCATTGTTGATGTGCTGACTCGTGGTGCGCACGAAGTGCCACGCCGTATTACCGATGGGGTTATGGAAGACGAATTTTACCCAAACCATCAAGCGGTCGATTTTTATCATCACTATAAAGAAGATATCGCGCTGTTTGCTGAGATGGGTTTTAAATGTTTCCGTACGTCTATTGCGTGGACACGGATTTTCCCGAATGGCGATGAAGCCGAGCCCAATGAAGCAGGATTACAGTTTTATGATGATCTGTTTGATGAGCTGTTAAAGCACAATATTGAACCTGTCATTACGTTGTCACATTTTGAAATGCCACTGCATCTGGTAAAGCAGTATGGCAGTTGGCTCAACCGCGACTTGATTGATCACTTCACCAAATTTGCGCAAGTCGTGATGACCCGTTACCAGCATAAGGTGAAATACTGGATCACCTTTAATGAAATCAATAACCAATGCAACTGGAAGCTGCCGATCTTTGGTTATTGCAACTCAGGTATGCTTTACGCTGAGCAAGACCGCCCAGAACAAGCCATGTACCAAGTGCTACATCACCAATTTATTGCCAGCGCATTAGTGGTGAAACTGGGGCACGAGATCAATCCGGATTTTAAAATTGGCAGCATGATCCATATGATGCCGCTGTATCCTGCCACCTCACGTCCGGAAGATGTGTTGTTGGCACAAGAGTTGATGCGTGAGAAATATCTGTTCAGTGACGTACAGGTTCGTGGCTATTACCCCAGTTATCTGCGCAAAGAATGGCAACGCAAAGGCATCGAAATTGAGATGCAAGCTGGTGATGAGCAGATCCTGCGCCAAGGCTGCGCCGATTATCTCGCCATCAGCTACTACATGACCAACATTGTCTCTGCAGCGCCAGAACAAGAGGGCGAAACCACCTCTTTGTTTGAAACCAGCCGCTTAAACCCGTATCTTCCTGCGTCCGATTGGGGATGGCAGATTGATCCACAAGGTTTACGTTATGCGCTTTCTGAGTTGTATGAGCGTTACCAAAAACCGATTTTTGTGGTAGAAAATGGCCTCGGCGCGCTAGACACCGTCGAAGCGGATGGTTCAATCAACGATGATTACCGAATTCGCTACCTCTCTGAGCATATCGCGGCAGTCAAACAAGCGATCGACTATGACGGTGTTGAAGTGATGGGTTACACCCCTTGGGGCTGTATCGACTGTGTATCGTTCACCACTGGCGAGTACAAAAAACGCTACGGCTTTATCTATGTGGATAAACACGATGATGGCAGTGGCACCATGGCGCGCGCTAAGAAAAAGAGCTTCTACTGGTATCAACAAGTGATCGCCAGTAACGGTGAAAAGCTTTAAATCGTGTCGGCGGCCTTTGGGGCGCCGCTTAATTTTTGCGGACTCAGTTTGAAGGATTGTTGATGGCAACCATAAACGATGTGTGTAAATTGGCGGGTGTCTCCAAAGCCACGGTATCACGAGTGCTGAATGAGACAGGCCAAGTCAAAGCACAAACGCGTGAAGCGGTACTTGCCGCCATGCAGCAGCTCGGTTATCAGCCCAACAGTTTGGCGCAGGCGCTCGCTACCAATACCACAAACTCAATTGGCTTGGTGCTGCCGCATTTTGAGAGCAGCTATTTTGGTTCGATTTTGTTTGAAGCCGAACAAGGCGCGCAGAAAGCTGGGAAAAAACTGCTGGTTATGAACAGCAAAAACAGTGAGCAAGGCGAAAAAGAAGCGGTCGCCACATTAGCGGCGCAGCGTTGTGATGCGATCTTGCTGTACAGTCGTCATTTGAATGAGGTGCAATTACTTGAATTACAACAGCAACATCCATCGCCCTTAGTGATCCTCAATCGCCGTTTACATCACCCGCAATTGCACAGCTTTGGGCTCGATCAAACGCAAATTGCCCAGTTAGCGATGCAGCATTTGTTGAATTTAGGGCATCGTCAAATTGCCTGCATTACATCGCCGTTGGTGAGCGAGACGGGAAAAATTCGTTATCAGGTCTATCAACAAGCGTTACATGAGCAAGGGATAGAGTTGAGCTCGTCCTTGGTCATTGAAGGGGATAACACGCTGCTTGGTGGTTATCAGGCAATGCAACAACTGCTGCAACAAGGCATTTCCATGACGGCTGTTTTTGCCTGTAACGATGATATGGCGCTCGGTGCAATGCGTGCCATGCATGAACATGGCATTCATGTACCCAAACAAGTTTCCATAATCGGGATTGATAATGAACCCGCGGCGGCTTTTGCTATCCCGAGTTTATCGAGCGTGAGTCTACCGATCGGCGAGTTAACTCAGCAAGCAATCAGTTTGGCTGTCGAGATTGCTAATAAAAAACCACAAGATGCACAGCACAGGCTCTATCAAGGGAGTTTGATCGCCCGTGAATCCACCATAGCGCTCAAACTATGAGTAAAACAGCAACGTGTCAGTAAAATTGCGGGGACAGAGCGCGATTTTACGCTTCATCTTGGCTATCCTGCTCCCCGATATAGATAAGTGAAGAGGCGACATGCTTCTTCGCGAATAACGTAAAAGAGAACACCATGACAATACATCGTATTAATCCAGGCACTCGTTGGTCTGACATCACCGTGTTTAATGGCATTGCCCATTTTGTTGAAGTCGCCGATAGCGACACGTCGGCCGATATGCAAGGCCAAGTTGAGCAGGTTCTCGCGCAAGCAGAGCGCCAATTGGCGAAGATTGGCAGCGATCGTTCACGCATCTTATCGGTGACGATTTATGTCACGGATTTTGCCGACCTCCCAGTGCTTAACCAAATTTGGGATGCGTGGTTCCCAGAAGGTTGCGCCCCAAGCCGAGCGTGCGTGAAAGCGGAGCTGGCTGACCCAGACTATAAAGTGGAAATGGCTTTTGTGGCGGCTTCGGGCGAGCAGTATCAATAAGGAAACGCCGATGTTTATTGGTCATATCACGCAGCGCCAGTTTTGCGCTGCATTGTCACCTCAGTTGCAACGGCTGATTAATGAAGTATTACAGCGTGTAGCGGCACCACTACCAACAGGTAAACACGAGTTGCAGGGTGATTCGGCGTTTTTTCTGGTGATGGAAGATCATACCCAACCGCTCGCTCTGCGTCGTAGCGAGTGCCATGCTCGGTATCTCGATGTGCAGATTTTACTGCAAGGGCGTGAGCGCTTTGGTTACAGTCTCGCGCCGTTCAGTGGCTTGGACGAAGATTTGCTGGCAACACGCGATGTGGCGTTCAGTGCACAACTGGTCGAAGAGCGCTTTGTCGATTTGGCGGCGGGAGATTTCATTGTGTTCTATCCCGGTCAACCGCATCGCCCTTTGATTGCGGTAGAAGGTGAGGGTGAGCCTGTACGTAAAGTGGTGATCAAGGTTGATAAAGCTTTTTTTGAGTAAAAACTGAGTCGCTGAAGTGAAACCATGAAAAACGCCCATTTGTATGGGCGTTTTGCTGAAGTCCGAAAGCAGAAACTAGTTGATAAAGCGCTCTGGGAAGTCGGAGAAAATGGCATCGACTTTGTCTAAATAGCGGAATTTATCCACTTGATTGAGGGTGTAACACCAAATCTGGTAGCCACCATTTTTCAAATCGCGGATGTGTTTTTCTGTGATCCAGCGGTAGTTGAGGTTACAGCTAAACGCATTCACCTGTTTAAGCACTTGGCGATCCCGCTGAGTCAAACGCTCACTCAAAATCCCCAATTTATAACCCGGACAATGCTGGTGCAGTTGCAAAATAATGTCGTGGCTAAAGCTCGACAGTAAGATTTTGTCGGCAACCAGCGGGCTCTGGTCAAGTTGCGCTTTCAACTGTTGTACAACACTGGCCACATCATGCTTATCGACTTTGACTTCAATATTGAGTCCTAAATCGTGTTCGGCGGCGAGCACCAGCAGCTCTTCCAGCGTCATGATGGTTTCGCCCGCAAAACGAGGATCAAACCAAGCACCGAAATCAAGTTGCTTGAGTTCGGCGAGTGTGTACTCATCAATGCGACCTTTGCCATTACTGCAACGGTCAATCGTATGGTCGTGACACACAACCAGTACATTGTCTTTGGTCGGCTGCACATCCACTTCCACCCAAGATAAACCAAGGTTGATAGCGGCTTGTACACTGACACGGGTATTTTCTGGATACGTTCCAGCCACCCCACGGTGGCCGACGATGATTGAAGGCATCATGCTTCCTTAGTGAGAATCACACTCAAATCACGATTCAATAAGTTCGACGTGGTACAAAAGGGACAACTGTTGAAAAGCAGGCGTACTTTTATCGACGAAGAGGCGATGCATTTCAGACAGTTCACCACTGACCACGGGAGCATAACGCTCTAATTTGCTTTTGTCTGCAACTAACCAACACTGTTCGCTATGTTCTATGATGGCGCGGGTTAAATTGGCTTCTTCTGGCGTAAAATCAAGCAATTGACCGCGAGAATTGAGCCCGCCTACACCAAAAATTCCAACCTTAATATTAAAGCTACGATAAAAGCGGGTTGTCGCTTCGCCGACGGTATCTTCATCGGAATGGCGAACCAGCCCGCCCGCAAGGTGCAAATTGATGTTGGGGTTACGGCTTAAGGTCAGTGCGGCATTGAGGTTGTTGGTCACCACAGTCAAACCGGGATGATCGAGCAGCGCTTGCGCCACTTGTTTCGGGGTTGTCCCGATACCCAGAAAAATACTGCATCCTTCCGGTAATTCTTGCGCCACCCTCTGCGCGATTCGCTGTTTTGCTGTCAGGTTGATCAAATCGCGATTACTGAACGATAAATTGTCATTCGGACTGGGCAGGGAAATGCCGCCATGCACGCGGCGCACCATGCCTTTATCGCTCAAATCATTCATATCTTTGCGAATGGTTTGTACCGACACCTCAAAGCGTTCCGAAAGTAGGGCGCTCGAAAGCACCCCGTGAGTTTGTTGCAAGTATTCCAAGATCTGTTTTTGGCGGTGGGATAATAAAGTCACAAGCTTCCTTACTGTTGACGAATTTTATTGCTGACGAGTGCTAGCGACTTTGCTGCTCTGTGTACAAG
Source organism: Vibrio cholerae ATCC 14035 (assembly GCF_000621645.1). Classification (GTDB taxonomy): domain Bacteria; phylum Pseudomonadota; class Gammaproteobacteria; order Enterobacterales; family Vibrionaceae; genus Vibrio; species Vibrio cholerae. The sequence continues at coordinate 80,586 of NZ_JHXR01000015.1, read as the reverse complement.
AACGGTGTGACTGGACAAAGCGTTTACCTTGTTGATCAAAAAGATGCAGTTGCTCAAGCGCAACCCAGATCGGCAGGGTTTGATGCACATCGAGCGGAATTTCTGCAGTGACCGCGATGAAATCCTGCTCGCTTTCTAAGCCGATAATTTTGCCATGCACCAGCTGGTTCGGACCTAGTGGCTCAACGACCTGAATATCCAATTTTAACTCAATCGCATTGGTTAGCGGGTGCAGCGAGGCGTGTTCAGGGCGAATACCTAGCGTGATGTTTTCGGAACTCATTGCGTCAAACTGTGGCAAGTAACAGTGCTTGCCTGCGATGTGTAGTTGTCCTTGCTTGATAGATGCAGGGAGAAAGTTCATTGCAGGGCTGCCGATAAAACTCGCCACAAAGGTACTGGCAGGTTGATGGTAAACTTCGGCTGGCGTACCAACTTGCTCAATTTCGCCCTGTTTGACCACCACAATGCGATCGGCAAGCGTCATCGCTTCCACCTGATCATGGGTGACGTAAACACTGGTTACGCCAAGCTCACGCTGTAGTTTTTTGATTTCTAAGCGCATGTGCGCGCGCAGCGCCGCATCCAAGTTCGAGAGCGGTTCATCAAATAAAAAAAGTTGCGGATCGCGCACAATCGCACGCCCCATTGCCACGCGCTGGCGTTGTCCGCCGGAAAGTTTGGCCGGTTTTCGGTCTAAGTACTCTTCAATTTTTAGGGTTTTCGCAACCTTAGCAATTTTCGTTGCGATGGTTTGTTTATCCACACCACGATTTTTAAGGCCGTAGGCGAGGTTATCGTAGACACTCATATGCGGATAGAGCGCATAGTTTTGGAACACCATAGCGATGTCGCGATTGGCCGGTTTTTCGTTATCGACGCGGCGTCCCGCCAGATGAATTTCGCCGGAAGTAATGCTCTCTAAGCCTGCGATGGAGCGCAGAATGGAGGATTTGCCACAGCCCGATGGGCCGACTAAAACGATAAATTCCCCTTGATGAATCGACAGATCCACGCCTTTCACCGCTTGATGGCCGTTATCGTAAGTTTTGACCAGTTGTTTGATGTCTAACATAACAGGCTCCGCGTGTTTGGCGCTGCGTAGCAGATGAATATTGGAGTTCTGATTATTTTTCACTTTCGACTAATCCTTTTACAAACCAACGTTGGAAAATCACCACCACCAAAACCGGTGGCAGCATGGCGAGGATCACCATGGCAAACGCGTAGTCATAACGCGGCAAGCTGGTTTCATTGATGTTATTGAGAATCTGTTTGATGCCCATCACTATGGTGTTGTATTGCTCATCCGTGGTCATCATGATCGGCCACAGGTATTGGTTCCAACCCACCACAAACATGATGATGAAAATCGCGGCCATCATGGTTTTCGAGAGGGGAAATAAAATATCGATAAAAAAGCGCACCGGTCCTGCGTTATCAAGCTGAGCTGCTTCCAACAGTTCATCCGGTATGGTTTTAAAAAACTGACGGAAGAAAAACGTCGCGGTAGCGGAGGCGATGAGTGGCAGCACTAAGCCTGTGTAGCTATTGAGCATGCCTAAATTGGACACCACTTCATAAGAGGGAATGATCCGCACTTCAAGCGGCAGCAGTAGGGTAATGAAAATCAGCCAAAACCACGCACTGGCATAAGGCAAACGAAAGTAGACCAAGGCGTAAGCGGCCATCATCGAAATTACGATTTTGCCAATCGCAAAACCCAAGCCCATGATCATCGAGTTAACGATCATGGTTTGCGCGGTGACATTACCGGCAAAACCGAGGCTTTTATTCCATGCTTCTTGATAAACTGCGCTGAGGTTATCGCCAAGAGTCCATTGCAAACCTTCCGAGACAATGGTGTTTGGCTGATGGGTTGAGCTCGCGAAAATCAGCCACAGCGGCACTAGCATAAACAGTGCGCCAGCGATAAGGATCAAATGATCGGAGAGTCGATTACTTTTCATCGTAACTCCTTAGTAATGAACACGTTTTTCAACAAAACGGAATTGCAACCAAGTCAGCACCAGCACCAACACGAGTAACACCACCGATTGCGCCGAGCTGCCGCCAAGGTCTGCACCAACAAAACCGTCGCGATACACCTTATACACCAGTGAGGTGGTACTGCCGCCGGGGCCGCCATTGGTCATGGTGTCAATCACGCCGAAAGTGTCGAAAAAAGCGTAAGTGAGGTTGATCACCAACAGGAAAAATCCCGTCGGGGCGAGCAGCGGAAAGGTGATACTCCAAAAACGTTTGCTGTCGCTTTGGCAATCGAGCAGCGCCGCTTCGCGTACCGCGTAGGAAATTGACTGCAAACCGGCCAGAAAATAGAGGAAGTTGACCGAAACCTGTTTCCAGACTGAGACCAAAATCAGCGCAATCGTCGCATCCACAGGGTCGGTCTGAAAGCTAAATTGCCAGCCGATGTATTGGAAAAAGTCGGACAGGACACCAATGTGCGGATTAAACAGAAAACCGCCAATGATGCCCGCGACGGCAGGCGCAACGGCATACACCCACGTTAGCGTGACGCGATACGAACCTTGGCCATGAATGATGTTGTCGGCTTTTACCGCGAGTAACAGCGCAAGTGCCAGCGAAAGAAAAGAGACAATCACCGAAAACAGCAGAGTAAAGCCCAGTGAGTCAAGATAGTCGGTTGAGCTAAACAGTACCTGATAGTTTTCAAACCAAACAAAAGTTGAGGAGAGCCCCCAAGGATCTTCCAACATAAAAGAGAGATAAATCGCTTGTGCGGCAGGATAAATAAAGAATACCGCGATGATCACGATTTGCGGCGCAAGCAGCAAATAGGGCAGCGGAGTGTGAGCGAAATGTTGTCGACGTTGCACAGGAAAACTCAAATTAGACAGTAAAAATAACAAGCCGCCAGCAAAATCTCAGGATAATGCTGGCGGCGTTTGGGGTTATTGCACGGTACGAGCAAAGCGATTCAGTAACTTAGCGCTTTCATCTTCGACTTTATTCAAGCTGCTCTCGACAGCTGAGCGGCCAGAGAAAATGTTATCGAACTCGCGATGCATGACTTCGCGCACTTGTGGGTAGTAACCGAGGCGATAGCCTTTGGTCCATTCACCATCAGGCAAGCTAAGCTGCTTTACACCCACTTCTGCATCCGGGTTTTCTTGGTAGTAGCCCGATTGTTTGGTCAGGTCGTAGGCTGCATTGGTGACGGGCACATAACCTGTGGTTTTATGCCAATTCATTTGCGTTTCGGGCTTGGTCAGGTAAGCGAAGAAAGCCGCGACACCTTTATCCTGCGCTGGAGTGTGGCCCTGCAGTGCAAACAGCGCGGCACCACCAATAAAGGTATGGGTTGGGTTTTTGGTGACCGATTCCCAGTAAGGCAGGTAGGTCGTACCGAGATTGAATTTCACGCGGTTACGTAGACCACCGAATGAGCCAGAAGAGCCCATCCACATTGCCACTTCGCCACGTTCGAATGGCGTTTGGTTGGCATCCCAATCACTGCCGTAATACTTGTAATAACCTTTATCTGACCACTCTTTGAGTTTTTTCACATGCATCAGCATATCGTCAGAGTTAAACATGATTTTCGTCGAGAGATCTTGATAGCCATTTTGCTTATCAGAAAGCGGTAGGTTGTGGCGAGATTTGAAGTTCTCAAACATGATCCACGGCGTTAAGGATTGGGCAAATCCCGCTTGACCTTTTTCGGCTAACTTAGCAGCAACTTGTTCTAGCTGCTCATAAGTTTGTGGCGCTTGCGCGTTAACGGAAGCCAACATGTCTTTGTTGTAGTACAGCACAGGCGTTGAGCTGTTGAATGGCATGCCGACCATTTTTCCCGTGTTATCGGCATAAAAGTTACGTACCCCAGCAATGTAATCTTGCGCGGTGAACGGATAGCCTGACTCAATCATCAGATCTTGCACGGGTTTGGCAACGCCTTTGCTGCTCATAATGGTGGCGGCACCAGCATCAAACACTTGCAAAATATTGGGTGCTTGGCCAGCACGAAACGCCGCAATACCTGCGGTCAGTGTTTCTGTGTACGAACCTTTATAAACGGGAGTGAGCTTATAGTCGCTTTGTGAGGCATTAAAGTCAGTTGCCAACTGATTGACCGTTTCACCCAGTTGACCACCCATGGCATGCCACCAAGTAATTTCGGTTGCCGCTAATGTTGAGGCTGAAAAAACGCCAGAAGCGGTTGCTGTCAGCAAACCGATTAACCATACCTTATTCATTGATTCATTCCTTGTAAGTTTCGAACGAGACTGTTTGTGTTTCGTTAGAAGGTATAGTGGCGAGCAAAAGTTACAGTGCCGTGGCTGAAAAATGGCAAAAATATGAAAGATTTATGGAAAAGGTATGACAGATACACGGGAGTATTTCACCGCGAATAAGACGATGGCGTGCGCGATTTGGCCGCCAGAATAGACTTAAGACGGTTACGAAGCGCGAATTAAAACGGTATGAATGGAAAACAATGGTTGAACTTGGTTGATAATGAGAGCGTTTCTCAATAGAATCCCAATCATTCCTTAAACGGCTAATCACAACCCATGAAAAGATGTCTCTCACTTCTTTGCGTTTCGGCACTTTTGCCAGCGCATGCCGCTTCGCTCGATCAAGCGCAAGCGATTCAAAACAGTACTAACCAAGCTTCTGCACAGAGCCAGCAAAAAATTGACCGCAGTGCCGAGCAGAGTTTGTTACTGCGTGCGGAAATCGAACAGTTGAATGAAGAAGTCAAAAATCTTCAGGTCTACCGTAATCACTTACAATCTTTGGTTGCCAATCAACAGCAAGAGATGGCCAGTCTTGAACAGCAAACCGAAGAGATCAAACGCACGCGCCAAGGCATAGTTCCTTTGATGTATGACATGATTGAAGGACTGGAGGAGTGGGTTGCACAAGATAAACCGATTCGTCTTGCGGCACGTCAAGAACGCATTGAGAAACTCAAAGAACTGATGCCTCGGGCAGATGTCAGTGATGCTGAAAAGTACCGTCGTATTCTCGAGGCATATCAGATTGAACTCGACTACGGCAATAAACTTGGCACCTATCAAGCCAAAATCACTCTCCCTTCTGCACAAGAAGTGGAAGCGGATGTGCTCTATTTAGGTCGTCTGTCGCTATTAGCACGCAGTTTGGATGGCGAGCAGTTCTGGACTTGGAATTCCAAGCAGAACGCATGGCAAGCAATCACGGATGCCAACAAAAGCGATCTCGCTGCCGCTTACCAATTGGCTCAGCAACAGATTGCGCCGACACTGTTGAACTTGCCTGTTTCGTTAACCGCTGCGGAGGCTAAATAATGACACTTAGAAAGACCACCTTAGCACTGGCATTAAGTCTGCCATTCGCCTTTGTAAGTGTTGCTAACGCTTCGAATAGCCTCGTCCAACAAGCGACGCAGGAAAAAGCGCAACAGCAACAACACAACCAGCAGCGTGAAGCGGGTTTTGTACAAACGGCGCAAGAATTACAAGCCGCGAAAGCCGAGTTACTGGCTGAGCGTAATCGCTTACAGAAAGAGGCGGATCAGCTATCTAGCCAGTTCAGTGATAACGAAAATACGCTCGCGCGTCTTGAAGAAACGCTGCGTTTGGAAACCGGTAGCTTAGGTGAGATGTTTGGCGTAGTACGCCAAAACGCGAAAGAGCTGCAAAGTGAACTGGATCAATCAGTGACTGGCGTTGAGCCTCGTGCTCATCAGCAGAGCATTGATGACGTGGTGGCCGCCAAAACCTTACCGTCAATGGCTCAACTGCGCGGTTTATGGCAAGCCATGAGTGAAGAGATCCGTGCGAGTGGACAAGTCAAAACCACCGAAATTCAGTGGCTCAACGGGCAGGGTGAAACGCAGACCGTACCTGCTTTACGTTTAGGTTCGCTTGGATTAATTTCCGAGCAAGGCTATGTGAAGTGGGATAATGCACGTCAGCAAGCATTGAGCTATCAGCAGTTACCATCCGATTTCCCAACCTTCAGTCATATTCGTACTTTAGTTGATGGTGACGTTGTCACCATGAAAGTCGACCCATCACGCGGTGTGTTGCTCGAGCAACTGGCGCTCACCCCAACATTTAGCCAACGCCTACAAGCGGGTGGTGTGATTGGTAACGTGATCCTCGTGTTACTGGGTGTGGGATTAATTATTGCTTTGTACCGTGGCGCGATATTGGCCACTCTGCGTCAAAAGATCAAAGCGCAACTCAAAAACCCAGAGCAGCCGGGGAATAACCCTCTCGGACGTATTTTGGCGGTTTACAATAAAGAGCAGCAACGCAGTGTCGAAGCGCTCGAGCTGCGTTTACTGGAAGCCGTTGTGGATGAGCAAAATCATCTTGAGACGGGCCTGTCGATGCTGAAATTGCTGGCCGCACTGGCTCCTATGCTTGGATTACTCGGCACCGTGACCGGGATGATTGAAACCTTCCAAGTGATCACCCAGTTTGGTAATGGTGACCCGAAAGTAATGGCGGGGGGGATCTCGATGGCCCTAGTCACTACAGTGGAAGGCTTGATTGCGGCGATCCCACTGCTACTGGCGCATAATATTTTGAGCGCGCAAGCGGAAGCGATCCGCAACATCCTCGAGAAACAAGGGATTGGCCTTGTGGCACAGCAAGCAGAACGTGATTGTGGTGCCGCGGTTACTCAATCTCGTGTTGAACAAGCAGCATAAGGTCGAGTGATGAATTCAGCATTCTCTTTCCTACTGGATTACTGGCAACCGCTGGATGAGTTTATGGCTCAAGGCGGCGCTGTGCTCTGGTGGTTAGCGGTGGTTGTTTTGCTCTGTTGGCTGTTAGTGATTGAGCGTCTGTTGTTTTTGAGTGTTACCTTTCCTAAACAGCGCCAACATTGGGTTGACCTCTGGTTGCAACGTGCGGATCAACACAGCTGGTTTGCTCGCTCCATTCGTGAACAATGGCTGGGCGAAGCACACAATGCGCTCAATCAGAATCTCAACTTAATTAAGGTTCTGGTAGCCATTTGTCCTATGCTTGGCTTACTTGGTACCGTCACCGGAATGATTTCCGTGTTTGATGTGATGGCCACACAAGGCAGTAGTGATCCAAAGTTGATGGCTTCGGGCATTTCACTCGCCACCTTACCCACCATGGCGGGCATGGTGGCCGCATTAGCGGGACTCTTCGTCCACGCACGTTTGAGCAAAACCTGTCGTGGACTTGAAATGAAATTAGAACAAGCGTTAAGGAGCCAATCATGAGGCTAGGGCGCAGAACGTCAAAGCAAGAAGAAGCGCAGATCGATCTGACTTCGATGCTCGACATCGTCTTTATCATGTTAATTTTCTTCATTGTGACCAGCTCGTTTGTGCGCGAATCGGGTGTGGAAGTCAATCGCCCGACAGCGGCGCATGCCGTAAGCCAAAAACAGGCTGGGATTTTTGTGGCGATTACCGCGGCCAACGACATCTACATTGATAAACGTCAGGTAGACGTGGAGCGAGTGCAAGCGACTTTAGAGCATCTGTTGTTAGACCAACCGGATGCTTCCTTAGTGATTCAAGCTGATGAGCATGCCTTTAACGGCACCGTGGTCAAAGTGATGGATGCGGCGAAAGGCGCTGGAGTAAAAAGCATTGCATTAGCGGCGGAGAAACCCTAATGGGACGCTTGATCTTAGCCAGCCCGATTGCGTTGTTAGTGACACTGGCGCTGTTTAGCTTGATGGCTTGGATGGTGGATAACGGCGGAAAGAGCATTCCTAAACCGACTGCTGCGCTCAGCTTTACCATGGTCATGGCTGAGCAGGAGCAAGATGTACAACGCAGACAACGTAGCGTACCAGAGCAGCCACAAGTCCCGCAGGTGCCGACACAAGCGCCTGCAAAAGCTGAACAAACGGCGGCACTCGATGTTTCAGACCTCAATCCGGTGATGGACTTAAACCTCAGTACCGCTATGGAAGGGGTCGCCGTTAACGCGCCTCAGTTTGGTGATTTCGCGGTTAACCAGCAGGTGATGCCGCTACACAGGGTTGAGCCCAACTATCCAGCGAAAGCTCTGCAACGGGGAGTGGAAGGTTACGTTATCTTGCGTTTTACCATCGATGAGTTGGGAAAAACGCGCGATATCGAAGTGGTGGATGCTAACCCGAAACGCTATTTTGAGCGTGAGGCGATGCTGGCTCTGCGTAACTGGAAATACCAGTCTAAGATAGTGGATGGTCAACCCGTAAGCCAACCCGGACAAACGGTTCGACTGGAGTTTAAACTGAACAAATGAAACGACGAATCTTAAGTTATCTCTTGCTGTCTTGCCTATCCGTGACGACTTACGCCGCGGAGCTGACACCGTACACGGCCAGTAAAGTGGTGAAAGCGAATCAGCTAGCACAAGAGAATAAGGTGAAAGAAGCGATTCAGATCCTAAAACAAGCAGAACTCAGCCGTAGTTATGATCGCGCTTATGTGGCGCGTATGCTTGGGGTGTTTTATTGGCAGAATGAGCAAATCCCTGCGGCGATAGCATCCTTGAAGTTGGCGGTAGAGAGCAACGAGTTACAAGACGATCAAGCGTGGACAACACGCAAAATGTTGGCGGATCTTTTGATAAGCCAACAAGAGTATCGTTCAGCACTCAAACATTACTACACGCTAGCGCAAGCCATTCCCGCCGATCAAAAAGGGAATGAACTCTGGCTGCGCATTAGTCAGTTGCACTTCCAAATGCAAGAGTGGAAGGCGGTACTGAATGGGATGCAACAGTATGCTCAGTTCCAAACCAAGGATGCGGTATTGCCACTTTCACTACAATTAGGCGCACAGCTTAATTTGGAACAGTGGAAGCCGGGAATTCTCACCCTAAAACGCTTATTGGTGTTGGAGCCACAGAAAACCGAGTGGTGGCGTCAGTTAGTGAGCCTAGAGTTGCGAGTTGGCCAGAAGAAAGAGGCGCTCAGCACACTGGCATTGGCGAAGATGCAAAAAGTGGCACTTAACCAACAAGATTTGCGTTTGCTTGCTCAGCTCTATGCGCAAAATGGCATTCCAGAGTGTGCTGCACAAGTGATGGAAAGCCTAGATGAGGCACAGAGCAATCAACAGCTTATTACTGAGCGAGCCATCTACTGGCAACGTGCGAAAGAGTGGGATAAAGCGATCGCTACGTGGCGTTTAGCGGCGACAAAAGATGCCAAATATCACTGGCATGTCGCACAGTTATTGCTGCAAGAGGGCCATTATCAACAAGCACTTGCTGAACTGGATCAGGTCAAAGAGCGTGATAAACAAGCGCAAGTCGCTTTAGCGAAAACGCGTGCTTTGTATAAGCTCAATCAATTTGAGGCCGCATTGGTGCAAGCTAAACGAGCAGACAGCCTCCAATCATCAGAAAGCGCCAAACAGTGGATCAAATATTTGTCGCAGCAGCGTCAAACTCAATCCACCCAAGACTCGTAGCGATGTTCTAGAGTTCGAGATATACCTTTCCTACTTGAAGTTGCAGCGGTGTTGGCTACGTTCGTTCACCCCAATCACATAGTTTGCCTATGCTCATGGGGATTCACTTACTTGCAGCCTACCTGCAACTCCAAGTCGTTTGGGTATAGAGGCAATAAACAGGTGATGCAGTCAGCTTTGCTATGTAATTCTCTGTTTGCTCAATAACGAGATTTAATGAACTGTTTCGCATCGTGAATGCTTCACCCTTCCATACATCAGCGTCCCTAATGACAATGCTGACGCATTCTCATTAGGGACGTGACCATGCTTATACGACTGACGCTCACCGCTGCCGCGATCATGCTGGCCCAGCAAACGCTGGCCAATGATGGGCCGCTGGCTTTTATTCCAATTACTTACGCCAACAACTACCAACACGGCATTGATATTTTCGATTACTGGAAAAGTGAGAAGCTTGACGGTATCCGCGCGATTTGGACGGGGAAACAACTGGTCACTCGTAACGGTAACCCTATTGCTGCCCCCGCTTGGTTTACCGAGTCGTTACCCTCTTATTCACTCGAAGGTGAATTGTGGGCAGGGCGCGGCAATTTCTCACTGGTACAGCAAACGGTTTTAGATAGCCAACCGGCTGACTCCGCATGGCGCAAAATCAGCCTAATGCTGTTCGATATGCCTGATGCGGCGGGCGATTACAGTAAGCGCTATTACAACCTCATCCATTTGGTGAATAGCCTTGATCTCAAGCATATCCGATATGTCGAACACACCCCGATAAAATCTGAGGCGGAACTGCTTTCCTACCTTGATAACATCAGTGAGAAATCGGGGGAAGGGGTAATGCTGCGCAAAATCAGCGCTCGCTATCAGGCAGGGCGAAGTAATGATTTGTTGAAGCTGAAAAGGCATCAGGATGCAGAAGCAACCGTGATTGGTTATCGGCTCGGCATGGGAAAATACAAAGGTAAAATGGGCTCTATGCTGGTTCGGACCGCAGAGGGGCTAGAATTTTATATCGGCAGTGGATTTAGTGATGTCGAGCGCGCCGAGCCGCCCAAGATTGGTAGTGTTATCACCTACCGTTACAACGGACTTACAACGGAAGGCAAACCAAGGTTTGCCCGTTTTGTTCGGGTCAGAGAAAACTATTGAGGCAAGCTACTGAGCTTGCCCAACCGTGATACGACAACGCGCAAACAGCCGCTGCCAATATTGGGCATGCTGCTGAGTCGCAAGACGGAAAGTTTGATGGCTGGCTTGAATCGGAAACGGTGAGTGAGGTTGCTCAAACAGACCAAGTTGTGCTGATAACTGGTAGTAGGTTCGATCCAGTGAAGCGAGATAAGGTTGTATTTTTTCAACGTATTGGCTTTGGAATACATTGCGTAAGTAGTTGAGTTTGGTGTTATCACGATGAGGCCCACAGACAATCGCATCATCATTGTTCTCTAACTGCTGCGTCACAACCTTTAACCAGACGCTCGCACGATCCAACGAAAATTTAAAGTGACCTAATAAGCGCTGTTTCTCTAGCACTTCTTGCTGAGTGACTAATGGTTTGGAGGCTATGGGTCGCTCTGAAAGGAGTTGGTGTTGAATCGTGTTGAGTTGCTCTAGTGCTAACAGCAGCTCACTGTGGCTCCAGTGTTCATCGTACCACTGCGAACCACTGAGTTGAGTGCGCATGGTATCACTGGTGTAAAGCAAATTATGCCAACGTGAAGCCAGCTCCTGCTGTTTGATGTTTTGTATATCGAGCAACTGTGCTTTCAAGGATTGGCTAAGCTGCGGTGAGGTTAAGCAGCCTTGAATGCCGTTTAATAAAGCGACCTGGTAATCCCACTCGCGAAATTCGTCCTGCACTTTACCTAAAATCGAATTACGCTCGGCAATCAGCTCAAATAAGCCGCATTGACGCAGTTCGTAACTGTCGAGCAAGCTAATGGTTACGGGGTCTATAGCTATCAACAACTCACGTTTTTCGGGAAGCGATTGAGCGGCCATCGCCGGTGGTGATAAGGCATCGCGCTGCTGAACATTAGCGATACGCGATAAGTAGCGATCAAAATCCGCGTCGATGGCTAGACGTGGTTCGCATCCAGTAAGCAGCAAAAGTGCAGCCAGTACAACGCTTAAACGCATAATTCCCTCACAATAGCTCCTTTTACTTTTCCCTTCTTAATCGAAGCTGCAGCTTGAAGTCGGTAGGGGATAATTTATCACTCACAGACCGTCTACTTATAACGCCAAGTTCTTTAAATATACGTAATACTGCGTTTATGGTTCTTCTCAATCAATAAAAAGGCCAGCATAGATTGGCTGGCCTTGAGGGGATTTTCTATCGATTATTTTGCTGCAAGGTGTAACTGTACGTCATCACTCTGTTTTTGCAGCCAGTACAAACGCTGTCCTAGCATCAGTGCGGCCGCCGAGAGTCCGATGATAAATCCGAGCCAGAAACCTTTGGCACCTAAGGGTTGCTCCGTCAGCCAGTTGGTCATCCCTAGGATATAACCGGTGGGCAAGCCAAGTACCCAGTAGGAGATAAATGTACGGTGGAAAATCGCTGTCATATCTTTATAGCCACGCAGTGATCCTGCGGCGACAACTTGTACCGCATCCATACATTGATAGATTGCCGCAAACAGTAAGAGCTGCATCGCTAACGCTACCACCACTTGGTTTTCGGTATACAGCAGCGCGATCTGTTCACGAAACAACACGGTGAGCAACGCGGTAATACACGCAGTGGCAAGGCCAGTCATTAAACCCACATTGGCTGCAATTGCAGCGCCTTTGGTGTCTTGCTCACCTAACTTATGGACAACACGAATGGAGACCGCGGCACCAATACTCATTGGGAACATAAACACCAAAGAAGAGAAATTGAGCGCCACTTGGTGTGCCGCCACGACAGTTGACCCTAACGGTGCCACTAAAAGTGCGACCACAGCAAAAAGAGTCACTTCAAAAAAGAGGGCGGCTGCAACAGGAAAACCTAAGCGAAATAGACGGATCAACTCTTTTGGCTGTGGTTTATGGAAAGTCTCAAACACTTTTACATGTGCCAGACGCTTAGAGGTCACGATGTAAAACAGTAGCAGCAGCAACATGATCCAATACACAATCGCGGTTGCAACGCCACAACCCACACCGCCTAGCTCTGGTGCGCCAAATTTCCCGTAAACGAAAATCCAGTTGAGAGGGATATTGAGCAATAACCCAATAAAACCAATCACCATCGCAGGTTTGGTCAGTGACATACCATCGGTAAAACTGCGCAGTGCCTGAAACAGTAAGTAAGCGGGGACCGCAAAAATGACGGCGTGCATATAACCGACGGTTTTGGTCGCCATTGCCTCTTCTACATCCATAAACCGAATGATGAATTGAGTTTGAAAGAGTACCGCAATGATCGGGACCGAAACCAATAACGCGAGGATCAACCCCTGATGAACTTCAAACGGAATCTTGTGTTGGCGACCTGCGCCATTGAGCTGGGCAACGACCGGCACTAAAGCCATCAGCAAACCCACGCCAAACAAAATGGAAGGTAGCCAAATACTGGCTGCGATCGATACCGCGGCCATGTCTATCGCACTGACACCACCCGCCATGATGGTATCGACAAAGCCCATACCCGTTTGCGCGACTGAGGCAATCAGTACGGGTGTCGCGAGTTTAATTAAATTTGATGCTTCTTTTTTGTAACGATGCACAGAGTTCTCCAAAGAGGGACAAGCAAAGAGGAGCCTAAACAGTGAGTCGCGGGATACTCAACTTATGGCAATGGATGGCATGATAATGAAATGTCGCATTAAGCTCCACGAAAAACTGATTTAAATCACAGATTGTCGGGGGATTGATGATAAGACGATGAGGACTGGAGTGGCGGCTTTTGGTTTTAAGTAGTTTGGGTATACAAGCTTGTAAAAAGAGCGCCGCGATGGGCGCTCTATACAAAATCGAATGATTAGAAAATTTGTTCATCGTCTGCATCAACATACAACTCAATGGTATCGTGCAGCTCATCAACTGTCATGTTGAGATGGATTGCGTGACAGCAGGCTGGGCAATCATCATAAAACTCCTGACTTCCGTTCGAAGCATCTAAAGTCAAACGGATCCCGTGACCGCAATGCGGACAGGTAACTGACTTTTCCGTGAAGTTTCTCATATCTCTCTTCCTTACGTCCTTTGAGATACAGTAATACTAAGCAGGGAAGTTTCTTAAAGCGTAAAATTAAGTCTAAAGTTTGAAGGTCAACATAAAATCAACAATTAAGTCTGGCAGCTATGATCCAAGAAAAATCAATGAGTAACAGTTAAAGCATTCAGTAAGACAATATCTTCTCAATCAATTTCTGTGCTTCATCCAAATAATGCCCACCAAACTGGTTATAGTGGTTTAGTACATGATAAAGGTTGTAGATATCTTTTCGTTCTTCATAACCCCAATCGAGTGGCCACACGCTTTCATAGCCTTGGAAGAACTCAGGTTGAAAACCACCAAACCATTCAGCGAGAGCAATATCACACTCGCGATCTCCCCAATAACAAGCAGGGTCAAAGCACAAGGGGCCATTAACGATGTTGGCGACATTGCCAAACCAGAGATCACCATGCAGTAGAGAAGGGCGCGGAGAGTGGTTGGCCAAACGAGTTTTGACCATCTCAACAAACTCATTGATGTTGGTGAGGTTGACCCCTTTTTCTTGCATTAGCTGTAGCTGCCAACCGATACGCTGCTCTGCAAAAAATAATGCCCACTTTTTGTGCCAAGGGTTAGGTTGAACTGTCGCTCCAATGTAATTATCGATATCGAAGCCAAACTCTTTTTGCTCTCCCCAGCGATGCAGGTTGGCCAGTTGCACCCCAAATTCGTAACTTCGTTCGGCGTCATCTAATGGCTTGGTCGCTAAATAATTAAGCACCAGATAAGCATGCGTTTTGCTCGTGCCGTGCAGAATGTACTCGGGTACTTGAACGGTATTGGACTCGCGCATCACACGCAAGTTTTCCACCTCGGCGGTAAATTTGGTCAGATACTCGCGTTGGTTTGTTTTCACAAAATAACGATCTATTCCATCGCTAACCATAAAGCATTCATTAATGTCACCCCCATGCACTTTTTCTTTTTCAACGAGGTGAAAATCTTTGCCCAACTGCTCGGACAATTGTTGAATAATTGCTGGCCACATAATTCAAGCTCTCGGTTATTGATCTGCATACTGGCTATAACTTGAATCTACAGTGGTGTTGGCTAGGTTCGTTCATCCCAATCACAATGTTTATCTATGCTCATGGAGATGAACTCACTTGCCGCCTACCTGTAACTCCAAGTCGTTTGGGTATAGTTTATGCCAAGCGCTCCAATATGAAAGTTTATGAGTGCACATAAATCTAACTTGAGTAAAAATTGCAGAAGTAGAAACACCTAAGTGTGATTTAACTCATAAAATCATTATGTTCACTCCCATAATATCGTGCGCAGTGTGCGTCATGAGATGGCACTGCAAACAATTTTTCGAATAATGGGATAAAACTCATCTCAGTCAGTTTTAGCTCATAATTAAGCCGTACTAAGCGAAATAATCGAACTCTTGGTGGAAAGTGCAGCAACTAGCATTTGCCATCTGTGAAAATGGCTATTCATGTCTTAGTATTAAACAAGATACAAACTAACTGGCGAACAGCAGCAGTAAAGCGGAGAAAGAATGTGGTTGTAGAAACCGATGGATATCTGGCCCTGATTGAACATCTGTCATTCAATATGGATGTTTTCACTCAGGAAGGGGATACGGGAACTGAAAGTGTTGAAGATGTCATCACAGATATGGTGGCAAGCAACATCATGTCTATTTTTGAACAAAACCCTGAGCTTCATTCTAGTGTTCGCTTCCAATTACTGAAAGAAGCCGATTCGGTGGTCGAAGACTTAGGCGAAGTGTTAGCGGGGGTTTGGTATCGCCCCGCGACTAATGAGCAGATCGCCTTTTTGGATGAATACATCGCCCTAGTGAAAAACTTGTTTGACTCAGCCGTTGCGAAATACGACTAACCCCATTCATTAGTTTGACAACAAAGGCGGATTCTCAATCCGCCTAAAATGCCAAAATTTTGAAGCCCAGTAAGGGTTATCCATTCTCGAAATGATCACGCCTTTCGACGTTGAAGCGTGCATAAACTGCTTATCCCCTAAATAGACACCGACGTGAATATTGGTGCGGGATGTCTTAAAAAATACCAGATCCCCATATTGAGCATGTTCATATGCGATTTTCTGACCCGTTTGCGCTTGAGACTGTGTGGTGCGCGGTAAATCTCGTTGCCATGCGTCGCGGTAAGCAATTTGTACAAAAGCTGAACAATCAATGCCGTTTTTGCTATTCCCGCCTAAACGATAGGGTACGCCGCGCCACTCTGTGAATACACTCGAAAAGTTCGCCAATGGTAGGTTACTCGAATTCGGTTCGGATACAGAAGTATCAGGCTCGGAAGGCGGAGTGGCTGTACACCCGACAAGGAATCCTAGAATAAGCAGAGAAAACGTTTGCTTGACCGTCAACATGAGTCACCTTATTGACAAAAAAATGAAATAAAACTGAAACAGCCACTACCTACCATGGCGTCGACTCTCAAACCTAAGACGCATTTACATGGCTTTGACAAAAAATTTATCCTTAACCCAAACACTCGGTGCGGTGTTTCTATGCATAACCATACTGATGATTAGCTTATCTGTCACCAGTTTACGTGGCATAGAGCGGGTTGGCGCTCAGTTTAATCAACTGTCTGAACAAGCTTTGCCCTTTGCGCTTAATAATGCAGCGTTAACGCAAAATTTTCTCGAACAAGTGAAGTACCTAGGTTATGGCACTCGTAGCCAATCTGAGCAAGAGCTCAATCAAGTGCTCAATGAATGGCAAAAGCTGGATGCTCAAGCGGGAGATGAAATAACAAGATTGCAGCAGAACGTACAATTGCTCTCTAGCGCTGAAGCGGTTCAACAAGCCGAGCAGTTACAGCGAGAGATCCTTCATTTTCAACAGCTAGCCCAATCGATTCTCAAACTTCAACAACTGCAATTGAGTAAAACAGCACAAATCAGTGAGCAAGCGAAACAATTTCGTTATGGCTTGAGTTCAATCGGACCTGAAATGGGCCGTATCGCCTCGTTTTTAGCGGTGGATAACCCAGAAGCCATGGATGCAGCGAACCGATTTACCGCCAGTGCCAGCGCAATGGAAAGTGCTTTTTTATTGCTGTTTATCGAAGAAGAGATGTCAGCAGCGCAAAAATACCGCCAAGAGTTAAAAAATCGGGTAGCGGGATTGGAACTGGCGTTTGATGACTTCAAAGAGTGGTACCCAGAAATTAAAGATTACGCGAGCTTAACTGCCCCCTATGAAATGGTGTTAGCAGGCTTTCAAGCGCAAGCCGTGATAGAGCAGATCATTAATAAACTGGAAGACGCGCAACAACAAAATAAGGATTTTGCAAGCGCTGCAGAGGTTGCGCAGCAACTTGTCACGCAGCTCAATCAGTGGTCAACATTGGCTCAACAACACATTGTGCAGGGTAAGCAAGAGGTAACATCAACCATTTCTGCCGTCACCCTCACACAGCAAATCAGCGGCACTCTCTTGGTGCTGGCGATTTTGGCGGTGTGGTTTGGCTTGCGCCGTTGGATAGGGCGAGCGCTGAACAACATCACTCGTCATCTCGCGCAGTTAACACAACATAAGCTTAACCACAGATTAGATTTAGTCGGGCCGCAAGATTTTCAAAATGTCGCAGCGCAACTCAATCAAGTGATCGTATCAACGCATGAGTCGCTCGCATTAGTCACGCGCAACTGCGAAACGCTCTACCAAACGGCTGAGCTGAGCCATGGTTCCGCAGAACAATCAAACCAAAGCTTAGCGGCGCAAAATCAAGCCTTGTTGACCATGGCTGCAACCATTAATCAACTGGATGCATCAATTCGCGAAATCGCCGGAGTGAGTCACGATTCGTACACGGATTCTGTGGAAGCGGCGGAACATTCCGCGCAAGGTGTGAAGGTGATAGAGCAGAATCAGCAGCGTTTACAAGCATTAGAAACCACCTTAGCGGTTAATGATGCGGCGATGTCTGAACTCAATCAGCGCGTAACCAGTATTCGTGAAATGGTGGATATGATCAGTGGCATTGCCGATAGCACCAATTTGTTAGCGCTGAATGCGGCGATTGAAGCCGCACGAGCCGGAGAGCAAGGGCGCGGTTTTGCCGTAGTGGCTGACGAAGTTCGTAAATTGGCCAGTGATACCAGTAAACAGACCACCAATATTCGTGACATGATGAATGAGTTGGTGACTGCGGCCAGTAAATCACGCCAAGCGGTGGATGAATCGCGTAAAGAGATGGTCACCGCCCTACAATCGAGTGAAGAAGTAAAAAGTACCTTTATGCAGATTGAGCGTGCAGTGGCACATATTCGCACTCGAGTCGAGCAGATCACTCAAGCGACCGAAGAACAAAAGCGAGCCACGGCGGATGTAAACAAAGCGGTAGCGCAAATTTCCGAACAAGGGCAAGAAACCAAACGTCAGTTGGATGCCATGTTGGAAAGCGCGGAACAAGTCGCAGAGATTGCTGGTCATCAACAAGCGATGTTGCATAAGTATGAGTTGAACTGATTTAACGTTCGCGAAACGGTTGAGTCAGCATTTTATCCAGCCACTGTTCTCGTGCTTGACGAAACAGTGGCAAGCCAATCTTCATTCGCTCATGGCCCATTTCTGGCTGCGCAATATAGGTGTGAAACATCTTGTCCCATATCGAAAGAAAAAAGCCGAAGTTGGAGTGGGTCTCGTGAACTAAAACGGAGTGGTGGACTCGGTGCATGTCCGGTGTTACAACCAGTAAACGCAGCCACTGGTCGATTTTATAGGGCAGCTTAGCATTGCTGTGATTAAACATCGCGCTGGCATTGAGCAAAATTTCAAACACCACGACGGCCAACGGAGATGCACCCAATAACGTCACTGCGCCGATTTTTATCCACGCAGAAATCATTATTTCGAGCGGATGAAAGCGACTGCCAGTGGTGACATCAATATCTTGATCTGCATGGTGCATGCGGTGTAGCCGCCACAACAAAGGAATACGGTGAAACAACAGGTGCTGCCAATAAATCACCGCATCCAGTAATACCACCGCAACGAAGAGCGCGATGAAAGGTGGGATCTCCAACCAATACAGCAAGCCAAACTGTTGGCTTTGCGCCCATTGCGCGGCACTGAAGGCTAAAATTGGCATCAGCGCGGTGATCAAAAGACTATTAAAGCCAACCAATCCGAGGTTATTCAGCCAGCGAACCCGCTTGCTTTGCGACAAGGTTTTGCGTGGACGATTCGATTCCCACAAGGCACAAATCACTAATACAGAGAAAAAAATCGCTAAGCGGATCAGCTCAATTTGTTCACTCATTGGGTTCTCCTTGATTTGGGCCACGTCGAGAATCTTTACTGGCGCAAAAGCCCTGTGGTCAGTAAAATCGCAGCCATTTTTCCGCCAGTAGTCCGAGCCATGAGAATTCACGCGTTTCATCACTTATATCAATATCGCCTAGAACGTTCAACCAAGCCATTTTTAGCGCGGGGTGGCAAGATTAAACGCTGCTTGTACTGTCTGGTTGAGTTGACGCACTGCTTGTGTGCCCATCAGCCTGATATTGAAAGCCAAGTGGCGGTACTGCTGATCGTCTCTGAAAACGAAGTATTTAAACCCAGCAACACTGGGCGCTTAATTGCAGACACGGTGAAAGAGACCTATGTATATCAATGGAGTCGTACGGAGCCAAACCCAGAGATGCTCGCGTTACTCAGTAACCCTGCCTATTATCCGGTGCTGATTTTTCCCGCGGAAACGGAAGAGGACAAAACTCGCGTGTTAAGCCCAATCCCCACTGAGTTTGCAGGCAAAAAACCATTATTGGTATTGATTGATGGCAGTTGGCGTGAAGCGAAACGCATCTTTCGCAAATCTCCGTATCTTGCATCATTGCCTTTGGTATCGGTGGAGCCGGAACGCTTATCGCAATACATCATGCGTAAATCGGAAAACGAACAGCACTTGGCAACGGCAGAAGTGGCTAGCTTGGTGTTGGACATGTTCGGTGATCGACACTCCGCAAGTACGTTATCGCTGTGGTTCGAAGCATTTAAAGAAACTTACCTGACCTGCAAATCGCGCAATAAGCCGAGTATTACTAAACCCGCATTGCAACGATGGATAGCACATCAACAAAACGCGAACTGCCTCTAAACTTGCGTGTGACCTTGGTCGCTTATTGTGCAATCAGTGCCATTGGCCAGATAAATAAGTGCTTTGTCACGGACTGTTGAGGGTAGCTTGTGGATAATACGCCTCACTTTTGTGTTTTTATTTTTTCCCAAGGCTGGGATAGGAAATTGAGGAGAGAAGGCCATGTATTACGGCTTTGATGTGGGCGGAACCAAAATTGAATTTGGTGCGTTCAATGAACAGTTAGAACGCGTTGCCACGGAACGCGTCGCGACACCAACGGATGACTATGCCAAATTGGTGGAGACTATTGCCGGGTTAGTCCATAAATACGATGCGCAATTTGGCGTCGAAGGTACGGTTGGTCTGGGTATTCCGGGCATGGAAGATGCCGATAATGGCTGCGTATTGACCGTTAACGTGCCTGCAGCCAAAGGCAAACCGCTGCGTGCCGATTTGGAAACCAAACTCGGCCGCGTAGTGAAAGTGGAAAATGATGCGAACTGTTTTGCGCTCTCTGAAGCTTGGGATGATGAGCTAAAAGAAGCGGCTTCCGTGATGGGCTTGATTCTAGGTACCGGTTTTGGTGGCGGACTGGTCTACGAAGGTAAAGTGTTCTCAGGTCGTAACCACGTAGCGGGTGAAATTGGCCACATGCGCCTACCGATTGATGCTTGGTTCCATCTTGGTGAAAAAGCCCCATTACTGGGCTGTGGCTGCGGCAATAAAGGTTGTATGGACAACTATCTCTCTGGCCGTGGCTTTGAGCTGTTATACGAGCACTATTACGGCGAAAAGAAAAAAGCGATTGATATCATCACCGCACAGAAAGAGGGTGAATCCAAAGCCGTTGAGCACGTTGAGCGCTTTATGGAATTGCTGGCGATCTGTTTCGCCAATATTTTTACTGCCAACGATCCACACGTGGTGGTGTTAGGCGGCGGATTATCAAACTACGATCTGATTTATGAAGAAATGCCAAAGCGTGTGCCTAAGCATCTGCTCTCTGTTGCGAAATGCCCGAAAATCGTTAAAGCCAAACATGGCGACTCCGGCGGCGTGCGCGGAGCGGCTTTCCTCAACATTAAATAAGTTGAAGATCAACAGAATAAATTAAGGGCTTGCACTGCAAGCCCTTTTCCCCTTCCTACTTGAAGTTGCAGCGGTGTTGGCTGCGTTCATTCACCCCAATCACATAGTTTGTCTATGCTCATGGGGATTCACTCGCTTGCCGCCTACCTGCAACTCCAAGTCGTTTGGGTATCGGTATTTTAAAATTACAGCTAAAGCATATTGGCTTAGCGAGTCGCTTTTGGTTTTTTGCCTACACCAAAATTCTCTTTAGGTTGTAGCGTGATGATACCGAAACCGAGCTTTTTGAAGTGGTTATCACGGAAGTTACGCACCGATTTAGTATCTGAAATCGCTTCCAGTTGCATCTCCATCTTCAGAAATTCGGTCAGGTCAATGCCTTCCGCTTCGGCTACCGCTTCATGAATGTTGTGATGCTTTTCGTATGAGAAAGTCAGCGTTTTCTCTTGGTTTTTGTAGGTGTAAATAATTGTACGAGCCATGTTTTCTCTCGACGCTGAGCAGCGTTTATGTCGTTAAGATTTTATGACTGCGATGATAGCACAAGCCAAAAGCGGTATTGCAGCAATATTCTCGACTTTCTTTGCGATGAACAGAGATAGGGTAATTGTGACTTTTGGTGAGTTAAAGGTTGAGTTTATGGTTATTTTTCCACTCAAGCTCTATGCTTTCTCTAGTTATGTGTGAGGTCTAGTCTATGAACTATTTCATTCGTCAGTCTTGGTTATTTTTCTTTACAGTCACAAGTTCTTTTCATGTTTCAGCTACAACGACTCTTCGATTAGCCTACTCAGATATTGAATCTTACCCGTTTCAGATGGGCAATGGTGAGTCTGTTGCCAATCCTCCTGGTCTAGCGTTAGATGTCCTCAATGATGTCGCAACTAAGTTGGAACTGAAAATTGAATATGTTCGTCTTCCTGGTAAACGGGTATTGGATTACATTGATACAGGCAAAGTAGATGGCGGTTTTATCTTTTCTTACAACACACTACGAGCTCAGTATGCTCGTTATCCAATGCAAGATGATAGTCCGGATAGCCAAAAACGGATTGCCACGATCGGTTATTACTTTTACACGCTTCAAGATCAGAAATTGGATTGGGATGGAGAGAAAATTTTGAATACCGAACAACAAGTCGGTGCTCACTTAGGATTTTCGATTGTGAATGAGTTGAAGAAAAAACAATTGAATGTTCAAGAAGTCACCACCACAGAACAACTTTTCCAAATGTTACAACTGGGTCGCTTACCTGTTGTCGCCGTTCAAGATACTACCGCTCAGCAGTTTCTCAGTAGTAAAAAAATCAAAAACATCACGAAAGTAGAACCTGCAATCACCACCAAAGATTACTACTTAGTGTTTAGTCACCAATTTTATGATGCGAATGCAGAGATTGCAGAACAGATATGGCGAGAAATTGGAGCACTCAGAGAGGAGGCTCACTCAAAGCATGGAGGTAAATATCTTGAGTGATGATGGATGTTCTTGATTGCCGCTTTTGGTAAAGAGTCCCTATATTGACGTCATACTATGAAGAGAAGCAAGTATAGGGAGTGAACACACTAGATTCTGCCTTGAAGTGGGATGATTGTCACGCTTTCACCGACTTTTACCGTATCAATCGCCGGAGCAATTTCAATCAAGCAGTTCGCTTCACTCATTGAGCGCAAAATCCCCGAACCTTGTTTGCCCGTGGTACGTACTGTCAGTTGTCCTTGCGTATTAAAAGCGTAAACCCCACGGCTGAACTCAGTTCTGCCTTGGCGAGAGCGCAGATCTTCCAACGCAATCGCATTGACTTTCAGTGGTTGCCAACCTTGTTCACCTTGCATTTTACGCAGAGCAGGTTCCACAAAGTTGATGAAAGAAACCATTACCGCGACAGGGTTGCCCGGTAGACCGAAGAAAGGTTTTCCAGCAATCTGGCCAAACGCCAGTGGGCGTCCCGGACGCATATTGATCCGCCAAAAATCAATTTGTCCCAGCTTCTCTAGCGCGGATTTGATGAAATCCGCATCGCCCACAGAAACACCACCGGAAGTGATCACCACATCAGCCTGTTTTGCTGCTTGCTCAAGCACTTGCATCATTTTTGCTTCGTCATCTTCGATGATACCGAGATCGATCACTTGGCAGCCGAGCTGTTTGAGTAATCCTGTCAGAGTAAAACGGTTGGAATCAAAAATAGAGTTTGGCTCAATGTCACCGCCGGGCGCTTGTACTTCATCGCCTGTCGAAAAAATCGCGACTTTAAGCGAGCGAAATGCGTCCGCGTGCGCAAAACCCAGTGACGCCAACATGCCCATTTCTGGAGAAAGCACACGCTGACCTATGCTAAAGACCGCTTGGCCTTGCGCCAAATCTTCACCTGCTTGGCGTACGTTTTGTCCTGCTTTGATTTTGGCACCCGCAAAACTGACCAGTTCGCCGTTTTGCGTGGCTTGCTCACGCATTACTACCGTATCAGCACCGAGTGGCATTGGTGCGCCAGTCATAATCTTCACCGCTTCGCCGCGTTCAACCGTTTTCGGATAATGACTACCGGCGAGCACTTCCGCCACTACACGGTAGCTATCGCGTTCAAGATCATCACTGCGCAGCGCATAGCCATCCATCGCTGAGTTGCGATAGGCGGGCACATTGTTCGGAGAGAAAACTTCACGCGCCAGTACGCGTTGATAGCACTCTTGAATCGCTACCGATTCTGTCTCTGCCAAAGGTGAGATGAGCGAGAGGATCTTCTCGCGGCCTTGTTCTACAGAAAGGAAAGCAGGGGATAAAGTGTCGCAGCATGCCGCTGCATTGTTTTTGGAATCTGACACTGTGTGTGGTTGAATCTGCTGCGCGCGCCACTTATTGACATAATCCAAAACGAAATCAGCGATCGCATCGAGATCATTAATGTGCATTTGCGGCAGATCCGTTGCGACCGTCTCATCGGCAGCAATCGCAATGATGTTTTTATCATGAGGGTAAAGCCAAGGCTTACCGACTTCCGCGCGGTGCAGTTCAATTTTTGGAAAAGCGATATTTTTACAGCCTTCAACCAAAATCACATCGAGCTTTTCAGCATCAAATCGAGTCAACAGATAATCAAACTCCGCTTCGGCATCGGGGGTTTCGGTTATTAGCGCATGACGGTTACGCGACGCAATCAGCATTTGAGACGCTCCCGCTTTACGTAAGCGATAACTGTCTTTGCCTGGCTTATCGACATCAAAATCGTGGTGCGCGTGTTTCAGCAGACCAATGCGCAAACCAGTTGCTGTCAGTTTAGGCAGCAGGGCTTCTAGCAGCGTCGTTTTTCCGGTGCCAGAATAGGCAGCGAAACCGAGTAGTGGCAGGTTAGGGCGTTGAGGATTCTGGTGTGCAGAAGCAATCATGGATGTAACGCTCCAAATTGCGCCAACTCTTGTGGCGTATTCAAATTAAAAAAGCAGCTTGGTGCATCGCTAAAATCGACGTAAGAAGTATGGCATTCATCGTAAAGCAAGATGATTTTGCGATCGCCACGGGCTAAAAAGGCGCTGAGTTTGGGTAACACGCGTTTATGAAATAGGGTAAACACAGGTTGCTGATGTTCACCATCATGAGCCACTAAAATATCGCTCTCGGGTTTGACAGCCTGACAGAAACGGGCGACTAAATCATCGCAAATTAACGGGCTATCACAAGGGACAAAGCCGACCCAATCGGTTGGTGCATGGCTTAAACCGGCATGAATGCCGCCTAACGGTCCCGGATAATCTGGAAACTCATCACTGATCACCGGCGCAAATTGTTGGTATTGGCTTTGGTTGCGATTGGCGTTGATGAGCAAAGTCGGCGTTTGTGGGGCCAACTTATCGATCACATGTTGAACCAGGGGCTGACCATTCAACTGGATCAGGCCTTTGTCTTGTCCTCCCATGCGGCTGGCTTGTCCGCCAGCAAGAATCACCCAGCTAGTGTCGGAAGGTTGAAGCGTGGGAAGTGTTTGTGTGGTTATCATTGTTTTCTTTCACAATCTGCAGCAAAGGCGACTCAATCAGTTGACGCTCTTTAATCCACCACTGCTTTTTACACAGCGCCGTGAGGGCGTTGGTTTGGTGGCTAGTGATGACAAGACTGGAGCCGCGCTCTAATAAATCTCGCGCCATTATAACCAATCTCTCGATAGATTCTTGATCCAATGACGCACTCGGCTCATCCATCAACAAAATAGAGGGCTTGAGGATCCACGCTCGCGCCATCGCTACGCGCTGTTTTTCTCCGCCGGAAAGCACAGAAATATGCTCATCGGCCAGCGTTTCTAGCCCGACCATACGCAAGGCAGTGATCACTTGCGCGCGCTTTTCATGCGCAGACAAGCCACTGAAACGAATGCCGTACACCACATTTTGATAAACCGTGTCATCAAACAGGTAGGGGCTTTGATGAAGATAGACAACTTCTGAGGTCGCGGAAGTCAAAAACAAGCGCTGCCACCAAGGTTTACGGCCAAGCACTCTACCATTGCTCGGCTCTAACAAGCCCGCGAGAATTTTCAATAAGGTGGTTTTACCCACACCATTGTCGCCCTTAAGGTAAATGGCATCATTAGGGCCGATGGCGATCTCGGGAATATGAAATAACACGCGATCTTTAAAACGCATGGAAAGCTGCTGTGCGGTAAGTTTGATCGTCATGATTGGCCTTATGTCCTTAAATAGCCTTTGCCCCGTAGGGAAGAGAGCAGAAAGTTGAGCCCTAGCGCTAAGGCAAGCAGCACCATACCCAGCGCCACCCCCTGCGCAAAAGCGCCTTTATTGCTTTCCAATGAAATGGCCGTTGGGATATTGCGGGTCAAGCCCATGATATTGCCACCGACCATCATTGAGCAGCCAACTTCGGTCACGATACGGGAAAAACCCGCAATGGTTGCGGCCATTAAAGGAAAGCGCGCTTCCCAGACTAAGGTTGCAAAGAGCCTAGGTACGGAAGCTCCCAGCGTCATTGAAGTTTCTAGCGAGCGGCGATCAGTCGATTGCAACGCACCATGCATCATGGCAACCAGAATCGGAAAACAGATCAGTGCTTGACCTAAAATCATCGCTTGCTGGGTAAACAGCATCTGCCAATCACCCAGCGGGCCTGCGCGTGAGAGCAACATATACAGCAGCAGACCTATCACGACAGTTGGAACCGCTTGCAGGGTATTGATCAGCGAAAGCAGAGTCCATTTACCGCGAAAATTGGTGTACGCCAGCACAAAAGAGAGCACCACAGAGGGGATGAGCACCAGAGCAATGGCCGTTAGCGAAACACTAAAGGAGACCGCAACGATCTCCCATAGCTTAGGATCTAGACTCACCAACAGATGCAAGGCATCTAGGGTTGTTTGCCAAAGACTCATCGAGGATTACTGCTTGTCCGCATTGGCCACAAAGAGTTGTTGGCCATTGACTTTAAACTCGTTAATCAACTGCTGGCCTTTAGGGTTCACCAG
Source organism: Vibrio cholerae ATCC 14035 (assembly GCF_000621645.1). Classification (GTDB taxonomy): domain Bacteria; phylum Pseudomonadota; class Gammaproteobacteria; order Enterobacterales; family Vibrionaceae; genus Vibrio; species Vibrio cholerae. The sequence continues at coordinate 54,294 of NZ_JHXR01000015.1, read as the reverse complement.
CCAATCACTAAACACTTTAGCGGCATGATATTGGGTGGTTGGGTAACGCTCAGGGTTGACAATGATCACTTGGTAAGGGTTAAACAGTTGCTCATCACCTTCAAACAGAATCTTGAGAGCCAACTTATTGTTGTAAGCCAGCCAAGTCCCTCGGTCGGTCAGGGTATAAGCCTGCATTTCTGACGCCATATTCAGTGTTGGACCCATGCCTTGACCAATAGAACGGTAGCCACCGAAATTCGGTTCAATCTTGTTTTGTGCCCAAATGCCGAGCTCTTTCTTGTGTGTGCCGGAATCATCACCACGTGAGATAAATACAGCGCCGCTTTTAGCAATATTTTCAAATACTTTCGCGATGTTCTTTTCATCGGCGATTTTAGCCGGATCACTTTCTGGGCCAACCACCACAAAGTCGTTGTACATCAGTTTACGTGGTAGAACACCGAAACCTGCCTCAACAAAGCTGGCTTCGGCTTTCGGTGCATGGGTCATCACCAAATCCACATCGCCATTTTCGCCCATTTTCAGCGCTTTACCTGTGCCAGTGGCGATCACATCCACTTTATAACCCGTATCTTGCTCAAATTTTGGCAGGAGGTAATCAAGCAAGCCAGAATCGTAAGTACTGGTGGTGGTCGCAAGACGAATACGAGCGTCATCGGCACTAGAAGCCGAGTAACTGACCAAAATTAACGAAGCGGCTGCGAGGGTAAAGGTTGTTTTTTTCATTGTGAATTCCATGACGGTACGTTGGAGGTAAAGTCAGCGATCTAGATCAGCTAATACACTGATAACACTGAATGAAATCAATTGCTGATGAGTTTATACGAAACAGAGGTATAGCAAATGGGATGCCAACGTCATTCTTACTCATTGAGGGCTATTTTCCCTGCAAAAAGTCGGTGATTTGTGGCAAATCTGGCCTAAAGATAGTGACACTTTAAACCGTGTGGGACAAAATGTCGCAAATTACGCCTAGCCAATGTAAGGTTAATTGAGTCGTTCTGTCTCAATAAGTTATGGAATCCCTCTATGTCACCAGTTTTGGATCTCAATCAAACCCATTTATATCAAGCCTTCTCTGTTTTACTTGTTGATGACGAAGTCGGTATGCAACTGGTACTGAAAAAAGCGCTGAGTAAATGGTTTTCGCGCGTCGATTTAGCCAGCAGCATTGAAGAGGCCGAGGTGCTGCGTGGTGAGCATCACTACGACTTGCTGATTTTAGACATCAACCTACCGGGACGCTCAGGGATTGAATGGGAAGAAGCGTTTACCGATCCGGATCACCGCGCGGATGTGATTTTTATGACCGGATTCGCGGATCTTGAGACCGCCATCAGCGCTCTCAAACTGGGGGCAAGCGATTTTATCCTCAAGCCATTTAACCTCGAACAAATGCTGCAAGCGGTGCAACGCTGTATGAATAAGCGCCTCAATGAGCGTTTGCAGTACGCCTTGCAGCGTGATTTTCAACGCCACTGCACAACACAAATCATCGGCAGTTCAGTGCAAACCGAATTACTCAAGCAGCGCATTGTTCAATTTGCTCCGTCGCGCGCTTCGGTGCTGATTGAAGGGGAATCGGGGACGGGCAAAGAGTTGGTCGCACGCGGCATCCATGAAGCGAGTGGTCGCCAAGGTCCTTTTGTGCCAATCAACTGCGGCGCGATTGCGCCAGAACTGCTGGAAAGTGAACTGTTTGGGCACACCTCTGGGGCATTTACCGGCGCGAAGAAGAGTCGTGAAGGGCTGTTTCGCGTGGCTAACGGCGGCACTCTGTTTTTGGATGAAATCGGCGAAATGCCACTGACCATGCAAGCCTCGCTATTACGGGTTTTAGAACAACGCGCGGTGCGCCCAGTGGGTTCGGAAAAAGAGGTGAATGTGGACGTGCGAGTGGTGGCCGCCACCAACCGTAATCTGCAACAAGAAGTCGAAAATGGCCGTTTCCGCGGCGATCTTTACTACCGGCTTAATGTGTTGAAAATCGAAGTGAGCCCACTGCGTGAGCGCAAGCAAGATCTGCATGAACTGTTGCCGTTTTTCACCAAAATGCTCTGTGCGGAACTGGGGATGCCAATGCCTAAATGGGCGTATGAAGATATCTCTTCGATGCAAGACTATGATTGGCCGGGCAATATTCGCGAGTTGAAAAACTTAATTGAGCGCTGCTTGTTATTGGGCAAACCGCCTGCGCATTATTGGCGAGAGCTCAATGGTCTGCCTATTTATGCAGAACCCGAGGTGACAATGTCACAGAGTAATAATTCTGAAATTTCACTTGGTGACAATGTCACGCAGCCCAGCTTGGGATATCCCAACGATTGGCCTCTGAGTGCGGTGGAAAAAGCACATATTCAGCAAATTGTGGCGCTGCATGAGGGCAATAAATCGGCCGCCGCCCGCGATTTAGGCGTGGCACGTAAAACGTTGGAGCGTAAATACAAAGAGTGGGAAAGCGAGGATCTCAGCCATGAAAGCTAAATGGGCTTGGTGGCAAAAATGGCGACACCGTTTTCAAACCACCGTGCGCTATCGGCTGTGGATTCTGACCTCAGCGCCAATTTTTCTCACACTGCTGGCGCTGATTGCGATCACCATTTACTGGTCACTGCATTACACCTGGAACAGTGCTTTAATTGATGTGTCTGAGCGGTTAGGCGTGGCGCAAAACAGTGTAACTCTACTGCAACAGAAACAAGCCAATCACGTTCGCGCGTTTGCAGAATCGTACGATTTTCGCAAGCGTCTGCAAGAGCCGGAAACCCTCAGTACTTTGCCACGTTGGGTGCAAAATCAAAAAAATCGCTATGGCTTAGATTTCTTAAGTTTTGAGCGTGTGGATAGCTTAGAGCAGAAGTTTCGCTATCTCGATCTCACCAAGCGTGAATCCTTCTTTGATGTACTTAGTGCCGATGAGCTAGAAAAGCTCGATCCGGATTTAGCTAAGCAAGCGCAAATCCCGATTCTTAATTCTCAACAGATCGAAACTCGGGGATTAGTCAGTCGTACCGTGATTCCAGTGCGCAATGACTTCGGTGAGATCATAGGTTTTTTGGATGGTGGTTTACTGCTCAATAACAGCACAACCTTAGTCGATCAAATTCGAGATCTCATCTACCCAAGTCATCAAGATCAGCTTCGCCCAACGGGCACTTTAACCCTGTTTTTGGATGACTTACGCGTCAGCACCAACGTGCCTTTAGACAGTAATATCCATGCAGGTCGCGCGATAGGCACACGGGTGTCATCCGAAGTGTTTAATCAAGTGCTCAAAGGTGGTCAGCAGTGGGTTAATCTGGCGTATGTGTATGATGCTTGGTACATCACCGCGTATGAGCCGATTCGCGATCAATACCACAACGAAATTGGCATGCTGTACACCGGCTACTTAATGTGGCCGTTTTTAAAAGCTTACGTGACCAATATTTTAGAAGTCGGGATCATCACGCTTTTCCTGCTGGTGATTTCAGGCCTGTTTGTGTACCGTGGCTCGCGCGATCTGTTTCGTCCTATCGAGCGCATTCACCGTGTAGTGAAAATGGTGCAACTTGGTAAAAACCAGCGTATTGGTCAAATTGGGCTTGATGACAAACATGAACTCGCTCAGCTTGCGAAGCAATTCGACAACATGCTGGATCAGTTGCAGCAACGGAATGAAGAAATCGTGCAAGCCGCGCATGAGTTAGAAGCAAAAGTGCAATCGCGCACCGCCAGTTTGCAAGAGAAAACCGCGCAGCTTGAGCACCACATTGCCTTGCTTAACCAAACGCGCAATAAGTTAGTGGTGCATGAAAAACTGGCGGCACTTGGTGAGCTAACCGCGGGGATTGCCCATGAAATCAATAACCCTACCGCCGTGATTCTCGGTAATACCGAGTTAATTCGTTTTGAGCTTGGTGCTGATGCGAGCAGAGTCGAAGAAGAAATTGATGCCATCTTGCTGCAAATCGAGCGGATCCGAAACATCACGCGCAGCTTGTTGCAATACAGTCGCCAAGGCGGAGTGCAGGACGAAATCACGTGGCAACACGTCAATCCGATCATTGATGAGAGTATTACCTTAGTCAAAACTGGTTCGAAAAAGCGCGATATTGAATTTGTGCTGGAACTGAAAGCGCACAATTCGGTGGAGGTGAATCGCCATCAACTGCTGCAAATTCTGGTTAACCTACAGATGAACGCGATTCATGCCATGAACGGCAAAGGCCGCATCACGATACGTAGCGAAGATTGGGTTGAAGAGGGGCAAAACCGCGGAGCGGTGATCCACATTGAAGATCAAGGTTGTGGCATTAAGCCAGAAAACCTCAAACGTATTTTCGATCCGTTTTATACCACCAAACGTGAGGGGACAGGGCTTGGGCTTTCGGTTTCACAAAGTTTGCTTAGCCAGTCTGGCGGAGAAATTAAAGTGCAGTCTGAATTGGGCGTGGGTAGCACTTTCAGTATCTTCCTGCCTTCCAAAAATGAAGCGAAACTTCGCGAGACCTTGCTGCTTCAATAATCCCCCTACGAAAAGCTCGTTATTTTGTTGGTCATTTCACTTGAGATGACTGACTTTCATGCGCGTTATGTAAATCAGGGCTTGTAGTCTGGGCGCTGAACAAGTAACGTTGCGCAGATTTTTCTATTTGTGATCCCTGTCAGCTTAATTTAGCCACTCGAAGTGCGCCGTTTTAAGTGGGCGGGAATGTTAACGCACTAAGGTACAGGCTTTGATTTCTACAGCGAATATCACTCAACAATTTGGCGCTAAGCCACTGTTTGAAAACATTTCAGTTAAGTTTGGCGAAGGTAATCGCTACGGTCTAATCGGGGCAAATGGCTGTGGTAAATCCACCTTCATGAAAATCCTCAGTGGTGAGCTCGAACCAAGTGGCGGTAATGTGAGCTACGATCCAAACGAGCGCGTTGCCAAGCTGAATCAGGATCAGTTTGCGTACGAAGAGTTCACGGTAATCGACACCGTTATCATGGGTCACAAAGAGTTGTGGAAGGTAAAACAAGAGCGTGACCGTATTTATGCGCTGCCCGAAATGACCGAAGAAGATGGTATGCGTGTTGCCGATCTCGAAGTGGAATTCGCCGAGATGGATGGCTACATGGCAGAATCCAAAGCGGGTGAACTACTTCTCGCGGTGGGTATTCCTCTTGAGCAACATTACGGCCTGATGAGCAGTGTGGCTCCGGGTTGGAAACTGCGTGTGCTGCTGGCGCAAATCCTGTTTGCAGATCCAGATATCATGCTGCTTGACGAACCGACCAACAACTTGGACATCGACACCATTCGCTGGTTGGAAGATACGCTGAATGCGCGTAACTGCACCATGATCATCATCTCGCATGACCGCCACTTCTTAAACTCAGTCTGTACCCACATGGCTGACTTGGATTACGGTGAGCTGCGTATTTACCCAGGCAACTACGACGAATACATGACTGCGGCCACTCAAGCGCGTGAGCGTCTGTTATCTGATAACGCGAAGAAGAAAGCGCAAATTACTGAACTGCAAACCTTCGTAGCGCGCTTCTCGGCGAACGCATCGAAAGCAAAACAAGCGACTTCTCGTGCAAGACAGATTGATAAGATCAAACTGGATGAAGTGAAGGCATCAAGCCGTCAGAACCCATTCATTCGTTTCGAGCAATCGAAAGAGCTATTCCGTAACGCCCTTATTGTTGAAAACCTCAGCCAAGGTTTTGATCATGACCTGTTCAGCAACTTCAACGCGATTTTTGAAGTGGGTGAGCGTGTTGCCATCATCGGTGAGAACGGTGTGGGTAAAACCACATTGCTGAATACCCTAGCTGGCGTACTTGAGCCACGTAGCGGTATGTACAAGTGGTCTGAAAACTCGAATATTGGTTACTATGCGCAAGACCACGCTCACGAGTTCGCAGAAGATCTGAACCTGATGGAGTGGATGGGTCAGTGGCGTCAAGAAGGCGATGATGAGCAAGTGGTTCGCAGCTTCTTGGGCCGTATGCTGTTTGGCCAAGATGACATCAAGAAATCCGTGAAGGTACTGTCGGGTGGTGAGCAAGGTCGTATGTTGCTTGGCAAACTCATGATGCACAAGCCAAACATGCTGCTGCTCGATGAGCCAACCAACCACATGGATATGGAATCGATCGAGTCTTTGAACAACGCCTTAGAGCAATATAAAGGCACGCTGTTCTTCGTATCGCATGACCGCGTATTCGTAGACTCTTTGGCGACTCGCATCATCGAAATTCGTGATGGCAAAATCACTGACTTCAAAGGCACTTACGCTGAGTTCCTGAAATCACGTGGCGTTGAAGGCTAAGTTTCCTAAGCCAATATTTTGCATGCTAAATAATACTAAGAGCCTCTATGTGAGGCTCTTTTGCTATCCGAAACACGTTAAAAACCTCTATGGTGCAAAGACGTTGCTATGCCTCTTCACTGTGGCCTTTCACATCAAACACCATTTTGTCTGCGCCACTGTACACATGAAAGCGACGACCGGAAGCGCGAGCAATCGTGGTAATGCCAAAACGTTGCGCAAGCTCAAGCCCCATTTGAGTCACACCCGAGCGCGATAGCAGCACAGGAATCCCCATTTGCGCCACTTTAATCACCATCTCGGAGGTTAAACGACCTGTGGTGTAAAAAATTTTGTCATCCCCACGCATGCCATTGAGCCACATTTCACCGGCCAAAGTATCCACTGCATTGTGGCGACCGACATCTTCCACAAAAGAGAGCACCCGATCCTCTTGGCAAATTGCGCAGCCATGCACCGCGCCGGCTTTTTTGTAGGTATCGTTGTAGTGAGTCAATGCTTCCAGAGCAGCGTAGATTTGTGACTGTTTAATTGGCTGTTGCGGCACTTGATAATGTTCAAGCTGCTTCATCACGTTGCCATACATGGTGCCTTGGCCACAGCCGGAGGTGACGGTTTTTTTCTTCAGCGCAGGCTCTAAATGGTCAATGTTTTCACGCGTAACCACCGCGGCCGAATGAGTTTCCCAATCGATGATGATGGAATCGAGCGCTTCCGGATCGGAAATAAAACTTTGGTTCTTCAGATAACCCAGCACTAAAGCTTCTGGCCGCGAACCGAGCGTCATCAAGGTCACTATCTCTTTCCAGTTGAGCAGAACAGTGAGAGGGCGTTCACAGGCGATCGATTTCACCAGTTTTTCGCCGTATTCGTCATACACTTCAACCTCAATGGTTTGCAGAGGATTTTCGCTGGTTTTGATGATGGAAGGTTTAGCCACGCTGGATTCCTGTGTATTGCTCGCTTTATTCACCGCCGATCTGTCAGTGCAAATCTTGCGGTAGAGCGAATAAGAAAAAGTGCCGTCAATGTAGCAAAAAGGGTGCCGAATCAAAAACAAACTGCACAAAAGTGATGATGTTGCTCTACTTAAAGCAAGGTACTGGTACCCATGGCGCAATTATTGCTTTAATTTCAACTCTGATTGTTAATTTAGTATGAGTTATGACTGAACAAACTTCTCCTGAATCCTTAACGGATGGTGCTCATAGTAAAACCGACAGCGCTTGGCCGCTCGCTTGCAACCTTGAGCCGCGTTTGGTCTCACGTGGCCGTTGGCAAACCACGCAGTGGATGTTGCACGGTTTCAGTTTAACGCCAGAGGCGCAGAGTCAATATGTCGCAACCTTGCACTTGTATCGTGACGAGCGTACTGACTATCGCTTTAACCTCAGTTCACAAGCGCCAAAGCTGTTCTTGGTTGCCGAAGATCCGATTGAAGATCAGCCGCTTAAAGTCGTGCAATTGACCGCATCGCAAGCCGTCGCCAGCCGCTATATGGACAGCGATTATCTGGTGCTGTCGGCCGATATGCCGCTACCCGTTCAGGCGTGGATGGAAGCCTATATTGGTCGTCACGGTGAGCTACTGGAAATTCGCCGCAAGAAACGTGAAGGCGCGGGGAGGTCTTGTGGCAACTGAAAACAGGTTTTTCTCTCGTTGGTCACAACGTAAATTAACCGCAGAATCAGACCAACTGCTTGATACCCAAAAGAGTTTTGACTCTCAGCCTGTGCAAGAGGAGCCGATAGAAAGTGAGTCCGCTGTAGAAACGGAAAGTGGGTTGGAGAGCCACTCGCTCGAACAACCTCATTCAGCAGAGAATGAAGAACCCAGCGTAGCGAGTTTGTTGGTATCCGATGCGTCGCAAGAACTGAAGAAAGCGGCATTGCGTAAGCTGTTTTTAAGCGGCGAGTTTAGCGAAGTGTGTATGCTGGATGATTACAACGCGGATTACAGCAACACAGCAACCCTCACCACGCAAGTCGCACAAACCTTACGCCAATGGTGTAATGAGCTAGAAACGACGCCAGAGGTTAAGTCTGAACAGGCTATACCGGAAAAAGCCATGTCTGACCAAACTATGACTGATTTAAGCATGCCTGATGAAACGACAGCTTCTGCGCCCGAATTCGCTGAGGATTCTGCGCGGCTTTCTGATCACAATACGCTTTCTTCTTGCGATACTGCGGCATCTGACACACTGAACAGTGAGACAAAATATACCGTATAGAGATTAGGGACATTTTGACTTACTCCTCAATAGGTAGAGTGAGACATAATGTCTCACTCTTATTGTGGCTTTTCATTTCTCATCCCAGTTATCGATAAATTCTCTGATTTTTCAATAAAATAAATTTGGAACGCTATTTGCTTTAGCTTATGTAAAACGAGCCAACACGCTCGTGATTCTTATAAGCGGAAGCAAGCAATGTTAAACAACCTACTACAACAAGCGACGTCTCCAAACGGTCGGGCGAGACAGTATGCGATTGAGCATACGGTTGAGTTGACCAATCTTATTCCTCCTACCGTAAGTTACGAAAGTGGCGGCCATACCTTAATTATTGGACCCACTATGCTCATTGAGCGTATTACCGAGCCACTGAGCAGTATGGCTTCAATCACGCTCCTTTCTGTGGATGGTGAGCCTGGCACACAAAGCAATTTGTACTATGCCGATACGGTAGAAATCAGCGGTTTCCTCGGCGCCTTCTCGGTGAACGTAGAAAACCACGGTAAACGAGTCAATTTGGCGCAAGCCGCGATAGGTGGAAACAGCTTTGATATCGTATTGGATATGTCACTCAACGGTTTAATGAGTGAAGAAGTACCTGTACCCGGTTATTTTCCAGTAGGACGCGGTTATCCAAAGCTGGCGGATGCGCTGGAAGAGATCCCAACTCTGATGGGCACTTTCGATAAACCTAAGTATTTTCGCTTGGATCCCGATTTGTGCGCGCACAGTTCACGCGGTGTGAAAGGCTGTGAACGCTGTGTGGATGCATGTCCTGCTGGCGCACTGTCCAGTGAAGGTTCAGAGCAAACAGGGCATCGGATTCAAATTAACCCTTACCTGTGTCAGGGCGTCGGAACCTGTGCGACCGCTTGCCCGACGGAAGCGATTCACTACGCGCTGCCTAATCCTACCGATACGCAAAAATTTATTGAGCGATTACTGGCGAATTACCACCAAGCTGGCGGTGAAAAACCGATCGTGCTGATCTGCAGTTCTCGACATGAAAGTTACAACGTCATGGCACTTAAGGTATTACCAGATAACGTGATTCCTGTGGTGGTAGAAGAGCTGCCTTCTGTCGGTATCGACAGCTGGTTTGCTGCTTTAGTTAACGGTGCAACTCAAGTGTTGTTTGCCGCGAGCCGTCATATGCCGCCCACTATCCAGCGTATTCTCAACCAAGAAATGAGCATGGCGCAGAGCTTGCTGACTCACTTGGGTTTGCCCAAAGAGACGATTGATATTCTTTATCTCGAATCGCTACGCGAGGGGATGCCGGTACTGTGTGAACAGCCGCTTGGGCTTAAGTTGGGTGACTTAATCGGTAATAAGCGCGAACGTCTGTTTACCGCGCTGGATGCGTTAGCAGAAACACTCAATGCACAACCGAGCGTTCAACCACTCAGTATTAGCGCGCCTTACGGCACCATTGAATGCCAAGCAAGCGATTGTACTTTATGCATGAGCTGTGTTGCGGTTTGCCCAACGCGTGCACTGCATCCGGCGGGAGATAGCCCAGCACTACGCTTTATTGAACAAGACTGTGTGCAGTGCGGCTTGTGTGTCAAAGCTTGCCCTGAACAAGCGCTTAGCGCGACGCCACAACTCAACTGGAACAAAGCGGCACGCCAAGGTGTGGTGACTTTGCATCAAGAAGAACCCGCTAAGTGCCTGCGTTGCCATAAACCTTTCGCGCCACAATCCATGATTACCATGTTGCAAACCAAGTTACGCGGTCACTCACATTTCGCTACACCGGAAGCGCTCAATCGTATTGCGATGTGCGAAGACTGCCGGGTAGTCGACATGTTTGAAGCCATGGCACATGACCCTGAGCAGCAGCTCAAGTATTAAGGAGAAAGCAATGCAAGAGCAATCTATGCGTTCACAGTCAACACATTCACAGTCAATGCGTTCAGACATTTACCTGCTGCTCGCCACACTGCTGCGTGATGTGCCCTCAGCAGAGCTGCGCACCTTTCTAGCCGAATTGGACTTTGAGGCCAATGGCACCGAAATGGCGAAAGCGTGGCAGGCGATATCCGCCGCCGCACACAACGCTCAAGCGGACTCTTTGGCGGACGAGTATCTGGCTGAAGAGTATCAAGAGCTGTTTATTGGTATCGGTCGTGGTGAAGTGGTGCCTTTTGCCTCATGGCATCTAACTGGTTCATTGATGGAAAAGCCGCTGGCTGAGATTCGTCATGATTTGAGCCGCTTAGGGCTAGAGCGTGATGAGCAAGTGCGCGAGCCAGAAGATCACATTTCGGCGCTGTGCGAAACCATGGCTTATTTATGTGAGCAAAGTGGTGACGAGAACGCGGATGAGCAGACGCAACAAGCCTTCTTCAATCGCCATATCGCCCCTTGGTTTGGCAAACTGGTGAGCCAAATTCGTCAGGCTCCTCATGCCCAATTTTATTTAGCCGTCGCGCAGCTTCTGGACGCTTTTTTGAGTTTAGAACAAGTGGCGATGACACAAGCACCAAGCAGTCGCAAGAATCGTTATCGGATCGAGGTGAAAAACCTGACCGATAAAGCTGAGCAGTGAACAAACCGGAATTAAAAGCAGACGTCTTAAGACGCATAGCTAAGTTGCTAAAACTTAAGCAATAAGGAAGCAATCGATGAAAAAAGAGAACCAAGTAAACCAAAGCAGACGCGATCTGCTTAAAGGGTTAGGCACAGCGGCTGTCGCTGGCGCTGTCGTCGCGGGGGTCAGTACTCAAACGGTCGCCAGTGAAGCAAGTACCGAGAGCAAAGAGCCGCTGAAAAAAGGCTATCACGAAACTCAACACATTCGTGATTACTACAACACGCTATAGGAGCCAACCCGATGAGACTCATCAAACGTTCAGACAGCGTGACCAAAGAGCAAAATCAGCTCGGTATTAGCCGTCGTGCCTTTATGAAAAACACGTCACTGGCAGCGGGCGGAGCGGCGGTTGGTGCCTCTTTGTTTACGCCGGGCATGATCCGTAAAGCTCAGGCCAGCGACGTGGATCGCAGCGCAAAAACGGAAGTGAAGCGTACCATCTGTTCGCACTGTTCCGTCGGTTGCGGTATCTACGCTGAAGTACAAAACGGTGTTTGGACTGGCCAAGAGCCGGCTTTTGATCACCCATTCAACGCGGGCGGTCACTGTGCAAAAGGCGCAGCGTTACGTGAACACGGCCACGGTGAACGTCGCCTGAAATACCCAATGAAGCTCGAAGGCGGCAAGTGGAAGAAGATCTCTTGGGAACAAGCCATCAATGAAATTGGTGACAAAGCGCTGAAGATCCGTGAAGAGTCAGGCCCAGATTCGGTTTATTTTCTCGGCAGTGCTAAGCACAGTAACGAGCAGGCCTATCTGTTCCGTAAAATGGCTTCCCTGTGGGGCACCAACAACGTTGACCACCAAGCGCGTATTTGCCACTCCACCACGGTTGCGGGTGTAGCAAACACTTGGGGTTATGGTGCCATGACCAACTCATTCAATGACATGCACAACTGTAAGTCGATGCTGTTCATTGGATCTAACCCCGCCGAAGCTCACCCAGTCGCGATGCAGCACATTTTGATCGCAAAAGAGAAAAACAGCTGCAAAATCGTGGTTGCCGATCCTCGTCGTACCCGTACTGCAGCAAAAGCGGATTACTTTGTTTCCCTGCGCCCGGGTAGTGACGTAGCCTTTATTTGGGGCGTGCTGTGGCACGTGTTCAAAAATAACTGGGAAGACAAAGAGTACATCCGTCAACGTGTCTTCGGTATGGATGAAATCCGCGCGGAAGTGGCCAAATGGACACCAGCCGAAGTTGAGCGTGTCACTGGCGTAAGCGAAGAAGAAGTTTACACCACAGCGAAAATCCTAGCGGAAAACCGTCCGGGTTGTGTGATTTGGTGTATGGGCGGTACGCAACACACCACAGGTAACAACAATACTCGTGCGTACTGCATCCTTGAGTTGGCGCTGGGCAACATCGGTAAATCAGGCGGCGGTGCCAACATTTTCCGTGGTCACGATAACGTGCAAGGCGCAACCGACTTAGGTGTGCTTTCCGATACATTGCCGGGTTACTACGGTTTGACCGAAGGTTCATGGAAACACTGGGCAAGCGTATGGGGCGTGGATTTCGAGTGGATCAAAAACCGCTTTGACCAAGGCACTTATAACGGCGCATTGCCAATGGAAACTCCGGGGATCCCTGTCTCTCGTTGGATCGATGGTGTACTTGAAAACAAAGACAACCTTCAGCAACGTGAAAACATCCGCGCCATGTTCTATTGGGGTCATGCGGTGAACTCGCAAACCCGCGGCGTGGAAATGAAAAAGGCGATGCAAAAGCTGGATATGATGGTGATTGTTGACCCATACCCAACGGTTGCGGCGGTAATGAACGATCGCACCGATGGAGTGTATCTGCTTCCAGCGACCACTCAGTTTGAAACATACGGCAGTGTGACGGCGTCTAACCGTTCTATTCAGTGGCGTGATCAGGTGATTGAGCCGCTGTTTGAATCCAAACCTGATCACGAAATCATGTATCTGCTCAGTCAAAAACTGGGGATTGCAGATCAGTTGTGTAAACACATTCGGGTTGAGAACAATCAGCCACTGATTGAAGACATCACCCGTGAATTTAACCGCGGTATGTGGACGATTGGTTACACCGGACAAAGCCCAGAGCGCTTGAAAACACACCAACAGAACTGGCACACCTTCCACAAAACTACGTTGGCGGCCGAAGGTGGCCCTGCGCATGGCGATACTTACGGTATGCCTTGGCCATGTTGGGGAACGCCAGAGATGAAACACCCCGGCACACACATTCTTTACGATACCTCGAAAACCGTAGCCGAAGGTGGCGGTAACTTCCGTACCCGTTTTGGTGTGGAGTTTGAAGGTAAGAGTTTGCTGGCTGAAGATAGCTACTCGAAAGGGTGTGAGCTGCAAGACGGCTATCCAGAATTTAGCGATAAGCTGCTGAAACAACTCGGATGGTGGGATGATTTAACTGCGGAAGAGAAAGCGGCTGCAGAAGGTAAAAACTGGAAAACTGACCTTTCTGGCGGCATTCAGCGTGTCGCGATCAAACACGGCTGTATTCCATTTGGTAACGCGAAAGCGCGGGCGATTGTGTGGACATTCCCAGACCGCGTGCCGCTGCACCGTGAACCGCTGTATACACCACGTCGTGATCTACTCGCTGATTACCCGACGTGGGACGATCAAGCGTTTATTTTCCGTGTGCCAACCCTGTACAAATCGATTCAAGCGCAAGATAAATCAGTGGAATACCCGATCATTCTCACTTCAGGTCGCTTGGTCGAGTATGAAGGCGGTGGTGAAGAAACCCGCTCTAACCCTTGGCTAGCCGAACTACAACAAGAGATGTTTGTTGAAGTGAACCCGAAAGATGCCAACGATTTAGGCTTTATGGATGGTGATATGGTTTGGGTTGAAGGCGCAGAGAAAGGGCGCATCAAAGTCAAAGCCATGGTGACTCGTCGGGTGAAACCGGGCATGGCGTTCTTACCATTCCACTTTGGTGGCAAGTTCCAAGGGGAAGATCTGCGTCCAAAATACCCAGAAGGGACACAGCCTTATGTGGTTGGGGAAGCGGCAAACACCGCCACAACCTACGGCTACGATCCTGTCACCTTGATGCAAGAAACCAAAGTCACCCTCTGTAACATTCGTAAAGCGTAAGGAGCTTACCCATGGCAAGAATGAAATTCCTGTGTGACACCAAACGCTGTATCGAATGTAACGGCTGTGTCACGGCCTGTAAAAATGAAAACGATGATGCGCTGGAATGGGGCATCCAGCGTCGCCGCGTAGTCACGCTCAACGATGGTGAGCCGGGTGAAAACTCGATTTCCGTGGCTTGCATGCACTGTACCGATGCGCCTTGTATGGCGGTGTGTCCAGCAGACTGCTTTGTCCATACCGAAGATGGCATTGTGCTGCACAACAAAGATCTTTGTATCGGTTGTGGTTACTGCTTGTTTGCTTGTCCGTTTGGTGCGCCGCAGTTTCCGAAACAGGCGGCGTTTGGTGAGCGCGGTAAGATGGACAAATGTACCTTCTGTGCTGGCGGCCCTGAAACAGAGCCGGGTTCGGAAGAGGAACGTCGTAAATACGGAGCCAACCGTATTGCGGAAGGCAAACTGCCCATGTGCGCTTCTCTCTGTTCTACCAAAGCACTGCTAGCGGGGGATGCGGAGAAAATCTCCGATATTTTCCGTCAACGCGTAGTAGAACGCGGTGCGAAAGGTGCCGGTTGGACGAACGGTGAAGATCTCGCCTATGACGCAACTCGGAGTTAAGTGGCTATGAGACAACAACTTTCTCGCGCCACTCGTTTTGTGCTGCCTTTATTGGCAGCACTGCTGTGCTGGTTGGCTCAACCCGTGATGGCAGAAGAGAACGCAAAACCGGATGTGGTGCAAAAAGAGATGACCCAACTGGCGGGTGCAGACTTTTGGCGTCAGGTACGACAAGGCGAAGCGGGGTACACCACGTCTCAGTCTCCTGAACATGGCGTGTTGATCAGTAAACCGGGTGAAACTTGGTTTATCCTCAAAGAGAAATGGATGTCTCCGGCTGGTGCGGTGGCGATTTTCGGCAGCATAGCAATGGTCGTGCTAGCGTATATCGCAGTCGGTCCGCTGATGCTGAGTAAGCCGCGCACCGGACGTAAGCTCAATCGCTGGTCACGCTCAGATAGGGCGCTGCACTGGAGCATGGCGTTTACCTTCCTGACCTTGGCATTCAGTGGCTTGATGCTGGTGTACGGTAAGCACTTCTTAAAACCGTATATCCCGAGTGAGCTGTGGGGCTGGATCATCTATGCCGCGAAGCAGTATCACAACTACATGGGACCACTGTTTTTCATTTTGCTGATGTTTGTACTGCTCAAGTGGTGGCGCAAATCCATCTTCAATAAAGTGGATGTGCAGTGGTTTATGAAACTCGGTGGCATGGTTGGAAAATACAAAGGCACACATCCTTCAGCAGGCTTTTCCAATGCTGGGGAAAAAGCCATTTACTGGTTACTGATTGTGTTTGGAACCTTTGCGGCCATTAGTGGTTTGGTGCTCGACTTCCCGATCTTTGGTCAAACACGTCGTGATATGGAACTGTCGAACCTCATTCATATGCTCTCAGCGTTGATCTTAATCTGTGGCTTTATCTTCCATATTTATATCGGTCTGTTTGGTATGGAAGGCGCATTAGAAGGCATGGTGACCGGCAAAGTGGATGAAACGTGGGCGAAAGAGCATCATGACCTTTGGTATGAAGAAGTGAAACGCCGCGGTGAAATTGAAGAAGCCAGTACGGAATCTCAACCGGCCTCATTCAATCAAACGAAAGGAGAGGTGAGCCATGAATCAAGATAGAGCGCACAAGTCAGTGTGGTTTGTCTACATTGCAAGCTTGCTGACGCCATTCACCTGCTTGCTCTCGGGCGTGATTGGCATTATCTATGCGGGTTATCGATTGGATAAGAACCAAGACGGTGAGATAGCGAATTCCCATTACTATGGGCTCATTCGCAGTTTCTTCCTCTATCTCACATTCTTTGTGGTATTGATTGTGACGGTAGCGACCACGAACGGCATTATCATGGGTGTGAATCGCTACTGGATGCCGGAGCATTGGCTTGCCAAACTTGGGCATGGCATTCCTTATGTGGGCGCACTCATTGCCGTTGGAGCCATCTCTATTTGGATCTGGCGGATGATCCAAGGCATGCAGCAGTATCAAAATAACTTACCGCATTCTCCCTCCAAAGGGCCGAATTTGTAATACAGGTCTAGCGTTCAACACCCAGCACTCGCTGGGTGTTTTTATCCTTGTTACTACTATGGTCTAATCCCCGTATTCTAGGGTTGATAACGCTTCGGTGTTAAGCTTAAACAAAAGCCGAGAAAAGGAATGGGTTATGAGCTTACCGTATCGACATGTTGTGATACTGACTGGAGCAGGCATCTCTGCGGAGTCTGGTATTCAAACTTTCCGTGCTCAGGATGGGCTGTGGGAAAACCATCGAATCGAAGATGTGGCGACACCCGAAGGGTTTCAGCGTGATCCCGATATGGTGTTGGAGTTTTATAACCAGCGCCGCCGTAAGCTACTCTCTGACGCTATTCAGCCTAACCCTGCACACCTTGCTCTTGGCAAACTGGAAAAAGAGTTGCAGGGCAGTGTCACTGTGATTACCCAGAACATTGATAACTTGCACGAACGTGGCGGCAGCCAGAACATTATTCATATGCATGGAGAGCTGCTGAAAGCGCGCTGTCCTGAGTCCAATCAAACGGTCGAGCAAAAAGAGGATATCCGTCATGGCGATCTGTGCCACTGCTGCCAAATGCCTGCACAGATGCGCCCACACATTGTCTGGTTTGGTGAAATGCCGCTACGCATGGGCGATATTTACGCCGCGCTTGAACAAGCAGATCTGTTTGTGTCTATTGGCACCTCTGGGGTGGTTTATCCTGCGGCGGGGTTTGTGCATGACGCACGTATGCATGGCGCGCACACCATAGAGATCAATTTGGAGCCAAGTGCAGTGGAAAGCGAGTTTGCTGAGAAGCGCTATGGTAAAGCCAGTATTGAAGTGCCAAGGTTAGTGGAAGAAATCTTAGCCGCTCAGGCGCGAGCGAAAGAGAGTGCAGCTTAAGTGCCGTTGGTTATTTATGTGATGACTTGAGCAAGAATACTTGCATTTAACTCACAGCAACAACAAACGCCCCAAAAACGGGGCGTTTGTTTAAAGCGAAACTGTGTACTTCAATACACGTGTTTTATCTCAAACTATTCGCGGAAGTTATTGTATTGCAGCGGTTGCTCAAGGTTGGCCTCGCGCAGCATCGCCATCACTTCTTGCAAATCATCGCGCTTTTTGCCCGTGACGCGTACTTTGTCGCCTTGGATCGAAGCTTGCACTTTGATTTTGGCATCTTTGATCAGTTTGACGATTTTCTTCGCCAGTAGCGCTTCTAAACCTTGCTTGAATTCTGCTTCTTTGTACCAGTTTTTACCGATATGCACAGAATCCTTGGCTTTCATCGCACGAGCATCCACACCGCGTTTGGCGAGATTACCGCGCAAAATATCCATCATCTGACCGAGTTGGAAATCATCTTCGGCGGCCAGTTTTACGGTCTCTTCTTTCAGCTCAAAGCTCGCATCTACGTTACGAAAATCAAATCGGCTAGCGAGTTCACGCGTTGAGTTTTCGACTGCGTTACGCAGCTCAACCGCATCAATTTCTGAAACAATATCAAAAGAAGGCATGAGGTATTTCCTTAATGACGAGAACGACGGACTTTGATCGATTGAGCCAGCATATCAAGCATGGTGGCGGTATCTTTCCATCCTAAACAAGGATCGGTGATCGACAGACCATAAGTCAGATTATTGAGATCGTGCATTGGCTGATTGCCTTCCACAAGGAAGCTTTCCGCCATGATGCCCGCAATTTTGTGGCTGCCAGCTTCAATTTGCTGGCAAATATCGCGCGCGACATCCACTTGTTTACGGTGTTGTTTTTGACAGTTCGCGTGGCTGAAATCCACCACTAAACGCTCTGGTAAGTTGAATTGCGCCAACTGCTGGCAAGCTTCATTAATCGAAGCCGCATCAAAGTTTGGTCCGCTATCACCACCACGCAGAATAATATGACCAAATGGGTTACCACTGGTACGGTAAACCGTCATACGACCATTCTTATCTGGTGAATAGAAGTAATGTGACGCTTTGGCCGCGCGGATCGCATCAATCGCGATTTTCACATTACCGTTAGTGCCATTTTTAAAACCCACAGGGCAGGAGAGCGCAGAGGCCATCTCACGGTGAATTTGCGACTCAGTGGTACGCGCACCAATTGCGCCCCACGTGATAAGGTCCGCGATGTATTGGCCTGTGATCATATCAAGAAACTCGGTCGCGGTAGCCAATCCGAGCTTGTTTACATCAAGCAGCAACTTTCGCGCTTTATTGAGACCGGTTTCTAAAGCGTAAGAGCCATCTAAGTTTGGATCGGTGATCAGTCCTTTCCAACCCACCACAGTACGTGGTTTTTCGAAATAGGTCCGCATCACCACAAAAAGCTCATCAGTATAGTTTTCTTGTAGCGCAGCAAGGCGGCGAGCGTAGTCGAGTGCGGCATCGGTATCATGCACCGAACAAGGCCCCACTATCACTAATAGGCGATCATCTTCACCGGTAAGAATGCTTTCAATTTGGCGACGAGACTGCGCGATCCGTAGCGCAACTTCATCAGTGATAGGATGTGCGTGACTTAATTCTGCCGGAGTAGGCATAGGTCCCAATGCTTGGGTTCTTAATTCATCGGTTTTCAGTGGCATAGGAGCGCCTGTCCTTTTATTGCGAAGCGCTAAAGATAACGAATTTGTCAACGAGAATAAACCATTACGCCGAAAACAGCTGCGGAAAGGGGTGTAAATTGAAGTAAAAACCGAGCATTTGACCAAACCGCCTGCGTAACCCCATCACAACCAAGCAGACTTATCTCTTCACTTTGCTCAGAAAGCGTCGTGGCTCAGCATTTTGTTAACATTTGTTTGACATTTATTCGGCGATCGATTGAAGTGGTCGGACAACTTACTATTGCGGAGTTTTTATGCTGTCACCCTTAGCAAAAGCCAACCTCTGTCTTAATCTGTTCGGCTTTTTCAAAGTCCCTTTGATCTGGGCGTGTCGTCCGAAAATTCTTTCGCTAAACGATCAAGCGGTTGAGGTGCGTATCCCTCTGAAAAGACGCAATAAAAATCACCTCAATAGTATGTATTTCGGTGTACTTGCGGTGGGCGCCGATGTCGCGGGTGGTTACATGGCGATGCACAAAGCCAATCAACGCGGTAAATCGGTTTCCTTGGCGTTCAAATCGGTGAGAGGCGAATTTCACAAACGCCCAGAAGCTGCGGTGCATTTTCATTGTGTAGAAGGTGAGAAGATTGATCGCATGCTAGACGAAACAGCGCGTACCGGAGAGCGGGTTAACCAAGAAGTACACATTATTGCGACCTGTCCTACGCTGCATGGTGATGAGCCAATGGCGGAGTTTTGGTTAACCCTTTCACTGAAAATCGTTAAGTAAGTGGAATAGATTCGATGTCCACAATTCGACTACGGTTCAACACGATTTTCCAGCGGTAGTAAGTCGGCTCACCTTTATGGTGTTTTTCTTTCACGATCAGATTTAACAGATGGCGTTTTTCCACCGATTCGCGACTGACTTGTCCGTTGTTGAGCTGATAAATATGATTTGAGCCTTTATCCATCTGGCGCATGATGGCGCGCAAATCAATCATCATGGTTTCTCGTGTCTCTTCATAGCCACTCATGAAACGGGATGTCGACATTTCCGTATGAGAACGATAATGCAGGATCTGTTCTTCACGTTGCACAATACGTTTTTTCCGAATCGCTTGAATGCGATCCGGCAGCTCACTTAGCTTTTTGTAATCCAGCCACTCTTCTTTGTCGCCCACTTGCTTACCGGTCGTCGGGTCGAAGTAGTGACGTCGCCATTTTGCTTTTCCTTTGCTTATCCAGCGCCACAGCATATCGCGCAGGTCGTCTTTAAAGATTTCCCGAAGAGCATAGATAAAGGACATAGCAATGATGAATGAGGCGGTAATTTCTCCCCAGTAGTCACGCGCGGAAATGGCGGTAATGGTCACTGCCACCATAACTAAACCTGTTGCTAAACCTTTCACCGCACGTTTGGTGTTATTCCCCAGCGATGACACTTTTTCATTGAGGATGACCGGGTGCTCAATCAGGCGGCGCAGTAACCGCATTTTATTACTGAGACGAGTAATATCATGGTTGGCCTTATCTGAGTTGTACTGGTTAAGGGTGCGATGTGCTTGCTCTTTCTCAACCAGCGTGATCAACCTGTCTTTAATGGTTTTGTATTCATTATCACGGGTCATGTGCGCAATCATGGATAAGAAGCTCTGCTCAGTGTACCAAGAGAGGTAGTTATCAATGTTGGCGTAGTAACGCTTGAGTTGCTCTTCGTAAGGAATACTGCGGCGCAGGCGACGCAAAATATCCAGCGAAAGCTCAATTACGCTATCGACTTCTTCTGCCGTCACCGTATCGCTGGTGTTGTTGAGCTGAGAAACCGCTTTATCCAACGCAATCACATACTGATAAGCAAACAAGCTCAAGCTCACCCGATATTGGGTCGTCGAGAGATGGCCACGTTGAGCAAGGCGGCTGTGAACCAGAGGTAAAAGGATCTGGTCGCTGTAATAGGCACGCTGCTGGTGGATTGAACTGTAGAAAAACTCCGACTCCGAAATGACTTCGGGTGAAATATCCAACTCGCCAGGAATAAAGAGATACAAATTAAGATCGAGCTCTTTACTGCCCGTCATCTGGCTGACAATCGTCAAGGTTGCCGCATCTTGCTGTTGTACGGTAATCAACGAAAACTCCTGTAAAAATTGCCCGATTTATTGCTCGAATGCGAGAAAGCATAACAGAGATAACGTATAATCTCTGCAAATTTGCTGTGAGACAGTTTTATATGATTAACATTGGTCAAATTAATAGTTTAGAAGTGGTGAAATTCGCCGAATTTGGTGTTTTTTTGGATGCAGGAGAATACGGCACTACCTTGCTGCCTAAGCGTTTCGTGCCAGAAGGTATTGAAATTGGGCAGTTTATTGACGTTTTCTTGTATTTTGACTCTGAAAACCAACTCGCTGCCACAACTGAAACGCCAATCGCGCAAGTCGGCGAGTGGGGCTTAATGAAGATCGAGGGCGTAAATAGCACTGGGGCGTTTGCCAACTGGGGCATCAAAAACAAAGATCTGCTTATTCCATACAGTGAGCAGCGTGCCCGTTTTACCGCTGGCCAAACCGTCTTAGTTTACGTCTACACCGATAAAGCATCGGGGCGTATTGTCGGCACAACCAAGTTCAACAAGTGGCTTGATAAAACACCAGCGAAATACACGCCAAACCAACAAGTTGATTTACTGATTGCGGAACGTTCTGAACTTGGCTTCAAAGCGATTGTGAATGGCACACATTGGGGCATGATTTTCTCCTCAGATGTCTTTGGCAAGCTGTTCATCGGTAAGAAGCTCAAGGGCTACATCAAGAGTGTACGCGAAGATGGCAAAATCGACCTGTCCCTGCAAAAAGTAGGGGTAGAAAAAATGGATGAGCTCAGTACTAAGATCTTAGAAACCTTAGAGAAGAAAGGAGGTTTCTTACCGCTGAGCGATAAATCGACACCTGAAGCCATTTTTGCCACTTTTCGCACCAGTAAAGGCACGTTCAAAAAGACCATCGGCGGTTTGTATAAGCAAGGCAAAATCGTCATTGAAAATGATGGAATTCGTTTAGCCTAACCCTATCTTTCGTAAAAAGAACCCGAAAAAAAGGCCCAAAACGTAAGGTTTTAGGGCCTAGGGGAATGGCTCCAAAGAGCCTGCGCTAATGGAAAATCTAGTCAGTTGCTTAGTTCTAAGCCTAGTACAGATACTGAAATTAGCGACAGGTTTTTAGAATTTAATACTATAGTTCAGCCAATCAAAATAGATTTTTGTCTCTAACTAGCTCTCTTGGCAGTCCATTCTTCACGCGATTGCCTACCCATTTTCCTAACCCAATCACATCGTTAGCGTAACGGATGATCACTTCGCCTTGACCACTTTGTCCTTCTGGTCTGACATCTCTGCCCATAAACCATTCTCGTGCTTGCGTGGTATCCAGCTCGACACTGTGACTCGCACTTGAGGATGCAAGACAAGTCGCCACTTGATGCTGCCATCGATAACCCGATTTATGTGCTTCAGCAATTTTTATTCCCATGCGAGAAAAGCGTAGCTCACCCAATAAGGGCTCTAAAGCTTCGGGGAATAGCCACACATCATTATCGCGCAACCAGACCTGTGCATCCGAGGGCAGCTCGATACCAAGAGACTTGTGAAGTTGCTGAGCAATCTCCGCTTGCTGCTTATGGCTCGCTTTGTTAAACGGAAACTTGCCTAATCGCTTGTTGACCTCTGGCGTTGGCACGGAGGCTAGTTTACGAATTTTCGCGACAAAAAAGCCTTCACAATCGTACATTTGCGGAAAAATGTGCAGGAAGCCTTCTTCGGTAAGGGCGAGCGATGCGTGCTCAAATAAATTACCCAGTGATTCAAAGCTAACCGCATCACCATATGTCTGCTTTAAGTGCCAGCACACTTGCTGATTTTCTTCACGGCTCAAGGTACAGGTTGAATACACCAGCGTGCCGCCCACTTTGAGCGCCTGAAATGCGCTTTCAATTAAGGCTTTTTGAGTGTTGGCAATACTTTGAATCGACTCAAGGCTCCAGTTTTTCATCGCATCAGGATCTTTGCGAATTGTACCTTCACCAGAGCAGGGCGCGTCGATCAACACCGCATCAAAACGCTCAGGCAACCAACCTCCAAACACACAACCATCAAAATTACTTAGTGCGGTATTACGAATCCCACAGCGCTCAATGTTGGCGTGCAGCACTTTCACTCGGCTTGCGGAAAACTCATTGGCAACCAACACGCCTTGGTTGTCCATCAAGGCGGCCATTTGCGTGGTTTTCGAGCCCGGAGCCGCCGCCATATCCAACACAGAGTCATAGTGCGCATTCCCCATAAACAGGGCTGAAACGGGCATCATCGAACTGGCTTCTTGGATATAAAACAGCCCAGCCATATGCTCAGCGGTATTACCCAGCGGGACTAAGCTTTCATCGGCATCAATCCAAAACCCATTCTCACACCAAGGTACTGGCGTCAGTTGCCACTCTTTCTCAGCGGCGCGCTGACAAAACTCTGCGACAGAAATTTTGAGTGTATTAACGCGAATACTTTTGCGCAGAGGCCTTTGGCAAGCTGCAATAAAATCAGCAAGCTGAGTGGGATCTGGCAGTATTTTCGCCATCGACGCGATGAATGGTTCGGGAAGGGAAATGTTCGGATGCACAAGCGAGTTCCGTAGATGAATAAGGGCGGCGATTATAACCAGATAAGGCGGTGACATAAAGGATCGCCGAAAAGTAGAAAAGCAGCACAAGGCTGCTTTTCTTCACGTTATCTTTTGCGACTAAGGCTTAGGGATCGGTGTGCGCCACTTGGTCCATTCCTCTTGGGCTTGAGGGTAGAGGTAGAAAGTATGCCCTTCAGGCGCCGCCGGCGTTAGCTGTTTCTGCTCTGGCGTCGCGAAGGTGATCCCGCCGCGCAACATGCTGTCAAAAGTACCGGCTTTCACATTCGCACCAGTAATACCAATCGACATATCGAGCCCAGAGACATTCCAGAATACGCTGTTTTGACGCAGCAAATAGGTGTACTGCGGAGCTATACGAATGGTGGTGATCACGCGGTCGGCAAATTCACCTAAACGTACATCAATCACTTTGCCCACTTCAATATCACGATACAGAATCGGGGTGCCCACACTCACCGAGCCGCGTTTTTCACTCTGCAAAGTGTAAGTATTGCCAGCACCACCATGGCGCGCCTCTTTGTGCAGTTCAAACTCAAAACGACTTTCACCATTGCCAGGTTGTACTTCAATGCTTTGTCCCAACAGGTTCTGCACGTTTTCAATACCGCTTAGGCCAATTTTGGCTTGCGAAAGCCAGAATTGTGAATTCTGCTTGGCAATTTTCGGGGCGTATTGTGGCTCGATACGCGCGGCGAGTTTGACGAAATCCGATTCAAAATCAGGAATGATTTCAAATACCTCGCCAATTTGTACGCCTTGGTATTGCACTGGCGTGCCCACTTTGACTCCCAATGTGCCAAGTGCGGTCAGCGTGATTTTCTCACCATAGCGACGTGCATGATCATAGTCGCTGTAGAGTTTCCACATCGAACCGACTTTGTTTTCAATTCCGGGCAGATTATCAAAGGCGATGCCACCACGGATCAGAGTTTGTAATGGTGCGGCTTTTACATCTACGCCATCCATCGACGCTTTGATTTCTACGCCAGAGCGGTTCCAAAAGACCGTATCTGGTGTCAATAAATGCTGATACTGCTTTTCGATGGTCGCTTCAATCTGCACGCCTTTAGGCGTAAGAGTAAAGCCCGAGATACTGCCGACTTTCAAATTGCGATACAAAAGGGGAGAGCCAGCATTGATTGAAGGCAGCTCATGAGCAAACAGCGTTAATGAACGAGAGCCTGACTGATTGTATTTCGCCAATTCAGCCAGAGACTGACTCGAGTAGAGTCGATACTGTTCAAGCGGTGTGCTACTGCCTTCACTGGCAAAACTGATCGACCCAAGCAACAGTTGTTTCGCAGGTGGAATAGAAACAGAAAGTCCCGATTCCGTAAGCTCAGCCGCTGCACTTCCAGTGACGTAGAAACGGTTTTGGGAGCGGATCAACGCGCCATATTGCTCATCAATCAATACGTTAAACTCAACATAATCGAGTTTAAGATTCACGGCAGTAACGCTACCTACGGCCACGCCGCGATACAAAATCGGGGTTCCCGCTTCTAAACCAAATGAGTTATCTGCCACAAGATTGAAACTGATGCTGTTGGAGCGCGCATACTTAAATTCATTTTTGCGTACGGCCTGAAAGTTACGCGTGCGCTCTCCGGCTCCGGGGATCAGGGTGAGGTAGTTACCCTTCACAAGATTGGTCAGGTTTTCTACCCCAGTTAAAGAGACTTGTGCTTCTTCAAGAACAAACTGGCTGCCCTGATTCAGCATATCGCTAAACGCAGGCTGAATCGCAGCAGAGGCCACGATACTTTTGCGGTTTTCGGTTAGCTGTAAATCGGTAATTTGGCCAATCTCAATACCACGATACATGATGGGGGCGCCGGACGCTGAGATGTTGTTGTCATCCGGTAAAGTGATCGATACCGCAATACCGCGCCCCGCGGTTTTTAAATCGCGATACAGACGAAACTGCGCATTTTGCTCTACGGGTTTGCCTTCATCAGGTGAGTCGACCGCAATCGAGCCGCCAATCAGCGCGCTTAAGCTTTCTAGACGAACATCGACCCCTTCAAAGCCGATACTGGCACCAATACCACTCACGTTCCAAAAGCGGCTTTCCGTATTAATGATGTGTTGGTACTCCTCTTTGATCGAGGCTTGGATAATCACCGACTGCGCATCATCATCCAACTGATAGCTAAACACTTCACCAATCGGGATTTTTTTATACACAATCTGCGAGCCGACCGAGATGCCACCTAAATCGCGAGCTTTGAGAGAAATGGTCAAGCCGCGTTGTGCCAGTAGATCCGAGGGGGCTGAGTCCAGTGCTTGATATTGTGTTGGATAATCCTCTTGATGCGTTGAACCCGGTTGGATCGCAATATAGTTTCCTGATACAAGCGCATCTAGCCCAGAAACGCCGGATAAACTCGCCGTCGGTTTGACCATCCAAAAACGCGTTTGATTGGAGAGAAGCTTAGTGGCTTCAGGATAAATATCCGCCTCGACGTAGATGCTATCCAATCCTTCAGAGAGTTTGATGTCGCGCACCATCCCCACTTCCAATCCTTGATAGCGAATGGTGGTTCGACCTGCGATTAAGCCTTGCGCGTTTTCAAAATGAATTTGAATCCGCACTCCAGCATCATGCACCGCTTTAAACACCAGCCAACCCGCTAAAATCATGGTCACTATGGGTAAGATCCACAACGGAGAGATGCCCCGACGTTTGCGGATTTCCGGTGTGTATGACGTTTGCGTTGTATTTTCTTGACTCATTCAAACAACCTATTGTTGAGTACGAGTGGAGTCGGGCTCATCCCACAGTAAGCGCGGATCTAAACTTTCCGCGGCTAACATGGTGAGCACCACGACCATACCAAAAGCGACAGCCCCGTAACCGGGAGTAAAATCGAGGATCTGACCTCGGTCAACCAATGTCAGCATGATAGAGATGACAAACAGATCCATCACCGACCATTTGCCAATCCATTTGATGCCACGATAAATCATCATACGTTGACGCTGATGCACGTGACGTTTCAGTTTGATGGCCATTAAGAGATAGGCGAGGCCAATGATTTTGATCACGGGAACCACAATACTGGCGACAAAGATGATCAGCGCAATACCCCACATGCCATTTTTCACGAGCGAAGCCACACCAGAAAAAATCGTATCTTCCAAGCGCTGACCATTGGTGATCAAAATAGAAATAGGGATCAAGTTAGCAGGAAAAATCGCCACCGTTGCTGCTAAAACATAAGCCCATGTTCGTTCTATAGAGTTAGGTTTTCTGTGGTAAAGCTTGTGCTGACAGCGAACACAGTGACCATTTTCTGGCTGTGAAAGGTGGCAGTTATGGCAATGCACCTGCTTGACGGGCAAATCATATTCCGTTTCAGCTTGCCAGGTTTCCCAATAGCGGCGAGTACTGATACGACTAAGCAGTAAGACCGTAAACAGTTGCAGAAGCACCAACCCTAATAATCCGGGGCCGATAAAAATATCGGAGTAATCTTTTAGCTTAAAGCAGGACACGGCCACGCTAACCAGGAACACATCGATCATGACCCAGACTTTGAGATGATGAATAAAGAGCAATGAGTAACGCAGGGTCTGAAAATAGCGAAAACGCAGGGCGAGATGAGCACTGACTACACTCAAACATAAAACCAGTGGCGCAATCGAGCTACAAAACAGCACCAATAACGCCAAGGCGATGTAACCTTCATCCCACAAAGCGAATACACCTTGCGGCAAGGTGGCTGGGATCATCACACCAAACAGTCGAATATCGATGTAACTGAAAAAGTGGGAAGGAATAAACAGCAGCAAACAAGTGACCGCAAGAGCAAGATCGCCGGAGAGAGAAGGGCTACCGCCACGATAAAGTAGCGTGCCACAACGGGGGCAATGAGCGCTGTGGGCTTGGTCAACCGTAATCGCATCAATAGGCAGTTCGCAGCCGGGGCACAAACGAACTTGACCCGACTGCGATGCATGATGAGATAAAGAGGATGAGGAGGTCATAGGCGGACAACACAATAGGAGCCGCCATTAACACCATTAGTAACACCATTAGTGCTGCGACTGAACACTCCCATAAAGGGTTTGGTACAAGCCTTCTTGTTCGAGTAACTCGTGGTGAGTTCCTGACTGGCTGACATGTCCATCTTCCAATACATAAATTAAGTCCGCTTGTTTCACCGCTGAGAGGCGATGGGCAACAATCAAGGTAGTTCGACCATGCAAAAACTTTGACAACGCAAGGTGCAATGCGGCTTCAGTAGCCGTATCCAAGGCGGAAGTGGCTTCATCCAAAATAACGAATTTTGGATTACTCAGCACCATACGCGCAATCGCTAGCCGCTGTCTTTGTCCGCCTGACAATCGAATGCCATTACGACCAATTTGGCTCTCTAACCCTTGGTCGAGTTTGGTGATCACATCTTGCAGTTGGGCGATGTCCAACGCTTGCCACAAGACATCATCGCTAAATTGACCACCAAGGGTCAGATTATGCCGCAAAGTGTCATTAAACAGTATAGGTTGTTGTAAAACAACGGCAATTTGATCGCGAATCACGTCAAAGCTAATGTCATCACAGTGTTGTCCATTAAAGCGGATTGCGCCACTTTGCGCGCGATAAACGCCAATTAAGAGCTGAATCAGCGTCGATTTCCCTCCGCCACTGGCTCCGACTAACGCCACCTTTTTCCCCGCTGGGATATGAAGTGACAAATCATTCAGGACTTGGCTTTCACCATCGTAGGAGAAATGGATATTGTTGATCTCAATATCGACTTCTCCCGGCTGAGTAAAGGGATTGACTTTGCTGATGGGTCGGTACTCTTCTTCTAGCTCTAATAAGCTATTGATTCTTTTCAAAGCGGCCTTAGCGGCATACCAAGAAAACTGGATACCCAACAGCTCTTGCACCGGGCTGAGCATAAACCACAAGTAGCCAAACACCGCGAAAATCTGGCCTATGGTAAGGTCACTGAACACCACCATTAACATGGCTACGGCACGAAACAGCTCAAAACCGAGTAAAAACAGTAAGAAGGAGAGGCGACCAGCGGCTTCAGATTGCCATGCGTATTTGTCAGCATTTTCGCGTACTGCGTCCGCATCGCTGATGAGGCGGTTGAGGAACTCGCGCTCCTTGTTTGCGGCACGCAACTGATAGATACCATCTAACGTTTCCACTAAGCGGTTTTGAAAACGCTCAAACGCTTGGTTTTCGCGTTTTTTCAAATGTTTAACTTGGCTGCCTAGCATCCGAGAAAAGTAGATAACAATCGGGTTCACTAACAGAATAAACAGGCCAAGTCGCCACTCCAACCAAAGCAATACAATGGCGGTACCAATCACAGTAAGCAAAGAAATCAAAAACTTACTCAGTGTAGAGCCAATAAACTGGTCGATGGTTTCAATATCTGTGATGAGGTGAGCGTTAATCCCGCCACTGCCGCGCGTTTCATACTGACGAATACTGAGCCGCCCCAGCTTTTCAATCATCTTACGGCGCATTTCGTAAGTGATGGTTTTGGAAACCAAAGTAAACTGACGACTTTGTAGGATATTCAACAACTGACTGGCAATACGCATCACCACCACCATCAGCAAAGTCAGCATGATGTAACCCGTTGCGGTCTGCCACCCTTGTGGCAGGAACTGGTTCATCACCTCCACACCTTTTGCCGGATGATTGAGCAGCACTTCATCCACCATTAACGGCATGAGCAGTGGGATAGGAACACTGATTAGCGTCGCGACGACGGCAATAAAGTTAGCAAACAACAGTTTGGCGCGATGTTTTTTTACTTGAGTTATCAGCCAAGAGCGGCTAATAGTGTCGTTGAAATACGTCATATTAATGAGAATGCATCCTATTTTAGTGATGCGCATTGTACGTAGTTCGCGAAGTGAAGTCTTTATTTTTCAAATGGAAGTTATTATGAACCTAGAACAGTACCAACGCCTCACCAAGCAAGCGGTCGCTTTATTAGAAGGTGAAACCAATCTCATCGCAAACCTTGCCAACTTAAGTGCGTTACTGAATATGGAACTCACCGAGCTCAACTGGGTGGGTTTTTATTTAATGCAAGAGAACGAGTTGGTATTGGGCCCATTTCAGGGCAAACCCGCTTGCGTGCGCATTCCCGTAGGCAGGGGAGTTTGTGGTACTGCAGTTGCAGAAAATAAGGTTCAACGTGTGTACGACGTTCATCAATTCGAAGGTCATATTGCTTGTGATGCCGCGAGTAACTCAGAAATCGTTATCCCATTCTCGATTAACGGAAAAGTCGCCGGAGTGTTGGACATTGACAGTCCAAACATTGGTCGTTTCAGTGAAATTGACGAGCAAGGCCTAACCTATTTGATGAGCGAAGTAGAAAAGCTGCTCAATTCACAGGCTAATAAGGCATAAATTGCCCTTTGCCTGTGGTTTTTCCTTTGCAGGTCTTTATAATACCGCACATATTTACACATCAATGTTTGGCGGGCAGCCGCAATAACCAGGAATCCTCATGGAAAACACTGAAAAGTTAAAAAACAGCAAAGAAGTGATCGCGTACATTGCTGAATGTTTCCCTAACTGCTTTACTTTAGAAGGTGAAGCAAAGCCTCTGAAAATTGGTATTTTTCAGGATCTTGCTGATCGCTTGAATGACGACCCTAAAGTAAGCAAAACTCAGCTTCGTGCCGCGTTAAGACAATACACCTCTTCTTGGCGTTATTTACATGGTGTAAAACCTGGCGCAACTCGTGTTGATTTGGACGGAAACCCTTGTGGTGAGCTGGAAGAACAGCACGTAGAACACGCACAAGCGGCACTGGCGGAGAGCAAAGCTCGCGTAGAAGCTCGTCGTAAAGAACAAGTAAAGAAAGTGCGTGAAGAAGCGAAAGCGAACAAGCCAAAGGCGAAAAAGCCACAGCAAGCTCGCCGTCCGCAAAACGCACCGAAAGTGGAGAAAAAGCCTGTAGAAACTCGCGCACTGGCTGCGTCTGAGCTTAACGTTGGCAATCAAGTCAATGTGAATATGGGTAAAGGCAACATGGCTGCGACCATCGTTGAAGTCAATAAGGAAGATGTGCGTGTTCAACTTGCCAACGGCCTACAAATGGTTGTGAAAGCGGAGCACTTGCGCGCATAAAGGAGATACTCCTACGCATGAAATGCCGTTCAAAAATATCTCTGATTGCTGCTAGCCTATGGCTGGCAGCCTTTTCAGCTCAGGCTCTAGAAGCCAAACTCAAACCAGAAGATCTCCCTCTTCTTGTTCCTGAAGCTCAACACGCAACGGCAGCGAAACGTGTTACCTCACGTTTTACCCGTTCTCATTACAAACAATTCAATTTAGACGACCAGTTTTCTCAAGCCATGTTTGAACGCTACCTTGAGATGCTAGATTACAGTCGAAATATCTTTACTCAAGCGGACATAGACAGCTTCAAAGCTTGGTCTTTGCAATTGGATGACCAATTAAAAGCAGGTGACAATCAAATCGCTTACGATCTGTATAACCTGTCAATGGAAAAACGTTTTGAGCGCTTTCAATACGCACTTTCTCTGCTTGATCAAGAGATGACGTTTGATGCTGATGAGTCTATTGAGCTTGATCGCACGAAATCGCCTTGGCCAAAAGATCTTAAAGAGATTAACGAGCTGTGGAGACAACGAGTTAAATACGATGCGTTAAGCTTGAAACTGGCAGGTAAAGAGTGGCCAGAAATCAAAGAAACGCTCGATAAACGCTACAACAATGCCATCAAGCGCCTCACACAGACAAAAAGTGAAGACGTATTTCAAACTTATATGAATGCGTTTGCTCGTGAAGTTGATCCGCATACCAGCTATTTGTCACCGCGTAACGCAGAACAATTCCAATCTGAAATGAATCTCTCGTTGGAAGGAATTGGTGCCGTGTTACAAATGACCGACGATTACACCATCATCCGCTCATTGGTTGCAGGTGGTCCTGCAGCATTGAGCAAACAATTGGGTGAGGGTGACCGCATTATCGGCGTCGGTCAAGAAGGCGAAGATGTGGTTGATGTAGTCGGTTGGCGATTAGACGATGTCGTTCAACTGATTAAAGGACCTAAAGGTAGCAAGGTGAAACTGCTCGTGTTACCTGAAGGCAAAGACGCAAAAAGTCACGTTGTCACTATTGTGCGAGATAAAATTCGCTTAGAAGATCGCGCCGTAAAATCTGAAGTGATTGAAAAAGCAGGGAAGAAAATTGGTGTACTAGAAGTACCGAGTTTCTACGTTGGCTTAGCTCAAGACACGGAAAAACTACTGGCGGAGCTAAAAGCGAAAAAAGTCGACGGCATTATTGTTGATTTACGCAATAACGGTGGTGGTGCATTAACCGAAGCTACCGCGCTTTCTGGTTTGTTCATTACCAGTGGCCCTGTAGTTCAGGTGCGTGATAGCTATGGTCGAGTCAACGTTAACTCGGATACCGATGGTAGCATTAGCTATAGCGGACCAATGACCGTGCTGATTAACCGCTACAGTGCATCGGCTTCAGAAATCTTTGCTGCCGCAATGCAAGACTACGGCCGCGCGATCATTCTCGGTGAGAACTCATTTGGTAAAGGTACCGTACAGCAGCATCGCTCTCTCAATCATATCTATGATTTGTTTGATAAAGAGCTTGGCTACGTACAATACACGATTCAAAAATTTTACCGTATTGATGGTGGTAGTACCCAAAACAAAGGTGTCGTCCCTGATATCGCGTATCCCACCGCGATTGACCCTTCCGAAACAGGGGAAAGTGTTGAAGATAACGCACTACCGTGGGACAGCATTGATGAAGCAAAATATGAGCGTTTGAATAACTTCAACACCATCATTGCTAGCTTGGAAGCTAAACACCAACAACGTGTCGCGAATGATTTAGAATTTGGTTTTATCGAGCAAGATATTGCGAAATACCGTGCAGAGAAAGATGACAACCTACTTTCGCTGAATGAAAAAGTACGCAAAGAAGAGAGTGCTAAGGCTGATGAAGAGCGCTTAGCTCGCATCAATCAACGCCAAAAAGCGTTAGGTAAATCGACCTATGCGAGCTTGCAAGATATACCGAAAGATTATGAAGCACCGGATGCTTATCTCGATGAATCGGTTAACATTATGCTTGACATGATATCGCGATAATTCATTGATTTACTTTATCTTTAATCAAAACGGACCTTATGGTCCGTTTTTTTACACTTTTTTAATTCGTAAAATTAATGTGATGAACATCAAATAATTTCGCATTTCATGCACTCAATGCCTACGCTTACAAAAAATGTGAGGAGAAGTGCCATGAAATGGATATTTACTTGCGTGATGAGCTTACTTTTTACCGCCTCATCACCGTTTCTCAGTGCAAATAATCTTAGCCGTGCCGACTTAACTCAATTTGATCAACCTTTATTGCTCGGCGACTGGTATTTGCTTAATCCCAACCCAGAGCAATCTAGCGAAAACTTTCGAGTCATTAAGCTCAGTTTGGCTTCGGACTACCATTTCTCGATTGATATCCAAAAGAAAGATTTCAGTGTTGACCACTGGAATGGCGCTTATTCTGCAGATGAGAAAACCCTTATTCTCGGCCTAGATAGTTCAGATCCCCAAACTTACCAGTATGAAAATAACCATCATTTGCTGACATTGAATGGTGTAACCTTCACTAAAGGTTTACCCAATACTTTGGCCGGTAGCTGGAGCAGTGCACATATCAAAGATCTTGATGGCGAAAGCCTTGACCAAAGCCTGATCCAATTAACCTTACAGCCAGATTTTATCTTCTCTTTCCACATCACTAATCAAGATGGTAACGAGGCCACCCATCGCGGCGTCTATTACACTGAAGGAAATCGCTTGGTTTTGCTCTATTCGGAAGGTGAGCACGATACCCGTTATGTGCTCGATCAAGATAGACTCACCTTGGAAATTGATGACAGCATGACGGTCGTCATGAACCGCGTGCAATAACACTCATGCGGTATGCCACCTGTTTTGATAATGGGCGGCCAAAAAGCAAAAGTGGCAGGGAGTTTACAGATAAACTCCCTGTTTTTTTGCGTTCAGGGCTTGTTATTCATTCACTGCGGCCTAAGATCTTGCTTCAATAACGCTTTTCTTCCTGTATTCATTAACGTCACAGAACATAAAGTCAAAAGGATTACGACAATGGCTCACACACCTCAAGCCAAATACCGCCTTGATTACCAACCGCCGTCACACACCATCACCGATATCGATTTGGTGTTTGATCTATACGATGATGCGACTCTGGTCACCGCTGTCTCTCAAGTAAAACAGCAGCAGGAGAGCAATACCTTAATTCTTGATGGTGAAACGCTTGAACTGAAAGCGCTCAAAGTCGATGGCCAGGATTGGCAGGACTACAGCGTAGGTGAAGCTTCCCTTGAAATTCGTGGTTTGCCGAGTGAGTTTACTCTCACCGTCGTGACAAAAATCAATCCGCAAGCCAACACCGCTTTAGAAGGTCTTTACAAATCAGGTGGTGCATTTTGTACCCAGTGTGAAGCCGAAGGCTTTCGCCGCATTACTTATTATTTGGATCGTCCAGATGTTCTGGCGCGTTACACCACAACGGTTATTGCCGATAAAGCACAATATCCTTACTTACTGAGCAATGGTAACAAGATTGCACAAGGCGAGCAGGAAGCGGGGCGTCATTGGGTGAAATGGCAAGATCCTCATCCCAAACCTGCGTATCTGTTTGCTTTGGTGGCTGGGGATTTTGATGTGCTGCGCGATCAGTACGTCACACAATCGGGCCGCCAAGTTGCGCTAGAAATTTTTGTCGATAAAGGCAATTTGGATCGCGCAGGTCATGCCATGACGTCACTCATCAACTCTATGCGTTGGGATGAGCAACGTTTTGGCCTTGAATATGACCTCGACATTTACATGATCGTGGCGGTGGATTTCTTCAATATGGGCGCTATGGAAAACAAAGGGTTGAATATCTTTAACTCCAAGTTTGTGCTAGCCAATGAGAAAACCGCCACCGACACCGATTATCTCGGGATTGAAGCCGTGATTGGTCACGAATACTTCCATAACTGGACGGGTAACCGTGTGACATGCCGTGATTGGTTCCAATTAAGCTTGAAAGAGGGCTTAACCGTATTCCGCGATCAAGAGTTCTCTTCAGACTTAGGCTCACGAGCCGTTAATCGAATTGGAAATGTGCGCATCATTCGAGGCCCGCAATTTGCTGAAGATGCTAGCCCAATGTCGCACCCAATCCGTCCGGATAAAGTGATTGAAATGAATAACTTCTATACCCTGACCGTTTATGAAAAGGGCAGCGAAGTGATTCGAATGATGCACACCTTGCTAGGTGAAGAAAAATTCCAACGTGGCATGAAGCTGTACTTTAAACGTCATGATGGCACCGCAGCCACTTGCGAAGATTTCGTGGCAGCCATGGAAGAAGCTTCTGGCATCGACTTACAACAGTTCCGTTTATGGTATAGCCAATCCGGTACTCCTACACTTAAAGTCAGCAGTACTTACCATGCCGCAAGCCAAACTTATGAGTTAACCGTAGAACAACATACCGAGCCCACTCACGATCAGAAAGAAAAACAACCACTGCATATCCCGCTGGATATTGAACTGTATGCACCAAACGGCGATGTGATTGCGCTACAGTGTAACGGGAAGCCTGTTTCTAACGTGTTGGATGTGAAACAAGCTAAGCAAACCTTCCGCTTTGAGCAGGTCAAACAGCCGCCAATTCCGTCACTGCTGCGTGAGTTTTCTGCGCCTGTGAAATTGGAATACGCCTACAGTGATGAAGAGCTGATTTTCCTGATGGTGCATGCTCGTAACGAATTTGCACGTTGGGATGCAGGGCAGATGTTGCTTGCTAAATACATTCGCACCAACGTAGAACGAGTCCAACAAGGTCAACCTGTCGAATTGGCAGAGTCGGTGATTGACGCATTCCGCGGCGTGTTACTCAGTGACAACCTCGACGCTGAATTTGTGGCCGAAATGCTCTCGTTACCAAGCCATAACGAAGTGTCCGGCTGGTATAAGCGTGTGGATGTTGATGCGATTGCCCAGGTGCTCACCTCACTCAAAACCATTTTGGCGACCGAGCTAGAAGATGAGCTCAGTGCAACCTACCATACGTTAAAACAAGACACTTACTCGATTGAACATGCGGCGATTGGCAAACGTACACTGCGCAACGTGTGTTTGAGCTATCTTGCCTACACTGCTCAAGGTAACGCGTTGGTACAAAAACAGTACGCTCAAGCGAACAACATGACCGACACCATTGCGGCCATGACGGCGGCTAACCAAGCGCAGTTGGCGTGCCGTGAAAGCTTGATGCAAGACTACAGCGAGAAGTGGAAACACGATGGCTTGGTAATGGATAAGTGGTTCACGCTGCAAGGCTCCAATCCATCACCACAAGTATTGGATGTGATCCAGCAAGCCATGCAACATGAAGCGTTTAGCTTGAAAAACCCGAACCGTACTCGCAGTCTGATTGGAGCATTTTTAAATGCCAATCCAGTCAATTTCCACGCGAAAACAGGGGAAGGCTATCGCTTTGCTGGACACATTCTGCGTGAACTTAACAGTAGTAACCCACAAGTGGCTTCACGTTTGATTGATCCATTACTTAAATTCCGACTCTACGATGAACAGCGCCAAGCACTGATTAAACAAGAGCTGGAGCAATTAAAAGCGATGGATAACCTCGCGCGTGATCTGTTTGAAAAAGTCAGCAAAGCGCTGGAAGCATAAACCAAACTCAACAGGTAAACTCGGTGGCACTCTGTGCCACCTTATTTTCCAATGAACTATTATTTTTTCTCGCTAAACATTTCTTATCAAACCTTTGTTACGCATTACTCGGGCGTAGCAAGTCATGTCATGGTCACCACCGAGCAAGGTTTGCGTTTACAACTCCCTGCAACACGTTTGCGTCCATTTTTAAGCCAAATTGGAGTAAAAGGTCGATTTCGATTAACAACTGACCAAAATAATCGTTTCGTTAAGTTAGAAGTTCTGTAAAAGCATTATTTTGTAGTGGTTTAAATAGGTACTTTAGTCACAATCTCACACTTTTACCCCATAACAACCCCAAAACAATTAACTATTTATAAATAAAACTCTTACAATACGCCCTGCATTACCATCAGTAAGCGCTATGCTTACTGCACACCCCCTACAAAAATAAGAATCAAATTCTGGAGTCGACCATGACTGCGCGTGAAACTTTGATGCCAGTTTTGCTTGAAAAAGTTTATCAACTGATTCAAGACAAACTAGAGCTTGCTCAACAACCCTTAGTGACTCAACTTGGACAACACCTGTTCAGTAACATTTCACAAGACGACCTAGTGGAGCGTAACGAATCGGATCTTTATGGTGCAGTGCTCAGTTTATGGCACCACATCAATGAGAAAAAAGCCGATGAACGCTCAGTACGAGTATTTAACCCAACGGTAAGTCGCCAAGGTTGGCAATCGACCCACACCATTGTTGAGATTGTTCTACCAGATAGTCCCTTTCTGGTTGATTCAATCAAAATGGCATTAAGCCGCCTAGGATTGGCATCGCACTTAATGCTCAACGGACCTGCTCATATTGCACGTCACGACGATGGCTCGATCAAAAGCATTAATCAAGGAGAAGGGCAACTGACCTCAATGTTCCACATTGAAGTCGATCGCCTAAGCAGCAAGGAAGAGATGACAGAGCTGAAAAACGAATTGCTGGATATCCTGCATGACACCGCTCTGGTTGTGAAAGATTGGAAACCGATGGCGACCAAGCTTGAACAAGTGATCAATTAGCTGGAAGCGGATAAAAAACAGATCCCTGTAGAAGCCGAACGCCTACAAGAAACTATTCAGTTTTTACGCTGGCTAGGTAACCATAACTTCACCTTTATGGGTTACAAAGAGTTCGATTTGGTAGAGAAAAATGGCGATACCGAATTGACGCCAACCAAAGACACCGGACTTGGCTTATTCTCTGACAACGAGCGAGTACGTAGCGTAAAACTCTCTCAATTCCCAGATTCAGCCAGACTCGAAGCCAAAAAGCCTTTCCTGTTGATCTTAACGAAAGGCAATAAGCAATCGCGTATCCATCGTCCTGCTTATACCGACTATATCGGGATCAAAAAGTTTGACGCGAAAGGCAAGGTGATCGGTGAGCATCGCTTTACTGGCTTATACACTTCCGCTGTGTACAACCAAAGTGTTGAAGGCATCCCGCTGATCCGCGAAAAAGTAGGGCGCATTCTTGCGGCCAGCGGCTACCGCCAAGGCTCTTATGCCTACAAAGCCCTGCACAATATTCTTGAAAACTACCCACGCGATGAGTTGTTACAAGCCCGTGAAGAAGAGCTGCTTGAAGTAGGCATGGGCGTTGTACAGATGCAAGATCGTGATTTACTGCGCCTGTTTGTACGTAAAGACCCATTCGGACGTTTCTTCAGTTGCATGGTGTATGTGACCAAAGAGCGTTACAACACTGAGCTGCGCCGTAAGACACAACAAGTGTTCAAACAGTATTTTGGCTGTGAGCAAGATGTTGAATTTACAACCTATTTCTCAGAAAGCCCACTGGCGAGAACTCACTACATTGTGCGTGTCGACAATAACAACATCAACGTAGATGTGAAAAAGATAGAGCAGAATTTAATGGAAGCCTCAACCTCGTGGGATGATCGTCTCGCAGAAGCCATTGTCGCCAATTTCGGTGAAAGTCGTGGATTACCGCTGTCAAAAGAGTATCAACGTGCCTTCCCACGTTCTTACAAAGAAGATGTGATGCCGGGCTCTGCACTGGCAGATATCGAGCACCTCGAAGCGTTAGATGAGCATAATAAACTGGGCATGCTGTTCTACCGTTTACAAGAGACAGCCAAAGACTCCAAAGCGGTGCGCTTAAAGCTGTATCACAAAGACGAACCCATCCATCTATCAGACGTTATGCCGATGCTAGAAAACCTCGGCTTACGCGTGATTGGTGAATCGCCTTATGAAGTAGTGAAAGCCAATGGCCAAGTGTACTGGATCCTTGATTTCTCTATGCTACATAAGAGTGATAAGCAGGTGGATCTGCGTGAAGCACGCGACCGATTCCAACAAGCGTTTGCCGCTATCTGGGCAGGAGAGCTGGAGAGTGATGGCTTTAACCGTTTGATTTTAGGTGCATCACTGTCAGGTCGTGAAGTTTCGATCCTGCGTGCTTATGCGCGTTATATGCGTCAAGTCGGCTTCCCATTTAGCCAGCACTATATTGAAGATACACTCAGCCACCATCCCGATCTTGCACAAGGATTGGTGGATCTTTTCGTGCGTCGTTTCGATCCGAAATACAAAGGCGGAGAAAAGGGCCAAGCTGAAATCATCAAATCTCTGACAGAGCAATTAGATCAAGTACAGAGTCTCGACGATGATCGAATTATCCGTCGCTATATGGAGATGATCAACGCGACGCTGCGCACCAACTACTATCAGTTGGATGAGCACAAGCAGAACAAACCTTGGCTATCTCTCAAAATGAAGCCAAGTGAGATCCCTGAAATTCCTGCACCAGTGCCTGCGTTCGAAATCTTCGTCTATGCCCCAGACATTGAAGGGGTGCATTTGCGCGGTGGTAAAGTCGCTCGTGGTGGGCTGCGTTGGTCTGATCGCCAAGAAGATTTCCGTACTGAAATTTTAGGCTTGGTCAAAGCACAACAAGTGAAAAATACGGTCATCGTGCCTGTTGGTGCGAAAGGTGGCTTTGTTTGTAAGAAACAGTATCTCTACACCACACGCGATG
Source organism: Vibrio cholerae ATCC 14035 (assembly GCF_000621645.1). Classification (GTDB taxonomy): domain Bacteria; phylum Pseudomonadota; class Gammaproteobacteria; order Enterobacterales; family Vibrionaceae; genus Vibrio; species Vibrio cholerae. Next base: position 14,918 of record NZ_JHXR01000015.1, on the reverse strand, counting down.
AGATTTTTGCAGAGGGCCAACGCTGCTACAAACGCTTTATTCGCGCTTTACTCGACGTAACGGATAACATTATTGAAGGGCAAGTGGTTCCGCCGAAGAACGTGGTTCGTCATGATGAAGATGACCCTTATTTGGTGGTGGCTGCGGATAAAGGCACCGCAACCTTCTCTGATTTAGCAAACTCAGTGTCAGCGGAATACCAATTCTGGCTCGGTGATGCTTTTGCTTCAGGGGGGGCAAATGGTTATGACCACAAAGCGATGGGCATTACCGCCAAAGGGGGTTGGGAATCGGTAAAACGCCATTTCCGTGAAATGGGCATTGATTGTCAAACCACCGATTTTACCGCGATTGGCATCGGTGACATGGCCGGCGACGTGTTTGGTAACGGTATGTTGTTATCAAAACATATTCGCCTACTGGCGGCCTTTAACCATATTCATATCTTCATTGATCCAACCCCGGATTCTGCGAGCAGTTGGGAAGAGCGTAACCGCTTGTTTAATCTGCCTCGTTCAAGTTGGGAAGATTACAATCCGAAGCTGATTTCTAAAGGTGGTGGTGTCTTCTCGCGTAAAGCAAAAGCGATTACGCTGACGCCTGAAATGCAGAAGATGCTCAACACTAAAAAAACCACGTTGGCACCCAATGAGTTGATCAAAATGATCCTAAAAATGGAAGTCGATCTCCTCTGGAATGGTGGCATTGGTACCTATGTGAAATCATCCATTGAAACACATACCGATGTCGGTGACCGAGCCAATGACGGATTACGTGTCGATGGACGTGAAGTAAACGCTAAAATCATCGGCGAAGGCGGTAACCTTGGTATGACTCAGCGCGGTCGTATCGAGTTTGCACTCAAAGGTGGACGCGTTAACACGGACTTCGTGGATAACGTCGGTGGCGTAGACTGTTCCGATAACGAAGTTAACATCAAGATCTTCCTCAATGGCTTGGTGGCTAATGGTGATTTAACACTCAAACAGCGCAACCAGATCCTTGAGTCGATGAAAGATGAAGTAGGAAGCATCGTGATTGAAGATGCTTATGGACAATCTGAATCGATTTCCGTGACCGAAGCGCAGGGCGTATCACTCATGAAAGAACAGATCCGTTTTATCCATCACATGGAAAAAGCGGGGTATTTGGATCGTGCTTTAGAGCACATTCCGGATGATGAAACTCTACTTGAGCGTGAAAGACAGGGCATGGGATTAACACGTCCTGAACTTTCGGTGCTGATGGCCTACGGCAAAATGGCGTTGAAAGAAGAACTGGCCAGTGAAGAGATTGCGCAAGATGAATTCCATGCCAAACAATTGGTTAATTACTTCCCAACTGAGTTACGCGGTCACTATGCGCAGCAGATGGTGAACCATCCGCTACGAGTAGAAATCATCGCGACAGCCTTAGCAAACCAAATGGTTAACGAAATGGGGTGCAACTTCGTTACGCGTTTACAAGAAGAGACCGGCTCTAGCGTGGTCGATATTGCGAATGCGTATGCGGCCGCGCGTGAGATTTACGGTTTAGGTTCCGTGCTCGAAAAAGTACGCAAACTGGACAACATAGCGCAAAGTAGCGCCCAATATGATGTCATGTTCCTCGTGCGTCGCACTTTGCGTCGCCTGACTCGCTGGTTACTGCGCAACCGTACAGGTAAGCCATCCGTGATAGCAATGGTCGAACGCTATCAAGAGGATGTCAAAGCTATCACCGAACAATTGGATAAAGTTTTGGTGAAAGAGGAGATTGTTGAGCATAATTCCATGGCTGAAAACTGGATAGAGAAGGGCATCGAGAAAGAACTTGCGCATTATGTGGCGCGTCTTTCTAGCCTTTACTCTGTACTGGATATCTCGGCCGTGGCGAAAGAGAAAGGCATCGCAGTCACTCAAACAGCGAAGCTTTATTTCCATCTCGGCGATCGTTTATCTCTGCACTGGTTCTTGAAGCAAATCAACCACCAAGCCGTTGATAACCATTGGCAAGCATTAGCAAGAGCCTCTTTCCGTGAGGATCTCGATTGGCAGCAACGCCAGTTAACTGCTCAAGTGCTCAGTAGCAATTTGAGTGATGCTCAACAGGAAATTGAACTGGCACTTGATAAATGGCTAGAGCGTAACCAAGTCTCAATAAGCCGTTGGGAGAACATCCTCAGCGAGTTTAAAGTCGGTACCGTTCATGAATTTGCCAAATTCTCAGTGGCATTGCGAGAGTTGACCTTGCTCAACTTAAATTGTCTCACTGTAGAATAAGCATTGAATTGCCTGACGAATGAGTCAATAATAACGCCCCGTTTATTCGGGGCTTTTTTCTTTCGGAGGCATTATGCTTTACCGCTTAGCCAGAGCTGGCTTTTTCCAATTGGATGCCGAAAAGGCACACGATCTGGCCATCTCTAATTTCAAACGTTTCACTGGCACTCCTTTCGATCTCTTCTATCGTCAACAACTTCCTCATCGTCCAGTTCAATGCATGGGCTTAACCTTTAAAAATCCAGTCGGTTTAGCAGCAGGGCTCGACAAAAACGGCGAGTGCATCGAAGCGTTTGGCGCGATGGGCTTCGGATTTGTTGAAGTAGGCACGGTCACACCAAGACCACAAGCAGGTAACGACAAACCACGCCTGTTTCGTTTAGTGCATGCTGAAGGCATCATCAATCGAATGGGCTTTAACAATCTGGGTGTTGATCACTTGGTTGAGAATGTTAAGCGAGCCAAATACGATGGGATCATCGGGATCAACATCGGTAAAAACAAAGATACTCCGATTGAGAAAGGGGCAGAGGACTATTTGATCTGTATGGATAAAGTTTATCCTTACGCAGGTTACATCGCCGTAAATATCTCTTCTCCGAACACACCAGGACTTCGTTCTCTACAATACGGTGAAGCGCTGGATGAACTGCTTGCTGCATTGAAAACTCGCCAAGCTGAATTAGCAGCGAAACATGATAAATATGTCCCGCTTGCACTTAAGATTGCACCAGATTTAAGTGACGATGAAATTCAGCAAATCTGCCAATCACTTTTGAAAAACAAAATCGATAGTGTCATCGCGACAAACACCACCTTAGATCGTTCATTGGTTGAAGGGATGAAGTTTGCCAACGAAGCTGGCGGCCTCAGTGGACGACCTTTGCAAAACCGCAGTACAGAAGTTATTAAGTGTCTGTATAAAGAACTCGGTGAAGAAATTCCGATCATCGGGGTCGGTGGTATCGATTCCTACATCTCCGCCAAAGAAAAGCTCTTAGCAGGAGCAAAATTAGTTCAGGTCTATAGCGGCTTTATTTATCAAGGACCAGGGCTGGTCGCCGATATCGTCAAGAACCTGTAAGTTCCCCGATTTATCAGCGGAATTACTGAGGAAATGTCTAACGCATTTCCTCTTTTTTTTTCTCTGCACCTTCATAGAATTACTGATATTCATAGGCAAGGGTAGGTCACATAGCTTACCTCATCCTCCCAAATGTATCGTTGAGAGTGGAACAATGCTTAAACCAAGTGACAAATGGAGTTGGTACTTCTCAGATAGCGAAGGTTATCTGATGCTCAACCTTGGTGATGATATGCTGTTTCGTACCAATCTCAGTCGCAATCTTTTGGTGGATTGTGCATTCATCGAGAACCCCTTCACCGTAGATGACGCTTCTGATTTTCAGTTGTACAAAGAACACATTGCCTGTCTACCTCTGAGTGAGCCTCGTAAAGCGGAGTTGGCGCTGTACTGTGTGGCCGCAAAACGCTTCCACAAACCCGTACAGCCTAAAAGCTGGTTTTTTGATGTACAGGGAACCGGTTATACCCCACAACAAGGTCAGCTGATATCTCTACGAAACTCCCTTAACAGCGGTATTTTTATTGCGTTAGAAGTGGGGGAGAACGCCACTCTTTGCGCGTACAGTGATTTGGTTTCTTTTGCTTTAAACGGCAGCAAAACACTGGAATTTGGTCAAGTGATTAAAGTGATGCACGACAGAATGTCGGATGTGAATACACTTTTGTATACACCCCAAATGGCCATGGTCAGTTAATTTTTTATTCAACATTCGTTCCTTTCCTATTTCGTTCCTTCATTTCTTATCGGCGTAAGCCGATTTTTTTTGCCTTTAAATCGAGCTAATTCGTTAGGCAATGTGAGCTCGGTACAAAATTTAGACATCTATTTTTTACTTAAACACAGTGAAACAGGGCATTCACTTTGTATTTTTAAGTCGGAAATTCCCGTTTTATGACCTTTTGTAACTTATTTACAGTGTAAAAATGCATCTGGTATAGTCCAAAATAAGCATGAATAAGTAGTCACCAACGAGAATAAATGCTTAGTTAGCAAGCGTTGGAACAGGAGTGTGTACACACTGACCGATATGATCGGCATAGAGAGGATCGAATGGATAAAAGAGAGATTTTTTGGCTTGGTGATGAGTTAGCTTTAGGTATGGTTCACATTGTCAGTTATAATCTGAGACCATTTTTATCAGCAAAAGAACACTATGAATCAGTATCTAGCGGTGACGTCTAACGGCCTTGAGAATCTATTAGTTGAAGAATTAACCCAACTGGGTATTAACGATGCCAAACCCGTTCAGGCCGGGGTTAAATTTAAAGCAACCAATGAACAGATCTATCGCTGCTGTCTATGGAGTCGTCTCGCATCAAGATTTGTTCGTATTGTGGCTGAATTTAAGTGTCAGAATGACTTAGATCTCTATCTTTCAACAACTTCAGTCAACTGGGTCAACTATTTCCACAGTTCTAAAAAGCTCGTTGTTGATTTCAATGGCACGAACCGAGAAATTCGTAATAGCCAATACGGCGCGATGAAAGTCAAAGACGCCATCGTAGATTGCTTCACTAAGAAAAATCTTCCGCGTCCGTCGATCAGCAAAGATCTTGCGGATCTTCATATCCATGTCCGCTTACACAAAGAGAATGCTCTGCTTGGTATCGATATGGTGGGTTCAGGCTTGCATGCTCGGGGCTACCGAACTGAAGCAGGTAAAGCGCCATTACGTGAAACATTAGCCGCCGCAATCATTCTGCGCAGTGGTTGGGATGCCAGTAAACCGCTTCTCGATCCTATGTGTGGCTCCGGTACCTTACTGATTGAAGCGGCGATGATGGCTGCCAATATTGCTCCAGGCTTACAACGTAAAAAGTGGGGCTTCGAAGCATTAGAAGATTTCGAACCAGAACTCTGGGCAAGTGTGAAATCAGAAGCCAGCGTGCAAGGTAAACGTGGAGTCAAAAAGGTAGAAACTCATTTCTACGGCGTAGATAACGATAACCGCGTATTGCAGACGGCTAAAGATAACGCCCGCCGTGCCGGTGTAGAAGAGCTAATCAGCTTTACCTTGGGTGATGCGGCAAAAGTAAAACGCCCAGAAAACTTCGCTGAAGGTATTGTGATTTGTAACCCACCGTACGGTGAGCGTTTAGGCACTCATCCCGGTTTGATCGCTCTTTACACTGCATTTGGTGCACAGCTTAAAGCTGAGTTTGGTGGTTGCCACGCTTCTATTTTCTCGAGTTCTGACGAATTACTCAGTTGTTTGCGCATGCGTGCGGACAAACAGTTCAAGCTGAATAATGGTGCGTTACCATGTCACCAAAAAAATTACACCATAGCCATGCGAGAGCAAAACAGCGTCAGCAATGAAGGTACTCAAGAAATCCTCATTGCCCCCGATTTTGCCAACCGTTTGAAGAAAAACTTCAACAAGATTGGCAAATGGGCTAAGCGTGAGGGGCTCGATTGCTTCCGCCTCTATGATGCGGATCTTCCCGAATACAATGTGGCTATTGATGTCTACCAAGATCATCTCATGATCCAAGAATATGCAGCGCCAAAGGATATTCCTGAAGAGAAAGCGAAGCGTCGTTTGACCGATATTATTCGCGCAGCCATTCAAGTGTTGGATGTCGATGCGAACAACGTCGTGCTCAAAGTTCGTGAAAGACAAAAAGGCACGTCGCAATACGAGAAACTCGGCCAGCAAGCACAGACCATGCAAATTACCGAGTATGGCGTGAAGTTGATCGTCAACCTATACGATTATCTCGATACTGGCTTATTCCTTGACCACAAAATTACTCGTCGTCGTTTAGGGCAAATGGCACAAGGCAAAGATTTTCTCAATTTATTTGCCTATACCGGCTCTGCGACAGTACATGCTGCTTGTGGCGGTGCAAAATCGACGACGACCGTCGATATGTCGAAAACTTATCTTGAATGGGCCAAAGAGAACATGCAGTTAAACGGGCAGGTTGGGCGTCAGCACCAGTACGTTCAGGCCGACTGTCTACAGTGGCTCGCGAATGCCCAAAGCCAGTACGATCTTATCTTTATTGATCCGCCAACGTTTTCTAACTCTAAACGTATGGAGCAGACTTTTGATGTGCAACGTGACCACGTCACGCTTATGACCAATCTTAAACGGTTGCTGCGCCCAGAAGGGACGATTGTTTTCTCTAATAACAAGCGCCATTTCAAGATGGATATGGAAGCGCTACACGCTTTGGGCCTCAACGCTCAAAATATCTCGCATCAAACCTTACCGCTGGATTTTGAGCGAAATAAACAAATTCATAACTGCTGGCTGATCACCCATCAGAGTTAGGAAATTCAATGATAACCTTGTACAGCACTGAAGGATGCCATCTCTGTGAGATGGCCTATGCGTTACTCAATGAAGTAGGGCTCACCAAACAAGTTGACGTGGTAGAGATTGCCTTTAATGACGAGCTATTTTCTCGTTACGCGGTCACTATACCGGTTGTCGCTTACCAAGGTAATGAACTGAATTGGCCTTTTGACATACAAGAATTAAGAGAGTGGTTAAAACATAATGGCATTAATTACCATCCATAACGGTTTGCTGGCCTTTGGCGATCACCCATTACTGGATCACGCTGATTTCGCCTTACAAGAAAATGAAAGAGTGTGTCTGGTTGGGCGTAATGGCGCCGGAAAATCCACGCTGATGAAAGTACTCGCAGGCGAGATTCTGCTGGATGATGGCAAGATGCAAGTCATGCAAGATGTCGTCGTATCCCGTTTAGAGCAAGATCCGCCTCGCAATCAAGCGGGTACTGTATTTGATTATGTTTCAGGTGGTCTGCAAGGCATTGGCGAACAACTCAAGATCTATCAAGATCAATTAGATCTCGTAGCAACAGATCCAAGCGAATCCAACATTAATAAGCTTGCACATATCCAAGAGCAGCTTGAAGTTTCTGGTGCTTGGCGCTTTGAAGATCGAATCAAAAATGTGCTGGGTTCCTTAAAACTAGATGGCCACACCAAATTAACCGACCTGTCTGGTGGTTGGCAGCGTAAAGCTGCATTAGCGCGAGCGCTGGCGTGTGATCCCGATGTCCTGCTTCTTGATGAACCAACCAACCACCTCGATGTAACAACGATTGAATGGTTAGAAGGTTTTCTGAAAGATTTCCGAGGTTCTATCATTTTCATTTCCCATGACCGTGCTTTTATTAAGTCTATGGCAACCCGCATTGTGGATCTCGATCGCGGTCAACTCAGCTCTTTCCCAGGAGATTATGAAAATTATCTTACTGAAAAAGAAGAGATGCTGCGGGTTGAAGAGCTGCAAAATGCCGAGTTTGATAAAAAGCTCGCTCAAGAAGAGGTTTGGATCCGTCAAGGTATTAAAGCACGAAGAACTCGTAATGAAGGACGAGTTCGGGCACTGAAACGTCTTCGTCAAGAACGTAGTGAGCGTCGTGAAGTGCAGGGTAAAGTTAACCTGCAAATCGATGATTCCAATCGCTCAGGGAAAATCGTTTTTGAAGCCGAAAATCTTCATTACTCGATCGGTGGCAAAACCATTGTTGATGGTTTCAGCTTCAACATCATGCGCGGTGACCGAATTGCGTTAATTGGTCCTAATGGTTGTGGCAAAAGTACCTTACTCAAAATTTTGCTGGGTGACTTACAGCCCGATAGCGGCAAAGTACACTGTGGTACTAAGCTTGAGGTCGCCTACTTTGATCAATACCGGGAGTTACTCGATCCAGAAAAAACCGTTATCGATAACTTAGCGGATGGTAAACAAGAAGTGATGGTAGGCGGGCGTCTTCGCCACGCGTTAAGCTATCTACAGGACTTTTTGTTCTCACCCAAGCGGGCAAGAACCCCAGTAAAAGCGTTATCTGGTGGAGAAAAAAACCGTTTGCTGCTTGCGCGCATTTTGCTTAAAGCCAACAACCTATTAGTGCTTGATGAACCAACCAACGATTTAGATATCGAAACTTTGGAACTTTTGGAAGAATTGCTTGCCAATTACCAAGGCACTTTATTGCTGGTCAGCCACGATCGTGAATTTGTCGATAACACCGTCACCTCAAGTTGGATTTTTGAAGGCGACGGCAAGATTGAAGAATTTGTCGGTGGCTACCATGACGCTCAGCAACAGCGTGCCCAAGTTTTACAAAGCAGAGCTGCTGAAAATATCGTCAAAAAAGAAAAAGTGGTTGAGGAGTCTCCCAAATCCGCACCATCGAAAACTAAGCAGAAGAAGTTATCTTATAAACTGCAACGCGAACTTGAAGCTCTTCCGCAAAGATTAGAAGAGCTGGAAGTTGAGATCGCAGCGTTACAAGACATCGTCAATAGTCCAGACTTTTTCAGTCAGCCTGTCGATAAAACGCAACCCATTTTAGACAAGTTAACTGCAACAGAGCAGGAACTCGAAATTGCTTTTGAGCGTTGGGAAGAGCTTGAAGCGATGCAACAGGAAAGTGAATAGAAAACATGAGTCGTATTACTTTTAAACGTTCGATTTTAGCCAGCGCAGTATTGCTTGCTACCCAAACGGCCAACGCGGCACTCTACCAAGTGATGGAAGTGACCCCAAGCACAGGGCAAAGCTACGGTAGTGCATGGGGTGTGGCGATCCAACCAAGTACAGGCACAGATAGCTGTTTTAATAATTCGACTGTCGGTAGTGTGAATTGTCAAAACTTTGCTCTGGCAGGTGAAACTCGCATTGAAAAAGCCAGCACAGGTAAAGCAGTCGATGGTTTAAGTTACCGTGATGAAGTGGCTTTCGGGATTGATAATGCGTTCGTTTATGTACAAGAACGCAATGACTTTGAACGCTACTGCTACAACGAACTTTTGTATTCAACTTGTAATACCTGGGCAGATCCCCATTGGAATCGCTGGCAAGCAGAGATCAATAGTACGCAAGTTGCTAACTCAATTGCTTTTATTGGTACTGGAACAACAGGCGCGCCTATTGATGAGTCACAAAACGTGATTGTTAATAGCCTAACGAGTAATGCTACGCCTATCGGGATCAATGTAAAAACTGGTGACGTGACAACGTATCGTAGAAACGCTAATGCCATTCAAGCCCGTTCCACCGTCGCACCGAATATCACTGATGCCTTATATACCCGTGCATGGAAAACGGATGGTGTTTACACCGTTGGCAGTATTTCACGAAGCTCAAACAATAACGAAGGTGCCTATTTTTATTCCAAGCCTGCAATTTGGAAAAATTCTAACGGTGAAACAGTAGAGCTTTCTTGGCCAACTGGTACCGAACCTAATCGCAATAATCGTCTTGCACAAGGCAGTATGCGTGATGTCGTTGAAAATGGAGGTAAGCTATACGCGGTCGGTTATAGTTCATACGATACAGACAATCACTACATGCAGGCCTCGGTTTTCGAACTAGACAACACCAGTAATTTTTCTAATGCAGCAAGTTGGACGACCAAAGCCGTTTCCGGCGCTGAATCTAGAATTGGTGGCGATTACATTCACAGTAATTCGGTAGTCACCGATGTAAACAAAAACCTCGTCGCGTTAGGCTCTGCTAAACGTGCAGGTAGCCGCCCAGAGAATGGAGCCGCGGGCAATCGATTATTTGTTATCGAAGATGTTTCTGCTAGCACTCCAACAGCGAACTTCTTAACCGGCGGCATCTTCTTCACAGGAGCCGGCGGCAAAGCAGGGGCAATTAACAGCTATAACGAGATTGTCGGTCAAGTCGACGCAAACGACACCCGTGAGAATGATGGTAAACCGCGCCGTAAAAGAGGGTTTATTTATCCATACAGTGCCAATGGCAGTGATCCAAGCCGCATGGCTATTTTTGCTAATAAGGCTTGGTTGTTAGATGATCTCACTAATGACAATACCGCAACAGGCAACAACAACCAGTTCCGCATTATTGATGCCACAGATATTAATGATGCTGGCGTTATCTCTGCAACTGCGCTGAAATGTTCAGGTGGATACGATACGACAGCACATAATTCATTGTGTAGTAACCGCGAAGAAACCGTCGTCGCCGTGAAGTTAGTTCCAATTGTGAATGCAACAAGTGCTAACATTCAACAGCGTTCAACCGAAGAGCAAGCCTCTGAACGTAAAGGGGGTAGCTTCGGATTAGGGCTTTTGATGGTGCTTGGTGTACTAGGGTTCCGTAGAAAATAGGGATTTTTGTCAGGAAGGGCACAAGCTCACAGATTTGGGTTTGTGCCTTTTTTATTGCTTGAGAAAGGCGAATAATTGATCGATTCTGTATTGGTGTGGTCATAAAAGATCCACACAAGTTTAATAGTTGTACGTTACACCAAAGTTACCGTATGAGGACAGAACTATGAAGAGACAAAAGCGTGATCGCCTAGAAAGAGCTCAATCGCAAGGATACAAAGCCGGTCTAAACGGTCGATCCCATGACGAATGTCCCTATCAACAGACGGAAGTACGCTCTTATTGGTTAGGTGGTTGGCGTGATGCTAGAAACGATAAACTTTCTGGTCTCTGCAAATAATTTCCCATACAACAAAGCTTGAAAAGGCTTATCGCTAGGAAAACAGCCCGAAACGGGCTGTTATTCGTTAGAGATTCTATCTTTAAAACGCAGACGTATCTTGGAACAAGCCAACTTTAAGATCTTTGGCTACGTATATTTCTTTGCCATCAACAAGTACGCGACCATCGGCTAAACCCATCACTAGCTTACGGTTCACCACACGCTTCATGTTAATTTCGTAGGTGACTTTTTTAGCTGTTGGTAAAATTTGTCCTGTAAATTTCACTTCGCCAACGCCAAGCGCGCGACCTTTACCTTTACCGCCAACCCAGCCAAGGAAAAAACCCACCAGTTGCCACATGGCATCTAAGCCCAAGCATCCCGGCATCACTGGGTCTCCTGGGAAATGGCAATCAAAAAACCATAAATCAGGCGTGATATCGAGCTCAGCTAAGATCAAACCTTTACCAAATTCACCTTCAGTTTCTGACATCTTGGTAATGCGATCCATCATCAACATATTTGGCGCTGGAAGTTGAGGATAGCCCTCACCAAACAACTCACCTTGGCTTGACGCTAAAAGATCTTCTCGATTATACGAATCACGTTTGTTCTGCATTATTGGTTACTCCATTTTTTGTTGGGTGCATGTTAGTGAACACGTGTACGCCAAACAACTCCGATCAGTGCCAGCTAAGCCAGTTTTTGATCCGTTCCACAATTCCGTGCGGTTGCACAAGTTTTTCAAAATTATCAATTCTTTCAGCGATCTTTGCGATCACGCTGTCTTCATCTTCTCCACGGAAAGGTTTACCCATGAGAAGAGGAATCGCTTCATCCACCGTCGAAACAGGCCAGATGTTGAATTCACCATTCTTAATGCTTTCTACTACTGATTTATGAAGCGCCAAGTGTTTCAGGTTCGAACTTGGCAAAATCACCCCCTGTTCTCCAGTTAAGCCTTGGTGACAACAGACGCGATAAAATCCTTCAATTTTTTCATTCAGACCACCGACCGCTTGAACTCGTCCAAATTGGTCAACAGCGCCAGTAACGGCAATCTGTTGGTCAATCGGATACTCAGAAAGCGCACTCACTAATGAACATAATTCCGCCAGTGAAGCGCTATCACCATCAACTTCACTATAAGACTGCTCAAAAACAATCGAAGCAGAAAAGGGCAGAGAACCATCAAGATTCAAGGCACTACTCACAAAAGCTTGCATAATCATCATACCTTTAGCATGAAGGTTGCCGCCTAACTCAACTTTTCTCTCTACATCCGCAATGTCACCATCACCAAAATGGATCACACAGGAAATTCGAGCTGGCTCACCGTAAGGCATTGGGTGCCCAGTGACTTCGATGACTGTCAAGCCATTAACTTGCCCGACTTGTTCACCCTGGGTTTCGATGATCACTTGACCGTCAAGAATGTCGTCTAGAGCTCTTTCGGGTAAATAAGACTCGCGCAGATAGCGTTTATCTAAAGCAATTTCAATATGTTCAGCGTCAATCAACGGCTCTTCAGATTCAAGGCGAGCTTCTTCAAGTAGCGCTCGATGCCACATTAAACAAAGGGGAGCGTAATGTTGATCTTCAGTATAACGAGCACCGGCCGTCATCAGAGACTGGATGGCAGAGCAGGTTAATGAAGGCAAATTGTACTGTTCACACAACCAGCGTAAGTAGCCGAGGTAGTCTTCAATCGTTTCTTCTTCTATCTTGAGATCTAATTCAAGCTCTGAAAACAAACATAAGCCGGAATGAATATCAGCATCTAAAAAATCCAGATCGCCAAGCTGCGTGCGATCACCGACAACAATAAGTTTAACGTCGTAACTTGAACCTAAGCGATTAGGGAGCGGAGATTTTGGATCGCAATTGATAGGAGAGACAGTTTCACCCAAAACGGCGGCTTTTACTGTTGGCCAATAGCGTGGATTAGCCAGCAATAAATTCGCTGAAACAATCAAATAACCGCCATTCGCTTGTTCGAGATATCCTGACGTTTTATGAACTAGACCACCATGCTCAACTTTGACTTGGCCTAGAATCTCTGAAATATCTAACGTCTCTGTACTCACGACAGGAACATCAAGATCCTGCTCAAGTAATGCGTCTTTAAAGAGAGAGCGATAAATCGAGTTATCGGGAGCATTAATCAAGAGGATTCGACTAAACCCTTTAAGGTGAACAAACTGTTCAAGCGCACTGGTTAAACGAGGCTGAATCTCGATCAGTGAAATGGGAGCTAGGTTAGGGTAGTTTTCAAAGACTTTGTTAAACTGCTCAAATTGAGGCGTTACACTGCGCCAGATGCTTTGGGTCATTGAGATATCGAACTGATTGAAAAGAGCCAAATTATATAGAAAAAGCCGAGCAGCGAACAGTGAAAGTCGACGATGATCTTTCTCGCTTTTTTGATAGGGAGAATTGCAAGTCTGCAGACAGTGGGTTACGCTGTCACTGTATAACAATGGAAAGTGGCCGAAGATGAAATATCAACAACTTGAAAATTTAGAATGTGGTTGGAAATGGCAGTATCTCATCAATAAATGGAAGGATGGAGAGCCCGTTACTCGCTATATTGATAAAAGTGAAATTGAAGCTGCGGTACAGAAGCTCAGGGCGATAGAACATGAACCAACCCATGTACTGTCTTGGATTGAAGAACATATGTCCTCTGAGCTCGATAACAAACTTAAACAAGCGATCAGAGCCAAGCGTAAGCGCCACTTTAATGCAGAACAAATCCATACACGCAAGAAATCTATTGATTTAGATTACCGAGTTTGGGAAAAATTATCCCTAAAAGCCAATGAGTTAGGTTGTACATTATCCGATGCGATTGAGTATCTACTCAGCGAGGCTTCAAGAAGTGAAAAGGCAAGCAAAACCGTCAACAGTTTAAAAGAAGATCTCAGTCGGTTATTAGCAGAATAAGGAGATGTCTCTTATGAATATGCTTTATGTAATACTTGTCGCGGCGATAATTATCTTCTGGCTAGTCGCGATCGATAGACCCATCTTGGTGGTCAGCTTCAAAGATGGTCATCTTGTTCGTAGCAAGGGACATTTTCCGCCAACATTCAAACATAACCTTATCGATATCGCTCAACATGAACCTTTTTCAGGGGAAATTAAGGTGTATCAACAAAGGACTGGAGCCAAGCTGGCGTTTTCGAAGCAAGTCCCGAAAAAGATCCAGCAAAGAATCCGCAACGTATTCCCACACCAAGGCTTTACACGCCAAAGCTCGACATTAAAGAAAGGTCGCTAAGCGTATTAATCATCCTTGCTCGACATCGTCATTGCAAGAAAAAGCAGGTTAAGCTCCAAACAACACAAGTTCAAACTCGCCAAGAAGATATTTCGGTTACATTTTCCTCCTTGCTTAATCTTGGTGAGGTGAATTTGATGAAGTTTTTGAGGCGAGTAATGTTGAGCATTTTCCTCACAATTTTTAGTCAATCGACGCTTGCGGACGATGCGGATTTGAATCGAGTGGCAAAGAAAATCAAGACTCAAATTGAAAAGTCGATCAAAAAGAGCAAAAAACCACTTGAAGGTTACTGTGATGTTTTTGTTGATTTAGATTACACACATCCGAAAAACGCTGTCGTAAAGAAAGTTTCCACATTAGGTGACAACGAGCTTTGCTTCATCGCAAAGAAAACCATAAAAGTAGGCAATAAATATGCTTATGATTGGCCAGAGAGGTACATAAGAGTTCAAGTGGTTTCGAAATAACTCGGAGCAAAACCGCCAAAAACCAAAATACCTCAGTGCATATTATGTATGTAGAGAAAGTGAAGACTACGAAACACAAACCAAGCTTAACCGCTTGGTTTTTCTATTTTTATATCCCTAAAACATCGTAAGGATTGGCAGGGCAATTTGTCGGTGAGAGTACCAAGCTTGTGTGGTCAATGTTTATCTGAGAGGCCGATAAGGGTTTACATTTAAATGTGTGGGCTTATTATTATGATATATTTCCCAAAGTGGGAAATAGAAAAGCTCAGCGGTAGGAGGCTGAGCTTTTGAGAACGCGTTATAAGAAGAACGCGTTGATAATTGCTGTGAGCAACTGAACGAATGCAGTTAACAGCTCTATCAT